>NZ_JBWKFG010000001.1:0-1195118 GCF_056434405.1 Streptomyces sp. NPDC044044 | reverse complement strand
ACGCCCTCCATGTGCTTGTCGGCCGTGATGTCCGCGATCCGGCCCACCGCGTGCCGCGCCGCCTCGACGGCGACCACGAACAGGATCGGGATGACGGCGTGCATGCCCACGCCCAGCGGGTCGGGCCAGGCCGCCGCGCCGTTGAAGGCGATCGTCGCCGCCGTCAGGAGCCACGCCGTCTGGCGCAGCAGCGGGAAGGGGATGCGGATCCAGGTGAGGAGGAGGTCGAGCGCCAGCAGGACGCAGATGCCCGCGTCGATGCCGATCGGGAAGACAGCCGAGAAGCTGCCGAAGCCCTTCTGCTCGGCGAGTTCGCGCACGGCCGCGTACGACCCCGCGAAACCGATGCCGGCGATGACGACCGCACCGGCCACGACCACACCGATCAGGATCTTGTGCGTCCTACCTAAGACAACAGGCACCTCTTGCCGCCCCCACTCACACACGACTCCCCTACCCCGACACGCACACGAGGAAAGCAAATCACATCCGCACACGATTGGTCAGCACCGCAGAATGATTGATTACGCCAACTGCCCACAACAAGGCTTGCCTGTATGGCTGTTAGCGCTGACCCCGAACAGAGCAGCGTGCCCCCTCCGACGATTCTCTGGTCACATTCGAAAAGATGATCTATCTCGTCAAGGTCTCTAAAGCGAGGGGCCGCCAAAGCGAGCAACGCCGCTGTTTGGGGAGGCCACGCCCGCCCAGCCGTAGAGGGAAGCCAGCTCGGAGCACCCACTGCCGCAGTCGCAGAAAACATCGCCGAGGAGATCACTGAAAATGTTGGGCTGTTCTGGTCCTGGATCATGCGGTCCGGGGCCAGTCCGGTGGGTATGCAGGGTGAGTGGACCGGAGTGCCGGTGGGACCTGATGTATGGGAAACCTGCCGGGAGTTGATACCTGAGCGGAGTGTGTTCGCGTTCCGGGCCGAGCAACGGGAGGCACTGTTTTCGGCGGGGATGTTCGAGGACATGTACCGCTCGTCTAACGGGCGATCTACGACGAGCAGAGCGCCCGCGCCGTCGCAGACCGGATCCGCGACTTCCAGGAGGCCATGACCGCGGTCATGCGGGCCTACGCGGAAGCTGCCCGGCCGCTCCTGGAAGAGGTCGGCCAGACGTTCCCGACCATGCGCGAAGCGGGACTCGTCGAGGACGACGGCACGCCAGCCAAGCGCCCGGACCGGCCCGCCTGGCAGTCGCCGTACGGGCCCCCTCCCGCCGCCGCTAGCCATGACGAAGGGGCGCCCTCACAGTCTCCCCAGAGCAGGACGCCCCTCAGGTGCTGATCACCGTACCGCCCCAGCCGCCGCAGGAGCAGCGATGACCACCACCGCCACCCACCTCCGCCCCATCGCGTTGCACTGGCGAGACCTCCACGACGCCCTCGGCGCCCCCACCGTCCACAACGGATTCGGCATCGGACTCCGCGGCCACCTCGTCGCCCTCTACCACCACGACGACGAACAGGCCACGTACGAGCGGCACATGGCCGCACACCTCCGCTCCCAGGAACGCGACCCGATCCAACTCGGCGAACGGCCGGCCCCGTTGCGCATCCCGATCCTCGACACGCGCACTCGTCGACTGTGCCGACGTCACCGCGGCCGAGGTGCAGCGCTCACTCCTGCCCAAGACCTACCCGTCCTCGGACCGCATCCGCCGCGAGCTCCTCGCCATGAAGGACGCCGCCGACCCCCACCGTTGGCGGTACAACGGAGCCCGCTCCGCGCCGAACACCGCACTCTGGCTCCTCGCCCGCATCGAAGGCGCGGGAGGCCCGTTCACCGCTCTCACAGACGAGCAGCGGGCCCACGTCGGCACCGTGGCGGCAGGAGCGTCCGAGCGTGTGGAGCGGGCCCTCGACATCGCCGCGCAGCGTCGCACCTTGGAACGGGCGTGCGGCTGCGGAGGGAAGATCGACATTCACGGCGGCGAGGGCCGACCACCGCTCGCACACTGCACAGGGTGCGAGCGGATCTGGACAGAGACTGGCAGCTTTGCCGCATACCTGTCACCAGTGCCTCCCCTCGATAGCCTCGAAAGCAGGGCGTTCTGGCTATACGGGGAGGGGAAGGCGCATATGGCGGCGGGAACGACTGATCCACCCAGCCCGGGGGGGGCCAACTCCACCTGATGGAGGCTATTTGGGTTGTTGTGGCAATGCGGTCATGCGCATCAGTGTTAGACCGTCGAAGTCAGCAGGCACCCGGCGGCGCGTTCCGGCCGTGCGGATGGCGTATCCCTGTTCGGTGGCAGAGGGGTGGACGAGGACGGCGGCGCCATCGCCGACTGCGTCTGTGACGGCTTTCCAGAGTTCTTCGCGTACGCGGGCAGAGACAGTGCCGACGAAGATGCCGGGGACGACCTCGGTGGTCCAGCGGCTGAGGGCGCCGCGCAGGTAGTCGGGGACGGCTGTGGTGGCGATGACCAGCATGGCGGGCATGTCAGGTGTCCTCCCCGGCGTAGTTGACACCGGCGGGGAGGGTGCCCGTCTGCGGGTCCCACAGGTACACCATGTCGACATCCTGCTGGTCCAGCCGATCCGTGATGTCCGCTCCAGGGGTCAGAAGGGTTTGGAGGTCCTGGACGATACGGGGCAGGAGGCGAACAAGGCGGAGCTCTTCGCGGAACTTGCGGCGGGCTTCTGGCTCGGGATTGTCCGATTGGTGCAGGGAGAAGGCAACCGGCAGGGTGATCTGCGCCTTGTATAGGTCAGCGATGTCGTAGACGAAGGCGTGTTGCTTGCCAGCGTGGACGAAACCGAGTGCGGGTGAGCAGCCAAGGGCAAGGACGGCGGCGTGGACGATGCCGTAGAGGCAGGTGTTGGCAGCGGACAGAGCGAGGTTGACGGGGTCCTGCTCGTGCCACTGGTCGGGGTGGTAGTTGCGGCGAAAGCGGCCGATGCCATGTTGCTGGGCAAGGATGCGGTAGAGGGATTTCATCCGGTGACCCTCCATGCCGCGCAGTTTGGCAAGGTTCACGTTCTCGGGTATGTCGTCGTCGAAGCGCATCGCGTACATGCGGATGGCCACGTCGAGGTGGCGGTCCGGGTCGCTCCAGGCACGCACCTGCTGCTCGAGCCAGTGGGTGGTCAGGGAGTCGGCGAGGATCGCGGCGTAGGCGCGGACGCCTCCCGATCCGGTGCAGAGCACGCTGGTGCCGTGACGGGCTAGGGTCGCCAGCGCTCTGGTGGTGATGGAGACGCCCGGACCCAACAGGAGGCAGGAGAGGGCGGCGGTGGGGATATAGACGGTGTCGGTGTGGTCGTCGTCGACTTGGATCTGAGCGCAGACGCCTGTGTCGTCCTGGACGACGCGGACCATATCGAGGTAGAGGAAGGAGAGGTTGTCGGCGACGCGGGGCAGCATGGCGAGGGTGGGGGCGGCGAGTCGTTTGCGGGCGTCGCCGCCGCGTCCGGGGGCGCTCACCCGCTGTTGGCAGGGGCCAGGCTGAGCAGGCCCGCGCCATAGGACTTGCCGCGTCCGATACCGGTGAGCAGCGCGGTGGCAAGGGCTTCGGGATCGGTGACCGTGGCGGTGCCGTCGTAGCGGATGAGGCTGTGGCGCATGGAGGCGGCGACCGTCGTGCGGGGCCGTACGGGGCGCTGGGGTGTAGGCAGCATGGCGTTGAGGTGCAGGCCAGCTTCGGTGGCGCGGCGGGTCCACCACTGATCTGCTTCTGGCCCGGCCAGCGGCACGATCTTGCCGCATTGGTTCTTCTGGTCCCGTGGCAGGCGTTCGCGCTTGGCGGGGTTGACGGTGATGCGGTAGCGGACGGCAAGTCCGGTGCGCAGGGCAGCAAACAGGGATGTCAAGGTTTTGACCTCGGTGTGGCCGTATCCCGTGGGCAGACGGCTGGGATCGAGGCGTGTGCTGGCCTGGACGAGCAGGGTGCTGTCGTCTTGGGTTTCGTCCAGGCGGAAGAGCAGTCCGGTGTCCTGGCGTGGGGTGGCGCCGAGGGCGTCGGGGACCAGACGCATGAGGGTCTTGTGCATCTGGGTGGCATCGCGCAGATCGCGCTGGACCTCTCGGCTGTGCGGGTTGAGGCGGATGCGGGCAAGGTTCGCGGTGATGTTCATGCGTCCTTCTTGGCGTAGTCGATCAGCCGCTGGTGCAGGGTGGCGTGGTCGCCGTACAGGTCGGCGGGCAACGGCTCGGTGGTGCGGTGAATGCTGCGTTTGCCGTGGCTTCGGTGGTGCTGGGCGAAGCTGACCGGGATGTCGTTGGCGGTGAGGGTGACGGCGTCGTCGGGCAGCTGACGGTGTCGGTAGCGCTCCCAGAGGAAGTCCACCGGGATGTCCGCCCCCTCGAAAGGCGGGGTGTACTCGCTGGCCTTGGGGAGGCTGAGCGGGACGCGTTCCATCAGTTCGCGCACGGGATCCTCCACACGGGCGCGCAGCAGGAACGGCTCGTCGGGCACGCAGGAGCCACGCCCCAAGTAGGGTGCCCAGCAAGGCTGGTGGAGGGCGGCGGCGATGCGGGCGATGTCATCGTCCGGGCCGGTGACGGCGAGGGTGAACACTGCGTCCGACAGGTAGTGGCGCCGGGTGATCACGGCATCACCTTTGTGGTCGCCGCCGCTGGTGGCGGCGGTCAGGTGCTTGGGCTGGCCGCCGCCGACGGTGTGATAGTCGATCATGCGGACGCCGGGGCGGTCGATGCGGATGGTGAACTCCAGGCCGGCGCAGCGGGCCAGCTCTTCGTCGCACGCATCGCGGCTCAGCCCTTGAGCCGCGCAGAACATGCCGATCAGCGCGGAACGTGTGGGGAAGGACGCCGTGTCGCGTACGGGGGTGAACGCCGAGCGCTCACCCCACGATTGCAGAGGTCCGGCCAGCCGCAGCAGCATTCCGCTCACTGCTGCTCCCCCGGCTCGGGCAGCGCGGCTTCGGTGGCCGCCTCGATCAGGTCGGGGAAGGACTCATACGCACTCCCGAGGCCCTCCAGCAGGGGTGCGCTGATGCCGGCGTGGCCGTGGAAGGGCCGGTTGCGGTTGCCTGTCAGGCGGTTGATGTCACTGGCGTAGGCGGCCAGGGCCTGGCGGGAGCGCGCGGAGTAGCCGCCGGCGCGATCGGCAGTGACGGGTGTTTCGAAGGCTGCGGCCAGCGAGATGGGCCGCTGGGTGCGCACGGCGAGGTAGGCGAGGTCGGGAATTGTGTGGGGTGCCGTGCTGTTCTTCTTGGCCTGCGGCAGCGACATCAGGAACTGATCCGCGAAGGACGCCAGAACGGTCCGAGCGGCCTTGAGGTCGCCCTCCAGATTGGTGAGCAGGTCGGTGACGTTGACGGTGGCGAAGCGGTAGAAGACACCTGCGCTGAACTCGGCCGTGTCCAGGTGGCCGCTGCCGGTCTCGCTCTCCCCCAACCAGTCGTCCACTGCCGTGAAGTAGTCCCGCTGGGGTTCGCTGGCGTGGGTGGTGAAGGCGTGGGCGACCTGGGCGGCTCCGTCGACGTTGGCGCCCGGGAGCTCGGCGAGCATGCGGCCGAGCAGGCTGATGGAGGCGGTGCGCCGTTTGAGGATCCCCTCGATGCGGGCGGTGGGCAGCAGCGCGCCGGGGTTCTTCTTGCTCAGTCCCTTCTCCAGCCCATCACGGTGTTCGGAGCACACGGCGGTCAACTCCTCGATGCCGGTCTCCGGCAGGAAGAGCAACACCGAGGTGTGCCCGGCTTTCTCCGTCTTGAGGGGCTTCTTCCCTGCGCTCGCGGCGACTTGGGCGCCGGCGAACTCGGCCAGCTCCGCCGGCCAGCCCTGCCTCTGCAGCGCTTCCTTGACCTTGATCGGCACCAGGCGGGTGCGGGCAGCTCGCTCCCCCAGATCCTGCTCCACGCCGTGGCGGATGACCCGCTTCCAGGACTGGCTGGAGACGCGGATGCGGGAGGCGTTGCCGTAGGTCACGGTCTTCGGCGAGCCAAGATCGTCACGGTTGAGGTTGGCGGCCGGGACCGCCTGAACGGCGCTGAAATCAACGAACAGTGACACTAGTGGTGCTCCTTGGCTGAGTCGTCGAGGTCTTCGAAGGTGCGCGCGCGGAAGTAGCTCTCCAGCCAGCGCGTGGCGATCCGGTCCCGGTCCTGGTTCCACCAGGCCAGGTCATCGAGCAGGACGGCCCAGTCCACGCTCGCCCCGCTGTTGAGCAGGTGCCGGGTCAGCGCGGGTAGTCGCGGGTGGATCGCGTCGCTGCTTTGGCGGGTCATCAGGTGCAGATCGCCCTCGGCCGACGCGGGCTTGAGGGCCTGCTTGTTCACCACGTGGGCCAGCGAGGCTCCCAGGTTGGGCCGCTTCCACCACTCCTGGACGAGCTGGGTATCGGAGGATTCCGCCGCGGCCGCAACGGCGGCTGCATCGGCGTCCCGCGCGCTGCGCGGCCGCCCAGCAATGAGTGCCGCAACCGCGTAGTGTGCCCGCCGGACATCCGCTGGCTGCCCCTCCTGAGGCAGCCGGGGCACGAGGTAACGGTGCAGGTAGTTGCAACGCTCAACGGGCAGGCCGAGCCCGGTACGCAGGTCGGCCTGCGTCTTCTTGTCCCGGCACAGGCCAAGGACATAGCCGACGAAGTCATCGCAGCGTTCGATCCGCTGCTGCTTCGCTGTCTTGGGCGGCGCGGTGGATGAAGTCATCTCACGTCCTCAGTTCGCTGGGAGAGCTGGCGGGAATGAGCGAACGGAGCGTGGCGCGGGCGCGGCTGCGTGCCCGCGCTGTCCGCACATCGGCTCGCGCGGATCCCAGCGCCTCATCGAGCGCGTTCAGCGCGGCCCGCACGAACGGAGCATGAGGCGGGACTTCGCACTGCTCTGGACGGGCCAGCTGCCAGAACACGCCTTCGGCGGCGGGCCAGTAGCGGGCAAGCGCCTGTCCGGCCCACGGCCCCGGCTTCTTGGCATCCAGCCGCACCTTCGCCGACGGGTCATCTCCCGCATCGGTGGTCAGCTTCCAGGCCAGCCGGGCCGCATACTGCAGCCGCCCGCCTACCTCCTCGGCGGCCTGGTGACAGCGGGCCACATGCAAGGCCATCTCCTCGTTGGTGTCCTGCTGCCAGCCCAGGACCGGCGGCGTAGTCGCCTCATACCAGCCGTGGTCCTTCTGCTGCCCGTCCTGGTCAAAGCCGTAGGCGCGTACCCGCAGGGCGGGGCGCAGCGCGCGGGGCAAGTCCTCGAAAATGTAGGGCCGCTTTGCCTGAGGGCTACCCGTCAGCAGTAGCGCGTCCAGGTCCCTCCACAGAGCGCGCTGCCCATCGGCAGGCCGGGCATAGGGGGCACCGCCGGCCTTGGGCATGTCCAGCACCACGTACGGGTCCGGGGTCGCGGGCGGGGGTTGATGGGTGGACCACGTCACATACGCGTCGCTGACCGAGGTGTGGTCGCCGGAGGGCATCAGCAGGGCGGCGTGCCGCGCCCGGCCGGTAAGCAGCCGGCCTGGCCAGCTCAGTGCGGTGGGGGCGGCAGGATCGGGGAGCGGGCCCTCCCACGGGCAGAGGTCCTCGCCAGAGTGGGAAGGCGTATCCAAAGGGGCGGGGACCGCGAGGACCAGCGTGGTGAACAGTTCCGGCGCCCAGACGTGGAACGACACGCTCTTGCGCAGCGGGCCCGCATCGCCGTTTCCCGGCTTGTGGGGGGTGATCCGGCGCGGTGTGCACTGCCCTGAGGGCCCGTAGTACAGCTGCGCGATCAGATGCCACGCTGCCTCCGCAGCCGCAACCGGCACTGGATCGCCGTCGGTGAAGTGACCGAACAGCACCGCCCCGTTGACTCCGGTGGGGCGGCCGAGAACGAGCTTGTTCACACCGGACGGATTGGGCTTCCCCCCGGCATCGACACACTCTGCGACCAGCCGCGGATCCTGGAGAAAGGGCCGCTGAGTGTCGAAGAGGTCGAACCGGCCGACCAGTGCCTCCTGGTCGAAATAGACATCCACCGCCTGCGGATCGAAACGCTTGCGCGCCAGGATCGTCGACCGCAGGGCGAACCAGTCCTCGATGTCGTCGGCGCCTGCCTCGTCGCCTAATCGCACACCACCGTCGTGAGCGATGCGCGCGGTCAGCGCGGCCAGGATGCGCAACAGCCCGGAGGCGGCCGGCGGCACCGGGAGCTCTACATCCTCGATCTCGTGCGCGCGTTGAAAGAGCTCTCGCAAACCCACCCGGACCGACCTCCCGGCCAGGCGGACGGGAATCCACGGTTGATCCCGTAGATCAAACCCCACTAGCCCTCACCCCTCCCCTGCCAGCCCGGCAACGGGCATGGCCATGCACATCGCTTCGCGTGAATAACCTCACTGCGAGAGTCAAACAGGCGCCACTGACAACGGCCCCACTCCGCATGCGTGACTGACAGTTGAGCAGACGTCACCGCCTGCCGTGTCCTAAAACGGGAAGGTGTTCAGCACCTTTCAACGACGCCATTCCAAGCCCAGATTCGGCATAACTCGCGCTAGCCGCAATGTTCTTGGGCTGTAGCCTTCTGCTTGCTGCCACTGCGGATACGGGATGAGCCGCGCCGCACCCCATCATTCCCGGACGAGCCCCAACTCCTCATCCATCCGCAGGCTCTTCCCGCGGACCCGGACCGCCTGGACTAGCCCATCGCGTACCGGCTGAGTGAGGACCACGAGGTCGCCGAGCATGGGATGGTCGGCCCAAGCAGCCGGGGGCCGGTGAGCTTTTTCCTCACCCTGGAACCAGTCCCCCCGCACCGGAATGGTCTTGCCCATCACGTGCCGTACATCATCGATCCCCATCTGACCGCCGGCGGCAGGCACCGGCCACGGGTCGGTGCCTGCCGTGTCGAGGGTGACCGCGCCATCGCGGTGCTCGTAGACGCACAGCAGGCGAACGGAGTCCGCCCCTAGCCGCGTCGCTGCCTCCCACTCGTCCTCAGTGCCATCCAGATGGTGCAGCCACCGCAGTCCCTTGACCCTGCGGGCCTGGGGAATGACGACAGCGCTCCCGGCGGTTCGGTGAGCAAGGCGCTCCCCGGCATAGGCCGACCAGGCCGCAGACTGCTCGGGGTGCTCCCAGTCGAACCGATGTGGGCAGTCCCCGTGTACCTCCTCTACCAGAGCTTGGACCTCACCGGGCACGGAGACGGGCCGCGTCCCCTGCCGTTTAAGCACCTGCGAGGTCTCCATCAGCAGGAACTCCGCATACACCGTCCCCCACTGCTTGGGGACCGCGCCGCCGCCTGCCAGCGGATCCAGAACGACGAGCCGGGGACCGGATGCGGCGGCCCAGGCGGGACGCGGCCGTCCGTCGGGCCGCCCGTGCCGGGCCCACCAGGTCTCGTGGCGCCAGCACCGCCCGGCCCGCTGCAGGAGAAGAGCCAGGGGGGCGAGGTCGCTGATCACCACATCGGCATCGAGGTCGAGCGACTGCTCCACCACCTGTGTAGCCACGATGATCCGGCGCCGCGGCCGCGGTCCGCCACGTCCCATCCCAGAGGTGACGCCCTGTGTCCGCGCCTCTCGCACATCGCCCGGGAACCTAGCGTGCAACAACTGCAAGTCCTCGCCGGCCAAACGCTGCCGCTCAAAGCGGGCTCGGAGCCGGGTGTACGTCGCCTGCGCCTCCCCCACCGTGTTGCACACCACGAGCGCACAGCCGCCCTCCGTGACCACCGGCTCCAGGCAGCGCTCGATGATCTCCAACCGGGCCCGGGCGCCACCGAAGGAGCTGTCCACCACGGGCTCCACCTGAATCTGCAGATCCATGGACCGCTGGGCAGCCTGCTCTGCCTGGCGGACCTTCGACATCTCCACACAGGAGACCGTGCGCTCTGCCGCCCCCTGGGCATCTACGTACAGCCAGCCCGGATAGGGGGCTGTGAACGACTGCCTTTTGAGGTCGGTGGCCCGGTGTCCGGCACCCTGCAGGTATTCCTTGATCAGCCGGTCGCTGACCGAAGCCGGCAGCGTCGCGGACAGCAAGATCACCGGAACCCCGTACGCACCCAGCCAGTTCAGCAACCGTCCGAGCAGCACCTGCATGTACGGGTCGTAGGCGTGCGCCTCATCGACAATGAACGTCTTGCCCGAAAGGGCCAGCAGCCGCAGTGCGTTGTGCCGTACCGGCAGCACCGCCATGAGCGCCTGGTCCACGGTGCCCACCGTGTACTGAGCCAGCAAGGGCCGCTTAGTCCCACGCAGCCACCGGCGTGGCCTCATCCGAGCCTGATCCCGACCCGGGCCACCGCCTGGGCTCTCCTCCCCGTCACAGACCAGCACCCGCGGGCCCTGACGGAGGTCATCGTCCGCGTACGCGCTGCTGAGCCAGGCCATGCTGTGGGTCAGGGTCAGCCCGGCGCCGCTCGCGTTCTGCCGAGCCAGCACTCCGGCGACCCGCGCATGCATCTGATCGCTGGTGGCCATGGTCGGCAGCAGGAACGCAAAGCCCTGTGTCCCAAAGGCGGCAGACAGCACCCGCTCCGCCTCCAGGGCCGCCTCGCTCTTCCCGTCCCCCGGCGCCGCGGTGACCAACAAGACCCCCGCCTTCCTAAGTGCCTCCCGCCGCTCAGGAATGGCAATGGCCAGCTCCTGGGCGATCGATCGCTGCAGCGGATTGGGCTCCCCGTCAATTGCATACGCCGCCGCGAACTCCTTGCGCTCCAGCTCCACCGGCAGCAGGCCAGCTTCCCGCACGAGTTGTGCCGCCTCAGCGCCGACCTCGGCGAAGTGCCGCTCCAGCGGGACATCCAACCGGCGCTGCCGGCGCTTGAGGAAGTCCTCCTGGCTGACCAGCCAATCGGCGAGGATCACCACCCCCGTCACCAGCACCGCCACGGGCGCCTTGAACTGCGCCGGCGGAAGGGGGGTCCGCAGCGCCCTGAACACCGCCGCCGCGTGAGCAGCGCGCTGCCGCACCCACGTTGAGCCGCCCAAGAGAGCCTGATAGTGCGGGGCATCGGTGACGTCGCGCTCCAGACGGTAGAACCGCCCGTGATGCCCCCCGATGATCTCCGCGACCCGGTCGGTCGCCCCTCGTTCGGTCATGCCGTCATCGAACCCGAGCGCCGCAAGCACCGCCGGTGCTGCCACCATGCCGGCCACATCGTGCGCCAGCTTCTCGACCCCGACGTTCCCCGGATCCTGGACGAGTTCCTCGCTCAGGTGTTCACGGCCGCGGGCATCACAGAACTGGAACCCGGATAACTTGCCGATGTCATGCAAGCCCGCACACAACCCCACCAGGGCCCGCGCCCGTTCAAGGTCATCCGCCAGCCCCAGCCCTTCGGCGATGCACCGCCGCTGGCTGTCGGAGAGATAGCGATCCCACAGGCACAAGGCCATCGCCGCAGCATCCAGCAGATGCCGCACCAGCGGATACGGCGGAAGCGACGGATCAAGACCACGCAACTTGGCCCACACCGACTCATCCGGAACCTCACACGACCCACGCGTCATCCCGCAGCCCTCACACCCTCGCCTCGAATCCAGTGCACCCCGACTCAATCAGAGGCCACTGACAAAACCCCCTCACAACCCCTTGTACGGTGAGCACATGGCCCACCGCCGCCCAGCATCCACCTCGGCAAAGAACCTGCAAAGCACCTCTTAAGGTGCAGGTCACAAAGTGTCCTCCCCACCGGCGTGGGGGTGTTCCGACGGGCGGTGCCCTGACGGGACGCTGTACGACGTCCTCCCCACCGGCGTGGGGGTGTTCCGGTCGCGGTCATCATCGCAGCGACCGGGATGATGTCCTCCCCACCGGCGTGGGGGTGTTCCGCGGGTAGAGCTCCCGCGCCTCCTGGACGTGGAGTCCTCCCCACCGGCGTGGGGGTGTTCCGTAGTTGGGGGCGGTGTCGATCCAGCCCGGCGGAGTCCTCCCCACCGGCGTGGGGGTGTTCCGTGGACGTGCCAGCCGTTCTCTCCGTGGGTGACGTCCTCCCCACCGGCGTGGGGGTGTTCCGGCATGCACCGCCTCAAGCGGCGCATGGAACACGTCCTCCCCACCGGCGTGGGGGTGTTCCGCTCAGAGCCTGGCCGAGCACCTGGAGGCCGCCGTCCTCCCCACCGGCGTGGGGGTGTTCCGCTTGCGGGGCTTCTCGCACCCGCAGATGGCCGGTCCTCCCCACCGGCGTGGGGGTGTTCCGGAGGAAGACGACGAGGAAGGCACCGGGCGCGGGTCCTCCCCACCGGCGTGGGGGTGTTCCGGCGAGTGCGTGAACCGCGTGCGGACCGTCCAGGTCCTCCCCACCGGCGTGGGGGTGTTCCGCACCACCCGCCGCCACCCGCGACCACACAGCAGTCCTCCCCACCGGCGTGGGGGTGTTCCGTCCGCCGGGCTGCCCCTTGGAGTCGAGGATGTGTCCTCCCCACCGGCGTGGGGGTGTTCCGGACTTCACGACCGATCGATCCCGTCGTCATAGGTCCTCCCCACCGACGTGGGGGTGTTCCGCAGAAAGCTGGGAATCGGGACCACCTCCGCCCGTCCTCCCCACCGGCGTGGGGGTGTTCCGGGGTGGGCATGGGCGCGAGAGGGTCGGCCGGAGTCCTCCCCACCGGCGTGGGGGTGTTCCGTCGTGGGCAGCGTCCATCTCGAAGAGCACGTCGTCCTCCCCACCGGCGTGGGGGTGTTCCGGCTCCGGCCCCGGTCGCAAGCTCCTCACCGCCGTCCTCCCCACCGGCGTGGGGGTGTTCCGGACGCCCGCCGCATCGGCAGCCTGCCCGCTGAGTCCTCCCCCACCGGCGTGGGGGTGTTCCGGTCGACGAGGCGATCCAGGACGCGCACGAGCCGTCCTCCCCACCGGCGTGGGGGTGTTCCGACCTGATGTGCGGCGTGGACGAGCTCACCGAAGTCCTCCCCACCTGCGTGGGGGTGTTCCGACACTTCCGCTGAACTCTTCAGACACGGTGCACTCCTCCCCACCGGCGTGGGGGTGTTCCGTTGTTGATGCTCGCGGCCTTGGTCATGTCGCTGTCCTCCCCACCGGCGTGGGGGTGTTCCGCCGTCCCCGTCCGCGTCCGTCTCGGACGCACCGTCCTCCCCACCGGCGTGGGGGTGTTCCGTCCTTGTAGGCGCCGTTGGTGTACGTGCTCCAGTCCTCCCCACCGGCGTGGGGGTGTTCCGGCTGGCTGCATCGTGGTCGCCGGGCTGAACCCGTCCTCCCCACCGGCGTTGGGGTCCGTCGGCACCGTGGGAGGTGACGAGGCTTGCCTCATCCTCCCCACCGGCGTGGGGGTGTTCCGTTCCCGTGGAAGATGGTCACCGGCCTGAAGGAGTCCTCCCCACCGGCGTGGGGGTGTTCCGAACTCGGAAGAGGATCTCTGGAGGCAGGGGGCGTCCTCCCCACCGGCGTGGGGGTGTTCCGAACTTCTTGTTATCGGCGTCCCCACCTGCGATGTCCTCCCCACCGGCGTGGGGGTGTTCCTGTGTATCTCGGTCCGAGGACTGCCCAGGCTGGGTCCTCCCCACCGGCGTGGGGGTGTTCCGGAGTTCACCCCGGCCACCGCTCCGCCCATCCCGTCCTCCCCACCGGCGTGGGGGTGTTCCGGCCCAGTTGGAGGCGGCGGCGAACGCTGCGGCGTCCTCCCCACCGGCATGGGGGTGTTCCGGCTTCGCGCTGGCCTTCGCGTTCGGTGCCGCAGTCCTCCCCACCGGCGTGGGGGTGTTCCGGCCAACGCCGAGGCCGTCACCGTCCCGCCGATGTCCTCCCCACCGGCGTGGGGGTGTTCCGCTCGCCGGGCAGCGCGACGCGATCGCCAAGAAGTCCTCCCCACCGGCGTGGGGGTGTTCCGGCTGCGGCGTAGCCCTGGCGCAGGCGCGGGTAGTCCTCCCCACCGGCGTGGGGGTGTTCCGAATAGGGGGCTGGCGTGCCCGAGAATGACCCGTCCTCCCCACCGGCGTGGGGGTGTTCCGGAGACCTCGCCGCTCCGCAGCAGCATGCTGATGTCCTCCCCACCGGCGTGGGGGTTGTTCCGACGTTGACCGCAGCGCAAGCCGTCACGCCCGCGTCCTCCCCACCGGCGTGGGGGTGTTCCGACGCTGCTCTCTGACGAGGAACACGCCCTCGTGTCCTCCCCACCGGCGTGGGGGTGTTCCGTTGCGGGGCTAGCCCCCCGAGCCCCGATCGTTGTCCTCCCCACCGCCGTGGGGGTGTTCCTGCGTTGTCGATGCTGCCGAGAACGTCGAGTGCGTCCTCCCCACCGGCGTGGGGGTGTTCCGTCGAGACGGCCATCCACCCAGACGACTGCCTCGTCCTCCCCACCGGCGTGGGGGTGTTCCGAGACGCGATGGGCTCACGGGGCTCGGGGGTGAGTCCTCCCCACCGGCGTGGGGGTGTTCCGTCGTCGCCGGTCATGATCAGGGCGAACTCGTCGTCCTCCCCACCGGCGTGGGGGTGATCCGGATCTGGTTCAAGTCCCGTCACTCACCCTGAAGTCCTCCCCACCGGCGTGGGGGTGATCCGCCGTCCGGTGGGATGACACGGCGCTGGACGCGGTCCTCCCCACCGGCGTGGGGGTGTTCCGCCGGGCGTGCTCACCTTCGGCCCGATGTCGGAGTCCTCCCCACCGGCGTGGGGGTGTTCCGCTGCCCTTGCGGACGGCTCCGTCCGGAGTGCCGTCCTCCCCACCGGCGTGGGGGTGTTCCGGGATCGGTGTACTTCGGTGGCTTCGGACCTGGGAGCGGGGCGACAGGGATCAGACAGCCCGTGTGTGGGAGATCCCAGCCGTCCGACTTATAGATCGGCGCTTGCCCGGGTCGCACACCGCGGCCGGCGTTCTTCGCCAGTTTTTGAATTGGATCACGCCAATCTGTACGTCTTGCCCCTCGGCAGTTGAGTCGCCTGTTAAATGTGGTGCTCCCGTGCCCCACGAGGAGAGTGCGGCGGAGCATTGAGGGGGGACGAGGCCGCCTCAGAGATCATCACCACCAGCGGGCCCATCGGGGCCAAGACGCCGGACCTCGCTGAACTGAGGAAGCCGGCGCCTGGGACAGGTACCTCAAGAAGGCCGCGGCTGCCGAGGCGCAGCCAACGGTGCCGCACGAAACGGTCGGCCCCGCGCGCTCTGGCGCAGCCCGGTCGCCCGAGGAATCGGCAGTGCCCCCTGCACAGCAGGACCCTGTATCCGCGCCACAGGTATCGCTGCCCGAGCCCTCTCACACCATGTCCAAGGTTGAGTGTCTCGAAGGTCTGGGGAGCAAAAAGTTCTTCATCAAGAGCCGCTTTGCCGTGTGCTCAGGACGCGAGTTCACCAACACGTGGTTCACGAACCGGGAACCGCTGGGGGTGAGCCATTTCACGGTATTGGCCATCGGGACCATTGCGAAGAACAGTCGCACCATGACCGTCACTTATCACTTCGTCTCCTTCAATGCTTCGAGGCGGCAGAATGCGGCTGCTCTGGGTATCACGACGAGGGCGAAGGTCGCACAGAGCTGGCCGAGCACCGCGAAGTACAAGCTCGGCGGGACTACCTTGCCCCTGAAGAAGACGTGGTCACAGCTCGTTGCTTTGGGCAGCTTCAAGCACACGGTTTATGCGGCCGCCGACCAGGGCTCCAGCGGATCCACGGACACCATATTTGCCGCCTACCAGCCCAACATCAAGTTGTCACCCCCGCCAGGTTGGACCATCGGCCTGCCCGGCAGCAGCGACATCTTCATGCTGCCGCCCCGCTGGGACAAGGCCACGTACCTGCCGAACAGAGCAAAGAGCTCGTAACGGGATCTTGCTGAACGGCCTGCTCGGGCGTGCCTGCTGTGACCATCTGACCATTTAGGTAGGTGTGATACGTCGCCGAGCAGACCTTCACCCTGCTCCACCATCAAGCTGCTCACGGTCCGGTGGGAGCGACGTGCCGAACTCCACGACGCCCTACTCTCGTTGGCCTGTAGCCCCATCTACTTGAGGGCGCCTTGAGAAGGCCAACTCATGATCCATTTACGAGCCCTATGCAGCCGTGCCGAGAGCCGCCCGCATAGCATCCCGCAGAGACTCGATAGCTCGGCGAAGCGCCGCTTGGACTGGGGACCGGGTGCCGCATTCGTCGCCGCTGATAAGCGCGTCCCGTAGGTCCCGCAGCTTATGCTGGGCGTCTTCGGTGACACGGACCACAGAATCCGGCGCAGTGATAGAGATCCGATGGGCCAGCTCGTAGGTGCCACCTTCACGGAAAGCGTCGCGGACCTGGCGCGCCCGCTCGTCGGGGCCTGGGTCCGGTAGTCGACGAAGGTCCTTGAGGTGGGTACGTGTGCGCTCTAGAGCAGCCAGGTAGTCCCCGTACAATTGCCGCTCGATCTCCCCCTGGCGAGTGTCCTTTTCCCGGCGCCAGCGGACCCGGTCGGCGAGCAGTGTAGAGCCGACGCCGACAATGGCGCCAAGTCCCGTACCGATAAGCGTTTCCCACCCCACTCGGCTACCGTACAGCTCGTAAAGCGATCTTGAGCGGATGTACTGGTCGAGCGTGCCCGATGTGATGATCTGACCGTTGGTGGCCATGTGAGTACTCGGCCGTGGATCGTGGACAATGCCCTATGGGAGCTGATCGAGACGTTGCTGCCGCCCTGGCCGGAGAGGTCGCCGGGGCCGAAACCGGTGGACGACCGGTTGTGCCTACAGGGCATCTTGTACGTCCTACACCAGGACATTGCCTGGCAACTCCTGCCGCTGGAGCTGGGGTTTGGCTCCGGGCAGACCTGCTGGCGCCGTCTGGACCGCTGGCAGCAGGCGGGAGTCTTCGAGCAGTTGCACCGGATCCTGCTCGCGAAGCTGCACGCGGCCGGCGAACTCGACTGGTCGCGTGCTTGCGTGGACGGCTCCCACGTCCGCGCGAAAAAGGGGGTGCCGCAACCGGTCCGTCGCCGGTCGATCGGCGCAAGACGGGCAGCAAACACCATCTGATCTGCGACGGCCGCCGCACCCCGTTGCACGTCATCACCACCGCCGCGAACGTCAACGACATCACCCAGACCCTCGCCCTGGTCGATGGGACCCCGCCGGTGGCCGGACGCCCCGGTCGTCCCCGCCGACACCCCGATGCCGTGCTCGGTGACAAGGCGTACGACGCCCGGGCCGTACGTCGCGAACTGCGCCGACGCCGGATCCTGCCGGTGATCTCCCGCAAGGGCTATCCGAACATCAAGGGCCTGGGCAAGCTCCGCTACGTCGTCGAGCAGACCTTCGCCCTGCTTCACCAGTTCAAACGCCTTGCCGTCCGATGGGAACGACGACTCGAACTCCACGACGCCTTCCTCTCATTGGGCTGCAGCCTGATCTGCTGGCGACGCCTCAAGAAGGCCAGCTCATAATCCTGTTACGAGCTCTAAGCGCGGCGAAGACTGATCTCGACGCTCGTCGCATAGGTGTAGATTCCCCCGTCTCCCGGCACCATGGAGAACGGGTCAGCATCACCCTTGGGGCAGGCCTTAGGCGAGAAGTCCGTGTCGAAAGTCCCTCCTCGCTTCCACTTGACCACGACTTGGGCGCAGCGTCCATCATCATGCAAATCCTGAACAGCGCCCTTGACTTGGGTTAGGCTCCACGTTCCAGCCGCCTTACCCCAGTCGTAGTTGATGCGCCAGTTCGTGGCGGCATTCGCCTGAGAAGGCAGAGCCAGAGTGAAGGCCAGCGCGGCGGGTACCGCGAGCAGAGCAGACTTGCGTGCGAATCGCACGTTCAGTTCCCCCTTAGACGTCGTTTCTGTTGGCGTGATCATTCGTTGGGCCATGTGTGACAGATCTGGTTGAGCGGTTGGTGCCGGACGAGTTGTGGATGCTGTTCCGGCGCGTGGTACCGCCCACTGAGGTGAAGCGTCGGCAAGGCGGTGGCCGGCGTCGGGCCGGTGACCGTGAAGCTCTGGCCGCGATCATCTCCGTGGCGACGTCTGGCTGCACCTGGTGGCAACTGCCGCCGGTGTTCGGACCGGCCTGGCCCACGGTCTACCGGCGCTTCGCCCAGTGGAGCCGGGACCGCGTCTGGGCCCGATTGCACCGGGTCGTGCTCGACGAACTCGGTGCCCGGGGTGAGCTTGACTGGTCGCGGTGCGCGATCGACTCGGTCAGTGTCAGGGCTGCAAAAGGGGGCCTTGACGGGACCGAATCCGACCGATCGCGGCAAGCTGGGATCGAAGATCCACCTGGTCACCGATCGCAACGGTCTGCCGCCGTCCCTGGGTATCTCCGGTGCAAACATGCACGACAGCCTGGGCTTGGAGCCGCTCGTGCGCGGGATCCCGCCCATCCGTTCCCGCTGCGGGCCGCGCCGTCGGCGTCCGGCGAAGCTGCACGCCGACAAGGGTTACGACTACGACCATCTGCGTCGGTGGCTTCGCAACCGTGGCATCTCCCACCGCATTGCCCGCAAGGGCATCGAGTCCTCGAAGCGGCTCGGCCGTCACAGGTGGGTAGTAGAGCGGACCGTGTCCTGGCTGGCCGGATGCCGACGGCTCCACCGTCGATACGAGCGCAAGGCCGAACACTTCTTGGCCTTTGTCGGCATTGCGGCAGTCCTCATCGGACATCGCCGCCTCGCACGCTGATCTGCCAGATCAGTCCGTCAACGGAGTCAGAGCATCCGGTCGGGACAGCGCCTCGGACAGCGCCAGTCCGTCTCTCGCGGCAATCGTCCGACGAACCCGAAGCTCAGCGCGTGTACGCGGTCGGTACTTGGGTTCCTTGCCGCACCCGCAGACCGACAGCCCTTCGTAGCGAAGCCCTTCGCCCAACACCGCTGCCACTACGGACCATCGGCGAACATCACGCCTGGGTGGCGGCGCGAAGTCATGACCAGCGCAAATGAGCGGCTGGGAGCAGTTCGGGCATAAGTGCTCCCGCTGCGGATGGGCGTGCTGCTTGAAGCTGACACGGCATGAGACGCACGCATAGTGCAGCTTGTAGTAGGTCATGGCGTAGAAGCACACCGGATCACCGTACCGAGCACTCCTCCAGGCGGACCACCTCTTTCAAGCAGTCAGCAGTCTGCCATCAGAAACGATGTCTTATTCCTGCATCAACATGCCGCGAACACCGGAGCGCAGAATTCGCTCCGGAATCAAGTAACTGCAGGGGCATGGCCTGTGAAGCCAGCGTCGCCTCCGAAGCCCCCGCCACCATGCCTGAGCGCCACATCCGCAGGGGCAGGATTGGCCAAAGCTACACAAGCGGGGGCGCAGCATCAGTCCAGCACCCCGAGCTCAGTGTCCGGTCGGCCTTGGAGGCAGGCGCGGATACCGCGGGCTAGCTCCCACCGCGCCTCGTCGCATGTGACGGCCGTGCGGCGTTTCCCTGCTTCGCCACGCCCGCACGCCAAACGTAGAGGGCAAACGATCAACTACGCGCAGGCCGGCCGCTCGGGTCTGGTTCACCTTCTGTCCCGCGGAGTGCGATGCGTGCCCAGACAGTCTTTCCGTGTCCGCCGGCGTCAGTGGTCCATCCCCAACTGACGGCGAGTGCTTCGACGATCGGCAGACCGCGATTGCGTTCCGACAGGGGTGCCGGTGGCGCGTACCGGGGGCGGCGGCGACTCGAATCGCGGACGACACAGAGAAGGGTGCGAGGGCGGGGGGCGAAGGCGAGCCATACCCCTGCTCTCCTGGCCGAGGTCGTACGTCCACGGCCGTGGCGGACGGCATTGGCGACGAGCTCAGAGGCGATCTGCACGGTGTCGTCGCCGACCGCCTGAAGGTTCCAACGCTGCAGGACGCTGCGCGTGAACTGGCGGGCGATGAAGCAGCAGTCGGTGGTGGCAGGGATGTTCCGGGCAGCGAAGGGGGTGCTGCCGAGACCTGCGTCGACGGCAAGGTTCGTCGTGGTGGCCACGGGCTCTCCGAGGAACAGCGGCGTGTGTCCGCTCACGGGCTGGGTGAATGCCGGTTGCGGCCACAGTGCGCCGCTCTGATGTGGCGTCATCGTCCGTCCCCCAGGAGCGTTGCCGCGCGTCGAGCACGACGTGCTGTCGCTGGCGTCACTATTCCGGCCGAACGCTCGTTACGGCAAGTGGGTCCCTGCAATTGCAGAGACCAGCAATTCGCACACTCGACCGACTTCGGCGATCGGTGACGGATCGCTCTAGCGGAGCAGCCGGAAAGAAGGGGCAAGACCGATGCAGCAGGTACACAACGGCATGGTTGCGAGCTCGATCGAAGGCGCCGCCTGGCGCAAGACCGCGCGCAGCGGAGGGAACGGAAACTGTGTAGAGGTCGCCAAGCTGCGCAGCGGTGAGGTCGCGTTCCGCAATTCGCGCTTCCCCGAGGGCCCTGCCCTGATCTTCACGCCCGGGGAGATCTCGGCGTTCCTGGGAGGGGCTAAAGACGGTGAATTCGATTTCACTCTCTAGTTACTTAGGGCTAGGTCATGGTTAGTTCCTGACGCGCCCGGCTCGCGCTGCCATACTCGGTCTTCTCGAGAGATCACAGAGGAGATTTCGGTATGGCAGCCGAACGGATGGCGCCGTCGATTCTTGGTTTTCCGCATCGACCGCAGTGGGGGCCAGGTGCGCATCGCAAGGCGCTGGCAGGGCACTTGCGGCGTTGTCGCGACCATGCAGGGGTGACTTCCCGGCAGGCCGCCCAGTGCGTTGAGACGTCGGAGTCGACGCTCAGCCGCATGGAGACCGGCCTGGCAGCGCTCAAGCAGGGAGACATCGAGCGGCTCCTGGACCTATATGGGGTGAGGGACCCGCACGAGCGGCAGCGGATCGCGCTCTTGGTGCACCAGGCGGCGCAGCCAGATGCGTGGCAGCCTCTCGCGCAGGCCGCGGCGCCGCATCTGCGGCCGCTGTTGGCCATGGAACCTGCCGCCCGGCGCATCATCTCCTACGAGCCCCAACTGGTGCCAGGGTGGCTACAGACCGAGGAATACGCACAGACCGTGATCCGCGCCTCCCACCCCACGGCGCCGGCCCGTGAGATTGAGGAGCGGACCCGGCTGCGGCTCCAGCGGCTGCAGATGCTGCGCCGGCAAGGCGATGCGCCGGTGCTCTTGGCGGTCATGGACTCCGAAGTGCTCCGCCGTCAGGTCGGCTCGCCAGGGGTGATGTTCCGTCAGATTCAACACCTGCTGGGCCTCCTGGATGAGCTGCCTTACCAGCTGCATCTGCGGATCGCCCCGCTGGAAGCAGGGGCTGCGGGCGCCATCGGACATCCCATCGTCCATCTGCGGTTCTTCGCTTCGGACTATCTGCCCGACATGGTGTACCTCGAGCAGTACGAGGGAGCGCTCTACGACGAGAAGCCGGCAAACTCCGAGCGGTACCTGGCAGTGCTCAACAACCTGTGCGGCGTGGCCTCGCTCGCCCAGCACACACGTTCCCTGCTGGCGGAGGCGTTGACCTACTGGCGCTGAGAGGTGGTCGAGCTTCGCCCAGCGCTCATCGCTTCACACAGCCGACGCCGCCGAACTCCTGCCACTCCCACGTCAGTTGTGCGGGTACGTCGTCGTTACCGGGCCGCCATGTCGAGACTTCCACCAGACCGGGGTCGAGCAAGTCCAAGGGGGCGCAGAAGTCGGCGACGTCGCTCTCCTCGCGGACGCGGCCCCAGTGCCCACGGGTCTGTTCGGCCATGAAGTCCGTGACAAACTGGCGGGTTTGAGATGAGTCGCTGACCAGCTGGCAGACCACCATCATGCTGCCGGCCGGGAGCCGGTCCGCCACGCGGGCCACCAGTTCGGCGGGCCGGTCGCAGTCGGGAATGCAGTGCAGGACGGAGACGAAGAGCACGGCGACCGGCTCGCTGAGATCGATCAGTCTGCGCACCGGTTCACTGTTGAAGATCTTCTCGGTCTCTCGCATGTCTTCTTCGAGAACGGCAGTGTTGGCGTTGCGCTCCAGGAGGAGACCGCCGATGCGGCGCACGATGGGGTCGTTGTCGATGTAGACCACCCGGCTGGCCGGGTCGACGCTCTGCGCGATCTCGTGGACGTTGTCTTGTGTCGGAAGGCCCGAGCCGTGGTCGATGAACTGGCGGATGCCGTATTCAGAGGCAAGGGTGCGCACGGCACGCCGCAGGAACTGGCGGTTGTTCAGAGCGAGTTCGCGCATGCTCGGCACCTGTTCCAGCAGGGCGTCGCAGGCGGCACGGTCGGAGGGGTAGTTGTCCTTGCCGCCCAGCAGGCTGTCGTACATGCGGGCCACGCTCGGCGTATTGACATCCACGCCGTACGGAAGGTCCATGTCCGCCCCCGATATCCCCGGCACGTCCGGTGACGTGCGCCACAGCAAAAGAGTGTAGGAGGAGGGCGACACCAGGACACCAGCTGTCGGCCAAATATCACCCCTTGGAGCAGCCGCCCGCTGCCAGCAGCCCGGCGAGATCAGCAGATCCGATCCCCATCACCTCGGCGGCCTTCTCGGAGCTGAGGTGCATCTGGTCGTGCAGCAACACTGCATCCCGCCGAAGCGCCCCCAACTCTCCCTCCTCTGCGATCCCCCCAAGCGCCCCATCGACGTGACCGTGCAGGATGCGCCACGCAATCGCTGCTGGTTCGGAACTGCGCAGCACCAGGTGCCAGGTCACTGCCAGCTCAGTGAATGCCGCGGCCACGGTTGCCTCGGCCGCATCCGTACAGCCAAGCCGTAAGAGGGTGTACCCCAGGTAGGGCTGGTAGTGACGCTGCCGGAAGGCATCAAAGGAGGCCAGTGCGGCGCGCTGCGACCGCGCTCGCCTGCTTCGGGGGTCACGCTCTGGGGGCGCGCCGCCGCCCGCTGCCGTCCTGGTCACAGGACGTGCTTGCTCGGAGGTCATCGCTGCGTCCCTCTCAGCTCGCCGATGTTCGCCGTCCCATCGGGAAGCCTGGGGTCATCGCACATCAGGAAGGCATAGTGCACCGCCTCCCACAGCGGTTTGATGTCCCCAGGGTGTCCCCCGAGAGCCGTGATCAGCGCGGCCAGCGCATCCCACTCCGGAATGTCGCGGCCCGCCAGGGTGCGGCGGGCCGCCGCCGCGCTGACCGCCCTGTAACTGCGTTGCTCAATCTGTTCCGCCGTGGGGCTGTGCGCGGCCAGGTGCAGTCCCCGCACCGCTGCGTGCAGCTGAGCGATCGCCCCGACCGCGGGCTGCCGCAGCGGCGTCGCGATGCCATGGGCCGCCTCGAACAGCACCCGCAGATCGGCCGGATCCGACTTGAAGAGCACCGCGAGGGAACACACCAGGTCCCAGGAAGGAAGCCGGTCCCCTGACAGGACCCGGGAGATGAAGGAGGGCGACAGGCGCGTGGAGTCCGCGACTTCCTTGATGGTCAGATGGCTCTCTGCCTGCAACTGGGCCAGGGCCGACGTCAGCTGGCCCACCGAATCCGCATGCCTGATGCCGCCCGGTTCCTCGGCCGGCCACAGGGATCCTCGCCCCTCCCCCTCGGCATGCCGGTGGGAGCGGCCTCTGCCTTGCCGAGCGGAAGCAATCCGTTTCTCGTTGGCGTGACGGTCTATCATCCGCACCACCCGCTCCGGCCCCCAGCGGGTCCGCGCCGTCTCCGGCGCCACGTGGGCGGCCTGTCCGACTGCCTCCCATTTCTCACCGCGGTGGCGGGCATCTTGGACCGCGGCCGCGGTGTAGATATCAAGCTCCCGCCGAATCACTTGGGCCCGCTCCAGCAGCGTGCCCAAGTCCTCTTCCCTCACTTCCCCGTCCACCAGCTGCCGCGCCAAACGCTGGACTTCCAGGGCAACCGCCTGCCCTAGCGGCCCCTGCCGCTCCGCAACCGGCGAGCTGCGCGTCTGGCGCTGCCGCTGGGCCTTGCGTCGGCATGCCGTGCTGCAATACCTGCGGCGACGCCCCGCTCCGGGCTTCTGTTCCAGCGGAGCGTCACATACGGCGCAGCTCAGCGGCTGCGACAGACCACTCGTCAAGGCGTTCTCCTCTCCCCTCCAGCCAGCGCGCGGAACCTGAGATCCAGGACCGCACCACGTCCGTCGGCGCCCTGGTGGGGGCGGGCACCTGCCCGGCCCCACCAGGCCGGTGGTCAATCCAGGCGTGCCCAGAGGAACTGGATCCTGGAGCTACGGGCTGCCGCTGCGGCAATCCCGGCAAGGGCCACGCAAGCCCCGGCCGAATACTGTGCGGCGCCGGGCAGCACAAGAGGCAGGATCACGACGGAAACGGGGCCCAGGCCGAGCGTGACAGCGAAGGCACGGAGACGTGCGGAATACCGGCCGGTATTGCTAGCGTCCAGAGGCGTCCCGGCAACCACTGCTCCGTGGACGATATTTTGCTCAGTCAATTTTCCCCTCCAAAGGAATTGACGACTGGCCAGAATACGGAGGGGCCCTGGTCGCCAATGGTGCCAACCTGAGACCGGGGCCTCCTCTCCGGCGTGACACTAGCGCCCCTCACACACACTCGGCCATCAGAGTGAGTCACTTCCGGGTAGGCGAACGCACCGGCGTACGAAATTCCTTTACCTCGCTCCTGTGCTGAACACCATTCGCACACTAAAGGCAATTTATGATCAGTCTGGATCGGCTCCGATCGCCCTCGTCTGATAAATGGTCGCCACCCTCCCTGCGCCCCAGTGTGAAAACCCAGACAATGCGCTCCGGCTCACCACAGCACCAGCCCCCCCAGGGCCAGCCTCTCCTCGCCAAAGGGCCTGCACCGATCACAGACCTCTGGCGTCGCCCCGTCATGACCGTCCGAGTCGCCGACCGATGGCGACACCGTGACCATCCGTTCGACGGCTACGCGACCACGATCGGCAAGTTCGAGACCACAATGAGAACTGCAGCTCTGGCACGGCTGCTTCGCGCATGTTCTGGATCTGCAAGAGATTGTGACCGTGCTCGAAGCGGCTGGCTCGTAAGCGCCGGCGCCGCGGACTGAACGACCGCGACGCAAGAGACCTTCCCCATCCGGGTGAACGAGGCCACAGGCCAGAAGGACCGCGAGGCTCCTGTCCGGTTCATTGCTGCTGCGGCTAACCACCGCTCCCCGGAGGCGCTTCGGCCCTCCTGTTCTCCACGCTCGGGCGAACCGGTCCCCAACCTTCCCCTTCTGCGTCTCCTTTTCGGATCCTCGGAACCCCTCCGATTCCCGCCGCCGTTTCACCGGCGCAGCAGGTCCTGGAGGTGCGGGTGCTGCTCGGCCTCCTGGGGTTCCGCAACGCCTACACGCGCTACCCGTTCGGCATCGTCTGGGTCCACCCGCAGCCGGACGGGATCGCTCTGCATGCGGAGAGCGAGCAGCCGAGATTCTGTTCAACCTGCTGCCCACCTGCGTTTCCGAGCAAGAGTTCACGACGTGCCCGGCATACGCATCACCAGGCGCAACCGCACGTCGATCGAGCTCAGCGTGCTGGGCGCCAGGGCAACGACATGGAACAGGCGTTCACCGCCCTGCGCAGCTACGCCCGCGCACACCACCGCCGTCTCTCCGACGTGGCCCGCGCCTTCATCGACGCCTCCAGCTCGCGGCCACCGGGCGTGTGCCACAGCACTTCGAGACGGTCGGGGTTGCCTGTCTGCAGTTCCATCAGCCGCTTTCCAGGGCTGACGCTGGTGCCGATCTTGACGCGGGTCGATCCAGCAGAGCCGATCACGTACACAAAGGAGTCGCCGCCCGGCGTGGACGAGGTCACGGCCGCGACTGTAGAGGGGCCCACTGACATCCCATGCCCCTCACGGGAGGTGGTTTCCGGCTTGCCGTACGTCTCCAAACCCGAGTTCGCCGTCAGGCCTGCCTCACTCTCGGCTTCGCGGAAGGGTCCAGGCTGTGTTGCCTAAGATCCGAGTAGATGGGGCTCGCGAAACAGGCTCTAACGGAGTTCCGTGAATCGACTGAATCGCCCACTATGGTGATTTCGTGACTCAATGCGGCTCGTGCGGAGATGAGTACCAAGACGCGAACGCCCACCAGTGCTCACCCGAGGGGCCGCCATGCCACCACAGCGAGTGCCGCACGAAGGACGTGCAAGCACATGCCGGGGTGGCGGAGGTCGTCGCAACGGCCGAATCCGCTTCCATTCAGACAACGACCCATCTCTGGCTGATCTGGGCCGACGTCGCGGTCGATCGCGCGCGAGCGGCACGTAGTGCCCGCAGTGCGGCGCTTCAGGCGAGTGACAGCGCGGAAATGTCGCACTGGATGCGTCGGGAGTTCGACGCATCGCTGGTCGCCGTAGCGGCCTCAGCCCATGCCCTCGATGCTCTCTACGGATCCACGGCCGTACCCCAATCGGTGCGAAACAACTGGGTCGATATGGACACTCCACGACCGGGGAAGATCCGCGAGGCGCTGAAGCTCGTCTTCGAAACAGGCCCCAGGAACACCCCATGGGTCACCGAATTCAAATGGCTTTTCAGTCTTCGGGATGCCGCAGCCCACGCAAGAGAGCGCCCGAGGCAGACGGTGCCTCACCCTCTGGGCACGGCCACCGCCGCCGAGTTCGTCGACTACTCAAAGGAATCAGCAGAGCGAGCCGTCGACCACATGATCTCGGTCCTCCGGTGGTGTGCTGACCACCCCCGGCCCTCCCAACCGACCGCCCAGCAGTGGGCAGTATCCCACCAGCCAGACATCGCTGGACTGGAAAGTCGCTGGACACAGACATAGAGCTAACGCCCCACTCCACGAGGCGGTCCGCACAGAGCCGCCGCCCCAGAAGGCCAGCCGATCAGCGGTCTCGGAGGCGACGGACACCGTCACCTCCCCCGGCGTACGGATACCCAGGTCGAGACCCATCAACGACCTGAGGCGGGTCAACTCGAGCCCCGCCAATCCCACTTCGCGCAGTCGTTCGTTGCGGTCCACATGGGGAAACTGTCCGAGAAGGCGCGAGGACCTTCCTGATTGATCGACGCCCGATATCTTGGTCAGGTGGACGATGAGGCTGGTGCATCGCAGGACGACGACCCCGTCACGAGCCGGGAGCAGGACGCCGTACGGATCCTGCTGCTGATCAACGGGGCGAGCGAGATTCCGACCGGAGCCGATCTCGCCGACCCCGGACTCGCGGGCGCGGTGGGAGTTGTCCGGACGCAGGTGAGATTGCAGAAGCTGGACTTTTGGCTACGCAATCCGGACTACCTGGCTGATGAGCTTCTCACCGACTACGAGAGCAGCCAGGAGCCGGGGCTTCTGCGATGGGCCAGCAGGATTCTGGACTCCGAGGAACCGGAAGTCCGCCGCTACCCCATGCTGCGCCATCACTTTGGTGCGTACGAACCACTCGACGATGCACTTGCTGTCCTGCGCAGTGCGGGCCTTGTGGTCCGCCGGCGCCGGGGCACCGTCAACCGTGTCCGTCAGCACGACTATTACCTGCTGGACGCCGGTCGGCAGGTCGTGCAGGACATCGTCAGCAGCGTGCCCGAATTCACGTACTACGTAGACAGAGTCGCTTTGGTCATCGCGCTCGCCGACGGGCTGGGGGGCAGCGACTTGAAGGCCCGTCAGTATCTGCAGCGGGAGTACGCCGAGACGGCCCGTGGCACGAGGATCGGCTCCGTGAGCGTACGCGCACGGGAGCGACTGGACAGATTGCGAGCGCAGGCCGAGATGAACAGCGTGGGGGCGGGGGAATCGTGAGGGACGCCGAGACTCCGCTGGAGTCCAGGATCGCCACTGCTTCGGGTGAGACCGTCGAGAGTGTCCGAGACGTCTTCAATACCTACGGCCTTCCGTTGGTGAACACCCCGGCCCGGCCGCGAGGGCTACGGCTGCATCGCCTGCGAGTGTCCGGTGTGCGTACAGGAAGCCTTGATCCAGGCCCCTTTGACACAACCCTGCACTTCGCCTCGGGGCTCACTGCCCTGGTGGCCGCGAACCTGAAGGGCAAGACCAGCGTCCTGGAACTGATCACCTGGTGCCTGCGAGGTACTCCGCGAGGCCTTCAGGCCGGAGTGCGGCACTGGCTCAGCGAGTTGGACCTCGACGTGGTCGTCGCCGGGCAGCCCATGGGCTTTCGGATCGACCTCGTTGACGGGGAGATCACTTCCGCCGTCGTTCTGATCTCCCCGGACGTCCAGGCTCTGGAGTCTGCACGAACGCCTGACCCGGCGCGCGACATCACGCCCGCTGTCCGGGCCAACAGCTCGGACAGCTTCGCCAGTCAGGTCCAGGCCCTCATGATGGACCGGCTCGATCTGCAGCCACTGGTCAACAGCTTCAACGAGACCAGTACCCAGACGCACGGCTGGCCTTCGTACTACGGATCGATCTACCTGCCCGCAGGCGGGGACAAGGCACTCCTGGGTGACCAGATCATGGGCGGTCTGCCGGGGCGGCTGCTGCAAGTGTTCCTGGATCTGCCGGCCGCAGCGACCCTGACCCGCGTCAAAACTGCCTTCGATGTCCGCAGCACCGCCTACAAGAACCGGCGAACCGCGGCAGAAGAGGCAGTCAGCGCACGCCAGGCCGAGCGGGAACAAGTCGTAGCCGACCTGGGCAGGGCTCGCGCACGACTTGAGGCCCTCGGTCCGGCGGACGAAGAAGAGTCGCTCGCCGGCCTTGCCGCAGAGGCCGCCGCACTGGCCCGCCAGGTCGCCAACGCCCAGGAATCCTGGGAAGAGCTGATGCAAGTGCACCGCCGGGCCCGCAAGCAGCGGCAGCGGGACGCCAAGATCCTCAACGATGTCACCGAGAGCGCTACGGCCCGTCTGCTCTTTCACGGCCTGGACCCCAAGGCATGCCCTCGGTGCGATCAGGAGATCGCTGAAGACCGCAAGTCCCATGAGCGGGACGCCCACGCGTGCGCCGTGTGTTCGCGGCCTGTCGCGGGGGATGACGAAATGCCTGAAGAGGTCACAGCCGAGGCCGGCCAGCGGCTGGCCGAGTCCGTCAGCGCGGAGAGCGAAGCACACGAGGCCCTGGAGGAAGCGGAGGCGACCCTCACCCGCCTCACCAATTCCCTGGCGGTCGTGGAAGACCGGCTGCGAAGCGCCCGCACCGTCACACAACTGCCTGAGCGCCTCCTGGCGCAGGAAACGGTGTTGCGCCTGGAGGGCGCGCTCTCGGTGTTCCCTCAGCTTCCGGCGGTGACGGACGATCCTGTCGAGGCAACAACCATCAAGGTCCTTGGGGCTGGCACCCGCGTACTCGAGGACGACAGCAAGAGCGCGGCCTCCCTTCTCTTCGACGAGGTCAACGAGCAGATCCTGCAGCTCGGACACCGGTTCGGCATCACCTCCCTGGAATCAGTGGAAATCAACCGTGCAGCTCAGCTGCGGGTGATCAAGGACGGCGGCGTCAAGGACACGTTCAGCAAGCAGAGTGCGGGTGAGCGCCTACGACTGCGCATCGCCGTGGTGATCGCACTGCTGCGGGTGGGAGCCAAGCACGGGATCTCCACGCATCCCGGGCTGCTCCTGATCGACAGCCCCAAGGCCGAGGAAGTCCAGGATCTGGATGCCCACACCCTGCTGGGCGAGCTGTCGTCCCTGGCCGCCGAATCTCAGCTACAGGTACTGGTCACAACGGCAGACTCGACGCTGGCCCACGACGTGCTCCGTGACGACCACATCGTGGAAGCCGCAGCAGGCAAACCCTTGTGGTGACGGTGAGACGACCGCTGAAGGAAGGTCAGCCATGACGCAACTCGCCGACCGATTGAGCGATCTGGCGGGCTCAGGCCAGACGATCAGCTTCGAAACCGTGGGTCTGCCCGAGAGCGTGGTGCACGGTGAAGTCGCAGAGGTCGCGGCCGGGCCTTATGCACCACTGCTTGCTGAGGCGATCACCCATGCCTTCGACCACGACGATCGCGCATGGGACCGGGCGGCAGAACAGTTCTCCGGCGGCTTCGCCCAGCAGCTCAGCGTCCTGCATCTGACCTCCGCTCTAGAGACGTTGCTCGGCAGTACGAACACGGCGAAGGCCCTAGCCAGGCCCCTTAACGGGGCCCTCCTGACCGGCCTCTACGAGGCTGTCCAATCCGTGCCGCTCCTGGCGGCCGCGCGGCTGGAGGGAGCGGTCCGGCTCGCGGTGTCCAAGGTCGTCAGCCCCATAAGAGTGTGGGGCACCCTCGAAGAACTGGACACGCACAGCCCGGAAGACTTCCTCGAGCGTCTTCCACGCATCCTCGGTCTCGCGCTGGACTGCTGGTCCCAGGACGAACAGCTCATCACCGAGACCGTGCGCGGTCTGCTCGCAGAGCTGGCCACCGATGAAGCCAGCGACGTCGATGCCTTCGTGGAACTCGGCTGTGATCACCTGCGGTCCGCTCTCTCCGCGCAGTCGCTGGACAAGGTCAGTGAGCACATCACCACCGCCCGAACATGGTTCAACGCGGCCGAGGCCGCCGAGGAAGCCCGCCACGATGCCCAGGCATACGCTGCCGTCTGTGACGCCGTCCTCGCCTTCACCGCCGAAGACGCAGCGGCAGTCACCGCTGCGGCGGCGCGCCTGGAAACGGCGCTGCACCTGAGGGACGCAGGGCACTGGGGCATGCACCAGCCCGTGTGGCTGCAGCCGCAACTCGCGGCGGAGGTGGCATGGGGGCGACTCGTCCTTCGCCTGCAGCGGGCCGCAGCACTCCTGGACGACGACGTCTGGATGGAGCCGTGGACGGCCCTCGACGACGTCCTGAGCGCCTACACCGCGGCCCGCACGGTGCGCCCCCTGGGAAGCCGAGACGGTTCCGGACTCGCCCTGTTGGTCGAGCCGGCATTGGAAGACTCCTTCGTGCGACGCCAGGCACTCCTGGCTCAACTGCGTCGAGCCGCTTCAGCACCGGAACAACACCCCGGCACCAGCTTCGACCACGCCACGGCTGCCGTCCTGGTGGCGAACATCGATCGCCGTATCGCCTCGGCGACGGCGCAGGCTAGCCGCGAAACCCACACCCCTGCCGGAGACGGCACCGGTGAAAGCGGCCCCTCCGAGAACGACGTCGAGCGTGCACACCGGTTTGCTCCCACCACCGTCAGAAAGCTCGGAATCGATTTCACCTCCGCCCTCGCGCGCAGCATCAGCGATGAGGACCTGGTGGCGATCGACGGTCTCACCCACACCGAAGACCTCGCCCGGCTGCGCAACTCCGATCCCGTCATCGTGCCCTTGCTCAACCGCTTCCTGAAAGAGCTGAGCGCTTTCCCTGACTTCACCGGCGAGACACGGCGCACGTTCTCTCTCCTGGTTGAACAGACCCTGTTGTTCCTCAAAGCGGCTGCTGATCTGGATTCCACCAGCGCGTTCGGCGAGGGCCGCTTCGACACCAACAACAAGAAGGTCAGAATCCGCGACTACCGGCGCCGCTTCAACAAGGCTGATGGCGATGCGGTACCCGTGGAGAACGACCTCCAACAACACTTCTTCTACTGGTTGCTCACCGGACAACTTGGCGCTCTGGTCCAGGTCGAGCCCATCAACCAGGCACTCGGCCGAGCGGACGTCCTCGTCAGCTTCGGACCCCTCCAGTACCTGACGGAGATCAAGAAGAATCACCAGAACACCGATCGGGACTACCTGGAAGGGAAGTACCTGACGCAGGCGGCTGAATACAGCAACACCAACGCCCCGTTCGGGCAGCTGCTGGTGCTCGACCTGACAGAGAAAACCAAGGCCGGCAGTCTGCGCGTGGATGAACTCGCCTGGGTGACCTCGCACCAACCGCCCGGCGCCTCCGTCAACCGTGCCGTGGTCGCAGGCATTGTCACCGGGAACCGCTTCACCCCCAGCGATTTTTCGTGACTCTGCCGACGTACGAACTCACCTGGGCGGCCCGCCGCGCGGGCCGCCCAGAACCATCGAGCCCTAGTCGCCGAGAAGCTCCTCGAAGAATTCCGCACCGTTTCCCGGACGGTCCCCTCGGCGGCACCCCGCGCGATGGAGTTCTTCAACCTGGAATCCCCGTTGCGGCCGTTGCCGTGCGGCGGGATCTCCGGAGGCTCACTGACAGGCATCGCCTCCCCCTGGCCGCTGACGGGAGGCTGAGCGAACGATCCGCGACCGAGAAGGCTCTTGATCTTGCTGAACAGGGACATGCGTCTTCCCTCGATACGAACCGAGGGGTGAGAGAAGGCGCGCTACTCGAAGCCCTCCCAGCGGGTGCGCGTGATCCCTGCCGCACCCAGGGCACGGGAAGGAAATCTCAACTGAGGGAAGCAGCAAGCCGACTGGGCTCAGGCTGTCGGAGGCGACCTCCCAGGCCAGGCGGCCAGAGCCAGTACCCGCACCTTCGGCCGCGGCTCTCGTTGATAGGGATTGCGCCCGCTGGCACGGGCCTGGACGTACCGCTTGACCGTCTTCTGTTCGTGTCTGGTCAAGGTCGCCGCTGACCAGACCGTCCCGGTCAGGTCGTACGCCGCGAGAATTTCCATGATCTCTTTGTCGGACTTCGTCACATGCCCTCTAGGCTCTGCAGATCCCCGATCACCCCTCCGCGATCATGAGCACCGTTCGAAGATCGCTGTCACCTGAGCGGCGGTGCGCGTGGCGGACGAGAACTGGGTTTCGGATCGGTCGTTTTGGGCCCAGTGGGTGTGGAAGGTGCCGGTCCGGTCGGTGCGCTGGTAAGTGCGGGACGGTGTGGCGGGCGAGGGCCTCACCCTCGACGTCGACGCGTGGCAGCAGCCGCTCCAGCGGACGCGGCAGCCACCAGGCCCGCTTGCCGAGCAGGGCCAGCACGGCGGGGACGAAGGCCATCCGGACTACGAACGCGTCGAACAGAACGGCGCTGGCCAGACCGAAGCCGACCATCATGACCATGGACTCGCCGCCGGTCATGAACCCGGCGAACACCCCCATCATGATCAGCGCGGCAGCCCCCACGACCCGGGAACTGTGGCGGAAGCCAGACACGACGGCTTCGGCGGCTCCCGGCTCGTGCTCGATCATGCCGACCATCCTCACCCGGCTTGACCAAACAGATAGGGGCCCCGCGCCAGTCACCGGGGCGAAACAACCAGAGAGCGCGGCGCGCATCAGGCCCTCCAGAGAGTGACTCAGCCGCTTCCCCCGGTTCCAGGTGCAGGCGGGGCGTGTCCGGGTCGTCGGAGCCGGTCTCAGACACGCGTGACCTGCTACTGGTCGCCTCGTTGATCTTGATGTGAAGACTCGAACTCTCCTCGGGACCGCGCTCGCCGCCGTCGCCCTGCCCCTTGCCGCCGCCTCCGCTGCCCACGCCGACCCCGCACCGCCTGCCCCTCCGGCTGCGGACTCAGCCGTCTCCGGGCTGTCGGACGCCGTCTCCTCCCACATCGGACACGTCTTCGAAAGCAACACGCAAATGTGGAGCGAAGGCACCGCCCCGGCACCGCCGCTCGACGTGCCCCAGCTCTGAACCCCCGGAGCGAGGCCCGCTCTCCGGTCAACTCGCGGCAGATCGATTACTGAGCCGACCCCCAACGGACGCGCACCACGCCCCGCCCCCTCTCCGCGGCGGGGCGTTCTCAGCACCAGCCTGTGGACGAACGGGAGATGGACCGCGATGGTTCACCTTGAAGGGCGGGCATATCCAACCCCTGCGCACTGGAGCCCTGAGTCCCGAGACTGGATCTTTCCTAACGGTCAGGTGTGGCAGTCACCCTCGGCGCATAGCTGAACTGAGTCAGTCGGCAGGTCCGGGCTACGCCGCCTCGTAGTGGTGCGCGCGCCCACCCCGCCACGTCACCCACACCGGGTCATCGAGCAGCCCCTCCACGTCCGGCAGACCGGCACGGCTCAAGAACTCGAGCATGTCGCGATCGGAGTGCGCGAGGCCCAGGATCTGCCCGCGCACCGTCACCCGTCGGCCACCCGTACCGGACGGCGGATGCACGGTTATGGGTGCGCTACTCATGTCTCCAGATTGAGCCAGCACCCTGCACGCACCCCGGCAGAGAGCCCCTGCAATACTGCTGGCGTGATGATCGCGGCGCGCTTGATCTTTGTCGTGACGGTGACGTGGACCGCTCTAATCGTGTCGTTCCTCGCGCCCTCTGCCCTGCCTGACTCATGGCAGTACTACGTGTACTCGCCGCTCAGCGCCTGGTTGTGGTTGCTCGCCATGCTCTTCGCTCCCTTTGTCGCCGTGGCAGTGAAGTGGCAGTGGATCAAGCACATGTAGCCACGGGGAACTTGGCTGCCCCTCAAGCACGCCGAGTGCTGCGTCGAGTCGGCAGTGCGAGCAGTCGCCTACCCCCTCATACAGGGCCCGGCGCGCCTGGTCCGCGATGATCCCTTTCGCGCGCGGCGGCTTGGCCGCCATGTCGCAGTGCCCCGCATGTACGTACACCGGTGGTCGCCCCTGGCCGATGCCCTGCTCGATCAGCCAGTCCGGGGCCGGCGGTCGGACTTGCTCGCCGCGGATCCGCTCGGCCTCACGATGCTCCTCGGCGGCGATCCACTCGTCGGTGCGCGCGAGGTCCCGCTCCTGCACGCATCGCAGGCCGAGGCGGGTAAGCGGAGCGTGATCGGTCACATGTTCGAGTCTGGCGGATTTCGGATCACTGGTCACGGCCTGAGGCTTGGCAGATCAAGCGCCATTGGACCCACGTGCAGGATCGACCCCCGGCGGCACCGGGGCCGAAGGGCCGGCCACCATCGCTTGAACCATCGCCGTCAGCACCTCCGCCCTCTGTTCAGCACTCAGCCCGCTTTGCATAGCGACGCGCTCCGCGGCCAAATAGCGAGCGAACTCCAATGGCTGATCAAAGTAGGCGCGCAGGTGGGATGCCGCGGCCTCCTGTGAACGCACGAAAGTCCGACTCACGTAGCCGGACAGGGCCGCAGCAACCGCACCCAAAGCACCCGCCACCACTGAGCCCGCGGTGGTGCTCGCACTAATCGCTACCAGCACGAATCCCACCAGGAGCAGGAACCCCAGAGCCATTGCCACCTGCGCGTTGCGGAACGAACGACGCGCCTGCCCCAGGGCGGTTTGGTGGTAGTGATCAAGCCGCGTATGTGTGAGCGCCCACAACGCAGGTAGCGCCATCTGGGAGGAATAGGAAATGTCGCCGGTGCGGGGACGCACGTCGTCAACGCCTTGAGTCGGCGACGGCGCCAGATCCCCAGGGGAGGTGGCCTTCGTCCCTTCTAGCCTCTCCCGCAACGCCTCCTCTACCTCCTGCTCAGCCTCGCGCACGCGAACTCGCGCTTCGGATTCCTCCGCCGGAACTGAGTGCCACCACGTCCGCACTGCCACGACAGCCCAGGCCGCTAGAAACCCTGATGCGGCGCCGATAGGCCCCGGCAGTTTTGGGTTGGAGATCAGGCTGTCAGCCGCCGCGCCTCCAGCGAAGAAGCAGAAGAGACCGATGAAGGTTGGCACCCCGTAGAGGTAGAGCAGGTTGGCCAGACGGCTGCCCGCTCGTTGGCCTACCTCGCGTACCCACCTCGGATCGATCCCCATGCCTCACAGCATGGCTACTCGGACCCAACGCTGTCTCGGCTTTGGCGCGCGAACCGGTTACTCGACCGGGTCCTCGTCCGCGTGCAGTACAGCCTTCTTCGCAGCCATCTCGACCACATGCCGCGGCTGCCCCGTCTCCGTGGCGTGCACCGTCACGGCCGTCTGGAACGCCTCGGCCGCTTCTGCCCAGCGGCGCCACTGCGCCGCATACTCCTCACCGTCGAGGCCTGCGAGTCCTGCCCGAGCTTCCTCGGAGGATCGTTCCAGCAAGATCAGTTCATCGGTGATGTCTGCCACGAGCGGATCTTAGACTCGGCTCGCGCCGATACGACTTACCGCCCATGCGGGTGACACGAACGCCATACACGGCACGTCGACCTGCCCCGGCTCGCTACGAAGATCACGACCAGTTCGCGATCTTCGAGGAGCCCCGTGCCCGCCATCACCCGTACAGCCATCCTCTTCGCCACCATCGCAGCCCTCGCCACCCCGACCACAGCCCAGGCCGCGACCCAGGCGCCCGAAGCCGGGGAGACCGTCACCCAACCCCTCCAGGCTGCCCTCAAGGCCCTCACCATCAAGGACGAGGACCGCGCCGGCTACGAACGCACGAGCTTCAAGCACTGGGTGGACGAGGACAAGGACAGCTGCTCGACCCGCAACGAAGTCCTGCTCGCCGAAGCACTCACCGAGCCCGAGCAGGGTACGAAGTGCAAGCTCACTGGAGGCCGTTGGTACTCCGAGTACGACGATCAGTACATCGACGGGCCGTCCGGTCTCGACATCGACCACCGCATCCCCCTAGCCGAGGCCTGGGACTCCGGCGCCAAGGACTGGACTGCGGCAGAGCGCCAGGCATACGCCAACGACCTCGGCGACGAGCGAGCTCTGATCGCCGTCACGGCGAAATCCAACCGCAGCAAGGCCGACAAGGACCCCTCGACCTGGATGCCGCCGGCCGAAGGCAACCGCTGCCAGTACGTGGCGCAGTGGGTCGCCATCAAGACCCGCTGGAAGCTCGCCATCGACCCGAACGAGGAGGCCGCCCTGGCCGAAAACTCCACCCGCTGCCCGAACACCCCGGTCAGGGTGCAGCTCGCCCGGTAACCCGGCCGCACGACGCTGAGCCCCACCGCCCGTGCCCGGGTGAGGGCTGGCGGTAGTGCGGTTGGGGACGCGTGGGTGCGGGAAAAGCTTGATCGCTTTATCCATCGCGGTGAAAGGAGCCCACCATGGCTAAGGAGAATCCGGAACCTGACCAGAGCGGTCCCTCGCCCAGGCAGGTGGCCGGCCCGGCGCTGCCGCGGAAGGCGAAGACCCCGGTCACGTACGCGAAGGGCCCGGCCCCCGACTCCAACGGCAGCAGCAAAAGCGGTTCCCCGAGCGGCTCCAAGAACGGCATTGAGAGCGGCGTTGGGAGTGACCCGACCGACACCGAGGAGCAGGAACAGCCAGGTGGCCGAGCGCTGCCGCGGAAGAAACGCCGCGGGAACAGCTAGCCCACGGGCAGACAGAGTGGGGGCGGGCCGCCACCCTGACCGGGCGGCGGCCCGCACTGCGTTCACTCCTCGCCGGTATCAGGGCTGCGGAGAGCCCAGCGCTGCTGTGGGGCGAGTTGTACATTCGCCCGTCATGGACCGAGCAAGCCCTCTGGGGCCTGCCGGAGTTGGCCTGGGACAGGTCCAGGGAACAGTCCGGCGCCCACGAGGTCGGGGCAGTCCTGACCCAGGTCCGCGGTGGCGACGACGGAGCCGAGGGCATCGGTGAGGTAGTAGTGCACCATTCCGTCACGGGTCATGGAATTGAGTGTGCCCCCGGGCTCCCGGTTAAAGCCCGTGTCAACACCGGCAGTTGACGTGGCCGACAGGCCACAGCGGCAGTGAGCCCAGATTTCAGGAGTGACTCTTCCGATGAGCGAGAAAGGAAAGCACTGCTAGCACCAGCCCGGATGCTACGGCAATCACCCCGAGTACGATCGGAACTGTATCGCCGGTGACTGCTCCCGCAATACACGCGCAGATTCCTCCAACAAGCGCAACTATGGAAAACCTTCGCGTCTTCGTTACAGCATCACCTATCGGCGCACTCTTCCGCTCCATAGTGCCGCTTCCCTCTCGTACCTTTGTGATGGCAGCCGGGCCGGAAGGTAGTCCCCCGGCCCGGCACTGTTGGGCTCATAGTCCAGATCTCAGGTTCCCAGTTACGTGCTAGCCATAGGTGAGGATGTCCGCACCGTAGTAGCCAGCAGTACCTCCGAGTGCGCAGCTTCCGGCCCAGACGGCGGTGGAGCATCAGCCAGCCGTAGGTCCGCTCGACCGTCCACCGTTTGGGGATCGGGATGAAACCCCTGGCCCCGGGGATGCGTTGGACGATTTCAAGGTCCATGCCGAGGGTGGCGGCGTGGTCGATGAAGTGCTTGCGGTACCCGCCGTCGACCCACACCTTGCGCAAGCCAGGGTGGTCGGCGGCGGCCTGCTCCAGGAGCGTGCGGCCGGCCGTGGAGTCCTGCACGCTCGCCGCGGTGACCAGCACCGCCAGCAGCAGCCCGAGTGTGTCGGTGATGATGCTGCGCTTGCGGCCCACGATCTTCTTGCCCGCGTCGATGCCCTGGCTGGTGGCGGGCACGGAGGTGGAGGTCTTCACGCTCTGCGCGTCGATCACGCAGGCCGACGGGTGCCTGTCACGCCCTTCCTGTTGGCGCACCAACTCCCGCAGCAGACCGTTGAGCTGGGCGAAGACGCCGTCCTTCTGCCACTTGGCGAAGTAGCCGTAGACCGACTACCAAGGCGGGAAATCGTGCGGGAGATAGGCCCACTGACAGCCGGTGCGGTCCACATACAGGATCGCGTTCATGATCTCGCGCAGGCCGTGCTGGGGCGGTCGGCCGAAGTCCAGGGCCCGGCCGCGGCGCTCAAAGCGCCAGGCGGACAGCACCGGCTCGATCAACTCCCAGCGGGCATCGGACAGATCGCTCGGATACGCACGACGGTCAGTCATGACCTGGGGATACCGCGGAGTGGGGGCGTGCGCCCAGGCGTGTGTCCGGCCTCGCTGAAGCACGGCCCAGACCAGGGCGTCCTGGAATGAGACAGGCGCAAGACGTCCGCTGCCTCAGACGCCACACCATCCGGCCCGGCATACACAGCCAGACCGACAGCCCCACCAGCACCAACCAATTGCCCAGCACAAACAAGTCAATATCACCGCACTACAGAGGAAAACGACCTCTACGAGCCCATCTTCGAACCTCTGTTGGTCTCGCACATCCGCCCCGCTGGAGGACTCCGTAGACACTGGGCTCTGCGTAGACACGGCGCTCACGCCTCTGTCACACAGCTGCGCCGGGACCTCGGCAGGGGGCAAGGATGGGTTCTGGTCAGTGGGTTGTCCACGCCTCGGGTGGCAGGAAGCTCACTGGTGCGTCCATGGCGTCTGCGGGGAGGAACACTGGTCGGGTGAGCAGGCGGTCACCTGCCCGCTGGACGCCGATCACCACGCCCAGGCTTCGTGATCCAGGTTCACCAAGGTTCACGTAGAACAGTTCGGAGAAGGGTTCGCGGATTCCGGCACGGTCGACGATCCACTGCTCGAGCTCCGACGGCGTGCGGCCGACCAACGGGACGCCGTCCGCGTAGAACTGAGGTCCCTTCAGAGCGTCGACCGATATTCCCCGCAGTCGCTCATCCAGGCCGTAGTAGAGCGTCAGCCCCAGCCCCCAGCACTCCCCCTTGACCGTGCCGTACCGATGCGGTGACAGTGCCGCACGTGTGTGGCGCTGGGGGGTCCGCGCGATGCCGCCCAGCGCTGCAGTGACCTTCTCAGGCCGCATCCCAAATCGCAGCGGCCCCACACTCACGAACGGTTCGAGTGACCAACGCCGCCGCCCGCTGTCTGCAAGCACATCCCACACGCCCCACCGGTCAAACATATGCTCAGTCCTTCATTCAAGATTCCTGCCCCCACGCGCCAGCCATCCGCATTCCGCTGCGCGGTAGTGCGAGCCGGACCCCGTGTGGGGCCTCACCCTCAACAGCAGGTCCGTCAAAGGCCCTGGCTGCCGGGAGGGACTGGCCGTGAACCTGTCCCTCCCGGTCCCCTACGTCAGTCGCCGGTCAGACGGTGTCACGGTGACGCCTGCGGGCGACGGCGGCCAGCGCTGCGCCCAGGGCGATCGAGGCACTGCCGACCCCGACCATCCAGCCGGAGGCAGCAGCGCCGCCGGTCTCGGCCAAGGTGGCACCCGTGCCGGCCCGGCCGGCGGAACCGTCGTCTGCGTCGAGCTGCCCGGTAGCCGGGCCGGCGGGGCCGCTCTTGGTGCCGGCGGCTACGGAGTCGCCGGTGACCGAAAGCTGCATCAAGTCGCCCTGCGGAGTTCGTTTGTTGCCCGGGGCCTGCGGCTTGCTGCCGAGCTCGCCCGTGACCGGCGGCTCGCTCTCCTCGACCACGATGTCGAAGTCGTAGCCCATCGCCACCGACACGCTGCGGGTGTCGTCCTCGTCGAGATATCTGCCGAGCGCCTGGGCGTAGCCGTCACCTATCGGCATGCCGCCATCGACCTTCATCCGCAACTTGATGTCGGTGTGCTCGCCGGGCGCCAACCCGGCGAGCGTGGTGAGGTAACTGAGGTCCGGATCGACCGTCTTCCAGACACCAGCGTCCTCGTCGTACCACTGCAGGGTCAGCAGGTGCCACCTGTCGCGACCACGGTGATCGATGGCCGCCAATTGGGTGTAGACCTCGACCGACCTAATCGCCTGGGCAGAGGAATTGATCGCGCGGAAGGTGAAATTCTTCCAGCCGGAGCCGGGCACGACCTTGCTGGGCAGACCGTGCAACGTAGTGCTCAGTGCCGCCGCGCCCAACTCCCCAGCATCGGCTGGGACGTTGTCGGACTCCCCAGCGGGCCTGGCGGCAGGCCGGGCCGAGGTGACGGGCTCGATGGTGCCGTCCGGGGCGGTGGCGGGGGAGGACAGCCCGGTGCCGCTGCCCGTCTCCTCTCCTGCGGCCGTCTCCACAGTGCCGGGGCCTTCGGGCTGCGCGGTGGGCGCGCCGGTCTCCACCGACCCGGCAGCGCCCGCCGTCGTTTCGGCAGGAGCCGCGGACGGGGGCGCCACCGCGCTGGTTCCTGCCTCGGGTGCCGCAGGGGCCTGGGGCGATGCCGCGGCACCGGGGCCGGCCGGATCCCCGGCCGCCGGCCCTCTTTCCCCTGTCGGGGGCTCCGGGTTCCCGGGCTCCGGAGCAGGCTCCGGTATGGAGAGGGCCGGCGGGCTGACCTCTGCCGCCGCCGCGGGTGCAGCAGCCAACAGCGTCGGGGTGGCCATCGAGACGGCAGCCAGGACTGCCATGCGTATGCACTTCAAGAGAAAACCACATCTGTCGCTATGAGTAGGAGTCACCCATCTTTCGCAGTTGCCCAGATTCCCACTACTTTGCATCAACTTATGGACTCATAAGATGCGTTTTCTACTATCGAGGTAGGGCACGCGGGGACGCGGCACTGCTGCCCATGGAGCGGGCACCGGACGCCGCGGAGCAGTCCGGTGAACCATCCGGACGTTGGCCGTCTGCGCCGTTCGATGTTGTCAGCTCCTCAACTGCATGTGCCGGGGAGCGGGTCCCATTCCGACGGAACGGCCACCACGGCTGGCTCCCCGCACAGCAGTGGCAGCAGTACCTGGAAGCGAACGGACCAGCCCTGGACGACAAGGAGCGTCCGTCCCCCATACGCCAGGGCGATCGCCACGACAAGTGCGCTGAGGACCGCTCAGCTTCCGAAGCACGGGCAGAACCGAAACAGAAGCGCGGCAGCCGCTCGACCGTGTTCGAATCCCGCCCAAAGGAAGCCGAAGCCATAGAAGTGTCGGTGGACGCGCAAGGGCAACCAATTCCGCCATGCCGCTTCTGCGGCCAACCCGCAAGTCTCCCAGGCCCGGAAGGACTACCTGAACACTTCTCATGCCGCCGAGAGTCCAAGCCATAAGCCGTCGCGCCGCACCACTGCCGCGTCGGTGCTTCCCCATGTCGGAAGAGCAACGCTGAACAAGCTCGCTCATAGCCAGCTCAGGTAGATGACCGGCCTACACCCCGATGAAGCCGTGGAATCGCGCAGGGGCCAGCCGGGGGCTCAGTCGCGGTAGCCGAGAGCGGCGCCTGAAAGGACGAGTTGGCAGATCGCGGAGGTCCTGCCGCACTGCGGCGGGACGGCTCCCTGCGCACCCCTGCCACACCTCCGTCCCCTCTCTGGCCGAACGCCCGTCCCGGCGCCGACGCGGTCGCCCGGCACGTCGCCCAACGCGACTCCGCCGCCCGAAGCAAGCGCTAGCGCCTCAAGATCATTACATTGCCGGGCGTGCCGGTGGCCTCACGGCGTCATCCACCGGACGGGACAGGGCTCGACGCGTCGCGAGTCGCACTGACACACATCGTCAACTGATTGATTCTCACGGGTCTGGTCACTGTCCCGGTCCTGCGCGAGGGTTCCAAGAAGGCGGCAGTGCGGCATGTGCGCACTCGATCTGCTGCTGCGCCGAGTGTTCAGGCGCACCCACGAGACTAGGAAGCACACCCCTTATGCGCGCCCTTGTGGTCGATCACAGTGAGGCCGGCCCCGTCCGGTTCGACGATGTCGATGAGCCCGTACCGTCCACCGGCGAAGCGTTGGTGGAGATACGGCACATCGGTCTCAACTTCGGAGAGCTGAATTACGTGCACCAGTGGCCGGCCGGCGCTGTGCACGGTCACGACGCGGCCGGCATCGTGGTGCGCGCCGCGTCCGACGGCTCGGGGCCGCCCGTAGGTACACGCGTCGCAGTGGGAATGGCTCCCCACGCGTGGGCGGAGCGGGTGGCAGTCAGCCCCGCCTCACTCGGCGCCGTCCCCGAGGGCGTGGACCTGGCCGACGCCGCCGCGCTGGGAATCGCCGGAGTCACCCCATTCCGGGTGCTGCGCACACGTTCCCTGCTGGCGCGCAACGTTCTGGTCACCGGCGCCAGCGGGGGCGTGGGGCACTTCGCCGTCCAGCTGGCGGCGCTGGCGGGCGCCCGGGTGACGGCACTCGTCGGTTCGCCGGAGCGGGCCGCCGGACTCCGTGAACTCGGCGCCGACAACGTTTTGACCGACCTGGCCGGGACCGGGGACAGGTTCGACCTCGTCCTGGACACGGTCGGCGGAACACTAGTGGCCCAGGCGTGGAGTTCGCTCGCCGAGGGCGGCACCATCCACCTGGTCGGTTACTCCTCGGGGCAGGAAACCACCTTCCCGGCAGGGGCCTTGTTCGGCTTCGGCGAACCCCGCAGCATCGCCACCTACGGGGACATGGCGCCGACCGGCGGGGAGCTGACGGACCTGTTGGGCCTCATGGCCGCCGGGAGGCTCTCGGCGCCGGTCGGACTGCGAGGCGACTGGCAGGGCGTGGACGACGCCGTCCAGGCGCTGTTCGCGCGGAAGGTGCACGGAAAGGCGGTTCTTGACGTGGCCTGACGCAGTGGACGAGGACACATGCGCCTCGCCCGCCGGTGGGCGGTTCGCGGCGGTGGAGGAGGATGGACCCATGGATGTGCTGGCGGAGGTCTTGCGCGTTTCGGGTGCGCGTGGAGGGCTCGGGGTCGTGCTGAAGGCCGGAGGAACCTGGGGCCTGCGGCTGGACTCCTCTCCAGGAGCGGCACTGCACGTGGTGTCCCGCGGCACCATGTGGCTGCACGCCACGGGCGAGAAACCTCTTCAGGTGCAGGCCGGAGACGCCGTCCTGGTGCCGCTGGGCACCGCACACGGGATAGCCAGCGGCGCCGGCATGACGATGGGTTCCTGCAACCGCGAGGCAGCGGCCCGGTCTTTTGCCGATGGCCAGGCCCTGCGGCTGGGCTCGGCGCCGGTGCAGACGGAAGTGATGGTCCTGCGCTACGAGCAGGACCCGGAGGTACGCACACCGGTGCTTACCTCCCTCGCCCGGCCAATGCATGTCACAGCCCGGGAGAACGCGCAGCTCAGAAGGACCGTCGAACTTCTCGCTGCCGAGCTCGCACAGCCGCAGATCGGCACCACCGCCGCCATCAACAGCATCGTCGACCTTCTGCTCGTCCAGTTCGTACGCGCCTGGCTGGCCCGCCACCCGCAGGAGGAGTCCGGCTCATGGCTGGGAGCGATGCGTGATCCGGTCGTGCGCGACGCTCTGGCATGCGTCCACGCCCAACCGGAACATCCCTGGACCACGGAGACCCTGGCCGCCGCTGCGAGCGTCTCCCGAGCGACGCTGTCCAGGCGTTTCCGGTCCGCCCTCGGACAGACGCCGGGCGCGTACGTGATGCAGTGGCGCATCGACCTGGCGTCGGTCCGGCTCCGCGATACCGATGAGCCGGTCGAATCGATCTCCGACGCGGTCGGATACGGCTCTCCGCACGCTTTCAGCCGTGCCTTCAGACGTGCCCGAGGCACAGCCCCGGGCGAATATCGTTCTCGACTTCGCAAGTGACCCGACCTCGACCGGTCGGGACATCGGCACAGCGGTTGGCACTGAGAACGATCATGGTCAGGGTGCGAGGGCGCTGACCCGGTTCTCGTACTCGACCGTGTTCTCGTAAAGCAACCCAGCAGCGGACCCGGCAAAGGCTGATTTTAGGTGCAGATCGCTACAGAGAGCTGCTTGTCACTCCACGGCGGCCCGGTGTCCCAGCTCAGACACCCGCCGCAAAGCGGCGATCCACTCCTAGAGGCAACTGTCGACGGGCGCCGCTGCGGCGCGGCGGACCCGGTTTCGTTGCGATCCAGGTATTGGATGCGATCATGACTATTCGACGCTGGGGCGCCCTCGCCGCCACCAACTCTGCGAAGGCGGCTGTGGTGGCCGCAGGTGTCGTGGCGGCTGTTCTGCCTCTGTCAGAGCTCAGCCCTGCGACTCACGCTGACCGGACCGCTGTTCAGGTCCTGGCAGCCCCCCCTCCCCCTCCCGGGTCTGGTTACGAGTGGGGTCACCACGTTCACGCAGACATCGACGAGAACGAAGTCCGGGTACCGACGTGTACCGAGGGCGACGAATCATGCATTGACCACATGGGTGAGGCGGCGGACGAGAGCTGATACCGCTGCACTGCCCCGTGGCGACCATTCTTGCCGCACACCTGCCCCCTTGGCGTCGGTAGGAGGATCCGAACGGTCAGTAGCGACATCTAGCCGATCTTGACTCCGGTTCGATGACTCGCCCTGTTTCCGCTGTTCAGCTGCCCTACGGTCCGGGTCATGCCAGTTGAATTTCTCTCTGATGACCAGGCCGTTATCTGGATTTCTTGCGCTCGGCTGGTGTGATGAGCTGGTCCTTTGTGTGGCTGACAGTGTCAGCCACCTCTCCTAGAGTTGCTCAGTGTCACCGGAACCGATCCGGCTGGCGCCGCACGCATGGGAGGCCTCACCCGCATGACCACCTCGTCGTCCGAGCAACTCCTCACCTACGCTGAAGACCTCCGACCCGAGGACGTTCACGCCTTGGAGACATTCCTCAACGTCCAGTTGGGGCGGGTGTACGAGGAGGTCGGCGAGGCAGGGGAGACGTCCTTCGCGATGCGGTCTTTGCTCATCCTGGTCTGCGACTCGGCCGGGCTCCTGCACACGCTGCTCGCGGTGGAGCGGCCGGAGACGTGGCAGCGGGCCGCGATCGTGCGCGAGTGGCAGCGGCTACGTAGTACGGCCCACGAGTTCAACCACTGCGAGGGCTATGACCATGACCGCTGGTGGAACCAGGTACGGCACTTCGACGCCGCCGACGAGACCGCCGAACAGGACCGGATTCGCCGCTTCACCGATGTCGGGCCGTACCCCGAGACTGATCACTAACCGCCCCCGGAATCCCAGCTCGGACATCAGGGAACAACTGACCGGCCAGTAGCTAAGGCGAAGCGGGTGTGACGCCCCGACCCTCGTATGCCGACCTGCGGAAACGACCCCAGGAGCCCGGAGACCCCCGGGCCGTTCCAGGCCGGGCGAGCGCCCCTCGGTGGGAAGCGCGGCTAGTCAGTGTTAGAGGACTGCATGACCTGCTGTGTCGCCTCCACGTAGAGAGCTGAGGATGTCTCCCAGGCCCGTATTGCCCTCAAATGGTTAGCGCGATGCTGGCCCGGAGGTTCTTCCGGTACCCGGCGCCAGGGAGGTGTCGGAAGTTCGCGCCAGACAGACACCACGCCGTACAGGGCCAGCTTCATGTTGCCTGCGCTCATGGTGACGCGTGCGGGGCCCACGACTGCGGCCGTGCGCGTGGCACGGTCGACTTCTCGGAGACCTTCATCCACCGCCTGCCAGGCCGTGATCCATGCTGCTGTCTCCTCGGCGAACGACGGCGGTCTGGTGGGTGGCTTGGTCTGGTCAATGACGATGTTCAGCGCGTCGTGGACGGCGTCGCAAGCGCTAAGCAGATTGGCGTATGCCTCATGTCTGCGCTCCCTGAGCCACTGACTAAAACCCTGCTCTGCCTGAATGCGGGACTGGCGGACCATCGCCCTTCCAGTTGCCAACGCAGCCAGGGCTGCACCACCGGCCCCCGATGCTCCCGCTATGACCGCGGCCCATCCCTCGTCCATGGGGCAGTCTTGCAGGGCTCGACTCTGTGCCGCGCGTTCTTACGGAACCCGCCGTCTTCCCAGCGGCCGGGCTCCGCCAATACGGCCCGGGGGTCTCCGGGCTCCTGGGGTCGTTTCCGCAGGTCGGCATACGAGGGTCGGGGCGTCACACCCGCTTCGCCTTAGCTACTGGCCGGTCAGTTGTTCCCTGATGTCCGAGCTGGGATTCCGGGGCCTAACCGCGCGGGGCGGGGATGCCTCGTCGAAGGTCCCGGAGCTGACCGAGGGCCACGGCAAGTTCGTTGCGGAGCCGTTCGTTCTCCTCGTTCAGTTTCCGGTTGGCGTCCCGCAGCGCTCGCACCACCGTCTCGTGCGACTTAGTGGTAATCCGCTGGTGGACTGGCAGGGCCGGTCGTCCCGTGGCGGGTTGCTTGCTCGCGAGGTCGCGCAGCCTGGCCAGCAACAGGGCCTGGGCGTCGTCGTAGAGAAAGGTGCGGGATACCCCGGCCCGGGAGGCGACCCCGGCGACGGTGACCGGGCCGCCATCGCGCTCCAGGCTGTTCAGGACTGCTTGGACGCGTTCAATGCAGTCCAGACGGCGCTGTTGAGCGGCTTCGGCCAGATGTGCCGAGGTCAGCCCGCATCAGATGCCCTCTCAGTCTCGTGGCGGACGGCTTCGCTGTCGGCCGGTGGCGGGGACAACTCGTCGTGTTCCTGGTCGGTGATGCTCGCGATGACATGCTCGACGGCGGTGGCCAGTCGCTCATTGACGGCGGCACCGCGAGGACGTTCCGCTGCCGTGGCGCTGATCTGCAGTTCGCGTGTGCGGGCGAGGGTGTCACGGTGGATCGGCAGGAACTGCCGGTCGGTTTAGAAGTCTTCGCAGAAGTAGCAACCATCGGCGGCGGTCTTGGGGCAGGGACGCGCGATGTGCCGTCCGCACCAGCCGCCGGCCACCGCGTGGAGCCGGCGCCCGATCTTCTCGGCGAGCCACTCGACGCCGGACAGGTCGGCGTCGCGGCGGACCCTGACGGCCTCGCCCTTGAGGTTGAACCGGACCTCGTACTTCTCCTCGTACTCACGGCGAAGCGTGTCGTCCGCGATGCGTGAGTAGTGCTCCTGCATCTCCCAGGAGGTATGCCCGAGGACTTCGCGGATGGTGCGTCCGGACACGCCAGCGTTCGCCATTCTGGTGCCCAGGGTGTGCCGGAACTGGTGCCAGTTGACGATGGCGGCGTCGCCGTTGGAGTCGATGAGCCGGATGCGCTTCAGCCAGGCGTCGAAGCGGGTGTCGACCGTGCCGTAGGGCATCGGATACTTTCTGTCCGGGTTGCCGCTGACCTTGGGGAACAGCCAGTGGCAGCCGTCGCTGAAGCGTCCCCGGACGCGGCCGTGCTGCCCGCGGATAGCGTCCACGACCACGAGGGAGGCTGGGATGGCGCGGAAGCTCTTGTCCTTGCTCTTGTAGTGGACCAGGGCCCAGCGGCCCGACGGGGTCTTCTTCAGGCAGTCGGTCTTCAGAGTGAGGGCTTCGCCGATGCGGAGCCCCTCGTCGCGGCAGATCAGCACCAGCGTGCGGGTCTCGGGGTCGAGCAGGGCGAGGTTCTCCTCGGACTCGATCTGCTCCATCAGGTACTCGTCGATGAAGTTGGCCTTCAGCCCGCGCTGGCGTGGGTACTCGTCCCGGTGGATCCGGGCATCGGGTGGCAGCACGGGCTGCCAGCCGTAGCGGCGCCAAGTTTCGAGCATGGTGGAGATCACCGACAGCAGGCGGATGCGGCTGCCGGGGCTCACTGGCTGCCCGTAGTAAGGGCCCTTCTTCTCTACCGTCCTGCGGCCGACCCAGCCGATGTACGACTCCAGCAACGCACGGTCCAGGACTGCCGGGTCGTTCTGCTGGTCGGGGCGGCTTTCGGCGATGAACCGGGAGAAGACGACGACGTCGTGGATGTTGCGCGCGACCGAGCGCAGTTCCGTGCGCGCGAGCCGCAGCCGCATGTAGCGCTTGGTCCTCTCCCGTAGCCAGGGCTGGGTGATGCCGGTGAAGTCCATGGGGGCGACCTGCCGCCGTTCCTCGATGCTGTAGCCGAGGCGTTCCGGACGCCACACGTCCCTGTCCCACTCCTCAGCAGGGCCGTCCAGGTCGCCGAGGGCTTCCAGCAGGTCCGTGAAGAGCTGCGGAACGGTGGTGTGGTTGAGCGACAACTGGCGCCAGTAGCAAGCGGGTTGGTCGCGTACCGAAGTGGCGCCGTCGGCGATGACGGTGTTCACCGCGCGGACCCAGGAACTGGGAACCACCTTCGACCGGCGCTGGTCGGTGCGGACCTGGAGCAGGTACTGGAACTCCAACGCCACCAGCGGCGGGAGTCCTGCAACGGAGAAGCTCGGGGTGGCGCGGCGCTCCAGTTCAGCGCGTAGCTCCGACAGAGGCGGCCGGCCGACTTTCGTCCAGCGGTAGTGGTGTCCGTCGCACAGACCGTGACGGCTGATCTCGTAGCCGCAGTCCGCGAAGCCGCACCGTCCGGCAGCAGGGCGTACGAGTACCTCCGCCGCAGCCGCGTACTGCCGGACGCTGATGCTCTGGCCGCGCGAGTGCAGACCATTACAACCGGAAAGGTGCAGTTCACACAGGCGCGACAGGCCCCCGGAGTAGGGGCATCCGGCGACCAGGCACGAAGCCACGTCCAGGCTCAGCCCGGCCGGCCTGTTCGCCGGGTCCGCGATCCATGCCTCGCGTTCGGGGCGCCCGGCTTTGCGCCAGGCCACGTCATGATCGGCGCACAAGCCCCGGGAGGCGTTCTTCCTCAAGCATGTGGTGATCACGCACGGAGTCGGGGCCAGAAGGTGTCCGGGCCGAGGGACGAACCGTTCGCCCCGGAACTCTAGCCGCACCACACCCAGAAGGGCGGCGGTTCGAGGGTCCCCCGGAAACGGGACAACGGCGGCCCTGCGGCCGCCCATGCTCACCGGGCGCCCCGGAAGCCGACACGGTCCAGCTCTTCGGCCAGGTCGTCAGCGACGAGATGGCCGTAGGTGTCTGCCGTGGTGTGGACCGAGCCATGCGTGAGCAATTCACTGGCCACCTCCAGCCGCACGCCCGCCCGCAAAAGCGCGGTCGCGTGAGTGTGGCGGAACAGATGCGGATGAAAGTCGACTCCCGCCCGCCGCCGCAGTCGCTTGACCAGGCTCATCGCAGCCCAGTACTTCATCGGTGCACCGACCGTCCCGTTCCACAGGTTCACGAACACGTAGTCGCAGTCCAGCTCTCCGTACTCGGCGAACAGGTAGTCGGTGTAGAGGTCGAGCAGCGTCTGCCGGACCGGGATCTCCTTGGGGTCCCGGCTCTTGCCGCGTGCCCGGTTGGCGTTGTTGTCCCGGGGCCGCAACGTCAGGGACCGCCGGTCCGTGTTGATGTCCTCGTGCCGCAGCCCCAATGCCTGCCCGATCCGGCAGCCGGTCTCGAACATCAAGGCCATCAGCAGCCGGTCCCGCAACCGCTCACAGGCGTCCAGAACCTGCTGCACCTCGGTATCCGACAGAGTCCCGGGCCGCCGCTTGACCTGCTTCAACCGGGTCGGCCGTCCAGTGACTTGGCGCTCGGCGATGCCGGCCAGGAAGCCACCGTGGTCGCCGATCGAGGCCGCCCGGCGATGCGTCAGTTGGGCGCCCATACCGACACCGCGGCGGGCGAGGAACTCGTAGAGCATGTAGACGCTGTTCAACGCGCGGTTCACCGTCGACGCTTCGCGGGCCGGCCCTTCATCGGTATCCGCCAGCCGCAGCCGTCCGGGCTGGATCGGGCGCCTCAGCCACCCGGCGAACTGGTCGACTTGTTCGGGGGACGCAGCCAGCAGATCGACGCCGAGGAGCTGCAGGAAGTCCAGCCACGCCTTCAGGTCGAAGGCCCGGGCGCGAAGCGTGTTCCGCGAGTGCTCCCGGTCGGTACACAGTGCGAGGTAGTCGTCCACCGGCTCGACGACCCGCCCCTCGTCGTCCACGACTGCGTACGTCTCCTGTCGCACCCCGGACCCCACGACCCGTCGCACGTACATCCCGGCCCCTCCCCACCCGGTGGATCCCTCGGATGGAGCAACGACCGTCGCGGACAACGGTCACGAGCAAGTGTCAGCGACGAAGGCAGGCACTCGGTTGGGCACTACGTGGCGTACGTCGCTGACACCGTCGGACCGGATACAGATAAAGGTCTCCCGCTGCGGCCGGTTCGCTGCCGCTCCGACGCCCGGGGAGCTGGAGCAGTTCTTCCGTCTGGACGCGCAGGCGCTCGCAGCCGCGCGGTCGAAGCGGGCGCCGGCGAACCGGCTGGGCGTCGGCGCTCACACCTCGCTCGAACGCCGGCTCGCCCAGACGGGACTGATCACTTCACTGGTACCGAATAGCGCACATCTCGAATGACGCTCCCCGCCAACTGGCGCCAAGGACTGGACTGCGGCAGAGCGCCAGGCGTACGCCAACGACCTCGGCGACGAGCGAGCGCTGATCGCCGTCACGGCGAAGTCCAACCGCAGCAAGGCCGACAAGGACCCCTCGACCTGGATGCCGCCAGCCGAAGGCAACCGCTGCCAGTACGTGGCGCAGTGGGTCGCCATCAAGACCCGCTGGAAGCTCGCCATCGACCCGAGCGAGGAGGCCGCCCTGGCCGAGAACGCGACCCGCTGCCCGAACACCCCGGTCAAGGAGCAGGAACAGCCAGGTGGCCGGGCGCTGCCGCGGAAGAAGCGCGGCGGGAGCAGCTAGCCCACGGGCAGACAGAGTGGGTGCGGGCCGCCACCCTGACCGAGCGGCGGCCCGCACCGTGTTCACTCCTCGCCGGAATCAGGGCTGCGGAGAGCCTTATCCGGCGACAGGCCACACCACGGGTGGCGCACGGTACACGCCTGCGGCTGTTCCCGGACCACGCCGCCTCGGAGATCGTCAAGGAACGCATCAACGCTTGGGCAAGTTCCCGTAGGGCGGTCCCCCCCCAATTGGAGAGGGGGACGGCCCTCTTCAAGTCCGCGTAATGAAAGCGTCGGGCGTCTCAGACCTTCTGCGGTTCAACGGGCGGATGGCGGTGGGCGCCTACGTCTTGGGCATCAGGACGGTGTCGATGAGGTTGACGGTGGCGTTGGAGGTCTTCACGTCGCCGCAGACGATGTTGGCCGAGTCGTTGATCTTGTACTTCATGTCCGACCCGGAGGTGGTGAGGTTGCTGCCCTCGAGGGTCTTGAAGGTGCCGTCGCTGAGTTTGTCGGTGGGGATCTTCTCGCCCACGACGTGGTAAGTCAGGACCTTCGTCAACTGAGCCTTGTCGGCGAGCAGTTTGTCGAGGTCCGCCTTCGGGATCTTCTCGAAGGCAGCGTTGGTCGGCGCGAAGACGGTGATGTTCTTGGCGTTGTTGAGGGTGTCCACCAGGCCGGCCTTCTTGACGGCTGTCACCAGGGTGGACAGTTCGGGGTTGTTGGACGCGGCCGTGGCGACGGGGTCATCGGCCATGCCTGAGGCGCTGCCTTCGCCGTCCTTGGGCAGAGACGAACAGGCCGGCCCGTACGCCTTGTCGGCCGAACTGGGTGCCGCGCTTGCGGCGGCTGAGCCGATGACGCCCAAGGAGAGCGTTAGGGCGGCAGCGGAGACCACAGTCGCGCGGGAAAGGGCAGTGATGTTCATGGGGAGGTTCCTCCCGGAGAGGGGCCGAACGGTGTCGTCACGCCCGGAGGAGCGGGAGACGTGTGCCAGCGGGCCTCACGCCGTGCCTGGATGCCGGTTTCCCCCGCGGCAGCCACGGCGCCACCCGATCCAGGACTTTCCCTAACAGGCTAACCACGCCTGTGGTTGTGACGCATTCGCAGCCTCATGGCCAGCACAAACGTGCTCTCTGTGCGCCTTCTTGATCTCAGCGCACCGGGCGGCGCCGACCGGAACGCCGCACGTGCAGGGCCAGGACGACGAGCGCACCGGCGAACACCACGACGCCGATGACCAGCAGGTAGAACAGCCCTTCGGCGACGACTCCGATGATGCCCAGTACGAGTGCCACAAGGACGAGGAGCAGGACGAGCGCCATGATGCCGTTGCCTCCGTTGCGGCTCAGCGACGGGCGAGCTGCCGCTCACCGTCGGCGCCGGGCTTGTAGGGCAGTTCGTAGTGCGCGAAGACCGCGGCCTCGTCTTCGGCTGGCAGAACGTCGTCCGTGCCGATCGCCGGGCCCTTCTTCACCAGCGACTTGGCGTAGTCGACTCTGACGTAGCCGGGGCCCGCGATCGCGCCGTTCAGCGGCACGAAGACCAGCTGGTGGCGTGTGGGCAGACCGATCTGGACGGTGGCCATGGCGGGCAGGTCGGTGCTGGTGTCCACGTAGACCGCTTCCAGCGTGCCGATCTTGTGACCCCCCGGGTCGACCACGTCGTGGGTCCGCCACTCACGGATGTCGGCTGCCTGGATCATCGCCTGTCCCTCCTGGACATCCTCCGGCCGACCGGGCCGCGCCACAGTCATCGCCGGGCCGCGGACCCGCGGATCCTGCTCTTCCAGGCTATCCGCAACCACCGCACAGCGCCCCCGAGCGACGGCGCCGAGGATTCGCGCAGCCACCCGACGAAAAGAGATCCTCCTGATCATCAGGTGAAGCATGCGGGTGGGGATGCGGGTGCGTCGGCATGCCGTCATGGGGGAGCGTACGTTTTTAGGGTCGGATCGGACCGTGACGACATCTCCGAAACTCTGGGTGCGCCTGCCGCTGGGCGCGTTGAGCGGGCTGCTGTCCGGGCTCGCGGCGCTAGCCGTCGCGGAGCTGGTCTCTGCCGCTGTCCGTCCCGAGGCCGGGCCGATCATCGCCGTCGGCGGAGCCGCCATCGACCGCACGCCCACGCCGGTCAAGGACTGGGCGATCCGCCACTTCGGCGAAGACGACAAGCTGGTCCTGCAGCTGGGGATCCTCGGCACCTTGGCGCTGCTTGCCCTCGTGCTGGGTGTCGTGGCGCTGCGGTTTCGGCGTATTGGCGCGGCCGGGGTGCTGCTGTTCGGTGTCATCGGCGGTGCCGCCGCCCTGTCCCGGCCCGACTCGTCGGGAGTGGCCGACGCGCTGCCCTCGGTGGCGGGCGCGGTGGTGGGCGCGGCCTTGCTCTACTTCCTCATTGGACGGCTGACCGCGTCCGCACGTCTAGCCGGCGCGGACGCGGAGCCGGATCGAGGGCCCGGTTGGGACCGGCGTGGGTTCGTCGTCACCGCTGCCGTGGCAGGCGCCGCGTCACTCGGCGTGGGTGCGCTCGGCCGCTACCTGAACGGCAATGCGGCGGAGGCGGCGGTGGAGTCGCGCAAGGGGGTGCGACTGCCGGCTCCCGCTTCTCCCGCACCTGCCCTGCCGGCCGGTGTGCAGCTCAAGGTTCCGGGCATCAGCTCGTTCCGGACCTCCAACAAGGCGTTCTACCGTGTCGACACCGCCTTGGTGGTACCCAAGGTCAACGCGAACACCTGGAGGCTGCGCATCCACGGCATGGGCGTGTCCCGCCCTCTGACCCTGACCTTCGACGACCTGCTCAAACGGGAACTGATCGAGCGTGAGATCACCCTGACGTGCGTGTCCAACGAGGTCGGCGGGCCCTACGTCGGCAACGCACGGTGGCTTGGTGCGCGGCTTGCCGACATCCTCGCCGAAGCCGGTGTACGCCCTCCCTCCAAGGGAGGCCCCGCCAATCAGCTCGTGGCACGTTCCGTGGACGCCATGACGCTGGGCACCCCGGTCGAGGCCGTCATGGACGGCAGGGACGCGATGCTGGTCGTGGGGATGAACGGGGAACCCTTGCCGTTCACGCACGGCTTTCCCGTCCGGATGCTGGTGCCCGGTCTCTACGGCTATGTCTCGGCCTGCAAGTGGATCGAGGACATCGAGCTCACCACCTTCGACGACTACGACCCGTACTGGGTCAAGCGGGACTGGGCCAAGGAAGCGCCGATCAAGACCCAGAGCCGCATCGACACCCCCAAACCACTGGCCCGCCTCAAGGCAGGAGCGGTGATGGTCGCCGGGGTGGCCTGGGCTCAGCACCGCGGCATCGACCGCGTACAGGTCCGCATCGACGACGGCCCGTGGGAGAACGCCAAGCTCGCCACGGAAGCGAACATCGACACCTGGCGCCAGTGGTCCTACGCCTGGGACGCCACGTCCGGAAGCCACACCGTGACGGTCCGGGCCACCGAACGCGGCGGCGAGGTCCAGACCGAGAAGCGCACCGGAACCGTCCCCGACGGCGCCAGTGGCTGGCCCTCCGTCGTGGTCACCGTCGAGTGACGCGAAACCCCGCTGATACAGGGGTAGACCCGGTCCCTAACCTCCGCTCCCAGGCCAGGCCGCAGCGATGGGCCCAATGACTCCACGAGCGTGCCGTGCTCTCTCCGAGGACTTATCCCCCGAACTCGGAGCCGACGATGTGCTGGAGGAACAGCACAGAGTTGGAATACTGCCTCTTCACCAGCCATCCACCGCCTCATGCCGGGCTGCCCCGCCATGGCCTGCTCCCCCGGCCTGTCCGATCATGACCAGGACCAGCAGATCGATCAGGCCGAGTGGGACCACGTCCTCGCCCAGATCGCCAAGGGGTGGGAGCGGATCGGCTTCCCGCGCCATGGCAGGTCCCTTCAGCGGAGGCGAACAAGAGATGATCACCGCTCACCGTGGGACCTGCCAGCCCTCACGTCACGTTGATCCGCGCGGCTCTCACCAGGACGGCCAAGGCAGGATCACCTGAGACAGACAACAGACCGTGGTCGGCCTGTTTGCTCGGCTGGAGACGGACCTGGACAGGTCCGGAGCACCTGAGGGACAGCCGTTCTTGATCGCTGCCGGACGGAAGCTACGAGCGCTGGCCGCTCAGGCGTCCGATCGCGCCCTCAACAGCGCGACCGTTCCCAAGGCGGCAATGCGGCCGGAGACCGTGATGAGAACGCGGGCTCCCCCCGGCTCTGCTGCCACTTCGACCAGGGCTCCGCACGCAGGCACCGGTGCACGCAGTTCCACACCCAGCCCAGCTACCCCCGCAGCGGTCATGCCGGAGGTCAGCATCGTGGCTTGTCGCACGGCTTCCAGCACCGCCAAGGCAGGCAGTTGGGCCGGACGGCCGGCGAGCAGGACGGGGTGGCCAGGATCGCGCGGGGCGATCACCAGGCGCCCCTGCGGCGCTCGTGCCAGCATGACGTCGGTGTCAGCGGCTGCGCCCACCGCGGCTGCCGGAGGGTGCATGAAAGCAAGTGAGGGCAGCGCAATCGCGTCGCGACCACCCAGACCCACCGGACATCCCAAGCGCATGGTGCACGATCCGAACGGCACTCCCTCGTGCTCAAACTCAGCAGTGATGCGGTAGGAGGAGAGTGTCCCGGCGTGTGCCGCGAGGTCACTGATACTCACCCGTGCTGCCACGTCAGTGGCGCTGTTCTGCTCCGTCGGCTGCGCCCATGCACGCAGACCAAGGTTGGCTGAGACGGGCTGGAGCGGGGCAATCGCCCCTGAGGACAGGTGGCGGCGCTCCATTGCGAGGGCGAGCTGGCGGGTGGACTCCGCCATGATCAGCGGATGGTGCGATACGGCGTTCGCGCGCTCGTTGAGCGGATGGAGACGCGGCCACTGGCACCGAGCGGTGAAGCCACGGCTGCCAAGGCGATGCAGGGACATGACGAGCAGGGACGCCATCGTATCCAGGCCGAGCGTGCGCCAGGTCAGCGAAGAGTCCGCCGGCTCAAGCTCAGGCCATTGCCGGCCGACGGTCAGAGCGTCCTGGTGTCCGGAGGCCGTCAGCGCTTGATCCCTCACCACACTGTCCATGAGTGTCTCCTGCTCAAAGAGGCCGGGGGCACCTCCCGTGGCCGGCCTGGCGCCTTGTAGGGCGGAGTTGGCGCGTGAGAACGCGGCCTCATTCATGGCGGGAACGCCAGTAGGGGTTGTCGTGGGGCAGAGTTCCGCTGACCCGGCCGTACATGCCGCCGGTCATCAGGAGCAGACCCACGGCGAAGCTGAACAGCACGTTCTGCATGCGGAAGTTGAAGATGTTGTAGCGGCCGTCCAGGGTGAACAGGCCGACGAAGCCTGCGAGAAGGAAGATGATGCCGATCGCCATGGTCAGGGCGGAAGCGGTGTTGCCTCCGCGGGCAGCGGCTGCCAGCAGGAGCGCACCCGCCGCGATGGACAGGATGCTCAGGGCTCCATTGGTGCTGAGGCCGAGCGTGGTGTGGCTGCCGGTGTCTAAAAAGCCGATGCGATGGATGAGCCCGAGGATTCCGAAGGCCATCAGAAACAGGCCCATGAGTCCTGCGGTGAACCGGTAGATCCGACTGAGGCGATGATCGACGGGCAGATGCTCGTCAAGCTTCACGTGCCCCAGCAGGTTCGGCCGGGCGTGGATGGTGGCCATGGAAGTAACCTCCTTGCCCCCTTGGGCTATGGGTGAGCGGGTCAGCAGTACGGCGGCTGCCATGCAGTGGGCTGGACGTAGGCGGCGCTGACCCAGCCGTGGGCGTTGTTGTCGAAGTACCACGTCGAGGACCCACCCATCCCGGAGCCACTGGTCTGGCAGAAGAGCTGGATGTGTGAGCCAGGGGCCAAAGTGGATGTCACTTGGGCAGTCTGGTTTGGAGCATCGCGGACTGCGGTCCATGCAGTCACCACGGCTGGCGCCTCGTGAGCGTGCGTGTCCCAACGCGATGACGCGCTGTGGCTTGCGGGGCTCGGCGCCCCGTCTGAGCCGTGGGCGCTCCCGGCGGTTGCCACAGTTCCCGCCAGAGCGAAGGCTCCTGCCATCACGGCGGTGCACCGCCCGGCACGGGATCCTCGTCTTCTCGTCATGGCCGGTCCCTTCCTTCTCCCCGTGTTCCCTCCACTCCGGGCCGACGTTGACCGGAAGCGCAGATTGAGGGCTGTTACGTCCCCCTGTAAGGAATTCGACACTGAAGGAGGTACGGATTGGAGCAAACCAAGAGAAATCCAGATATATATCTGATCGGTCCGTTCCAAGGCCACGGCGCCTTGATCGTGGCTCTGGACCCATCCGGAAAGCGTCGGGCAACGAATCACAGAGGCGAAGGCTCGTGAGGGGCCAACGCACCCAAAGCGCGGCGGGTTTTGGTGATCTCGGCCGAACGCGAGGCGACACTATTCCTCGGCCCGGATCCTGCCGCACACGTCTTCGGTCGGCGGGTGGGCTGCCGCGCGTACCACCTACGCGCGGCAGCCTCGCGTTCACCGGAGCACTACGCATCGCTCCGGTCCCGCAATGCACTGCTATGAACGTCCAGTTGGGCGGACGGAGAGAGGCGGGGCTTCAGGCCCTACGGCCAGTGGTTGTGCGCGCTACAGCCTGGTGGTTGTGCGCCCTACGGCCGGTAGTTGTGCGCACGGCGCAGAATCGAGCGGAGTTGCACTGCTGCCGAAGCCGGCGGCACACCGACGAGGTTCGCCGCCTGCCGGTAGGTGTGGCAGCCGAAGAGCACCAGCCCCAGCAACGCCTGTTCCTGGTCGCAGGGCCCACCGGACGGGTGAGCCTGGCGGCGCGTTCCATCCCCGCCCGCCAGCCGCGCAGGATCGTGAGCACATCGACGCCACAGGTCTGCCGCGAGTTGCTGGCGCTCGTTGTCCGGGGTGGCATTGGCCTCGGTTGCGCACGGCTCGGCGACGGTGGCGGCGACCGCGCCAACGGCCCTGTCGACATCTTGGCAAAGGAGCATGGCCAGGGAGAACAGGGCCTGGGCGTGGCGGTCGTACAGATCGGACGTCGAGCTCGCCCCCACCCATGCGTCTCGCGGCCCGCCAGGGCGTTGATCGGATTGGGTGGCCCTCGTAGGCGTCTGAAGAGCCATGCGGTACGCCATTGCCTTCACCCGCTTCGACCGTCCGCTCATGGACCGCCGGGGGCAGGGGCGTACTGACAGCGTAGACGTCCGCATAGGCGACGGCTACTCCGCGGACCGGGCGGAGTCCGACGCCAGACACTGAATCGACGCTCAGTGCACGCGAAATGCACTGCTGACGCGAACACAGATCCAGGTCGCATCGCAGACGCACGACGGACGGACGTGCCCAGGAAGCACGTCGCAACTGTGTTGGGGTGGGCGACTCACAACGGCGACTCACAGCTTCCCTCGGTACCTGCCGAGCAAAAACGCGACGCGCTGAGCATGCTCAGTACCGTCCTTCAGTGCCTTGTCCCCGTCGAGCCCCGGGACCAGGGATGGCGGGTCATACCGAGGGGTGTTTCAGGAAAGGGAACACGCTGACCAATCCAGCGATGCCGCCTCCTACGAATTACTGGTGAACAGGGAGGTGATGGAGATGACAGACGAAGAATTCGACGAACTGATCGCCGAGGCCCGCAGAGAGGCCCGCCGGCAGCGCTTTGCTCCGCCCCCTCCCCAAGGCGAGGACGGAGACGATACCTACGCCGCACATGCCCGGCACACGGAGTTCGGGGCGTGTGCCCACTGATACGGGTCCCGCTTCAACGGACCCCACGGCCACCCCTAGCCCAATGAAAAGAGACTACCGACTGCTCTTTCCCGACTTCACCAATCCAAGCGGCCGTGGGCAACGAATCATTATCACCACCAAGAAATGCCCGCCCTGAGTACATCCTCCTCAGGGCGGCGATGATGTCCGTAATGAAGCAAGTGGTGTTCATCGGCGGCAACCCGGCGACAAGCCAGATCTCGCCGCACTGGTGAAGCGGGTCGCTGACGGCGATGAGCGGTCCTTCGGCCGGCTTTATGAGTCTGTCGCGGTCCCTGCCTTCGGGATGGTGAGGACTGTGGTGCGTGACAGGGCACAGTCCGAGGAGGTAACGCAGGAGGTGCTGGTGGAGGTGTGGCGTCACGCCGCCGACTACCGGCCGGAACGGGGAGCAGTGATGAACTGGGTGCTCACTCTCGCGCACCACCGAGCGGTGGACCGCGTCCGCTCGGTGGTCGCCTCCACCGCCCGAGAGGAAAGGGCCGCGCTGCGCGATCGGCTGCCGGAGTCACTGGGCACGGTCAAGACCCGCATGCGGGACGGACTGATCCGGCTCCGCGACTGCCTGGGGGTGGCGACATGAGCACGGTCGAACCCCACACGCTGGGCGGAGCGTACGCACTCGATGCTCTGGAACCCGATGAGCGGGCAGCCTTCGAGAAGCATCTGAGCTTGTGCCCGGAGTGCCGCCAGGAGGTGGCGGAGTTCGCGGCCACCGTCGGCCGGCTGGCACGCGCCGTCAGCGTCATGCCGCCTCCCGCCCTCAAGCAGTCGACCCTCGGTAACATTCCCACCGTCCGCCAGGAGCCTCCGCGCACCAAACGCCAGGCACACGCAGTGGTGTCGCCCCGGAGGGTGCGCCGATTCATGCTGGCGGCCTGCGTGGCGGCCGCCGCCTCGGGCGGGGTGGCGACCTGGCAGCATCAGGAAGCCCAACAGGCCCGCGAGCAGGCAATCCAGACAGAGACCGGCATCGATCAGGTGGCGTCCGTGCTCGCCGCCGGTGACGCGCAGACGCACGCCGCGTCCCTGCCGGATGGCGCGCGTGGCGCCGTGGTCACCTCGGCGAGCCGGAACCGCGCGGTTTTCACGGCCACCGGCCTCGACGCCCCTCCCCAGGGCAAGGTCTACGAACTCTGGTTCAACGACCGCGGCACCATGCGTCCCGCGGGGCTCCTCGACCGAGACCGGAGCAACCAGATGACTCTCATGAACGGCACGCTCGGCCAGGCCACCGGCATCGACATCACTCTGGAACCTGCGGGCGGCTCCAAGACACCGACCCTGCCGCCTGTCGGTCTGATCGACTTCCCTGAATGACCGCCAGGCCGCCGCATTCAACGCCTCGCCGGAAAGACGCTGGGCCCCCTTAGGTCTACTCCTGAGCCTCACCGTAGGCGGAGACCCGTTCAATCACCCACCGTTGGGCTGAAGTCTGTAGGCGCTGATCACTCATATGCGCAGCAGGAGACCCGGGATGACGTGCCGACTCCAACCGAACCGAATACCAACCGTCGGCAACTCGGTGCGCTTTCCTGTGCGCGGTCCGGTACGGGATCGCGCCCCTTCACCGCCCTGAAGGTCCGCTTGCCACCCGAAGATTCCTTCTGGCCGAACGGCGCCGCACACTGAATGATGCGGCATGATTTCCGTCGGAGCGGAGTTACGGACGCTCGATCACGACTCGGAAGCAAATCGACGCCGAATGCGCAGGTCAGTTCCTCTGCCGCGCCGGACTTTGTGCGCATTTTGGGTGCGTGGGGGCGCTGAATCAACGGCAGTTTCCTATTAACCGATGAACACTCGGTATTACCCTGATGACATGCCGTAGGTATGTGAGATTTCAAGAGAACTTTTCGGTGCGCGCACCAATCCGGTTATTGGGCAGCCCCGAATTACCAGTGTGATAGAGGCGAGCCGGACACCGTGACTCTCTTCAGGGACGAGTCCTCATCTGGCTTCTCTCGCCCCTCAACCCACGAGCTCCACTGGAGCTCGCCTCGTCCCGAGGAGGAACTGATCATGACTACCCGGAACATGATCCGCACTGCCGCAGTCTCCGCAGCAGCGATCGCCCTGCCCGTGTCCCTGGGGCTTCTCGCCCCTGCCGTTCACGCCGACGACAGCAAGCCCTTCGGACCGGCATGCTCGTCGGTTCCCCAGGAGGGAGCCGGCAGCCTGGACGGCATGGCGAAGGACCCGGTCGCCACGGCCGCGTCCAACAACCCCGAGCTCTCGACCCTCGTGACTGCCGTCAAGAAGGCGGGCCTGGTCGACACGCTCAACAACGCGAAGGACATCACGGTCTTCGCTCCCTCCAACGACGCCTTCAAGAAGATCCCGAAGGCCGACCTTGACAAGGTCCTCGCTGACAAGGCCCAGCTCACCAAGATCCTCACGTACCACGTGGTCGGTGAGAAGGCCGCGCCGAGCCAGCTGGAGATGGGTTCGTTCAAGACCCTTGAGGGCAGCAAGCTCACCACCGAGGGATCGGGCGACAACTACAAGGTCAACGACATGGCGAAGGTCGTCTGCGGCAACGTCCAGACGGCCAACGCGACGGTGTACATCATCGACAGCGTCCTCATGCCGCCGAAGTAACAGTGGCTCTCAGGGATAGTTTCGGGCTGTGGCCTCATGAACGACGCCACAGCCCGAACCGTGCTTCGAAACTAAGTGGTCGGCTCCGTAAGTCCTTCGGGGGTTGATCATGCTGCCAGGGCAACGGAAGATTCTTGGTGTCGGTCGGTGGGTGTGTGCCGGTCGAGCCGGGCCAGCAGATCGTCCAGGTCGGAGGTGGTGAACTTCCGGCAAGAGCACCGCCGCAGCCGTACTCGTGGTTGACCCGCATCGCTCGGGCCTGGCCGGGGGCCAGGGTCGGGTGGCAGCGACAGCGGGCCTGCACAGAGGTCTTCTAGTCACTGGAGATGACATACTCGTCCGCGCCCAGCGCGACTCCGTCGAAAGTGCGGGCATACAGGTCAAGGACCCGCTGGGCCTTGGTGCGGAAGACGGGGCCGCGGATGAAGATCCAGGACCAGTACTGCCAGGGCTTGAGCGCGTCCTGGCGTAGCCAGCGGCGCACGGTGGATGCCGAGACGGTGTCGGCGATCCCGCGTGCCGTCAGCTCGGCGGCCAGGTCCGGGCACGACCAGCGCGCCAGCGGCACCCCGGTCTCGGCCGGGAGCTGGCAGGCCAGGGCCTTGGCCTCGGCGATCTGGACGGGGGCGAAGCGGGCCGGGCGGCCGCTGCGCCTGCGGTCGGCCAGGGCCGGCAAGCCGCCGTCGGCGAACCGGCCCCGCCAGGTGCGCACGGTGTCCACGTGCACACCCACCTCGACCGCGATCCGCGCGTTGGACCTGCCCCGAGTCGCCAGGAGAACGATCTGTGACCGGACCCTGGCTTGGTGCGGAGTCTTGTGACCGTGGACCGTCTTCCTCAATCGTTGCCGCTCGGCGGCCGTCAGGGCTATGGGGCGGGCAGCGGGAACAGGCAAGGCAGACAGGCCGATCAGCAGAAGTGGATCACAGCGCCATGGGGGGTCCTGCTCATGCCGTCTCGTGGTGGAGGCGGTCCAAGACGGTGAGTTCTTCCACCGACAGGCGCAGGGAGCCGGCGGCGACGTTCTGGGCGAGGTGGTCGAGGTCGCCGGTGCCGGGGATGGCCAGGACGTGGGGGCCCTGGTGGAGTGTCCACGCCAGCCGGATCTGGGCTGCGCTCACGCCGTGGGCGCGGGCGATGGCGTGCACCTCCGCGCTGTGGTCGGTGGTCGCACCAGCGGTGCGTCCGGTACCGGCGATCGAGTAGAACGGCACGAACGCGATGCGTTGTTCACCGCAGATGCCCATGAACTCCTTCTGCTCGGGCGATGCGCCGATGCCGTACATGTTCTGGACGCAGACCACCGGTGCGATGGTCTGGGCCTCGGCGAGGTGGTGGGGGCGGATGTTGGACAGGCCCAGGTGCCGGATGAGTCCGGCCTCGCGCAGTTCGGCGAGTGCGCCGAAGCGTTCGGCGATGGAGTCGGTGCCGACGATGCGCAGGTTCACCACGTCGAGGTGGTCGCGGCCGAGCTGGCGCAGGTTCTCCTCGACCTGGCCGCGGAGTTGCTCGGGGGTGGCGTGCGGCAGCCATTGGCCAGAGGGGTCGCGGCCCGGTCCGACCTTGGTGGCGATGACGAGGTCGTCCGGGTATGGGGCCAGTGCCTGGTTGATCAGCTCGTTGGCACAGCGCAGCGACGAGAAGTAGAACGCGGCGGTGTCGACGTGGTTCACGCCGAGTTCGACCGCGCGACGCAGCACACTGACCGCTTGGTCGCGGTCGCGTGGGACGGCATCGGCCGCGAATGCCTCGCCGTGCTGCGGCAGGCGCATCGCGCCGAAACCGATCCGGTCGACCGTCAGGTCGCCGAGCTTCCAGGTGCCCGATGCCGCCGCAGTGATCGTTTGTGAGGTCATGGCGGGATGATCTCCGCACGGTAGGCTGGCCCGCCATTGATTCGTACATGCCTGAATCTATTGAGGGGTGGTTGTCCTGGCAGAGCTGGCGTTCTCGACGAGCGATCTGGCGCAGGTGCGGTTCGCCGTCTCACCGATGTGGGAGGTCGCACCCAGCTTCCGGCTGCTGACGTCCGCCGCCGCGCATCCAATCCACCGGCCCTGGGCCGACCAGGTACGCCCGCGTATGGTGGCCGCCGGGCTGGACCGGGGCTGGCTCCGCGAGCTGGTCCCGCCCACCGGCGGCTACGTCCCCGACTTCCTCAACCCGGCCCCCGCCGGACCGTCCCCCACCCCGGCGGCAGAGCGGGTCACGATCCGGGCCTCTCCCGCCGACCGGGTACGCCAGGACCTCGACCACCTCGCCCGCCACCAGGGGAACCTCGGCCCCCGGCTGCGAGCCCTGCACAACGACCCGCAAGGCCTCCTGGCCAAGGTCGCAGAAGAGCTCGAAACGTACTGGGAGCTGGTGCTCGCCCCCTACTGGGCACGAATCCGGGCAGTCCTGGACGCAGACATCCTCTACCGGGCCCGCCTGGCCGCCGAGCACGGTGCGGGCCACCTCCTCAACGACCTGCACACGTCCGTGAGCTGGGACGACAACGCGCTCCGGATGTCCCGCCGAAAGCAGCCGCTGACCCGCACGACGGCAGGCACGGGACTGCTGCTGATCCCCTCAGCCTTCACCGGACCAGGGTTGCGCACCCGAACAACGCCGCCGGACCCGCCCCAACTCGCCTACCCAGCGCGCGGCGTCGGCTCACTATGGACGAAGCGCCCCGTCGCCCAGACAGACACCCTTTCCGCCGTACTCGGCCGCTCGCGAACCCTGCTGCTAACCGAGTTGGAGATCCCGGCCTCCACCACACAGCTGGCCCACCGCACCGGACTCTCCCCCGCAGGGGTATCCCAATACCTCACCGCGCTCCGCAACGCGGGCCTGGTCAGCGCCCACCGCGCCGGCCGCTCCGTCCTCTACGCCCGCACCGCCGCAGCCGAAGCCCTTCTCCAAGCAGCCTCCGCCTGACCTCATGTCAACCCCCGAAGGACTTCCGGAGCCGACCACTAAGTGGTCTGCGCAGGAAGTTCTTCGGGGGTTGATCAGGCTGCCAGGTCGACGGAGGATTCTTCTTGTCGGTCAGAGGCTGTGTGCCGATCGAGCCGGGCCAGCAGATCGTCCAGGTCGGAGGTGGTGAACTTCCGCTGGAAGGGCTGTGCCGTCGCTGTCGACGACCCAGAAGACGCGTTTCGCGCTGGCGTAGGGCTCCGTGGTCATGACCTGCCCGACCAGGTTCATGAAGGGGACGACGCCGGTCCTGGATTCGCACCGGCCGAAGACCTTCGCGCGGTGGACGTCATAGGCGGCGCGGTAGGCCAACGCACCGCCGCGGCCGTACTCGTGGCTGACGCGCATCACCCGGGCCCTGCCCGGTGCCAGTGTCGGATGACAACGGCAGCGGGCCTGGATGGAGGTCTTCTCGTCGCTGAAGAGCACGTACTCGTCCTCGCCCAGCAGGGCGCCCGCGAACGTCCGGGCGTAGAGATCCAGAACACTCTGGGCCTTGGCGCGGAAGTCGAGGTCGCGGATGAAGATCCATGACAGGTACTTCCAGGGCTCGAGCGCCTCCTCTCGCACCCAGCGGCGCACCGTGGAGGCGGAGACGCTGTCGGTGGCCCCGCGTCCGGTCAGCCCGACGGCTAGCTCCGGGCAGGACCAGCATGCCAGCGGCACGCCGGTCTCGGCGGGTAACCGGCAGGCCAACGCCTTGGCCTCGGCGACCTGCACGGGGGTGAAACGGGTCGGACGCCCGGAGCACTTGCGGTCGGCCAAGGACGGCAGACCACCTCCGGCGAACCGGCCACGCCAGGCACGAACCGTGTCCAGGTGCAGGCCCGTCTCGCGTGCGATCCGCGCGTTGGAACGCCCCCGCGCCGCGTGCAGGACGACCGGCGCGCACATCCGCAGCCGGTGCTCGGTCTTGTGGCCGTAGGCCATCTTCTTCAACCGCTCACGCTCGAGAGGCCGTGAGGAAGATCGGGCGTGCGGAACCGAGAGGCAACGCGGGAGCCGTTCATGAGAAGCGGATCGCCCTCCCCCAACCAGCGCAAGGCGCCGCGTCATGGACACGCAGGAAGCGCACTTCGACGTTGTCGCTCTCGGAGCCGGGCCCGGCGGGCGGTACATCGCTGTCGTTCTCGCCGCCGACCGGGCAGCGGGGCACCGTCGTTGAGGAGGACTACGGGTGCGGCGCCTGCCTGCACGTGGGCGGCATCCCGCAAGGCGCTGCTACCGGCCACCCGAGCACGCGCATCTGCTCACCGATGAGGTGAGACCTTCAAGTCAGTTGTTCCAGAAACCTTCTTCGGCGGCGGTGCGGGCGTCGTCGGCGAAGTCGCGGGGCCCACGGCCGAGCACCTTTTCCACGTCCTGGGTGAGCGTACCCAGGGTGCCGGAACGCACGTTCGCGTACAGTTCGACGGTCAACTGCACCCATTCCTCGGGCACTCCGCGCGCGCTGCTCGGCGGCGTATACCTCGGGGGTCAACGGCACGTAGCGAATGTCGCGACCGGTGGCATGGGCGATGTCCGCGACCGGAGACGGACCACCTCCTTGAACGCAGTGCCGAAATCGGCGCACACCACGTCGCTCGTCATCACCGAGCGATCTCGCTGCGTCGCATGAAAGCCGCCCTCTCAGCTCAGCCAGCGATTATCGCGCACGATCGCCATGCGCTCCCAGCCACGGCCCAGGCCCCACACACGGCCGGCATGGCCGAGAGCGAGCGCGATGAGGATCGCGGCGTACAGGACGTGATAGTCGACCAAGGGGTTGGACGACATGCTCGGCTCACCGTTGGAGAGGTGGCGGGCCGGCGGCCATTCGGCGGCCCACATCAGCGCCATCATCACCGTGCCGGAGACCGCTGCGAACCGCAGCGCCACTCCTGCCATCACGGCTACGCCGATGGCCAGCAGCCCGAGCATGAAGAGCCAGTTCACCCAGACTTCACCGGCCATGCTGTGGAAGGTGGACTCGAGCGGGCCTGCTGCGACGCTGCTGAGGAAGCCCTTGGTCGGTGAACCGCCCTCGATCCAGCCTTTTCCCGAGGGCGTCGCATAGCGCCACCCGAATGTCTTGTCGAGGAAGGCCCAGAGGAAGACGAACCCGGTCAGGATCCGCACTCCCGCCAAGACTGCGGCGAACGTACTCGACTGGGTGACGTCGTGTGCCGCGACTGATGCCGCTGCGGCTGGCGCCCTGTGACGCGCGGGGAACCGTACCCCCGCCCATCGGCTCGAATGATTGTGAACTGCCATAGCGATCCTGACCTCCCGGCGCCGCCACTGCGAGTGCGGTGACTCCCTCAATGTCCCGGACCCACCGCCGTCGCACTGTGGGCCGAAGGACTGCGATGGGGGCCAACCGGCCCTAAAACGAGGCGTGGTCAGGTTCTCAACACAAGCAGCTGCAGCCGTGGACTCCTGAAGTGGCACCGTGCAGCATCGATGCACAGCGAACCCTCTGAGAAAGCAGGCGCGTTCAGATGAACGATCGAGAGGTCTCGCAGCAGCACCATCCAGTCGTTGCTGCCCACCGGTCCAAGCGCGCGGGCGATACGCAGTTGCGTATCGCCGATTCGATCACCAAGTTCGCCGGCTCCATGCTCTTCGTCTATCTCCATGCGGCCGGGTTTCTGCTCTGGATGCTCCTCATCGAGGGCAATCCGTGGCCCATGCTGACTCTCGTTGTATCGCTTGAAGCGATCTTCCTGTCCACCTTTGTCATGATCGGCCAGAACCGGCAGGCAGAGTTCCAGCAGGCAAAGGCCGATCACGACTTCGTCGAGCAGGAAGTGGAGTTGAAGACAAACACCGAGCTGACCCGGGCCATCCACGCCATGACCACCGAACTCCACCGCCGTTTGGTATCAGACCCCGACCAGCACTGACCGGACTTCTCCTGCCGGACCGCGTGCAGTATCCGGGCTCGCCGAACGACCGGTTTGATGCGTCGCACTGCGGGCTGAAGGCCAGCGACTGAACTTGCCAACGCACGCCAGTACCGGAAGGGACCAACCGCCTCTCAGCGCTCTTCTTGGTGTCGCGCAGCATCCGGATCTGTGGAGTTCGATCGGGTTCATCAAGCTCTTCGCCCTCTTCTCGGGGGATCGGCCTACTGTTCAGCGGCCACTCTCCGAAGGGTCTGTTCGCGCTGGTCCTCGGCTTCAACCGCTGGGTCGTTCGCGTCACCGCGTACGCAGCACTGATGACTGATACGTATTCGCCGTTTCGCCGACATCATTGCGCAGGTGCGCGGCCCGTCGTGTGGCTGCGGCCCCACAGGGTCTCCGCTCGTGCGGCTCCGAAGCCGACGAGACCGGCCGCTGCTGCCAGTGCCAGGCCAGTTCCGGTAGGCCGCGAGGTCTCAAGGATGTCGGCCAGGAAGGGCACGTAAATCGCTGCCACACCCATCCCCGCAGCTGCCGCCACCGCTACCGGCAGATACAGGTTGCGGCGGGTGAACAACCGCTCCCTGAGGCCGAGAGACACGCCAAGCTGAGCGGCCAACAGAGCAAGGAAGAGAACGGTCTGCCAAGGCCCGCCGGTGTGCCGGACCCACAGGCTCGCGCCAAGGCTGGCCGCGGTCACCAGCACCGACAGACGCAGGACCCGTTGCCACAGCCCATCGCCGAGGATGTGCTGATGAGGCGGCCTCGGCGGCTGCCGCATGGCATCCGGCGAAACAGGTTCGGCGCCCATGGCCACACCCGTCAGGCCATGAGTGAGCAGGTTGATCCACAGGATCTGCCCCGCACGCAGGGGGAGAGCGAGGCCGAAAAGCGGTCCGGCGAGCATGACCAGGATTTCCGCTGCTCCGCCGGCCAAGGCGTAGATCAGGAAGCGTCGGATGTTGGCATAGACACGACGCCCCTCCTCCACCGCGGAAATCACCGACGGCAGTTCGTCATCCACCAGGACGAGATCAGCAGCCTGCCGGGCCACCTCGGTGCCCCGGCGGCCCATGGCCACACCAATGTCCGACTGCCTCAAGGCCGGACCGTCGTTCACCCCGTCACCCGTCATCGCGGTGACTTCGCCCCGGTCCCGCCACGCCTGGATGATGTCCAGCTTCTGCTGGGGGGTTGTCCGGGCGAAAACCTTGACCTCGGTCAGGTCAGCCACACGTCCTGCGGCCAACTCCTCTCCGGTGGCGACACGGTGGGCCGAATCGGCGTCCTCTCCGGTGAGGATGCCCACCCGGACCGCGATCGCACGCGCGGTGGCCGGGTGGTCTCCCGTGATGAGCACGGGGGTGATCCCCGCACGGCGGCAGGCTTCCACGGTGGTCACCGCGGCCGGCTTGGGCGGGTCGCTGATGGCAGTCAGACCCAGTAGCCGCAGGCCGGCCTCGGCGTCTTCGATGGGGTCAGGCACCGTGGCAAGGTCGCCGGATGCCACGGCCAGCACCCGATAGCCGTGCGCGGACAGCTCAGCGGCTTCCTCACGCGCCTGCTCCAGCAGGGCCGGGCTGTCGTCGAGCAGTGCGCTGTCGAGCACCGCTTCCGGTGCACCCTTGAGGAAGGCTCTGACTGTCCCTGACGGGGTGCTGTGTGCAGTCAGCATGCGCTTGCGGAGGCTGTCGAAGGGGACTTCGCCGAGACGTGGATGGGTGCGCACGAGGTCATCGTGCGCACAGCCCGCCTTCTCGGCGCCGGCCAGGAGGGCGGCTTCGGTGGGGTCGCCGAGCGCCGACCACTGAGGGTTGTCCGCAGTCGGCGGGATCAGCGAGGCGTCATTGCAGAGCATCGCCGCGACGAGCAGCTCCCGCGCCGCCGCCTCGGCGTTGCCGGGGGCTCGGTTGTCGCCATGGCCCAAGGCTTGGAAGTCGCCCACCGGCTCGTATCCGCTGCCACCGAGGGTGACGGTGCCGTGCGGGGTCCACACGCGTTCCAGAACCATGCGTCCCTCGGTCAGGGTGCCGGTCTTGTCGGTCGCCAGTACGGTCACCGATCCGAGTGTCTCCACGGCGGACAGACGGCGCACCACGGCGTTGCGTGCGGCCATCCGCCGGGCACCGAGTGCCAACCCGAGGGTGACGACGGCCGGCAGCGATTCGGGCACCGCGGCAACGACCAGGCTGATGGCGGTGACCGCCATGGTTTCGAGCGACTGCCCACGTACCAGCCCGAGGATCAGGACGACCAGGCACAGTCCCACCGTCACCAAAGCCAGCACGCGTCCGAGGCCGGCCAGACGCTTTTGCAGCGGGGTAAGTTGCTGTCGAGGATGCAGTGAGGCGGCAATCCGGCCCAGTGCACTGTGCGCACCGGTGGCGGTCACGGTAGCGACCGCCCTGCCTCGCAGCACGACCGTGCCGGCCTGCAACAACTCGGCCTGCGGGCCAGAGCCGTGGGCGTCCTTGTCCACGGGCACCGATTCGCCGGTCAGTGCCGATTCGTCCACGAGCAATGCGGCAGCGTAGGCAAGGGTCGCGTCGGCAGGGATGATGTCTCCCTCACCAAGAAGGAGCGCGTCGCCCGGGACCACGGTGGACGACGGGATCTGCTGTTCCGCGCCGTCGCGTGTGACGCGTGTGGTGGGGGCGGTCATGGCGGAGAGCGCGGCGACCGCGTTGTCCGCTCGTACTTCCTGCGCCACACCGACCGTGGTGTTGAAGAGGATGACCACGCAGATGACGACGGCATCGGCATAGTCGCCGGTGGCCACGGTCAAGGCCACCGCAACCAGCAGCACAAGGATCAGCGGGTCCCGCAACTGGGCGAAGATCCGGGACCGGAGTGCTGTCTTCTGCTGCTCTCCCAGCTCGTTGGGGCCGTGACGTTCGAGGAGGCGCTCGGCCTCCTGCTGAGTCAGACCGGTGTCTCGCACGTGTTCCGGAGCCGCGGCGGCGAACGGTTGCGGCGGATTCACTGCATTCCTCCTCAGAGTGACCGATCACGGCGATGCCGAAGCCCGAGCCGGCCCGGCACGTCGCCTCGGCTGGCGCCCCGTGCCGTTCGTTACTCCCTCTCCCAGGCGGTCGTTGGGCCTCAGAGGAGCGCCTCGTACGCGGTGCGGCCACCGTCACGCCCTGCCCCTGGGCAGGTGAGGGCGTGGATTTGGCCTTGCGGCGGCGCATCGCGCACCCCATGTGGCGGGTCAGTACGTGGCCAATCCGCCCTGAGGGGGAATGACGACCAGTGGGCAGGTGGCCTGATGCAGGAGAACGTGGCTCACCGAGCCGACCAGCATGCCCCGAAATCCCCCGAGTCCGCGGGAGCCGACCACCAGACACCGGGCGTGAGCGGCAGTGTGCGCGAGGGCTCGCGCCGGGTGTCCGTACTTCACCTGATACTCGACCTCCACCTGCGGGTACTTCTCCCGCCAGCCCGCCGTCGCCTCCGAGAGTTCAGCCCGGGTCTGGTTCTCCACGTCGTCCCCTTCGCCGCCGAGCGAACGACCAGGATCAAGGTGGCGCACCGCAACCGCTCTCAGCCGCGCCCCGCACACAGCCGCCTCCTCGAAGGCGAATGCCATGGCATCGCGGGAGTTGGCCGAACCATCGACACCGATGACAACGAGGTGCGGGTCAGCGGCCGGCAGCTGCGGTTGGCGTGCCACCGCCACCGGACAGCCTGCGTGCGCGGTCAGAGTGACACCCAGCGGAGAGACCGAGAACAGCTGCTCCACCACGTTCAGCGGCTTCGCCCCCACCACCAGCAGTGCCGCCTCCGCTCCTTGTTGGACCAACACGCGGGCTCGCGGACCATCAGCGGTACGCGCGTCAACCTTCAGGTCAGGATGGTGCTTGTGGACGAGCTCCGCCGCTTCGCGCAGCACCATCTCGCCACTGGAACGGAAGTGAGCGCTCCAAGTGCGCTCAGGGTGCGCCCCCTGCGGACAGGGTTCCGCTCCCGGGGGCCACTCAAGGGCGTGCACCAGACGCAGCGGCAGATGCCGCAGCACTGCTTCCTCCGCGGCCCAGGCAACGCCGATCTTGCTCGCCTCCGACCGGCTTACGCCAACGACGACAGGCTGGGGAGTCTGGGCACTGGATACGGAAGCCATCACAGGACTCGCCTTCAGTTGGCAGCGCCTACACGCCGGTCTCGTCCAGCCTCCTCACACCGAACTCCGACGACGAGGGCCGAAGGGGACACACCATGGGCCGAAGGTCCCTGGGTAAGGTCGTCGCTCCGCCCACCAGTGCGCGGGTCCTCAGGGGCCTGGGGGACGCGGGAGTGCCCCGGGCCAGATCAAGAGAACGTAAGGGCCAGGCCCAATCCGGAGGTGCCGAGGGCTCGTTCGGTGGTCCTTCATCGGGATCTCTGCCCGAAGGTAGCCGTTGAGTGACCGACAGGACTACGGTGGGAGGACTGGCCCCAGCCCCCGGCTCCGCGAAACAACCGAGCAAGGGTTGTCATGCAGCACACGTTGAGGACCTACGAGGAGCGCTGGTCTCGAAGAGAGTCGCTCGTCTGGGACGAGAGCAGTCCACCCGGCGAGATCGAGACTCTTCGCGCAGAGAACGTGGAACTGCGTCAACGGCTGCGCAGGCGTGCGGTCACCCTGCGGGCTCAGGGCATGGTTATGGGGCTCGTGCCCTGTTCCAGCGAACACGCCAAGGACTTTCTCGCTGATCTGGCCGCCCACTGCGGTCTCACGGTGCGCGACGTCGCCCGGGCCCTCGTCGGCACGTTCGAGGGCCATCCACTCACGGCGAAGATGCAGCGCGAGCTCAGCAGCGCGGTGGTGCGCCTCAAGGACAGCACTCCGGCCTGAACGGGTCAGCCGCTCCTCCTTCCGGCCGGGCACTCCTGCTCCCTCGCCCGAAGATGCACGACACGGACCAGACACGACGGCGGTGTCGGACGGACCCGCGCTGCCGGGCAGAGGCCACACCCCCCGTTGCGGCGGGGATTGGACCACGAGAGGTTCGCATGTCTGAGAATCAGATCCGTCCGCCGAAGATCGACCAGGCGTTCCGCGTTTCGGACGGTCAACCAGTGGAGTTCGAAGGCAAGACGGTGCACCTCGCCTTCGGTATTTCCATGAAATGGGCGACGGCCAGGCTGGCGATCGCCTTCACCTCTTCCGTGAGCAAACCGCCCCAGGGTGTGTGCCTGGAACTGTCGGAAGGCGAGCTGCTCGTCAACGGCTCCCGGTCGTCGGGCGTCTGCCTGTGGGCCGACTCGGCACCGCCGGTGGTACACCTCGAGCCGTTGATCAAGCCCACCTCCACCTCAACGCTGCAGGTCTGGAACTGCTGGCGAGGCGGGGACGGGGAGCCCCAGATGTGGAGGGGCAACGCCGGTCTGCTCGTCGACCTCAACCCCGGCGCCTCCTACCGCTTCAGCTGCAGCGACGGCACGGGCCATGCCGACTTCACCGATCTCATCTTCGGCCTGGAGATCCAGGAGAAGACCAGCGACCCGTGGCTGGAGCCGCTGCCGCCCCGGACATTCACCCTCGGCGCGCACTCCACCCACCCCCGCAGCGCCGACGCGTGACCGCCGGCGCCCGGCGCCTCAGTCAGCAACGTCGCCGTAGTCCTCACGCATGGGCCGCAGCCCGGAGCGCACGCCAACGGTCACCGACAGCTGATGCTCTGGCGGACTCTCGCGCGGCCTGACGGGACACCCTCAGTTCAGGGCGGGGCGCATGCTCCGAGCCTTGTCCCCTGGACGATGGCGCGAAGTGGCTCGTGCTGAACACGAGCGGGCTCCTGCTGCTGAACACGGGGATCGGCATCCTGGCCCTGTGGAGTCACCCTGCCCGCCTGCGGATGACGGAGCGTCGATCGCTTCGGCCGACCTGGACGTGCACCACGCGGCACGGCTGACCCGATGCGGGTACCGCAGGACCAGGACGCCGATCCGGTACCGAGAGCTTGTCACCGCCGAGGTAGCCCTTCAGGGCTCAGCCGGCAGCCTTCATAGGCTAAGCCCCCGCCTATTTGGGCCCACGGTCAACAACGCAATCGTCGCGGGTTCCAGCCATCGTTCACAGTCGGCGCCAGCGCGCGGAGGCGAAGGAGAAGACGCCGAAGAGGATCAGCCCGATGGCGACAGCGACCAGCAGCCACGGCCCCATGGGGGTGTCGGTGAAGCTGCGGAGTGTGCCGTCCACGCCTTTGGCCTCGTCCGCGTCGAATTGGATGGCCGCGATCAGGATGAAGATCCCGGCGGCGGCGAACACGATTCCGCGTGCCACGCCGCCACTGACGCCGAGGCCGGTGACGATCTGTTTCGTGCGGGGGCTCATGGCGGCGGTGTCCAGCTGTCGCAGGAACTTGCGCATGGCCGCCCGTGCCGCGAGGACCGCGCCGATCCCGATCAGCAGGCATCCTCCGGCGGCCACGAGGATCTGTCCGTAGGGCAGTTTCAGCACGGATGCCGTCCAGTCCTTCGACTGCGCATTACCGCTGGATCCCTGGCCGCCACCGGCGGCATAGGTGGCGGTGGCCCAGCAGATGAAGCCGTAGAACAGCGCCCGGCCGCCGTCCAGAAGCCGCGAGGGAGTCTTGCGGTCGGGGCCGCAGGTGAGCACCGCTCGGGACGCGCGCCACAGGGCCATGCAGCCAAAGCCCGCGACCAGGACCCACAGCATGATCTTCCCGAAGGGCTGTTCCGCGATCTTCGCCAGCGCGCCCTGTCGGTCGGCCGACTTGCCACCGCTGCCAAGCGCCATCTGGACAGCCAGGGCGCCGATGAGGACGTACACGACTCCCCGCGCGGAAAAGCCCGCCCCGCGGTGGACAACGTCTGGTTCTCCGCTTATGCGAACTCCCATCGGTGTCTCACGAAGCAGGTCGTCGAGCGTGAATCACCGGGTCGGGTGAGTTTGGATGGAGCTGCCCGCGAGCTCCTATTTGCCGCGGCAAGGTGAGTACGCCGCATCGGGTGAGGACGGGCAGGAGCACGCGTGACCACTTCCGTGATTGCGGATCTCTACTCCACGCGCCACGCGCGCCTGGCTCACTGCCCAGCCCTCCCGGACGTTGGAGGAGTACTTGATAGGGCTGGTGTGCGCGAGGGGCAGCCATTTGTGCTTGGCGCGAACGGTTCGTACGACGTGCACCTGAACCGCTTTCTGCGTGAGCTGCCGAGTTGGGGGGTGCGAGCAGATAACAGCGTGATGGCGTATGCCCGTGATGTGACGCTGTTCGTCCGGTTCCTGGAGACGTCTCGGCGTGGCAAGCGGATCTGGGACTGCGATGGCGAGGATCTGCGGGCATATAAGCGGGTGCGGCTGTGGACGGACGGGCCGCAGGCGGTGTCGGTGGGAACGTGGAACCGGTCGGTGGCCGCGCTGGACAAGTGGGTTGCGTGGTCGCTTGACGCCGGGCTGCTGCCGCGGGCTCCGTTCCGGTACGTCGACAAGACGGTGATGACTCCGGCGGGGCCGCGCCGGGTGCATGTGAACGCGGAGATGGAGTCGGACCCCCAGGACGAGCCGTTGCGGTCCGTGGCATTCGAGGACTACCTGCTGTGGCGGAACGTGGGGCTGCGAGGGGAACTTCCGGAAGGGCGATCGGACTCGCGGTGGCGGGGCCGGCATGGGGAGCGCAACGGGCTGTTCGCCGACGTGCTCGTACACAGCGGGATGCGTCTGGGTGAGGGGGCCAGTCTGTTGGTGCCGGAGGTGCCGCCGTTGAGCGGTCCTGGGGAGATCCGTGTGGCTGGCGCCGTGGCGAAGCGGGGCAGGGGGCGGCGGGTGTACCTGCCGCCGCGCAAGGTGCGCCAGGTCCACCACTTCCTGGCGGTCGAGCGGGACGCGATCGTGGTCCAGTGCGCGGCCGCGGGCGGATTTCCGGGCTGGTCGGACGCCCGACAGGTGGCACGGGCCGGCCGGTACACGCTGCTGGCGCAGGGCGCTCAGCGGAGCTGGCCGTATGCGAGGATCTCGCCGACTGAGCGGCGCCGGCTGGCATGGGATGACAGCGGCGTGGTCTCGGGAGAGCCGCTGTGGTTGTGGCTTGCCGATGACGGTCGGCCGCTGCAGTTCGCTGCCTGGCATGCGGCGTTCCGGCGGGCGATGCCGCTGCGGACGCCCCTGGCCGAAGGTCCGGCAAGTGCCGAGGAGCCGATGGGCTGCTGAACAGTCGGATCTGCGCTCCGTCAGCGCGGTCACCGACCGCACCATCACGTCATCGTCACCGCCGCCAAGGAGACGGGCGTGACACACCGTCCGCCATCGCCCTCGGCTCCTGTGCGTCTTCGTACAGCTAGCCATCGTGCTCGTCCTGGAGCATGTGACGACGTTCCTGTTCGCGCTTGGAGTAGGCGGCTGCTCGGATCGCCTCGTCGCTCTCCAACCCTGATCCCAGCGCGCCGCCCACTGTGGCAGTCGAAGCCACGAACCATGACAACGTCCAGTAGTCCGTTGCATTCAACGGGTCCCGTGTCATGGAGGCGAACACTTGGTCATTGAGGATGAACAGCGCCCACACAAAGTTGATGAGCATCAGGCCCACGTAGCAGACGAGCACCCCGATACCCACGGTCAGGACCGTCGAGACGTTGTAGAGCCTCGCCCTCTGCCTCGCCTCCTGCGAGCCCTGTGCTGAGCGGTGCCAAAGCTGCGCGTCAACGATCAGCCAGCCGATCATGAGCGCCACGGACCCGAGCGTGGCGAACACGAGGCGTGGCGCGCTCAGAGAGTCGGCCAGGATCCAGACGGTGGAGTTCACCGTGGCAACGGCTCCCGTGGCGAGTGCGGCCGCCAGGGCTTTCGAGAGACCCGGCACCAACCGCCACGGCCGGTTGGCGCGGACCATACCGACGAGAACCCGTAGATAACCGCGCGGCCCGCTGATGACGTACCGGAGATCAGCGCTCTCCTCCTCGCCGACCGGGCTCGGACGAACGGGTGTGAGACGGCCGTCGACGGATTCCAGAAGCTGGCTTCGTGGAGGCCCCTCAGGCGGGCCCGCCAAGCCGAGCACGGCTTCTTCCACGGCCCGGCGAGCCCTCTTCTGCAGCCGGAAGCCCCCCAGCGAAGGTAGTGACAGCAGGGCCAAGCCGTGTTCGTGGCTCACATTCGCGACAAGCTTGCGGCCGTGCGAGTGCAGCGGGAGATCGGTGAGGGCGACGATGATGTCCCAATTCTCCGCACTGCCACGGTCTATGATCCGGCGCATCAAAGCGGGCGGGTCCTCGGTTCCTGAAGTGAAGGGCTCACTGATCACTTCGATCTCGAACCGCCGCCCCTGGCCGGACTTGTCGGCGAGCCGAGCAGGGAGCGTCCGGGCCATACGCTTTGCAATGTCGGTCGGTGCGTCCGGATCCGCCAGGAGGGCCACGACCGTAACGCTCTGGGACGACCCTTGCATCACTGGCCCTTCTCGTCGGCTGTCCCCGCGATGGCACGTGCTCACAGGATGCCCCCAGGCAAAGTCGACGCTGGGATGACACGCTGTCCCCCCGTACCCGGTGGCGTGTTCGCCACGGCGCCGTTTGCTGCACGCGATCGACTGGCGTGAGACCCGTCCGATCGATCTCCTCGCCCGGGACCACCTAGTTCATTCACCTGCTTGTTCTGCGGGTTGGTGTCCGGCCGCCTGAGGGGCCGTCGAGGAGAAGTCAACGTCGTGCCACGAACCGGCCCGTCACGGGCCGAGGTCCGTCGGGGCCTGCGGTGCGGACCAGATTGCCGACACTTTCCCGGTGCTCGTGCACGAGGCGGATCGCCATGGCACCTTCACCGGTGGCCGAGGCAACTCGTTTGACCGAGCCGCTTCTGACGTCGCCGGCTGCGAAGACCCCTGGAAGGCTGGTCTCCAGCAGCAATGGACCACGGCCGAGCGAGTCCCACCGGGTCGCGTCGGCAGCAGCCTGGGCGTCCGCCCCGGTCAGGACGAAGCCCTTCTCGTCCAGCGCGAGCACGCCCCTCAGCCACTCCGTGCGCGGGCGAGCCCCGATGAACACGAACAGCGCGGCGGCCCGCAGCGTGCCGCGCTCACCATTTGCGTTGTCCTCAACGCTCAGCGACTCCAGTTTCTCCTTCCCGGAGACGCCCCGGACTTCGGTATGGAGCAGCACCTCGATCTTCGGGTGCCGTTCCACCTGGTCCACCAGGTAACGCGACATGTCCGCGTTGAGGTCGCTGCCCCGGACGAGGAGGTGGACTCCGGACGCGTGGTGGGCCAGGAACAGCGCCGCCTGTCCGGCGGAGTTGCCTCCGCCGACAACGGCGACCGGGTCCGCCTCGCAGAGACTGGCCTCGTGCACGGTCGCCGCGTAGTAGACGCTGATGCCCTCCAGGCGGTCGATGCCGGGCACCTCGAGTCTGCGGTACCGGACACCTGAGGCGAGCACCACGGCGTCCGCCCGGACTTGGGACCCGTCTGTGAAGGTGACTACGTACTCGTCGTCCTGCGGGATGAGCCTGTTGACCTCGGCCGGGACCATGAGGCGGGCACCGAACTTGTGGGCCTGGAGCACCGCGCGTTCGATGAGCTCGCCTCCGGAGATGCCCGACGGGAAGCCGAGGTAGTTCTCGATGCGGGACGAGGTGCCTGCCTGGCCTCCGGTGGCCACGGCGTCGACGGAAATCGTGGTGAGGCCGTCGGAGGCGCCGTACACGGCTGCGGCGAGTCCTGCGGGGCCCGCGCCGACGACCATCACGTCGCACTGGGCGGCCTCCGCCGTGGGGGCGGGCAGCCCGATGAGCCTGGCGAGTTCGGCGTTGCTCGGATTGCGCAGCACCTGCTCGCCCTTCCAGAGGACCACCGGAGTTTCCTCGGGGCGGATGGAGAACCGACGCAGCAACGCCTCAGCCTCCTTGTCCCTCTCCAGATCCAGCCAGCGGTGGGGCAGCCGGTTGCGGGCAGCGAATTCACGTAGCCGCAGCGTGTCCCGCGAGTAGCACGATCCCAGGATGCGGAAGCCTGCGCCGAGGCCGATGAGAAGATGCCGTCGGCCCAGATACGCGCGGAGGATCAGGTCGCCGAGTACGGGGTCGCGGCCGACCAAGGTGCGTTGGCGCTCCACCGGTACTGCCAGGATCTCACCTGCCTCACGCACCACGGCGGTGTCGAACGCCGCCTGCCCCTCCAGCATCCCCAGTTCGCCCAAGAACCTGCCGGGTCCGTGTGCCGCCACCGTGCGCTCTTCCGGCCCGCCGTGGTCCTGGAGGATCTCGACGGTCCCGCTGAGGATGGCGAGGAACTCCCGGAAGGGCTCGCCCTCCCGGTACAGCACCTCACCTTCCGTGGTCCTGCGGCGCTCACCGTGCGCGGTCAGGTCCTGAAGCTGTTCCGGTGTCAGGCGCGGGAACGCCCCGTACCGGTCCGGCGTCTCGCGCACCGCACCATTCTTGTGCTGGGCAGTACTCATCAGACCAAAGCCTCATGGACGTAGCACCAGCGCCAGTCCTCTCCCGGTTGGAAGGACTGCACGACAGGGTGCTCGGCGCTGCCCGCGTGTCGTCGGGCGTGTTTGAGGGGTGAGGAGTCGCAGCAGCCGACGTGCCCACAGGTGAGGCAGAGCCGCAGGTGCACCCACGGGGAATGCTCCCTGAGGCACTCCTCGCAGCCCTGCGGGGTACGCGGCGTCACGGGCCGCACCATTGCCAGGTGCGGATCCGGAATCGTGGCCATGACGTTCTCCTCTCGTGGATGGTTGCTCGTCCGCCGGCCCCCGCGATGGCGTCGCAGTAGACGCCGCGGATCAGATTCGGCGTCCATGGTGTTTCACCGCCCACCGGTGATGTGCCGCCCTTCCAGGGCCTGCTCGACCCACTCGCGCAAGACAGGCGCAGGTGCCGCACCGGCCTGTCGGGCGATCGTCTCGCCCTGGTCTTGAACGAGCAGCGTGGGCACTGCTTGGACCTCGAACCGCCGGCTGACTCCTGGGTTCTTGTCGATGTCGACCTTGACGAGCTTGATCTGCCCGGCGAGGTCGCGGGCGACCTGTTCGAGGGCGGGGCTGACCATGCGGCAGGGGCCGCACCAGGTGGCCCAGAGGTCGACGACGACAGGTTGAACGGCGTCGTCGGCGACTTCGGTGAAGTCATCGTCACTGGCATCGACGACCCAGGGCAGCGGTTGCTTGCAGTGGCCGCATTTGGGGCGCCCCTCGGCGGCGGCAGGAATCCGGTTGGCGCGCCCACAGTGCGGGCAGGTCACCGTCGTTGTACGGGTGGTGTTCACGCTGCCCTCGCTTCCGGGGCCTCTTCCCACTGGTCGTAGGTGACCACCAGCTCGCCGTGTTCGGCATCGACGCGGACCGTCGCGCCGTCCTGGACGTCGCCGCGCAAAAGGGCACGCCCGACCAGCGTCTCAACCTCGTGCGAGATGTATCGCCGCAGTGGCCGGGCCCCGTACACCGAGTCGTAGCCCTGGTGGGAAATCAGCTCTCGGGCCGCATCGGTGAGTTCTACGGCGATGCGGCGTTCCGCAAGACGCCGGCGCAGTTCGTCGAACTGCAGCTCCACGATTCGTTCGATCTGCCGCTCGCCCAGCGGCTTGAACAGCACGATGTCATCGACGCGGTTGAGGAACTCCGGACGGAAGTGCCCGCGAAGCTCGCCCATCACCAGGGCGCGGGCGTCAGGCTTGATCTCACCCTCGGCGGTGGCGCCATCGAGGAGGTGCTCGGAGCCGATGTTGGACGTCATGATGATCACGGTGTTGCGGAAATCGACGGTGCGGCCCTGAGCATCGGTGATGCGGCCGTCATCGAGGATTTGCAGCAGGGTGTTGAAGACGTCGCCGTGTGCCTTCTCGATCTCGTCGAACAGCACAACCGAGTACGGCTTGCGGCGTACGGCCTCGGTGAGCTGGCCGCCTTCCTCGTAGCCGACGTATCCGGGTGGTGCGCCCATGAGCCTGCTGACGGTGTGCCGCTCCTGGTACTCACTCATGTCGAGGCGGACCATGTTCTCCTCGGAGTCGAACAGCGCCCGGGCGAGAGTCTTGGTCAGCTCGGTCTTACCGACGCCGGTGGGGCCGAGGAAGATGAAGGAACCGATGGGGCGGCGAGGGTCGCGGATGCCGGAGCGGGCGCGGATGATCGCGTCGGCGACGAGCTGGATGGCCTCGTCCTGGCCGACGACGCGCTCGCGAAGGATCTCGTCGAGGCGCAGCAGCTTGTCGCGTTCCCCCTCCTGCAGGCGAGCGACCGGGATGCCGGTCCAGGCGGCGACGATCTCTGCGATCTCCTCTTCGGTGACCACTTCGCGCAGCAACCGGTTCTGTCCCTGCCTGGTGGCCAGCTGCTCCTCCTCCGCTGCGAGTCGGCGCTCCAGGTCCTGGAGGCGGCCGTATCGGAGTTCGGCGGCACGGTTGAGGTCGTAGGCGCGTTCGGCCTCCTCCGCATCGTGGCGGACCTGCTCCAGTTCCTGGCGCAGCTCCTGCACACGCCGGATCGCCTGCCGTTCGGCCTCCCACTGAGCGTGTTTGGCGTCGGCCTCACCGCGCAGGTCGGCCAGTTCCTTGCGCAGCTCCTCCAGGCGGGCCTTGCTGGCGGGGTCGCTCTCTTTGGAGAGGGCGGCTTCCTCGATCTCCAGGCGGGTGACGCGGCGGGTGACCTCGTCGAGTTCGGCAGGCATGGAGTCGATCTCGGTACGCAGCCGGGCGCATGCCTCGTCGACGAGGTCGATGGCCTTGTCGGGCAGGAATCGATCGGTGATGTAGCGGTGGCTGAGGGTGGCGGCGGCGACCAGTGCGGTGTCTTGGATCTTGACGCCGTGGAAGACCTCCAGGCGCTCACGCAGTCCGCGCAGGATGGAGATGGTGTCCTCGAGGCTGGGCTCATCGACCAGGACCTGCTGGAACCGTCGTTCGAGGGCTGCGTCCTTCTCGATGTGTTTGCGGTACTCGTCGAGGGTGGTGGCGCCGATCATGTGCAGTTCGCCGCGGGCGAGCATCGGCTTGAGCATGTTCCCCGCGTCCATGGCCCCTTCGGCGGCGCCCGCACCGACGACGGTGTGCAGTTCGTCGACGAAGAGCAAGATGCCGCCTTGTGCAGCCTTGACCTCGCTGAGCACGGCCTTGAGGCGTTCCTCGAACTCACCTCGGTATTTGGCGCCGGCGACCAGGGAGCCCATGTCGAGGGCGAACACGATCTTGTCGCGGAGCCCCTCGGGGACGTCGCCGCGCACGATGCGCTGGGCGAGGCCCTCGATGATGGCGGTCTTGCCGACGCCGGGGTCTCCGATGAGGACGGGGTTGTTCTTGGACTTGCGGCTCAAGATCTGGGTGACGCGGCGGATCTCGGCGTCCCGGCCGATGACCGGGTCCATCCTGCCTTCCTTGGCCTCGGCGACGAGATCGCGGCCGTACTTCTCCAGCGCCTCGTAGGCCACTTCAGGGTTGGCGGAGGTGACACGCTGGTTACCGCGGACCTGGGTGAGCGCGCCGAGGAACGAGTCCCTCGTGATCCCTGCCTGGTTGAGCAGACGCCCGGCGGCTGTTGATGCCCCCTCTTCAGCCAGGGCGAGCAGGAGGTGCTCCACGGACACGTACTCGTCCTTGAGGCGTTTGGCCTCCCGTTCAGCGGCGTCGAGCAGGCCGGCGAGGCGCTGAGTGACGAAGACCTGGCCGGGTGCCGCACCGGGGCCGGTGGCCTTCGGGCGGCGGGAGAGTTCCTCGCGCACGGCCGCGCGCAGTTCCTTCGGCTCGGTTCCGGCCTGTTGCAGCAGCCGTGGGATCAGACCGTCCTCCTGATCGAGGAGTGCGAGCAGCAGGTGTTCTCCGTCCACTTCGGTCTGGCCCATGCGGCCGGCCGCGGACTGGGCCTCCTGGAGGGCTTCTTGGGATTTCTGTGTGAGACGGTTCATGTCCATGGGGGTGTGTCACTCCTCGTGCCGCGGCCACGCAGGGCGGTTTCGAGCAGGCTGATGCGGTCGAGCAGGTCGAGCACCAGGCCGATGGATGCGTAATTGAGGCAGAGTCCGGAGCGCAGCCGCTGGATGCGGGCAAGTACCGCTGGGGCACCGGGGTCGAAAACCAGGTGGCCGGCGGCGTCGGGTTCGGCGTCGACCAGCCCGAGGGCGACGAACCGGCGGACCAGATCAGGATGGAGACCCGATCGACGGGCCACGGCCTCCAGGGAAAGCCTCGGGGCGGGAACAAGCGCATAGCGAGCGGCCGTCGAAGCGGTGGCGACATAGGTGACCGGCTGTACCGGACGGTCGCCTGCACCGGACCGGCTGATGCCTGCCTCTCTCGTGGGTCGGTCGTTCATCGCGTCCTCCTGGGGTCGAATGAGGAGGCCGCGGCGAGCTCCTCGAACAGTTCACGCTCCCGGTCGTCAAGCGTGGGCGGCACCATGACGCGCAGTTCGGCGTACAAGTCGCCGTTCGCACCGCGCGGGTTGGGCATGCCTTCGCCGCGCAGCCGCAGCCGACGGCCGCTGGACGAGCCGGCAGGCACTGTCACCTTGGCTGTGCCACCGCCGGGGGTGGGCACCGGCACGGTCGCACCCAGGGCGGCCTCCCAGGGGGTGACCGGAACCTGCACGTGGACATCGCGGCCGTCCAGCCGGAATCGGGGGTGGGGGCGAATCCTCACCCGCAGGTGCAGGTCGCCCGCGGGTGCGGCACCACTGCCACGCCCTCCCTCGCCAGCCAGCCGGATGCGCTGCCCGTCGGTGACGCCCGGCGGGACGTCGACCTCGTAGCGCCGCGGCTGCCCGGTGGGTCCGGCGAGTGTGACGGTACGGCGTCCGCCCTTGTACGCCTCCTCTACGGTGAGCGGCAGTTCGGCCTCCTGGTCGGCTCCCGGTACGCCTGCGGAGCCGGCGCCGGCTCCTGCGCCGAAGAGCGAGCCGAGCAGATCCTCGATGTCGACGTCCTCGGCTGAGAAGCCGTCGCCGAAGCCTGTGGTGTACCGGACTCCGGGGCCGCCTGCGCCTGCGTTCCGCCGGGTGCGGAATCCGCCACCCGCTCCGGCCCCGACCCGGTCGTCGAAGTCTTCGGGGATCTTGCGGAAGTCTTCGCCGAACCGGTCGTAGCGTGCCCGGGTCTTCGGGTCGGACAGGGCGCTGTATGCCTCGTTGAGGTCCTTGAAGCGTTCCTCCGCCCCCGGGTCCTTGTTGACGTCGGGATGGTGGCTACGAGCGAGCTTGCGATATGCCTGCTGAATCTCGTCCTGGCTCGCGGTCGGCGACACCCCCAGCACTTCGTAGAAGTCCCGTGCCATGACAGATCACTCCCGCTTCGCGACAGTCACGGTGGCGGGCCTGAGCTGCCGATCGCCGTCGCCGTACCCCGGACGCAGCACCTGGACGACGGTGCCCGGCTCGACGTCGGGGTCGTCGACCACGCTGACCACCTCATGCCGGGCCGGGTCGAAGGCGACGCCGGTTTCCGCGTGCCGCGGGTAGCCGAGCAGTTCGAGGACGTTCACCGCTTGGTCGCGGACTGCCCGGATGCCTTCCACGATCGCATCCGAACCGGCGTCGGCGTGGGACAGGGCGAGTTCGAGGTTGTCCAGGACGGGCAGGAAGGCCGCCGCGGTACGGGAACGCTCGACCGTCCGCTCCCGCTCCAGTTCCCTGGCGTGACGCTTGCGCAGGTTGTCGAGGTCGGCGAGCGCGCGCCGCCAGCGGTCCTCCAGTTCCTGCATCGCGGCTGTGTACTCGTCCTCCGCGGGTGCGGGGCGGACGGCATCGGGTCCCGTTTCGTCGTTCGCCGCGGGTGTCCAGGGAGGCGGGCCGGGTTGACGCGACTCCTCGCCCGGAAGGCGTGCGGCGCCTTCCGGGGCAGGTTCGGTCGGTGTGGCCCGGTCGGGTTCTTGGGGGTGGCGGGGCATGACGGCCTCAACCCTTGTCGAACTCGGCGTCGATGACATCGTCGTCACCGCTGCCACCACTCGGGGAAGCGCCGGTGGCGGCGTCCTGGCCCGGGCCTCCCGTGGCGGTGGCACCCTGCTGGGCAGTCAGTCCGGCGAGGACCTGCTGGAGTTCGGAGGCCAGTGGCCGCACGCGCTCCACGCCCGCCTCCTCCTTGACCGCCGCACGGGCATCGGAGACGAGCATCTCGGCGCGCGCCTTCTCGTGCGCGGGAGCTGCGTCGCCCAGTTCGGCGAGGCGCTTCTCGACCTGGTACGCGATGGCGTCGAGCTCGTTGCGGGCGTCGACGGCCTCGCGGAGCTCTCGGTCCTGGCCCTGGTTACGCTCGGCCTCCTGGACCATGCGCTCGACCTCGCTGCGGTCCAGATTGGAGCTTTCGCTGATGGTGATGCCCTGTTCCTTGCCGGTGTCCCCATCACGCGCCTTGACATTGAGGATGCCGTTGGCGTCGATGTCGAAGGTGACCTCGATCTGAGGTTCGCCTCGCGGTGCCGGCCGGATGTCGGTGAGCTGGAACCGGCCGAGCACCCGGTTGTCGGCAGCCCGCTCGCGCTCACCCTGGAGGACCACCACATCGACGGCCGGCTGGCTGTCTTCGGCGGTGGAGAACGTCTCGGTACGCCGCACCGGGATGGTGGTGTTCCGCTCGATGATCTTCGTCATGACTCCGCCGCGCGTCTCGACGCCCAGCGACAGGGGCGTGACATCGAGCAGCAGGACGTCCTTGACCTCACCCTTGAGCACCCCGGCCTGGATCGCGGCGCCCAGGGCCACGACCTCGTCGGGATTGACGCTCATGTTGGGGTCCTTGCCGCCGGTCAGCCGGCGGACCAGGGCCTGGACCGCCGGTATGCGTGTGGAGCCGCCTACGAGGATGACCTCGTCGATGTCGCTCTCACCTACCTTGGCGTCGGCCATTGCCTGCTGGACCGGCTCCAGGCACCGCTCCACGAGGTCGCCGGTGATCTGCTCGAACGTGGACCGCATGACGGAGTCGGTGAGGTGTTTGGGGCCCGCGGCGTCGGCGGTGATGAACGGCAGGCTGACCTGCGTCTGCGTCACCGAACTGAGCTCGGTCTTGGCCTTCTCCGCCGCCTCGAACAGTCGTTGCAGCGCCTGCGGGTCATTCCGCAGGTCGATGCCGTTCTCCTTCTGGAAGCCGTCCGCGAGATGGTCCACCAGACGTCGGTCGAAGTCGTCGCCGCCCAGGTGGCTGTCCCCGGCGGTGGAGCGAACCTCCACCACGCCGTCGCCGACATCGAGGATGCTCACGTCGAAGGTGCCGCCGCCCAGGTCGAAGACGAGGACAGTCTCGTGCTGCTTCTTGTCCATGCCGTACGCGAGGGCGGCCGCCGTCGGCTCGTTGATGATCCGCAGCACCTCCAGGCCCGCGATCCGACCGGCATCCTTGGTGGCTGTGCGCTGCGCGTCGTTGAAGTAGGCGGGCACCGTGATGACCGCCTCCGTGACGCGCTCCCCCATCTGCTTGGAGGCGTCGTCGGCGAGTTTGCGCAGCACTTGTGCGCTGATCTCCTCAGGCGCGTACAGCTTGTCACGCACTTTGAAGCGGGCCGCACCGCCGTCGCCCTCGACGACGTCGTACGCCACCGCTTTCGCCTCGTCGGAGATCTCGTCGAAGTGCCGGCCTATGAATCGCTTGGCCGAGTAGATGGTGCCCTTGGGGTTGAGGATCGCCTGGCGCCGGGCCATCTGGCCCACCAGGCGCTCCCCGGTGTCGGTGAAGGCAACCACGGACGGTGTCGTCCGGTTGCCCTCGGTGTTGGGCACGACGGACGGCTCGCCGCCCTCCCACACGGCGATCACCGAGTTGGTGGTACCCAGATCGATACCCACTGCCCTGGCCATGAGGAACTCCTCCCGGTGGTGCGGCCTGCGCCGATTCCCGGTTCGCTTTCGTTCAGGTGCGGATAGGACCTCCGCGAGTCGCCCTCGGCGCGCCAGGTACTGCGTCGTCGCCGCCACCTCGTACCGGCCCGACTTCGTCGAGGTACCGGCCTGGCTTCGTCGAGCGAAGCGAGGCACAACCCCGGCAACCGCACCAGCACGGCAGCGGCGTCGCCCTGCCTCTCGTGCCGGTTACGCGCGGAGGACTTCGAACGCTTCCCAGCATGGCGAAGCGCGTGGTTCCACGCCTCCGCCTGGCCTGCCAGAAATGCACGAGCCCGGTCACCCTGCGAGTACTAGAGTGGAAATACGGATATTTCATACAGGGTGGTTCATAATCGGGTGGCCGACACCGCTCGTCGCGCCCTTTGAAGGCTCGGGAGTGATCCCATGGCCAGGAGCCGGCCGCACAACCTGCACCGCCGTTCCGACCCAGCGGGCAGCATGTCCCAGGACAGCCCCCGGCCGGCCCCCGCAGCCGCGCGCGGAGAGCCCCACCTCCCGGCTCAGCCCCCCGCCGACCATGCCCTCCACGAACTCACGCTGCTGTCCTGCACCCTGTTCGACACCCCGGACGAGCACGAGATTCTGCGCCTGTCCATGGACCACATAGCCGCCATCGGGACGTACAGCGCCGAGGCCGGCTACCTCGAAGCGGACGGTGAGCTCGTCCCCAGCCCGAGGAACCGGAAGATGCACGCCTTGGCCGTGGGCCGGAGGCTGCGGGAGCTGGCTGGGCGAGACGGGTCTGTGACCGTGCCCGGCAGGACCGGGGGCCAGGCCCTGGGACTGCGCGGACTTGAGGGACTCCACGGCTACCTCGTAGTGACGTCCCGCTCCCGGCCCACCGAAGCCCAGCGGTCCCTGCTCGCCACACTCGTCCGGCACACCGCTGCTGCCCTGTCAGTCGCGGTCGCACACCGCCGCCGCCGTGAGGAGGCCCTGGAGCTGGACCGGCTGAGGGAGAAAGGCGCGGCCCTCCAGCGGCAGTTGATCACCGTCGTGGCTGAGCTGGCGTACGTGCGGACCGTTCACGCCCGCATGGCCGACGTCACCGCCTCGGGCGATGCCGAGGAGGCCGTCACCCACGCCCTGCACGGGCTGACTGGACTCCCCGCTCTGGTCGAGGACCGCTTCGGCCGGCTGAGATCCTGGGCCGGCCCCAGCCGACCCGACCCCTATCCGGAACCGGACCCCGTGCGCCAGGACGAACTGCTGAACGCCGTTGGCCGGAAGGCCGGGCCGGCGCGGATCAAGGACCGACTCGTCACTCTGGTCCGCCCGCACGGCGAGATCCTGGGCACGCTGGCTCTGGTCGACCCCCACGGCGAGGCAGACGAGCACACCGTACTCGCGCTGGAACAGGCCGCCACGTCGCTCGCCCCGGAGCTGGCACACTTGCGCAGCCTGGCCGAAGTGGAACTGAGGCTGCACCGCGAACTGGCCGACGACCTCCTGGCAGGAACGGACGAGACCAGCGCCTACGCCCGGTCTGAGGCCGTCGGACACGACCTGCACCGCAACCACTACATCGTCGTGGTGCAGTGGTCGGACCGGACGGACGATTCCTTCGCGCAGACCGTGGGCCGAGCGGCCTCTGCCGTGGGCATGCGCTCACTGCTGACCCGACGTGGCGAGAACGTGGTCCTGCTCGCTGATGAGAGGCCGCACGCCCGAGCGCTGTACGACGCGCTCACCCTGGAGACGGGAACACCGTCCGGAACCATCGGCGTGAGCGCCCGGTGCGATTCCCCCGATGACATCCCCCAGCGCTATCAGGAGGCGCAGCGCGCCCTGGAAGTGCGCCGCCACTCCCGCAAGCGATACGGCACGACGTTCTTCGACGAACTCGGCCTCTACCGCATCCTGGGGCCTGGCAACGATTACCGGGAACTGGAGGCGTTCGTCCGCGAGTGGCTCGGGCGACTCATCGACTACGACGCCCGACACAACTCCGCCATGACGGAGACCCTGGCCCGGTACTTCGACTGCGGCGGCAACTACGACGAGACCGCCACATCCCTCGCCATCCACCGCAGCACGCTGCGCTACAGACTTCAGCGCATCCGCGACATCAGCGGCAACGACCTCGCGAACGTCGAGGACCGGCTCAACCTCCAGGTGGCGACCCGAGTGTGGAAGATCGTGCTGGGCGGATCCGGCTGAGGGCTTGTGTAAGAGCTGGGCAAGCGCAGCACCCGCCCTGGAGAACGAAGGCCCAGCTCCCTCGACCGCGATGCGTGCGACCGGGCGTCGGATGCAGGCGGGCCGCGCGCTTCCGCCCCCGCCGGTCTCGTGACTGCGCAGCAGCGTGTTCGCCCGCTGCCCACGACGCCTGCGCTGTCTGCTGGTTGCGAGAGCGGCAGCAGCGCACGACCCCAGGCTGAGCAATGTTCATAGAACACGTCCAAAAGAGCTGGCACATCGTGGCCGCCGTTTGACCGGGATCCCTCGGCTTCTTCGAAGCATCGGATATCCCCGCAAGCGTCCGGCCCTGTGTGAACTCCGGACGCCGACGTGGCGGTGGCGTCGGCCCGCCTCAGCGGTGAGCCAAGAGAGCCCGGGTCTCAATGTTGATCTGCTGAGCCTCTCCGGTGGGGACGACCACGACGGGAACTCGCGCGCCGGGCTCGCTGATGATTTCGGGACGTTCGGCGACGAGTGGTCGCAGGCCGCCCGTGAGGCCGAACACAGACAGTCCGGCGCACACCTCTTCACGCACCTCAGGCTGGTCCTCGCCGATCTCGCCGGTGAAAACGAGAGCGTCCAGGCGGCTCAAGGATGCGGCCATGCCGGCGATGCCGCGGCGGCACTGGTGGGTGAAGACGTCAAGGGCGAGTGCGGCGCGCTCGTCGCCGGCCGCCCGGCTGCGGACCAGGTCGCGCGTATCGTCCGAAGTGCCGGAGAGGGCGAGGAGACCGGACCTGTGGTTCAGAGCGTCCTCGATCTCGTTCGCAGACACATTCTTCCGTGTGATCAGCCAGGTCAAGGCGCCAGGGTCGACGCTGCCGCTGCGGCGACTCATCACCAGACCCTCCAAGGGCGTAAAGCCCATAGTCGTGTCGACGCTGCGCCCATCACGCACCGCGCAGGCGGAGCAGCCACCGCCAAGGTGCACGATCACCAGGTGCAGCTGCTCGGGACGGCGGCCGAGGAGTTCAGCGGTGCGGGCCAGCGCCCAGGCGTAGGACAGACCGTGAAAGCCGTAGCGGCGCAGACCGTACTCATCGCGCCAACTGGAAGGTACCGCGTACTCCCTTGCCGCAACTGGCAAGCCGGCGTGGAAGACGGTATCGAAGCAGGCGACGTGGGGAACTCCCGGCAGTAGGTCCCGAGCCGCATCCAGAACGGTCAATGCTTGCGGGACGTGCAACGGCGCGAGGTCTGCCACCCGGTCCAGGCGGGCACGCACATCGTCGTCAAGCAGTGTGTGGCTGCGCAGCTCCGATCCGCCGTGGACGATGCGGTGACCCACAGCTGCAGGAGCCGGCCCTTCCTTCAGTAACTGCCGCAGCGATCCGGTTGCCCCCTCGTCAGGCGGAGAGTCACTGTGGTGTTCGTTAAGGACTTGACCACCGTCCCCGAAGACCGTCAGACGCAGGCTCGATGACCCCGCGTCAGTCACCAGTATCGGGCTGGTTCGTGTGCGCACACACCGATCCTCTCCCTCGTTCCGCAAACATCCCTCGAAAGAGTTTCATGACTTTCGTAGCGGGCTTCCACGACCCGGCACTGAGTACCCGATCCGATCGCACTGGAAACAGGACGGTGCGCCAAGCGAGCCCGGCAGACCAGCAATCGGCGTACCGATCAACAGGGCGCTCGGACCCACTGGCGACTTCCAATCGCCGCTACGGCCGACGTAGGGCAACGGAACAGGAGGGCAGCCCCCCTGGCCACACCTTCGTCCATGAAGGCCCACGCCGCGGTGTGCACGGCCACTGATCCATGTAGCCGAAGGACCCAACTGATCGCCCAGGCCACCACCTGCATGATCCTTTAGATCGCCCGGCCGGAGACCGGGCGGCGGAACTGCTGGCGTCGCTGACGCCGCCGGTTTCTCACCGGACCAGACGGGCAGGGCGTCACCGGTGAGTGGCTGGATCGACGGGCGGTTGTAGCTGGGTTGGCAGGGTCCGCCGCGAGTACGAAAACCGCGTCAGCGCCCTCGGAGAGTGACCTGCCCGCGCCCTACGCCCGCCTTCAGTAGCGCGACCGCAACCCGTGTAGTTACTCAGCGTTACTCGCCACTTGGATGCAGCTGTACGAGAACTGGGCCTACATCCGCGTCATCCCGGGGCCCCGGAAGGTGAGACACCAACTCGCTGAGACATACGCGCAGGTCACATAACGCCGTCGAGCGCCGGGTCGCGGCACCGCCGGTCCGCTTCTGACCAGATACTTGGGATGACGTCACGATGTCTCTCCTTGCAGCGTGGCCGGCGGTGAGCGTCTCGGCCCGCCGAGTGGCCGCTTGGTGTGTGATCAACGGCGTGCGAGTTGTCGCTCCCCGCGGGTACCCGGCTCATAGGTCAGGCCGTAGTGCTGGAAGACCGCCGCCTCCTGCTCGGCCGGCAGGACGTCGTCCGTGCCGATCGAAGGGGCCTTGCGCACCAGTGACTTGGCGTAGCGGATTTTGAGATAGCCCGGTGCGCACGGTGGCCATGGCCGGCTCGTCGGTGGTGGTGTCGACGTATACCGCTTCGAGTAAGCCGATCTTGTGGCCTTCGACGTCCAGGACGTCCCGGTCGCGCCTCTCGCGGACATCGGCTGACTGGATCATGGGCTTGCCTGCTCTGGGCGGTTGATTGGTGGCTGGCGCGGGATGTCACCGCCGGTCCTCCCCGTGAAGTCGTCGCAGTGCACGGTGCAGCTCCTTGTGCAGTGGTGCGGGGAACGCTGCGCCGTCGGCGGTGGCGACCAGGGCGGCGGCCACCTCGCGGAGATTCACGTTGCTGCGCTGCGATACGTCCGCCAGCAGACTTCTGGTCGTCCCGTTCGGACACGGAGCCGGGACCATCACCATGCCGATCGCCTGATCGGTCACCACCCGGCCGGCCAGCGCCCGCTGTAACTGATCGTTGGCTGCGCGCAGTTCCACGACGACCGGCTCCAGGGCCGCGTCACCCCAGGCCACCTCTTCTGCCCGGCCTCTGACTGCCTGGCCCATGAAGCCCGCCTCACCCCAACACGCTCGGGAATCGGATGCCCGAGTCGGCTACCGGTGGTGCTGTTCGTCCCGGCGGTCCTGGCGGTTCCAGCGCCCTCGGCGCTGGCGTCGGTAGCGGCGATCCCAGCGGTCCTGGCGATCCCGGTAGTCCCGATAGTCGCGGTACTCGGAATTGCCGCCCTGATCCCGGCTCCCCCGGCCACCCCGGCCGTAGTGGACAGCTCCGAAAATCAGCACGGCTGCGGCCGCCCACCACATGGGATTCAAGAATCCGAAACCGAGCAGAGCCACGGCAAGGATGACGAACAAGACGATCACGGCGGGCCTCCCGGGCGGAAAAGATCATCACTGCCGGGGTCCGGGGCCTTGCTTCGCAGCGTAGCCCTGTCAAGAGGTCGGGGATACCTTTCGACGGCACCACATATCGCCGTGCGCACAGGGCTACTTGACAGCTTGTCAGGAAATGAGGCGGCGATTAGCGTGCACGGTGCCGCCCCGGCCCCCGGCAGCATCGACTGGTTGCCGTGCCCCTCAGAGGCGCGGCTCGCGCACCGCAGGCGGCACCGCCGCAACACCACGTGGCCGCCTTCGCCCTCGCCGCGTCCCCACAGCGACCACGGCAACGGCTCGGTGCGCTTCACGCGGACATCCCAAGCCATGTCCGCCTCGCCGCACACGCCCTCAAGCAGGCGGTATCCATGTACGCGCTGGTCGCTCTCGTCCCCTTCATCCTGCTCGCCACCGTGATGGGACTGTCCTGGTGGGAGGACCGCATCCTGCCCCCGGCCGACCCCGCCCACGCTCCCCTCACATCGCCGATGACCTCAACAGCCCCGCATCCCGCACCCAACCCCACCCCGCTCAACGGCCGTTGACAGGAGTCATGAGCAGGCGTTGACTGACGGCACGGCATAGGGCTGTGCCACTCCGGACCGTTCGGTCGAGGCATTCCACCTTCCCGCTTCGCCCGGACCCCGCGGATACCAAGAACCTCTCCGCGCGATCTGGAGGCCCGGCGATGTTGTTCTGGATTCTTCTCCTTCTGCTGATCCTGGTGATCTTCGGGTTCGGCTTCACCATGCAGGTCCTTTGGTACGTCGCAGCGGTACTGCTGGCGGTCTGGCTCATCGCATTCGTCATGCGCGGCCGCAGCGGCCGCGGCGGCGGTAGTCGCAGCCGCGGCGGTGGCCGGGGACGGTTCAGCCGCAGCCGCGGATAGCCCGGCACTCCACCATCAAGGTCAAACAGAGGACAGCCATGAGTACAGGAAACACGTTCCGGAACAAAGTGCAGGCGCTCAAGGGCCGGGTCACTCAGCGCGTCGGCCGCGGCACCCGCAACAAGCGACTTGAGCGCGAAGGCAGGACCGACCGGATGTCGGGAAACCTGAAGCAGTCCGGCGACAAGGCCAAGAACGCCTTCCGACGCTGACCACAAACGCCCCGGGTGGTACTCACGCCACGTGGACGCCACCCGGCCGGCACCAACAGGGAGCAACTCAATAGAGGTTGAGGCAGATGAAGCAGAGCACCGAACAGAGCATGAGGCGGAGAAGGCAGCCATGTTCATCATCGTGATCATCGCTGTGGTGGTCATCGCAGCGACCGCCTTCTTCTTCATCAAGCAGACACGCACTCCCGGCGGTGGCAAGCGCGGCCTGCAGAGCCGCTTCGGACCCGAGTACCAGCGCGCGATCACTGACCACGACGGCGACGTAAAAGCCGCCGAACGGGATCTCGGCGAGCGTGTGAAGCGGCACGGTTCACTCCAGGAGATGCCGCTGTCGCCCGAGGAACGCGAGTACTACCTGGCTCAATGGGCCGACGTTCAGGATCAGTTCGTCGCATCGCCGCAGAAGGCGGTCACCGAGGCCGACATGCTGCTCGCGCGGCTGGCCAGGGACCGGGGATACCCCGATGGGGAGCAGTTCGAGGAGCGGATCGCCGCCCTCTCCGTCCACCACGCCCATTGCGTGCAGGGCTATCGCCGCATGCATACCGCGGCCCGTGGTCACAGCGGCACCGAGGAAATGCGAGAGGCCATGGTCGAGGCCCGCAGCCTCTTCGAGGCACTGGCCACCGCACAACCCACCCACAACGACCGGCACCATACGCAGTCCGTCAACGACCATGGCCGCCCGTCGCGGACACCCGGCAGGCGGCATGCCAAGGAAAGCGGCACATCATGAGGTACGACGAAGAACGCGCCCAGCAACCCTCAACCACGATCCCGGAATCCGCGAAGCAGCGCGCCCCACAGGCATCTCCGGCCGAACCGACCCGCCCCCCGCACCAGTCCGGCATCCATGCTGCCCAATCCGGTCAGACCCCGACGGCGATGCTGATCCCGCAAGGTGACCGGGACAAGATGACCATGCGCCTCCAGCAGGCCCTCAGTACCTTCGTCGAGAACCCGCACCAGGCGGTCCAAGAGGCCGACAGTGTCTTCGAGGAAGCCGCCACCCACCTGACCAACGTACTCACCGAACGACGCCACACCCTGCGCGCAAGCTGGCAGGACCAGGACACCGAAGCACAGACCGAGGAACTACGCCTCGCCCTGCGCCAGTACCAAGAGACCACGGAGCGGCTGCTGCGCATCTGAACCAGGACGGGCTGGTGGCACACAACCTTTTCGTACAGGCGCTGCGCAGCCTGCGCGTGTCAAGGCCCTTCGCCCACCGGCCTCACGGTCCAGCAGGTACCGCAGGGGGTTCCTGCTTGACCGGCGGCCGCGATGAGGAACTGCGGAGACCCGCACCTGGACGGCGATGTGGTGAACGCTCCGGCCGGACCGGAGGCTGAGGTGTGGGACACCGTTCCGGGGTCGGCGGGAGGTGCGGGTGCCTGGGCATCGAGCTTGGGGGCGGTCGGCTCCGGACCGACAGACCGGCGGGTGGAGCCCACAGCCACAGCACGTGAGCAGCTCGTGGAGCTGTATCTGGACAAGTACGAACGGTGGACCGAGAAGCCCTTCTTCAGGTCGCCGCACCTGTCCGAGAGACAGGGCGACGCCATGTTTCGGCTCAAGTGGGCAAAGGGGAACGTGTTCGCCACGGCGCCCTTGTGGAACGACGTCGTTTCCCAATGGGGTAAGCCGGGCAGGTGGCGGACGGCTGCCGCTCGTGAAGTTGCTCGCCAGGCGTTCAGCGAACGGCGGAGGCTTCGGCCCGGCCCATGGTCAACCGCCTCGCCTGCTCCACCGCGGCCGCCAGCCGGGCCTCCGGCAGCAAGACTGTGAGCGCCCGTCCTCCTCGTTAGCACCCCAGCACCGCCGCTCAAGCAGCTGGCCGGCCGGCGAATATAATCTGTCGCATGTCGAAGCCTGACGAGCTGCTCGTTAACGTCGCCGCCCTGGTGGAATCCGGGCAGAGCAACCAGATGTCCCTAACCGTGGTCACCGGTGGTGCTGTCATCACCGGCCGTCTAGCTCCCGAAGCAGTGTGGCGGCAGAGGGTGGCGGAGGTGCTGACGGACTCGGACCGCTTGGCAGAGTTCTCCGCCGTCTTCGACACCCCGGCGAAGAAGGACGGGCCGCCTACGTATCTGCACTTCCATGTCGCCCGGATCCTGCAGGGGACCGTGGGAATCCCCGAGACGGGCGGGATGTACCGCGTGGCAATCGAAGACATCAGCACCTGGACCGTGGGCGACTTCAGCTATTCCGACCACTGAACAGCCACTCAGCAAGAACCCTCCGCACGCAGTGTGGGCCCGACCGGCGCGTGCCGGTCGGGCCCACACTGCTGTCCAGGTACCGGACCCTCGCCACGGTTCAGGAAGCCCTCAACCACGAACACCGAACCTGCCATTGGCGCTCACCAAGCGGCGAGTCCCAATCGACGCGGGCATCAGGCATTGCTCGGCTATGTCGTGCCACCCTGAGATCTCGCATCCCATCTTGGTGAGGTGTTCTTGCCAGGCGGACCAGGGTTCCGCGCCGACCCTGAGTCATCCGCCTGACGATTGGTCAGAGCCTGGAGTATGAGCGCGCCCACGCACAACAGCGCGCTCAGTCCCCAGATCGTCAGATAGGCGGAGAGCACCGGGACGTCCGTATCCCCGACGACTAGGGAGCCGAGGACGACCGCCGAGCCCGCGCCCGCGACGCTGCCGCCCAGGGTCTTGAGGTTGTTGTAGACGGCGGTCGCGCTCGCCGTGCGGTCCGCGGTGCTGCGCTCCACGATCAGTGTGGGCAGGCCGCCCATGGCCAGGCCCATGCCGAAGCCGGCGACGGCGGAGGCCAGGGCGAACAGCGGCAGTGCGGTGTGGGCGGCGATCAGCCCCGCGCTGCCGCCCGCCATCAGCGTGAAGGCGAGCAGCAGGACGCGCCGGTAGCCGCAGTGGGCCGCCACCCGGGCCACAAGGCTCGCCCCGGCGAAGGCCAGGACGTGGGGTACCGCGCCCCATGCGCTGATCTCCCAGGTCGTGAGCCCGAAGCCGTACCCCTCGTCGGCCGGTGAGGCGGCAAGGTACGAGATGGCGACTGCCTGCCCGCCCAGCATCACGGCGCCGAAGATGAAACCGGAGATGTAGTACGGCGCGGACTGGGGGTGGGCCACCGCGCGGACGTCGACCAGGGCGTGCGGCCTGTCCCGTTCGAGCCGGACCCACCAGGCGAGGAGGGCCAGGGAGATGGCGAGGCCGCCCAGGGTGAGCGGCGAGGTCCAGCCCCACGCCTGGCCGCGTGCCGTCGCGCCGAGGAACAGCAGCAGCGCCAGACCGAGCAGCAGCGCCCCGGTCCAGTCCATCCGGCCGGGCGCGCGTGTGCGGGACTCGGGGATCGCGCAGTACGAGAGGGCCAGACAGGCGCACGCGATCGCGGCGAGGACGCAGAGCGTCGCCTGGACACCACCGGTGAGTTCGAGCAGAGGGCCCGCCAGACCGTGGCCGAGGAGCGAGCCGAGGGTGAGCGCGCCGACGAGAAACCCTACGGCCCGCCGCGCGCCCTCGAGGTCGAGCCGGTCCCGTACGAGACCGATCTCCAGTGGCAGCAGTGCCGCCAGCGGCCCCATCAGGGCACGGCCCACAAGGAGCACCGTCAGATTCGGTGCGAGGACCACCAGAACAGTGCCCACCGCGACGCAGGCCAGGGCGACCCGGATCAGCCGACGGTGCCCGTACAGATCGCCGAGCCGCCCGAACACCGGTACTCCCACCGCGGCGGCCAGGAATTGGACCGCCATGTACCACTGCGCCTGCGACGCGCTGATGGACTGCCAGTCCTGGACGGCCGGCACCAGCGCCGGGCCCGACCCCTGGAGGAAGCCGCTGACCAGCTCGAAGACGACCAGCAGACCGACAACGGCGGTGACCCGGGGCACCGCCACCTCCTCCGTCCCGTGCGGCGCCCTCACGCGGACGTCCCCGCGGCGAGCCGCCGCTCCGCGAGTTCGGCGAGCAGCGCCGCCTGGCGGTGGAGCACCCGGTCGTCGAACTCGGCCCGCGGCGAGTGATTCTGCGGCGCCTTCTCCACGTCCACGCCTTCGGGCGCCGCGCCGACCAGCAGCATCGCGCCGGGCACCTTGTTCAGGACCAGAGAGAAGTCCTCCGAACCGCTGGCGGGCTGCGGGGCGTGCCACACCTCGCCCGCGCCGAACAGGTCGCGTGCCGTCTCCAGGGCAAACTCCGTGGCGGCCGGCTCGTTGACCGTGACCGGGTAGAGCATCTCGTACTCCACCTCTGCCTCCAGGCCGTGCGCGGCCGCGATCCCGCGCACAAGGCGTGGCAGCCCCTGGGCCAGCCGTTCGTGGTTCGCCTCCGAGTAGCTGCGTACGGTCGCCTGGAACTCGGCCGTGTCGGGGATGACGTTCTGTTGCGTACCGGCGTGCAGCCGTCCGACGGTCACCACCACCGGGTCGAAGATGTCGAAGGTGCGCGTCACCCAGTTCTGCAGCGCGGTCACCATCTCGCAGACCGCGGGCACCGGGTCCTTGGCGTGGTGCGGAGCCGAACCGTGCCCGCCCTCGCCCCGCACCGTCACCCGCAGGACGTCGGACGCCGTCATGACGGTGCCGGGCCGGGACGCGACCCAGCCGCCCGGCAGCCGGTTGGCCGACACATGGAGAGCGAAGGCCGCGTCGAGCGGCTTATCCGCCGTGTCCAGGACACCCTCGGCTATCATCGCGCCCGCGCCGTTGTGCCCCTCCTCGCCCGGTTGGAACATGAACACCACGTCGCCCTGGAGGCTCTCTTGGCGGTCCGCGAGCAGCGTCGCCGCGCCGACGAGTCCGGCGGTGTGCAGGTCGTGCCCGCAGCCGTGCATCCGACCCGGCATCTCGGAGGCGTACTCCACCCCGGTGAGTTCGTCCACCGGCAGTGCGTCCATGTCGCCCCGCAGCAGGACCGCCCCACCGGGGCGGCCACCGCGCAGGACGGCCGTGACGGAGGACAGCTCCCGTCCGAGCGTGATATCGAGCGGGAGACCGTCGAGCGCGGCAAGGACCTTCTCCTGCGTACGCGGCAGCCGCAAGCCGAGCTCCGGCTCGCGATGCAGGGAGCGGCGCAGCCGCACGAGATCGGGCTGGAGTTCCCTGGCGCGTTCCAGTACGGACATGCTGCGTCAACCTCCTGATACGGTTCCGGCCTTCGGTGGGGCAAGACTGAAGTCCTGACCCTTCCATCGACCCCGAATCGCAGGAAACGCGCAAGGGACTTCGAATGACGCAGCATTCCGCGCACGGTCCGCTACGGACACTCGACGACGTCGACCAGGCCCTGGTGCACGCACTGCAGATCGCCCCACGGGCCGGGTGGAACGAGATCGGCGCCGTACTCGGCCTCGACGCCGTCACCGTGGCCCGCCGCTGGCACCGGCTCACCGAAGCCGGTGCCGCCTGGATCAGCTGCTCCCCGTCACCCGCCCTCGCCTCGGCGGGACAGGGACTGCTCGCCTTCGTCGAGGTGGACTGTGCCAGCGGCAGCCTGCTGACCGTGGCCCAGGCCCTCACCCAGCTGCCCCACGTCTCGACCGTCGAACACGTCAGCGGAGACCGCGACCTGCTGCTCACCGTGATGACCCCGGACCTCGCGGCGCTCACCCACTGGATGACCCGCGGCATCGGCGCCATGCCGGGCATCGTCGCCACCCGTACCCACCTCGCGAGCACCGTCTACGCGGAGGGCAGCCGCTGGCGGCTGCGCGTCCTGGACCGCACCCAGATCGCCCGCCTCGCCGACGCCGGCGCCGCCCGCGCCGAGGCCCCCGTCTTCCCGCTCACCGACCTGGACCACGCCCTCGTCGCCGCCTTGTCCATGAACGGCCGCGCCACCTACCGCGCACTCGCCGACGCCTGCGGGGCGAGCCCGGACACGGTCCGCCGACGACTCGGCCGGCTGTTCGCCGCCGGCATGCTCCAGACCCGCTGCGAGGTCGCACGCCCCTTGTCCGAGTGGCCGATCACGGTGATCCAATGGGGGCGGGCGGCCGCAGGAGAGCTGGAGCGCGTCTTCCGTGGTGTCACCGGCGCCCGTGAGGTGCGGCTGTGCGCCGGCGTCACCGGCCGGAACAACGTCCTCGTCGTCGCCTGGGTGAAGTCCCTCGCCGACGTGCAGCGCTTCGAGGTACGACTCGCCCAGCGCGTACCCGGCCTGGAGATCGCCGACCGGGCCGTGGCGCTGTGGCCGCTGAAGCTCAGCGGCCATCTGCTCGACGAACAGGGATACCGCACCGGCGGAGTCCCCCTGGACGTGCGCACGGCCGGATCGAGCCCCCGGCCACCGGAGCGTGGGGAGGACGGTTGAGGGGCGGGGCATGCAGCCCCAGCCAACGCGACGTATCAGTTCCAAAAGAGCTCGCCCTGTCCAGGTTTCTCGGCGTAGGGGAACACCCGGGTCTTCTTGGTGATACGGCGTGGGTCTGGGGTGACGGCCTTGCCATCCCGCAAGCGATGCGGTGCACGGCAGCGTTCGCCTTCCGTTCGCCGCCGTGGATGAGCCGGCGCGAGCTGTGCAACGGTTTCACCTGAAGTCACCGCACCTCGTATGTCATCGGGCCCTTTGCAGCAACCCATCGCAGACTCCCGATGTACGGAGCGTCGGTGGGGATACCCCTGAGCGGGTTCGCCCCCGCGATCGTGGTGTAACCCTTGCTCCGCAGCTCCCGGATGACGCCGTTCCAGCAAGACGAAGCGGCGTAGCCGCCGTGGACCAGCACGATGGTCGGCTTGGCACCCTGCGCGGGGCGGCTGCCGGTCGCGGCCGTGGCGCCGCTCGGGGTGAGGATCGCGGCCGACGCCGCGGCGGCCGCGCCGGTGGCGATGGCTCTGCGGCGGGTGAACGTAGGGCGGACGGACATGCGGATACTCCTGAGGTGGTGGACAGAGCAGGCGGGTACGAAGCGTCTGGTCCGGGCGGAAATGCCGCCCGGACCAAACGCGGGCGCGCAACTGCTAGGACCGGCCCTCCGAGCTCTCGGCGGCTTGTGAGATGACCGCGGCCACGACGGCCGGGCGGGAGACGTAGACGGCGTGGCTGCCCGGGGTTTCGGTGACGATCGCGCCGGCCCGTTCGGACATGCCCCGCTGCGCCGCTGGAGGGATCATGCGGTCGTCGGTGGCGACCAGGTACCAGGACGGCTTGGACTGCCAGGCCGGTTCGGAGACCGCTCCACCGAGCGCCTCGACGCCCCACGGGACCTGGGAGTCGGCCATGAACGCGGCCTGCTTCTCGGGTACGTCGGCGGCGAACGATGCCGCGAACTTGTCCCGGTCCAGGAGCAGGAATCCGTTCTGGGACGGCAGGATCGGCGGGACGGCTGCGCCGGGTGGCGGGTCGGCGATCAGCGTGCTGACCGACTCGCCCTTGTCCGGGGCGAACGCGGCGATGTAGGCGAGGGCGGCGACGTTCGGGTGGTTGCCGGCCTCGGTGATGACGGCGCCCCCGTAGGAGTGGCCGACCAGGACGGCTGGGCCGTCGAGGGTGTCGAGGACGTGCTGGGTGGCGGCGACGTCGCCGGCCAGGGACTCGGTCGGGTTCTGTACGACGGACACCCGGTAGCCGTCGGCGGTGAGGTGGTCGTAGACGCCCTGCCAGCCGGATCCGTCCACGAAGCCGCCGTGGACGAGCACGATGTTCCTGAGGGTTGCCATGGCCCGTGTCCCTTCTGACCGGACAGGCCCGGTGCCTGTCCGAGGGCTCCCATACAAGTCGTGTGCGCACCGGGTGAACACGCAGAGCAGCACGCAGAGTTGCGCACTGCCCGGCTTCCGCACCTCAGTCGCCGACCGTGGCCAGGGCGTGGCAGCGGTCGCGGGCTTCGGAGTCACCTGCCGCCGCGTACACCTGCGCCGCCCGCGCGTAGGTGTGCCGGCCCTGGTCGGTGCGGCCGTCTTCTGCGTGCAGGGCGGCCACGTCTTCCAGGGCCTGGGCCAGCCAGAAGTTCGAAACATGGAGGTCGTCCAGGAGGCCGATCGCCGCGTTGAGGGTGGAGAGGGCTTCGGGCCGTCGGCCCAGCAGGGCCAGTACCTGGCCTATGCGGATGATCACCACCGGGCGGCCGAGGGCGGCGATGTGGGGAGTCATGCCGGATTTCTCGTCCTCGACCAGGGAGCGCGCGAGAAGGTACTGCTCCAGGGCTTCGCCGTAACGGTCCTGGTCACGCAGGCAGTTGCCGATCCCGACGAGGCCCTGGGCGTGGGAGTCGATGTCGCCGAGCGCTTTGAAGGTCTCCGCCGCGCGTGAGGCTGCGTCGAGGGCCTCGTCGTGACGGCCGAGTGTGCTGAGGGCCTTCTGGCTGTAATGGTGTGACCAAGCGATTTGCATCTTCGCCCCGCTGTGTGTGGCCAGTTCCAGCGCCTGCGCGGTGTATCGCAGCACGGTGTGCGGGTCGCTGGGCGGTACGGACTGCACCCACGCCAGGTAGTTGAGTTGAGTTGCCTGTGCCGGGAGGTCGTCGAGGGCGGCTGCGGCTTGTGCTCCCAGAGTGAAGACTTCGCCCCAGTGCGGACCGTGTAGCCAGTGGTCGGAGAACCAGTGCATGGACTCCGCGCAGTCCAGGACGAGCGTGTGCCGTCCGTCGTCGGCCGCGGTGCGCATCGCGGCCATCCAGTTGCCCACGTTGGCGCGTAACCATTGCTCGGCCTCGTCTGCCGTGGCCAGGGCGGCGAGGTCTGCGGGCCTGTCGGGGCGTCCGTAGCCTGGTTCGAACCATCGCCCGGCCGTGGTGGCAGTTTGTAACAGCCACGAGGTCATCGTCGGGGTGATGGTCTCCCGGCCGGGCGAGGGTTCGTCGTGGCGGAAACGGTCGCGGGCGAACAGGCGGACCAGGTCGTGGAAGCGGTAGCGGCCCGCGGTGCCATCGTGCAACAGTCCGAGGTCGACGAGGTCGTCCAGCGCCTGCCAGGCGTCCTCGATCGGCATCCCCCCGGCCACCGCCGCCAGCGCTGCGTCGAAGTCCCGGCCCGGGATCACCGCCAGGCGCCGGAACAACCGCCGGGCACGCTCCGCGAGTTGCTCATACGACATGCCGAACGCGTTGGCGATCTTGAGGTCGCCGGCCGTGAACTGGTCGAGGCGGCTCTCCTCCCTGGCCAGCCGCCGGGCGAGTTCGTCCGCGTCCCATGCGGGTCGGCTGGCGAGCCGGTTTCCGATGATGCGCAGGGCCAGCGGCAGGCCGCCGCACAGATCGGCGATCCGGGACAGGGCCGCTTCGTCGTCGGACGCGGCACGCTCCCCCAGGATTCCGGTGAGCAGTTGCATGGACTGGGACAGCGGGAGAGGGCCGAGTACGAGTCGGCGTACGCCCTCCAGTCCGGCCAGCAGCCGCCGAGTGGTGATCAATACTCGGCCGACGCCGCTGCCGGGCAGCAGCGGGCGCACCTGTTCCTCGGACGCGGCGTCGTCGAGGACGACCAGGATCCGATTGTCGCGCAGCAGCGACCGGTACAGGGCGGCCCGTTCGGGCAGGTCGCCGGGGATCTGCTGGTCGGCGACGCCGAACGCGCGCAGCAGCATCCGCAGGGCGTCGCCCGCACCGATCGGGTGCGGGGACATGCCGAAGAGGTTGACGAAGAACACCCCGCCGGGGAAACTCGGCCGCTCGGCGTGCGCGGCCCGCACCGCGAAGCAGGTCTTGCCCAGGCCCGCCGCACCGGTGATGAGTCCCACCACCCCGACCCCCGGGGTGCTTTCGGCGTAGACCAGCTCACTCAGCCAGATCAGCTCCGTACCGCGGCCGGTGAAGTCATCGACCATCCGCGGCAGTTCACACAGACCGCCCGGACGTGACCAGTGATCCCGCAGCCGACCGCTGCGCGCCAGCTCGACCAGCTGCCGACGGGCCCCCTCGTCCAACGCGAGCGCATCCGCCAACGCCGTCACGGTGCGATGCTGAGGCCCCTTGCTGCGTCCGCGCTCCAAGTCCGACAGCGTCCGGGCGCTCACCCCGGACATCCCGGCCAACTGTTCCAACGTCAAACGTCCCGCGCGCCGGTGAGCGCGCAGCGCTTCCCCGAAACCAGGCTGTCCGGTCAACAGTCCCACCCCTCCCCTCCCAGCAGACAACGAACTGACCGCGCCGCACGCCTCCTCGCCCGCTCTGGCCACCCCGGCTGTGTACGTAATATGCCGCCCGCACACCGGCAGGGACATACCTGAGGCCGTCGTTGCCCCGCCGTGGGGTCAAGTACGCCCGTCCCCGAGCTCGCGGTATGTATGCGCAGGCACCGTCGGACAATCGTCACTACGACGAGAGCGCCGAGCAGCGGCTCGGCCAGATATCCACCGCCCATGACGCCTCGCGGCCGATCCGGATCAAACGGCCCTGTACGCGGCGCAGGTAGGCGGCGAGTTTGCGGAGTGACTAGCGGGTAAAGGGCTGCCCGAACTTGGTCGGGCGGATGGTGGCCCTCTGGACGACGACTGCGCGATCACCGGCGCCCTGCCGTACTGGGTGACTTTCCATCACATGGGGAGCGAGAACAGGCGCGCTGGCCCTGAGGGCCAGCGGGCGTCGTCGCGCAGGGGCGTCACCATAGTCCGCAGTGGCATGGTCACCAGGCGGCCTTCGGGTTGTTCGACCAGTACGACGTCGTCGAGCGGGTGCCATCCGAGGCGCCTGTAGAGCGACACGAGGGGAGGGCGGCAGAACAGGAGTGCGTGCTGAGGACCCATTGTGCGGGCGTGCTCCAGGGCAGCTGTGACGACGAGCCGAGCCAGGCCGTGGCCTTGCATGCTGGGTGCGACGGCCACCCCGCCGACGCCCACCACCTCTGTGGTGGCGCCACCAATCGCGACAGACAGTCGCAGCAGGCCAGCATGTGCCACGAGCCGGTCCTCGTGTCTGATGCCGAAGTGTTCTTCTTTCGGCAGCCAGGTCAGACCGGTCGAGGCGACACCGAAGGGATCACCACTGTTGCCAAGAATCTCTTCCTGGTTCGCCTTGGTGTATTGAGGGAGCCGCATCACAGTCGGTGTCACGGAGGGTCGGTTCTCAGACATGGCCCCATGATGATCTCTCCGCCGAGCACAGGCCAAGCGATTCTCCACCGACCTTGGGGACCCGACGTCCCTCCTTCTCCAACGATCCGCTCATTGAACTGACCCCGGCGCACCGGTCCGTCAGGACGCGCTTCACCAACAGTGACTACGACAACGGGTGCGACACCTTCGGCGGCGGATTCGACCGGCTGCCTCCATGGCGGTCGGTGGGCAACCTCCTGGCACACCGGCCGGGAGGGCACTTCGACGCCGACGAGGACCTGCAGTACCACTGCTACGACCACCCGCGAGCACTCCACATCCATCGCACCCGACACCGCCGCGGTGAAGGCCTGGCTGGACGGGCGCGAGGAGACCGCGCGCAAGCCAAGTGCCACTCTTCTCGAGATGTCGAGCGTGGACTCGTGGAAGTACCCCAAGCTGACGCCGGTCCGGCTCCGCGTCAGCTGGTCGGACGGCTACTTCTCCGACACCGCCGACTACTTGAGCGAGGCCAGCTTCGGCAAAAGCATGACTGAGAGGGTCAATGGCGCGGGAGAGATGATCTGCCGGCTCTCTGGAGCCCCGGTGCAGACCGCCAAGAACTGGACCTCTCCGCAGAGCTCGAAAGGTCCGCGATGAGTGCGTGTCTGAGAAGCCCGCTTCAGGGCAGGCGAGTTGGTCGTTCCTGCGCTGGTGGAGGCCGGGATGACCAGCGGACGACTTGCGTATCCGACGGATCTGACCGACGCGGAGTGGGCGGTGCTGGCGCGCGCCACTTGTGCCGCCGCCGAAACCGGGTGGACGGCCACCGAAGCACGAACGCCGGGAGATCATCGACGCCCTCGCGTACTGGGCGCGGGCCGGCTGTGCCTGGAGGCCGCTGCCACACGACTTCCCGCCCTACCAGACCGTCTACCACTACTGGCGGAAGTGGCGTATCGAAGACCGCTGGGAGGGGATCCTCTATGCCCTGCGGGCACGGGAAGGTACTGGCCAGGGACGTGATCCGACGCCAAGTGCCGGTGTGGTGGACAGCCAGAGCGTCAAGGCCACCGGGTGCGGCGGCTGGCACGGTTACGACGGCGGCAAGAAGGTACTGGGCATCAAGCGACACCTCCTGGTCGACACCCTCGGCCTCGTCCTGGCGGTCTGCGTCAGCCCGGCCGACGTCAGCGACCGAGACGGGGCGGCAGTGCTGCCGGCCCGGTGCGCCCACAAGTCCCCATGCCTGCAGCATCTGTGGGCTGACCAGGGCTATCGCGGCCGGGAGTTCCTGGCCTGGGTTCGCGAGGAGACCGGCATCACTGTCCAGGTTGTACAACGCAAGGACGGCTGCTTCCGCGGCACCTGGGCCAAGGCCGACGCCCCGCCACGCGAGGTGCCCATGTCCGCGGTGGTGCCACGGCGCTGGCTGATCGAGCGGAGTTTCGCCTGGCTCGGCCGCTACCGGCGACTCTCGAAGGACTACGAGTACTTGGCCGCGAGCCAGGAGAACGCGATCTACTTCGCCACGATCATGCTCTTCCTGCACCGCTCCGCAAGAACCCTGCCCTGAAGCGGGCTTTTCAGACACCCACTAGTCGCTGTCGGCGACGAGAATCGGGGGCACCGGTAGGAACTGTGTCACCAGCCGCAAGAGAACGGTCAGGGCTTCGTAGCCGCAGCCTCCTCGGCTGGGCACGGCGCGATCTTTGCTTGTCGAAGCGTGAGGAGCCCGTACCGCGCCGGGTAAATCCGTTTGCGTCCCCGGCTGGCTGACCTACTCTGTCGGAGGTCAGGTGCGGCGGGGCCACTGCCGCACCATTCGGCGCGTTCGGCGTCGATGCTTCGCGTGCCCGGCCGGGAGGAGGTGGGAAACATGGACTGGAACTGGACAACGAGTGTTGCGGCCATAGTTGCCCCCGGCCGTGTGCCCCCGTTCGGCGCGCGGTAGGACTCTCCCCCCTTGCGGCACCTCATGGTGGTGTCCGCTGCTCTCGCGATCCCTTGTGTCGCGTCCCGGGGTGTAGGACCGCGCGTCTGCTCCTACACCTCCGACACAGAATGTGATCGCCTTGACCAAGCAGTCCTCCCCCGGGGACACCGTGCCCACGCCGGTCCCCCACACCACCGCGAACGCGGCCGAGTTGCCCGATCCGAAGCGGTGGTGGGCCCTCGCCGTCATCGCAGGCGCCCAGCTCATGGTGATTCTCGACGGCACAATCGTGAACATCGCCCTGCCCTCCGTCCAGAACGGACTGGGCATGTCGGATGCGAACCGGCAGTGGGTGATCACCTCATACTCCCTGGCCTTCGGCGGCCTGCTCCTCCTCGGCGGCCGGATCGCCGACCTGGTCGGCCGCAAACGCACCTTCATGATCGGCCTGGTCGGATTCGCCGCCGCCTCCGCGCTCGGCGGCGCGGCCGACGGCCCCGGGACGCTGTTCGCGGCGCGGGCCCTGCAAGGGGCCTGCGCGGCCGTCCTGGCCCCCTCTGCACTGTCACTGCTGACGACGACGTTCACCGACCCCGCCGAGCGCGGCAGAGCGTTCGGGATCTACGGCGCGCTCGCCGGGGGCGGCAGCGCCATCGGGCTGCTGGTGGGCGGCCTGCTCACCGAGTACGCGACCTGGCGCTGGTGCCTGTACGTCAACGTCCCCATCGCGCTGGCCGCCCTCGGCGGCGCGCTGGCCCTCCTCAAGGACAGCCCCGGCCGGCGCGGGGTGCGCCTCGACGTCCCCGGCGCGCTGCTCGCCTCCGGCGGGCTCGTGGCGATCGTGTACGGCTCCAGCGTCGCCGAATCCGCCGGCTGGGCCGACCCGTTGGTCCTGACCCTGTTCGCGGCCGGTGTGGTCCTGCTCGCCGTCTTCGTGTGGTGGCAGTCCCACGCCAAGCATCCGATGCTGCCGCTGCACATCGTCAGGGACAGAACCCGTGCGGCGGCGCTCGCGACGATGGGCCTGGCCACCGTCGCCATGTTCGGCGCCTTCCTGTTCCTGACCTACTACCTCCAGGCCATCCTCGACTACTCACCCCTACGGACCGGACTGGCGTTCCTGCCGATGTCCGTCACGATCGTCATCGGCGCGACACAGATCGCCGCCCGGCTCCTGCCCCACACCGCCCCCCGCAACCTGATGGCCCCCGGCATGCTCCTCGCGGCCGTCGGCATGCTGCTCCTGACCCGCCTGAGCGTGAACTCCGCCTACGCCACAGGGGTGTTGCCCGCGCTGGTGCTGCTCGGCCTGGGCATGGGACTGACGTTCATGCCGGTCTATGCGACGGCGACCGCCGGGGTCGCCCCGAAGGACGCCGGGGTGACGTCCGCGACCGTCTCCACCTTCCAGCAGATCGGCGGCTCCCTGGGCACCGTCCTGTTGAACACGATCGCGTCGTCCGCCGCCACCCGCTACATCGACGCCCACCCGTCCCGCAGCCGGGGCCTGGGGGAGGCTATGGTGCACGGCTTCACCATCGCGGCCTGGTGGTCGGCGGGCGTCCTGCTCCTTGCAGCGCTGGTCGCGTCCATGGCCAAGACGCCTGAGAAACCCTAACGAAGTGATCTCCGAGGTCGTTGGACCACTCCGGACCGGATGGTATTCCAGTACATCCCGTTCGCCCTCCACACCGGGACCGCCTGGGAGCACCTGCCGCAGGAACTCGGTGTCGGCTCCGGCATGACCTGCTGACGCCGCTTGGCCAAGTGGTCCGAGTGAGCCGCTTGGCCGAGTGGGCCGACACGGGAGTGTTGCCCCGGCTGCACGAGGTCCACCTCGCCGAGATCCCTGCGCGAAGAACGCCGCGCCGAGATACCGGTCGGCCGCGCTCACCGCGGCGGCGAACCGCGCCACGGCGGCCGACGGCCACAGCGCGAACACCTCCTCCACCGCGTCGGCCCCGGACGGGCCGAGCGCGGCGCGCACCCGGTCGAGGAACGCGGGCGCGGTCAGGCAGGAGGGATCGAGCAGCTTCTCTCCCCATACGCCGGGCGGAACGGCCAGCACGGTCAGGTCCTCGCGCCACACGCCGGTGTGAGCCAGGGCATCGTCGGCGAACTCCGCATCCGACTCGCAGCACAGGACGAGAAAGTCGCCGGGGCGGGCGAACCAGAACAGGCGCTGGGTCAAGGCGCGCATGTCGCCGCGCGCCCGTGTAGAGGGGTCGATGTGGTTGCCGATCAGGATGCGCACGGCGGCTTCCAAGAGGTGGGCGTAAGGGTCAACGGCGGAAGGAGGACAGCGGGCAACGAGTCGCAGGCCCCGCCTGGGCGACCGTCGTCCCGATGTAGGAGTGCGGCCCCCACCCGTAGCCGAGGTGACGGTTCGGGGAGCGGTCGAGCACCAGGTCGTCCGGCCACTCGAAGGCGGCCGGGTCGCGGTTGGCCGCCGCGAACAAGGCGACGACCCTCTGCCCCGCCTCGATGTCGATGCCGCCGATCCGGCAGGCCCGCACGGCGATGCGCGTGGTGCCCTGCACAGGCCCGTCGAATTGACGTTCCTACAACACCCTGAAGTCGTATCGGTGGGTGGCCAGCCGGTGGCCTGAGCAGCACCGATGCTCTGGAATGGCGTCCAGCACCCACCAGACCCTGGCTGCGGTCTCTGACGACGAGGAACGCTGGGCGGCGATCAAAAAATCCGAGGGTCTGGCTCGTAAAACCCGGTCCGCAGGCGTCCGAGCGGTGGGCCGGGGTACACGACTGACCGGTCCGCCCATCGGCGCGGCCGAAACCCGGGAGAGGACACGATCAGCGTGAGCGACACCGAGCACCGGAAGCAGACCCCCGACGGAGCGGCCGAACTCCTGGTGCGCTGCCTGGAGAACGAGGGCGTCGAGGTGGTGTTCGGCGTGCCCGGCGAGGAGAACATCCGTTTCACCAACGCCCTCGCCCGCTCGGAGAAGATCCGCTACGTCCTCACCCGGCACGAGCAGGCCGCGTCCTTCATGGCGGAGATGCACGGCCGGCTCACCGGCTCGGCGGGTGTGATGTCCGCGACGCTGGGACCCGGCGCGATCAACCTGATGCTGGGCGTCGCCGACGCCATGACGAACAGCACGCCCGTCGTCGCGATCAGCGCGCAGGTCGGCAAGGAGCGCAACTACAAGGAGTCCCACCAGTTCGTGGACCTGGTGAGCATGTTCGCGCCGGTCACGAAGTGGTCGGCGGACGTCCCGGCCACCCGGGCCATCCCGGAGATGGTGCGGCGCGCGTTCAAGACCGCGGAGTCCGAGCGGCCCGGCGCCGTCTACCTCGCCGTGCCCGAGGATGTCGACGAGGCGACGGACGGCTCGGACCTGCGCCCGCTGCGCAGGAACGTCGTGCAGCCCGAGGCGCCGTCCCCGAATCAGATCAAGCGGGCGGCGAAGCTGCTGCGGGACGCCCGCCGGCCGGTGATCCTCGCCGGACACGGCGCGGCGCGCGGCGGCGCCGAGGAGTCGCTGACGGCGTTCGCCACCGCACTCGACGTGTCGACGGCGACCACCTTCCACGGCAAGGGCGTCCTGCCCGACGACCACCCCTGCGCGACCGGCACGTTCGGCTTCATGCGGCGCGACTACACCAACTTCGGGTTCGAGGAGGCCGACGTCATCATCGCCGTCGGCTACGAGCTGCAGGAGTTCGACCCGTCCCGGATCAACCCGGACGGCGACAAGAAGATTATCCACATCCACCGCTTCCCGGCAGAGGTGGACGACAGCTACTCGGTCGACGTCGGCATCATCGGCGACATCTCCGCCTCCCTCGACGCCCTCGCCACCGAACTCGACGGCCTGCGCTGGACGATCGACGACAAGGACACCACGGCCACCCGCGCGCTGCTGGCCAAGGAACTCGAGCAGGGCGCCGCGGACGAGCGCTACCCGCTCGCCCCGCAGCGCGTCATCGCCGACACCCGCGCCGCGCTCGGTCGCGAGGACATCGTGCTGGTCGACACCGGCGCGCTGAAGATGTGGATGGCCCGGCTCTACCCGACGTACGCGCCGAACACCTGTCTCATCTCCAACGGCTTGTCCACCATGGGCTTCTCGCTGCCCGGCGCGCTCGCGGTCCAGCTCGCCAGGCCGCAGACGAAGGTGCTGGCGGCGGTCGGCGATGGCTCGTTCCTCATGCACTCCCAGGAGATCGAGACGGCGGTCCGCGAGAACATCCCGCTGACCGTGCTGATCTGGGAGGACAACGGCTACGGGCTCATCAAGTGGAAGATGGACCTGGAGGTCGGGGAGAACTCCAACACCGACTTCGGCAACCCGGACATCGTCCAGTACGCCCGCAGCTTCGGCGCGAAGGGCTACCACATCGAGTCCGCCGGGGACTTGCTGCCGACGCTCCGTGAGGCACTGGCGGACCCGGGCGTGTCGATCATCAACTGCCCGGTGGACTACGCCGAGAACATGAACCTCATCGAGCACCTCGGGCACCTCGACTCGGCGCTCTGACCCGCCCGCGCGGCGCGGCCCGACCCCCGTACGGGCCGCGCTGCCCGGGCCGCTGTCACACCTCGCGCGCAGCGTCCCGCCCTGAGGACCGCCTCGGACAGGACTGCGCAAACTCGTCATGTCGCGTGCTGATCAGGCCGCAGTCGTATCTCCGCATCCCCGACGAGGGGGCAAGGACGTGCTCAGGCAGTGAGCAGCTCGGTGATCTCATCGGCGAGCTTGGGGCCGAGCGAGCCCCAGCCGTCCTTGTAGCCGTAGACGGTTGCCAGGGTGCGGGCGTCGTAGTCGCCGTTGAGGATGTCGATGTCGTTGGGGGTGATGAGCGAGGGATGGGCGACGCCGACGGCGCCCGAGACCCTCAGCAACTCCTTGCGCAGGGTGCGCAGGTAGCCCGCGGCCCGGATGGCCTTCGAGGGTGCGTCGATGCCGCGCGTCAGCCACGGGTTCTGGGTGGCGATGCCGGTGGGGCATGCGTCGGTGTGGCACTTCTGCGCCTGGATGCAGCCGATGGACAGCATCGCCTCACGGCCCACGTTGACCATGTCGACGCCGAGGGCGAACGCGACGACGGCGTTCTCGGGCAGGCCGAGCTTGCCGGAGCCGATGAAGGTGATGTCGTCGGTCAGCCCGCGCTCGGCGAACACGCTGTAGACGCGTGAGAAGCCCATGCGGAACGGCAGGGACACCGAGTCGGCGAAGATCAGGGGAGCCGCCCCGGTGCCGCCCTCGCCTCCGTCGACGGTCACGAAGTCGACCCCTCGATCACCTCGCTCCATCAAGGTGGCGAGTTCCTCCCAGAAGCCCATTTCCCCGATGGCGCTCTTGATCCCGACGGGCAATCCGGTCTCCGTGGCGAGCAGTTCCACGAAGTCAAGCATCGAGTCCACGTCGTGGAACGCGGTGTGCCGCGACGGCGACGCGCAGTCCTTGCCCGCGGGGATGTCGCGGATCCCGGCGATCTCGTCGGTCACCTTCGCACCCGGCAGCATGCCGCCGAGCCCCGGCTTCGCACCCTGCGAGAGCTTGATCTCGATCGCCTTCACGGGCCCGCTCGCGACCACGGACTTGAGCTTGTCCAGGTTGAACGTCCCGTCCTCGTTGCGGCAGCCGAAGTACGCCGTACCGATCTGGAGGACGAGTTCCCCACCGTTGAGGTGGTAAGGCGACAGGCCGCCCTCGCCGGTGTTGTGCATCGTCCCGGCCAGCGCCGCGCCCTTGTTGAGTGCCGTGACGGCCGCGCCGGACAGCGAGCCAAAGCTCATCGCCGAGATGTTGACGACACTCGCCGGACGGAACGCCTTCGCGCGGCCTCGTGGTCCGCCGAGCACCTTTGCCGAGGGCAACGGCGCCTGCGGGTCGTGCAGATCGGGCAGCCGACCGGCGAACGTGCGCTGCTTCACGTACGCGTGACCCTGCACGTGCTCGACGTCGTCGTCGGTGCCGAACCCGAAGTAGTTGTTCTCCTCCTTCGCCGACGCGTAGATCCAGCTGCGCTGGTCACGGCTGAAGGGCCGTTCCTCGTCGTTGGACGTCACGACGTACTGCCGCAGCTCGGGGCCGATCTTCTCCAGCAAGTACCTGGCGTGCCCCAGCACGGGGAAGTTCCTCAGCAGTGCGTGCTTCTTCTGCACGAGGTCGCGGGCGGCCACCAGCGCCAACGCCGTGGCGGCTGACGCGCCTATGTTCCGAGCACGCATGAAAGACGTTCCTCTCCTCGACTGGCCGAACCTCACCACGACCGGCTACCCCACGACAGCGAAATGTCACGGACGGCGGCGAAGGCTCTCCTCTTGCGCGCAGTCGGGGAAGCGGGCGCAGGGGCCGAGGCCGAGACCGGAGACCTTCTTGAGGGTGGCGTCCCAGCTGACCGTCAGTTGGTCGTCGTCCAGAACTCTCCAGCCGCGAGCAGATGAGCGCGGAACTCGAGGTCCTCTCCATCGACGTCTCCCAGCACCTGATGGACCACCATCACCGGCTGCTGCGCGAGCCGGCGCCACCGACGCCGTCCACCTCAAGAACCTGCACCGCGGCCAGAAGGTCCTGGTCGCTGGCGTACGCGCCTCAACTCAGACGCCGCCCATCCCCTCCAGCAAGCGGGTCATCTTCGTCACCCTGGAGACGGAGCACGGGCTCGTCGACCTTGCGTTCTTCGAGGACTCCCACGAAGCGTGCGCCCACACCATCTTCCATTCCGGATTGCTGCTGGTGCGCGGCACGGTGGAGGCGCGGGCCGCGCCGCACTGTCGTCGGCGAGATGGTCTGGGACCTGGAAAGCCGTGGCGGCCACTCGCCGTGATCACGGCCCGCAGGCCGCCCTCGACCTGCTCGGCCAGCCCGCCCTCGCCCCCACCCCGGCCCAGCCCTCCGCCCCCGCAGGCGTGGAAGAGCAGAAGCCGGGCCCGCTGGCAGCCGCTCCGCCGACCTGCGCCGCCTGGGCCACCGCTCCCCCGGCTCGGCAGGCTGACCATGAACAGCATCCCGGCTGCGGCAGGACCGCATCCTCAACGAAGCCCAGCAGACAGCTGATCCGGTCCGTCTCATGTGGTTCTTCGGTATCTCCCCAACATCCGCGGTTAAGTACGTCAACACTGCCCACCCCAAGCGGACGGGCTGCACTAGGGATCTGTCGGGGCAACCTCAATAGTCGGCCGATTTCGGTGCGGTGCTCGCCATACCCCCAGGGTGCGGCGCGCGGGCGCCTCGTGCAGGCCGGTGTCAGCCGGAGCCCTTGGGCCAGTACTCGGTGCCGAGGGCTCCGATGCTCACGTTGAGCGGGTAGTCCGGCAGCCAGCCCGCGATATCGCGGTACCCATCGGCACTGGCAGGCCCAACGCCCGAGCCCTTGGGCCAAGGTTCTTCGCCTGCGGGCGCGACGCCACCACCGCGGGGCCAGTACTCGTCGCCGAGGGCGCCCACGGTGCCGGTGAGGGGATAGTCCGGGTCAACGCCGTCAGTGACCGGAGCCACCCCACTGCCCCTGGGCCAGAACTCCTCACTTGCGGTGGCGGTGGTCGCGGTGAGCGCGAGAGCGCCACCAGCAAGAACGGCGACGACTACATACCGGATGGTGCTGCGCATGGCTTCCCCCGTGATGCTCGACGTTGCGTGCACCGCTGGAACATAGGACCGGAGCCGGTCCCTCAGAACCTCTGATGTCCGAGGGCGGCCAGTCAGCGTGCCCGCACGGCCGCCACCGTCACTCGCAGGTCCACCTGAGCTACTCCAGCGCGCCGAGCTCGGTGACAGGCCGGCAGTGCAGGCACGAGGCGGCCTGCTCATACAGCCCGGCGCGCCTGGTACTTGCGTGACGCACCCGCCCGCTCCCCCGCCTTCAAGCACTGGATCGACGAGGACAAGGACAGCGGCCGTCGGGCAAGGAGGCCCGCCGCACCGCCCAGGAACAGGCCGGTGGACGCAGCAGTTGGAACGGCGTGCTGCGGGAACAGACCCTGCTGGTCGAACAACCCGAGGATGCTGCTGAGCCGACCGGCTGAAGGATGAGCAACCTGCCGGTCTCCACCCCCATCCCTGATCTGGTGCGTTGGGCGAAGATGTGCTGGCGGATCGAGCACGATAACCGCGAGCTCAAGCACGGTCTGGGCCTGGACCACTTCGAGGGCCACACCTGACGCGGCTGGCATCACCACGTCACCCTCGTCACCGCCGCCCAAGCCTTCCTCACCCTGGGGCGCTATGGCCCAAAAGCCCCTATGGCGGCCTGAGCCTCTACCCAGTCCTCGACGCCCTCCAGGACCTGCTGCGGTGCTGGGCCGCACCTGCACGCCGCAGCCGAAGGTGCGGCAGGACCTGGACGTCAAACGATTTTGGCGCGCGTCCCTTCCCAGCGTAGAGACAGGCACGTACGGGCCGCAGGAGCCGCTGGCCCGCAACCAGGTCAACCTGAACAAGGTGATCACTCACTGGCCGGACACGCTCCGGTCGCCGGTTCCCTGGTCACCAACCAGGTCCGCGCCTACGACCTGCTGCGGATGTTCGGACGCGAGGGCCACCCGACCCCGCTGGGACAGGCGTTCGCCGAGTACGGTCGGATCGCCAAGACCGAGCACCTGCTCCGCGTCGTCGACCCGGTCGACGACACTACCGCCGCCAGATGAACCGCCAGCTCACCGTGCAGGAGTCCCCCCACAAGCTGGCCCGCGACGTGTGCCACGAGGTCCGGGACGAGGACATCGCCCGACTCTCCTCGCTGAAGCACCGCAACCTCAACGTCTTGGGCCGCTACAGCTTCACCGCCTCCGCCCCGGCAGGCGGGGCCTTGCGGCCGCTGCGCGAGCCGGACGCTGCCGGGCTTGACGATGATGACGACTGTGCAGCGGCGTGAGCGTCCCGGTCAGCTTCCGCAGCCGTAGCCGGTCGCGGACTCTGCTTCGGCGGCTGTCGCCGAAGAGTCGGTGGCCTACTCGTGGTCTGTGCAGAGCTGGGTAGTCAGGGCCACACATGCCCACTCCTCCCAGGCGTCGGGGGACCAGCCCCGGTCGCGGACGAAGATCAGGTATAGCTCCGGACTGAGCAGCCCGTACAGCAGGTCGGCGGCGCGGGCGGTATCGACGTCGGGGCGGGCGTCGGGCTTGGAGGTCAGTGCCTTCGCTGCGGCGTGCTGGACGGTATAGCGCGGGTCGGGGCCGGCGGGCCACTGCGCGGCGATCTCCGGGTCCGTGGCGGCCGCAGCCGCGATCAACGGCATGATCGGGGCGACCCGGCCGAGGATGTCGCGTACACCCCGTACGTGAGCGCGCAGTTGCCCGGCCGCGGTGGGCTCGGCGCACGCGGCGCGGAACCAGTCGCGGTCCATCGTGGCGACCGGTTCGACGTCGCCCGCGATGGACGTGTCGACGACGTCCTTGAACAGCGCGCGCTTGTTTCGGAACACGAAGTACACGGTCTGGACGGCCACACCCGCGCGATCCGCAACCTCCTGAAGGCTTGTCGCACCGTACCCCTGCGCGACGAACAGCTCCCGCGCCGCCGCAACGATCTTCTCGCGGGTACGCCGCGAGCGCTCGGCCCTCTTGTCGGGGCGCTTGATGTTCTGTCCGTCGGATCCCTTGACCGCATCCATGCCGGGAGTCTATCTCTAGAGTCAGTCACTAGAGATGAACTCTAATTTCTTGGAGGGGTAGCGATGAGTGAGACTCGGACGGCTGTTGAGCTCGAGCAAGAGGGTTATGTGCGCCGCGTGTTGGAGGACTTCTACCGGGACGGCAAGCCGCCGTGGGACAGCGGCATCACGCCGCCCGAGCTGGTGGCTCTGACAGAGGGGCCCGGTGCGCTGATGCCGGGCCATGCCCTCGAACTCGGCTGCGGCACCGGGACCAACGCGGTGTACCTGGCCCGGCACGGCTGGCGAGTGGCGGCCGTCGACCTGGTCGACCGCGCGGTACGGCAGGCTCGGGAGAAGGCCGACGCTGCGGGAGAGGACGTCACGGTGCTGTGCGGGGACGCTACCCGTCTCGACGAGGTGGGCGTGCCCGGTCCGTACGACCTGTTCTTCGACCTGAGCTGCTACTGCGGGATTCCACCGCACCGCCGCGACGCCTACGCAGCCGGCCTCACCAAGCGTGCCGCCCCCGGTGCGCGATTGCTGATGTTCGGGTACGGGCCCGGGGCGTTTGACGACTCGTGGTCCGGCGTCACTGCGGACGAACTCAGGGCCAGGTTCGCTGGGTGGCAGCTGGACGACGTGACGCCCGGCACGAACCCGGTCCCGACTTTCTGGTTCACGCTGCGCCGCGGCGCCGACTCTGCATGAGCTCAGTCGCACCGGGCAGCTTCGGGCTGCGGCTGTCGCGCGCGGCCGTTCTCATAAACGAACATCTGTGAGAGTTCTGCAAGAGCGCCGGAAGTGATCACGTTTCCGCAGGTCACCATTCGCAATGTCCTCTCGAAACCCGCGCGTTGTGCGAGGCACTTCTGAGAGACGGCCGCCATGGGGTCTCACGCCCGATCAGGCAGCATTGGCGGTAGAACATCACGAATACCCGAACTGTCTCGCCTTCGGCGCAGATCCAGAACTGCGTGATCCCTACGGGGACAGCCCGCTAGAGGTCGCAACGCAGTACGACCACCAGCCCGCGATCAAGCTGCTTCGAGAGCACATCGAGCGGCGCACCCTCGATAGCAAATGAGGGTGCTGGCGATCCCGGCGAAGGCGAGAAAGTGCTCGGGCTTGCGCTCGTAGCGGCGATGTAGGCGCCTGCATCCGTTCAACCACGACATCGTGCGCTCTACCACCCATCGGTGCCGGCACAGGCGGTTGGAAACTTCGACGCCACGGCGGGCGGTGCGGGGACCGATCTGGCGGCGGCGCAGCCAGTTGCGCAGATGGTCGAAGTCGTAACCCTTGCCTGCGTGCAGTTTGGCCGGGCAGCGACGTCGAGGGCCGTATTGGGAGCGGATCGGAGGGATGCCCTGCATCAACGGCACCAAGGCTTGGCTGTCGTGGAGATTGGCGCCGGAGACACCGACCGAGATCGGCAGCCCGTTGCGGTCACAGATGATGTGAATCTTCGACCCCCTCTTGCCGCGATCGGTCGGATTCGGTCCGGTCAGGAGCCCCCTTTGAGGGCCCCCTTTGACTGCGCGGACGCTCACGGAGTCGATCGCGCATCGCGCCCAGTCCAACTCGCCACGGGAGCCGAGTTCATCGAGCACGACGCGGTGCAGCGTGGCCCACACTCGGGCCCTGGACCAGTCCGTGAAACGTCGATGGACTGTCTACCGGGAAGCCCCGAACACCGGCGGCAACTGCCTCCAGGCACAGCCCGACGTGGCAACGAAGATGATCGCCGCCAGTACCGCACGGTCATCACACCGCCGTCGCCCGCCGCCCTGGACACGTACCGGCGACGCCGGACCTGTGAACCGGCACTCGGTGGACTCGGCGACCAGGATCCACTTTCACGACAAGCCCTAAACCTGATTCTTAACGCTGGTCTGGACCGTCACTCTTTGGGGTGACCGCCGGGCATGGAGACGACCCCCTCGTGATCCTGAACTCTGCTGGGGGCGCGGGGAGTTCACGAGGGGGTCGTGGGATGAGCGTGCTGGGACCGGTCTGCGAGGGGAAGGGATTCGCCGAACTGTTCCGGCTTCCGGACAGCCGTCTGCGGGTGTCCGTCCGCACGGGCGGATGCATTCTTCGAGCTGACCGACGCGCTGTTGTGTGCGGACGGGCCGGTGCGGACACCGGTCGAGCTGTCGCTGACGGCTGAACATCGCCGTGGCTACGGTTCGCTGTACGGCGCGCTCAACCACGGCCGCCTGGATACCGACCAGCTACGGGATCTGCTGGCATCGCTGCCGTTGCCTCGGTTCGACGGGCATCTCGTGCTCACCGTGGACGTCTCCCCTTGGTTGCGCTCGGACGCCGCCTGCGCGTCGGAGCGCCTCTTCCGCCACGTCCACGGCCGCTCGAAGGCAGCCCCACAGATCATCCCGGGCTGGCCGTACTCCTTCGTCGCCGCGTCCGTCACCGCCGACCAGCTCCGGCACATGACCGAAGGTCTCACCCTCTCCCGGCACGGGCCTCGCTTGCTCGCTCGCTCGCTCGCTAGTCAATGCGCTGAGCTGCGCCGCCGCGGAAGCGCTCCTTTCAGCGAGGTTAAAACTCAAGCTCAGTCAGGGGTGGAGGGCGTCGCGCAGGGTGCGTACCTGGTCGGTGAGGTTGTGCTCGCTGATGCGGGCCTGGGGGAAGAGAAGGTCGAAGCCGTGGACAGCACCGGGGACCTGGACGAGTTCGGTGGTGACGCCGGCGGCGGACAGGCGTGCGGCGTAGTCGCGGCCCTCGTCGCGCAGCGGGTCGATCTCGGCTACGGCGATGTAGGTGGGCGGCAGGCCGCTGAGATCGGTGGAGCAGATCGGGAAGGCGTACGGGTCGGCGTGGCCGTCCTTCGTGTAGTACTGCACGGCCAGTTCCAGCGCGCCCCGGTTGAAGACCGGGGTATCGGTGAACTCCCGTGCCGAGGCGCTGGTGAGACTGCCGTCGAGGCTGGGGTAGGTCAGGGACTGGAAGAGCAGGTGCGGGCCCGCCTGGTCGCGGGCGCGGAGCACGGTGGAGGCGGCGATGTTCCCTCCGGCGCTGCCGCCGGCCACCGCGATGCGTGTTGGGTCTCCGCCGAGTTCGGCCGGGTTGTCGGCGATCCAGGTCAGGGCGGCGTAGGCGTCGTCGGCTGCGGCCGGGTAGGGGTGTTCGGGGGCCAGGCGGTAGTCGACGGAGACGACGACGGCGTGGGCGTCGCGGGCGTAGCGCAGGGAGCGTCCCTCTTCGGCCTCGGGGGATCCGTAGGTGAAGGCGCCGCCGTGTATGTAGAGGATGATCGGCAGGTCTTCGGTGGTGTCGGGGCGGTAGACGCGCAGCCGCAGTTGTCCTGCGGGGCCGGGGATGTACAGGTCTCGCACCGTGACCTGGTCGTCGACGGGGGTGTCGGGGTGTGCACGCAGCAGTGCGTAGCGCTGGGGGTCGGCGAGGACGTCGTCCAGGCCATGGACGGGGAAGACGCCGGTGTCGGCGGTGTCGAGCAGGGTCTGGATCTCGGGATCGACAGCGGGGGCAGTCATGGCTGGATGGGCACCTTCCGGGTGTTCGACCGGGTGCTGCCCGGCCTGTTGTGCGGTCTGTTGTTCGGTCTGTTGTGCGGAACTGACATCAGTCTCTGCCGATCACGAGCGGTACAGAAGTGGCCCGAGGGCCACTATGTGCAACTATTGGGCCATGACTGTTGCGGCACCGCATCATGTGGCCGTCCTGGCCCTCGCACCGGTGGTGGCCTTCGACCTGAGCATCCCGGCCCAGATGCTTGCCTCGGTCGAAACCCGCGCGGGTACCGCGGCCTACGAGGTACGCACCCTCACCCCGGACGGGGCCCCGGTACCGACGGTGAACGGCTATGGCGTCACGCCGCAGGGCGACCTGTCCCTGCTGGAGCACGCCGACACGGTGATCGTCGCCGGCACCCGCTGCCCGGAGGTACTGGATGCCGGCGCGGTGGATGTCTCCGTCGCCGAAGCGCTGCGCCGTGCGGCCAGGCGCCGCGCCCGGGTGGTGTCCCTGTGCACCGGCTCGTTCGTGCTCGCGGCCGCCGGCCTGCTGGAAAGCCGCCGGGCCGCGACCCATTGGCGCTACGCACAGCAGTTCAGGCGGCTCTTTCCCGCAGTCGACCTCGACACCGACCCGCTCTACATCGCCGATCGCGGGATCCTGACGTCAGCCGGCGGCGCGGCCGCCATCGACCTGTGCCTGCACCTGGTCCGGGAGGACCACGGCAGTTCCGTGGCGAACCGGGTGGCGCGGTACAACGTCGTCGCGCCCATGAGAGACGGAGGGCAGGCACAGTACATCGAGCACCCGGTCCGGGAGGACGCGGGGACCTCGACGGCCGGGGCGCGGACGCTGATGACGGAACACCTGGATCGGCGGCCATCCCTCAAAGACCTCGCGGCCCACTGCCACATGAGCGTACGGACCTTCACCAGGCGGTTCCGACAGGAGACCGGACTCTCCCCGGCCGAATGGCTCGCCTCCGCCCGCTTGGCACACGTACGCCACCTGCTGGAGTCGACCGAACTGCCTGTTGACGACATCGCCGCCAGGGCTGGCCTGGGCAGCGGCACCAACCTGCGGCAGCACATGCGCACCGCTCTGGACATCACCCCGTCTGCCTACCGGAGGGCATTCCGCTCGGCCACCACTGCCTTCGCACCGCCCCTCTCCGAGGACCAGCGGGTCCCGTCCGCAGGCACGTGACGCCGTTCGGCGCGGGGTACCCCGGGAACACGACCGCTTGCACAGGGAGTCGGCGGCGCCGAGAGGCCGCGGAGCGCGGGCGGTGCGTCGGCGTTCCGGTCAGCGCGCGTGGCGCAGCGACGCGCTCTTGATGGTGAGGTGGGATCAGTCAGTCGTTGGTCAGGCTGCCCGCCAGGAGGCCGCGAACCAGCAGGCTAGACGCCCCTTCGCACATTCGATGGATGGATCAACAAGGTGTGTGACGGGTTCGTTCGCCGCGCCGACGCAGAGTAAGGAAGGGAACGGCGCGTAAGGCGGGTTGGTGACGATGACATCGTACGAACGCTGCGGCACGGCGGCGGTCAGGTCGCCCTGCCGGATCGCGACCGACTGCCACGGCTTCGCCCTCAAGAGAGATCGCCGCCCCGCACACTGCCATCTCGTGCACCCTGATGGCCTGTGCCCTTGCGGCGTAGAACCTCGCATCGCTACACCCGCCCCGTCTCGTGTGAGGCTGGCATCCGTAGCCTCCCCATGGCCATCGCCCCCACCTGCCTATGCCCGAAGCCGGGCAGGACGTCAAGTGAGGCCGACGGTGATGCAGGGCGGCGCACGCTTGCTTGCGGTCCTCACGGCAGATCGCTTCCAGCTCTCCGCTGCGTGTCCACCGACCCGTACACGGCGGCGCTTCCCTCCAAGCCAGCGACACGTTGAACTGTTCGCCATAGATCGGGTAGTTGATCGTTGTGCAGACTCACCGTCAGACTGTTCTCGCCGTCGAGGGTGGCGGCTCGCTGATCTTCCTCATCGTCGGCATCGTCGTGGTAGCAGGGCTGCTCGCCACGTTCATCAGCGGCCGGCGCCGCGCTGACCTCCGCACCGAACCAACTGCACCGCCCCACCGCACTCCCCCAGTGTCGACGATTCGAGACCGGCCGATCGTTATGCGGCACACAGGCCCACACCGTGGTTCAAGTTCGTCCACGACCGATACAGCTTCTCCACGGCTGCACCACGAGGCAGGGCACCACAGCGCGGGCATTCGGACCGATCCACAGCAGGACCCGGCCGAGTGGCTGCCTCCGGCAGCCGACGCCCACTGCACCTACGCCACCTGCAACGCCTAAGCCGGGAAGCCGCGCGACTCCCCTTCCTCATTCAGACCGTGGTCGCCGGGTTCTCTGATCCGGTGGCGCGGTGGTGTTCGGCGTTGATGCGCTGGGCCTCTTCGAGCTGGTCTTCGAGGATGACGATGCGGCAGGCGGCCTCGACGGGCGTGCCCTGGTCGACGAGTTCCCGGGCGCGGGCGGCGATGCGCAGCTGATAGCGGGAGTAGCGGCGGTGGCCGCCCGTGGAGCGCAGCGGGGTGATGAGGCGTGCTTCGCCGATGGCGCGTAGGAAACCTTGTGTCGTGCCGAGCATCTCGGCAGCTCGGCCCATCGTGTAGGCGGGGTAGTCGTCGTCATCGAGACGGCTGAACGAATCGTCTGCTGCCATCTGCACCTCTCTGTGGAACGCGTGGAGGGGCCCGGGTGCCGTACTGGCACCCGGGCCCCGAAGGAACTGCTACACCATCTGCCGACCCTGATACTGCGTCGGCCTTCTGTTTCCACAGACCCGACCGAGTGACTGTCGGGACTGCCGGGATCGCGGTTGCTTGACCGGAGACCACCTCACTATCGATGTCCTGCGGTACCCGGACTCAGAATTCCGCCCGGGCGATCCTGATGGCGCTCGGTTCCTCCGTTCTTCCCTCGGTGATCAACTGCTTACCAAGCGGGTACTGCGAACTGCACTTGCTCGTACTGCGGTACTGCTCGCGGCGGCCCCTGATCACTGCGGGCCCCCCGGTCCGGTCGTCAGTCCCGTCGCCGTCCTGCAACAGCCCTGGCTTCGAAACTCCACGACCGCACCGTCTCCTGTAACTGCAACGCACGTACCGATGCCCGGCTGTTCGTCTCTGCCAGGCGCTGCCGTGCCCTTGAGCTACGAGAGAAACCATAACCACACCACCACACAATGTCTATGCCAGCTGACATAGATTTCCGCGTGTTCGAGGGTGAGGTAGTCGACCGTGAACGGAGATGGAGGACGGGAATAGGCCGGATTAACGGGCCGCAGGCGGGGCACATGCACTTCTCAGAGACGGCCGGGCATGACGATCCAGGGAGCGGGGTGACTTGATGGACGCGATGAGCGTCAGCACCGCGGGCTTCCGCTCGGCGGCATTAATCGGCGACGCACGCGACAACACCCGGGCTTCCTTGATCGGCACGTGCCAGCGTGCGCACCCCCGGCCTGAGCGGGGCACCGGAGGATTCAGCTGGCTATGGTCAACCGCCTGCTCGCGCTCCCAGGCGCCCGACGGCAAGCCCGTAAGCGCACCCCTCGCCCGGTAGCACCAAGGACGACAACGCGTCGAGGGAGATCAGACTAGGGAGGATGGATGCTGAGCACGTATCGACGGGGTACTGACAAGGTGACCGGCTCTTGGCTTTTGTCCGGCGGTAGCGACCGCCCCCGGACGGTAGGGCTCGCCGGAGCGTTGGCCGCAGCGGAGGCTGCGCCGCCGGTGGAATCACTCGATGTCGTCGCCCATATGCTCGGGCAGCGCCTCGACGCGACCGGAGTTTCCTTCCTCATCATGGATTTCACCGGTACGTCAGTGGTACGTCTGGGCGCCGCCGGGGATGTGGAGACCGATAAACCGGCCCAGCGCATCAGCTTGACCGGGACCCTGTACGACGAGGTCATCCGCACCCAGCAGCCGGCCGCGGAGACCAAGGACGGCGGGTGCACGGTGCGGGTCATCGCTCCGGTCACCAACCGAGGGGACGCCATCGGTCTGCTGGAGCTCTTCTTGCCCTCGGCACCCGATGAGAGCGCGATGCGGGAGATCGGCGAGACCGCGCACGCACTGGCCTACATCGTCATCGCGAACCGTTCGTACACCGATGTGTACCAGTGGGGACGCCGCACCAGACCGCTGAGCCTGGCCGCGGAGATCCAGCACCGCCTTCTGCCCTCTTCTCTCGCCTGCGAAGCCGCACAGTTCACGGTCGCCGGAGCCCTGGAGCCTGCCGACCATGTCGGAGGTGACACCTTCGACTACGTGATCGACCGCGACACCGTGCAGCTGTCCGTCACTGACGCGATGGGCCACGACGTCGACGCCGCACTACTCGCCACCCTCGCCGTGGGCGCGCTGCGCGGGGCCAGGCGGGCGGGCGCCGATCTGGCCGAACAGGCCCGCCAGGCCCATCAGGCGATGCTCGACCACGGCAGACAGGCATACGTCACCGGTCAGCTCCTGCGCATCAGCCTGCTCGATGGTGCAGTCGAGTTCCTCAACGCGGGCCACCCCTGGCCGCTGCGATTGCGCGACGGGAAGGTGGAGCAGCTCAAGGTCGAGATCGACATGCCGTTCGGCTTCCCGTTCCCGCACACTTACCGGGTCCAGCCACTGGACCTGAGGGCCGGTGACCGGTTGTTCATGTTCACCGACGGCATGCTCGAGCACAACGCTGGTCATATTGACCTGGACAGCCTGATCGTGCGTACCGGCAACCTGCATCCGCGCGAGGCCGCCCGCACGGTGATCGCGAAGGTCGTCGCCGCACATGAAGGCCACCTCAGGGACGATGCCACCATCATGTGCCTGGACTGGCACGGCGTCAGGCGCTCCCGACGGCATGCCGCCACCGGGGCAGATCTCACCGGCGCATCTCCCTCACCGACACCAGAGTTCTGACCTCTGAGGAGCGCGGGCCACTTCGCGGTGACCGCCTGGGGCAGCAGCACAGATCCCATGACCGGGGGATCACACACCCTGATGGCGGGTGCGGAGTCACTCTGCCCATGGGGCAGGCCAAGGTTCTCTGCCCACCCGATCTCAGCGAGCTTGGCGGCGTCGAACACGACGAGGCCAACCACCACCGCGTACAACGGCCCCAGTTCAGGCTCGACGGCGCCGATCCACGCGCTATCTCGACAGCGAGCAGCATGAACACCGGAACGGCAGCAGTCTCATCATGAGCCAGCCCGAGGTGGGCGGCATAAGGTCACACGGTCCCGCGAGGGCCGGCACCCTGGACGCTACGACTGCAGACCGCGCGTCTGGAGTCGATTCGACAATAACGACACCGAAGCGCCGGCCAGCCGCGCCAAAAAGGACTTGCCAGCACGAGGTTCGACACCGGCGACGTGGGCGTGTTCCTCGGCCTGGACACCGGCAATACCGCTCACCCCGGCCACGGACTGCCCACGGCCGACAAGAAGGTCTTCGACGAACCGCAGCCCACCAGAGAGCCCAGGCCGCAGGCCGTGTTCGACAACCTGACCGCGAAGTACAGCACCGTTCGGCTGTGCTGCGCAGGGCCAGTAGCGATGGTGTCGTAGCCGGTGAGGCGGAGTGCGCCGATGGCCAGTTCGCGCAGCGTGGCCGTGGCCCGGCGCCCTTTCCGTGACATGAGCCGGTGCTGGCTCGACGCGAGCGCGATCGGCGGGGACATCGCAGCGCGAGGGATCAGGAGGTGAAAACCGCGTCCTCAGTGCGTGCGTGCGGGGACCGGCCAGGGGCGGCGGGCAGGTGCCCCTGGCCGGAGCGAGAGCGCGATGGTTCGCTTCGGGCAGGAAACCGGAGCGGACACGGTCAGTTGCAGGCGTGGCCCCAGCCCATGTCGGGGCGCCAGGTCTTGGTGCTCGCGGTCCCGCCCTGCTTCTTCCAGGTGAACTTCGCCTGCACCTGGAAACTGTTGGTCGGCCACCTGCACGGGTTGACCGACGAGGTGCCTGCCAGGTCTTGGGTGCGGTGCCAGCCGTCGTTGTCCTTGGCGGACTTCACCGTCAGCGTCCTGGTGCCGTTGAAGCGCAGGAGCTTCACGTCGTTGACCGCGACCGTGTAGTTGCCACCGCCGGCGGTGTCTGTGATCTTCGCCCGTGCCCGGTATGTGTCGGCCTCGTCGTCCCACCATACGGTCGCACAGCGCTTGACCTGCTTGCCGTAGCACTCCCAGGTGCTGTCCGCGGACGCCATGGACGGTGTGAAGACGATCGATGCGCCCACCGCTGCGACGGTGAGCCCACCAGCCGTACCGATCCGGCCGAGTTGCTTGAGCCTCATGAGGTTCCCTTCCAATTCCCGCGGCCGTTGGACGGCCGCCGGGTCTCCAGCGCTGGCGACGGGAACGCTAGCCGGGAATCCGGGGTGAACCGTGAGGCGTGCGGTGCTGTTGCGCAGCCGTGACAACGTCCGGATTCGGCTGCCGCCGCCAGCCGACCGAGCCCCAGATCTTCCAGGGCGCGAGCGACGGCCGGCCAGGAGGTGACGTCTGGGCAGTACCCGGTGCGGTGGTTGGTGACTTCACTCTCAGCCCACCGGCCTGCCATGCGAACGAAGCTGAGGTCAGCGGCGCGGTGTGCGCACCCCGCGTTTGGCTTCGGGCGCGGGGACGCAGCCTTCTGGGACGGCGCGTAGAGGGAGAAGGCCCGCAGCGTTGCCCGGACACCTCGTGCGGGACGTGTCGCCGCCTGCGGCGCGGGGCTCTGGGGTGCGAAAGCCCGGCCGGGCGTGGGTGCTTGGCGTCGGTGTGGCAGTCGTGAGCGTGTTGCTCGTCGCGCTGATCGTCGTCGTGGCGCCGCGCCATCTCCTGGCCCAGGACACTGCCGGCGCCCGCGTTCCAGACCGCGCGAAGGCAATCAACGACATTCGGACCACGCTGCTGCAGGGGCTGGCCGGGGTGGCATTGCTTGTTGGAGCCTTCTTCACCAGGCGGCAATTGCAGGTGACGCGGCACGGACAGCTCAGCGAGCGGTTTACCGCGGCGGTGGAGCAGTTGGGCAACCCTGGCGTGGAGGTGCGCAGCGGTCGCGTTCCTCGGCTTCGGCCTGCTGCTGGGCTGCGACAGCCCGGCTCTGACAGTCCTGGCACAGCTGCGGGTGGGGCTCGCGCGACTGACCCTCAGTCCCGTACGTCGACCGCCGCCCACCATGCGTCGGTGAACTTCCGCCGCAGTCCCTACACACCGGGCGCCAGGCTTCCCGCTCCGCGGCTTCCCGTGCCTCGCGGCGCCGTTGCTCTTCTCCCGCTTCTGCGCGGCATCGGGCGAGGGCGGCGTCCCGGCGGGGTTGCCGATCGCGTCCCGGAGCGGCTCGCGGTGGTCGCGGCCGAATCGCCAGAAGGCGGGCCCGGCCGGGCCGTGTTCGCGCAGCAACTCCAGGGCGGTCGCCGGGTCCACGGCGGGTGAGTCGACGGACCATGATGCCGATCATCGCCCAGCGGCCGAAAGCCAATGGGGCCAGGCTTGTGTGGAGTGTGACCCGAGGAATCGGCAACCGCCTGCACCGCCACCATCTGATGCCAGTAGAAAGACCGACGCGGATTCGATGAAGAGTCCCGACTGATCAGGGCCGGAGCAGGCTCGGGCCCGAGTCGGCCGGGACGGCGGCTGCGACTTCCGCATAGTCCTCAAGAATCTGCAGCAGGTGAGGTAGCGGGACCAGCTCGCGTTCGCGTCGCACGAACGGACCAATGGCCTCCCACGTGCGGACGACTCTGTTGTTGAGCGTCATCAAGTAGCGGTCGTCGATGATGCCCAGCCGCCTGAGGATCACGAAGTTATGCAGGAAGAAGGCGACGTCATAGATAGCCTCCTGTGCCTCAGCAGGCAGGCCGGAGATCCCAAGATCAGGATCGTGTTCGGCCCCGAGCCGCTGGACGACATATCTGTGGTGTTGATGGAACGTCGGTGACCGGAAATCATTGGGCAACGCCAGGTATGCCGGAAGGTAGTTGGCGCGCTTCATGGACGACACCTGCTGGAAGGCGAAGTAGGTCGAACTGAGCAGCGCCAGTACGGACAGGCCGATCGCCACAGTATTGAGAATCACCGTTCATCCCCTCGCCCGCGAACCCGTCCATCGATAGACAGACCGGGCGGGGCGCCCGGTTCCCCGAAGTGCACATGACGGCCACGCTGTGAGACGAAACTGGGAGGTCTCCGAGGACTTGGAGCCCGCGTGGCCGGTGACGACAGTCGACCAGCGACCGGTGCCGTGGCACGCGCACGCGAAAAGACCGCGGCCGCCATGACCGGCGCTGCCGCCGCCTGGCTGAGGGCTCCGAACAACGACCGGCTGCCCCTCGCTGGCGCCGGGCGCGGTCCTGGAGGGCGGTGAAGTCCAGCCGCCCGTCACGCGGCACGACGAGCTGGCCCCCGAGAACAGTCCTTGCCCCGCTCTGCCACGGCGTCGGCGAGGTCGGGGAAGCCAAGCCCGGCGATGACAACGGAGTGCGGAGCCCGCTGGAGCGACGCGGACGGGCGCGGGATTCAGGCGCCGTGGTGTGAGCGGGAGGTGGGGGGGGACGGCGAGCGGTGAGTCGGCCCCCACCCTGCCACCGGCCACCGGCCACCTGCCACCTGCCACCTGCCACCTGCCACCTGCCACCTGCCACCTGCCACCTGCCACCTGCCACCTGAAGACGGCTTCAGGTGGCTTCAGGTTGTCTTCAGGATCACTCCGTCACTGTGGATCTTGTCGAGCCCACCGCCTCGCACCAACCGACGCGCCGTCAATTGGCGTGCCAGGAGGAACTTTCCGATATGCAGCCCCTCATCGATCACGCCCGGTCCTTCTACCTACAGTCCGCGGCACGACCCGAGGAGTTTGCCCGTCTGGCCGAGGGCCAGTCCCCGCAGGTTCTGTTCATCACCTGTTCCGACTCCCGGGTCGTCCCCTCATTGATCACCGGGGCCCGTCCTGGTGAGCTCTTCGAGCTGCGGACCGCGGGCAACATCGTCCCTCCGTACGCCTCCGAGCAGCCCACGGGCGAGGCGGCCACCATCGAGTACGCGGTGGAGGTGCTCGGAGTCCAGGACATCGTCGTCTGCGGCCACTCGCACTGCGGCGCAGTGGGCGCTCTGCTACGCGGTGACGACCTGACCTCCGTCCCCGCGGTGCGCGACTGGCTCGCGCACGCGACGCCCCGGCCCGACGGGGAGGTGGAAGACCCGGCCGTCGCCCAGGCCGTGCAGAACCACGTGCTGACACAGCTGTTGCGACTTCGTTCCCATCCTTACGTCGAAAGCCGCCTCGCGCAGAACCAACTCCGCCTGCACGGTTGGTTCTACGAAGTGCACACGGGGTCCGTACTGGCCCATGACGTGCACGGCGACGCCTTCCAGGCCCTGTGAGCGCGACCATGGACCACCGGACGAAATTCCCTCATCTGCGGCAGGACTTCGCCGCCTCGCTCGTCGTGTTCCTGGTCGCCCTGCCGCTGTGCGTGGGCGTCGCCGTGGCCTCCGGTGTGCCGGCCGAACTGGGCCTGATCACCGGCATCGTGGGCGGTCTGGTCACCGGCATGATGCGCGGCAGCAGCTTCCAGGTCTCGGGCCCTGCCGCCGGACTGACCGTTCTGGTCTTCGAGGCCGTGCAGGAATTCGGGCTGCCCGCACTCGGGGTGATCGTGCTCGCGTCCGGCCTTCTCCAACTGGCCATGGGAGCTTTCAGACTGGGGAGCTGGTTCCGGGCCATCTCGGTCTCGGTCGTCGAGGGCATGCTCGCCGGCATCGGACTCGTGATCATCGCGGGCCAGTTGTACGCGGCGGCCGGCACGACGGCCCCGGCCTCCGGCCTGGGTAAGATCTCCGGGCTGCCCCGGGCACTGGTCGATGCCGCCGGGAACACTACTGCCCTCGCATCCCTCGCTCTCGGCGCGGGCACCATCGCCGTCATGCTGGTGTGGAAGCGGATGCCGCGGCCCATACGGTCCGTTCCGGCGGCACTCGCCGCGGTCGCGCTGGCCACACTGGCGTCTCTGGCATTCGCCATGCCGGTAGACACGGTCGAGGTGCAAGGGCTGGCCGGCTCCATTCAACTGCCCGGGCTCGACGCCATCGGTGGGCTCGCCGACGTGAGCGTGCTCGGGACAGTTCTGGCCTTCACCCTGATCGCGTCGGCCGAGAGCCTGTTCAGCGCGGCGGCCGTGGACCGGCTGCACGACGGGCCGCGCACCGAGTACGACAAGGAGCTCATCGCCCAGGGCACAGGCAACGTCGTGAGCGGGTTCCTCGGCGCGCTGCCGATGACCGCGGTCATCGTGCGCAGCTCCGCCAACGTCCAGGCAGGCGCGCGGACCAAGGCCTCGCGCGTCCTTCATGGCGTATGGCTGCTCCTGTTCGCGGCGTTGCTCCCCTTCGCACTGGCGCTCATCCCGATCCCGGCCCTCGCGGGCATCCTCGTCCATGCGGGGTGGAAGCTCATCCCGCTGCGTTCGACAGTGACGCTGTGGCGCGCGCACCGGGGCGAGGCGCTGATCCTGGTGGTCACCGCGGTGGCGATCGTCGCGGTGAACATGTTCGAGGGTGTTCTGATCGGCCTGGCGCTGTCCGTGGCGAAGACCGCCTGGCAGGCCTCGCACATCAGGCTGGAGGTCACCGACAAGGGCGCCGGCCCCATCGAGGCGCGTCTGACGGGCAATGCGACCTTCCTGCGGCTGCCGAAGATCCTCGACAACCTGGAGGCGCTGCCTCAAGACCGTCCCATCCGGCTGGATCTCTCGGGCCTGCACCACCTCGACCACGCGTGCGGGACGGCGCTGGAGAACTGGTCGGCGCGGCACAGTGCGGCCGGGACCGAGCCGGTGAAGGTCACTGAGCTGCCGTTGGAGCGGGCAACGTCCGGCTGACGCGCCCTCCCGCGGGAGCGTAGCGTCCCTCGCTCGGGCCCCTGTCTGACGTGGCGGGGCCCGAGAGAGGGACGCTGGTCGGCGATCGGGGCTCAGGTTCCGGGCGCCGCGGAGTGTCCTGGTGTCGCCGCTCCCCCCAGCGCCGACAAGGCGGTTCGATCGCTTTCCGGCGCCCTGACACAGTGGCGCACTGTGACAGACGTCGAGACTTTGACCGCTGCGAACGTGCAGCTCATGCAGGGCCTGGCTGGCACCCGGACGACCGAACGGACCAACCGCAGCGCTCAGTTGCAGGGCTGGCGGACGCTGGAGCGGCTGCCGGCCTACGCACCCGAACTCAATCCGATGGAACTGCTGTGGTCGGCGACACCATCTCCGGAGGGCCTGGCGACGACACCATCGACGGCGGCAACGGCGGCAACGGAGCCGACATCCTGATCGGCGGGCCCGGCAACGACACCAACTACGGCGAGACCCTCCTCGGCAGCCTGCGCTACCTGTTCGACAACGGCAACGACACCATCTACGGCGGCATCGGCACCGATACCATGAGCGGCGCCCTGGGCAACGACAACATCGACGTCCAGGACGGAGCGAGCAGCGACATCGCCAACGGCGGCCTCGGCTCCGACACCTGTGCCACCGACGCAGGCAACACCACCAGCCGCGGAAGCCGAGAAGTTCAACTTCTCGTCCAAGCCGCTCAAGGCCGCCCACAACCGTGACGCCGGACTCCTGCTCAAGAGCTTCTACGCCAAGAACAGGATGCTCGCCGACACCAAGGACGACGCGTTCCTCGTGAAGATCACATCCTGACGGCGTTGGGGGCGGCCGACGCACGGCGGCCGCCCCCAACCTCGGGTCAGCCCACGGGGAAGAACTGCACCAGATAGCACTCCACCCCAGCGACCCGCTCCTGTGACTCCCGCAGCTCAACAAGCTCGGAACGACCGGTGCAGTGCGCGCGCACCCGCCACAGGCCTTTCCTGCCGAGCTCGATCAGGTCGTCGGTGCGTCCCAACGAGGGTGTCCACACGGCGACATCACCGCTCACCAAGTCAAACCCCACCTCGCCCCGCACATCCCACGCCGCGTCATCCTCCACGGGCGGGTCCCCGTCCCAGACCTGCACCGTCACCGCCGCAGTGTGGGTGTGGCCGGCACTGCAGAGATCGAAATCCAAGCAGCCCTGCGTGAGTTCCTCAGCCACCCTGGGCCATCTCCTGGGGACTGGACCGCATTGCAGGCAATGCGGGAGCGAGTCGGTACTGCAGCCAGGGGGATTGCGGACGCGTTCCGCATTCGAGTGGCCGGCGATCTGGCCCGCATCGTCGAACAGGGCCGCACCAACTGAGGGCGAGCTGAGCTGACGGCGAACCCCGCCGCGGACACCTAACGTCCAGAGAGATCACTTGAGTCGAGGTATCCGGCCCGGATGCCTCCTTGAGTGGCGGTGCCTCGAGACAGCCAGGGCCGCACGTGCCAACCATGCGACACGCCACGTTCTTTCATCACCCCGCAGCGGTTAGACTTCACGTTGATTTCTGGATAAGCCGTCTAAGATGAATGGATAGATGGAAGGAAGGCTGCCTGCTGGGACGCGTGCCCCAGCGACACGACAGCAACTCGGAGCGAGTAGAAGCCGGAACCGCCCATGAACGCCGCACAGCAGTCAGCCCTCCCCCTCCCTGCCCTGTACGACCGTTCCGGAAAGCTCTACTCCCTGGACGATCCCCGCTGGCGCGGCGAGGATGGCAGTCCCTTGGCCGTCGATGCACTGCGGGGCCTTCGTCCCGAGCAGATCGACACCGCCGATCGGTCCCTGTGGCGTTACCACGCGGCCCTGCCCGTCTCGGCCGTCCGCCGGGTGAGCCTGGGCGAAGGGTGTACGCCGATGGTTCCGGTCGACTGGGCCGGCCGACGCGTCCACTTCAAGCTGGAGTGGTTCAACCCGACCTCCAGCTTCAAGGACCGGGGCGTATCGGTGATGATGTCGCACCTCGCGGCCCACGGCGCCGAGCGCGTATTGGAGGACAGTTCGGGCAACGGCGGTTCCGCGGTGGCCGCCTACGCCGCCGCGGCCGGAATCCGCGCCAAGATCATCGTTCCCGCCGCCACCTCGGCGGCCAAGATCCTCCAGGCCCGCGCCTACGGAGCCGAGGTCGAGCTCGTGGGCGGGACACGCGACGAAGTCTCCGACGAGGCGATCCGGCAGTCGGAGCAGATCCCCTACGCCAGCCACAACTGGCACCCCATGTTCATCCAGGGCACCAAGACCATCGCCTACGAGATGTGGGAGTCCCTCGGCTTCACCGCACCGGACAACGTAGTCCTCGTGGCCGGGGCCGGTAGCAACGTCATCGGGTGCGATCTTGCGTTCAGTGAACTGCTCGTCGCCGACCAGATCGACAAGCGCCCGCGCCTGTTCGTCGGACAGCCCGAGCACTGGGCGACCATCGCCGACACGTTCAACGGCATCGACCCGGCTGGCCACGGCGAGCGGGTGCCGACGATCGCCGAGGGCGCGTCCATCGCCCACCCGGTCCGGTTGCCCGAGGCGGTAGAGGCCATCCGCCGTTCCGACGGCGCCGCCTACGCCGTCCCCGAGGCGGAGATTCACGCCGCGGTCCGAGCCCTGAGCGCGCGCGGCCTGTACGCCGAACCGACCAGCAGCGTCGCCGCGGCGACTCTCGATCACTTCATCGCAACCGGGGAGATCGCTCCGGACGAGACGACCGTGGTCGTGCTCACCGGTGCGGGACTGAAGTCCGCCGAAAAGATGGCCGCGGTGTTCGCCGGACACGGTAACGATGCCCAGGAATCGAGCAGCACGCGATGACCCACTCCACCGGTCGGCCAGATGACGAACGCGCCAACCAGCCCGTCGTACCAAAAGACGAGCGCTTCGTACCGGAAGACGAGCACCTCGTGCGTGAGGCCGAGCGCATTGCTGTCGCCCTCGGCCGCATGTTTCCCGGTCTGTGCGAGGTCGTCCTGCACGATCTGCGCCGCCCCGACAACGCCATCCGCACCATCGAGAACAACCTGTCCGGACGGCAGATCGGCGACTCCGCCACCGAACTGGGCCTACGCCGCATCGCGGACCCTGACTATCCCAGCGTTATTCAGAACTACAGCAATCAGTTCCCCGACGGGCGCCCGGCCAAGAGCACTTCGATCGGCATCAAGAACGCCGAGGGACGGTACGTCGCGGCGCTGTGCCTGAACCTGGACGTCAGCACGCTGTCTCCGCTGGCCTTGACCCTCGCCAACCTCGTCGCCCCCGACACCGAACACCAGGGCGAGACCCTGGAGACGCTGCGTGCCCGCACCGGACGCGAACTCCGCTCGGCCATCGACTCCTTCGCGGCGCAGCGCTCCAGCACACCGCGCGGCCTGAACCGTGGCCAGAAACGCGAGCTGGTACGCCGACTACACAGCGAGGGCTTCTTCGAGACCCGCAGCTCCGCACAACTCATCGCCGACCAACTCGGCGTCTCCCGGGCGACCGTCTACAACTACACGAAGCAACCAGACCGATGAACACCCTGGCAACCGGCCGCGACATGCCCCCTGCCCCAGGAGGCGCATCCATGACGAACTCCCCGACCCACCGGACGACCGCCACCGGCAGCATCCCGCATCTACGACGACTCGACGTACGACAAGCATGGTTCGGGCAGTAGCGGGTCAGCCAAGGGCCAGAGCGGCCGCGCTCCCGCGAACGGCCAGGCTGCACTGGTCCGATCCATCCCGCTGGGCGACCCGAACAACCCTGCCAAATTCCGGCGCCTGGGCGTGGATCACGTCAACAACGAGATCGTGGTTCTTGACAGGCACGAGTACACAACCGACAAGAAACGGCAAGATCATCAATGATCAACAACCCCAAGAAGCAGAAGGTACGCCCGCCACCGTGCGACTGATTTCCGATGGAGGAGAGTCGATGCCGTCCAAGTGGGACTGGGAAAGCGGCGAGGGCGTGTCGCATATCGACGACCCCGCAGAGGTTGACGCCGCCTTTGAGCGAGGTGAGTGGCCACTCGGTTCGGCGGTGATCGGGCTGGCCTTCAACTGCTCGCTGGAGCAGGCATCACCTCGGATCGTCAGGGCGATGCAGTTGCCGGATCTCGATCAGCGCGGATTCGCGTTCACCGCAGTCGGTGCCGCGGCGCGACTCAATGGCCGATTGACCCCCGAACTGTACGCCGCGCTGGGCGCGGAGGGCCCCAAAAGCATCGCCGAGTACGCCATCAAGGACACCCTGACCTTCGTGCCGTTCCGGCAGCTGTCTCCGCGGTTCAAATGGTGGAAGGTCGCATCAGGGATCCGCAACAAGCTAGAGAGCTGGTGGCTTCGGTCCGGGGAGACGGTCGAAGACGTATGGAAGGCCCTGCGTCGACGACGCTGACATGAAGGAGCGCCGGTCGTGCCATCCGAGTGGAGCTGGGAGAGCGGCGAGGGTCTGCTGAGCCTCGACGACCCCCCGCCGAGTGGAACGCCGCGTACGAACGCGGCGAGCCGCGACTCGGTACGGCGGCCATCGGGCTGGCCTTCAACTGCGCGTTGGCAGAAGCCTTGCCGCGCATCGTCAGAGCGGTGCAGCTGGTGGACCACGGTCAGCGCGGGTTCGCCTACCCCGCGGTAGGCATGGCAGCACGCCCTATGAATCGCCGACGGCGCCAACAGAGTCGGGAATGCTGATTGAGTAGGGTCTTCAGGACGGTGTTCGCGTTGGGTGTGCGGCGTCGTAGCAGTGTCGGTTGTTGTTGATCTCGTGGCGGTGTGTGGTGGCCCATGCTCCGAGAGCGATGACGGAATCCAGGAGTGTCGCGCCGAGTTCGGTGAGCGTGTAGTCCACGCGTGGGGGAACGCTGGGGTGGACGGTGCGGGTCAGCAGGCCGTCGCGTTCGAGTTGCCGCAGTGTCAGGGTGAGCATGCGCTGGGAGATGCCGTTGACGGTGCGGTGTAGTTCGCCGAACCGCAGGGTGCGGTCGCGGAGTTGCCCGATGATCAGGATGCTCCACTTGTTGCCGATCAGCCCGAGGATCTGGAGCACCTGCCGGCACGCTTCCTCGTCCGGCTCGCGGCCGATGTCTGCTGCCGGGGGTTGCATGGAGTCGCGGTGCTGCGGGGCCGGGGAGGTGTTCCTGCGGGGCGCCAACGGTTACCTCCGTGTGCGTCACTGACATAAATGTGCCGTCTTGCTGCGGCCATCCTAGTAACAAATCATGGGGCCACGAACAGACAGTAAGTGACCGGCGCCGGGGCTAGGTAGCACCGGTCCGATCGCGGTGATCGGAGAGGATCTGTCGTGGTGAAGACGCTCGTTATTGTCGGTGCCGGTCCGGGGCTGGGGATGGGGGTGGCCCGCGCGTTCGGCCTCCAGGGGTTCCAGGTCGGGTTGATCGCCCGTACCGAGGGGAAGCTGGACACCCTGGTCGGTGAGCTGGCCGAGCTGGGCATCACCGCTGCCGCGTTTCCTGCCGATATCCGCGATCGTGACGCGCTCACCACTGCCCTCGCTGCGGCGAGGGACAGGCTGGGACCGATCGACGTGCTCGAATACAGTCCCAGCCCGACCGGACCGATCACCCACGCCGCACAGACCACGGCCGACTCCGCCTCCGCGCAGTTCGAGCTGCATGTGCTGGGCGCGGTGACGGCCGTAGGCCAGGTGCTGCCGGAGATGCTGGCCCGAGGCGACGGCACCCTGTTGCTCACCACCGGCGTCTCCTCGACGGTCCCCGCACCCTTTCTGGCCAACGTGGGCATGGCCATGGCCGGCTTGCGGAACTGGGCACACACCCTTCACGCCGAACTCAAGCAGCAGGGAATCTACGCGGGCACGGTGACGATCGCTTCCGGGGTCATCTCCGGTGGCGGCGAGGCCGACCCTGACGCCATCGGCGCCCGCTACTACAGCATGTACCAGCAGAGGAACCGCGTCGAAGAGGTCATCGGAGACCTGGACTCCTTCCGATCCCTCGTCGCCCAGACAGGTGGGCACGACACTCCGGCCGCACCGATCAGCACCGCACGCTAGGCGGCATCCTCGCCGGGGCGTTCAACCAGGCGACCGCGTTCGAAGCGGGCTCCGGTGCGGACGAGGGCGACGAGGTGGGGTGCATTCACGGCCCGGGCCTGGGCGGAACCTTGGTGCGCAGGCGGACGGTTGCAAAGGATATGTAGCTGTTGACTTCATCTTCCAGGGCGGCGGTCAGCATCCGCCGGGCGCCCTCGCGGAGGATCTCGTCGATCAGGGAGCCGTTTGGCGTGGAGCCGTCAGCATTGACTACCGTGAGCACGGGCGTGCCTTCCCTACCGACGCACCAACGTCGGACCACTCGATGACCATCACAGGATCATTCGGGAAGGTACGCCCTTCGCGTTGCGTCCCCGACACTGATCCACAGGTCATGAGCATTGCTCGACGAATTGGCTTCGCAACCCCCGTGCTGCACAGGAGGTCCTGTCTTCCTGCGCCCAACCGGCCGAAATCACCTGCCCAGGCAACCTGTTCGTCCAGAACCGCCCTCACGATCGATAGGACTACGGCTGCCGTGCAGGTTCGCCAGTGGTCGCCCACGACCGCCACTGTTGGTGTCAGCCGGTGATGTCAGCGGGCACTGGAGGCGGCCCGGGCAAGGGGGCGGAAGTTGATTCGTTCGCGCACCACGGGGAAACCGGCCTTGGTGAAGTTCGCGGCCATCGGGAAGTTGCCCCGGTCCGTGGCGCCGGTGACGACCTCCGCGCCCTGTTCCACCAGGAAGTGGGTGCACTCGGCGAGGAGGTCGTAGGCGTAACCATGGCCGCGATGCTCCGGCAGGACGCCGATGAAACCGATGGTCGGTCCGGAGGGGTTGTGCGCCGGGATGTGGATGCCGGCCAGTTCGCCTTCCGGGGTGCGGGCGAGCTGCCACCATTCCCGCGGGGACGGGCACCAGTGGAAGAATTCCAGTTCTTCCCGCGCGGCCTGGTCGAGGCCGCCCTCCTCGATGGCCTTCAGCGCGTGGGCGTCCAGCGTGGCCGCGTGGATGCGGCGCAGCGCGTCGAAGAAGAGCGCGTCGTCGGCTTCGGGGCCGAAGACGAGGCGTCCGGGCCGCTCGGGCAGCCCGCGTTCCGGGGTCCAGCGGTACAGGAAGCGTTCCACCAGAAGCTCGTAGCCGGCGGCCCGGGCGGCGGCGAAGCGAGTCTCGGCGGCCGCGGCCAGGGCGGGGTGCTCGCGCCAGTCGCCGGGCAGGTTGAGCTCGAGTTCGACCCGCCACGGGGCGGAGCGCAGGAGTTCGGCCCCCGCCTCGACCTCGCCCTCGGCGACGTCGAACCAGTTGAGGTTGATGGGTTCCTCGTCATCGGGACCGCCCCACCAGGCGCCGCGGGCGACGACGGCGCCGTCGCGCAGGGCCACCCGCTTCCAGTGGGGGCGGTGCGTGGTCCGCTGGTGCGCGGCACGGGCGTTCAATGGGTCGGGGTGCGCGTCGAACAGATGGGCGTCGCTCTCGGCGAGCGCGCGGATGACCGTATCGGTCATGGGTTCCTCCGGGATGCGTACGGCAGGAGCGCTCCCGGTCGAATCAGAGGTGCCACACCGGGGTAGCAGGGAGGGAGCGCTGGATGGTTGAGAACTGCACGGCACTCGCCTCCTTCCGTTCGCCTCACGCGGCGTGGTCCGGAGCCATACGCTACTTGGCCACCGACAGGTCCGTCCACGGAAATGGCGAACCGTGCCGACGAAGCCCCTAGCCTCGCCGTTTCACCTGGTTTGCGGCTGATGGGGCAGAAACCCGAAAGTGCCTTCCTGACCTGGGGCGATGAACTTCGCACTAGAACTGCGACAATAGGACCCCCAGGGCAGACGAGCTGGCTTGGCAACCCTAGTGCTGCAACGGAGGTCCTGCCTTCCTGCGCCCAACGGTCCCTGCATGCCGCGCACGATGGCGAGGGCGGCCTCCAGCTGACCTCGGGCGCGTCGCTGTTCATCAGGACCGTGGTCATCTCTGCCATCACGTTGTTCACGTTCGACGCCACCATGGTGTGGACCAGGCTGTTGCCCGCGAGCAGCCGCAGCGTGTCGGTGCGGGCTCGGTGCGCTTTGCGGGCGGCAGCCGCAGCCGTCCAATGGCCTGCCGCTTCTCGAGAACGACCACGTTTGCCCCGGCTGGCTTTCCCTATCCCGCCGCCCCCTTCAACCGTCGCTGCCCGAGCCGTACCCACCCCCGTTCAAGGCGACACGACGCGAAAACAACCACCCCACGTGGACCACGAGTTGGAGGATCAGGCGCCGCAACTGTGCTCCGTTGCGCGTCCGATGCGTCGTACGAAGGCACTCCTTCTGCCTCCAGCCCCGACGCTCCCACGTTAGAACTACGCAGGCCCGAAGCCCGCTTCCGCCCTGGGCACCCCCACACTGGTCCTGCGCATGCCCGCCTGGGGTTCCCGGTCCCCTCTCCCCGGAGGAAGACCGGCGTGGCCCCCCCCCGGTCACCCGGTCACCCGACGGACGGGGCTCTGCCGTCGTCGTGACAGCCCAGCCGCACTCCCTGCGAGCGTGTGTCGGCCTCCGGCCGGCAGCACACGAGATCTTGAAGCATCAGCTGTGAGCTTGCCGAACTTGAGGTACGTTCCGCCGAGTTCGCCCGCACCACCAGCTGCCCCATTGGCCACCAACTCCGCGGTTCTAGTTCGGTCATCCGCACGAAGGCGTGGGGTCGGATCTTGCGGCGTCACATGGCCCGACCGTCGCTGGACATGGAAGCGGCCCCGCTCCCCCACTGGTGCTGCGACCGGGATGGTCCAGTGTGATCGGAAGGCGGCTCGCGGGACGAGCGCACACGCAACGGCTGGTATTACTGGGGCATGCAGGAAGAGACGGCACGCTCCGCGATCGACACGTTCATCTCCGCGTTCAACGCCTCGGACGACAGCTATGTGACTGCCCTACTTTCCCAGGCCCTGACCTCAGACGTGGTCTTCTGGGGGCCGTTGGGTCGCAGCGAAGGAATCGCGGCGGTCGAGCGGTTCGTGCTGGACATCCGGCGCCACCCGGCGGGGACCGGCACGATGGTGCGCTGCTCAGCGGTGGACATGCCTGACGAGTGGGCCCGGTACCAGTGGGTCTTCACCACGCCGGATGGAGGCCCCCGCCTGGCGGGAACGGACGTCGTCCATCTGCGGCGGAGCCTCATCGACCAGGTCATCGTCTTCGCGGGGGAAATCAAGCCGTCCGCCTCCTGAGTCGTCCTTCTCTCGCTGTCCTTCTCGTGAACTTGTCCCCTTCGGCACTCCGGGGCTGCGGTTCGCGGGTCGGTCAGGCTGCGGCTTTGAGGGGGCGTCCGCCCCAGCGCATGCCCTTCTCGCTGCGGATGCGCGCGCGTTCCTTACGTTGGGCAGCAAGTACGTCGGGGTTGCGGGCGTTGGCGTTGCGCCGGCGCAGCTAGCGGTGCAGTGCCTGGGTTTGCGTGGGGTGGCTGCGGTGGTGGGAGTTGGCCAGGGCGAACTGCCGCAGCGGGCCGAAGTGGGCCTCGATCGAGTTGACCAGGGATGCGTAGGTCGGGGTGAAGCACAGCTCGACCTTGTTCTTCTTCGCCCAGCGGCGGATGTCGGGGCCGGTGTGGGCGGAGAGGTTGTCCAAGATGATGTAGATCGGGGCGCCGTCGGGTCGGGCGGCACGACTCGACTTGAGCGCGGCCAGGGTGTCGGCGGTGCCCTTGCGGTGGCGGTTGACGCCCCGCAGGCGGTCGTCGCCCACGGAGTAGCAGCCGTGGAAGTAGGTGACGCCGTGGGTGCGGCGGGGTAGGTCGCCGGCAGCCGGTTTGGCTTGCCCCGCTTCGCCCAGCAGGAGCCTGCGGTGGGCCGGATCCCCAACGGCCCGAACTCGTCGAAGGCGAAGACCTGGTCCGGAAAGCGGTCCAGAACCTGCTCGATCCGGTCGAGCTTGGCGTCGCGATGAGGGTCGGGCGATTCCTTCCATGTCTTGGTGCGCTGGAAGGTGATGCCGCGGCGCCGGAGCAGGCACCGTAAGGCTTCACGGCCGATGCGGATGACACGTCCGTGCACTTCCCGCAGGTAGGCGGCGAGTTTGCGGATCGACCAGCGGGTGAAGGGCTGGCCGAGCCTGGTGGGGCGGGTGGTGGCCGTCAGGATGACGAAGTCCTTGTCGCCAGGGGTGAGCAGGCGGGGACGCCCCCCGCCCGCTGAGGGGCCAAGCAGGCCAGGCCGATCTCGTTGAAGTGGCTTTGTTCACGAGAACCGGCTCCGGCACAGATCTTGGGGAGCCGTCGCGGAGCGTCATCGGGCAGATCGCTCCGCAGCTGAGCTCACACTTGTTCTTGGTAGATCCTGATCTGCTGGGGATGGGAGTGGCGGATGACTGTCCAGAATTCTTGGCGGCCAAGGCCGTCGGCCCAGCGGTCGAGTTCGTCGTCCGTGTCGTAGAAGAACCAGGACTCGAAGTGCCCCAGGTCCCGAAGCTGAGGGACGGGGTCGTATCGAAGTTCGCAGTGGAGCTGGATGTAATGATCATGCTCGCCGGAAGCGTCATTGATCTCGAACTGCCGGGCAAGGTCCAGCGTGAAGACGGGTGGTCCCTCGAAGGCGTGAGTCCCGTACTGGAAGAGAAGGCCATCAGCGTCCGGCGTGTCCGCGGTGTCGAATCGTTGGGAGCCGAAGCGTACGAACCTGAGCCACACCTCGTCCAAGTCCAGTTCGGCCAGGGGCTGCTGCCCACGGCTCAGCTCATGTTGAAGTCGCTCCTCGGCCCGGCCTATGGGCAGTCTCCTCGACATCCCTGTCCTTCGCGGTCTCGACGGAATCTGTGGCCTCGCGGCGATCTTCTCAGCCCACCACACTCGCTGAAGTGATCAGGGTTGGCTGCAGAACCCTGCGTCGGCCTGCATGACCAGCACCGTCACCGCTCACCGCGGTCACCGGAGAAGTCGAGCACAGATCTGACGGAGCGTCACTTCCTGCTGCAAGGCAGGAAGGCGTACGCCGTCTCACGTGAGTCTGGGTCCTTGCAATCGCCGCGGTGACGCTCCGCGACGACTCCCCAAGATCTGTGCCAGAGCCGAGAAATGACATTTGGGCGTGGGACGAACCGCTGTCCGGGGTATGCCCTGCGTGGTGACGCTGCGCGCTGTCGGTGATGCGTCAGTGGTTGATGAGAGCGGCGTGAGTGCGCTGACGCCTGCCCATGGAGGGCTTTCTGCAGCTTCACCGGTCACTTCTGGGATGCCGGGACGAGAGCGGGCGCGGCCTTGAAGGAGATGGCCTCCATGAGCGGCTTGCGCTTGGTGTTATGGAAGGCCGCGATGCGCCACTGGCCGTCCTGCTCCCGGACCAGGGTGTAGGTCTGGACCTTGGTCAGTTTCTTGGGCTTGCTGCCCTTGTAGCTGTCGCCGCGGCCGGTGATCACGGCGGTGTCCGGACCGTAGAAGCGGACGTCCAGGATCTCGTCGGCGAGCTGTGTGCCCTTGAGGAATTTGGCGAACAGCGTGCGGTGGCTGTCGGTGATGTCGCGGCGGCCCTGGTAATACGTGCCGACGAAGGTGACGTAGGTGGCGTCCTGCGTGAACTGCGCACCGTACGTGTCGGCGTCGTGGCGTCGCCAGGCGTCGATGAGTGAGGCGATCACCGTGGTGACGGCATTCCGGTCGTCCGTGGTGGGCATAGATTCTCCAGGTAGTTACACTGGTACAGATATTGCAGGTAGACAGTATCTGCACATGTGCAGCTATTTACGCAAGGGGCACCCAGGGACATGGCAGACCCGACGCCGGCAGACGAGCACTTGGCCTTCCGTCAGTACCTCGACGCAGTGGGACTCCACGGCATGGCCGGGGCGGAAGCGGTAGGGCTCAGCGCCTCCGAGTGGTATGCGCTCAGCCAGATCGCTTTGGAAGGCACGCTCACCTCGGGAGAACTGGCCGCACGCACCGGTCTCACCACCGGGGCGACCACTCGCCTGATCGACCGCCTGGAGCGAGCCGGATTCGTCCGCCGGGCCGCCGATCCGGATGATCGACGCAAGGTCATCGTCGAGCCGGTGGCCGACTCACTCGACCAGATCGAGAAGGTGATCGGGCCTGCCCGGCGCCAGATCGCCGAGGTTCTCGACCTATACACGCCAGACCAACGCGCCATTCTCTTCGACTACTTCGCTCACGCCGCCCCTGCTTTCCGAGCGGCCACCGAGGAGATCCGGGACGCAGCAGCACACGGTCGTCAGCGCAAGGGAGGCGCTGCGGCCCGCCGCTCGTGAGGGTGGCGGGCCGCCGAGTCAGAACCGGCAGGTGCCAGCTGGACTTGGCGGATCGTCGAGCGGTGGGCGCGCTGGCAGCCGCTGCGCCGCCTGCACCGGCAGACCGCGCACACCAGCCCAGGGCCACCTGCGGGATCCGGCAGGAAATTCGTTCCGTCGTCCGGCTGCTGGAATGGCTCCCAGCACAGGGCAGCAGTCAGCAGCAGTGCTTTCATCGTGTCCGTCATGTCGGTGCTCCGTCGGTTCGTGCGTGGCCACCCGTGGCGGTGGCGTGCTACCTGGCCGGCCGCACACGGTGCGAGGCGTCCGGCCAGGTTGCGGGCTACTTGCCGCTGTAGACGGGGAAGGCGGCGTGCTCGCCGTAGTCCCGCTCGTCCAGCGTGCGCAGCTCGGCCATGTCCGCTTCGGAGATCTCGAAGTAGACGTCGGCGTTGGCGCGCATATGGGCGGGATTCGCCGTCTTCGGCAGCGGCTGGGTGCCCAGCTGCAAGGCGTAGCGGATGCACAGCTGTGGGACGCTCACCTCGTACTTCTCGGCGATCTCGGTGATGCGGCGGCTGTCGAGGAGCGTGCCGTGGGCGATCGGCGAGTACGCCTGCACGAGGATGTCGCGGTCCTCGCAGAAGGCCAGCAGCTCGGCCGGGGTGTTCCCCGCGTGCAGGAGCACCTGGTTCACGTGCGGTGCCACGTTCCCGTGGACGAGGATGTTGTCCAGGTCGGACTGCAGGAAGTTCGACACCCCGATCGCGCGGATCTTCCCCGCCTTGTGGGCGTCCTCCAGCGCGCGCCACGCCTGGCGGTTGCCCTCGGTGTAGTCACCTTCACGAAAGTCGTCCCACGGCTGCGGCGCATGGATCAGCATCAGGTCGACGTAGCCGATGTCCAGCTTCGCCAGCGATCCGTCGATCGCCGCGGCCGCGGCGTCGTAGTCCTTGATCTCGGCGGCCAGCTTCGTCGACACGAACAGATCTTCGCGCGCCACACCGCTGGTGCGGATACCTTCGCCCACTCCGTGCTCGTTGCCGTACGCCTGCGCGGTGTCGATGTTGCGGTAGCCGGCCTCGATCGCCGCGCGCACGACGCCGGGTGCCTGGTCTTCGTCGATGAACCACGTGCCCAGGCCGAGCTTAGGTATCTCGACGCCGTGGGACAGGGTGTAGGTCTCGTTCAGGATGCTCATGCGTTCTCTCCGCTTTTCGGCAGCCGGCCGTACACCTCGTCGGTGACCGGCTCCAGCCACTCGTTGCTCACGTTTTCTCCCGGCGTGATGAAGGCGACGTGGGAGAACCACGCGTCGGCTTTCGCGCCGTGCCAGTGCTTGGTGCCCGCCGGGACACGAACCGTGGTGCCCGGTTCCATGCTCACCGGGGCCTGTCCTTCCGCCTGGTACCAGCCGCTGCCGGCCGTGCACAGCAGGATCTGATCCCCGCCGCCACCAGTCCCGTGGTGGATGTGCCAGTTGTTTCGGCAGCCCGGCTCGAACGACACATTGCTGACCGGGACGCTCCCCCCGGCCAAGGGAGCCAGGTAGCTCTGCCCGATGAAGTTCTCGGCGTAGGCGTCATTCGTCTCGCCGAGCGGGAAGATCTGCTCGAATCCCTGTGTGGCCATATCGGATGTCTCCTTGATCATTACAGTTCTGGTGGTGCTGCCCAGCCGCTGCGGGCTTGCCGCGGCCGGCTGGACCGGACCGGTACCGCGGCTATGCGGCGTCGGCGAGGATCGCCTTGAGCTGGGCAGCGGCACCCATCGCGTTGGGCCATCCGGCGTAGAAGGCCAGGTGGGTGATGGCCTCGCTCAACTCATCCCTGCTCAGCCCGTTGTCCAGGGCGAGCTGTAGATGGAAGCCGAGCTGGTCGGAGCGGTACAGAGCGATGAGAGCAGTGACGGTGATCAGGCTGCGGTCGCGCGGGGACAGACCGTCGCGCTCCCACACGTCTCCGAACAGCACCTCGTCGGTGAGGTCGGCCAGCTTGGGCGTGATGTCGCCGATGGCCTGCTGTGCCGCGGACTGCGTCTCCGTCATGATCTTCGCTCCCTTTTCGGTGACCTGCTGTCATGCCGAATTCCACGCTGACACGCATACCTGCATACGTGCAGAGGAGAGTGTTTTCCTGGGAGGAAAGCTTCCTGGGAAGGATTCCTCCCCCTCATGGTCGGCGTATTCACTGCCACACTGGAAATATGGCTTCCTCACCGCATCCGCACGAGCTGGGAGAGTTCCTCAAGGCGCGTCGCTCCGAGCTGACCCCTCGGGACGTCGGCCTGCCTGACAGTGCCGGCAAGCGCCGGGTGGCGGGCCTGCGCCGCGAAGAGGTCGCGCAGCTGTCCTCCATCTCAACGGACTACTACACCCGCCTCGAGCAGGGCCGCCTGCCCGCCTCTGCCCCCGTGCTCGAATCGGTGGCCCAGGCCCTCGACCTGGACGAAGACCAGCGCCGATACCTGTTTGGCTTGGCTGGAAAGGAGACGGCCAAGCCGCGCCGCCGGGCCCGTCAGAAGGTCCAGCCGCAGCTGCGCCGCCTCTTGGACGACCTCACGGCTACCCCAGCCATCGTCATGGGCCGCCGCATGGATGTCCTCGCGTGGAACCCCCTCGCTGCCGCTCTGGTCACCGATTTCGCAGCCGTTCCGGAAAAGCACCGAAACTATGTGCGCATCCTTTTCGCTGACCCGGCCATGCGAAATCTTTACGCCGACTGGAAAAGCGTGGCCCGCATGGCTGTTGCACAGCTACGAATGGAAGCGGCGAAATATCCTGACGACCCGCGGCTGACCGCCTTGGTCGGTGAACTCTGCGTTCAGGACGAGGACTTCCGCACCTGGTGGGCCGCCCACCACGTCGCCACCCTCAGCGTCGGCACCAAGACCCTCCTCCACCCCGTCGCCGGCGAACTGTCACTGGACTGGGACACCCTCACCGCCAGCACCGACCCCGACCAGCAACTCGTCGTATGGACCGCCGAAATCGGGTCCCCCACCCACGACGGGCTTCGCATCCTCGCCTCCTGGGCCTCCGACCACCACCCCACGCCCACAATCCAGTGAGCCGACCCCCGTACGAGCCTGCTCACCTGGACTCTTTTCGCATCACGCGCTGCCAAGTCAGCTGGTATTCCACACGTTGGAACATCTCGCTGTACCAGCAGCATGAATTCGCGGGTGGCCAAGCCCTCTGCTCTGTAACACTCAGCCGGATGACCAACTACCTGCGAGACAAAGGCATGGAACTGTACGGGCTCTAGGGACTCATGGCCGTGCGGCGGCTGACCTTGAGCTCCGGCTCCAGCTTGTCGCGGTGCGCCTTTCTGAGAGCTCGTACGCGCACCTGTGGGTCCAGGGCGCCTCAGCGTCAGCGGCGACAAAGCTGATCAAGGATCTGGCCAAGGCGAACCCCCACGTCACCGAGAACTAGCTCGCCGAGTTGGTGCCGCTCATCGCCCGAGTTGGGCCTCTACTGGAGAGGCGACACGGGTACGTACACGGAGCCTGGTCAGTGGACCAGAGCAATAATGCCTAGGGTCTCCGCCTCAACACTTTTCGCCGCTCTGGACCTGGGCAAGGACAAGCTCCACGGCCACGCAGCCCCAGCCCCGCCCTTGAGGCGCACGCGGTGTTGGCACCGAGGCGCAGCCCTGCGGCGCCCGCATTTTGACCCGCAGCTGGTGTTTCAGTGAGCGGACGGCGGCCGTTCAGGCAGCGCCGCCAGCCAGTCCTGCAGCTCACGGTGACGAAATTCGTAAGCGTGTCCGGACACACGCAACAGTCCTGTCTCGCATGCCCAGTCGCAGAACGCCCCGGTCCGCAGGGGTAGTCGATCACCCGCCCACAACCGGAAGGTCACAAACCACACGTACCAGCGGGCGGATTCCGGCAGCGCTATCAAGCCCAGGACGTAGAGCGGCAGCCACACAGCGAGCCTGGCCCAGAGGGGGAACACGGTGACGGCCAGGAGGGTGAGGGCAACCAGAGCGGCCAGGACAGCTGCTCCCGTCAGCAAAACACGGCGCAACGGCGCCCGCGGGTCGCTCACTTCTATGGAAGAGGACCGCGGAAGGGCGGCCACCGTTAATCGCTTGCCCGCCCGGGCGGCCACACTGCTGACGAGCAGGTAGCGGCACGCGGCCAGGAAGGCGACCAGCGGACCCCCCAGCACGAGGCCGACGACTGTCTGCAGCACCCCGTGGGGCCACAGAGGCGAATCGGCGCCGTCGAGTTCCTGTCGTATCGCCTCATGCAGGAGCGGCCAGCGGTCGTAGGCCCACACGCAAGCGGCCAGTGCCAAGGCATTGGCGATCAGCGCCACCAGGCACCACCCCAGGGCCGTTCTGCATGCCGCCACGGCCTGAGATCGTTGACCGACGCGCGTGAAATGCAGCACGCGAGGACCTGAGGGATCGAATGCGGCGAATCCTCCCAGGCCGGCGCCTGCAAGGGCCGCGATGGGGATGTCATAGCGATGAGCCAGGTATGCATTGGCAGAGCGATCGCTGGAAAAGAGCAGCAGGAGCGTCAGCGCCCCCAGGACCATGCCCACCAGGCCGGCGAGCGCTTGCGCCTTCCCTCCTCGGCTCAGGCCCCACAGTTCGTAAAGGACGATGGACTGTTTCCCGCTCTGATGGAGATAGCGGGCCAGGTGTGTCAGCCAGCGGGCGGTGTCCTGCGCGCTGTATCGGCCCTGCCGCGCGCAGGGGTGCAGGGCGACAGCCTCTGGAACGTACAAGTTCAGCAAATACTCGTCCACGCCGCCCTCGCGGTGTCGGGCAAGCAATTCGCAGGGGTCCCCGTTTCGCGCGTACACCGTCGAAACCATGGTGAGCCGCCATGGCGTGGACAGCCAGTTCGGCGGCGGCGCGTCCGCGGTCAACGTGTTCAAAAGTGCCGGCCACGGGTCCGGCCGTGCCGTATGCCTGCGCCGCTCGGAAAGATAGGTCAGGGCCTGGCCGGCGGTGACCGGTGATATCTGGATCCGGTCGGCTTCGCAGAGGCCATGGCCGGCGGCGACGAGCGCGCGGTAGCGCTGGGAGCGGCACGTGACCACGAACGGCGCCCCGTTCTTACCGTCGAGATAGCAGTTGAGCGCCTCGACGGCTGCGATGGCACGCGGAGTGGCGGCGTGCGGGTCGGCTGCCGCATCCATTTCGTCAAGCCCGTCCAGGATGGGGATGACGCGGCGCGCGGCGACCAGCTCCCGCGCACCGTGCAGGGGAACGCGGTACTCGGCGGCGATGCGCTGGGCGAGCCATGTACCGAAGTCGGTCTCGGTGTCCCAGTCCGTGAGGGTGAGACGGACGGGGACCGGATCGGCTGCGCTGCGGTCATCGCACGTGAGCAAGCCCAAAACGAGCTCGATGGCCATGAAGGTCTTGCCCGCACCCGGGGACCCTGTGATCACCAACTGGCGCGAGCGCAGGGTCTGATAGAACGCGGTGATGCTGCTCATGCACCCGTGACCGGCGACCGGAATCATCGTCCCGCGTTCACCTTCAACATCAAACGCAAGATCAATTGGAGCAATGAGCAGGGCCCGCTCACCCAGCAGCTGCCGGTGTTGTTCCCCGCACCTCAACTTCGATTCCTGCGCCAGAGCCTGCGCGAGCCTGTCCACATCCACCTCAGGCGTGCGCTGCCAGGCCCGAAGAGCCAGCCACACACCAAAAATAGCCCAGGGCAGGGCAACGACCGTGGCCACGTCCGGTGACGCCTGCCCGGCACGCCATGTCACTGCCAAGGACAACACCGCACAGCCAGCGACTGCTCCCAGCGCCCCGCGCCGGCCGCGATCTCGCTGTGCTCCCCCGGTCGGCATGAGGCGATGGTGCTACAACTGCCGCCAACCGAGCCGGGTTTCGAAGAAACTGCCCGGCCGGCGTTGATCGGGCATGGTCGCCCGGAACTTCGCCGCCACGACCCTACCGTTCGACGAGGAGATGACGCACTGCGAGGACTGGGACCTGTGGCTGGCCCTGCGCCGCACACTCGGCTACCGGTGCGAATTCCCCGGCGAGACCACCTGCGTCTACCACCAGCTCCCGCGCCCCAGCGTCGTCTCCACGGCCTACCTGAGAAGCCCCACCCCCTTCACCCGGGCCCGCACCCGCCTGTACGAGAAGTGACCGGCCGCCGATCCTCTCGCCACCCGCTACCGGACTGGTTCTGGAACTTCGACGCCCGCCTCGACGCCCACATCGAGCACCGACATCCGATCCCGCCCCACATCTACGAACACGCCGTCCGCAGCCTCCACCCGCACTTCACCACCTCCGCCCCGCCTGCGGCGCCGCTGCTCGACCCCCTCCTGCCCGCCGCAACACGCCAAGAGGGCTGGCCTCACCCGTCCAGCGGCCACGTCCAGGGAACAGCCCGTGCACAGCGGTGACGCCCGGCGCCCTATGGGCGTAGGTGTCACCGCACCTCAGATGAGCCAGAGCGAGCAGGGTCTGACGTGCCGCGGGAAGGCGCCGCCAGCGTGTCCCGATCTCCTGCCGCCTGGCTGCGAGTTGCCCGGTCAGGAACCGCAAGGTGCGGCTGGACAGATCAATCGAGGACGAGTGGACAAGCACGCGAAGCTCCTGGCAGACATGGGTGATCTTGGTCGAGAACCCGTCTACCAGGAGCTTCGTCGTTGCGCAGGACTGTTCAACTCGCGGCCAGCAACGCCAGTTCGGCAATGCCCGTCGCCCACACCGCGCCCTCGACCAAGCGGTACCGCTGCGACCGCTCCCAGACCCAGGAGACCCAGGCGGCAAGGTCACCCGTCACGATCTACTCGGCGGAGTAATCCGCCGATTTACGCAGGTCGTATAGGGCGGCCGTGTTACGGGCATCCGCACCCGATTACGCACGGCCGGTCTCATGGCTGTTTGTCAGGCGGAAGTCTCGGCGGTGGCGGTCAGGACCGCGCGGCCGAGGATGTGGCCGGCCATGGTGAAGCCGAGGGCGGCGGGGGTGGCGTCGGCGGGGACGCCGATGGTGTCGACGTCGAGGGCGTGCACCACAGTGAAGTAGCGGTGCGGGCCGTGTCCGGCCGGCGGAGCGGCGCCGATGAAGCGGGCCGCGCGGGCGTCGTTGGGCAGCTGGAAGGCGGTCTCGGGCAGGCCCGAGCCGGTGTCGTCGCCGGCACCTTCGGGCAGTTCGGTGACGGTGGCGGGGATGTCGGCGACCGCCCAGTGCCAGAACCCGGAGCCGGTGGGGGCGTCGGGGTCGTAGACGGTGATGGCGTAGCTCCTGGTGCCTTCCGGGGCGCCGCTCCAGGACAGTTGCGGGGAGACGTCCTTCCCGCCGGGAACGCCGGAGAGGCCGGAGTACTGCTCGATCGGCCAGGCAGCGCCGTCTGTGACGGTGGCGCTGACAACGGTGAATGAGGCCGCCTCGGGGAGGCGGGCGAAGGGGTCGTTGGCGCTCATGGCGTCGTTCCTTTCATGCCGTGCAGTGCTGTGGGGTGGCGGTGGTACGGCCGACGGTCCCGCCGCAGGGGCCCAGGAGGCACCGCCGTCGTTTCACTCACCACTGCGATCGACCATAACATCGATAATCGATTATCGTCTCGATCGTCTATTGTGTAGGCATGCCTCAGAAGACCCACACCTCGCCCTCGGCGGGGAAACAGATGCTCTCCGAGCAGGTCTACACACACCTGCGGGACGCGATCATGCGCGGGGACCACGCCCCCGGTGACGCCCTCAAGCCCCAGGACCTCGCCAAAGAACAGGGCGTGAGCCTGGCCGTCGTCCGCGAGGCGCTCGTGCGGGTGGTCGGCGAGGGCCTCGCCGACCGGCTGCCCAACCGCGGCTTCGCCGTCCCGGCCTTCTCCGACCGCCGCTGGCAGGAGGTCGCGGAGGCCCGCCGGACCATCGAACCGGTCATGCTGCGCCTGTCCGTCGAACGCGGCGACGTCGACTGGGAAGCCCGCGTACGAGCCGCCCACCACCGGCTGGCCCGCACCCCGGCGTACGCACCGCAGGAGGGCGAGCACTACAGCAACGCATGGGCCGAAGCCCACCGAACCTTCCACCGCACCCTGCTGGAGGGGTGCGGCAACCTCGTCCTGCTGGAGACCTTCGACCGGCTGTGGACCGCGAGCGAACTGGCCCGCCGCTGGTCGGCGCACCGCAACCCCGACCGGGACGGCGCCCTGGAACATCGCCGACTGGAGGAGGCCGCACTCGCCCGTGACGCCGACACCGCGGCTGAGGTCCTGACCCAGCACCTCACCCAGACCGCGGCCGGACTGACCGAGTCCTCCCACCACGAACCCACGGGCGAAGCCTGATGCGCCTCGCCCACCTGGCCGCACGACCACACATGATCACCGACACCGGAGCCCCAGCATGACCACTTTCGAGGCGAGCACAGGCCGCCACTGCCACAACGCCATCAGCCCCCTGCACACAGCCGTGTACTTCGCGCCGGAGCCGGCGGACGAACTCGCGGCGCTCGGGCTGGAGCGCGGAGCCATGGTCTACCTCGCCAGCCGCGCGGCACCGCTCGGGGCCGTCGATGCGGGCACCGTCACAGCGACGTTCTACAACTTCAACCACGAGCATGTGCAGCGGTACATCCCCGCCGCGTGGACCGTCACCACGCCGGAGGCGGTGCTCACGGCACGGCTCCGCGGCGCGGACCGAACGCTGCAGCGGATGCTCGGGAAGGAGACCCTCACGTCCACGGAAATGACCGAGGCGGCCGAACTGGCGCTGCACGCCACCGAAGCCTGCCGCCGAGAGGCACGGCCGCTCTACGCCGCCAACGCCGACCTCCCTGTACCCGAAGAACCGCACCTGGCCCTGTGGCACGCCGCGACGCTGCTGCGCGAACACCGGGGTGACGGGCACCTCGCCGCCCTGGCGGTCGCCGGCCTGTCCGGCATCGAGGCGCTGGTCCTGCACAACGCCACCGGCAAGGCCCCGACATCAGCACTGTTCATGCGCACCCGCGGGTGGTCCGCGCAGCAATGGGCCGCCACCCGGGACCAGTTGCGCGAGCGCGGCCTGCTGGACGAAGCAGGCAACCTCACGCAGACGGGCGCGACCCTGCGCGGCGAGGCCGAGATGCTCACCGACCGCCTCGACGCCGCCCCGTACGACCACCTCGGCCCGGCAGCCACCGCGCGCCTCACCGAACTGGCCGGCGGCTTCTCCGGAACCCTCAGAGCAGCGGGCGCCTTCCCCGCGGTGCACTTCGGCAAGGGCTGAGGGCCGGAGCCGGGAGCCCGCACCCTCGTAGTAGCTACGGCCAGGTGGCGTGCCGCGCTACGTGACGTTCGGTTCTGCAGTTGCTGCGACGGCTGGTGGCGCACCGCGGTAAACGCCGGTTTTACTGCGGCAGTGCCGGAAGGGCGGGACGGGCAGGACGGGCGGGACGATCGAACCGGTGACCGAACTCGGTGGCGGGAGCGCGTTGCAGTTGCCGCGCGCCCGCATCCTACCCATGTCCGCCCCTCCTGCGTCGTACACCGCGGCGGACGAGCGGTACCTCACCGACATGGGCATCGCTAAGTCCTCCGCGCTGATCCACCGGATCTCGCTGGCGACCGGGGGGGGGATGCTCGCCGATGAACCGGCGTCGACCAGGCCCGCCCGCCGGGGCGCGAAGCCGCCCGTCTCCCCCGTCACCGCGATTGACGCCCCGGCACTCCCGTAGGTGCTGGCCGAACTGGCGGCGGCGCGGGCGGACGAGATGGACGCCGACACCGTCAACCGGGTGCTGCCCATCGCCCGCAAGGCGTTCGGCTGGTGCGCGTCCGCCGCGCGGGCCGATGAGGCGCTGTGCCTGAACGTGGAAGACCTGCACCCGCGGAACAAACGCGGGAAGACCACCGCCAAGGGCGGGGCGGCGACCGAGTGGATGCACTGGCAGTCCGGCAGCGCCCGGCTCCTGCCCCGCCTCATCGCCCCGCCGGACCCGCGGCCCTCTGTTCCTCACCGACCGCAAAGCCCCGGCCGAAACGCCGACGCTCGACGTATGCCCGGAGACCGGCCGGGCCCGGCTCTCCTACCGCCGGGCCGAGGAAGTGGTGAAGCCCATCTTCGTCCTCGCCCTTCACCACACCTCAGCGTGAGGTTGGAAACCGCTCACTGCTGGGCGACTCAGTGCGCGGTCGGCTGCTGCGAGTCTCCACGTCGCGCTCACATCTTCTTCACTGACCTAAGCATGACTTTTTCGCCAACGCGGCTACGGCGTGGCGTACTTGACAAAGTGTCATGATCCTTTGGTGTTACAATCTCGGGCACATGCCACGTGGACTTTTTCCTCGGCTTGGCTACAGCCAGGGGGCTCTCCGGGTGGTGAAGGCTGCCCACGTCGAGAGTCCGCATGGATAGATTCCGAGAGCTGGACTCCAGCCGCTCAAAGAGAGTCACATGACAATTTTGCAGGATCCGACGGTCTGGGCGCTTGCTGCCGGCGTCCCTGTCGCCACCATGGTGGTCGTTCGCCAGCGAAAAACGAGTGAGTCGTTGCGCCGTCAGAAGCGGGGACTCGAAAGCGATCTGACCGAACTTCAGGGCAGCCACGCAGACCTCCAATCCACCATCGCAGAGCTCCGCAGGGGCTACGACGAGGTGGTCCGACAGGCAAAGGAAGAGGCGGAGAACGCCACCAACACCGTACTGAAGTCTGCGATGCAGACCCTTCAGGGCCTCGCGGCGGAACAGCAGCGGGCCATCTCCGGGCTGCAGAAGAAGTACGGCGATTCGGCCGTGCTGCGAGATCTGCTGGACGTCGACCACATGAACTCGCAGTTCAACCGGCGTGCACAGTCCATTGCCGTGCTCTGCGGCGGGTGGCTCGGCCGACAGCGGGATGCGGCATCCATCTACGACGTGATCCGCGCAGCTCAGGGCCGTATCCGGCACTACCAGCGCATCGACATCGCCTCGCGGGTGGACATCGCGGTGACCAGCCGCGCCGTCGAGCCGGTCGCGCTGACGGTGGCCGAACTGCTCGACAACGCCACCAGCTATTCGGCGCCGTCCTCCATGGTCGACGTCGAAGTGCGGACGGTGCCCAAGGGCATGTGCATCGTGATCGACGATGCAGGCGTCGGGATGAGCGAGGAAGAGAAGACGGCCGCCACAGCTCTGCTGTCCAGTGGGTCCGCGGTGAGCGTCGCCGAACTCGGCAATCCTCCCGCGTTCGGTTTCGCGGTGATCGGTGCGCTGTGTGCGCGCTTCGGGTTCACGGTCACCATCGACAGCACTTCTCCCTACGGCGGCGTCCGAGCGGTGGTGATGGTGCCGAAGGAGTTGCTGACCGACATGCCGGAACCCGTGAGGCCCGCCGCAACGCAAGGGGCCAACGCAGGTACAGGGGAAAGCGGTTCGGCTCCCGCGACGACAGCGGGCGACCTGCCCCGGCGACAGAACAAGCGCCGCGCCATGGCACTCGTGCCGGACAACCAGCCCGATGAAGCGACTGCGCCGCCGGCCCGGTCGGCGGAGGCACGGGTGGCGGCCATGGGCGCATTTCAGCGCGGCACTCTCAGCGGCCGAAGTGCGGGGGTACCGGCCGCCGAACGCGACACTCCTGCCGATACACACGAAGGATTCGATGCCCCGTGAGCGACGACCTGTCCTGGATGCTCGAGGACGCGCTGGCGATTCCCCATGCCCTGCACGCGGTCCTGATCTCTGCTGACGGCCTGCAGATGTCCCGCACCGCGGAGATCGGCCGGGACGACGCCGACAAGGTGGCCGCCGCCGTGAGCGGACTGCAGTCGCTCAGCCGGTCCGTCGGATTCTTCTGTGGTGACGACGGCACGACCTGGCGCCAGACGCTCATCGAGTTCGACGGTGGCTGGGTGTTCCTCAATGCCGCAGGAGGTGGCTCCTACCTCGCCGTGGCCGCGTCCGCCGAGGTCGACATGGGAGACATCACGTATCGGATGCAGCAGCTGGTCAGCCGACTGGGCAAGGCCATGTCGACCGGCCGCCGCACCGACACGGTCATCTCATGACGGATCCGGACCGTTCAGAGCCCGAGCTCGTGTCCGAGGCCGGAGAATTAGTCCGGCCCTATGTCATCACCCGTGGGCGTGACCTGCTCGACGAGGGCGCGTTCGCCCTCATCACTCTCGTCACGTCATCCACCGATGATCAGCAGCGTCCCCAGCGGCTCTCGCCCGAGGAGCAGCAGATCCTGGAGATGTGCTCCAGCGGCTACCTCTCGGTCGCTGAGATCGCCGCCCATTCTCAGCTGCCTCTGGGTGTCGTCAAGGTGCTGCTCAGTTCCCTCGCCGAGGGGGGCTATCTGGTCACCCGTGCGCCGGTGCCCTCGGCTCGTCTCGCCAACAAGGCCTTGCTTCAGGAGGTGCTCGATGGTCTCAAGGCTCTCTCTGTCTGAGGACGCCTACGTGCGCAGCGGTGCACAGCAGACTGCGGTGAAAATCCTGGTCGTCGGGCACTTCGCCGTCGGCAAGACCACTCTGATCGGCTCGCTCTCCGAGATCGCGCCGCTGTCCACCGAGGAGCAGATGACGAGCCTCTCGGAGAGAGTCGACGACCTCAAGGGAGTGCAGGGGAAGACCACGACCACGGTCGCCCTGGACTTCGGTCGCCTGACCCTCAGCGAGCGCATCGTGCTGTATCTGTTCGGGTCACCGGGCCAGCAGCGGTTCGTCAATCTGTGGGACGACATGGCCCGCGGAGCGCTGGGCGCCCTGGTCCTGGTGGACCCCGAGCGGCTGGCCGACAGTTTCGAGGTCATGGATCTGGTCGAGAGCTACGGCCTCGACTTCGCCGTGGCCCTCAACCAGTTCGACGGCAGCGCGGTGCACACCCCCGAAGCAGTCCGGGATGCGCTCGACCTGCTGCCCGACACCCCGGTCGTCACCATCGACGCGCGCGACAAAGCGTCGTCCGTCAACGCCCTGATCACCATGGTCCGCTATCTGCAAGAGCGCGCCGCCCTGGAGCACGCATGACAACCCCTCCCGTACCTCCGCCCGGCTGCCCCGCACACGGCAGCGGGCAGCGCATATCCCTTGACACCCCGGAGTTCGCCGCCAACCCGCACGCGTACTACCGTTACATGCACCAGCTCGGCCCCACGGCGCCGGTCACCATCGCGCCCGGCGTGGAGGCGACCCTGGTGACCGACTACAACGCGGCTCTTGGGCTGTTGCAGGATCCCACTACCTTCCGCAAGGACGCGCGCCGCTGGCGTGCGCTGAACGAGGGCCTCATCCGCCCTGACAGCCCGGTCCTGCCGTTGCTGGCCTACCGGCCGAACTGCATGTTCACCGACGGCGCCGAGCACGTGCGACTGCGGCAGGCCATCACCGAGAGCTTCGCCCGCGTCAGCAACAGCCGGCTGAGCCGCATCGTCAACCAGGCCGCCCAGTTCCTCATCAACCAGTTCAGCGCTCGCGGCAGTGCCGACCTTCTCAGGGACTACGCGCAACAGCTCCCCCTGTACGTCTTCAACGAACTCTTCGGCTGCCCGGCGGAGATCGGCGACCGGGTCCTGTTCGGCATCTCCGGCATGTTCGACGGCGTCAATGCCGAGCAGGCCAGCCAGGTCCTGCTCCAGGCGGTGGGCGAGCTGGTGGCGCTCAAGCGCGTCCATCCCGGGGAGGACATCACGTCCTACCTGATGCAGCACCCGGCACAGCTGACCGACGAGGAACTGGCGCACACGCTGGTGCTGCTCCTCGGCGCGGGCGGCGAGCCGGAAGGCAACCTCATCGGCAACGCCTTCTACACGATGCTGACCGTTGAGGAGTACGCGCGCAACGGGCAGTTCGACAAGGCCCTGGATGACACCCTGTGGCGCAACGCGCCCATGTCCAACTACGCGCCGCACTACCCGGTCTCCGACACAGACGTGGCCGGCGACAAGGTCCGCGCCGGTGAGCTGGTCCTGGTGTCCTTCGGTGCCGCCAATACGGCGCTCGCGGACCAGGGGGCCGACACCCGCGGTCACCTGGCCTGGAGCGCAGGCCCGCACGCCTGCCCGTCCAAGGAACCGGCCAGGCTCATCGCCCTGACCGGCCTGGAGGCTCTGTTCAACGCGCTGCCGGACGTTGAACTCGCGGTCCCCGCGGACAGCCTCGTCTGGCGGCCCGGCCCCTTCAACCGAGCTCTGGCCGGCCTGCCCGTCCGCTTCGGTGCGGTCACCCCGCGCCCCGCGGCCGCGCCTGAGCCGACGTCCTCGTCCCCTCGCCACCAGGCACACCCTCCCCTGGCGCCCACGCCCGCGCCCGCGGAGCCGCAGGCCACCGGCAAGCCGGCGCGCTGGAGCAGCTTCGTGAGGTGGCTGACGGGCCAGTAGCCGGTGCACCCCCTGTGATGCAGGCGACACGGGCAGTTGTTGTAGCCTGCATGAAAGATCAACTGCTGGGGTAGGACAGCGCGGAGTGTCTGGAGTGACACGAGATGAAGGAGAGGCAGTGAACCTCGCAACCTCCGCGCCCCGTTCCGCAGGCAACCGGCCGGGCCAACGGCGCACCACATCCAGCAGCAGGAACTCGTGCGGGTGCGACGACCCCGAAAAGGCGCAGGGCCGAATACCCGCGGCTTACGACGGATCGGCCCTCGTCTCCCGCCTCGTCGGCGCAGCACGTCCCCGTACCTCCGCGCCGTACAGACGCTTCTTGCGCCGTGCCGTGCGAGGAACGCGATGATGCCCCTGCCGGAGGCGGGCATACCGGCAGACGAACCCGGTGAGGCCACGCTCGGCGATCACGTGCTGGGTCAACTACAGCGCCTGGGCGCCGCGGTGGGCCTGAGTGAGGCGGACACCGCGCTGTACGGGCAGGTCCTGCTCGACTCCCTCGCGGACTGCGTCCGGCGACCGTTGTCTCTGCCCCCGGCGTCGCCCAGCTTCCTCTCCGACGACCACACCCCCGTCGAGTTCTCCCTGGCCTGCACGTCGGACGCCGCCCCGGCACTACGGGTGCTCGTGGAGCCCGGATGGACCCACGAGGACATGGGCGCCAGCGGCCGCGCCGGTCTCGAGGCCATCCACGCGATGGCCGCCCGCTGGAACTTTTCCACCGATCAACTCGACGCCCTGCACGACTTGTTCCTCCCCGCTACGGCCGAGGGGCCGCTGTCACTGTGGTACGCGCTCGATCTGCGCGCGGGAGGGGTCCCCGGCGTCAAGGTCTATCTGAACCCCTCCGCCGCCGGACCCGAGCACGCTGCGCACACCGTGCAAGAGGCGTTGCGCCGACTTGGCTACGACAAGGCCTTCGCGCAGCTTCCCCCCGCGGCGGGCTATCCGTTCCTCGCACTGGACCTGGGCTCCTGGGAGTCACCTCGCGTCAAGGTCTACGTGCAGCACCCGCGTATGTCGGCCGACGACGCCTGCGCGCTCAGCCATGCCTCCGGGGCCGCAGCGGCAGACATCCGCCACTTCTTCCACACGGCCGCAGGACCCCTCCCGGAATCCGGGCAGCAAGGGGACGGTACGCCGCGCCTGCTGCGGCGGTCCGCGCTCACCTGCCATTCCTTCACCGAAGGCGACAGCGACCCCAGCGGCTTCACGCTCCACATCCCCGTCCGTGACTACGTGCGCGACGACGAGGAGGCCCTCGACCGGGCAACCGCCCTGCTGACCCGGTTCGACATGGATCCCACGGTCCTGCGCCGGAGCCTGCGCGCTCTGACACAGCGACAGCTCACCGACGGTGCGGGGCTGATCGCCTACCTCGCTCTGGTGTACGAGCGAAACCGGCAGCCCCGCATCACGGCCTATCTGTCCTCTGAGGCCTATCTGACCAGGGCGCCGGCAGAGCAGTACGCGCAAGTCGGCCTGTTAGCTGCACAACGCACCCAGAGCGCTCCGAACTCCGGTCGCCAGGCCGCCGGTCATGCCATCCCGCACACTGCACCAAAGGAAGTCTCGTGGAACCGTATCGCATCAAAGTTGTAGAACCGATCGCGTTCACCACCCGAGCGGAGCGCGAGGCCGCGCTGAAGCGGGTCGCCTACAACCCCTTCGATCTGCGTGCCGACGAGGTCACCATCGACCTGCTGAGCGACTCGGGGACCGGTGCCATCTCCGCGGACCAGCTCGCCGCGGGCATGCACGGCGACGAGTCCTACGCCGGCAGCCGCAGCTACTACCGGTGGCACGAGGTCGTCTCCGAACTCACCGGATATCCCCACATCCTGCCGACACACCAGGGCCGCGCCGCCGAGCGCATCCTGTTCTCCGCCCTGCTCAAGCCCGGCACGAGCGTGCTGTCCAACACCCACTTCGACACCACCCGCGCCAACGTCGAACTGACCGGCTGCCAGGCCTACGACTTGCCCTGCGCCGAGGCGAAGGACCTCGACAGCGATTACCCGTTCAAGGGCAACATCGACCTGATCGCCCTTGAGCAGGCGTTGGAGAACGCGCATCAAACGCCCGTGGCGGCCGTACTGATGACCATCACCAACAATGGTGGCGGTGGCCAGCCGGTCAGCATGGAGAACCTTTACCGGACCGCCGAACTGTGCCGCCGCCACGACGTCCCCATGATCCTGGACGCCGCGCGTTTCGCGGAGAACGCCTGGCTGGTAGTCCAGCGCGAGCCCGGCTACGCCAACCGCACCCCCCGGCAGGTCGCCGAGGAAGCCTTCCGCCTTGCGGACGGCTGCGTCATGAGCGCGAAGAAGGACGGCATCGTCCACATCGGCGGCTTCATCGGTCTCAAGGACCCTGAACTCGCCGAGAAGTGCGCGGGCCTGCTCATCGCCACCGAGGGCTTCACCACCTACGGCGGCCTGGCCGGCCGTGACCTCGACATGATGGCCCGCGGACTGGTGGAAGTCACCGAATCGGCCTACCTCGCCGAACGCGCCGACATAGCCGCCTACCTCGCCGCGCGCATCCGCGAGGCCGGAGTCGACATCGTGGAGCCGGCAGGCCTGCACGCCCTCTACGTCAACGCCGGGCGGCTGTTGCCCCACATCCCCCCGCACCAGTACCCGGGCACCGCACTGGTCTGTGAGCTCTACCTGCGCGGAGGCATCCGCTCGGCGGAGCTGGGCAGCCTGTACCTCGGGGAAGAGGACGAACAAGGCAACTCCATCAAGACCGCACCTTATGAACTCGTGCGGCTGGCACTCCCCCGCCGGGTCTACACCCGCAGCCACTACGACCATGTCGCCGCCACCCTGGCCGACATAGCCAAGAACCCCGAATCGGTGCAGGGCTACCGCATCGTGGGTCAGTCGCCGATCCTTCGCCATTTCAGCATCAAGCTGGAGCCCGTGCAGTCCGGCGGCTGATCTCTACTCGACACGTCGCGTCGCGCAAGAGTGGGACCGGCAGCGCCGGCTCCCACTTCTTGTGGTCAACGGGCATGCTCGGGACCCCTACCGGTGGATCTCGCGCCAACGACAGCGGTCGGCAATGAGCCCTTCTCAAGTTGGCCACGTTGACCACGTGTTGGACGGGCTGACTGAACGAGCAGGGCAACTGGCCGCGCGGCGGCGCGAGATCGGCACTCGATGGCGACGTCCGGCAGCCGGGCGCCAGGCCCTGCTCGTCCTGGCTCATCTGCGGTGCGGTGACACTTACGCCCGGCTCGGCGCCGGATTCGGTGCCGGTATCGCGACGGTCTACCGCTACATACGCGAGGCCGTCGACCTCCTGTCCGCCCTCGCTCCCACCCTGGCCGAGGCCATGGACACGAACGCCACGGCATGAACGTCCAGGTCCTGACCGATCCGTTCGGCCGTCTGCTGTGGGCCTCGCCCGCCCTGCCCGACTCGACCCACGACCTGACGGCAGCCCGACGCCACGGAATCGTCGACGCGCTCGCGGCCGAGGGGCTCAAGTGCTGGTCAGACAAGGCGTACCAAGGTGCCGGACACCCCGTCCGCGTACCGTTCCGAGGCCGCCGGCCCAAGCAGTGGAGGCGACGCCACAACACCACCCACGCAAAGATCCGCTGCATCGACGAACAAGCCACGGCCACCCTGAAGGGCTGGCGCCACCTGCGGAAACTACACCGCAGCACGACCCGGACCACCGACATCGTGAAGACCGTCTTCGTCCTTCACCAAACACCAACGTGAGGATGAAAAAGCCTCACCGGACTGGGACACCCTCACCGCCAGCACCGACCCCGACCAGCAACTCGCCGTATGGACCGCAGAAGTCGGATCGCCCACCCACCACGGCCTACGCATCCTCACGTCATGGGCCGCCGGCCACGCCCGGCCCTCGACCGCCACGTAGGCGCGCGTGCGGCATGGCGCGGCTGTCCTACGAGGAGGGAGCTCCCGGTGTCTTCGATCCGGGAGCCGGGCTGTGCACCGGGCGGGGAGCGGCAATGTCGAGCAGGAGCAGGGCGTCGTGGTCCGGCGTCCCCGGTTCGGCGATGTAGACGCCGATGCGCTGGCCCGGCGTGCCCTCGACGTTGAGGGACTGCGAGGTCAGGGTGAGGGCTCCGACCAGCGGGTGCTGGAACGTCTTGTGGGCGGGTTTGCGTCCTGTCACCTCGTAGCGCTCCCACAGGCCCGCGAAGTCCGGGCTCTTCAGCAGGAGTTCGCCGACGAGGTTGGTCAGATCCGGCGCATCGGGTGCGGTGCCGGCGGTGGCGCGCAGGCGGGCGACGCAGGCGGTGATCTGGCGGTCCCAGTCGGGGAAGAGATCACGGGCGGCGGGGTGGAGGAAGAGGTAGCGGGCGAGGTTGCGGTGCTTGGCGGGCCAGTCCTCAAGTCCCGCGTACAGGGCGAGACCGCCGGGATTCCAGGCCAGCATGTCCATGCTGCGGCTGATCACATAGGCCGGGTTGGGGCGCAGGGACTCCAGCAGCAGCTTGAGGTGGGGGCGAACGGTACGGCTGGGCGCGGGCGGCGGTTCGGCGACGTAGCGGGCGGCGCGGGCGGCGAGCTCGCGCAGATGCTGGTGCTCCTGATTGTCCAGGCGCAGGGCGCGGGCGAGGGAGTCGAGGACGGCAGGGCTGGGGCGGGTCTCTTTCCCCCGTTCCAGGCGAACGTAGTAGTCGATGCTGATCCCGGCCAGCGTGGCCAGCTCCTCGCGGCGCAGTCCCGGGGTGCGGCGGGTGCCGGCGCCGGGCGTGAGGCCGACATGCTCGGGGCTGGTCTGGGTGCGGCGGGCGCGCAGGTAGCGGCCCAGCTCGGCGCCCTCGCTGTGTGCGCTCGTCGATGCCATGACCCCAGTCTCACCCGCCGTCCGCCCGCCGCGCAGCGGCGAGGGGGGCCCTGTCATTACCCCCGAAGAGCCCGCCCTGCCGCGCGCGCGTCATCCAGGCGAAGGTGGAGGAGCAAGACACCCCGGCCCTGCCTTTCGCCGGGCAGGCGCGACCTGCTCGGCCGGGCGAGAGTTAAAAGGGGCTGGGCACCGGCGACGCGGAAGAAGGGCGAGATGCGGTACATCAAGCTGCGTGACCTGGAGGTTTCCCGGATCGGTCTGGGCGCGATGGGCATGTCCCACGGCTACACCGGCTCCGGCTCTGACGATGCGGAGTCGATCCGGACCGTGCACCGGGCGCTGGAGCTGGACGTCACCCTGATCGACACCGCCGAGATCTACGGTCCCTATACCAACGAGGAGCTGCTCGGCCGGGCGCTGAAGGGGCGCCGGGACCAGGTGGTCCTGGCCACGAAGTTCGGCCTGGTCTCGCACGGCGGCGACGGCGTGTGGAACCCGGACTCCTCCCCGGCGAACATCCGCACGGCTGTCGAAGGCTCGCTGAACCGGCTCGGCACCGATCACATCGACCTGTACTACCAGCACCGCGTCGACCCGAACACGCCGATCGAGGAGACCGTCGGCGCCGTGAAGGAGCTGATCGCCGAGGGGAAGGTGCGTGCCTTCGGCCTCTCGGAGGCGGGCCCGGACACGATCCGCCGCGCGCACGCCGTCCAGCCGGTCACTGCGGTGCAGTCGGAGTACTCGCTGTTCACGCGCGGGATCGAAGAGCGGGTGCTGCCGGTGCTGCGGGAGCTGCACATCGGCCTGGTGCCGTTCTCCCCGCTGGGCCGCGGAATGCTGACCGGCACGGTGCGCTCCGCCGACCAGTTCGACGAGAACGACTTCCGCCGCGACAACCCGCGCTTCACCGGCGAGAACTTCCAGCGCAACCTGGCCCTCGCCGATCAGGTCAAGGCCCTGGCCGACGAGGTCGGCGCGACGCCAGGGCAGGTGGCGCTGGCCTGGCTGCTCGCCCAGGGCGACGACATCGCCCCGATCCCCGGCACCAAACGCGTGTCCCGGGTGGAGGAGAACACCGCCGCCGACACCGTCACCCTCACCCCACAGCAGATCGCGACACTGACCGCCCTCCCGCCGGCCTCCGGCGCCACCCACACCGAGGCCCAGGCCCGGATGCTGGAGCGCTGACCCCCGCACCCGCCGGAGAACCGCTCCGCCCCCTATACCTGTTTGGAGTAACACCGTCATGCGTGCAGCCGTGATGTACGGCGCCGGAGACGTCCGCGTCGAAGACCGACCCGACCCCAAGATCGACCAGCCCACCGACGCGGTCGTACGCGTCGTCGCCTCCTGCGTCTGCGGCAGCGACCTGTGGCCCTACGCCTCCCTGCCCGCCACCGACACCGGCCGCCCCATGGGGCACGAGTTCCTCGGCATCGTCGAGGACACCGGCGCGGACGTGACCGGACTGGCGGCGGGTGACCTGGTCGTCGCCCCGTTCACGTACAGCGACAACACCTGCGACTACTGCGCCAAGGGCCTGCACATCTCCTGCCGCCACGGCGGCCGGTACGGCTTCGACGGAGTCGACGGTGGCCAGGGTGAAGCCGTCCGCGTCCCGCAGGCCGACGGCACCCTGGTCAAACTGCCGGTGGGCGCGGACTCCGCGCTGCTGCCGTCCCTGCTGGCTCTGTCCGACGTGATGACCACCGGGCACCACGGCGCCGTCACCGCTGGCGTCGGCAACGGCGACACCGTGCTCGTCGTCGGCGACGGCGCGGTCGGTCTGTGCGCGGTCATCGCCGCCAAGCGGCTCGGAGCCGAACGGATCGTCCTCGCAGGACGCCACCATGCCCGTACGGATCTCGGCCGCGAGTTCGGCGCCACCGACGTGGTCGCCGAGCGCGGCGAGGAAGGCATCGCCCGCATCCGCGAGCTGACCGACGGCGTGAACAAGGTCATCGAGGCCGTCGGCACCCGCCAGACCCTCGACACCGCACTCGGAGCCATCCTGGACGGCGGCACCATCAGCCGCCTCGGCGTCCCCCAGTACGAGGAGGGCCCCATCGGCCCGGCCGTCTTCATGCGGAACATCACCCTGACCGGCGGCGCCAGCCCCGCCCGCGCCTACATCGAACAGCTGCTGCCCGATGTCATGGACGGCACCATCGCCCCCGGCCGCGTCTTCGACCAGGCCTTCCGTCTCGACCAGACCCCAGATGCCTACCAGGCCATGGCCGACCGCCAGGTACTCAAGGCCCTCATTCGCCCCTGACCACACCCGCACAGCAAAGGGCACCCCCTGATGAAGACCGTCACCCTCAACAACGGCGTCGTCATGCCACTGCTCGGTTTCGGCGTCTACCAGATCCCCGCCGAGGACACCGAACGCGCCGTCTCCGACGCGCTGGCGGCCGGCTACCGGCTGCTGGACACCGCCGCGGCCTACGGCAACGAAGAGGCCGTCGGCCACGCCATCAAGTCCAGCGGCATCCCGCGCGAGGACCTGTTCGTCACCACCAAACTGTGGGTCCAGGACGCCCCAGCCCAAGACAACACCCGCCGCGCCTTCGAGACCTCCCTGACCAAGCTGAGCCTGGACCACCTCGACCTATACCTGATGCACCAGCCCTTCGGCGACGTCTACGGCCAGTGGCGCGCCATGGAAGCCCTGAACCGCGAGGGCCTGACCCACGCGATCGGTGTCGCCAACTTCTACCCCGACCGGTTGATCGACCTGATCGTCAACAACGAGATCACGCCTGCGGTCAACCAGATCGAGACCCACCCCTTCTTCCAGCGCGCCGACTTCCACGCTCTGATGCGCGAGCACGGTGTGCAGCACCAGTCCTGGGGCGGCTTCGCCGAGGGCAAGAACGACCTGTTCACCAACCCCCTCCTCGCAGGCATCGGCAAGGAGCACGGCAAGTCCGTTGCCCAGGTCGTCCTGCGCTGGCTCACCCAGCGCGACGTCATCACGATCCCGAAGTCCGTACGCGCCGAGCGCATGGCCGAGAACTTCGACGTCTTCGACTTCGACCTGACCGACGAGCAGATGGCCAAGATCGCCACCCTCGACACCGGCGAGTCCCTCTTCTTCGACCACCACGACCCCGAGATCGTCAGCTGGCTCGCCAAGCGACGCCTCGACGCCTGAACCAAGTTCTCCGGCTACAGCAAGGGGCAGGCCGTCAGCCTGCCATCCTGCTCACTGCTCGAACCTCGTCTTGGGACCCACCTGTGATCCGAACCGACCGTCTACCGGCGCGGCGCGCACTCCTGCGGGCCGCGCTGCTGACCGGAGCTGCCGCCATGACCACCCCCGCGCTCGCCGCCTGCACAGGCGACCCCGACCGGCAGAACCCAGACCAGGCCACGACCTCCGCAGCACCCGAACCCACGAGTACGCCTCGCGGCCGGATCCTGCTCGCCTACTTCTCCCGCCCCGGCGAGAACTACTACTACGGCGACCGCACCTACCTCGAGACCGGCAACACCGAAGTCGTGGCCCGAAAGATCCAAGACCTGATCAACTGCGACCTCTACCGGATCGAGCCCGCCGACCCCTACCCCGGCGACTACGACGCCACCGTCCAACGCAATGTCCGCGAACAGGACACCGACGCCCGTCCCGCCATCAAGAACCACCTGCCTGACCTGGAGGGATACGGAACCATTCTGCTCGCCAGCCCGATCTGGAACGTCCGCGCGCCCATGATCATGACCACCTTCACCGACGGGCTGGCCTTCCGCGACAAGACCGTCCACCCCGTCACCACCTACGCCGTGAGCGGTCTGGGCACCACCGAACGCGACTACGCAGTCGCCTGTCCCGGAGCCGCCATCGGAGCCGGCCTCGCTGTCCAGGGCGAGAGAGCCAACGACGCCGAGTCCGCGATCAAGACGTGGCTCCAGCGCACCGGCCTGCTCCAGACGTAACCCCCTGCGCCATAGCGACGGCGGCCGCCCGCGGAGCGCAGCGGGGTGAGTTGCGAGAACGCCGGTCAGCCGTTCGCGAGGGCTGTCACACGGTCGAGACTGCCGTTGAACCGGTTGTGGTCACCGACGATCGCTCCCGTGGAGGTGTACTGCCACACGGTTTGGTACTTCCAGTCACCAGGCAGGGCTCCGACGGACGAACCGTAGCGCGGCACCCACAGCGGATTGGTCTTACTGAACCCGGCGTAGTTCCCTGTACAGGTCTTCCACCAGCTGGTGGAGGTGTACAGGACGACATCCCGGCCGGTCTTCGCCTTGTACGTCCTGAAGAAGTCCCTGACCCAGCTGACCATGCCCTGGTGGCTCAGTCCGTAGCAGGTGGCGCCGTAAGGGTTGTACTCCATGTCCAGAGCGCCGGGGAGGGTTTTGCCGTCCTTGGACCAGCCACCGCCGTGAGCGAGGAAATACCGGGCCTGGGTGGCGCCACTGGAGGTGTTGGGGGTGGCGAAGTGGTAGGCACCCCGGATCATGCCCGCATTGTGGGACCCGTTGTACTGCTGGGCGAAGAACGGGTTGCGGTAACTCCTGGACTCCGTCGCCTTGATGTAGGCGAACCTCACTCCGGACTTCCACAGCGGGGCCCATGCGACGTTACCCTGATGGCTGCTGACGTCCACCCCCTCGGTCCCCCCGGGCGCGGCGAGTGCGACACCGCTCTTGCTCATTCCCTCATGCTTGAGGATCTGGGAGCCGGCGAAGTCATCCTCGGGATGAGAGGGCTCGGGTGCACCAGGGACGGCGCCTGCCGTACCGGACAACACGAGGGCAAGGGCAGGAATACCCACACCCAGAGCCGCTAGAACAGTCGACATCCGGCGAGGTGCACAGGCGGACAAAGACATGAGACGCCTCCTAGGCTCGAGCTCAGCCTGAGTCCAGGCAGGGGTCAACACACCGTCAGACGCGCGAGGAGCGCGGCTCACATCACCTGATAAGCCCTACGGTGCACCGTGGCCGCAGCCCGCAACGGCCGAGGGGACGCATCGAGGAGGCTGCACCGGGCACATCCTCCGGCTCATCGAGCCCTGGGTTCAGATTCGAGAAGTTCCTCATCGCCCCCACCGGCACCGTCACCCGCACACTGCGCACCCCAGACCGAACCCGACGCCGACGCCGACGCCGACGGGGTCACTACGGCGATCGAAGCCGTCCTGCCGGTCCAGCGAAGGCCACCCATTGCCGCTCACCTTGGCCTCCGGAGTACCGGATCCAACGCGGGCCACCCCGCGCAGACGGCTCCCCTCACCGAACGCCCGCTCGCCCCGCCACGGTTCGGGGCTGTCGGCGCGCCCCCATATGATCAACATCCCGGCCGTGGCGGTGTGCCCGCGCTGGAAGCCCTGTGGGAGAGGAAAAGACGTGCGCAAGAGGGTCGTTGGAGTCGCGGTGGCCACGGCGGCTGGGCTGTTGCTCACGGGATGTGGCAGCGGGGGCGACGGCGCGAAGGCCGACGCGGGCAGCTCCCCCACTGCACCGAAGCAGTCGGCGAAGCCGACGTCCAAGTGGGGCAAGCCGAGGACCTACGAGGTGACCGTCGCGGTCGAGGGCAAAGGCAAGCCCAACGTCCTGTACATCACGGACACCAATCACTCCGCGCAGGTCTCTCTCCCCTGGAAGAAGACCACCGACGTGACGCTCGAGGGCGCCTACCTCAAGACGGGTACAACCGTGTCCGTGTCGTCCCAAGCCGTACTGACTTCCAGCGGTTCGTTCGACTTCCCGCCGTGCAGCATCAAGGTCGACGGCAAAACCGTCGCCCAGTACGCAGGGGGCGAGTCCGCGAAGGGCTGCAAGTACCACCTGAAGTAGCGGGGCAGCAGTTCGTGCGCGCAGTCACCCCGCACATCACGTCACCTAGGATCCGCCCCCGTGATCGCGAAACGAGGCGAGGCGCACGGCTGGCACTGGCCTGGGCATTTTCCGCTACGTCGTCGAACGCACCATCACCTGGCTGCATGGCTTTCCGCCGCCTGCGCATCCGCTGGTAACGACGCGACGACATCCACGAAGCCTTCCTCGGACTAGCCGTCTGCCTGATCACCGTCCGCCACGTCCAACGGCTTCGTCAGCGCCTTCAAGGGACGATCGAGCGCGGTCGGATGGCTGCCCGATCCGCACCATCTCCGAGGCGCAGCACTGAGATTCTTCGGTGCGGCACTGAAGGACGTACGAAATGAACCACGGTCGGCACGTCAGCTCTCAGGGCGTCCGCGCGGGCTCGGCAACGGACCTCGCCCATGGGGCTGCACTGACGAGGAACTGGAGAAGGGCCGGACGGTGGATTCCGGGCTCACGCGTGCCCCGGACGGTGTACGTGCGCCCTGCTCATGCCGAGCCGACGACCACGAAGGGGCCAAGACCGCGGCCCGCGGGCTTCTGAACGCCTACGGCTGGACGACGTACTCGGCTTCAGTCCCTGGTCGCGCTGGTCGGCCCGGCTGCGTCCGAGTCCGATGTGACGCGCGATCCGGGGTGGCGCAGCGCGCACAAGAACGCGATGCCGAGCGCGACGGCCATCCCGTAGAAAACCCACTGGTTTGCCTGGGCGAAGTCCATTTGGATGTCGCCCATCGCTTCGCGCATCCGTGTCGCCGCCGGTCCATCCCCGGTCGGAGCGCGGCCGTCCGCGTTCCCGGTTACCGCCTCGGCCACCGAGCGCCCAGTTTCCCGGGCCTCGTCCTTGGCCAGGCCCCGGCTCTCGAGGGTGTCCGCCACGCGGTTGGTGGTCATGTGCGTCAGCATCGTGCCGAAGACGGCGAGGCCCACGCTCGCCGCGAAGTTGCGCACCGTCTGGGTGATGCCGGTGACTTCGCCGTACGAGGCGCCGATGGCCCTGTTGACCGCGTCTGTGGAGGCCGGGGCCAGCAGGAACCCGATGCCCGCGCCGGCCAGGGCCACGTAAGGCCACTGGTTGTGCATCGACAGATCGGTCAGCTTGCCGGCCCAGAGCGCGAAACCGACCGCCCCGAGAGCCGTGCCGATCTTCAGGGCCGGTCGGGCACCCCTCTTGTCAAGGATCCGGCCGCCCCACTGGGAGGTGATCGCGAAGCCCACGAAGAAGTACAGCAAATACAGCGCCGCCTGGTTCGGCGAGGCACTGAGCGAGACCTGGGCGTACACGGAAGCGAAGAAGAACAGCGGGACGAACGCGAGCATCGCGAAGAACAGGACGAGGTTGTCCACCGTGAACGCCTTGTCCCTGAACACCTGCATCCTGATCAGGGGTTGAGCCACGGTCATCTCGTAGCGCACGAACACCGCGAGCACCACCAGGCCACCGATGATGCAGACCCAGGTCAGCACACTGCCCCAACCCCACGCCTGGGCCTGCTGGAGACCCAGCACACTCAGCCCCATACCCACCGCGACCAGCACGGCTCCCCGAACGTCGAGCTTCTCCGGCCGTCGAACGTTGGGGACGTGGGCGATGAAGGTGAGGATGAGCGCGATCACGGCGACCGGGACGTTGACCCAGAAGATCGCGCGCCACGTCCATCCGGTGAGCCAACCGCCCAGCAGGGGACCGATGGCGGTGAGAGCGCCCGACAAGCCGAAGAACAGGGCGAGTGCCCGCCCGCGTTTCTCGACCGGGAAGACGTTGACGACGACGGCGAGCGCCGCCGGGAACATCAGGGCCGCCCCCAGCCCCTGGGTGGCCCGGAAGATGATCAGCCAGGTCTGTGCGACATCGCCTTTGGGGACACACCCACAGAGCACCGATGAGATGACGAAGACGAGGGTGCCGATCAGCATGATCCGGCGGTTGCCGATGAGGTCGGCGAGACGGCCGCCGAGGGCGAAGAATGCCGCGAGGGCGAGCAGATAGGCGTTGACGACCCACTGCATCCCGGAGGATGTCAGGCCGAGCTCCTCGATGATGTCCGGCGCGGCGATGGACACGATGGTCTGGTCGATGAAGGTCATCGACACCGCGAACAGCATGGCCGCGAGCGCGAGCGTCTGGTTCGGCGCACCCGCCGACGAGGGGGCGACGGAGTCCGTCCGGGACCTTTTAGTTCCCATGTGATCAAGTCTGTACCCAACTGACGGCATACGCACGTTGCGTCGGCCGCCGCCGCCTCGGCCTGACATCTGCCGATACGCGACCGACAATCCGGCCCGTCCGGCGGGTACGAGTTCGCCCCGCGCAAGCCGCGTGAACCGGCAGGACCCGTCCGCGCCGCACAGCCCCGATGGGCGTTCGCCCCCCGAGGGCGTCGACATCGTCGTGGAGGTCGCACCGGGCACCAACACTGCCCTCGATATCGTGGCGGCCGCGCCGGGAGCTGTGGTGGCCTACTACTCGGGTGGCGTATCGCCGTACGCATCGCACCCGCCCGACGCCAACTGCGACTCGCCCAGCTCAGCACCTTGCTCGCGCAGCCGGTCGAGGTGGACGACGGCACCCTGGTCGACACCGCCGCGTCGATCGGGGCCGCCTCTCCTGACGCCATCGGCACCGACGACCTGGAGCTGCTCCAGCGTGCCGCCGACGCTGCCCTGCACGCGGGTAAGCACACCGGCCGCGCCCCCCTTGCCGGACCGCAGCACGCCGCCGTGTCGTCCATCAACGGCCGCCGCGCCGGACGGCCGGGCACCCACTGCTTGGGGCGGGTGGCATGAACGCTCCCCCGCTCCCCCAACCGGGCACCTGGATCTGGGCATTACGATCCGCCAGCCCTGGGCGACCTGCATCCTCGCCGGGAAAGACGTGGAGAACCGGCGCGCCCCTGATCCTGGCGCCGCTTGCTTCTCCTCCACGCCGGCCTGCGCATCGAACGGACCCCGCTACGTGACCCGCTGGACACTGCGGCGCCCGGTCGCGAGTAGTTGCGGTATCGAGGGTGCCGCTGAGGTTGATCTTGCTGAGCCCGGCCTGCTCTCCTGCACATCGCCGTTCGCCGGTAGCTCTGCACCGGTGATCTTGACGAGGCCGCGGCAAAGCTCGCTGGCTCATGCGTACTTGATGTGGAGTGGGTGTTACGAAACCAGCGATGGACGCCGCGCGACAGGCAGAACCGACTGATCCTCGACGGTTCGCTCCGCCCGATTGATCTGGATCTCGGCCCAGAGGGCGTCGGGAGACAGGCCGAGGGTGTCGGCGATCGCTGCGATGGCCGGGAAGGCGGGGGTGGCCACACGGCCGGATTCGATCTTCCGCAAGGTTTCCGGCGAGATGCGGGAAGCGAGCGCCACGTCCAGCATCGAGCGGCAGCCCCGGACTCGGCGGAGCAGGGCACCAAGGCGCTGCCCGCGTTCCACTTCGGCGGGGGTGAGCGGCAACCTGACCATGACCCCATTCTAATACCGGTACAGTTAGACCGGGATAGTTATTGGAAACACATGAGAGGTCCCCCATGATTGAGATCCTGAACTCCGCGCGGCTGGAGCGGGCAAGGGACACCGGCGCTCTGGTCGGAGACATCCTGCACACGCTGAAGCAGCGCAGCACGGTCGGGACGAACCTGCTGGACATCGACCAGTGGGCCAAAGAGATGATCACCGAGGCGGGAGCGCAGTCCTGCTACGTCGACTACGCACCTTCGTTCGGACGCGGCCCGTTCGGCCACTACATCTGCACGGCCGTCAACGATGGAGTGCTCCACGGGCGGCCTCACAACTACACGCTGGCAGACGGGGATCTGCTGACTCTCGACCTCGCTGTAGCCAGGGGCGGGGTGGCCGCGGACGCCGCGATCAGCTTTCTCGTGGGCAAAGCGAGGCCGGCAGAGAGCGTTGCGATGATCGAGACGACCGAACGTGCACTCGCCGCCGGCATCGCCGCCGCCAAGCCTGGGGCGCGCATCGGTGACCTCTCCCACGCCATCGGCACGGTTCTCAGCGAGGCGGGCTACCCGATCAACACCGAGTTCGGAGGCCACGGCATCGGCTCGACCATGCACCAGGACCCCCACATCGCGAACACCGGACGACCAGGCCGCGGATACAAGCTGCGCCCCGGACTGCTGCTCGCCCTGGAGCCCTGGGTCATGGACGACACTGCCACACTCGTCACCGATGCCGACGGTTGGACGCTGCGCAGCGCGACAGGTTGCCGGACCGCGCACAGCGAGCACACCATCGCCATCACCGACAACGGAGCCGAAATTCTCACCCTGCCCACGCAGGCACGGCCATAAGAGGGCGCTGTAAGCGCGTGTTTCTGATCTCCGGCACTGCTGATCAGCCATGGATTAGCCTCGGCTCCGCAGGATGTTGTCGCGGCGGAGGCCGTGATGAGTGCCGGAGAGCTCAGAGCTTTTTTCGTCCGATCCCCCTCAACCGGTTCGTGCAGGTAATAGGGCGTTCCGGATGAGCGGGACCGGCCCCGGGCCGTCGTCGATACCATCCTCGACATGTCTTCTGATGAGGTGCGCAGACCCGCAGCGCCGGTCGTGGCTGCAGTTGTGATCTATGCACTGCAGGCCACCGGACGAAACCAGCGGGACCGGTCGTAAGGGTTCACAGGGGGAGAGAAGACTTGTGATGCGGGAATGCTGGTTCTGCGGGAATGCCACACCGGCGTCGTGGCACGACCGCGTCCTTGGGCTGCACCAGGGCGCCGACACCACCATGACTCCATGGATCGTTGTTCTGCGCACCACATGGCGCCAGGAAGTTGTGCATGTGCCACGCTGCGCCCGCTGCTACACCGGACATCAGATCGAGCAGACCGCGGCGGTGCTCTCCACAGCCTCGTTGATCGCCTACGCCGCCAGCGGCGCGCTGGACCAACTCCTCGGCATTCTGCCGACTTCGGCCACAGAGCGGACGGTCGCAGCGATCTGGGCGGCCGTGGCCTGCCTGCCGGGACTCACCTGGATCGCCATCAGGCACGGTTGGCTGCCGTGGAGGTGCCTGGCACCCCACCGCCTGGGCTATGCCCGCCATCACCCGGAGTTCATCCAGCTCCTGCACGATGACTGGAAACCCAGGCCGGGCCCCTTCCCCTACTGGGGAAACCCGCAGAACCCCCATCACCCTCCGCCGCCGAGCCGATTCCGGCGACTGATCGGACGCGTCCTCGTCCTGGCAGGAACAACCTGCGTCATCGGCATCCCCATCTCCTACTTCCAGGGCTACGAGGAACTGGCCGGAGGTCTCATCGTGGCGGCGGCCGGACTGTTCTCCCTGTCCTCGAAGGTCAAACCCGACAACTGAACGCCGTCTCCGAGGCATTCTCGGCGTCGGCTGACGAGCTCATCGGTGGCCACTGCCTGTGGCAGTTCCGATCGACGCCAACAGCCTGCTGGTCGTGGCCATCGGGATCCCGCCGCAGAGGTCGGCCATCGCAGAACGCCACCAACCAAGAGATACGACACAGCTTCTTGCCGTGGCCTCCTTGTGGATCACATGAGGGCGTTATGCACAGGGACACCTGCACCAACTCCGAAGCCAGCAGCAGCTAGCAGCGCCACACGCCCCCAACTGCCTCCCCACCCTCCCACCACCACCGGCAAAAGGCTGGTGGGGCAGCGTCACGCGAACCAGTCGCCGGACAGTGCCTGCAGGGTGCAATGCGCGAGCAGGGCGCGCCGCTTGACGCATCCCCACGCCTGCGGCTGGAAGCCGGGCGAGGAGCGTAGCCGCCGCACGGCCTTCTTCGCGGCCATCTCGACCTCATGCCGCAGCTGGCTCGTTTCCTTCGCCTGCGGCCCGCTCCTGCCACCACCCCACCGCGAGCGCCCGGAGACTGGGGAGGGAGGGCGCAAGTGCCCGTCCACCGAGAATCTCAGCCCGCGGGGCTGAGACGGTAGAGCGAAACAGGTCTACTCCAGCATGCCGAGGTCGGTGTCCGGTCGGCAGTGCGGGCACGCGTCGACCCGCTCATGCGGCTTGGCGCGCCTGGTCCTGCATGATGCGTGGGACCACTTGCTCGTCATGTCGCATCCGCCGATGTGGACACAGGCCGCAGCCCTGCTCGATCAGCCAGTCCAGGCAGGAGCTCGTCCAGCAGGCTCCGAATGCGGCCCTCGATCTGATCGCGGATCGGTCGGACGGCGTTGATGCCTTGCCCGGCGGGGTCGTCGAGTTTCCAGTGCAAGTACCTCTTGCCGGGAAAGACGGGGCAGGCGTCCCCACAGCCCATCGTGATCACTACGTCCGATGCCTGCACCGCTTCACAGGTCAGCACCTTCGGTGTCTGGGCGGACAGGTCGACACCAACTTCGGCCATGGCCTTGATGACGGCCGGGTTGACGGAGTCGGCCGGATCCGACCCGGCGGAGCGGACTTCGACCCTGCCCTGGGCGAGGTGGGCGAGGAAGGCGGCAGCCATCTGCGAGCGTCCGGCGTTATGGACACACACGAACAGCACGGACGGCTTCGGAGCGGTGTCAGACACGGACGGGACCTTCCTCAGCGGCAGCAGCAGGGGCTGGCAGAGGCCCGGAATTCGGAAAGTATCGGCGGGCGGCCAGAGCGACATAGACCAGGCCGATCAGTACCGGCACCTCGATGAGCGGGCCGACTACTCCTGCCAGAGCCTGCCCGGAAGTCGCACCGAATGTCGCGATGGCCACCGCGATCGCGAGCTCGAAGTTGTTGCCCGCGGCGGTGAACGCCAGCGTCGTCGCCTTGGGATAGTCCAGGCCGACCGCCTTGCCCAGGACCATGGATCCGGCCCACATCACGGCGAAGTACACCAGCAGCGGCAGCGCGATCCGCACCACGTCGAGAGGCTTGGAGGTGATCGCGTCGCCCTGCAGGGCGAACAGCACAACGATCGTGAACAGCAGCCCGTACAGGGCGAACGGGCCGATCCTGGGGATCAGCTTCGATTCATACCAAACGCGTCCCTTGGCCTTCTCGCCGATCCTGCGGGTCGCGAACCCGGCGGCCAGCGGGATGCCGAGAAAGATCAGCACACTGCGGGCGATCTCCCACACCGAGATGTCCAGCGCGGTCTGGTCAAGGCCGAGCCAGCCGGGCAGGGCGGAGAGATAGAACCAGCCCAGTGCGGAGAACGCGATCACCTGGAACACCGAGTTCAGGGCGACGAGGACGGCGGCGGCTTCACGGTCCCCGCAGGCCAGGTCGTTCCAGATGATGACCATGGCGATGCACCGGGCGAGCCCGACGATGATCAGCCCGGTCCGGTATTCGGGCAGGTCCGGCAGGAAGATCCAGGCGAGCGCGAACATGACGGCCGGGCCGAGAACCCAGTTGATCACCAGCGAGGGGATCAGCAGGCGCTTGTCGCGGGTGACGGTGTCCAGACGGTCATAGCGGACCTTGGCGAGGACCGGATACATCATCACCAGCAGACCGAGCGCGATCGGCAGCGAGACCCCGGTGACCGTGACCTTCGCCAGCGCGTCCCCGAGCCCGGGGACCAGGCGGCCAAGTCCGAGGCCGGCAGCCATCGCGGCGAGGATCCACACCGCCAGGAACCGGTCCACCATCGACAGCCGTCCGGCCACCGAGCCGACCGGGGTGGTGGCCATGTTGCTCACGAAGCGGCCCCGGCAGGGTCAGCGAGGGGCTGAAGGGGCTGGGCATCCGGGTTGCCGGGGCGCGTCAGGATCGCGGCCAGCCGGTCCGTCTTCTCCGGCAGCAGCCGGTAATACACCCACGTTCCGCGACGTTCGGAAGCGATCAGACCGGCCTGCTTCAGCAGCTTCAGGTGATGGGAGATCGTCGGCTGCGACAGGTCGAAGGCCGGGGTCAGATCGCAGACGCAGATCTCGCCGCCCTGCTGGGAAGCGATCATCGACAGCAGTCGCAGCCGCACGGGATCGCCCAGGGCCTTGAACACCGGCGCCAGCTCGGCCGCCTGGTCCGCATCCAGCGGGGCACTCAACAGTGTCGGGCAGCACCCCCCGGCCTCATCGTCCCGGCCGAGCACCACAAGCTCTTGTTTCGACATGCTTCGATATTGACAGGCTTCGATTCAAGTCGCAAGGTTGCATCGAGGAACGTCAATGCAGCCCCTGGCGGGCTGCTCAACCCTGCCGTTTGAGGAGCCACGTCATGAGCGAGCAGAACACCGACCTGCGCGAGACCGTCCGTCAGCGCTATGCCGCGGCCGCCGTCCAGGTCACCGAAGGCGGCACCGCGTGCTGCGGCCCGGCCGCGATCGAGGTCGACGACAACTTCGGCGGAACTCTCTACGCCGCCGACGAGCGCGAGCAACTGCCCGCAGAAGCCGTCGCCGCCTCGCTGGGCTGCGGCAACCCCACCGCCGTCGCCGACCTCCACGAAGGCGAACGTGTCCTGGACCTCGGCTCCGGCGGAGGCATCGACGTCCTGCTCTCCGCGCGCCGCGTCGGCCCCACCGGCAAGGTCTACGGCCTGGACATGACCGAGGAGATGCTCGCCCTCGCACTCGCCAACCAGCAGAAGGCCGGCGCCGCCAACGTCGAGTTCCTCAAGGGCACCATCGAGGCCATCCCCCTGCCCGCGAACACCATCGACGTCGTCATCTCCAACTGCGTCATCAACCTCTCCACCGACAAGCCCGCCGTCTTCGCCGAGATGATCCGAGTCCTTGCTCCGGGCGGCCGCATCGGCATCTCCGACGTCATTGCCGACGATGCCCTCGACCCCGCTCAGCGGGCCGAGCGCGGCGATTACGTCGGCTGCATCGCGGGCGCTCTCTCCTTCGCCGAATACCGCGCCGGCCTCGAAGCAGCCGGATTCACGGCCATCGAGATCAGTTCCACCCACGCGGTCGCCGACGGCATGCACTCCGCCATCGTTCGCGCCGCCAAGTCGACTACGGCGGCCATATCGCCGCTGTTGCGGAAGCGGGTACTCCCCGCCCCGTGACGGACCGCTCCACGTCAGACGGCGGCTTTGGCCGCGACCCGCTTGAGCAGCGTTTCGCGCACAGCTGGCCACTCATCGGCGAGGAGGCCGTAGTAGAGCGAATCACGGCGCGTGCCGTCCTGGCGCATCATGTGGGCGCAGCGTTCCTTCATGGGCCAAGCTCCGCCAGGAGAACCTGGCGGGCCAGCTGATGGGCCTGAGCCCAGCCTGCGTCGGTGGACAGGGCCGTCCTTGCCCACCGGCCCGCGTTCTCTGCACCACTCATCTCGCAGAAGATCGTATCGATCTCACGCAGATCGGGCAGAGCATCAGGGCCGACTTGGTCCTCATCAGCCATCCGGAATACGTGATCGAAGTCCAAGGCGATCTCGTCCGTTACCACACGATGCATCTCCAGCCAGGCCACCTGGACAGAGGCATCAGCCGCCAGCACCGTCAGCGACTCGATCAGCAGACATCGTCGAAACGAAACGACGGACCAGGACTCTCCACCCAGCGATCGTCGCACGGAGCACCGCGAGCGAGCACTCCAATAGCGATCCAACTGAGCACGTTTATCCCTACTTACCTGAGCACCTTGCTCAGTACGCCAACAGCTACCGCGCCGGAAGGCGACGAAACCACGGAAACCCGGACTTGCATGACAGAAGGTCAACTCACGTCCGACGGACACCTGCGCCCCGCTGCGCGCCGAGCGGTGTCCATGAAGTACATCGAGGGAGTGGCGGCCACGCTTCCTGAGTGCGTGTGGAATGCTGCCAGCAGATGGGGTTGCTGTCGCGGCTCTGGGCGTGGTCTGACGAACGGCCCTCTGCATGGTGATCGTGCGACCCTTCGTTGGCCACCAGAGCCACGAGCAGAGATGAAGAACGATGGAGTACATCAACCTAGATGCGCAGGTCGGCAACATGTCAGGCGTCATATCCCCTGCTCGCTACCTGGATCGTCTGCCCTCGCTGGCTGACGATCTGCCAGCCGGAGCCCGGGACTTCGCGACTGCCCCAGGGCACTACGACTTTTCCAGCAGGCGGTGTGTGAAGGACCTGGACGTCCAGTACATCAGCACTCATAGAGCTGATGACCAGCAGGTGGAGATCCAGTTCGGGCACAACTGCTGGAAGCACGACGAAGACCTGGTCATCCGCTATGCAGGGGTCTCCAGATTCGATTCCGGAGGCGTCGAGAACAGCAACTGGGCATGCCTGGGGACCGTAGTCCTCGATGAGGTCCTGCCCCACCAGAGCGGTTGCAGCCACGAGATCGCGTTCTGGAACGGATCACTCACGGTCGTCTGTCGTGACCTCGTCGCGACCTGGACTGAGGCTGACTGCCCCGACAAGTAGGCCAGCAAGACCTCCCACTCACAGCCAACCTCCGTGTCGAAGTTTGAAGGCCCGACGTGACGGCCTGGCGCCGCCGGGCCGTCGCCGAGTACATCGTCCCCGCACCCGACCCGGCTGCGGCCGGTGTCGACGGCTTTCGCCCGCAGGACTCCTGACCTGCACTCCCCCGGCCCCGTGGGCAGGCAACGTGCGGTGACGAGGGCTCGCGCACTGCGCGATCCGCACTGGGGGCCGCTCCCGAGGAGAGCACGAGCAGACCAAAGGTCTCTGCCTCCCTTACTGGCATTCGACCAGCTGGGGGACTTCGACAGCGCAAGGCCCGGACCAGGTGTCCGGGCCTTCTGCAGGCACCCCGACAGTCGCGTGGTCGACAGCCGCACCACCGACGACGGCACCTCGATCCGCAGGCGCCGTCAGTGTCCCGACTGCTCCCGCCGTTTCACGACCGTGGAGACGTGTTCAACGCTGCTGCTGGAAGTGAACGAAGCCGGGTCCCACCACCGCACCCTGACCTCACATCGGCAGCATGGGTTCACCCGCGCATCTCACACATGAAGTACAGCATCATGCACCGTCCAACTCGTCCCCCTCTAGGACACGTTCCGGGGTATGAGAAGCGTCCCGATCCTCTTCGAGCCAGCGAACCAGCTTCGCCTGGCCGCTGAGAACCCAAGGGTGGGCCAGCCCTAGAACGCGCAGCTGGTCGGGCAGCAGCTCTTCGAGGGTGGCAACGGCGCCGGCCGAGTTTCCTGCTTTCCGCTGCCACTCCGCGAGGTTTCCACGTATGGCCAGCGTGTTGGAATGCTCCGGGCCAAATGTCTGCAGATGGTCGGCAACCAGCTGCGCGAAGGCCACTGCGGCGCCCCCTGGGTCCCCTGCCCGCCCTGTCCAAAGGGCGAGGTGGAAGCGAACGGGCAAAGTCCGGTGATGGTGAGGGCCATAGATGCGCACGGTGTCAGCCAGCAGCTCCTCGCACCCTGCCAGGGCAGCCGCCGCATCACCCGCCTCCCCCGTAAAGTTCGCAATGTTCAATCGGATCACTAGGCTCTGCGGGTGCCCAGGCCCAAGCACCCGCACTGAGTGGATCAGCAGCTCCTCGAAGGCCTGGACAGCAGCAGCCGGTTCTCCTGCATGCGCCTGCCAGCGGGCGACCTCACTACGAGTTGCCAACGTGCCCGGGTCATCCGGACCGCGCAGCCGCAACTGGTCATCTAGCAATTCGGCCAGTGCAGCCCGCGCACCGCTCATGTCCCCCGACATTGCCTGAAGATCAGTGAGATAGCGGCGGATAGTGAAGGTGTCCAGGTGGTAGCGGCCGAGATGATGCTGTGCCGCGTTGGACAGATCGCGGAAGTAGGTGAGCGCTGCGGTGGCGAGCCCGGCCTCTGCGAGGCTGGTCCCGGTTTGGATGAGCAGGGGGTGGGCGTCGGTCTGCCACAGTGCGCTCTGATCCTGGGCGATCAGGGTGTCGGCGTTGGCTCGCAGAACCTGGGCGAGGGCAGCATCCTGTTGGATTTCGGGCCACGCGCCGACGAGGGCGTCCGCGCAGGCGACCGCGAGGGGATCCCTCGCGTCAGGGGGCAGAGTTTCGCGCGTTGCCCGTTGGATGAGGCTGTGGACACGCACTGTGGGGAGAGCGGCGTCGGGAGTGTGGTCCGCAAGGCTGAGCCGGTGCAGGCAACGCAGGGCGGCGAACGCGCATTCCGCGTCTACAGCGGGCGTGCTTGAGGCGTGGTTGCCGCTCTCGTCTCGTGCACGGTGCTCGGTGAGGTAGGCCAGGGCCGCCTGGCTCGTGAGGACGGCTACAGGGATGCCGTTGGGGTCGAGCAGGCTGGCCAGGTGCAGCATGGGACGGGCCAGCCCCTTGGGCCGCAACCGGTCGGCGTGGTCGACGGACAGGGACCAGGTGGCGGCGATGGTCGTGTGGTGAGCGTCGGGCAGCGCGCCCTCTTCGGGGACCAGGTCGCCCAGGGTGCGGGTGCGGTCGGCCAGCCGGCGACGGTAGGTGCCGCAGTCCAGGTCGAGATCGATGAGGTAGGTGACAGCCTGGGCCAGGGCCAGTGGCAGATGGCCGAGATCACGGGCGAGCCCGGTGATGTGCTCGAGGTCGTCCCGGCGCTGTGCGGCATCGAGTTTGTCGGTCAGGTAGGCGCGTGCTTCGTCCGGGGTGAACGCGCCCACGTCGATGCGGCGGCCTGGAAGGGCGGCATCCCGGCGGCGGGTGGTGACGACGGTGTGTCCCTTCGGGCACGAAGGTGGCCACAGGTCGAGCTGGCCGCCCAAGCCACTCAGGTTGGCCGGGTCGCTGACGTCGTCCAGCACAATCAGCCAGCGCCGGTCGGTGCTCTGCGCCCAGGCCAGGAAACGGGCGGCTGCCTTCTCGGAAGCCTCGCGCTCGAAGCGATGCGCAGTCTCGGGGTCGGCGACGGCCAGTGCGGCTTCGGCGTAGATGCTCACGAGCATGTCTCTGCTGCTCGCGGTGGCCCAGAGCAGAAGGTCCACCGTCTGTGATTCCCAGATCCTGCGGGCCAGGTGGGCGGCAATCTGGGTCTTGCCGACCCCACCTGCCCCCGACAAGACCTGGCAGCGTGACGCCGCCTCGGTTTCGGCCATCGCCCGCTTCGCAGCGGCAGCGACATCGCGGGACTGGAAGCAGTCCGCCTGCCGGGGAACCACACCTACCCAGCGGGGCCAGGGCAGAGAGGGCCGGGGGGCGGCGTACTGCGTCACCGTCTTGGCATGGCCGACTGCTAGTCCACCGCTCTGCGCGTAGAGCGAGGAGTGCGCACTGATGCTCGGGGTCGGTTCTGCGCCGGACGCGGTCAGGCCCCTTCCGGGCCCGGCTGTAAAGGGTCTCCCACGCTGATATCCCCATGGACGACGCCACTGGCCACCGCGCCGTCCTCAGCACGGATCTCCACATTGCCCGAGACCGCCAGCCCTCCATCCCCCGCGCGGGCTTCATGGGTGACCGACGGACACAGGCCCACCAGTTCGCGCAGCTGCCCGGCCACCACCGCACGACGTGACTCGTCCGCAGATTCCAGCAAATCCTCAAACCGGGCCTGCCAGGAGGCTTCCAGACGTACCCGCGCGGTCTGCGAGCCCACACCCTCCAGTTCGGCGGCCGTCCGATCCAAACGCTCCAGCGCCACCAGACCGGCTGATGCGTCGCCGAGGCCGAAGAGGCGCGATACCCCCTCGCGCAATCCGGTCCAGGCATCAGTACCAGCCGCCTGAACCACTGCCGTTCCCGCTGCGGACGCCAACACCATCAACGCTTCTGGCAGCACGATGCCCTCCCTCGGCGCCAGCCCAAGACCACAGGCCCTGCAACTCCTTCTGAGAAAAGCGTACCGAGCCGACCACCGCACGGACCCGCACCTACGCAAGCCAGCAGCGACACCGTGCTCTGCGGGCGGCAACGGTCGGCGATCCCGATCCCGGTATGCGACGGACAGCGAACCGGGCCGGTGCAGGAACTGCGGCAGGAGGGCCTCGCCGTCCGCGATCCGGTCACGGATGGCTACGACGTCGAAGCAGGCGGCAGCCATGATCGCCTGGAACTCACGGTCGGAGTACCCGGGCTGGTCGGCCTGCTGGGCGTCCACGCCGTGCCCCGCTGCCCGACATAGTCCGCCACTTGGATGTCCAACCGGTCCTGGGTCGCAGCGCCGGCATGAGCAGCAGCGGGTCCTGCAGATTTTTGCGGGCCGACTTCTCGCTGCACGACTGTCCCCGGGGTACCAGATAACGCTGCAGATGACGCACCCGAAGCTCCTCCACGCAGTGGGCGGCTGGTCCATGAGCAGGAAGAACCGCTTGAACGACTGCCAGTGGGACGTCGCGCTCGCTGCGTACGGCGCCCGCCGCCCGGCCCGATCCGCGCACCGAGCGCGTGGGCGAAGTCCCGGTGCAGCCTCCTCCTGCGGTAGGGCGGGGCAAGAACGTCTCTTTACGGCTCTGGTGGAGGCGGCCTGACGTGCTCAGCACCAAGCCTGTGCTGCCCACCGTTCCCGGTGTCAACCGACTCCACACAGAGTGGGCCAGAGCCCTGGGGCTCTGGCCCACAAGAAGCGCCCCAACCGGCTGCCCGGCACCCACCACCGCGCCCACGGCGTGCGCTACTTCCACGGCTGCTACTCGATCAGCGACGACGCCCTGTGGGGCGTCAACCGCCGCAGAAAGGGCGCCGCCAACACGCTGGCCGCACTGAAGTCGATCCGCGCTGCCCGGCCAGACGGCGCCCCGATCTACGTGATCCTGGGCAACCTGTCCGCCCACAAAGGCGCCGACATCCGCCGCTGGGCCAGGAAGAACAAGGTCAAGCTGTACTTCACGCGACCTATGCATCCTGGGCGAACCCGATCGAAGCCCGCTTCGGACCGCTTCGGCAGATCACCATCGCCAACTCCCACCACCCCAACCACACCGTCCAGACACGGGCTCTGCACTCCTACCTGCGCTGGCGCAACGCCAACGCCAACGCCCGCCACCACGACGTCCTGGCCGCCGAACGGCGCGAACGCGAACGCGCCCGCATCCGCATCCGCATCCGCATCCGCATCCGCATCCGCAGCGAGAGAGGCATCCGCTGGGGCGGACGTTCCCTCAAGACCGCAGCGTGAGCACACTTCCCACCCAGTGCACTGCTCCTCGTGAAAGGCTGGGAGCATGATGGGTGAACCGGCTGAGAATCCAGAACTCTGGGCCTTCCTAGAATCACTGCACCGCGGCGAGTTCCTTTCCGGCACCATCACAGCGATCGAACGGTTCGGTGTGTTCGTTGCATTGGACAACGGCCCTAACCATCCGGTCTTCCCCGGCGTCGGGTTCATCTCCTTCGCTGAACTGTCCTGGCGACATTTCGAGGCAGCCTCCGATGTCGTGCAGATCGGACAGCGCGTCTCATGCGAGTTCCTCCAGTTCGACACGTGGAACCTGGAGGCCCGACTGTCCTTGAAAGCCACACAGCCAGACCCCTTTCAGATATTCGCTGACACCATCGCGGTGGGGCAGAAGCTGCCTGGCCAGGTCACCAAGCTGATCCCGTTCGGCGTCTTCGTCCAGGTCGCCGACGGAATCGAGGGACTGGTTCACCTGCGAGAGCTCGCCAGGACACCGGTGGAGACTCCATCAGATGTCGTCCAGGTCGGCGACAAGATCACGGTGGTCGTCACCGAGATCGACCGAGAGCGACGCAGGCTAGCCCTCTCCCGACGACAAGGCTCATCCCCCGGCGTGTGACGCGCTGCCTTCCTGCGACAGCTCCCTTGCGCGGGTGTTCCTGAACGTCTGCTCAGTCAAAGGAAGCGCACTCGCCAGGCCGGTGAACCTTTGTGGTCACAGCACCAGCGTGACGCCTTCGGTGAAGCCCATGGCCGCCCAGGGTCGGGAGGCGTCGATGTCGGCGGCGAGCACAGGGCTGTCCACCGGCTGGTGACCTTCCTTGTGGCTGCGACTTCCCGCCGAAACCGACGCCGATATTCCGTGTTGGTGGCGTGGTGAGGACTGATCAGCTTGACCGCTGTCATGTCACCCTGCGGCGAACGTGCGAGAAAGACGTCGCCCATGCCTCCACTTGCCCAGCCTCGCCAGGAGGCGAAAGTCGCCGGCCCACTGAGGGGCCTCGATGCGCAGGGACTGCACGTGCGGTCCTCCTTCTTCGGGTTCCACCCATCGTTGCAGGACACAACCGATTTCGTCAGGCGTACGGGTGGCCACCGTCCACCCTCCTGCTCGATCTGATCACCCGACCACAACAGGAGTTCTACGGCACCGAAGTCAGCACAGGCACCGGCCTCAAGTCAGGAACTGTCTATCCCCAGCAAGAGGCTCGAAGGAGCAGGCTGGCTCACTAGCTGACGAAGACAACGTCACCTGGAGCAGATCCACACCAGGCCGCGGACCCGGCAAACGCCGCACCTTCTACATGCTCACAGCCGAGGGCCATCGCACCGCTCGCCACGAGGCCCAACACTGCACTGCGGCCTGAAGAATCCGATAGGTCAGCCGGACAAAGCCCCGACAAGAAGCCTGGACTACACCCCGAAACACCAGGTCACGACGCCCCGACCGACAAAACAAATCGGAACCTACAGTGTTGCCGAGTATCTGAGTTGGCGGCAAAGGAACATGACGCCACCTCGTCCACCTCGACGGTCCCTTCTCCCCTATCACCAAACATCAAGGCGCCCGATGGACTCACCGCGGACGCAGACTCTCGCAACAGACCCTTCGCAGTTCCGGCCACACCGATACTCAGCTGTCGCCCCACACTGGACGTAGGGCAGGCACCAGCCGCCACGGGCACCGGCCGTCCAAGGACGCCTGGCCCACAACCGACGAATTGCAGCCTGACCTCAATAGGGTTACGTTTTCAGTTAGGCCACTTTGAGCCCTCGGGGCAGTTCAACGTCAGCTTCTTTCAAGGGAGCCATAATGACGTTCCCCGAGCTTGCTTTCGCGACTCTCGCCGTCGACCCCAGCCCCAGCCCCAGCCCCTCAGGTACTGGAACGCCCAAGAACCTTAACGACAACGGTACTGGCGGCGTAATCTGGGTTCTCATCTTCCTGCTTGTGTTCGCGGTAGTCGCCGTGATCATGGCGAAGTGGTACCAGATGGTTGCCCGCAAAGAGAATCCAACTTTCAGAAAGTCGATCGACGGGGGGATAGTCCGTGCCGCCATGGCGCTGATCTCAATCAGCGCCCTGGTCATCCTGACAGTTCTCTCCCTATACACGGGAGCGGTCGGCGACAACGAACTGAAGACAGCACTCATCACCATAACTGCGGCGATCACGGCCTTCTACTTCTCCTCGAAGAGTTCCGACTCGGCCCGGCAAGACATCATCCAGGCCATCAGGGATTACCCACCAGCGCCGGACATCACGGGAATTACCATTGCGCAAGCGCGGAAAGTTCTTGACAGCATAAATTTGCGACTCGACCCTCCTAAAGAAGCCGCAGACACGGCGGAGATAAGCAGTCAGGACCCTAAACCGGGGAACCCTGTGAGGGAGGGAAATATTCGCGTTCAGATCAAGCAGATCAAGGCATAACGACGGCCAACGTACGCGCAGGAAGATCCGGTCGAGTAGAGAGCCGGCGCCTCACGGACAGCCCTCTTTGAGCTTGGCGACGGTGAAGGTGACCGTGACACCCATATCGTGCTTCCCCGGATCTGGGGTCTGGGAGCAGACCGTCCAGTTGCGGTCCAGAACCTGGAACCGGTCTTGGCCCGTCACGTCCGTCGACTTCAAGTCATAGAAGCCGTGTGCCTGCGCTGTGTCTTGGGCCGTCTGCAAGTCCTTGCCGGTCAGGTCCGGCAGGGTCCCCTGCTCGTCGATTGTTTCGCTGCTCCCGGAAGGCTCGGCGGTTTTGGTGACGGTCTTCGTCGGAGCGGGTGACGACTCGTCGCCACCGCACGCAGTCACGCCTGTGAAGCACAGAACGAGTATCGCCGGGCCCAATGCCCACCGCCTCCGCCGCGAGGTCCGGAGGCTGTAGCGACTCGTATAACGATCGTGCTCTCAAGCCTCCGGTGACGCATCTCGAAGTCAGATCAGACTCGAGCGCGCGAACAAGCGTACTCCGCTTATCCGTCTCGACCTGCTCCGCTTCCTGCGGTGCGTGCAGGAGTGGGACCTCGCACGCACCGGCGAGTGGATCGCCACCGAGGAGCAGCGCGAGGCCGAGGGATTCCGCGGCGAGCAGGCCCGACCACCGTCCCCGGACTGGCTCGAGCAGAGCATCGGCGACGGACCGCTCGTGTGTGCAGCGAGGCGACTGCTGGAGCGGGAGGAAGCGCGCCCACGGCATCACGAGGAGCAGGCCCGACGCGCCCCGTACGGGCAGGTGCCCGCGTGCCCGCACTGCCACAACGACACGAAACTCGGCGTGCCGGAGTAGGCCCGTTTTCGCTCTAACGTCTCAGCCTCGTTGGCTTAGAGTCTCGGTAGAGGGGCACCCGTGCCCTGCCCCCAGTCCCTGGGCTCGCAGTGAAGTAAGACCCTAAGCGGCCGGGGCAACGCTTTGTAGCGAACGAAGCCCCGGCCTAATCGTCCTCACGGTTCAGCCCGGGGAACTCCCGCACCCCCGGACCCCCGAGGACGCTGGCGCGAGGGAGATGGGGGAGCCACTACCTCGCGCCTGTGCGGCCGCCGCTGTTTGGAGGAGCCCGGCGGCGGTCGCAGGCTCGCTGCCTGCTGCATTGCTCAACTGCCATATGTCATACACCGTGTGGTCGGTGACGGCTACCGCCCTCAACGCATCTCTGCCGAAGGTCTTGACTTCCGACCAGAGCAGCTTTCATTCGAAGACTCGGGCGAAGAAGGTCTGACGGTATGGACACTGACTGGTGGGCCCGAGGGGTCGCCATCGGTGCTGCGAGCGCAGCCACTGCCAACGTGATCTTTACAGGCATGACGTATCGGCGGATCCGTCCCAAGGTGAAAGTGCGGCTCTGGCGTACCGGCGTGACAACCGGTACTGAGAAAGACCCTGAAGCTACCGCGTATTGGTTCATCCTGCGGTTCACCAACTACGGAGCGACCCCGGTATCGGTGGAGCGCATGGAACTAGTTCGGTACGGCACACGGTCCCGAACCAAGACCAAAAACTTTGCGCTCGTCGCTCTCAAGAGATTCGAGGCATCCGACCCTGAGCGCCCTCTGGTCCCACCCTCGATGGAACCACGGCTCGGTTCCATGTATCTAAGGCTCACTGGCTGTCGGTGGCACCCAAGCCTCGCTGGTTGCCGGTGGCCAAGGAACACGTACACCTCAGGTGCCGCGTCCTGCTGTCGAACGGTGAGACGGCTGTCAGTCCCAAGCTCAAGGCGACGAGTGGCTTTAGCTGAGACCGGCATAGCGGCGCACTGGAACACCCCCGCCTCGCCCGGGGTACCGACAAGGGCTGACGAGATGCCCCTGAGGCCAGGGAGGCGGACATGCAGACGCCTGCGGATCGCCCCACCGTCAACGGCCCACCGGTTCGGGGTAGCGAGCGCGGCGGCGGTCCGGGGCGTCGAACCCCGCGCGGTGACGGCCGCGTTGCAGACCTCGTGCACGATCCGTACGGCCGCTCTGCGGCTGTCGGCCTGTCCGGTGAAGATGAGCACCGCGGACAGGCCGCTGTCGTGGCTATTGGGCCGTCGACCTCGAAGTAGGGCAGGGTCGTGACGTCCATCTCCTCTCGTGATTGCGGTGGTTGGGGGCCAGCGCGACCGCCCTGGCCAGGTGAGGCCGGGGCGGCACGGAGGAGCACGGCGCCGTGCAGGAGGGTCAGGGCTGGAAGGCAGCCACCCGCCGGAAGAGCTGCGGGGTGTCGGAGATCTTCACCCGCTGGCTGCCGGTGCTGCGCTTCCCGCCGTCACTGGGCGACTTGGCGCTGCCGCAGAACGCGTGGAGGAGCCGAGATGCCTGCTCCAGCGGTCGAAGTGTCGTCAGACGGTGATGGTCTGCTTCGGGGGTCGCAGTAGCGCTCGCCCTCGGGCACGTAGGACTCGATCAGGTTAAAGGTCTCGCCGATGCCCGGGGCGGATCGACTCAATGCGGCTGTACCCGGGGCCAGTTGACGGCACATCACGGCTCAGCGCTGCCAACACATTCATGACTATTTCCTGCCCCTTCGGCAGAGAAGGGTGATCAATACCACTAGGGCGAATTGATCTGTTTGCGCCTTCTATGTTGATCTTGCTCAATTCGTGATCTTCGGCGCGGGATAACTTCCCCTGCGAACACCTCCTTTCCTGACCAGATTGGGCCAATTCGCACATGCACCATCTGTAGTCCGCGCGTACGTCGCGCGGTCGCACTTCGGGCCGAATATCCCTACGCGCAGCGGCAGCCAGCAGGCTGTCCGCACTGACCGCGCTGGCCCTGCTCGGCTCTGCCACTCCCGCTCTTGCCGAGGGCACCGAAACCCCCTCAACGCCCGCCGCCCAGGAGCATGCTGATGAGAGCGGCACCACCACCGAGGCGAACACGCCCGAGGCCGCCATCGCCGCCGCTCAGGCGGGCCACCGCAAGGTAGAGGTGCTTGAACGCCGCACCGATACGTCCACGACCTGGATGAACCCGGATGGAGCGCTGACGACAACGCTCAGCGCGGGGCCCATCCGTATGGTGCGGGACCGCCCCGGCCAGTAGCAGGTCCTGCGGGTGCGCTTTCGCTGCGACGCTGCCGTCGGACTGGTGGGCCAAGGTGGCGTCGACATCGACCCACTTGGTCCAGCGCGGTAGTCACCGCCGGATACGCTGGCATGCTCTACACCTGCACAGCCGCAAAGATTCCGGCGAAGATCGCGGGTGTCACCAAGATGGTGTGCGGCGCGGCGTCCCTGAACGGCCTCAAGAACCTCTTGAAGATCCTCAAGCAGATCAAGAAGAAGAAGCTTGACTCGAAGGGCTGCTACCAGTCCAAGATCCTTCCCAGCAATGGGAAGCTGAGCAAAGTGAGCAAGAAGAAGTGCTAGCAGGTCACCGCCACGAAGGTCCTCCCGTCATCCTGCGCACACCCTGGTGGCTCAACCTGACTGCGCTGGCAACCGCGGTCGTCTCCTGTCTGGTCCTCGACCTCCCGTGGTACGTCGCCGCCGTCGCGGCGTTGATCACCGGAACCATCGCCGACCGGTCCTGGGCGGCGGTCGAACGCCGACGTAGCCAGAGAGGCTAGGCCCCAGGGCTCGCCGAACCGCCTCGGCGGTGCTGAGCGCGCACGGCCGGCCGAGGCCGCCGAGCACCCACTCCCGCCCGGCAGCCACGACCCCAGACCACAAGAGCCCCGGATCTCGTTCCCGAGATCCGGGGCCTCCGCATGCGCGCTGAGTGTGAACTTCGACATCAGCGGGCCTGCCGACTCGAGGGGGTATAGGGCTGAGCGACCACAGTGCCGCCCTGGCCATGGGAGGCCGGGCGGCACGGAGGAACGCAACATCTACGCGGGAGGGATCATTGGCCCGAGGCACCCGCAACGATATGGGCGTGGTCGAATGCGAGGGCGGGGAGCGCGTCCAGGGGCCACCAGCGGGCGGCGGTCGCGTCGTCTCCTGCCGTCGGCTGGACCAGCCTGGGCAGGGTGGCCGTGTAGGCGATGCTGACGCACGGCCGCGCCGGTCACAGCCGCGGGCGTCGAAGATGCCCACCTGCCGGAGGTCGGCGGCTGGGACGATGGTGACGGCCTCCTCCTCCAACTCGCGGGCCGCGGCGGCCTGGCTGATCTCTCCTCCCCGGTCCAGGTTGCCGCCGGGCAGATCCCACCGGCCCTTGAACGGGTCCCAGCCCTGGTCGATCAGCAGGATGTGGCGGGCGGCGAGCAGGACGACGTCAGCCGTGTGGCGAATCGGTTGCAGACCGGACATCAAGAAGGAAATCATCGGCCGCTCTCTCGACCGAGCTCCCTCCCCCAGCCTGACCGGCCGCTGTCCGGGGCGCAGTCGTGGCCGGATTCTGGTCGGGCGCTTTGTGCCCTTACCCCGAGTCCCGGCTGATCCACCGTCTCCCGTGTGGACGATCGCGTTATTCGGCTCTGTCGGCGATCTTGTGATGCGGCCTGCCCCGTCGCACGTGCTTCTACGCAGTCGGGGCATCGCGCGTTCGGCGGATCAGTAGCGGTGGCCGGGCCAGTGCGGGTCCTCCCAGCGGTCAAGTCCGGTGACCCCGAGCAGCCGTATCCGGTGAAGCAGTTCTTCGGATACGCCGATGGCACGCAACCGGGTCGGAGCATGGCGGACCAGCCAGACAGTCAGCTCGGCGCGCATCTTTTCCCCGTTCTCCCAAGCGTCCCAGGGCAGTTGGTCACCGAGCAGGTCGTACTCCCACTGTGTCGCCGCTTCGGCCAGGTGCTGGTCGGCCGCGGCTCCGGTCAGTGCTTCCCAGGTGTGGAGCCACGGGCTCAGCACGCCCGATGCCTCGGCGCACAGTATGAGGACCTCGTGCGCGGGTACGACAGGATCCGGATCGGTGAGCGTGTGCGCCCACCAGGCGTGCAGGAATTCCTCGACTGCTGCGGCCTGCTCGGCAGGCCACTGCTGCCAGTGGCCGAGTGCGAACGCGCGTCCAACCGTTTCCATGCCGAAGAGGGGCTCCACGAGGCCGCTGACGAGGGCCATGGCGAACTGGGGCAGAATCCTGCGGAGGACGGATGCGTGATCGCTCCAATCGATGGCCTCCCATGTGCGTCGCAGGAGGTCGGGGTCCAGCTCCGTGTCAGCCACCTTGAGCTGGGCAAGATCTTCCGCGCTGCCCCAGTGGCAGTCGCAGTTGTGCTCGTCGGGGTGGGCGGTCATCCCCCGGAAGGTGACTGTCAGGCCATCCATTGCGGCGTCGAGGCGTAGTCGGGCGCGGGATCGGTCGAGGTTCATCATGGACGTTCGCCTTCGAGGACTCCGGGAGGTAGCACCGCCCGAAGATCGCTAACTTACCGGGGCGAGCCGCGGCTCGCCATCAACATGACAGCATCCCGACTACTGCAGCCGCTCGCTCACCCGAGGATGGGGTCACGGACTGTGAAGGATGCGTCTGCGAAGGAGGTCGAGGTTGGCGCGTTCGAAGCCCATGCGTTTGAGGAGCTTCGCCCGGCAGACGTGACCCTCAACCTGGCCAGAACTCCAGGTAGTTGAGAGTCCGGTGGTGACCGCGTCGAAGTCGCGCTTGAGGCCCATCTGCAGGGGCACGGCACCTCCGGGCCGATCACTGGCATTCGCGCCACACCTTGGCCAAAGGCGGTCAGCGCCTCCTCCGCCCAGGGCCATCCCGACAGAAGACCCACACCCATCTACGAAACGACCTCCCGTGGTCTCGGCAACGCAGCGTCACGCCTCCACACAACCAGAGCCAGAGCCTCTGTTCTGACGTCAATCGGGGACTTGCTGCTGGACTGTGAAGTGTGACGCTGCAGCTGGGGTCTCATGGGTAAGCCGCAGTCGAAGGTCGAGCTGGCCGTGGTGATGCGCCAGGATCACCGGTTGGGGATGTCGCTGCGGGCGTTGCAGTGGTCCCATAACGTGACGTGGCGGACGGTGCGGCGGGTCCTGGACGGAAAGTGGCCGGAGCCGCACCGTACGGACAGCGATCTCCCGGGCCCTCACTCGACAGCCCCCAAACCACGCCGATGCTGTGGGTGCCGCGAGTTTGCCGGGTGTGCGGTGTCCGCCTGATGTCGGTGTGTGGCTTTGTGCCGCGGCAGTTGTCTAGGGGACATCGTTGTGGAGGTGGATGCGGCGGTCGAGGACATCGCGGGCGCAGGTGAGCAGGGTGAGGTTGTGGGTGTAGGCGTGGGCGCGGAGTCGTACGAGGGCCCTGGCGGGGGTGATGTCGAGTTGGTGGGCGAGGGCCCCGGCGGCTTGGTGGACTTCGGCGAAGTAGAGGTGTCCGCCGTCGGGGTCCAGCAGGGTGTGGGTGGCGTCGGGGCGGGCGGCGAGGTTGATGAGGAGTGCGGCCACGGCGTGGGCCAGGGCCAACGCATCGGCGAGGTGTGCTGCGGTCAGCGGGCCGCGGGTGGTCCGGTAGCCGGTGAGGACACCCAGGGCGGTCGTTCCGATCTTGAGGGGGAACGCGAAGAGTGCGGCCACGCCCAGACTCGACAGGCCGACGGGCAGGTCCGGCCAGTGCCCCGTGGGCAGGGCTGCGACGTCCGGCACCAGGATCATCTGGGTGTCCTGGGATGCCTGGACGGTAGGGCCCTGGCCGTGAATGCGTTGGAGGTCTTCCGCGGCGACGGCCAGGAGGCCGGCGTACTGCAGGAGCTCGGCGTCCTGGGCGGTGCCCAGTGTGAACGCGAGCCCGTCCAGGCCCAGCAGCCGGATACAGGACGACAAGGGCAGTAGGGGCATCCCCGCCCCCCGGTAGGTGTGCAGGGCGCGCAGGTGCAAGGACATCGGGCGGTCCGTCACCGCTACCAGCTTCTTCCCATCACCCAACGGCTCAGCTGCTGGTGGTGCCCCGCGGGGTCAGCAACGAGGGATCGATGGTGCCGTCCAGGACCTGGCGGGCCACCGCGGTGAGCGGGGCCTGCCGTGCGCGAGCGTGGGCGCGCATCAGGTGGAATGCCTCCTCGATGCCGATCTGGCGGGCGTGGGAGAGCGTGCCCTTGGCCTGCTCGATGAGGACCCTGCTGTCCAGGGCCTGTTCCAGTTGAGCGATGACGGCCATGCTCTCGTGCGCCTTCCGCTGCTGGAGGATGCCGATGGTCGCGGTGTCCGCGAGGGCCTGCCCCAGCCGGAGCCCGGCCGGCGACAGAGGCTGCACCTGGTTACGGAACAGATTCAAGGCGCCGATCACCTGGCCTCGCAGCCGCAGCGGCGCAGCCACCACCGAGGTGAAACCCGCCTGCTGTGCCCGGGGGGCGAAACGCGGCCACAGGCTGAGCGCGGCGGGCACGTTCAAGCGAGTCTCCGCCGCCGCGTCCCCGGTGCGGCAGCAGTCGTGGCAGGGCCCCTCGTCCCACTCCACCCCGGCCAGCTCCAGATCCCGCGTCGCCGCGTCCGACGCGGCTACCTCCAGCACCGGTCCCTGCGGCAGAGCGAGCACCACCCCAGCCGCTGCCACCTCCAGCAACTGCACACAGTGCTCCGTCAACTGGTGCAGCAGAGCGATCACATCGAAGTCCTGGACCAACGTGTCGGCCAAATTCACGAACGCGGCGGCCAGTTGCTCCTCGTACGAAGTTTCGGCATGGCGCTCTCAGCGCCCCTCTCCCACTCTGCGACCGGAACGAACAACGAGCGAGAGCCTGCCCGGGGTCTTCCGACCCCGAGGGCACGCCGTAGCCGTCCGGTAGAGGACCAGCCACAGGGGACCGGAGGTATTCCGCTGGCGGGATGTCACCTTCCAGAGGCCACTGCCTCCGGACACCAGGTCAATGCACGAACCTGCTGGAGGGGGGCACGGATTCTCTTCCACCGTACTCCCCTCCACCGCCGTAAAGTGGGCTTCTGTGCGGCCAGTTGCCGAAAGGTTCCGATCCGGAAGCAGTCGGGCGCGGTGCCAGAACACAGGAATATCCATGCATTCCCGTACTACGGCCAGCAACGCGATCCCGCATCCTGCCAGCAGGGCGTGATCGAACAACCCTGCGCACCCAGCTGGTTGCAGCATGCGTCAGCGGCGCAGAACCTACTGACCTATTCGAAGTGTTGTCGCAGTGGGTGACGAGTGGTGATGCCTGCGGCAGGCCGGTGGTATGCGCTAATCGCGCATCAGCCTGCCCACCAGGGCCGGTACCGTCTCGGCCCCGGAGCTGAGGCTGTATCCGATGCGCAGCGTGCCCAGTTCACCGTCCGCCGCGCTCCGGGCGGTGTCCCATGCCCGGTCCAGCGCCGCAAGCGCGGGCGGCGCGCACTCGGCCAGTGGCCGGTCGCCAGGGCCGTCACCGCCGTCGCCCCGAGACCCTCCTGGGCGACAAGGCGTACGACTCCCGGCCTGTCCACCGCGAACTGCGCAAGCGCCGGATCGTGCCGGTGATCTCCCGCAAAGGCGCCCCGAACATCAAGGGCCTGGGCAAGCTCCGCTACGTCGTCGAGCAGAACTTCGCCCTGCTCCCCCAGTTCATACGCCTAGGCGTCCGATGGGAACGCCGCCTCGAACTCCACGACGCCTTCGTCTCGTTGGCCTGCAGCCTGATCTGCTGGAAACGCCTCAAGAAGGCCCACTCATGATCCTTTTACGAGCTCTCAGGGCGCCGTCTCAGCCTGCATCGGAAGCCGTGAGCCGATGTTCTTGCCTTTCGCCAAGAGCCAGATCATGAGGATGAGTTCGCCTACACCGGTGAACACGGCCGCCTCGGCCGAGTATCCGGAGGAAAGGAAGGCGCCGAGACTGTCCACGAGGTAGCCGAGTCCCGCGAGGGCCAACAGGACGCCCAGCACCCGGGGTACGTAGCCCGACCTGAAGGCGAGCAGCCCCAACAGCAGCAGGTGGACGCCGAAGAAGATGAGCCCGGCGTCCCAGATGTCGTGGAAGGCATCGATGCGCATGACTGCTTCGGCGTCCAGTTGATCGGCGCTGTACGCCCCCAGGGACTCCGCGTGCTTGACCGGAGGCAACGCCCCGACGAGTTGGGCGACGGCGACGAGAAGCACCGCGGCGTAGGCGAGCCTGAACCAGGCCGCGAGCGTCGCGATTCCATCGTGCGCCGGTTGGAAGAAGACCCTCAGTGCCCAGGCCACCACCACATCCAGCACGGCGACCAGGAACAGGGCCACGACGCCGAAGCGGAACAGCGCCTCGGAACCGCGGATGTCCCGGGCGGTTCGTGCCGCGTCGTTCTCGGTGACAAGGTTCTCCAGCACGCCGAAATTGGCGAAGACCGCCAACGGGGCCATGGCCAGGATTCCCGTTCCCGCCACCAGAGCGGCATTGCGCACCGTCAGCGAGGTCCCACCGGGCGGGGTCATCCGCAGGCCCCCTTGGGCATCGGCCGCTCGCCACGATCGCCCGCTCCGGGCGCCGGCACGACGAGGAGCAACCCCTTGAAGATCAGCAGCAGCGGAAGCACCGCTTCGAACAGACCACCAGGAACGTAGAACGCCCTCCCGGCACCGGAGTTGATGTCCACGAGCCCCAGCAGGTCACACGCCACTCCCGTCAGCAGAACGGCGTAGCCCACGAGACCGAGTACCGAAAGCCACCGTGCGACCAGCCCGGAACGCAGCAGGAGGTAGGACAGGACCAGACCACCGGCGCCGGAGAACGCGTAGACCAGAAGATGGTAGTCCGTCAACTCGTTCTTGCTCACGAGGAAATAGCACCCGACCGCGATGATCGCAGCGCATTCCGCGCACCTGAGCATCAGATACCCGACCGTGAGGTGCCTTCCGTGCGGCTTCAGCACGGGGAACAGTGCGACACCGATCCCGGCAACCGCAAAAGCTGTATACCCCTCCAGCAGCACACCCGCAAGGAGCCCTCCCTCTCCTGAGTCCGTGCCCGAAAAGTAGTCCTCCAGGAGCGAGCTGCCGACTGAGAAGGTGAGCGTCGACGAGAGGAACAGCAATCCCACCAGCACAGCGGTCTTCCTGTACGGCATGCATCCGCTCCTTCCGTCCCGGCCCGCCGGGGGCCTGGAACCTGAGCCTTGCTGCGCCCAGGCCACGAGTCGGCCGCCGCCGAGCCATCGAGCGACGGCCTCCTGCCCGAGGAGTGTGCTTCTGGGCCCCAACTATCCTCCCTTTGCGGGCATACGCGCCGCCCGCGCGCGAGGAATCACCCCGGGCCCCACAGATGGCACGCCAACGGGGCCGGCCGATGCACGACCCCCAGCCACCTCACCCCGTGGAGTGAGCGTTTTCCAACCTCGACGAGACGTTGACCGCGAAGTGGACGCTCCTGCGGAACGACGAAGCTCCTGGTAGGCGGGTTCTCGACCAAGATCACCGTGTCCGCCAGGAGCTTCCGCCGGTCGACCGGCGACAGACCGGTCGAGGCCCCCCCGCGAGAGAGTCTTCAGGTGCGATGGAGGCCGCTTCGACGGCTCGGGCTCCGGCTCGAAGCGCCCCAAGGCGGCAGGCGAGGGGTAGCGCAGTGGCTCTAAGGCCGGTGACGGGGCAATGCCCCAGCTCGTGGTGCCGGCCGGGACGAGTGAGGAGGTGGCCGTCTATTGCCTGTTCGATGAGGCGGGCGGTCTGCTCTACCTGGGCATGGGGAGGAACCCCATGGTCCGGTGCGCCCCGCACGCGGTCCGCGGCCGGGGACGTCTTGGGCAGAGGCTCCATGGGCGAGCGCTGCACCTCGGCCGCGGTGACGTCGGCACAGTCGACGAGTGCGCTCTCGACGGCACGCATCGTGTCGAGGATCGGGATGCGCGCGGGCGACGGCCGTTCGCCGAGTTGGATCGGGGCGCGCTCCTGGGCGCGGAGGTGCGCGGTCATGTGCCGCTCGCACTCGGCCTGTTCGTCTCCTGGTGGTCGCGGGCGGCGAGGTGGCCGCGGAGCCCGATGCCGAACCCGTTGTGGACGGCAAGTGCGCCGAGGGCGTCGTGGAGGTCTCGCCAGTGGAGGGGGACGGTGCGGAGGTGGTTGGCGGTGGTTGGCGGTGGTGGTCATCGCTGCTCCTGTTGTGTCTGGGGCGGACGGTGATCAGCACCTAGGCCGCGTATCGAAAGTGGATCTTGAGCAGTGGATGATCACGGTTCATGGGTCGGGGAGATCTCACGGACGAGCAGTGGGTGGTGTTGGAACCGTTGTTGCCGAAGGGGACGAAGGTAGGGAGACCGCCCGTCTGGCCTCGGCGGCAGTTGATCGACGGCATACGGTTCCGGGTCCGGACCGGTGTTCCGTGGCGGGACGTGCCCGTCGAGTACGGGCCGTGGGGCCGGATCTACGACTTGTCCGTCGTTGGCAGCGGGACGGCACCTGGCACCAGGTCCTCACCTGCCTCCAGTCCCTGGCCGACGTGAAGGGTGCGATCACGTGGGACCTGAGCGTCGACTCCACGGTGTGCCGCGCCCATCAGCATGCAGCCGGGGCCCGCAAGCAGAGTGACTTGCAGAAGGATCCACCGGGCGGCGTCGTTGACGAGCCTCGCGATCACGGACTGGGACGCTCGCGCGGCGGGTTCACCACCAAGCTGCACCTGGCAGTTGAGCAAGGTCAGAAGCCCATGTCGATCGTGGTTACGGCAGGACAGCGCGGCGACTCTCCGCAGTTCGAACCCGTACTGGCAAAGGTCCGCGTGCCCCGCATCGGGCCGGGCCGACCACGCGTACGCCCCAACCGCGTGCGGGCCGACAAGGCGTACGCCTCCCGTAAGAACCGCGCCTATCTGCGCCATCGCGGAATCCGCTGCACCATCCCGAGCAAGGCCGACCAAGCCCGCAACCGCAAGAAGCTTGGTTCCCGCGGCGGCCGCCCGCCGATTTTTGATCTGGAGGATTACAAGGCCCGCCATGCGGTTGAGTGCGGCATTAATCGCCTCAAAAGGCACCGCGCTGTGGCCACAAGGTACGACAAGCTCGCGGTCCGCTACGAGGCGACCGTCCTCGTAGCGGCCATCAACGAGTGGCTGTGACCAGGGGGCATAAGCAGCCGGCCAAGATAGGGCGTGGGCGTCAGGAACTCATCGCGGCTCGGTCGGTCTCGCTGCGAAGAACGCAGAATTCGTTGCCTTCGGGGTCAGCAAGGACTGCCCATCCAGAGCCATCGGGATTCCTGTGATCGGTGACAAGGGTGGCACCTAGGCCGAGCAGCCGTTCCACCTCCTGCTCACGCGATGTCTCAGGGCGCAAACACAGATGGATCCGGTTCTTGATCTTCTTAGACTCGGGTACCTGGTTGAAGTACAGCACTGGGCCCTCCGCCAGCAGCACCTCGGTCTCCTGGTCGCCCGGTTTGTCCTCCAGATGCTGTGGACGGCCGGTCACTTTGCTCCAGAACCGGGCCAGCTCGTAGGCATCCGCACAGTCAATCGCCACGTTCTGCAATACCGAAACCATGCGCGCGAGCCTTCCTTACTTCCACTCCAGACGCTACCGAGTTGTGCTCAGCCTTCGCGCACACAGCTCAGGCACATGGCAGCACTTTCGATACACGGCCTAAAGGGTGTTGCAGAAGGCTCGGTTCTGGGCAATTCCCGAGTATGGGCGGGGTGTTGCGGGCTGAACCGGTGTGGGTGGAGACGTTCACAGGCTTGCGGATCGACCGGTTCGCGAAGCTGGTGAAGGTGGTGCGGGAGCGAGGTGGGAACGGGCCCGGTGGTGGCCGTCCCTGGTGTCTGCCGCTGGCCGAGCGGGTGCTGCTGGTGGCGGTGTACTACCGCACGAACCTCACGATGCGACAGCTCGCCCCGCTCTTCGGGATCTCCTCGGCCACGGTCTGCCGGGTCATCCAGCGCCTGCGGCCGCTGCTGGCGCTGGAGCCGGCCCCGCGGCCGGTCGCCGACGTGGACCGGTTGTGGATCGTGGACGGAACCTTGATCCCTGTGCGCGACCGCACGGTTGGCGCCTCGTCGAGGAACTACCGGTTCTCGGCGAACGTGCAGGTCATCATCGACGCGGACAGCCGCCTGGTCGTCGCGAGCGCCCGCCCGGCGCCGGGGAACAAGGCCGACGCTCACGTCTGGCGCGAGTCGGATCTGCCGGCTGCGGCAGCCGGAACGACGGTTATCGCGGACGGCGCCTAGCTGGGCACCGGCCTGATCGTCCCGCACCGCAGAAGGGTCGGACGGCCTCTCCTGCGCGGGCAGGAGGAGGACAACGCCGAACACCGCCGGGTCAGGGCACGCGTCGAGCACACCTTCGCCCGCATGAAGACCTGGAAGATCCTCCGCGACTGCCGCCAGAGGGGCGACGGCCTCCACCACGCCGTCCAGGCCGTCGCCACCATGCACAACCTCGCCCTCGCCGCATGAACCAGCAGGCCAGCCGCCCACATCAGGCTGCGTGATCACGGCCTTCTGCAACACCCTTTAGGGGGCGTCCTGGCCTGGGGAGACTGTGAGGGCACCGGGCGCCCCTTACTCATGTGCATTCAAATCGGGGGTAGTTGATGGCCTATGAGTCTTCCGAAACTCGTGAAGTACCTCTTGCTGTTCTTCGTGCTCTATGTGGTCGGTGTGGCCTACTTGCACTATCGGCCACGGAATCCATCAGGTTGGGGAGAGGCTTGCCTGATCTCGCTCGCCGCCACTCCTGTGGTGCTGGCGTGGTGGCGGATTCGAGACTGGATGATGAATCGCGCGCAGGAGGCCGGCGAGGGGATGCGCGAGGGGCGTCGGGCGCGAAAGCGAGCACGAGGACTCTGAGACCGTGTTTGAGATCTGTAGTGCGTAGTGGCCCGGGTGGTCGTTGAGTCTCACGTGAGTGCTGCTGAGGGTGGGTATCCGTCCGACCTGACGGATGAACAGTGGGTGCTTGTGGAGCCGTTGTTGCCGCCCGCGAGGGTGGGCTCGAAAGGCGGTCAGCGGGAGAAGCATCCGCGGCGGCGGATCGTGGACGCGATCTTCTACGTCGTGCGGACCGGGTGCGCTTGGCGGCAGATACCGAAGGACTTCGCGCCATGGCCCACGGTGTACTGGTACTTCACGTGGTGGCACGACGACGGGGCGGTCGAGCGGATCCACGACGCCCTTCGCGACCAGGTCCGCGAGGCCGAGGGCCGTGGCCCCGAACCGAGCGCGGGACTGATCGACTCGCAGTCCGTGCGCACCGCCGACACCGTCGCCGCGGCCACCAGGGGTTTCGATGCAGGCAAGAAGGTCAAAGGCCGCAAGCGGTTCCTCGTGACCGACACGCTCGGCCTCCTCCTGGCCGTCCACGTGGTCGCCGCGAACGTGCAGGACCGCGACGGCGGAAAACGCCCGCTACTGTGGGCCCGCCTCGACCATCCGAGCGTGCGGAAGATCTGGGCCGACCAAGGCATCGCCGGCCGCTTGGTGGACTGGGCCACCCAGATCCTCGACCGCGAGCTGGAAATTGTTCGCAAGGTCCGTAACCAGCGAGGCTTCCAAGTGCAACCGAAGCGGTGGGCAATCGAACGCACGCTAACGGCATCCCAGAGGGCGAGGATCTCGGCGGGTCGCAGAAGGCGAGAACGTCGACGTGGTAGCCGCCAGGTCGAACAGCGGCTCTGTCTTCGGTTCGGCACACGACCTATACGACCGGCTCGACGAACACCCCGTCCAGCAGTCGAAGAAGGCCCCCGGGGATTTCCCGGGGGCCTTCTTCGAATCCGCCGACGTCAGACCAGCGGAACGACCTCGGAGAGCGACCCTCATGCCCGCCGACCGCCGTCGACCGACATGGCGATCCCGGTGACGTAGGACGCGGCGTCCGAACAGAGCCAGACCGCCGCTGCGGCTGCCTCCTCCGGCGTGGCCAGCCGCCCGAGCGGCGTGCCCGCCTCCTGCCGCTCGGCCATGTCGGTGCCGGCCGCCACCTCCTCGAAGCCGGGTGTACGGGTCGGTCCTGGGCACACGGCGTTGACCCGGATGCCGTCCGGCGCGCAGTCGACCGCGGCGACCTTGGTGAGGCCGACGACGCCGTGCTTGGCGGCCACGTAGGCGGGGGCGGTCGGAATCGCGTACAGGCCGCCGTTGGAGGCGATGTTGACAATCGCGCCACCGCCCCGGCCGCGCAGCGCGGGCAGTTCGTGCTTCATGCACAGGAAGGTCCCAGTCAGGTTGACGCGGACCACGCGCTCGAACTCGTCCCGGGTCATCTCGTCGAGCCTGCGGCTGTGCGAGGCCAGTCCGGCGTTGTTCACCGCGAAGTCCAGGCCCCCGAACGCCGCGACCGTGCGCGCGACCGCCGCCTCGACGGCCGGTTCGTCGGCGATGTCGACGGCGAGGGCCAGCGCCTCCACTCCGTACTCCCTGACCGCCTCGGCGGTCCCGGTCGCCGCGCCCGCGTCGATGTCGAGTACGGCCACCGCGGCGCCGCTTCGGGCGAACTGCAACGCCGCCGCGCGCCCGATCCCGCTTCCGGCCCCGGTGACCAGCCCCGCCTTCGGGGAGGCGACCGGCTCCGTCCTGGGTGAGGCGCCGCTCATGCCAGCGCCTCGTGGTTGGCCCAGGCGACCTTGTACGGGTGCCGGGACTGCCAGCGGGCGATCATCTCGTGCAGGCCCGGCGCGGCGAACGCCTTCGCGAGGGCGCCGGTGTCAGCGACGGTCACCTGCACGATCGCGGTCGCGATGAGGGCCGGTATGGCCTCCTCGCCGGGGAGGGGAAGGTGGCGCCGGGCCGCGACCGACTCCACCGACCCGGAGCCGAGAAGGACTTTTTCGATATCCGCAAGATACCGATCGAGTTCGGCATCCGGCAGCGGCTGATCGAAGGAAACGAGCATCGTGTGGTGAATCATGCAGCGATTCTCGACTCCGCGCGGCGCCCACGTCCAAGACCGGTTGGCCATCCGGCGATAACCTGGAGGCATGATTGACCTGGAGACCCGCGAGCTGAGGTACTTCATCGCCGTCGCGGACGAGCTGCACTTCGGCCGGGCCGCCGTCCGTCTCTCGATCGCCCAGCCCGCGCTGTCGAAGGCCATCCGGCGCATCGAGACCCGGCTCGGCGTCCCGCTCTTCCTCCGCTCCAGCCGGAACGTCGAACTCACACCGGCCGGGGTGGCGTTGCGGGAACACGGCCGGCACGCCCTCAACGCGGTCAGCACCGCGGTCCAGCACGCCCGGCACGCCGGTGACACCCAGGCCCGTCTGCGCCTCGTACTCAAACCCGGCGGCGACGCGGGCCTGCTCTCCGATCTCATGGCCGCGTACGCGCACCAGCCCGACGCGCAGCAGGTGGACATCGTGTTCAGCGGTCCGGCCGACCGCGCCGACCATCTCCACGACGGCCGGGCCGACGTCGGCCTGCTCTACGCGCCGTTCGACGACCTCGACGGCCTGGCCCACGAGACGCTGCACACCGAGGACCGCGTGGCCATCGTCCCGGCCGGACACCGACTGGCCGGGCGCGCCTCGGTACGCATGTGCGACCTGGAGGGCGAGACGCTGCCACGCTGGAAGGGAGTGCCCGGCGGCGACGGCACAGGACCCGAGGTCGCCGACGCGGTCCAGCTGCTCCAGATGATCACGGTGGGCCGGATGATCGGGGTGCTGCCCCGCTCCCTGGTCTCGCCGGCCCCGGCTGGTCTGGTCTGCGTCCCGGTGTCCGACGCGCCGCCCAGCCGCGTGGTGCTCGCCTGGGTCGAGCAGGACCGCCGTCCGCTGGTGGCCTCGTTCGTGGCCGCCGCGGTCGCGCGGCGCGGGGATCGGCAACGGCCGACTTAATGCCGCCCCACCGGCGGGCAACTGCGGGTGGGGCGGCTGAAGTGCGCCTCATCGCCGCGGAGGGGGTCCGAACGGATACGCGGCCGGCCCGGGAATGATCCGCCACTGTCAGCAAGAGCCGTAAGAAACGACCTGCTCGACAATGGCGAGTTCACCCAGATCCTGAACCGCCTCGAAGAGGAAACTAACTGACGAGCCCCCCGGCTCATTCCGACATGATCAGTCAGTCGCCGTAACGGATGTACATCTTGTCACTGCACTTGTCGGGCCGGTTGTTGATCTGCTCACAGACCTTGATGTATTCGAGATCGCGCACAACGGCGTACGGGAAGTCACTGCTACAACCCGCAGCCGAGCCGTTCCGGTCGAAGTGTTTGCGGGATTCATTGGTCTCCGTCTTGATGTACATGTACGCCCCATGGCCGTCTGCTTCCTTGTCGCAGACTTCGATCCAGCCGTTGCTCCGGAGTTCACCCGAGTCGGCACCCTGTTTGGAGAAGGCCACCAGCGTGGACGCGTGTGCGGTGCCCGCCGTCGCGCCGAGGAAGAGCGTTGTCGCTGCCGCCCCCATCATGAGCGCTTGAAGCGAGCGTCGGTGCGTGAAGCGCCTGACAAGGCCCTCTCGGACGGTACTCATGCCATCTCCCCCATCACGACGTTCGTCTGCTTCGTGCGCCAGGTACCACCCCTCGCGCCGCGTTGAAACTGAGCATGACTGACGCGAGCATGACCGACCAGGGCATTTGGTTCTGCCTGAAAAGTGCAGGTCACAAGAGGGAAGCGAATGCTCCGAATCCACTCCACCGGTTCAGGAATCGATGTTCTCCAAGTCCGCGAGAAGGCTCGGTCGCGAGGGCTGCCAGCCGAGTATCTCGCGGGTGTGCCGGCTCGAAGCGGGCTGGTCAGTCGCGAAGACCGGTCCGAGCGGGCCGAACGTCTCCTGCGGTACGGATTTGACCGGCAGGTCGAGGCGGCGCCCGATCACCGCGGCGATGTCACGTACGGCGTCGCCTTCGTCCGCGACGGCGTGCCACGCGCTCCCGGCGGGAGCGTTCTCGAGTGCGAGCCTGAACAGGACGGCGGCGTCGAGCGCGTGCACGGCCGGCCAGCGCTGCGTGCCGTCTCCGGGGTAGCCGACGACGCCGGTGCGGCGGGCGATATCTGTGAGCAGGCCCGCGAACCCGCCCTCGCCCTGGTTGTGGACGGTGCGCGGCAGCCGAATTGCCGAGCTGCGCACCCCTTGGGCGGCGAGGTCGAGGGTGCGCATCACTGACTGGCTGCGTCCGCCTACGGGCCCGTCCGTCGGCAGCGGGTCCCCCTCGGTCGACGCACGTCCTGACGCCATCGGGGTGCCTGACACCGTGACGAGCGGCCGGTGCGTTCCCACGAGCGCGTCCCCGAGCGCTGCAAGTGCCGCACCCTCCTCGGCGATGGACCGTGTCAGCGCTTCAGGCGAACTGAAGTCGTTGCTGAAGGCCAGATGTATGACGCCATCTGCCCGTTCGGCTCCGGTCCGCAGCACCTCCAGGTCGGTGAGCTCTCCGTGAAGCGCTTCGGCGCCGGCGGCCTCGGCGCGTGCCGCCGAGGTGTCGGAGCGGGCGAGCGCGACGACCGAATGACCCGCGTCGAGCAGTTCGGTGACGACGGCCGAGCCGATCAGGCCCGTGCCACCGGTGATGAAGACACGCATGGCAAGCTCCCACAGGTGATGCGACAGGTGTCCCATCACTGTACGCCCGCGATGGGACACCTGTCGCATCACTTACGATGGACCCATGCCGAGATGGAAGCCGGATGCCCGTCAGCGCTTTGTGGTGGCCGCGCTCCACCTGTTCGCCGAGCAGGGATACGACGCCACGACCGTTGCCCAGATCTCCGAGCGCGCGGGACTCACCCGCAGCACGTTCCATCGCCACTTCACGGACAAGCGGGAGATTCTCACCGCCGGGCAAGAGACCCTCAGCCGCCTCCTCGCGGAGGGCATCGCGGCCGCGCCGGATGACGCGACACCCATGACGGCTGTCGCGGCCGGGCTTGAGCGAGCAGCGGGCGAGATGACCTCGTTCAACCGCGAACTCAGCCCGCTGCTGCACGCGGCGATCGAGGCGAACGAGGAACTGCGCCACCGGGATGCCATGAAGAGCGTCGGCATGGCCGCGGCGATGGTCGACGCCTTGACGAAGCGGGGCGTCGGCGAGATCGCCGCACAACTGGCCGCCGAACTCGGCATTCTCGCCTTCAAGATCGCCTTCACTCGATGGGCCGACCCCACCCGCGACGAAGATCCTGGCGAGCTGACCACTCACACACGCATCGCGTTCAATGAACTGCGCTCGGCGGCAGCAGAGTTGAACTAGCGCCGGATTCCTCTTTCGCTGGGTTACGTCCTGGTGGCGAGGTAGTTGACTGCGCTCGGGGCGGCCGCGTACCGGCCCCCCGCCACCGACCGCGGGCGTCTCGGCCAAGGGGGGCGAGTGGCTGAGCGGGCCGCCCGCGCCGAGGTCCCGCCGTATCACCACCCCGTATAACCACGCCGATGAGCGTCGGATTCTTCGGGGCCGGCAGAGGGCAGGGGGCATAAGAAAGCCACGACTGGTTCGGGGGATCCCCAGCCGGGGCCGATCGAGAGTGGGCGCGAAGGGCGGTCGCCTCGCGGCGGGGGCTCCATGAGGCTTCAGCCGAACGATCGTCCTCATGGGCAAAGGGTTAGGCCCGGGGTCACAGTTCCCTTCACGCCCACACACGGATCAACCGTGAAGCACTCTCGAATGTTCCCTTGGAGCGGCTCATACCGGCATACCGGGATTCTCGGGATGCCCCTTGCGCGGGGCCAGGTGGGCGCCTGTCGCGCGGTTCCCGGCGCGATCAGGTAATCAGGAACGGTGAACAAGGACACGAGCGACTCCTTCGTGCATGTCCGGGGCGCCAGTGAGAACAACCTGCGGAACATCGATGTCGACGTTCCGCGGGACGCGATGGTCGCCTTCACCGGCGTCTCCGGTTCGGGCAAGACATCGCTCGCGTTCGGCACGCTCTACGCGGAGGCCCAGCGGCGCTACTTCGAGTCCGTGGCACCGTACGTCCGAAGGCTGTTGCAGCAGGTCGGAGCGCCGCATGTGCAGGAGATCACCGGATTGCCACCCGCTGTGGCGCTGCAGCAGCGACGCGGGGCGCCCAGTTCGCGCTCGACGGTCGGCACCATCACCACGCTGTCCAATCTGCTGCGCATGCTGTACTCCCGCGCCGGCACCTATCCGCCCCGGGCCGCACGGCTGGAAGCCGAGTCCTTCTCACCCAACACCGCAGCCGGCGCCTGCCCGGAGTGCCACGGACTGGGTGTCGTGCACGACGTCGCCGAGGACCTGCTCGTCCCGGACCCCTCGCTGAGCATCCGCGAGGGGGCGATCGCCGCCTGGCCGGGCGCCTGGCAGGGTGCCAACCTGCGCAGTGTCGTGAGCGGCCTGGGGATCGACATCGACCGACCGTGGCGCAGGCTCAGGAAGAAGGACCGGGAGTGGCTGCTGTACACGGACGAGCAGCCTTCCGTGTACATCGAGCCGGAGGAGGACCGCGTCGACTACGGCTACCAAGGCAAATTCTGGAGCGCCCGCAAGCACGTCATGCACGTCCTCGCCGACTCCAAGAGCGAGAAGATGCGCGAACGGGCACTCCGGTTCGTCAGGAGCGTGCCCTGCCCCGAGTGTCACGGCAGCGGACTGCGGCCCGATGCGCTCGCCGTGACGTTCGCCGGACGTTCCATCGCCGAGATCAACGCGATGCCGCTCGCCGAGGTCGTGGCGCTGCTGCGGCCCGTCGCGGGCCGGGCCAAGGCCGACGCCACCACGTCGACCGCCCGATCCGGGGAGACGACCGAGGTCGCGGTCCGGATCTGCGGTGATCTGGTCGCGCGGGTCGACGTACTGCTCGACCTGGGCCTCGGATATCTCAGTCTGGGGCGCCGCTCGACGACCCTGTCGCCCGGCGAGGCACAGCGGCTACGGATCGCCACCCAGCTGCGCTCGGGGCTGTTCGGCGTCGTCTACGTCCTCGACGAACCCTCCGCGGGCCTGCACCCGGCTGACGCGGAACCGCTGCTGGACGTGCTGGACCGCCTCAAAGCGGCGGGCAACTCGCTGTTCGTCGTGGAGCACGACATGGACGTCGTACGGCGGGCGGACTGGGTGGTCGACATCGGCCCCGGCGCGGGCGAGGGCGGCGGCCGCGTGCTGTACAGCGGCCCGGTCGCCGGTCTCGAACGGGTCGAGGAGTCAGCCACGAGCCAGCACCTGTTCGGACGCGCCCAGCCACTCGATCACCGCCCGCGCACACCGCACGGCTGGCTGCACCTGCGCGGCGTCTCCCGCCACAATCTGCACGACGTGTCCGTCGACGTACCGCTCTGCGTCCTGACCGCGGTGACAGGCGTGTCCGGCTCCGGAAAGTCGACCCTGGTGACGCAGGTGCTCGCCGAGGTCGTCCGCGGCCATCTCGGACTCGTCCCCGAGGAGCCCGACGAGGCGCAGCTGGAGATCGACGTCCAGGATGCGTCGGGGGTCGAGTCGTTCGACCGGCTGGTCCGGGTCGACCAACGGCCCATCGGCCGAACTCCCCGGTCCAACCTGGCCACGTACACGGGGATGTTCGACGCGGTGCGCAAGCTGTACGCGGCGACGGACGAGGCCCGGGCACGCGGCTACTCGGCCGGGCGGTTCTCCTTCAACGTGCCCCAAGGGCGGTGCGAGACCTGCCAGGGCGAAGGATTCGTCGCGGTGGAACTGCTGTTCCTGCCCGGCACCTACGCGGCGTGTCCGACCTGCCAGGGCGCCCGGTACAACGCCGAAACCCTGGAAATCACCTACCGCGGCAAGAACATCGCGGAAGTGCTGGCGCTGTCCGTCGACGCCGCCGCCAAGTTCCTGTCCGCCGTCCCGGCCGCCTCCCGCAGTCTGGAGACGTTGCGCGAAGTGGGACTGGGGTACCTGCGGCTGGGCCAGCCCGCGACGGAACTCAGCGGTGGTGAGGCGCAACGCATCAAGCTGGCCACCGAACTGCAGCGGGCTCGCCGCGGACACGCGCTCTACCTGCTCGACGAGCCGACGGCAGGGCTGCACCCATCAGATATCGAGCTCCTGCTGCGACAGCTGCACCGGCTGGTCGACGCCGGCAACACGGTCGTCCTCGTCGAGCACGACCTGGCAACGATCGCCACCGCCGACTGGGTCATCGACCTCGGTCCTGGCGGCGGCGACTCGGGCGGGCGGGTGGTCGCGGCGGGCACTCCGACCAAGGTGTCAAGGTCCCGCCGCAGCGCCACCGCGCCCTATCTCGCGGCCCGGCTCGCGCGCCCCTGACGACGGCGCGAGAGCCTGAGCACCGGTCAGCCGGGGCGGAACGCAGGAGGCTGCACGCAGGAGGCGGAACGCAGGGGCGCGCGCGTCGCCATGCTGCGTTCCAGCTCGTGGCGCCGGATCTCACGGTTTGCCAGGGCGGTCAGCAGACCCAGTACGCCAGGGAGTGCGCCGAGCATGCACGCTACGTTCGCCGACCGAGCCGCACCGTCTGTCCTGTACGACAGCAAAGGCGACAGCCCCACCTTCCCCGGGAGTACGCAGGCAGGATCACCTCACAGTGCCCGCACGGAAGCGGAGCAGTTCGCGGCCGAGCAGAGCCGATGGAGGCGAGCGCCAACTCGCCCCGCCGCGCCAGAGTGGAGATGAGCCGAGCCGTCGGAGGGGCGGCTCGCGCCACAACACGATCGTCTGCTGCGCGAGTCGAGGCGGCCCTGCGCTGACTCCTCCCTACGATCAGCTGCTGTGGCACACACCTTCGAAGAGCTCGTCGAGATGCAGCGCGCAGCCGACGCGGCATACGCCCAGGCCGAGCGCCTACGGGACCAGTACGGCCCGCCGACCGCCCGCCCGTGGTCCGCACAGCAGTCACAGACCTACGAGACGGCATGGCGGGCGGCGCGTGACCTGGCCCGGGACGCCCAGAACGCGGCCACCACCTACGCCAAGGCGAAAGGCGAGGCCCGCCAGGACACCGAAACCCGGATGAAGAAGGCGGCCGGGCATCTTGAGTAGACCTGTGTGCCCCGCTACCGGACCGACTCCGCACGAAGGGCGGCGCGCGGAGTGGGTGTAGCGGGGCTGGCTGCTACGCCCCTGAGCGTCCCGTCGGCCACACCGGCGAAGTGAACTGGATGCGACCGAGCCACCTCTCCCCCGCCCGAGGCTGACAGAGGCCATCGGCACCGCCATTGGGCCGACAAATGACGGACGTTCACGCCCCGTTGACGTGTGCCGTCCAGCCCGCCAGGCTCGGAATGCACGTGCGCATCCCCCATCCCCCCCGCCCCTCATGGAGTGCTCTGATGCCCAGACGCACCGCACGACTTGTCCTATCGCTTGTCATGCTCATTGCTGCCACGCTGGGCAGTGTCGTCGCCTCCGCCGGAACCGCTCAGGCAGACGGCTGCTACACGTGGTCGCGCACCTTGTCCCAAGGCGCCTCCGGTGCCGACGTGACACAGCTGCAGATCCGGGTAGCGGGGCATGCCGGCAACGGCGCCGTGCTCGCGATCGACGGCGCCTACGGACCGGCGACGACTGCCGCCGTCAAACGGTTCCAGACGGCTTACGGACTGGCCGCCGACGGCGTTGCCGGTTCAGCGACATTCAGCAAGATCTACGCCCTCCAGGACAACGACTGCACTCCGATCCACTTCACCTACGCCGAACTCAACACATGCAACTCCACCTGGGCGGGCGGCGCAGTGAGCGCAAGCACCGCGAAGGCGAACGCATTGCGCACCATGTGGAAACTCGAGGCATTGCGACACGCACTCGGCGACCAGCCCATCCGCGTGACCAGCGGCTTCCGCTCGCATGCCTGCAACGACGCGGTCGGCGGAGCAGCCGGCAGCCGCCACCTGTACGGCGATGCGGCCGACCTCGGCGCGGGCCCGCACTCGCTGTGCCGCCTCGCCCAGCAGGCCCGCAATCACAGCTTCAACGGAATCCTCGGCCCTGGATACCCCGGCCACAGCGATCACACCCACCTCGATCACCGGGCAAGCCGCTTCTGGTCGGCATCGGCCTGCGGCATCTGAACGCGCCCGGCGGGGCATCCCCGACCTGCCCAGAGGGCGCTCTTCTCGAGTCACCTCTGGGCAGAATCGGGCCAGTTCCCTGATATAGCCGAACATCCGGCGGCCTGAGTGGCGAAGGCGCGCTGAGGCATGTCCAACGCTGGAACTGCAGTCTCCACCCAGGTGCGAAGGGCCGAGGCGGTCAGGACGGTGATGGCGCCCCGTCTTCGCTTCCAGGGAGAGCAGGAGGGGCGACGGGGCCACTGCCGGGGGTGCTGCCAGGGTCATCTGGGGACAGCTCCGCCGGGGGAAGGCCGGCGCGGGCGCGGATCATGTCGGCGTCGGCCCTTCTCATCTCGGCCTGTGCGCGGATGAGGTCGGCATCCACCTGTCCGCGGACCTGGACGATGTCGGAGGCGTTCTGCCCCCGGGCTCTGACGAACTTGGCGAGTCCGTTGAGGACGCCGCCGATGAGCACTCCGGAGGCTGTGAGAAGGCTGACGACGGCGACTACCGCCGGAGGCGCGTCGGCTGGCCCCAGTGAACTGTGTCTGGTGTCCGATAGGACCGCCCGCGTGCTGAGCCAGGCCGTCGTCAGCAACGCGATCACAACGATGGCCCACAGAATCACCGCGCTGCCTGGAACGGCCCGCAACGCCTGCCATGCTCGCTGCGGCCACGGCAACGTGGCTCGCCAGCGCCGCTGTTGAGCACGGCGGACCTGACGGGCGTCGGCGTCCTCGCCGGCGTTGCGCAGGACGGTGGCCAGCTGCTCGTACGGCTCGGGGTTGTACTCGGGGGTCGCGGCCGCCAGCCAGCTCAGCCGCCGGGACAGCGGGAAACTGCCCAGCGGGACGAGGTTCTCGTAGCTGAAGCCGCTCATCTGGAGGCCGCCGGGGCCCGGCCAACTGGTCGCCTTATCAGTGAGGTTGACGACCTTGGCGCCGGACAGAACGACCCTGCCGCGCTCGGGGGCCTCCCCCAGGAAACGGAGCTCGGGCGTTTGGAGGCGGCGCAGTGACACCTCCTGGTTCACCTCCAGGACGAAACGCGCCCGGTCCAGGTCGACACCGTCCCCGAAGACGCCGTCGTCGAGCCGTATGCCGCCCTGGCACTCGAAGGGCTGGACGCGGGTGCCGCGTGGGGAAGTCGTGCCGCTGGTCGTCAAGGGATCGCCGAGCGCGGCCGGCGTCATGCAGAGCGTGCGTGCCACGGTCATCTGCGGGGCGTTGAGCGCCCACTGGCCGTACGGATTGGCGAGCTTGCTCCCGCGCAGGCTGAAGGAGACACCGACCAACGCGCCACGCAGACTCAACTGCCCGTGCGACTCCAGCAACTCGGCCTGCAGATCCTGCCCCACCGAGAGACCGTCACCCATGATCGAGTTGCCGCGCCGGTCGCGGAACACCACGGACTGGTCGAACAGCAGGTCCCCGCCGATGCTGGCGTAGGTCAGGCAGACACCTCGCTGGAAGCGGCTGCGGGACAGGGCGAGGTCGCCCTCGGTGGAGAGGCGGTCCCCTGCCAGGCGCGGCACCGAGCAGTCCATGAGCCGCAGCGTGGTGAAGCGTGCCCTCGCGACCAACACCTCTGCCTCGAAGCGGCACTGCTTCATCTCGACGTACGGGACGACGGTGCCGCCCGCGACGTCGAGAACACCGGTGATCCGCACGCCCCTGAGCCTGAAGGAGGAGACCCTGCCCTCCACAGCGTGCGGCCGGTGGAGCAGCAGCCACGCCACGACCCCTGCACGCACGCTGCGCTCGGGGCCCCAAGGATGCTCGCCGTGCGGATCGTCGACGTCCCTCTCGCCCGTGCACAGGTCGTAGACGCTCCCCCTGCGAAACGCCTGCCACATCCCTGCCTCGGCCTCGGTCAGCCAAGCCGGTGGACCGCTGTCGCCTGCCGTGGCCATGTCCATCGTCGCGTACTTCTCCCATACTTGCCGACGTCAGTGTGTGCGCCCCATACCCATTACCGCGGGCTCGTATCAGAATGTAGTGGCAGGCTGATCAACCAACGCTCCCCCACGGGAACGGATTTGGCGGTCACCGACCTTCGGCCGGGCTCCTTGGAACAGCCTTGAGGGCTGACTGGTCTGTCTTCGTGCAGACCGTGTTGGTGTCCACTGACAGGTCGTCCGGCCGGTCGGTGACGGTCAGCTGACGGCGGAGATGACAGCGGCGTATCTTTGGCCGATCATCGAGCACCCCCCGTAGGACTCTCGCGCCATCAACCGACGACCGCAGCTGACAAGACAGCAGGACACCGATGAGCTCCACTTTGATTCGCTTGATCGAGCCGTCCGACGGCCCCGCACTGGCCGCCCTGCTCTCCCGGGACAAGCAGGCGTATGCACGCTGGCTGCCCGAGAGGCCCGCAGAGTTCTACACGCCCGACGGGCAAGCCGCGGTCATCGAATCCCTTCTTGTTTCTCATGACAACGGGCTCGCGTGGCCCGGCGTCCTGGTCTCCGACGAGACCGTCATCGGGCAAGTCAGCATCAGCTCGATCCTGCGCGGCCCGTTCCAGAAGGGATTCCTCGGCTACTGGACCTCTTCTCTCCACCAGGGACTCGGGCACACGAGCCGTGCAGTCGGCCTCGCGGTGCGGATCGCCGAGGACGAGCTGAACCTGCATCGACTCGAAGCACACACCCAGTTGGAGAACCTCGCGTCCCAGGCAGTCCTCCGCAAGCACGGATTCAGGTCCTGGGGCATCGCCCACGACCACTTCTACGCTGACGGCGCTTGGCACGATGAAGTGTTCTGGGAAAAGAAACTGACCGGCAGAACCGCCTCCTAGTGCCGTATCAGGCCACGTTCGCCCCGTTGTGGAGTGACGCGTCATCCAGGTCCTGGTCCTGGGCCTGGGCGCCCCACGGCCGTCAGGATGTGCGGGTGGCAGATCGAGTACACGTGCGTGAGATCGATGACGGTTCAACACCGACGGTTTCAACTCGCTGCATCCCAAGTACAAGGGCGGCCGGGCGAAGACCTTCACCCTGCCCGAGCGCCGCGAGATCAGTCTCTACGCGTCTCCGACGGCGAGGTCACACCTGAGGAGAGCGAGCCCGAAGTCGTCGTCTGCATGGACGAGTTCGGACCGCTCAACCTGATGCCTCACCCGGGTCGGCAGTGGGCCGAACGAGGCGGCAAGCACAAGGACCCCGACTTGCGGACCGCGCCGCAGGCGCCGGGCCACTTACAACCGCTACGGCGGAGTACGGCACCGGGGCAACCGCGAACAACGTCGAGATCGCCCACACCGCGACCCACAGCTCCTGGCTCAACCGCATCGAAGCCCAGTCCACCCCGCTGCGCTACTTCACCCTCGACGGCACCGACCACGCCGACCACAAGGAACAGGGCAGCATGATCCGCCGCTACATCATCTGGCGAAACCGCCACGCCGACGACCGACGCCTCCGCGCCGTCGTGAACAGGGTCAACGCCGCCTGATCCGGCGCTAGTCAGACCTGATGCCGAGCGGTACCGCAGTGGCGTCGCCGGGCCGCTCTGCGGCACCGGCCGCGTAGCAGGCTTCCGGACTGTCGCCTCCGGTCGGTGCCGTGGCAGCGATGACGGCGTCCAGCGAATCCCGGGCGGCCAGCAGGCCGGCCACGGCCTCGTTGATGCGTTCACGTTCCCGGTTCAGGTCGGGCAGCATGCCAGAACAGGCTGGCGCCAGGGTCTGCCCGTCGTCGACCATGCACGGCATCAGTTCGGCGATCGTGGCGGTGTTGAGTCCGGCGCCGAGCAGCATGCGGATACCCCGCACTGTCGCTATGTCCTCTTCCGTGAACTCGCGATACCCGCTTGGCCGCCGCGATGGCTTGAGCAGCCCCTGCTCCTCGTAATAGCGCAGCAGGCGCTGGCTGACCCCGGTCCGCCGAGAGAACTCCCCCATACGCATGTGACGACCACCACGTTCAGTTGACTCTCACACCGATGTGAGACAGGAGTCTATGCCGCATGACGAACCAGCGATCAGCAAGCCCGCAGCACGGACCCGTTACCGTCATCGGCCTCGGCCCCATGGGCGTCGCCCTCGCCGAGACGCTTCTGGAACACGGCCACCCCACGACCGTCTGGAACCGCACCCCGGAGAAAGCCAACAGCCTCGTCACCACGGGCGTCCACCGCGCGGCGACCGTCGCCGAGGCGGTGTCCGCGAGCCCTGTCACGATCATGTGCCTGAAGGACTACGAGACCATGTACGCGGTCCTCGACTCCGCTGGTGACGCCTTGGCGGGCCGCACATTGGTAAACCTCAACTCCGGTACCCCGAATGAGGCACACGCAGCGGTCAGTTGGGCAACCGAGCGAGGCGCCGCCTATTTGGACGGCGCGATCATGGTGCCGCCGCCGCTCGTCGGGCACCCCGACTCCGTCTTCCTCTATAGCGGTTCACAGGATGTATTCGACGAGCATCAGGCGACGCTGGCGAGCATGGGCGCCCCCCGGTACCTCGGCTCCGACCCCAGCCTGGCGGTGCTGTACAACGCGGCACTGCTCGACATGATGTACGCGACCATGAACGGCTTTCTGCACGCCACCGCGCTGGTCGGGTCAGCGAACGTCTCGGCGGTCACGTTCGCCGATCTCGCACTTAACTGGTTCATGCCCTCGGTGGTGGACTCAACCCTCACCGAGCAGGCTCCCGACCTGGACAAGGGCAACTACCCCGGCGACGTGGGCACCATGGAGATGAACCTCAACGCGCTTGAGCACATCACCCGCACTTGCGTGGAACAAGGCATTCACTCCGACCAGCCGCAGCTGATGAAGGCGATCGCTGAGCAGGCGATCGCCGAGGGCTACAGCGGCAAGAACTACCTGGCCGTGTTCGAAGTCTTCAAGAAGGCGACACAGGCTTCGTGACCTCATACGACGTCGAGGCGCACTACTGACAGGGCGAACGTTGCCTGATGCGGCACTAGCCTCGCCGTTTCGGTTGGGGGTGCGCCGACGAGCACGCTGACCGTAGATGTGTTCTTGGGCCTCGGGACTGAACCGCCTGCGCTCCGCCTCCGTCTCTCCCATCGGGCGACATCTGATCGCCCCATCGGCGTGGAAGCGAGCGGCCCCTACCGGGCCTGGATGGGTATGCAGAAAAAGACTCTGATCATCAGCGCAGCCTGCGTAGTAGGTCTCTGGGCCGTCGGCTCGGCCGTGACGCCCTTGCTGAAGGAACACAACGACGATTTCCCGGACGCGTTCAACGACCATGTGCTCCACGAACGCGTCAAGACGTTCCCCACCGAGCATGAGGCCCGAGAGTCCGCCGACGGTGAACTCATCTTCCGGCTTCCCGAGTGGGTGCCCAAGGGCGCGACGGACATCACGATCAAGGCGCAGACCACCGGCAACGCCAAGCTCATACGCTTCACGCTCGCCGACACCCCGCTGAAGCTGACCGGTGAGAAGGGCTGCTTGGAAGGCGCCTTCTCCGACGGGCCCACGCTAGTAGCGAGCTGGTGGCCACAAGACGTGGGGGCCGATGACGGAAGGCCCGACTGTTCCGGGCAGTACCAGCTACGGGTGGCAGTCAAGGGAGACAAGGTCTACGCCTGGAGCAACGGCGACATGGTCGAGAGATAGAAGGGTCGTCGGCCATGGCCAGGTAGGTCGGCGCAGCCACGCCCTTTGAGCGGGCCGGCGGGGCCCGCCTGTCCGGGGACGACGTCCTCATGGCCGCGGCACCCGAGCCGGAGGCTGGGGGTTCGCCCTCTCACTCGACGCGGCGGGACTTCTCGGGGCCGGTCTTGTCGTCGTCGTCATCGTCGTCGTCATCGGATCCCGGGACGTAGACGTCAAGAACCTTGATGTTGATCTCGACGACTTCCAGTCCGGTCATCGTCTCCACCGCGTCGGTGACATGGACACGGATCTTCTTCGCGGTCTCCGCGATGAGCGTGCCGTATTCCACCACCACATCGACGTCGATGGCGGCCTGCTTCTCACCCACCTCGACCTTCACCCCACGACCGGCGTCGTTGGAGCGGGACACCTTGCCCTTCACCGCTCCCACCGCCCGAGTGGCTCCCCCGCCCAGGGAGTGAATGCCGTCGATCTCGCGTATCGCTATCCCCGCGATCGTCGAGACGACGGAGTCGGCGATGACCGTGGTCCCCTTTGTTTCGCCCGTTTTCCTTTCGCCTGATGAGCCGGCCGAGCGGAGCGCCGTTGTGCCTTCAGTACCAATCGTCGCCATGAGTACCTCGCAGCGAGTGTTCCGTGCAGGGGCGAACCGGGTCAGCGAATTGTTCCGCCGCCCTGTGCCCCCTTTCCACACTGCTCCGTGATCCGCGCCTACGCCATTCGAGGCTGTCCCCCGGCAGCAGGGGGCCCACTGGGCGAGGCCAGGATTGAGGCCTTCCGGGCGGCCGAGACCGGAGGCCGGTGGCCGCCCGGCAGGTGGGTCAGTCGTACGGCAGCAGCGACCCGAGTGGGCCCAGGTCGAGGTTCAGATCCTCGCGGCGCAGGCCATGGCGCTCGCAGAGGTCCGTCATCCGTTCGTCGAGAAGCATGAGCGCGGTACCGACCCGCTCCTCCTGTTCCTCGGTGAGCTCGCCGGCGTCGAACCGGCGCACCGCTTGACGCTCCATCAGCTGGCGGAGCAGCTCGACGACCGTCAGGACCAAAGAGGCCAGGTCGCGGCCCACCTCCTCGGCGTCGAGGTCCACGCGGGCGGTACGACTCACAGCGGGCCCCCGTCCGCCCAGGGCGCGGGAACACGCTCGCTCACCGAGGCCAGCAGGGCATGCAACGAGATCCGTACGAGGGGGACTTCCGCGATGGCGATGACCAGATCCCCGCTGACCACCACCCCGGTGCCCAGAACCCGGTCGAGGAGGTCGACCAGGGGGACACCGATCGGGGCACCACTGTCCGGCCCCTGCCAGGCCACGGGTTGCGAGGCCGTGTGCGGGCTCATGCGCGGCTCCCCGCGGTGTCGTGAGCGCCTTGTCCGCCGGGTTGGCCGGCGAGCGCCGACCCGTCGTCCGGCGCATCGGTCACCTCCGTGAAGGAGGCGGCCTCGACGAACGAGTAGGGCACCCAGGGCCCGGTGACCTCGACCTCGGAGTCCTGGAACTCGGGCGCCGCCCGCAGCCGCTCCAGGAGTTCGAGCAGCTCCGCGCCACGCCCCTCGGGAACCAGGTAGGCGGCGTTCATGAGCTGGACGCGGTCCCGTCCGGTGATCTCCACGCTGTGTGGTCGCCGCCGTACCGTGGCGTCGGCGACCGAGAGGACCGCGCGGTCCAGCAGTTCGGCCGCTTGTACGGCCCGCTCCCTCCGCTGTTCACGATCCTGGCCTCGCTCGCGCAGTCGCGTGAGGTAGGCGCGGCCGCCGGACGGGGGCGCCTCGCCCGCTCCGGACGTGAGGGTCTGCGGGGCCGGGTCCGGGGCCGCGGCGGAGGCGGAGGCAGCGAGCAGGTTGACCTTCACCGCCCACTCCTCGCGGCCCGCGATCCGCGCCAGACTGCGCTCGAGGCGCGGCGTGTTCGCCAGCAGAGCCGACCGGGCACGCTCCTGCGAGTGGTAGAGCGTCGCCAGCGGAAGCGGGACCGCCCCACCCCGAGCGGCGAACGCCGTGACCACGGCATGGTGGGCGCGCACGCAGCGCTCGAGGGTCTCCGGCTCGGACAGCCTTCCGTGCAGCGACTCCTCCGAGTACGCGGCGGCCGGGACGTCCTGGACCACCGCCCACAACGCGCCCACGGGAACGAGTCGCAGCGGGCCGCCGCCCTCGTGACCTGACAGCTCCGGCGGCAGGTCGGGGCTGCGGCCTCGGCGGACGGCGAACACGCACACGGCGTGAGGAGTGGTCGGGATGTCGGCCATCAGCGGGGCGTCTCCTTCGTCCGGTCATGTCGCCGTAGCTCGCTGAGTCGACGGTCCGCGTCGTCGTCGGCAGGCTCCAGTTCGTCCAGCCGTTCACGCAGGCGGCGGTTCTCCTCGCGGAGGTCGTCGCGAGCGGCGCGCGAGGAGAGGGCGGGGTCCGTCTCCCACCAGTCGATGCCTGCCTTGCGCGCGGTGTCGACGGAGGCGATGAACAGGCGTACACGGATCGTGAGCAGTTCGATGTCCAGCAGGTCGATCTTGATGTCACCGGCGATGACGATGCCTTTGTCCAGGACGCGCTCGAGGATGTCCGCGAGACTGCCGTTGGCAGGGCCTGCGGTGTTCGGTGCCTCCGGGGAGCGCCAGGTGTCGAGATCGCTCATGACAGCCGGTCACCTTCTCCTTCGGGAAGGACGGGCCGGCTCGTCGTCCTCATCCTCGTCCTCGTAGTCCTCGTCAGGCTCGTCCTCGTCGTCCTGGTCCTCGGCCTCCGGGTAGTCGTCGTCCTCGGTCTCGCCGCCTTCTCCGTCCTCGTCCTGGTCCTCTTCCTCCGAGTCCGCGTACTCCTCCTCGCCCTCGTCCTCGTTGTCGGTCTCGCGGGCCTCGTCGTCCTCCAGGCCCTCCTCGTGGGACCGGACGACCTCTCCGTCACGGATCTCGCCGCGCCAGCCCTCCACCTCCTCGTCCGCGTTCAGCGTCACGTAGCGGGCGAAGTGCTTGAGGTCGAGCCGGAGGCGACGGCCCTGGGCACGCCACAGGTTGCCGGTCTTCTCGAAGAATCCGGCGGGGTAGTACTCGACGATCACGACGATGCGGGTCAGTGTCGGGGCGAGTTGGTGGAAGCTGACGGCGCCCCGGGTACTGCCCTTGCTGCCCTCTGACGACCAGACGATCCGGTCGTCGGGCAGCTGTTCCTGAACCGTGGCCTTCCAGCTGCGGTTGGACGGGCCCACCTTCAGCTTCCAGTCGGAGCTGACCTCGTCCGACGTCGACACGCTTTTGACGCCCTTGGTGAAGCCGCTGAACTCCTCGTACTGCGTCCAGTTGTCGTACGCGGTGCGCAAGGGGACGCCCACGTCGACGGTTTCCACGATGTTGGTGATTTTGGCGTCACCGCCTCCGCCTCCCCCACCCGACGAGAAGAGGTCCTTCGCCTTGCCGACGATGTTGTCCTTGATGTCCTTCGCCTTCTCCGCGAAGGCGGCCTTCGCGGGAGATTCGCCCTTCATCACCCGGGCCCCGATGCGTGGCATCGTGCCCCCGTTCTCCGCGGCGCCCTGCAGCTTGTCGGTGAGGCCGCTCAGCGCGTCGCCCGCCCGATCGGTCAGCTGCTCGGCCTGGGCCCCGAGGAAGTCCGTGAGCTCGCTGCGCAGCCGGTCCATGCCGGACTCGCTGCTGCCCTGCTTGCCACTCCTGGCACTGTGTTTCCGTTCGGCCATGGCCGGTCAGCTCCTCTGCCTCGAACGCGGCGTCGACTTCCCGGTCGCCCTCTTGCCGGCACCGGTCCTCTTGGCGGCGGTCTTCTTCGCCTGGGTGGTCTTCTTGCTCTGAGTGGCCTTTTTGCTCTGAGTGGCCTTCTTCGCCGCGGCTTTCTTCGCCGGAGCTGCCTTCTTCGCCGCGGCTTTCTTCGCCGGAGCTGCCTTCTTCGCTGCGGCCTTCTTCGCCGGGGATGCCTTCTTCGCCGTGGCCTTCTTGGCCGCGGACGTCTTCTTCACCGCGGCCTTCTTGGCCGGGGCTGCCTTCTTGCTGGACGCCGACTTCCTGCTCGTCGCCGAACTCTTGCTCGGTGTCGCCTTCTTCGCGGCCGACTTCGCCGTCCTCTTGGCGGGAGCGGCAGAGGCCGCCCTTTTCGCCGTGGTCTTCTTGGCTGCCGTCTTCTTGGCCGCGGTCTTCTTCGCAGGGGCTGTCTTCTTCGCCGTGGTCTTCTTCGCAGAGGCCGTATTCTTCGCCGCGGTCTTCGACGGGCTCGTCTTCTTCGCCGAAGCCGTCTTCTTCACCTGCGAGGAAGACTTCTTCGCAGCATGCTGACCGGAGGCCGTCCTCCCGGACCTCCCGGAGCCCCCTCCTCCGCGAGAACCGCCCGACGATTCCGCATCTGCCGATCGACCGGATGGCGACGAACGGCCGGACGCCTGCCGACCGGACTTACCCGACCTGCCTGTCTTGCCGGACGCCGACTTCTTGGCTGCGGCTCTCTTGGTCGAGCTCCGCTTCGTGGCCGAGCGCGCAGCCGAACGCTCCCGGCCCGTGTCCCGGCGCGACGCCGTCTGACGGTCCGGCTCCCTGCGCGACCGCTCGTTCCGCGCGGGAGCATGGCCGTGCCTGCGCGACGGCCCGCGACGCCTCGGTGATCCCTCGTCCTCGTCCTCCCTGTCCTCTCCGTCCTCTTCGTCCTCCTCAGGTCCGTATTCATCCTCGTCGCCGTCGTCGGAGCGGTCCTCCTGCTCGTACCGGTCCTCCGGCTCCTCGTCGTCCTCGTCGTCCTCGTACGCGTCCTGCTCGTCGTCGTAGGTGTCCTCGTCCCGCCCCGAACGCAGGGTCTGCGTACGCTCGTGCAGCATGTCGGCGAAGGACGCCAGGTGGCGGTCCGCGGCAGCCGACACGGCCGAGCGCCCGGCACCCATCAGCTCACCCCGCACCTGGTCGGTCAGGTCGGCGAACTGGGGCGTCTCACGCAGCCGTTGCACACCCTGATTGAGCAGTTCCTGCGGCGAGAGGCTGAACTTGCGACCGGCGAGGTACGTGCCCACCGCGAAGGCGAGCTTCGCCTTCTTCGTCCGGCCGAGGAGATATCCGCCCGCCACCGCGGCGCCGAGCGCGATTTTGCTTGCTTCGTTCATGAGGAAGTCCCGTATGGGTCGATGACGGACAACGTCGCGGAGACGTCAGGAGGCCGATACGTGAGGTCGCCGCTCGAGCAGGTCGAGCAGCTTCTCCTCCTCACGTTCAAAGTGGTCGAGCTCGATCTCGCCCTGGTCCAGGGCTTCGTTGAGAGCGGCGAGCCGGGCTCTGACCGCGTCCGGTGAATACAGCTCGTCCTCCGCCGCCTCGATCAGCCGGTCCGCCACCCAGCCCACGCCACGGACCGGGGCCAGAGGTAGCAGGAGCAGCCCGCTGATGAGCCCCACGTCAGGCACCCGTGGGTACGGCTTCGGCGGCCACGAAGCTGTAACAGGGCAAAGGGCCGGTGAGAGTCAGCGCGATCCGTCTCTGGTGGCGGGCCGCGAGTGTGTCGACGGCCCGCCTGAACGCGGTCTCAGCCGCGTGCGGCACCAGGAAGGAGGCGTTGAGTGCCCCACCGGTGATGTCCCGCCCCTCACTCACCTCGGCCGCCAGCGGGCGCAGTTGCGCCACCACTTCGGCGGCGGCCTGCTCGGCCCTGCGCTGCAGGCCCGCGGCCACGGCTTCGCCCAGACTCACGTTGGCCTCGTAGCCCGGCCGCCGCCGCGTGCTCTCCCGCAGGGCACGCAGGCTCGCGTCCTCTCGCATGAGGTCGGGCAGGGCCTCGGGGACGGACGCACCCTTGAGGTTCCACTCCGCCTTGCCGGCCAGCCGTTCCAGTGCGGCGAGATGGGCCGTCCTCGCGGAGTCGAGACCGGTCAGAACGGTCTCCGCGTCCGGGGCGATCACACCGAAACGCATGGGCAGAACGGGGCCGTTCGCGGCGAGCGCGCGGAGCACTTCCTGGTGAGCGCTCAGATCCCGGCGCCTGGCTCGCGGTCGGCCGTACACGCGGCTGACGACGGCGGCCAATCCGTCCTGACTCAGCAGGGACACCACGGCGTTCTCGTCCCCGACGGCTCGGCAGCGCTTCGCGTGCGCGGCCGTGTCGGAGGCAGCGATGGCGTACACATACAGGCTGTACGCGTCGGGTGGAGTCGGCACGATCAGTCCTCTTCGTCGTCTTCGTCACGGCGGCGCGAGCGGGCCCGCTGGCTGCCACCGCCGCCGGATCCACCGCGGGAGCGGGCGGACGTACGCGACGGGGCGCGTCGGCGCGGGCGGGACTCCTCGCGCTCGTCGTCCGCGTCGTCATCGTCGTCGTCCGACGCGTCGAGGCCCAGGGTGCCCTTGACCTTGTCTCCCACGGATCGTGCGGCCTTCTTGGCCCCGGCCTTGCCGATCGTCTTGGCGGCTGCCCCGCCACCAAAGAGCTCCGGGACGGTCTTGCTGCGGGAGTCGTTTTCGAGGTCGAGACGGTTGCACGCCTCGGCGAAGCGGAGGTAGGTGTCGACGGACGCGATCACGATGCGGGCGTCGATCTTCAGGATCTCGATGCCGACCAGCGACACGCGAACGAAGACGTCGATCACCATGCCGCGGTCGAGTATGAGCTCCAGTACGTCGTAGAGGGTGCCGGCGCGTGGTGCGCAGGCGACGACGTCCTCGCTGTAGGTGGTGGTCATGGCAGGCCCTGCTCCTTTCGACGGCGCACGAGAGGCTGCGCCTCAGCTGTCCGCCCAGCCGCGTCGGTAGCGGCGGATTCTGCGGTACTGCGTCAGGCGACCGTCCGCGTCCAGATCCACCTCGTAGGTGGCCAGGAGACTGGTGGTGTCGGGGATGCGCGGCACTTCCAGCACATCCACGCACACGCGCCAGCCGTCGCCCTCGGTCGGACAGACGGCGGACACCCCTTCGGCGGGGTGCCCGATGAGGTCGCTCAGCGTCTGGCAGGCGTCGCGGACCAGTTCCCGCATGTCGGCGGCGCCGCGCTCGGCGGACCGGCGAGGGGCGGCCTGGGAACGTCGTGAACGCTGCTCCGTCATGCGACCACTCTTGAACGGCGCGCCCGGGACGGCGCGGGCTGTTAGACCGAACAGGTAGCGGTCGAGTGAACGAAGCGGCGCGCGGCGTTCACACCCGCGGACCGAGAACCGAACAGGTCTGGTGGCGAGGACGGGGCAGGAATCGGCGCGTCGCTGTCCGTCAGCCGGGTGCGGTGCGGTGCGGTCGCCGAGTGGCACCTGCAGTGGCGTTCCGGGGAGCCAGTCTTCTCGGTGTCGCGGTGAGGTTTTCAGCGCTCTCTTCCTCAGGGCGCTGGAGGCCGTCCCCGAACTGCGCGCGTGCTGGCTGATGACCTGGTGGCGTACACCGTGTGCTGGGACGGGGCGCAGGGGTGTCGGTCCACCACTCGGATGTGGACCACCAGGCGGTCTTTCGCGCCGAGCCTGAGCACGCCGTGCAGGGGGCGTTCCTGTCAGGACGCGGCCGCCCGAGCTGCGGCGCAAGGAGCGCGGCCACGACTTCTACCTGGCTGGAGGGTGCCCACTGTCGTCCAGCGCCGCTGCAACCAGGCCCACGCGGTCGTCCTCGTCTACACCGCGCGGGGCAGGCGCTCTGGCCTGCGCAGCACCAAGTCCGCCCATCGAACGTGCACGGTCGAGCACGGCTTCGCCCACCTCAAGAACTGCCGGACCCTCACCAAACCGCGCGAGGGGATCAGTCCAGCCGGGGCCCGAGCCGCTCGGTCAGGAAGGCGATGATCTCGTTCTTGGCCTGCATGGTGGGGTGGCCCTCTTGGTCGACGAGGTGTGCCGTAACAACGCTGTGGGCGCAGCCGACGACCTCACGGAAGAAGGGCGGAGGGTTGGTGTTCGCTGTCTCGGCTTTGAGTACTCGGCCGTCGAATGCGTCCCCGAGCAGCGCTCGGTAGGCGGCGAACCGCTGGCCGGTGCACCAACTGTCGTTGTCGAAGCGGTAGGCGAGAACCTTCAAGCCGTCGCGCGTTACGCGGTCAGCCACCGCGGCGGCGTCTTCCTCGCTGATCTCCAGACCGCCGGGGTCGTCGAGCGGAAGGGACGGATGGTTGACGACGGGTGCGATGACAGCAGGTTCGAGCGCCATGGTCAGAGCGAAGTTTCCGGTGAAACACAGACCGACGGCGCCGACACCGGGTCCGCCGTGCTCTGCGTGCGCCAGGCGGGCGAGGCCACGCAGCCATGTGACGACGGGGCTGGTGCCGCCCCCGGCAAACGCTCGGAACTCGGCGCTGACGCAGGCGCGTCGAACGACGGTCTCGCGTGCCTCGGCGAGCGGATAAGCGCCGTCGACGCCAAAGAGGGAAGGCAGGTACACCGTGAAGCCTGCATCACGCACCCATCGCGCGAACCGGGCGACGTCAGGACTGATACCCGGCATCTCGGGCATGAGGATGACCGCCGGCCCCGACCCCGCCACGTACACGGTCTTGTCGACGTCATCGACGCTGACGTCTCTCCGCAGGAAGTCGTCGAGAGGGTCGCTCTGTTCTCGCACGATTGTCATGATCGAGATGATGGTGAGTGGCCGCCCTCCTGAGAAGCGGCGACATCGCCATGTATCCCGGTAATGTCGCCACTCTTCAAGGCGCGGAGGGGGACCGCATGAGTCCGCTACGAGTTGGTGTGCTGGCCTACCCCGGCTGCTTCGCGTCGGAGGTGTTCGGCGTGCCCGACCTCCTGACGATGGCAAGTCACGTCGCCGCGGCATACGGAGCGCACGAGCCGGCCTACGAGACGTCGGTCATCTCGCCTCGGAGGCAAGTGACCGCGTCCGCAGGCTCAGTCCTCCACGTCTCGGCGATGCGCCCCGTAGACGTCCTGATCGTGCCGGGCTTCGAGTCTTCGCCCACGACCGATCTCGATGCGACCATCGCGAACCTGAGACCGGAAGTCTCAGCGATTCGCTCACAGGCGGAATCGGGAACCGCCGTCGTCTCGATCTGCGTGGGCGCCTTCCTTGTTGCCGAGGCCGGGCTGCTCAGCGGACGCGAAGCGACCACGTCCTGGCTGTTCGCGGACCGCTTCGCCCTCCGCTACGCCGACGTCCGCCTCCGCCCGAAGAGCTTGGTCGTGACCGACCGTGGGGTCACAACCACTGCGGCCTTCAGCGCCATGTACGACTTCGCGCTGCAATTCATCCGCGAGCACGACGGCCCCCGCGTCGCCCGCGGCACCGCGCGTATCGCGCTGGTCGATGACGCACGCTCCACGCAAGCTCCCTACGTCGACTCAGGGCTCATGCCAACTCTGGGCAGGGAGTTCTCGCTCAGCGTCAAGCGGTGGCTCGACCAGAACCTCAATGCTCGCTACGACCTGCCCACGCTGTCCCAAGAGTTCCATGTGAGCACGAGAACCATGCTCCGCCGCTTTGGTCACGAAGCCGGGGAGACACCACTTGCGTACCTGCAGACGGTCCGGGTGCGTCGGGCCAGACACCTACTGGAAACCACCGACAAGACCGTCGCCGGCGTCGCTGCCGAAGTCGGATACCGCGACCCTGGAGCGTTCAGCGGCATTTTTGCCAGGCACACGGGCCAGCGGCCGAGGGAGTACCGCGCCAGATTCCATCGTCAGCACGATCACCCCGGTGCGATCCAACGACCGGAGCGTTGAGACCGGGACACAGGCCTCTCCGATCCTGCGGCCGAAGGGACGGCGGCAGCGCCGGTTCAGGTACCGATGCGGTGCCGTGCGGTGTCGGAGGAGGTCCAGTACCTGGGCGTCTTCCGTGAGGTACCCGAGTGCCAGCTCCCGTTCCCGAAGGAGGTACATTGCGTAGCGACCACCGCGGGAGCTCGGGAGTAGCCGGGCTGAGAGGGCGGACGGGACTTGATCCCCTTTCCGCCGACCGCATGAACCTGGACCGGGTAATGCCGGCGTAGGAAGGGTGTTGACGATGGATACTGCCTCCATATCTGCCCAGCACGGCTCTGCCGTCTCTCGTGATGCCGTGGCGGATGTGATCGCGGCCCTGCGGACCTCCGCACCCCTCGTGCACTGCCTGACCAACGTCGTGGTGTCGCAGCTCACCGCAAACGTGCTGCTCGCCGCTGGGGCTGCCCCCGCGATGGTGCACAGCGCGGAAGAGGCCGGAGCGCTGGCCCGGGTGGCCGGGGGCGTTCTGGTCAACCTGGGAACGGTGACCTCCGTGACGGCGGCGGCGATGCGCGTCGCGGTCACCGAAGCGGCCGGGGCCGGGCGGCCGTGGGTGCTCGACCCGGTGGCGGTCGGCCCGCTGCCCTGGCGCACCGAGCTCGCCCACGAACTGCTGGAGAGCGCGCCCCCGGCGGTCGTGCGCGGCAATCCTTCCGAGATCCTAGCCCTGGACGGCGGCACGGGCGGGCGCGGCGTGGACAGCACGGACGCCCCCGAGGCGGCGCTGGCCGCGGCGGGCGCGCTGGCCAGGCGCTACGGCTGCACGGTCGCGGTGAGCGGTCCGCAGGACGTCCTCACGGACGGGACGCGCGTGGTGCGCCTGGCCAACGGGCACCCGCTGCTGGCTCTGGTGACGGGGACAGGCTGCTCACTCGGCGCCCTGGTGGCCGCCTGCACGGCCGTCACCGGTGACGCGCTGCTGGCCGCCACTGCCGCGACCGGTCTGCTCACCGTGGCCGCGGAGGACGCCGCCACGCGCTCCGCGGGGCCCGGCTCGTTCGCGGTCGCACTCATCGACGCGCTGCACGAGCTCAGGCCGGAGCGGCTCGCCGAGGGGCTCAAGCTGCTTTGAGGGGGCGGGTGTTGAGGGGAGTTGCCGGGCTCGACGCCGGCCGCTGAACAACCCCCTCCCGCCCGGGGGGCGACCCCAACACCAAGTCTGCCATTCCCCGCAGACACACCCCCTCCCCCTGTGGACAACCCAAGGTTCCTGCACGTCAGGCCCCTCCCTCCCCATACCCCCTTCCCTCGTCCCTCCTCCCCCTCCCCCCTGTACCTCCGATGCGTTTCCCACGTCCTTCCCCGGCCGGGAGACCGCCAAGGAGCAACCCATGCGACCTCCGCTCGACTTGTCCCTCTACCTCGTCACCGACACCCGCCTCTGCGGCGAGCGCGGCGTCGCGGCCACCGTTGCAGCCGCCGTCAACGGCGGCGTCACCGCCGTCCAGCTGCGTGATCCGGACGCGGACGCCCGCACGCTGTTCTCGCTCGGCCGGGCGATTCAGGCCGAACTCGCGGGCACCGGCGTCCCCTTGATCATCAACGACCGCCTGGACGTGGCGGTCTGGTTGGACGCGGACGGCGTCCACCTCGGGCAGCGCGACGTCTCCCCCGAGACCGCCCGGCGCCAGCTCGGTCCCCATGCGTACGTCGGCCTGTCCGTCAGCCGTCCCCAGCAGCTGGCGCACGTGCCGGACGCCGTCGACCACCTCGGTGTCGGTCCGGTGTTCCCGCAGTCCACCAAGCCGGACGCGGACGCCCCGCTCGGTCTGGGCGGCCTGGCCCGGATCGTCCGGGAGAGCCCGCTGCCCTGCGTGGCCATCGGCGGGATCGGCGTGGCCGAGGCCGCCGCGGTCATGGCAAGCGGCGCGGCCGGGATCGCTGTCGTCAGCGCGGTCTGCGGCCAGCCCGACCCCGAGGCCGCAGCCCGTTCCCTCGTCCGCACCCTGCGACAGGAGATCCCCGCGTGACCAGCCCGCCCATCGCCCTCACCATCGCCGCCAGCGACCCCTCCGGCGGCGCCGGGATCCAAGCCGACCTGAAGGCGTTCTCCGCCAACGGCGCCTATGGAACAGCGGTTCTGACCGCCCTGACCGCACAGAACACTCAAGGCGTCACCGGCATCCATGCCGTCCCCCCGGCGTTCGTCACCGAGCAGCTCGACACTCTGTTCGCCGACGTCACGGTGGACGCCGTCAAGATCGGAATGCTGGCCGACGCCGCCATCGCCGCAGCCGTCGCGGACGCCCTGGAGCGGCACCGCCCCCGCAACGTCGTCCTCGACCCCGTCATGGTCTCGACCAGCGGCCACCGCCTGCTCGAGGCCGATGCGGTGGCGGTGCTGCGCGACCGTCTCCTGCCTCTCGCCGACCTCATCACCCCCAACCTCCCCGAGGCCGGCGACCTCCTCGGCACCACCGCCGCAAAGAACCGCGCCGAAGCCATCGAACAGGCCCACGCACTCCTCAAAACCGGTGCCAAGCGTGTCCTCCTCAAGGGCGGCCACCACACACACGACGCGGAATCCGTGGACATCCTCGTCGACTCCACTCACGCCACAGGCGCCTGTGCCGCGGGCGTCACCGAACTGTCCGCACCCCGCGTGAACACGCGCAACACCCATGGCACCGGCTGCACCCTCTCCGCCGCGATCGCCGCCCTGCGCCCGCAGCACGACGACTGGCACACCAGCGTCAGCGCTGCGAAGGCGTACCTGACCGGGGCCCTGCGCGCGGCCGACACCCTGCATATCGGCCGAGGCCACGGACCCGTCCACCACTTCCACCAGTACTGGAGCTGAGCCCCATGACCACGACGTTCTGCGACGAGCTGTGGACGGCCACGAACGAGATACGTGCGGCCATCGACAAGCTGCCGTTCGTCCTCGCCCTCGGCGACGGCACTCTGGACCGGGAGAAGTTCGTCTACTACCTGGCCCAGGACGCCCACTACTTGCGCGGCTACGCCCGTGCGCTGGCCAGCGCCGCCGCGAAGGCGGACCGGCCGCAGGACATCGCGTTCTTCGCGAAGTCCGCCCACGACGCCGTTGTCGTCGAGAGCTCCCTGCACGAGACCAACGTCGTCGACGTCGACGCCTGGACGCCCTCCCCCACCGGCACCGGATACACCTCCTACCTGCTCTCCGTGGCCCACACCCAGGGCTACCCGGAGCTGGCCGCCGCGGTCCTGCCCTGCTTCTGGATCTACGCCGAGGTGGGCCGAGCGCTCCTCGAGCAGGCCGGTGACCTCGCCACCCACCCCTACGGCGACTGGATCGGCACGTACGCAGACGAGGATTTCGAAGCCGCCACCGAACACGCCCGGCAGATCGTCAACCGGCTTGCGGACCAGGCCGACCCGGCCACCCGCGCACGGATGCGTACGGCCTTCACCACCGCGTCCACCTGGGAGTGGATGTTCTGGGACGCGGCCTGGCGCATGGAGTCCTGGCCCGTCGGCGCCGCTCCTGCCCAGGTCTCGGAGCCGGCGAAGTGACGACCACCACCGAACCCACCCCGAGCGCGGCACCGGCCAACGAGGCGCCGCTCACCCTCGACCAGCCCACACCCAAGGTCCTCAGCGGCCTCGACCAAGGCACCTTCTGGGCCAACCTGGGCGTCAGCCTGCTCGGCTTCAGCGGCATGCTGGTCGTCCTCGACCCCCTTGGCACCGGCAGTCCCACCCTGTCGTTCGCCGCCGCCGTCACCGCGTCCGTCGTCGGCACCCTGATCGGCACTGCCGCCCTCGGCCTCGCCGCCATCACCGGCGCCCGCACCGGCGCGCCCTCGATGGTCCTGCTGCGCGGCCTGTTCGGCGCGAAGGCGTCCTACCTGCCCACCGTCCTCAACGTCCTGCAGATGGTCGGCTGGGCCGTCTTCGAGCTGGTGGTCATCTCCACCGGCCTGAAGATCCTGGCCCGCCAGGCCTTCGGCGACCCAGGACCCGGCTGGCTGTACGTGCTCGTCGCGGGCGCGGTGACGACAGCGCTCACCCTGCGCCCGCTCGGCGCCCTGCGCATCATCCGCCGCTACGTCACCATCGCCGTCGTCCTGGCCATCTGCTACCTGGGCTGGGACCTGGCCGGCCGCGGCATTCCGATGGAGGGCGGCTCCTGGAAGGACTTCTGGTTCGCCGCCGACAGCGTGATCGCCGTGTCGATCTCCTGGCTGCCGCTGGTCGCCGACTACTCGCGGCACTCCCGCAGCGAGAAGGAGGCATTCGGCGGCCTGGTCGTCGGCCAGACCCTCGCGGGCGTCGCGGGCTCGGTCCTCGGCGTGGCCGCCCTCGCCATGATCGCGTTCGACACCACCGACCCGTACAAGGTCTTCGACCCCTTCACCGCCACCAGCGTCGGCGTGATCTGCTTCGGCGTCCTGGTCCTGCGCGAGGTCGACCAGTCCTTCGCCAACGTCTACTCCACCGCCGTCTCCGCCCAGAACCTGCTGCCCCGGGCCGACCGCCGCATCCTGTGCCTGATCAGCGGCACGCTGGCCACCGCCCTGGCACTTCTGGTGAACATGGACAGCTACGCCAGCTTCCTCTACCTGATCGGCGCGGTCTTCATCCCGATGTTCGCCGTCCTCGTCGTGGACTTCTTCGTGCTCGGCGGCCACCGCACCTGGGATGTCTCCGAACAGGCCCCCACCCGCTGGGTCATGCTGCTGCCCTGGGCACTCGGCTTCGCCACCTACCAACTGATCGCACCGACGAACATCGCCGGCTGGTCCGACTTCTGGACCTGGCTGCAGGACGCCGTGGGCTTCAGCGTCCAGCCGTGGATGAGTGCCTCCCTGCTCTCCTTCGCGGTAGCTGCCCTCACCACCCTTGCCGTGGGCCACAGGCGCCGGGACGTTCCAGCTTCGCCCGGGGCACCCCGGGTAGCGAACTCCTCGTAGACCCGCTCTGGTGCGAGCTTGCTTGCACGGCCCTCTCGGCAGGGACGACGGTCTATCTCGTGGGCAAGCTCGGCCGCGGTCCGGGAACTCAAGGCGCTGAGAGACCCAGTTGCCTGGACCGGCCGACCTCAGCCAACCCTGAGCAGGCCTTCCCCAAAGCACCGTGCACGCGGCTGCCCGTGCCGTCCCGCTCACCGCATCGCGGACAGCGGGACGGCACGGGCAGCCGCGTACAGATGGATCCGGCCCGGCTCGACTCAGACGATCGCTGCCTCGTACGCGCTCACGTCCTCCACCGAGGCGTTGCCGCCGCAGATGACCATGCCGAGCCTGGTCGCCTCGCCGGTCTTGGCGAGGACGCGGCGGGCGGCCGGGAGGAGGCAGCCCGCTGCCGGCTCCGCCCATACCTTGGCATGCTCGGCCAGCTCGAGTACGCCTGCGTAGGCCTCCGCCTCCGGCACGACCAACACCTCGTCGACCAGGTCACGCACCATGGTGTACGTCAGCGGGGACACAGTGGGCGCACTCAGCGTGCTGATGCGCGAGTCGACCTCCACGTGGACCGGCCCGCCGAAGGCCAGCGCCCGCGACATCGCGTCGGCGCCGGTGGTCTCCACGCCCCACACGCGCACGCCCGGCCGGCGTGCCCGCAGAGCCGCCGCCACCCCGGCGATCAGACCACCGCCGCCGATCGAGACCAGGACGTCCGTCAGTTCACCGGCGTCGGCGGCGAGTTCGAGTCCCACGGTGCCCTGCCCCGCGATGACCACGGGATCGGCAAAGGGGTGCAGCAGCGTCAGCCCCTCCGCCTCCAGCTGGTCCACCATCGCGAAGGCCCCGGCCATGGTCTCGGTCAGTCGGACGTCGGCTCCGGCTGCCCGGGCAGCCTGCACCGAGCGTCCCGGTGCGGTGCGCGGCATCACCACGGTGGCGCGCACGCCCAGCGCGGCCGACATCTCCGCCACGGCGACTCCATGGTTGCCGCCGGACACCGCGACCACGCCGGCCGCGCGCTGTTCACCGGTCATCGCCAGCAACTTGGCGACGGCTCCCCGCGCCTTGAACGACCCCGTGCGTTGCAGCAGCTCGAGCTTGACCGTGACCGGTACCCCGAGCAACGCGCTCAACCCCGGGCTGGACAGGGTGGGAGTGTGCACCACGTGCCCGGCAATCAGCGCCGCCGCGCTCTCCACGTCCTCGATACCAACCATGGCACCCCTCCCGGATGTCCCGCACGCCGTGTCCCGCACGCCGTGTCCCGTCCGCACGATACGCGGAGGATCCGGCCCGGAGGCAGTCGTTTTGATCACGGCTGTCCAACGCAGCGCAGCCCAAGCCGTCCGGCACCGGGCGACAGATCGGTGGGCGATGCGGGGTGGGTGGGCTGGAGATTCATCGTCAAGTAGCCGTACTTCTCCAGCTCCTCAAGCCCGAACCCCCTCGTTGCCATCATCCGCGGCAGCATGGTTCCCGCCACCGTCATCGCCCATCTCTTGCGTATACGCGACGTGCGATCCCTCCAGGTCAGACACACTGTCGGTGAAGCAATCGGCTCACCCAGGAGCGCGAGCCCGTCGATTCATCACCCGCATTCCTTGAGCGATGTCACAGATGGAGACGTGCTGATCGTCGATGACGTGGTCGGGTCAGGAAAGCCCCTGTCGCTCTCTGGCGATCTCCTGAACGGGCTGGGCGCCACCAGGATCCGCACAGCTGTATCCGGCGGTCAACCTGATCAACTGGCGCCGAGAACCCTGCTGGACTACGTCGGATCCCTCCACGAGGGCTGGACCATCCGTCCATGGGAACTCCAGTTGCGCCTCGCCGTGTCAGCGGGTGGGGACCGGGCGCAACGGGTGAGCGTAGGCTCCGCTGACCCATCCTCGCCTCCCCTCCAGCCGGTACCAGGCACGCGTGTTCCCGATTCGCTGGCCGGGCTCGCTGCGGATGACGGCGACGACCGTGCACGGCGGCAGGTAGCCCAGTACACGGCTGCGGGTAGTGGGGTACTCCCGGACACGCAGGTGCACGGGGGCGGTCTGTACCCACCCGGTGTTGGCGTCGGCATCCACCTTGGCCCGCGGGCAAGCCGCTGCCCCGCGGTCGGCAGGATCTACCGCAGCTGCGGGTCCGGCTCCAAGACCGACCAGTGCCACGAGCCAGGTAGTCACAAGGAAAAGAGACAGACTTGATCTCGGCACGTCGTGATTCCTTCGTGTGAAGCGGTTCAGGCCCCCACACTTGCTGAACCGTTTCCCCAGAGCCAGCTGCATCACCCCCCAGGGTGGACTCCTCCCTCGAACCGCTGATCCGCGCGCCCGTCGGCTGACGACCTCGAGTGATCGAACTGACCGGGTTGCATGGTGGGCCAAGACCTGGGGAGCGGGCCACTATCTGGTGTGCGCAGTGGCTCGGGGTGTTGTACCGTCGACCGGTTGCTGTGCCGAGGCTTCGGTGGCAGTGAACGAATCTCCTGTTCCTTCTGTGTCGATCTTGAGGTGACGTCTTATCAACCAGACCATGTAGTCGTCCGCGTTCCCCGCGTGCTGAGTTGTCGCACGTGTCCGGGGCGGACGTCGCGCTGGTCTGAGTTGCGTCACCCTTCCCCGCAGTCTTCTTTCCCGGGTGCAGCTCTGCCGTCTGCCCCGGGTTTCGTGTTTCCGGCCCCGGTGCGGCTGTCGGCAGGGCTCCCCCGATCTCTTTGGATCAGGAGCTTCCCGTCGTGTCTTTCTCCGCGCTCGACAACGAGCGTCAGCACACCACCCAGCCCCCAACCCACCCAGCACCTGGGCTGTCGAAGATGGGCCTGGCTGCCTGGATCGCCCTCCTGGTGCTACTGGGCGCCGAGCTGATGGACATGATCGACCAGTCGGTCGTCCTGACCGCGCTCCCCGCGATCCAGGAGTCCACCGGCGCCGGACCGGACGCGGTGCAGTGGCTGACCACCGGCTATTCCCTGCCCGTCGCCGTCGGGCTGATCACCGGCGGACGCCTCGGCGACCTCTACGGCCGGCGCAGGATCCTCCTCATCGGCACCGTCGTGTTCACCACGGCCTCGCTGCTGTGCGGCCTCGCTGCCGGGCCGGGCGTGCTGATCGGCGCCCGCGGGCTCCAAGGCGTGGGAGTGGCCCTGATGATCCCGCAGATCCTGGCCACCCTCCACGTGACCTTCGAGGGGCAGAACCGCAGCAAAGTGTTCGGTCTGTACGGGGCCGTCATGTCGCTCGCCAATGTCCTGGGCCCGGTGATGGGCGGTGTACTGACCGAGGCGGACCTGTTTGGGCTGTCGTGGCGACCGATCTTCCTGGTCAACGTGCCCGTCGGCCTCGTCGTGATCATCCTGGGACGCAGGTTCATCCCCGAGTCGACCGTGAAGAAGGCCGACCGGCTCGACCTGACCGGCATGCTGCTGTCCGCACTGGCCATCGTCCTGATCGTCTTCCCGCTCACCGAGGGGCACCTCCGTCAATGGCCGCTGTGGTGCTTCGCCCTGCTCGCCGCAGGCCTGCTCACGCTCGGCTTCTTCCTGCGCCACCAGCAGCGCAAGCAAGGCAACGCACCCCTCGTGGCCCTCTCCCTGTTCCGGAGCCGGCAGTTCTCCGGCGGCATGGCCGCGCAGCTGATGCACGGCCTTCTGTGCGGGCTGTTCTTCATGACCTGGACGCTCTACCTCCAGCACGGACTGGGCATGAGCCCCTTCCACGCGGCCCTGGCCTTCGTGCTGCTCTCCCTGGGAGAGCTGGCCGGTGCGACGGTCACTGCGAAGAGCGGCGGGCGCTTCGCCCGCCGGTTGCCGCAGGCCGGAGCACTCATCACGCTCGCCTCGATGGCCGCCTACGGAATCCAGGCCGACGCGGCACGGGCGGACCTCACCCTGGTGGCGATGACCGCTCCGGTGGGACTGATCGGCTTCGGCCTCGGCATGGTCGGCGGCCCGCTCGCCGACATGTCGCTGGCCCGGGTCCCGCACGAGGACGCCGGGTCGGCCTCGGGCCTGTTCAATACCGTCATGCACCTGGGCATCGCCCTCGGCACCGCGCTGACCGCCCTGGTGTACTTCGCCACCACCGGCGGCTCACCCGACGCCGGGCTCAACCGCGACGCGTTCATCACCGTGCTGTGGTGGGTCGGTAGCCTCCTCGCTCTGATGTGGGCTCTGATGTTCTGCCTGCCCAAGCACGCGAACAGCCAGGCCGACTGAGCAACTTCCCACGGCGGCGGCTCCTGCACTCCGGGTGCCGCCGCCCCTCAGCCCTTCGGTTCCAGGCCCGACAATGCCGCCGGATGGGGCCTCCACCAGGACGTCGTGCACCGATCGGTCGGCAAGGCGGGCCGTGCGATGCCGCACCGGCACCCACTATTGCGACGGCGGCAGGCGGTAGGCGGTAGGCGGTAGGCGGCAGTTGACGCGATGCAGCTGGAGGCGGCCGGGTATGGACGTCCCCTCGCCAGGCGGCCAGCCGTCGCGGAACGGCCAGGTGCCAGTGAGCCCCGTCGGCCCGGATGATCGACTCACACGGTCACCGCAACGTGACGCGTCGGCCCCGTCGGCGCCGTCGACGAACCAATGTGGTGCGGCGGGCAGGCCGCCCGCCGATCGGGCTGGGCGGGGTGGACCTCGCCATACAGGCTCAGCCCACCGGGGGTTGGGCCTCCTGGCTTAGCCGACCAGACACGGTCGCGGCCTTCCGGCCGGTGCCTGCCGGTGCGGCCGGGTCCGCCGTACGCCGCCGCCACAGCGCGAACAGGGCCATGGCAACCAGCAGATACACAAGCACGAGGAGCTCCGCGCCCGGCGCCGTCTGCACGGACCACCCCGCACCTCGCCGGTCGCCCTCGAACACAACGCGGTTGACGGTGAGGAACGTGAGATGCGCGCCGATACCGACCCACAGCGGAGCGTGCCGCACTGCCGTGCGGGCCTTGACGAGCATCAGGCCGAAGACCGTGAGAAGGATCAGGTAGTCGACCGGGTTCTGCCCTCCGGGCGCGAGGCCGACGGGCCCGCCCTCGCCGCCGACAAGGCGCGACGCGCCTGCCTCCACCACCGTCGAGACACCGGGCACGACAAGGAACACGGCCGTCGTCCCGAGCGCCGATATTGCCCCGCCGAACCGACTCCGCAGCGACGTCCACGTAAAGCCGCGCAGCGTCGTCTCCTCGGGCAGCGCCTCGAGGAGCAGAGCGATCACGGCGTTCGTCACGATGTATCCGGCGAGCGTGGGCAGATCAGGGCGTGACCAGTGCAGCATCCCGGCGGCTGTGCCGACACCGAGCACCAGCGCCGCGGACCCCGCCGTCACACCCACGCCGACGAGCAGAGCCCGCAGACTCGGGCCCACACCGCCGAACCCGATGTCAGCGAGCGAGCAGCGCCGCCGACGCAGCGCGAACACGACGAGCGGCATGGCCACCGCGCTGACGAGCGCGGCAGGCACCAGACGGGCCGCGAACCCGGTCACCCCGACGGCGTCGGCTACCACCGGGCCCACCCCGGTGCCGACCCCCAGCGCCACGGCCATGATGAGACCTCCGCCCAGAGCCCTGCTCAAAGCCCCGAATAGGGAAGGGGGCACCAGGGAGTGAACGGACGAGTCGGAGCGAGGGTCGGTCATTGCACTCTCCTTGCTGAACACCCGGTTACACCAGGGGTGTTCACCATCCTTGGTGCCCACGCGATCACCGGGGTCGTAGCGGCGGATGAAATGCAGATACATCTTTCGATGCAGGAGCCGCGACGCTTCGGCTCCCGTTACAACTACTGCGGCCTGCTCCGGACCACCGTCGCCGCCCCCGAGCCGCTCCCCGCAGGCACCCGCCAGGTCCGCGCCGAGTTCGCCTACGACGACGGCATCGGCAAGGGCGGCACCCTCTCGCTCTTCGTCGACGGCACCCAGGTCGCCCAGGGCGGCTCGACCGGCAAGGACACCGGCGGAACCGAGGTTCCCGCGGCGGTCGGCCCACTGGATTCGGCAGCGAGCGTTACGCGAAGCGCAACACGGTCGAGCGAGCCATCAACCGCCTCAAGGGGTTGCGTGCCGTCGACACCCGCTACGAGAAGCGCGCCTACATCTGCCTCGACACCGCCACCCTCGCAGCCCTCGCCATCTGGCTCCGCACATGATCCGAGAGAGGGCCTAATCGTGTTGACCGCCCCCGGCAGGCAGTGCTGGAGTCGGCACGTGGACAGCATCCCCGCCAACCGGCGGCTCTGGAACCAGATCAGCAGCGCCTACCAGCACGAGCACGACCCGCAAATCGGCGCCACACCCCGTCTGTGGGGCATGTACTCCATCCCCGACGCGCACCTGCACGCCCTGGGCGACGTCACCGGCAAGCGCGTCCTCGAACTCGGCTGCGGCGCCGGCCAGTGGTCCAGGGCGCTCGCCGCCGAGGGCGCCACCGTGGTCGGGCTCGACCTGTCCGAGGCCCAACTCGCGGCAGCAGCCCGCGCGATGGGAACGGCCCGCTACCCGCTGGTGCAAGGAGCCGCCGAACAACTTCCCTTCGCCAGCGAAAGCTTCGACCTGGTGTTCTGCGACTTCGGTGGACTCAGCTGGGCGCCCCCGCACCTGGCCGTCCCGGAGGCCGCACGTGTCTTGGGCCGAGGCGGGCGCCTGGTGTTCAACGTCGCCAGCCCATGGTTCGAGGCCTGCTACGACGAAGCCGCCAGCCGCGTGACCACGACGCTGCAGCAGGACTACTTCGGGCTGAACACCATCGCCGAGGACGACGGCGCGATCAGCTACCAGCTCACCTACGGCGACTGGGTCAGGGTCCTGCGCGACGCGGGTCTCATCATCGACGACCTCATCGAGCCGCGGCCCCAACTCGGAACACCCAACGGCTACAACGAAACCGACCCACCCGACTGGGCACACCGCTGGCCGGCGGAACTGCTCTGGGTAACCCACAAACCGTAAGTTCCACCGCGCCGAGACGTGAAGGCATCTACTCGCCGGGCAGGCCTGGGCGCGCCCGGACACTCCGGTCGGTCCCCAGGGAAACGCACCCTCTCCTGACAGGGCTATGACAGGGACTTCACCGGGGTCGCTCTTCATCGGCGGTGACCGCCCGACAGTCCTGCGCGGCGGCGGCCCGCTGTTCGCGGGCCTGCTCCCACCGGCGGGTCTTTGCCCATGCTGCGGCGGTCACGGCCTAGTGAGCTGTTGCTTGGTGGCCGTACGGCACCCCGGCGGACTCCCAGCCACACCGGCCAGTCGACCGTCGGCCGACGACCATCGCCCATCGACCGAGGGCTCTTGCCCGCCGCACCGGGGGCGGGTCACTTGACCTACTGCGGGCCCTACCGGAGGGGGTGTTGCGGCGTCTTCTTCGCCCCGGGCACACGGCCCAGCGCCGGCCGCAGAACCGGTGCACGGCGCTCCAAGAACTCCCACAGCTTGTCGGCGACCGGCCCGTGCGGCCGGTCGCGCCGGCGGGCTGCCGAGAGTTCCTCGACCACACCGGGAAAGTGCCGTCCAGCGATGGAAAGCAGCCTTCCGTCACGCAACTCGGTCTCGATCATGAACCGCGGCACGTGTCCCCATGCCATGCCGTGCAAGATCAGCTCCTTCTTCATGAGGTGGTCCGGAACGGAGCTTTGGGGCGCACCTTCGACCAGGAAGTGGCCCGGTTCGGCCGGATGCCGCGCCGAATCCCGGACCACGCACTGCGTGAAGGCCTGCATCCGCTGCGGTGTGATGTCGGTGTCCGGAAGGAAGGGCAGGAAACCGGGCGCCACAACGGGCACCAGCGCGACGCGGCCGAGAGCGATCCACTCCATCCGCACGTCACTCTTGGGGACTCGGTGCACGATGAGGTCGGCTTCGTCCTCCAGCAGCCGCTCCCAGGGGCCGGTGACCGTCTCGAACTGCAGGTGCAGTCGTGTCTGCGGGCACTGCGCGAAGAAGCCGCTGAGCATCTCCAACACCGGCGGAAGCGGGCACAAGTCCCCGAGCACCACACGCAGCTCGGTCTCTTCGCCCATCACCAGCTGCTCGGCGTAAGTCTGCAGCTCCTGGGCCTCGTGCAGCAGGAAACGCACCTTGCGGTGGAAGGCGTGACCCGCCTCGGTGAGCTGGACCCGATAGCCCGAGCGGTCCAGCAAGTCCAGGCCCAGCTGGCGCTCCAGCTTGGCGACTGCCGCGAACACAGAAGGGTGCGAGCGGTGCAGGCGCTCGGCGGCGGCCTGGAAACCGCCGTCGAGCACAACGGCGTTGAAGCACTGCAACTCGTGGAGCGTGAAGTTCGACATCGTCCAGGAAACCTACAGGGATCGTCCAATCTTTGTAATAGCAATCAGCCAGGCGGTGTTCATAGGCTGAGCACATAACCGCTGATTCACAGGAGCTGACATGACTTCCCAGACCCCTACTGCCATCACCACCGGCGATGGCGTGCGCATCGCCTACCGCTTCGACGGTGACGAGAACAAGCCGGTGCTGCTGCTCTCGAACTCCATCGGGACCGACCTGCACATGTGGGACGGACAGGTGCCGGCACTGACCGAGCACTTCCGACTGCTGCGGTACGACGCGCGCGGCCACGGCGCCTCCGATGTCCCGGACGGCCCCTATTCCCTGGACCGGCTGGGACGCGACGTCGTGGAACTGCTCGATACCCTGGGCCTGCAACGGGTGCACGTGCTGGGCCTGTCCCTGGGCGGAATCGTCGCGCAGTGGCTGGGGATCCACGTACCCGACCGCGTCGACCGCCTGATCCTCTCCAACACCGCCGCATCCCTCGGCCCGGCCAGCCAGTGGGACCAGCCGATCGCCGAACTTCTGCAGGCCCCCGACATGCAGGCTACCGCGGAAAGTTTCCTGCACAACTGGTTCCCGGCCCACATGCTGCAAGGCGACAACGAGGTCGTCGAGGGCTTCCGCCACACTCTGCTCGCCACCCAGCGCCAGGGCGTGGCCGGAAGCTGGGCCGCGGTGCGCGACTACGACCTGAGCCGCACGGCCACACTCATCGACAGCCCGACACTGGTCATCGCCGGCGAGTACGACACCGTCACCTCCGCCGACCACGGCAGAGAACTCGCCGCGACCGTCCCCGGCGCACGGTTCACCCTGCTGCCCACGGTGCACATGGCGAACGTCGAAGGGGAGAAGGAGTTTCTGGCCGCCGTGGTGGCCTTCCTCACCGAACAGCCCTGAGAGGTCCTCGCTGCCCCGTGTCCGGATACCCTTTCGAGTGGCGGTGTCTCATGAGACATCGTGATCAGGCTGGGGGTCGGTCACACACCCCGGCCGTGCGACCGCGTCGCCGTCGGACCCGACCGTGCGCCCGGAGGCGGGCTCGGCTCACGGTCCGCGCCAGAGGTTGGCGAAGGCCGCGTTCTCGACGGTCCGCCTCTGGCGTACGGCCTCCAGTTCCATCACCGCGTCATGGACGGCGGCCAGCACCGTCGTCACCGCCTCGTCATCGAGGCCGGGCTCATCGTCGGATCGTTCGTCGTCGATGCCCACGACCGCGGCGAGGGCGGCCAGGACTGGTTCCTTCCTCTTCCAGCGGTCGGCTGCACGGCGGCGCGCGGGCGTATCCACCGGTTCCACGCGTGCCGAGCCGAAGGACAACCGGCCGCTTCGCTGCGGCTTCAGCTCATCGTTCGCCTCCAGGGCGGCCTGGTACGCGGCCGAGAGATCGCGGCCCCGGCGCCACAGCCAGTCCTCGATCCGCTCGTACGGTGCCTGCCGAGTGAGTCCTGCCGCAGCCTCGCCCATGAACTGATCGTCCAGCGTCGGCTGTCCACCCGGCACGATGCGGTCGCCGTCCACGGCAACCGCCCCCGCACCGATGAGATCGATCAGCTCGGCTCCCGCGAGTGCGAGGGACAGGTCGCCCTGTCCCACGGAATGCTTCAGGTCCATGGCGGTGATGAACAGGTCTTTCGCCGTGGTCATGAACGGCTCCCCTCGGAGTCATCGACAAAGGTGCGTCCCCATCGCCGGTCAGGCCTGCGTCCGAGGCCTGACCGGAGGTGGGGGCGACTGTCACCATCAGTATCGCCCCGCCCGCGCGGCCGAAGCCTTCTCGCAAGGCGGCGGGAGTTTCTGCCGACGACGTCGGAACGGCGGGTCTTCAGCGTGGGGCATGGGAGCGACCTCCGCTGGCTCGACACTTGTAGGCCGAGCTCGGCGAACACCGGCTTGTCAGAGGCGGGTGCCATGATCTCGGGATGGTCGCCGACGCCCTTGCCTTTCAGCAGTTCGCCTCACCCAGCGACGTCAACTCGCAGCTCCGCTCTGCCATCACCGAGTGCTGGGTCGAGGTGACCAACGCGGGCGGGGCGGCTGGCTTCCCCTTCCCTCCTGTAGAGGCCACCACGGCGGCTCAGGCCCTCGATCGCATCGTCGGCCTGCTGTCCCCTGACACCAGCAGACTCCTGACGGCGACGGTGGACGGGAACCTCGCAGGCTGGCTCAACGTCCGTCGCGACCGGTTCGAGCTGATTGCGCACTGGGGCACGCTGCACCACGTCCAGACCCGCACTGCCGTACGTGGGCGCGGAGTCGGCCGTGCACTCATGCAAGAGGTACGCAGGGTGCCAGGGACGACATGGGCCTGGAACAGCTGCGCCTTGCCGCCCGCGGCGGGGGCTGGAGGACTTCTACGGGCGGCTCGGGTGGTCGGAAGTCGGCCGGTGGCCCGGCGCCCTCCGGTTCGCCGCAGGTGAGGACCGCGACGAGATCCTTATGGTGCTGGCGCCGCTCTGAAGCCACACCATCTCGCGGCATGCCGCAGCAGCCGAACTACTCAGGGCCTCCAGGCCAACTGAGACGCTCCGAGCGGCCAAGTGAAGCGCTCCCTACGTTGTTCTGCGGGACGTGGTGAGCCCTTCAGTCACTGTCCTGTGCCATCGAAGGTTGATCGCGTGTCACCGAAGACTGAGTGGCGCGCAGGTAATGGAGCCCGCAGCGTCAGTTCCGCGCGTCCATCCCCACCTTCGCCGCTGCGGTGAGCTTCGGGTCCCTGGCGGGGAACTTTGCCTTCCCTCCTGGGAAGAGCAGGAGACCGCCCGGCGTCTCGGCCACCACGTCCGCATACTTGTCGCCGTTGACGTCCAGCGGGGGCAGCGTGGCGCTCATCGATTCCCGGCCGTAGGTCGTCGCGTCGAAGGCGGTGGCCCGGGACGGGTCGGGGCCGGAGCCGTCGGTTGCGCCGGGCAACAGCGTGAAGCGGCCCGCCTTGTCCTCGCCCGGAGTGTTGACCACCAGGTCCGTATGCCCGTCGCCGTTCATGTCGCCGGTGCCGGAGACGGCACCGAACATGTCCTTGCCCTGCGAATCGCCGGGGATGCCCGGCGTCTCCTGGTTGTACACCGTGTTGCGGCGGCCCTTACCCGGGCCACCCGCGGCGCCGTAGACGATGGTGAGCTGTCCCGCGTCGAGGCCGTCGGCCGGTGACGAGACGCCCCCTCCTCCGACGAGGAGGTCGGTGACGCCGTCGCCGTCCACGTCGCCGGCCAGCGGCGTCAGGACTCCGTCCTCGATGCTGTTGTCCAGGCCCTCGGGCGGGGCGGCCTGGACAGGCCCGTCAGGGCTGCCGCGGAAGTAGGCGGCTGCCGGGATCGGGTCCGAGCTCGGCTCCTCGTCGTCCGCATACGGCGGGCTGCCGGTGAAGAGCAGGTCGTCGAAGCCGTCGCCGTCGAAGTCGCCGACGGTAGCCCCGCCTCCAGCGGCCTCCCAGTCCCGCCCCACCAGCCGGGCCGGGGCGCCGTCCCGGTCGAACGGGCCGTACGCAATCCGCCCTGGTATCCGGGAGGGGTCCTTCTCCTGCGCCCCCTTGCCGCGGTCGATCAGGTCGAGGGCCCCGTCACCGTTGACATCGGCCACGGCCATCGCGAGGAACTGGCCGCGGGCGGCCACGGTCACCGGTTTGCCGAGGCCGTTCTTGCCGCCGAACATGACGACCGCCTGGTAGGTGGCGCCCGGCTGCTCGGTCTTCCGGCCCGGTCGCGTCGGTTCACGGGTGGCGACCAGGTCCGTGAATCCGTCGCCGTCGAGGTCGCCGCGGAGCAGCGGGCCGCTGTAGACGTCGCTGTAACGCGTGGCGCGGGCCGCGTCCAGTCCGCTCTTCGAGCCCGGGACGACCACTACGTGCCAGGCTTGTGACCCGCCGGAGGCACGGTTCGCTTCGACGGTGACGAAGTCGTCGTAGCCGTCCTTGTCGAAGTCGCCGGTACCGGACTCGCTGCGACCGTCGCGATCACGCGGGGCCGGACGGCTCTCCCCCGTACCGTCGGCTGTCGCGTCCCGGCTCCCGCCATCGCCTGCGCAACCCGTGAGCAGTAGGGCTGTGCAGCCGAGCAGGACGAGAGTGAACCGGGGGGCAACCACGTGGCCTCCTGACGCAGGGGTGTTGTCGGAGGAGGCTGACCTGCCACGTGTCACAGCAGAGCCAAGATCCGGATCCGTGTACGCACCCGCGAGCTCCCCCACCGCCACCCCCTGACGACCAGCACCCCGTGCCACTCAGACTTCGATGGCACAAACCTAGTGATCGTCAACCTTCGATGGCAATGATCAAGGTTCGATGGCACAGGACACCAGTGACCAGATCGCCCTCAGTTCTGACGACTGGTACCCGAAGTGATGAGGCGCTCGACCTAGACGGGACGAGACGTGACGGGCGTCGCGGCCACGTGCCGCAGCGGCTGCTCAGAGATGACCGTCCAGGAAGTTCCGTACCTCGGCGATGGTCATGGGCCCCGTGCCGTGCGCCACCGCCTCTCCCTCCTTCAGCAGGACGTAGGACGGGGCTCCGGTGACCCCGTATCGCTCGGTCGCGGCCGGACAACGCGTGATGTCGGTGCGGACGACCGTCAGGCGGCCCGTGTAGTCGTCGGCGATGGCACCCACGACCAGGTCCATCACCCGGCAGGGCTCGATTGCCTTGGGCCATGTCCCGGTGAAGTACGCGAGAACCGGAACTCCGCCCATCCCGAGGATGAAATTGAACTCCGCGTCCTCGCGGGGTCGGTGAACCCGCTTCGCCATTTCAGCTCCTGACCTCACGTTGCGTCATTCCAGCCCCATCATCCCTCGCGGACACGGACACGGACGCGGTCGTGGACGACGGACGCGGTCGTGGACGGTCGACGTACGCGTCAGCCGGCCCCAAGACCGACCGCCAGCGTCAGTTCAAGGACCCGGTGGGGCGAGGCGAGGTCCGGAAACAGCTCCCGCAGCTGCGACATCCGGTACCGGACTGTCTGGGGATGGACGAACAACGCCGCCGCCACCTCCTCCCGTCTGCCCTGGTGCAGCAGCCACTCCCGCAACGTCTCCTCCAGCCGCCGTGCGGTCGAGTCGGGCAAGGCCCGCAATGGTGCGAGGGCTCGGGCACGCAGATCTGCGAACGCGTCGGCGTCGGCGCTCAGCACCAGCTCGGGCAGGTGGTCCTCGGTGTCGCGAATATCAGCGGAGAGGGAGCGCGCTCGTACGGCGCGTGCGTACGAGGCGGACGCACGAGTCCATGACCGGGCCGGGCCGACCACGGCGGTGCGGTCGGTCAGCTGCCGCAGGAGATGTGATCGGTCGGCATCGGGGACGAGCAGCACACCGGTGGCGTCCGGCAGATCGTCGAGGATGAGAGTGCTCGGGTCGAGCGTGCGGTAGGCGGGCCGGGCCTGGGCCGCGGGGAGCAGGACCGCGGTCAGGGAAACCGGAGGCTGCCACCCTGCCCGTTGAACAGAGGCCAGCAGTACGTCCTGGCTCGCGCCGGCGAGGAGGTCGCGGGCCAGCTGTTCCAGGTGGCGCTCGTGGGCCCTGCCCCGGGCGGCCAGCTCGTCGGCGTGGCCCGCCGCGCTCGCGGCGGAGAGCTCGTCGATGTAGGCGAAGGTCAGCTCGGCGAACTTGGCGACCTCGGCGGCGGGCAGACCTGCGGGTACGGCACCCGCTGCCAGGCATCGCCAGGCCACACGGGCGCCGACGCGGTAGGCGCCGAGCAGGGCGTCCATCGAGCGGCCGTCGCGCACCTCGCCGCGGCCCAGCTCATAAGCCGCGTCACCGGCGTCGCCGCCTGTGGCGTTCCCGCTCGCGAGGTCCAGATAGTGGCCCAGGGCGGTGCGGACGGCTCGGCGGATGGTACCGCCCATACGGCCCGAAAGGGCGTTGGCGTAAGGAGGGACCTCGTCGATGATCGCCTGGACGACCTCGTCGGCGGTGGTCTTCAGCACGGCCCGAAGTGCGGTGACCGTCGTCTCATCCAGGGCCAGCTCGCTGGCCCTCCGGGTTGCATGGCTCACGTTTTTGTTCCCTGCGAACAATTGAGTCGACCAGATTTACGTCCTGCGGTCAGGACTTTACGCCTTGAGGCGCACCAAGCTGGGGCCATGACGAGTACAGCCCTCCGCAGCAGGGCGTGGAAACTGCTGGAGATGGTCACGACGCCGCTGCTGCCGTCGGACTACCTCGACCTGGTCAGCCCGCTGCGTGCGGGCGCTGACCTGCGTGGGCGCATCGAGGCCGTGCACCCGGAGACGGATGACGCCGCGACCATCGTGATCAGGCCGGGACGGGGCTGGCGCGGCCACACAGCCGGTCAGTACGTGCGGATCGGAGTCGACATCGACGGGGTGCGCCTGTGGCGTGCCTACTCCATCACCTCGCCGACGAACCGCCAGGACGGCCGCGTCACGATCACCGTGAAGGCGATCCCGGACGGCAAGGTCAGCAACCACCTGGTCCGCAGGTCGAAACCGGGCACGCTGATCCAGCTCGACCAGCCGACCGGTGACTTCGTGCTGCCGCAGACCAAGCCCGCCAAGGTGCTCTACCTGACGGCCGGCAGCGGCATCACGCCCGTGATGGGCATGCTGCGCGACAGCGAGTTCGACGACGTCGTCATGGTCCACTGCGCGCCACAGCCGCACGACGTGATCTTCCGCAACGAACTGCACGACCTGGTCGCGGACAAGAAGCTGCGGCTCACAGAGGTGCACACCGACACGGACGGCATGCTCGACATCACCCGTCTCGACGAACTCGTGCCCGACTGGGCCGAGCGCGAGACCTGGGCTTGCGGGCCCGCGGGCCTGCTGGACGCCGCCGAGGAGCACTGGACCGAGCACGGCGTCCAAGAGCGCCTGCACACCGAACGCTTCCGCCCCAGCATCGTCGTCGCCGGTGACGGCGGCGAGGTCACGTTCAGCGTCACCGGCAAGGCCGTCGACGCGGACGGCGCCACGCCGTTGCTGGACATCGGCGAGGAGGCCGGTGTGCTCATGCCCTCCGGGTGCCGCATGGGCATCTGCTTCGGCTGCGTCACGCCGCTCAAGGCGGGCGCCGTCCGCGACCTGCGCACCGGCGAGATCACCGAGGCCGAGCCGGGCGTCCTCATCCAGACCTGCGTGTCCGCCGCGGCGGGCCCCTGCGACATCGAACGGTAGGAGCACCTTGACCGCCATCGACCCCACCGCCCACCTGACCGCGCAGCAGATCGAGGAGCTGGGCCGCGAGCTGGACGCGATCCGCGACGAGGTGATCGCCGACCGCGGCGAGAAGGACGCCGCCTACATCCGCAAGGTCATCTCGGCGCAGCGCAAGCTCGAGCTGGTCAGCAGGGGCGTGCTGCTGTTCTCGATCTTCCCGCCCGCGTGGCTGCTCGGCACCGCCGGGCTGTCCGTGGCGAAGATCATGGACAACATGGAGATCGGCCACAACATCCTGCACGGCCAGTGGGACTGGATGCGGGACCCGAAGATCCACTCCACCACCTGGGAGTGGGATCACGTCTCGCCGTCCGAGCAGTGGAAGCACTCGCACAACGAGCTGCACCACACGTACACCAACGTGATCGGCAAGGACAACGACCTCGGCTACGGCATCATGCGCGTGGACGAGGACCAGAAGTGGCACCCGTTCCACCTCGGCCAGCCGCTGTGGAACTTCCTCAACGCCTGCTTCTTCGAGTACGGCATCGCAGCGTACGACCTGGAGCTCGGCAAGAACCTGAACAAGCGGCGCCGCAAGAACCCGGAGTTCCACGCGCGGGCCAAGGCCGTGGGCCGCAAGATCCGCAAGCAGGTGCTCAAGGACTACGTGATCCACCCGCTCCTTTCGGGCCCGTCGTTCCTCACCACGCTCGGCGCCACGTTCACCGCGAACCTGGTCCGCAACATCTGGACCCACTCGGTGATCATGTGCGGGCACTTCCCCGAGGGCGTACAGGTCTTCGAGCGCCGGTCGATCAAGGGCGAGACGCGCGGCCAGTGGTACCTGCGCCAGATGATGGGCTCGGCGAACATCAGCGGCAGCAAGGCCATGCACTTCATGACCGGCAACCTGTCGCACCAGATCGAGCACCACCTGTTCCCGGACCTGCCGAGCAACCGGTACGCCGAGGTCGCGGTGAAGGTACGCGCGCTGTTCGAGAAGTACGAGCTGGAGTACGTCACCGGCCCGCTGCCCAAGCAGGTGTTCTCCGCGTGGCACAAGGTCTTCCGGCTCTCACTGCCGAACAAGAAGCCAAAGGTCAAAACGCCGGACCGCGAGCAGGATCTCGATCTCGTCGCCGCCTGATTCCCGGTATTGGTTCAGACCTCTCGGCCCTACCGGCGGCACTGTCGGCGCTGCGCGAGGCGTCCGGCGCCCGGTAGGAGTACAGCCCAGAGAGGACACCGCTGCTTTCCAGAACACGGCCTAATCGAGTACCGGTGGCCCCGCCTCGATGCGCCGCAGCACCGAAGCCAGGCAGTCCACGTCGGGGCCGGGATCGAGTTGCCTTTCGTCCCACCAGGTGGCACCCGCGTCGCGCAGCGGGCCGATCACGTCCTTGGCCTTGGCAGCGTCCGCCGGAGTGGCGCCGCCGACTACGAGGTCGAAGGAGCGCTGGGTGTCGCCTTCTCGATGACCGCGCACATAGGTGATCAACTCCCGCACATCCCCGCGGTCCGGCGGGTATCCGTGCAGGGCGTTCTTGAACAGAGGAACCGCGCCGTCCCACCGCGCGGCCCGTCGCATGGGCGGACGGTTCGGCCAGAATCCCCCGATCCACACCGGCGGCCGGGGCCGCTGCACGGTGGCGGGCTGCAGGCTCACGTTCCGCGCCTGGTAGTGCCGACCGTGATGGTCGACGGCCTCGCCCGTCCAGAACCGCGCCAACAGCTCCAGCCCTTCGTCCAGTCGCTCGGCCAGCACACGTCGATCGGTGGAGTCGCCGAAGCTGCCGTACTCGTCCTCGACCGGCCCGCCAAGCCCCGCGGCGAAGACGACCCTTCCTCCGCTGAGGTTGTCCAAGGTGGCCACGTGCCGCGCGAGTTGCTGCGGCCGATATCGAGCTACCGGAGTGAGCAGCGTCCCCACCCGGATCTGTGACGTCGCGAGTGCGGCCGCGGTCAGCAGCATCCACGCGTCCCCGAAGGGCCGCCCCGAGTACCCCCGGTAATGGACGTGGTCCCAGACGAAGAGCCCGTCCCACCCGCACTCCTCGGCCGCCGCCGCCACGGTTGCCACGTTTCGAGGGTCAGCGAAGTCGCCGAAGTTCGGGATATTGATCGAGAATCGCATCCGGGCATCGTGGGCTACCCCCACCTGCCCAGGCAACGGATTATGCGCGGTCACACAGTGGAATCCATCGGTGCCCTCGGCTGCGGGGCACAGCAGAACGAGCAGGCGTGGTCATGTGCGCGAAGTCCGGTCCCTTCAACCACAGAAGGTTCACGGGCCGCGAACGGAGTCAGGTCCCAGCTCCGCCCTGGTCTGCCGGTGCAAGCTCAACTCCCGTGCCAAGTCCTGGATCTGGGGCAGATCCGCACCGCCAACCCGACAACTGCGGCGCCGAAATACATACACCGTTCGAGGCGTCCAGTCAGGAAGATATGCGCCAAAAGCAGCAAAATACCCGGAGCGATGCGGATACGCCGCTACTTCAGGGAAAGGAAGGGAGACTAGAAAAGAGAGTTGAATGTTCGATGCCATCATTCTCATCGGCTTGGTCGTCGGTGTGTCTCTGCAGATTCAGGCAGTGTGGGACATGAGCCGCACCCCGTACGACGGTGAAGACGCGCTCGCCGTGCACTCGCAGGCGGTTGTTCTGGCGGCAGCGGGGTCCGTGTGCGCGCTCGGCGCCCTGGTCGCCGCACTCCTGGCCACCACCATGACCCCCTAGACCTCCACAGGCGGCGATCCGGCAGTCACCGTCGCCTCCACTGCCCCAGGTACGCACAGGATCTGAGCCGGCGACACCAATGTGTTGCCGGCTCAGACGTACTTGCGCGCCCTGTCAACGAAGCAGTTCAGATTTCGGCCCCATGACGATGACCGGCCGACGCTCTGGGTCCAGGAGTCTCAACAGCAGGCGCAGCTGCTGGCGCGGCAGAGAAATGCAGCCCTTTGTCGGCCCTCCGTGGTCGACGTGAACCCATACTCCCCCGCCTTTGCCCAGTCCGAGTGGGCGCACCTTGTCCAAGGGCGAGAATCCTGAGCGTCGGTTGTAGTCGATCGCCACGACGTAGTCGAAGGAACCGGCAAGCGATTCACCGTCGAAGCCGGTACCTGGCTCATCGAATTCCTCATCCATGTCGTACGGCAGCCGCGTTCCAGGGTTGGGCAGGAGACCGCCCGCGTCGCCGATCCGGAATACTCCGACAGGAGAGCGCAGATCTCCGGCGCGGTGATCGCCGGTCCACCCGAGCATCGCGTTGCGGGCTTGCCACGGCCCTGCCGTGCTGGTCCAGCGAGAAGACCGCTCTCTTGCGTAGAGAACGGCAGTAGCGTTGTTCTCTTTTGATTTACCGGTGACCACAAGGACCTGCCGCGTCTCGGGTCCGATCTGAGCTTGCGTATACGGTCCGAGGCCAGGAATGCGGTGAATCCCCGCGGCGTCCGGGCCGGGCCCCGGGAGCCCCACCGCCGGAACACGCGAGCCAGCGGCGGAAGGGCCATGAGACGGGGAGGTCGGGGGGCTTGCGCACCCGACCAGGAGAAGGCAACTGGCCACTGCGAGCCTACTCCAGCAAGGGCTATGGACTGTGGGGCGCATGCTCTGTTCCTTTTGGCGTGACCGCGGGCTACCCGGGATGGCTCATGGTTGGAATGAGGTGCGGAATGGACTGGTCAGCGAGATTTCCGCTGACACGCGGGGTGCACCGTATGGCTCATTCAGCCGGGCTTCGTGCGCTGACGCTCCATCAAATCCGCCCACCAGAGGAGAGAAAGGGGCTCGGGATGGCGCTTTTCCCTTCCCCTTCCCCTTCTTTCTTTCCCAGCCTTCTCTTCTCTTCCCGGATACAAGCGCGACCGTCACCCAACATCACCAAGTTGCTGCAATCAGCTGTCCCCTTCGGCACCACAACGCCGCCTCCGTACGCCGACGCACAGCGTACGGAGGCTTTCCAGGTTCCAAGTGGCATCCGGCTTCCGGCGTCCAGGATTTAACGGGCCGTTAGGTAGGACAGTGAGCATTTCAGCGCTGCCACTGATCGGGTGACGGTGGCAGGGCGAGGGCGAGGTCCGCACCGGACGGGGTTTCCGTGCCGTTGAGTGCCCGGCAGAGCGCTGAGGCTGTTCAGCACCACGGCAGCGTTCGGGGCCAGCAGCTGCCCGACCGACCACGTGGGCGGACCTTTGGGGGCGCCGGACTCCCTGAGTGAAGGTCAGCTGTCGCCGGATGCATCGACAAAGACGGCACCGGTCTCGGCCATGCGTTCGACCGAATAGGCCGGGTCGAGCAGCGCCTCGGGAGTGTGGATGCCCGGCGCGACGGCATCGCCGCGCAGTCCGAGCAATCGCTCGATGCCGAGGGCGATGCCGAGTGCGGTCAACGGGCGCTGACCCGCCGGGTGGACCAGGTAACTGCTCGTACTGATCGGTGCACCTCCGCGATGTGCTCCTTCGAGGTCGAGCCGGACCTCGAAGGAAGGGGGCTCGCCGCGGTGGCGGCCGGCGGATTCGCCGACGGCGAAGTCGAAGCGGACGTTCGGCGCGTCCGTCGCGAGGGCGAGACTTGGTACGTCGAGGATGGCGATGCTCTGGCCGGGAAGGACGGTGCCGTCGGTACTGCGTACATCCGTCTGTGCGTCGGGGCCGTTGATCCAGGTGAAGACGCCGTCTCGGCGCACCATTCCCGCCGAGGTGGCGGTGGACCACCGCTGCAGATCCGCTCTTCCCGCCGGCCCGCCGGTGTCCAGTTCGTCCAGGACGGCACTGATCCGGATGGTGTCGATCCGGTCGAACTGCCGGGCCGCGTGCAATGCCGCGAGGACGACAGTACCGGCGCAGTAGTGGCTGGCCACCAGGATCGGTGCGGCGCCTGCCCATTGGGCGCCCGCGACGACCTCCGGCGCGATGTCCGACAGACCGCTGGAGATGCTGAGATACGGCAGCCCGCGATGCTGCGCGTACCGCAGACCGTGCAAGCGGTCGTCCCACAGCGCGGCGACCACCGCGGAGTAGTGGTGATCGGCCTGATCGGCCGGGAGGCCGAGATCGCTGCGTCGCAGATCGGCGGTCACGGCCGTTGCGGTGCCCAGTTCGTCGGCCACCCGCTGGGCACGCTCGAGGTCACGGCCCGCGATCGTCAGCGGCAGCGCCGGGTGCCATTGGCGCAGGAGGGCAGCGGCCCCCGCGCCCGCCTGACCCGAACCGCCCAATATCAGTACCGATTCCGACTGTCCCACTGCGGGTTCCCCCTCACATCCATGAAGCTACATTTTGTAACCTACGTTTTGTAGCTTAGATTCGGAGGCGAACGCAAGGGAGGACCATGGCCACCACACCGACCCGCCTGTCCAAGCAGGCCAGGCGGGAGCAACTGCTCGACACCGCCATGGCGATCGTGCGCACCCACGGGACGGACGGCCTGACGCTGGTCACCCTCGCGGAAGCAGCCGGGGTGAGCCGACCGATCGCATACGACCACTTCGCAACCCGCCCGGGCCTACTGCTCGCGCTCTACCGACGGCTCGACGAACGCCACCGGGCCGCGATCACACAGGCGTTGCAGGACGCCGTACCCAACGCCGACGGGGTCGCACGCCTCATCAGCACCGCCTACTTCGCCTGCGCCACCGACATGCCAGAGCTCAGCGCCCTTACCGCCGCACTCAAAGGAAGCCCGGAAATAGAGGCGGTCCAGCACGAGTTGACGGACAGCTACACGGACTTGATGGCCACGACGCTGCTGCCGTACTCCGGCCTCCCGCCCCAAGCCCTCCGCCTGCACTGCGTCGGCATGCTGGGCGCGGCCGAGGCGATTGCCGCCGAGCTGAACCGAGAACGGGCAACCGACGCCGAAGCGGTCACCACGCTGACCGACCTCATCCTGGGCGGCCTCGACGCCAAGGCCGACCGCTAGGGCCTCAGTTGCCACTGCAACCCTGCAGTGTCAGTTGTTCCGGCAGTCGTCCAGGACACGCAGCGCTTCGGCCGCCGCCTCGCGTACGGAGTCGAATGGGTCTGAGTCCAGGGCGGTGAGCCGGTCACGCAGCCGCTCCTCGCCCGGAGGGAGCATGCCCGTCACCTCTGCCCAGTGGGCGATCCCCTCCGCGGCGGCCTGGCGCACCCACGTATCCACGTCGTCCAAGTGCCGTACGAAGAGCGGCAGATCGTGCGGGGTGCCGGCGTCCGTCGCATTGTGCGGGTCCAGGAGCGACAGCGCTGCGGCTCGGACAAGGGGGGAGGTGGTCCGGTCCACCAGTTCCCGCAGACCGGGCAGGGCTTCCACCAGGCCCGTGAGGACCCTCTCTGCCACCCCGACCAGAGTGGCGTCGACGCCGAGACGGGCCACCAGCGTCCGGGCGACCGCCGCGCGCTCCCACGGCCTGAACCCGGTGTCCGCCATGGCGTCCAGGCCGCGCAACGCACCTGCGTAGACCTCAGGAGCGGCATGGTTCAGCAGGGGGAGCAGCAGCCACACGGCGTCCCATCTCCCCATACCGCCGTAGGCCCTTGCTGCTGCCGCGAGCGTGGGGGCGGCCGTTGTCGGGTCGGTGAGGAGAGCCCGCAGGAGTCTCCTGGCGGCACTGCCGCCGACGTACCCCAGGGCAGTGGCGGCCGACGGCCCGGCCCGCTCGTCGCTCAGCCAGCGCGAGGCCGGACCCAGCAGCCGTTCGTCACCCGACCGCCCGAGCAGGAACAGCAGCTGTGTCGCCATCTCCCGGTCGCACTCCGCCTCCAGAACCGCGAACAACGCGTCCCGCGTCTCCGGGTGGTGCACGCGCGCCAGTCGGAAAGCCACGGCGCAGCGCACCTCGATGGAAGGGGCGTCGGTCAGATCTCTCAGCAGCGACGGCAGCAGCTGCTCGGCGTGCTGGTCCGGCAACATCCACAGGGCGTACACGCGGGCGGCGTCCGCGCCCCACTGGGCCGTACGGACCAGCTCCGCCTCGACGTCCGGGTCCTTCTCGAACATGAAGACCATGGCCCGCGCCCGACCCCAGATGCCGTACGCCGGATCACCCAACAGCCGGAGGAGCGCGGGAACATCACCGGGCACGCCCAGCTCCCGCAACGCCTCCAAGGCGTTGATCCGCAGGTGGTAGTCAGGATCGCCGAGCAGTCGCCCATAGGCGTCCACGACCTCACGATCGCGCAGCCCGAGCCGGATCGACGCCAAAGAGGCCTTCCTGCGCACCCACGGATCGTCGTCGTCCATCAGCGCGGGCAGGGTCTCCGCCCCGGCCTCGGGGACCCCCAGCCTGCCCAGGCCCACCGCCGCCCCTTCCCGCACCTCGGGCGCGGGGTCGGCGGCTGCCCGGACGAGCACCGCGGCGTGCTCGGGGTCGCCGAGTCTGCCGAGCCCCTTCGCCGCCGCTGCCCGTCGCCAGGTGTCGCCCGTCTCCAACTCCCTCAGGAAGAAGGCAATCTGATGCTCTGTCGTCATGTGCACCCCGGGAAGTAAGACTGCCGAACCGACGGGAGGTTGCCGTGTTGCCGGGAGTCGCGGAGGATCCTGCAGTTCTTCATCCGCCCGATCACGTGCTCGACGCGGGAGCGGACTTTACGGTGGGCCGCGTTGTCGTCCTCCTCGCCCGGCAGGAATCCGCTGTACTCGAACTTGACGACCAGGCGGCCATTCGCGTCCAACCCGAACTGGAAGTGGTCTCGGGTCAGTTCCGGGCGCTCCTCCGCACGGCGACGCCCCGGGCGGCTCAGGGTCACTCTCGTAGTGCAGCGGACGGGGATCGAACGCTGCGTCCTCGTACCACTCCCAGCGAACGACAAGCCTGTGCGCGGCCGTCTGCCAGAGTCTGAACTCCGGTGCCAGGCGGGCGAACCGCTCGTCGAGGCCGACCAGATCGATCACGGGTGGATCCTGGTGCGGTGGCGCCGACCGCCTGATCCACACCCCTCCAGTGGGAGCAGGGGCACGGCGCCTGTCTCCTGATGACGCCAACACCCCGGTCAGCCCGTCCGTTTGTCGACGAACTCGAGAAGGACCTCCTCGCCCGCCGGGACAGGGCCGAGCGGGGGGCTGGGCCGGTGAGATCGAAGCCCTGAACCTCACCCTCGCCCTCCTCCGCTCCAAGCGCGACAAGTCCCAGCGCGTGGCACGCCGATCCGCTGTCGACCTCGGCATCCCTGCACGCCGCCGTCCGAAGGAGTCGGAATGGCCCTGCCCATGCCGGCACCTGGAACCGACCATCGATCAACGAAGGATGACGCTCACGCCCCGTTCCTCCAAGATCTGCAGGAGCAGCTCGAACAGCGAAACCTCGCCATCGCCGGTGGGCACGCGCTCTGCCAACAGCGCCCTGGCCTCAGCCGAGGAATCCCAGTGCAAGGTGAACGGAGCGGTGGCGCCCCAGCCGCCTCTCAAACAGTCGTCCAGAGCATCAAGGTTCCAGCCGAAGTATCCGCCCGGCCCGTTGATGGCCTCACCGATCGCGCAGTAGAAACTGTCCCTGTCAACGATGTACCGGCCGTCCAAGGTGAACACCTGGCCTGCAGGAGCGTCGGGCCGTCCCTGGCGTTGGTACTCCCGAGACCACAGCGCCACCGACAGCCACGAATGGCGGCCTTCGGGCGCAAGATCGTGCCACATGCCGGTGCGATTCAGGTGCCCCGCGCGGATCAAGTCCCAGACCCGGTCCGCTCCAGCCAAGGCGTTCTCGCACCACAACGTCACCGTGAGGTCGACGAGGCCGGCTCCACGGGGTGACGGATTGACGCGGACGACCGTGACCTCGTTGACGAAGTAGGACCCCATGGTGGCGCCGTCGCCGTCGAGGAGATCGAACCAGGCGTTCCCCGCCACGGCACGACGACCGCCGACGTGCTCAACGCTCTTCAGTAGGCCGCCCTGCGGCAGGCAACCCATGAGGTGCACTCGGCGTGCTCCCTCTTCATCCGCCAGCGGCGTGAACAACTCCTCGGCCTCGTGAGCAGAACCCCAGAAGTCGGCATCGTCCTCGTCCGAGGTCAGCGCGTACTTCTGTCCCTCGCCACCCCGCCCTGAAGTTCGCATCGCACTCCCCATGAGGGCGCCGATCTTACCGGCGCCCCGCGACTTGCCAGGCGGTCGTCGACAACGCCACCACCTGGGCGCGGCACCCTGCGTCTCATCGGCTCCACCCGCCGCCAGGTCATGCGGATGCTCCGCTGCGTGTACGGATGCTTCGCAGCCACCGCCGGCGGGCTGACGCTGCTCGCCGTCACGATCCCGGCACGAGGAGCGCTACGCCGCTGGTCATAGCGCATGCACTTCGGGCGGGAGCCCGGCACCCGCACCCGCTCCCATACGGCCTCCCACACCGCGCGCCAACGGTGGAACGGCCAGCCCAGGAGCGGCGTGAGACCGGCACACGCGGGCTCCTGGAAGCGTCTCGAGCCGCGTCTCTTGGGTGCCGGGGGCTGGATACGGCGCGGGGGCGAGGGCGGGGGCGAGGGCGGATGCGAGTGCGGGTGATGGTGCGTCAAACGGCGTTGTCAGTGCCTGCCCATAGAGTGAAATCACTCGGGAAGCTGCAAAGAAGGAGCAGGACTGTGTCTGCCAACAAGATCCAGCACAAGGTGAATCACGTCGCGCTGGTAGTGGACTGTTCGGGTTCCATGCGTCCGCATCAGAGTCAGCTCGTGCGCGTGGTGGACGAGTTCGTGGCGGGGCTGAAGGCCGAGTCGGACAGCCTGGGCCACGAGACCCGGATCAGTCTCTACTCCTTTGACCACCGGGTGGAGAACCTGGTGTGGGACATGGACGTGAAGCATCTGCCGTCCATGCGGGGCCTCTACCGGGTCAACAATGGTGCGACGGCGCTCATCGAGGCTTCGCTGAAGTCTCTGGACGACCTGGAACACATCTGGGAGGAATACGGTGAGCACAGCTTCCTCCAGATCGTGGTGACGGATGGCGAGGAGAACGCCTCCGGCGGTGACAGGCGGCACGACGGAGACATGACCATCCTCGGCCCCTGGCTCGACAGGATCGCCGCGAAGATGAACGGGCTTGCGGGGCACTGGACTTCCGCCATCCTCGTTCCCAACTCCCTGGCCAAGCGGACCGCGCAGAACTACGGCTTCCCGGCCGGGAACATCGCCATCTGGGACGCGGATTCCCAGGAGGGCGTCGAGGAGGCCATCGGCACCGTGCGCGCCGCTGCCACCAGTTTCCTGCGGGCTCGCGAGCAGGGCGTGCGCGGCACGAAGAACCTGTTCGCCGTCGGCCAGGACATATCGGTCGACCAGGTGCGGGCGCATCTCGAACCGGTGCCGGCCGACATGTACCGGCTCCTGAAGGTCGACAAGGAGGTCGAGATCCGTCCGTTCGTCGATTCGCATCCGGGCGTGACCTACGAACGCGGTGCGTGTTTCTACCAGTTGGGTGCCCGGGCCCAGGTCCAGCCGGACAAGGAAGTCATCGTGGTCGAGAAGGACACCGACCGCGCCTACACCGGAGACGCGGCGCGCAGTCTCCTGTTCGGATCGGGCATCCAGGGGACCGTCTCGGTGAAGGCGGGAAACAATCCCAAGCTGGAGGTCTACGTGCAGAGCCGTTCGGTGAACAGGAAACTCAAGCCGAACACGCGTCTGCTCATCATGCTCTGACACACATGCTCTGACACCGGTGCGTCGACCCACCTGCCGGGCGGATCCCAGGAATGTGATAGGGCCCGGATCCTTGGGAGATCCGGGCCCTGTCGGGTGGTAGCGGGGACAGGATTTGAACCTGCGACCTCTGGGTTATGAGCCCAGCGAGCTACCGAGCTGCTCCACCCCGCGTCGGTGAGACCAACCGTACGCCATCACAGCAGCTGCCCAGGACCACGAAGACCGTTCAGCCTCCCCTCACCCCTCCGGGAACGTCCGCGTGCTCGTCACCGCAGGTCGCGTATGAGCTGTGCCAGGGCCGCGTCCACTCTGTCCTCGTCGAACTCCTCCGACCCCACCAGCAGGGTCACCGACCGCGTGCCGTCCCCGGTGGCGGCGTTGCGGAGCTTGTGTCCGGTCTCCATGAACCCGCTGTGGCCCCAGGTGACCAGCCCCGGTGTGTGCGCGTAGCGCTCGACGCCGAGGCCGTAGCGGCCGCCTTCGCCGTCGGGGACCGTGCGCTTCATCTCCGCCAGCTGAGCCGCGGGCAGCAACCTGCCGCTCATCAGTGCCGTCCAGAAGGCGGTCACGTCCGCTGCGGTGGAGACCAGCGCGCCGGAGGCGTCGGAGCCCGAGACGTTCCACTCGGTCCAGTCGCGGAGCTTGCCGCCGCGCTTCACGTAGGCCCGCAGGTCCGGCGAAGGGAGCGTGGTGCGGTCACCGGGCCAGGAGGTGTGGCGCAGGCCGAGAGGGTTGATGATCCGCTGCCGGATCTCGGTGGAGATGCTGCGGCCGGTGACCTTGGAGACGATCAGGCCTGCGAGGTTGTAGTTGGTGTTGGAGTACGAGAAGCCGGATGCGGGGCGGTCCTTGGGCGGGGGCAGCTCCAGCGCCTGCCGGACCGTCCACAGGGGCTCGAAGTGCTCCCAGCGGTGCTTGGTCTCGTCCTGCCAGTACGGGGCGTCCAGGTAGTCGGGGAGGCCGCTGGTGTGCTGAAGGAGCTGGCGGACGGTGATGCGGCGGCCGTCGTAGTGCTCGGTGCGGATGAGGCCGTGGAGATAGTGGTCGACGCTTTCGTCCAGCCGGATCCGTCCCTCGGCGACCAGTTGCAGCACGACAGTGGCCACCCAGGCCTTGGTGTCGCTCGCGATCCGGCTGTGCTCGTCGCCGGTGACCTTGCGGCCGGTACGCAGGTCGGCGAGGCCGACGCCGCCCTTCCAGCGTCCGCAGCGCGGGCTCTTCAGCGCCACGCTGATGCCCGAAGCGCCGGCGCCGCGCAGCGACTTCAGCGCGGACTCCAGGGGCCTGTGGTCGCATGCCGGGGTCGTGGTGGCGGAGGCCACGGGGGCGGCCGACAGACAGGCCGTGAAGGCCAGGGACAGGGCCAGGGACACGCTCGTCCTGCGTCGCATGAATCCTCCTGCAAAGGTCAGAGAACAAAGATCGGAGAACAAAGATCGGGGTGCCTGCGCCCACGATCTGCGCTCCGGGAGCACGCCCGGTATCCGCCGGTCTTCGCTCAGACCCCCGCCGACCGGCGGTTCTCGTGCGGAATCCGCATGCGCACGCGGTAGCCCCCGCCCTCGGTCGGCCCCGCCTCCAGGACGCCGCCCAGCAGCTCGGCGCGTTCCTTGAGGCCGACCAGGCCCTGGCCCGAACCGGGCAGCGCGAGCGCGGGACGGGTGGCGGGGGTGTTGGTGACGCTCACGCCATACGTGTCGGCCTCGTACCAGAGACGGACGGTCGCGGTGGCGCCGGGTGCGTGCTTGCGGACATTGGTGAGGGCCTCCTGGACGCAGCGGTAGACGGCGCGCTGCCCCGGCACCTCGAGTTCCGCGGGGAGCGCGCCGGTCAGCTCGGTCTCGATGCCACTGGCCGCGACGAGGCGGTCGAGGTCGGCGAGGGTCGGCTGCGGGGTGAGCTCCCGCGTGCGGCCGCCAGAGGCGCGCAGCAGCGCGACCATGTGGCGCAGCTCGTCGAGGGTGTCCGCGCTCAGCCTGCGGATCGTGCGGGCACCCTCCCTGGCACCGGGGTCCTTGGCGGCGACCTGGAGGGCGCCGGCCTGCACGGCGATCAGGCTGACCTGATGGGCGACCACGTCGTGCATCTCACGGGCCAGCTGCGCCCGTTCACCGGCGACGACAGCCTGGGCGTGCAGCAGCCGCTCATGTTCGCGGGCCTCCTCGATCTCCACCAGACGGCGCCGCAGATCCCGGCGGGCCTGGACGAGCTGGCCCAGCAGGACGGGCGAGGCGGCGGTGGCGAGGGTGTAGAAGAAGTTGACGGCCGTCCAGGTCCCCTCCCCCGCGGCGACGCCGTCCGGCGGCCAGGGCAGGACGGCCGCGAGCGCGAACAGCAACGCGCACAGCGCGGGCCCCCGCCGGCCACGGGACTGCTCGGCGAACGTGAACAGCGCCGCGAACGGGGCGAACACGATGTCCAGCACGAAGGTGGCGGGCAGGGTACACAAGAACACCACGAGTGTGAAGCGGCGCCGTGCGGCGAGCGCCGCACAGGCCAGGGCCGCCAGAGTGACCGTCACCGCGGACCCCCCGCCCGCGTCCCACAGCGCCACCGCGACGTCCACCGCAGCCAGGGCGACCACCAGCCCGTCGGTGCACCAAGGCCGTACGGCGCTCACAGCCCCGGCTCCCGGCCTGCCAGCAGTCCGGCCCGCTGGGCCAGCAGCGCGGCCTGCACCCGGCTGCTCACCCGCAGCTTGCCCAGGATCGCGCTGACGTGGTCCTTGACCGTGGCCGCGCTGAGGTGCATGCGGGCGCCGATCTCCCCGTTGGACAGCCCCCCGGCGACCAGCACGAGGACCTCCCGCTCACGCTCCGTCAGCCGCCCCACCCGCGCCACGCCCTCGTCCGCCTCCGGATGCCCCCGCAGCACCGCGTGCGAGGCCCTGGGCGACAGCACGACGCCGCCCGCGGCCAGCGTGCGCACCAACTGCGCCAGGTGCTCCGGCTCGGTGTCCTTGAGCAGGAAGCCGGCCGCCCCGGTGCGCAGCGCGCTCAGGACGTACTCGTCGGTGTCGAAGGTGGTCAGCATGGCCACGACGGGCGGCTTGGGCAGCGCGCGTACGGCACGCAGCACGCTCAGTCCGTCCACGTCCGGCATCCTGATGTCCAGCAGCAGCACGTCCGGACGCTCCCGGCGCACCGCGTCGAGGGCACCCGCACCCGCCGCGGTCGCCACGACCCGTACGTCCTGGGAGGCATTGAGGATCAGCTCGAACCCTGACCGGACGAGCGCCTCGTCGTCCACGACCACCACACGGATCACTCGGGTCATCCTCCGAGGCTAAGCCCCCGCACCCGGGCCACCCGCCATCGCCCGACACGGCAGCCGGTCGGCGGGGTGCCTCACGCCGACCGGCGGGGGTGCCTGCATACGGCCAGGTCCGGCAGGCGCAGGAAGGACGAGCTCCGCCACGCGGACAAGAACACACGCGGACAAGAACAAGCGGGCAAGAACAACCAGACGCGGACGCGGAGCAGACAGCGAGAAGCAGCCGGTGCAGCCACAACGTGCCGCAGCGGGGCGGAGGTCTTCAGCCGTGGTGCACCCGATGGACGCTGACGGCATAGCCGCCGCCCTCATACGGGTGGGCGTCCCACGTCGCGAAGCGGTCGACCAAGGTGAGGCCCGCCGCGGCGCAGCAGGCGTCGTACTCCGGCAGGGTGATGGCGGGCGCCACCGGCAGGTGGGCCTCGTCCAGGCCGAATCCGGCGACCAAGAGGCCGCCCGGGCGCAGGCTCGCGGCCAAGCGGTCGACCACCGCGGCCTCCGTACCCGTGGCAAGGAGCGGGAAGATGTTGCCGGCGGCGACGATGAGGTCGAAGTGGGCGCCACCATGAAGCTCGGCCGGGTCGAGCGTGGCCAGGTCGGCCTGGATCCAGCGCAGTTCGGGCGCCTGCCTGCGCGCCACGGCCAGCATGGAAGCATCGAGGTCGACTCCGACACAGTCGTAGCCAAACTCCGCCAGCCGGATCATGACCCGGCCCGTCCCGCACCCGGCATCCAGCACCCGCGCCCCGGCGGGCACCAGAGCGGCGCACAACCGTGCCTCACCGTGCATGTCCTTGCCACTGTCGGCCAGGGCCGCGAATCGGGCGGCGTAGTCCTCCCCGGACGTCCCACCGGTCAGCTCTTCCCAACGACTCATGAGGCACAGGGTAGGTGAGTGGCACGGGGGGCATCGTGCCGCCCGGCGGACGGCTAACGTGTCCGGCGGCATCTGAACACCGCACGGCATCGGAGATCGAGTTGGCTGAACGGCTGATCGGACAGCGCCCCACGCTCGAGGATGTCGCGCGCAGGGCCGAGGTGTCGAAATCCACGGTGTCACGTGTGATCAACGGCGAGCCCAGGGTGCGGGCAGCGGTGGCCGAACGCATCCGGGAAGCGGTGGCGGAGCTCGGCTACGTACCGAACCAGGCCGCCAGAAGCCTGGTCACCCGCCGCAACGACGCCGTCGCCGTGGTGGTCACCGAACCCCAGAACCGGCTGTTCGTGGACCCCTACTTCGACTGCCTTCTGCGCGGCATCCGACACGAGCTCGTTCAGCACGGCGCCCAGCCGGTACTCCTGTTCATCGAGGAGCAGGAGGACTATCCGCGCGTCTGCAACTTCCTGGGCGGCGGTCACGTCGACGGCGCCCTGCTGTTCTCCCTGCGCGCCGACGACCCGCTGCCGGACCTGGTGGAACAGATGGGGCTGCCCGCTGTCTTCGGTGGGCGCCCAGGCCCTGGCTCCGGACATCGCAGCGATGTCTACACGTACGTCGACGCCGACAACCGCGGCGGTGCCCGCGAAGCCGTGCGCCACCTGGTTTCGCTGGGGCGGCGGCGCATCGCGACGATCACCGGGCCCCTCGACCAGGCTTCCGCGACGGACCGGCTGGACGGCTACCGCGACGTGCTCCTGGACACCTCGCCCCGACTGCTTGCCGAGGCCGACTTCACGCTGCAGGGCGGCGCTGATGCCATGGCTCTGCTCCTCGATCAGGCGCCGGACCTGGACGCGGTGTTCGTCGCCTCGGACCTGATGGCTTCCGGGGCCCTGCGGACCTTGCGGGAGCGGGGGCGCACCGTGCCGGGGGACGTCGCCGTCGTCGGCTTCGACGACCTCACGCCCATCGCCGAGGCCACGGATCCGCCGCTCACGACGGTGCGTCAGGACATCGAGGGGATGGGACGGCTGATGGCCCGGCTGCTCTGCGACCGGACGTCGCGCCAGCCCCTCCAGAAGGACGGCGGCCGCAGCCTCCCGTCCGTGGTCACCCCCACGCATCTGGTGATACGGGATTCGGCCTGAGTGTCAGTGGTGTTCGGATGCCGCTGTGGGCTGGTTGGAGCAGAGCCGCGCGCGGGTTCCTGACCGGCGGGTGAAGCTGGGCGTCCCACCGCGCTCACTTCCCGGGAGTACTCCGTGCCCGTTCCCAGCTCCTCGCAGGTCCGCATGCCCCTTGTCGCTCTGCTGGCCGCCGCCTGTCTGACCGGTCTCGTGCAGGCCCCGGCCCGAGCCGCGGATGTCCCCGCCGACGACCACCGCGCGCTGCGACGGCAGTTGCAAGAGCTGACCACCACGCCCGGCGGTCCGCCCGGAGCGGTGGCCGTCCTCAAGCGCGGGTCCCGCACCGAGGTCTACCGGGCCGGCGTCGCCGAGACCGGCTCCGACCGTCCGATCGAGGTCTCCGACCACATGCGCATCGCCAGTACGGCCAAGGCGTACAGCGGCGCGGTCGCCCTCCAGCTCGTCGACCGTGGGGAGCTGCGTCTGAACGACACCATCGGCAAGGTGCTCCCCCACCTGCCGCGTGCATGGCACCGGGTGACGCTTCGGCAGCTCCTGAACCACACCAGCGGACTGCCTGACTTCAGCAAGGACCCCAAGTTCCTGGCCCTGGTGACCGAGGACCCGCGCCGCCGGTTCGACTCGCGCCGGCTGCTCGACTTCGTGGCCGACGAGCCGTTGGGGTTCCGTCCGGGCGCCCGGTACGCCTACTCCAACTCCGACAACATCGCCGTGGCACTGATGGCGGAGGCGGCGACGGACTGCCGCTACGAAGACCTGCTCGCCGAGCTCGTGTACCGCCCGTTGGGTCTGCGCCGCACCAGCCTGCCGCAGGGCTACCGGATGCCCGAGCCGTACATGCACGGATACGACGTCACCCCGCCGAACCCGCCCGAGGACCTCAGCGAAGTCCTGAGCGCGTCGGGCGTGTGGGCTTCGGGCGGGATCATCTCGACGCCGAAGGACATGACGGCCTTCATCCGCGGGTACGCCGGCGGAAAGCTGATCTCCGACCGGACCCGCCATCAGCAGCTGAAGTGGGTGAACGGCGCGTCCGAACCCGCGGGTCCCGGCAAGAACAAGGCCGGTCTTGCCATCTTCCGGTACACCACCCGCTGCGGCGTGGTGTACGGCCACACGGGCAACTTCCCCGGCTACACCCAGCTGATCGCGGCCACCCCGGACGGCAAGCGGTCTCTGACCGTCTCCCTCACCACGCAGATCAACAAGACGAACAAGCCGGAACTGCTGAAGCGGCTGCGGACCGTGGAAGAGAACTTCGTCTGCGCGCTGTTGCGCAAGCGGTAGTCAGGACGCGGTGGCGGGGCTGCTCGCCCAGACGTTCGGCGCGGTCACGTTCCTGGTTTCCGCGCTCCCCTGACTGGCGACGTCCGCGAGAGGGCACGTTGGAGGGATGAGCCCTCGTCTGCGCAACGGCCCGCACGGCTATGGCATGGTCACGAAGACGCTCCACTGGGTGGTCTTCGTGACCATGGCCGCGCAGTTCTCCGTGGGATATCTGCTCGACGTGGACGACAGCGGCCATGGGCGGGGCCGCGGGCGGGGGCGGGGTGAGAGCTCGGGCCGAGGACGAGGCCGTGGCGGGGGCGGGGAGGACGGGTACGACCCTTTCGGCGATGACGCGCTGCTCACCCTGCACGTCGTGCTCGGCGCGACGGTGCTGCTGCTCGGCGTCGTCCGGCTCGCCTGGCGGCTGGCCACGCCGCTGCCCCCGTGGGCACCGACCCTGACCCACCGCGAGCGACGCCTCGCGCACGGAACCGAGACCGCCTTGTACGTGTCCATGTTCGCCGTTCCGGCCACCGGTATCGCACTGCTGCTGTCGGGCGACGATCTGCTCGTCGTCCACATCGCCTCGCATGTCGTCTTCTTCACGGCGCTGGCACTCCACGTCGGGTTGGTGCTCAAGCATCAACTGATCGACCGAGACCACCTGCTGCGCCGCATCACCTGAAGCGGCACCCGGCCGCAGCGGGCCCCGCCGAAGCCGCGGCCCCTGTCCCCCACCTCGTACGACGTGCGATGCTCGGCACCGTGCACAGCAGTCGTACAAGCCCCGTGCAGCGCGTGGTGCGGATCGCCGCCGAGGGCGCCCCGGTTCGTACCACTGTGGGACGCGCAGGCCCTGATGACCGAGGCCGAGCTGCTCACCGCCGAGGGGCGCGACGCAACCGCCCACTGGACGCGGGCCGTCGCCGCCACCGAGAGCCTGGAGGCCCCGGTACCGGCGGCCACCGCCCGGCTGCGGCTCGCACAGGCGCTGATCACCGAGGGCGGCGCCACGTCCCGCGAGGCAGCCGGTGAGCTGTTGCGGCAGGCCGAGGCGGTGGCGCGTGAGCTGGGCGCGGTGCCGCTCACGACGGAGATCACCACGCTGGCAGGCCGCGCCAGGATCCCGCTGCACCGGGCCGACGGGGGTGCGGCCCCGCCCGCGGAGCCGGCTCAGGCGCTGGGGCTCACCGCCCGGGAGCGGGATGTGCTGCGGCTGGTCGCCGCCGGGCGGAGCAACCGCAAGATCGCGGAGGAGCTGTTCATCTCGCCGAAGACGGCGAGCGTGCATGTCTCCAACATCCTGGCCAAGCTGAATGCTTCAGGCCGAGGGGAGGCTGCGGCGATCGCGCACCGGTTGGGGGTTGTCCGACGAGTGACGCTCCGCCGAGGTGACGGTGTTCGATTCCGGCCCCTGCACATAGAGTCAAGGTCATGACATCTGATCGGCCCCCGACACCGGCCATGGCCTTCCTGGAATCACAGGAAATCACCACAACTGACTGCCGCCAGTGCGGCACCCAGGTATCAGGCGTCAACGGCCGCTACGCGTGTGGAGTATGCGGATGGGTCAACAACTGGAGCGAAGGCCACAACGAGCTCCCCAGCGGCGACGACGACGTCCAGCACGGTGACCCCACGGACTCACCACGCGTGCAGAAGGGTACGGAGGCCTGAGAGCTGCCGTCGTCGCCGCCGGTCCGGCACCTGTCGGCCTCGGCCTCGGCAGCCCTCAGAGGGTGTAGACCAGGGTGAGCACTTGGTACTCGCGCTCCATGGCTTGCCCCGAGATGCCGGTGAGGCCGTCGGTCCCGGAGTGGGGGACGATGCTCCCGCCGCTGCTCTGGTCGTCCCCATCGGCCAGCCCGCTGTGCTGGATGACGAAGGTGCCCTGACGGCCGTCGAGGGTGCCCTCGATCCGCTCGGACGCCACGTAACCGCCGCCCGCGGCTCCCTGCGCCGTGAGCACTTCGGCGACGCCGGTGCCGTCGATCACGCCGCTGTACTGCTTGCGAATCGTGACCCGGGTCAGTTTGGGTCCTTCGGCAGGTTCCTCGTACACCTTCTCGTCGAAGTCGACGATCTCGAACTTGGCCTCGATGGTTCGCTGTTGATCAGTCATGGCGAGCAAGGCTAACCCCGGCCGCGCCACCGTCGTCCGGCGGGCGCCCGTCTGCCACCGGTGCGCTGGTGGGCGGGCGATGTCAGACCCCTCTGCCACGATCGGCACATGGGATTCTTCGACGATCTGGTCTTACCCGAGGAACCGGCCGCGGAACGGACCGTGTTGGTCCAGTTGTGCCCGCCGGGAACGGACGACGGGCGTCACGCGCCGCCCGTCGACTGGTTCGCACCGGTGCTGTACTCGCAGTTGGAGGTGGCCGGTGCCGGGGCGCACGCCCGGGTGGTGTTGACGGGATGGTCTCTGTGGCCGCAGGCCGCGACCCTGCATCTCTCCGTCTTCCGCAAGGCCCGATGGTCCAGCGCGGATGCGGGGCGGCAGTCAGGACTCAGGATCGGCCTGCTGTTCTCCGACGGCCGCCGGGTGACCTCACTGGATGCCACGGTGCAGCGAGCCGTGCAGTGGACGAGGCCGGACGGAGAGGAGAGCACGGCCATCACGGACCAGGCCGTCGGGCTGATCCCGCAGGACCTTGGACTGCACCAGTCCCGCCGCTCCCTGTTCAAGTCCGACGTCGACCTGTATCTGGCCGAGCTTCCCCCGCCGGGCGAAGCACAACTGGTCGTCGAGTGGCCGGACGAGGGCATCGACGAGACGCGTACGTCGATCGACACAGCTGCGTTGCGTGCCGGGTCGGCGCGGGTGCTCGAGGTCTGGCCGGGCCTCGAACCACCCGAGCCGACGGAGCAGCCGAGCTCCTTCGCGACCTTCGAAAGGGGCGGACCGCCCAGCTTCCTGGCTCGGCCTCTGACGGGGCGCCAGCGCACGATGCTGCGCCGTCAGGAAGAGGAACGGCTGCGCTTCGTGCCGCGGGCCGACTGGGAACGGATGGCCTACGGGGACTGGGGGAACATGACGGTGATCGGGGCCCGGCTCGATGGGGGCGCGCCGCCCGACGCCCGTGTCGACGGGCATGGGTCGACCCCGTTGCACCTGGCGGCGGAGCGCGGGGCAGCGGAAGCGGTCGCCGCGCTCCTGTCCCATGGCGCGGAGGCCGACGCACACGACGCCGACGAACACACGCCGTTGTGGTACGCGGCCTGCACCGTGGACGAGGACAGCGTCCGTGCGCTGATCGCCGCCGGAGCGGATGTATGGACGCCACAGACAGGCCTCTGGTCGCCGGGCCGGCTGCTGCTGTCCACGTCGCTCGCGTCCCACGTCAGGCAACTGCCCGGGGCGGTGGAGCTGCCCGCCGACGAAGCCACCGCTTTCCGGGAGGCGGACGCGCTCATCACGGCGTTCAGCGGACAAGCGCTGTGGACCGAGGGGCTCGGTCTCTGCTTCGTGCGGGGGCTGAGCGAGGAAGAGGTGCTCCGGCGCCTGGGCGGTGACCTCACGCGCTGCCCGACGGCAGACCTTGAGCACGCTCCCTTCGACCTGACGGACGCTGACGAATCCCTCCGCTACGTGGGCGTGACCACCGTGCCCGGTGCACCCGGCGGCTGCGTGATCATGCAAGAGGGATACATGCCGAGCGACGACTCCGTGCTGCGGGCGATATCGGCGGGGACCGCGGCGTACGGCATCTACTTCAACCCCAAGGGCGGCACCTTCGGGACCCTTGCACAGAACGGCGAGACGTCCGTGCACGAGGAGATCGGCCTGTCGCCGGACGAGTCGGACCCGCCCGCCTACTGGCACTTTCGCTTCTGGCAGCGACAGCACACGTTCCCGCACGACGCCAACACTCTCGCCTACGCCGCCGCGGCAGTCGGTCTGCGTGTCAGTGACGCCCAGGACGTGGTGGATCGCCGCGCGCCGCGCCGCTGGGTGGAGTTGCCTTCGCATCTTCAGCGCTGAGGAGTCCAGAGCAGGTCGGGACTGATCAGGGCTCGTCAGGGCTAGACAGGGCTCGACAGGACTCAGCAGGACTCAAGCTCAGATGGCGAACTCGCCGAGCCAGCCGCCCCGCAGGAGGTGCTCGGGCAGGTACTCCGACTCGACCTCGACGGGCATCCCCCCGTCGTGAGCCAGGCACGCGATCGCCAACGGGCCCAGGGCGATGCTGCCGTCGAGGTCGCTCTTTCGGTCCTCGGTCTGGGTCCAGTACATCTGGTGCAGCTTCAGCGCATCGGCCAGGACCTCGCTGAAACCCATCTCCTCCTTGGTGACGAAGCGGTAGAAGAGGTTGATCGGCGGATGGAGGATGCCGTCCAGCAGGTCACGCGGGGCGACGTGCGGCACCGACGGGCCGCACGCCTCGAACGTGGCCGTGAGCTTCTCCACCAGGCCGGGGCGGCGCAACCAGTAGGTCTGCAGGGTGTCCACCCAGTGGTAGACGTACTCGTCGTACTGCCCTTCCGGAGCGCGCAAGCGGTCCAGCGGAATCTCGCACAGCTGCGTCATCCGTTCCTGTTCACGGCAGACGGCAGCAAGCCAGAAGGCCTCCAACCAGGGGCCGGCATCCGCTGTGGAGAGCGGACCGACGGCCCGCAAGCTGCGTACCTTGCGGGCGATGCGGCACTCCGCGGCGCCCTCGCTGATGCCGGTGACGGCAAACAGCGCGGATCCCATCTGCATGGCCGTGGCCGCGGCCTCCCACGTCTCGACCGCAGCTGCCCGTGGGTCAATCGCACAACGCGCTCGCAGGTTCAGGACCGATGTGCGGAAGTCCGCGTCGATGGTGGACGCGGACTCCTCAAGCCGATCGATCTTCCCGCTGAGGTACTCGCCGAGTCGTTCCGCATTCGCTTCGGCCTCAGGCCCTGACGGCAGTTGATGCCGGTTGATGCGTGCAGTCACGGAAGGGCCCCCTGCTGATGTCGAACGGGCAGAACTCGATGTCCGGCGGACAGGCCGAACGACCCCGTCGGACGATGCGGGGTCCGAAGAAGGCTCTCAGAGACCGGGTGGACCGGCGCAGCCGGGGCGTGCGGCCACTCGCCCCGGCCCGCGCCGGATCTCTGTTTCGGCCCGTCAGGGGGTCGGGCATTTCGCCTGGTCAGCACGTAGGCTGACCCCGGAATCGGTGATCAAGTCCCCGCGCGTTCACGGGGTCCGACGGCGGAGAGACCCGGTGGCCATGGCCGGTTCGTCGGTGGCCGCGGGACTGCGGGACGACAGAAGAAGGAGGCGGTTTCGGGTGGGCGGAGACGTTCTGCGCTGGAGCGAATATCGCAGCATGCCGTGGAAGAACGGCGGCGGTACGACCCGGGAGGTCGCGTCGGGCACCGTGCAAGCGCCCGTGGCCTCCGCGGGGCCCGCGGACGGCTTCGACTGGCGGGTGAGTGTCGCGGACGTGGACGCGGGAGGCCCCTTCTCGCCCTTTCCCGGGATCGACCGTGTGATCACCCTGGTCGAGGGCGAAGGCATGGTGCTGACCGTGGACGGGAGCCCGCAGCCGGTCGAGCCGTTGAGCCCCTTCGCCTTCTCCGGCGACGCGGTGACGGACTGCCGCCTGGAGGCGGGCGCGGTACGCGACATGAATGTGATGACCCGCAGAGGCCGGGCGACGGCACAGGTCCGGATGGTCAACGTCGCCGCCGCACAGGGGGCGGAGATGGCGTGCTCCGCGGGCGAGACGCTCCTCGTCATGGCCGCCACCGAGGGCGTCGCCGTCGGCGGACCGGACGGGCGGGAATCCGCGCTCGGCCGTCTCGACTGCGTACGTCACGAAGGCCCGGGAACGCTCACCCTGCGGGGCGAGGGAGCGGTGGCTGCGATCAGGATCACCGCTGCGCGCTGACGCCGGGGCCCGCCAACCCCTCCCGCACCGGCGAGAGTTGACCAACCGCGCCTCCCCACCCTCGACAGGGTGCGTCGCTGTCGGTCACGCGGCGATTCAACTGAGTACGGCGTTCGGCATCACGGTTGGCGGCGGGGCGCACAACGTGGCTGGATGATGGCGAGTTGAGGAAATCCACGCGGCGGCTTTCCGATTTCGCGGTGGCGGTCCGGCGGACCCGCGCACCCTTGATGCAGGCGTCAGTGAGCGGTCCACCCGCCATCGAGTACGAGATTCGCACCGGTCATGCACGAGGACTGGTCCGAGGCCAGGAACGGACGCGACGCTGACGGTGACGCCTCCCCCGGTGCCGCGCATGGCGGGCAGCGCGTGCTTGTCACCGGCCACGACGACTCGCGCCCCTGCAGCCGCCAGACGCCGGGCAATGGCACGCCCCAGTCCGCTTCCCGCACCGGTCACCACCGCACATCGGCCGTCCATGGGCATGCGCTGCTCCTGTCCGCTCGTCCCGCCGCCAACCTCAGGCACATGGCTCGCCTGCCGTTCATTGTCGATCCGTGACCCGTGACCCCCACCGACCAGCGACGCCCTGCCGTCCCGTCAGGCTCCAGCCGGCACCGGCTCCGCCTTGACCCAGGCGGCCTCACGCCCGCGCTCTTGGCCCTGCAGGTCTCCCGCGAGAGCAACTCCACGCCAGTTTCTCCTTGTTGAGGACAAAGTATGGACGTCGCGAGGCACTCTTCGTACTCTGGGCGTCGCTCTCGTACGGAAGTCTGCGCAAGGCGCGGCCGAAATGCCGCGGCCCGCACCACCGCTATGTGCACGAACTCCACTCCGCGGACGCGGGCCGAGGCGGGCCCGAGCCGCCTCGCAGCGCCCCAGCAGGAGACAGAGTGACGCCACACGAGAACCCCACGCGCCCACCCCGCATCAGCCGACGCACGCGTCTGAGACCGCGCAGAGCCACCGGGATACTCCTGGGGCTACTCCTTGCGGCCGGGCTCACCGCGCCGGCCGTCGGCGCCGAGAAGAAGCCCTTCGCCGATCTGCCGCCGCAGGAACCCGGCGTCACGCTGCGGGTCTTCGACGTCCAGTCGCCGCTCAGCAAGCTCTGTGACCTCAAGCCCGCCCAGACCCCCAACGTCGACAAGCTGATCCCCACCGTCGACTGGTCCTCCACCGAAGGCTTCGGGTTCAACGACAACTTCGTCTCGCAGATCATCGGCAACATCAACGTCCCCGCCGACGGCGCGTACGCCTTCCGTCTGATCAGCGACGACGGCTCTCGTCTGTTCATCGGCGACAAGAAGGTCATCGACCACGACGGCCTGCACGGCGCCGAGCCCAAGGACGGCGAGATCACTCTCACCCCCGGCTACCACCCGCTGCGCATCGACCACTTCGACCGGAGCAACGACCAGCAGGTCACCCTGCAGTGGAAGCCGCCGGGCGCCGACTCCTTCGCGCTCGTGCCCAACTCCGTGCTCAGCACGGACGCCGACGTGGTGCGGGTCACCGCGCCGGGCCGAAAAGAGTGCGAGGGCAGTTACGACACCCCCGGCGACGGCCTCCCGCTGAAGTCGGTCAACCCCGGATACACGCTGACCGACCTGCGCCCCAAGGGATTTGAACCGCAGGTGTCCGCCATGGACTGGCTGCCCGACGGCCGGCTCGCTGTCACTACTTGGGGCGGCAGCCTGGAGACCAAGGGCGAGGTGTACGTCCTCGACAACGTCACCGGCGACACCGGTCCCGACAAGGTCACGTACGAGAAGATCGCCGACGGGCTCAAGGAGCCGATGGGCATCAAGTACGTGGACGGAAAGCTGTATGTCTCCGAAAAGCACCAGCTGACCGAGCTCGCCGACATCAACGGCGACAACGACGCGGGCGAGCGGCGGAAGATCGCCGAGTGGCCCTACGGCGGGAATTTCCACGAGTTCGCGTTCGGGCTGCTCTACGAGAAGGGCGACTTCTATCTGAACCTCTCCGTCGCCATCAACTACGGCGGCGCGACGACCGATCCGCAGCCCGCCGCCAACCGCGGCACCACCATCAAGGTGAACAAGGCGAGCGGCAAGGTCAGTTATCTGGCCGGTGGTCTGCGTACCCCCAACGGCATCGGCCGCGGTCCGGACAACGAGCTGTTCGTCACCGACAACCAGGGCGGCTGGCTGCCCGCGTCGAAACTGATGCACGTCAAGCAGGACCGGTTCTTCAACCACTACACCAACCCCGAGGGCCCGTTCGACGACAAGAGCGTCACCAAGCCGGTGCTGTGGCTGCCGCAGAACGAAATAGCCAACTCCCCCAGCACCCCCATGACGGTGAAGAAGGGGACCTTCGCCGGGCAGCTGATGTTCGGCGACGTCACGTACGGCGGCCTGCAGCGCGCCGACCTGGAGAAGGTCAACGGCGAATTCCAGGGCGCGGTCTTCCGGCACACCCAGGGGCTTGAGTCCGGCATCACCCGCATCTCCACGGGACCGGACGGCGCCATCTACACCGGCGGGCTCGGTGCGGACGGCAACTGGGGCCAGGAGGGCAAACTCCGCTTCGGCCTGCAAAAGCTCACCCCGAACGGCAAGACCGCCTTCGACATCAAGACCATGCGTGCCACCCGCGACGGCTTCAAGCTCACCTACACCAAGCCGCTGTCGGACAAGACCGTCGAGAAGCTGACCAGCGGCGCCTACTCCGTCGAGCAGTGGCGCTACGCCCCCACCCCCGCCTACGGCGGCCCCAAGGTCGACGAGGAGTCCCTGCCCGTCACCGGCGCCCGCATCTCGGATGACCGCCGCACCGTCCAGCTGACCATCCCCGGCCTCAAGAGCGACCGCGTGGTGCACGTACGCTCACCGCGCCCGTTCTCCTCGACCGACGACGAGCAGCTGTGGTCCACCGAGGCCTGGTACACGCTGAACGCGCGCCCCGGCCACGACGATCCGGTCACCTCCTACGACGCCGAGTCGGCCCGTCTCTCGGGCGGCGCGGACATCGACACCGAGCACGCCGGCTTCACCGGCGGCGGCTTCGTCGACGGCTTCGGCGAGCCGGGTGCCTCCGCCACCTTCGACGTCCAGGCTCCGGCCAAGGGCACCTACTCCGTGGGCCTGCGTTACTCCAACGGACCCAACCCCGCCGCCGGAACCAAGACCCTCGGGGTCAGCGTGAACGGCGGAACGGCGCGCCAGACGAAGCTCCCCTCGACCGAGACGTGGAAGCGCTGGTCGACCAAGACCGAGCAACTCGCCTTGCGCAAGGGCCGCAACACCATCACGTACACCTACCGGCCCGAGGACACCGGCCACGTCAACCTCGACATGATCGAGGTGCGCAAGCCGGGCGGCCGTATCGACCTGTTCTCCGGCGGCAGCGCCTCCACCGCCTGGCAGCACACCGACGGCCGCAGCGTCGAGTGGCCGCACACCGCCGACAAGTCGATCGAGGTCTGCTGTGGGGACATCCGCACCAAGCAGGCCTTCGGCGACTTCAAGCTGCACGCGGAATTCCGCGTGCCGAAGCTGCCCGACGACGTGACGGGACAGGATCGCGGCAACAGCGGGATCTACCTTCAGGAGCGCTACGAGATCCAGATCCTGGACTCGTTCGGAGTGGAGAAGCTCGCCGCGAACGAAGCCGCGTCCATCTACACCAAGAAGGCCGCCGACCTCAACGCCTCCACCGCGCCGGAGACATGGCAGACGTACGACATCGTCTTCCGCGCGGCCCGCTACGACGCGGACGGCAAGAAGACGGCAGACGCCAGGGTCAGCGTGGTGTGGAACGGCAAGAAGGTCCACGACGACGTGGCCGTCGACGGCCCGACCGGGGCGGGCGATCCCGAATCCGCGGCGGCGGGCGCGATCCGGCTCCAGGACCACGGCAACAAGGTCCGCTTCCGCAACGTCTGGATCGAACCGGTCGACTGACCACCGGCACGACCGAGCGCTCTGCGGGCCGTCGAGTGACGGCCCGCAGAGCGCACATGTCACCCCTGCGGGGGATAGCCGATCACCGAACAGGGCAACGAGCCTGAGGTGACAACGGCCCGCACCTCACGGACTCGCGGGCCCTGATGACAGAGGCGGACAGGTATGCGCAGGGCCATGGCAAAGAGGAACAAGCTCTCCGTGCTGCTCGTGGCGGTGGCCGCGGCCACCGCCACCGCGGTGCCGCTCTCCACGGCCCACGCGGCCGATGGGTACGACCGGTGCCCGGACGGCTCGTACTGCATGTTCTCGGGCCTCGACGGAACCGGCGACATGATCGCCCTGAAGGGAAACACCCCGGACCTCGCGGCGCTCGGCATGTCCGACCGTGCCAAGTCGGACTGGAACCGCACGCCCTCCACCATCTACCTCTGGTCCGACGCGAACTACTCCGGCTGCACGGTCGTCACCTCTGCCGGGCCGACCGGCAAAGGCAACTTCTTCCCCGCCTACCGCGACTTCCTGAGCTCGGTGCGGTTCGACGGGCCGGGCGGTCAGAGCTGCGGCACGCCGCCCGGCGAAGACGGCTGAGCCAGGCTGAACGGCTACTTCGGCGGGTTGAGCTTGCGGAAGTACGTCCAGCTGGTCTCGTTCGGCTCGCTCCACTTCTCCGGGGCCTGGGCGAACTCCGGGTGGTGGTCGGCGATGTAGGCACGGGTGCGCTCGGGAACCTCGTCGTACGAGCCGAGCTTGCGACCGCGGCAGTGGTAGGTCAGACCGCCGGGCCGCTGGCCGCGGGCCATCCACGGGAGCCACTGGGACATCCGGGTCCACGACATGGTGGCCGGAACGCTGGGCGCCGGTCCTGCCAGGTCGGCCCGGTCGGCGAAGAACTGGAAGAGCTCCAGAGCCTTGTACGTGTCGCCGGCCGAGTGCACGGGGTACTCGGCCACCGGCAGCGGCGAGGGGTAGGACAGCGGGATCTCCAGGCTGAAGCAGACCTGCCCACCGAGATCGGTCGTCGGGATCGGGAAGGGGCGCCACTTCTGGTTCGCCGGGTCATTCCATATGTGCACCACCGGCAGGTCCTGCCAGGTCTCCAGGATCTCGCGCGTCACGGGGTCCAGGTAGAAGGCGGCCTCGCGCGTGAGCAGTTGGTAGGCGTCCGGACCGCCTTCGGCATCCTGGACGAGGCGGGCGACGTTGAGCCCTTCGAAGCCGAAGACGCGCTGGTAGGGCTCGTCGGGGGCCCAGGAGTACACGTCTCCGGACCACCAGTACGTGACCTCTTCGCCGTCGAGGGAGGCCCGGGTGCGGGCGAAGGAGCGGAGCAGCTCTGCCGGTGTCGTCATACGGAGAACTCTGCTCCACTGCCGAGCCGTCCGCGCGGGCGGGGCATGCGGCCGGAGTGGCGACACCCGGCGGTCACCTGTCGTCCACGGCTGCCGCCTGCTCCTGGAGAGCCCTGATCAGGGTCGCGAGCTGGGGGTCGTCGCGGCGGCGGCTGATCGTGGCGACGCCGATGTGCCGCGTCGGAACCGGCTCCTTGATCGGGACGGAGCGCACGCCCGGCACCTCCGGAGACAGCGCGATGGAAGGGACGAGCGAGATCCCCATGCCCGCGGCGACGAGCGAGCGCGCGAAGAAATAGTCGGTGGTCGTGCCGCGCATCTGCGGGCTGAAACCGGCCCGCTCGGCATAACGCCTCAGATACGCCTCTGTCTTGAGGCAGCCGAGCACCCAGGACTCGGCCGCGAGCTCGGAGAGGTCGAGCGCGGTGTGACCGGCAAGTCGATGGGCCTCGGGCAGCACGACGTGCAAGGGGTCGCTCAAGAGCGCGGTCCACTCCACGCCTGAATTCCCGCTCACCCGGCCGGGCAGCGGGCCGTCGAAGTGATAGGCGAGCGCGAGGTCCACGGCGCCCTGGCGGACCAGAGCCAGGCTGTCTTCGGGCTCGCCCTCCCTGACATGGAGCACGGTGTCGGGATGGGCCGCCGTCAGCCGGGCGAGGGCGCCGGGCAGCAGAAACCTGCCGCCGCTGGTGAACGTGGCGACGGTGAGCTGAGTGCGGCCCGTGCCGAGCCGCTCGACCTGCTGTTGTGCGTGCGCAAGCTCGGCGGTGACCGACTCGGCGGCCTGGACCATGATCCGGCCGGCCTGGGTGAGGGCTACCCCGCGTGTGCTGCGCGCCACGACCTGCGTGCCGAGGCTGCGCTCCAGGACAGCCATGTGCTGGGAGACGGCGGAGGGGGTGAGACGGAGCGCTGCCGCCGCCCGGTTGAAGCTGCCGTGCTCCGCCACCGCTCTCAGGACGCGAAGCCGCTGCACATCGATCAACAGTATTCCTTAATACGCATCCAGTAAGTCAGTACTTCTGCTGGTGACGTTAGACCTTCAGGGTGGGGGCATGCAGAGAATCTGTGTCATCGGAGGCAGTCGGTACTTCGGAAAGCTCCTGGTCCAGCAACTGCTGGCCGCCGGGCACCAAGTCACCGTGATCAACCGCGGCTCCACCCCGCCGCCCCCGGGCGTCGAGCACCTCGTCGCCGACCGCGACGACGAGACCGCCCTGACCACCGCGCTCGGCTCCCGCACCTTCGACGTGGTCGTCGACCAGGTCTGCTACACCCCCGTGCAGGCCGCCATCGCCGCCCGCGCCTTCCACGGCCGCACCACTCGGTACGTGATGACGTCCACGATCGAGGTGTACGACCCGGCGACCGCCGCGCTGCCCGCCGTCCCGCACGGCACCCCCGTGCCGGAAGACGTCGTGGAACCGGCCGCCTGGCAGGTGCGGGCGGACCTGCCCTGGCACGACTCGGCGTACCTCGAAGCCCACTACGCCGAGGGCAAGCGCCAGGCGGAGGCCGTCTTCACCCAGGAGGGCGGGTTCGCCTTCGCCTCCGTGCGCAGCGCCCACGTGCTCGGCGGCGGCGTGCGGGAGTTCACGGGGCGCCTCGCTCACTACACCGAGCGCATCGGCCAGGGCGCGGAGATCGCCGTGCACGCCGAGCTGCTGCCCACCGTGTTCATCCACTACGAGGAGCTGGCGGACCTGCTGCTGTGGGCGACCACGGCCACCGACTTCACCGGCCCGGTGAACGCCTGCTCGGACGAACTGCTCGACGTACGCGCTCTGTGCGCCGTCATCGCGACGCAGACCGGCCGGGAACCCGTGTACCGGACCGTCGCCGCGGGAGCCGCGGCCTCGCCGTTCTCCTTCGACCGCCACTACGCGATGAGCAACAGGCGTGCGAAGGAACTGGGTTTCACCTTCTCGCGCACCACCGACTGGCTGCCCGCCGCCGTCGCCGAAGCCCTCCATGCATCCGCCGCCCGATCCATCTGAGGAGCAGAGCCGCCATGCAGTACCGCGCCATCGGGAACACCGCCGTCAGCGCCGTCGGCCTGGGTGCCATGCCGCTGTCCATCGAGGAGCGACCGGACGAGGAGCGGGCCATCGCCACCCTCCACGCCGCCCTCGACGCGGGCGTCACGCTCATCGACACCGCCGACAGTTACCACTGGCACGCCGGAGAGAGCGGCCACAACGAACTTCTCGTCGCCCGCGCCCTGGCCCGCTACGGCAGCGACACCTCCGGCGTCCTCGTCGCCACCAAGGGCGGCCGCGGACGGCCCGGCGACGGCAGTTGGACGGTCACCGGCACCCCCGGACACCTCAGGAGCGCCGCAGAGGCATCCGTGAAGCGGCTGGGTGTCGAAGCCATCGGCCTCTACCAGCTGCACAAGCCGGATCCGGCGGTGCCCTGGACCGACTCCGTCGGCGCGCTGCTCGAACTCCTGGACGCAGGCACGATCCGTGCCGCAGGGATCTCCAACGTGAACGCCGACCAGATCCGCGAGGCGCACGCGATCCTCGGCGACAGGCTCGTCTCCGTCCAGAACCAGTACTCCCCCGCCGTGCGCGACAGCGAGCCCGAACTGCGGCTGAGCGCGGAGCTTGGCCTGGCCTTCCTGCCCTGGAGTCCACTGGGCGGCATCACCCGCAGCTCCCTCGACGGCCCCTCAGGCCCGACCTCGGCGGGCACCGCCTTCCACCACGTCGCGGCCGTGCACGGCGTCAGCCCGCAACAGATCGCACTGGCGTGGCTGCTCGCCCGCTCCCCGGCCATGATCCCGGTCCCGGGAGCCAGCCGCCCGGCATCCATCGCGGACTCGGCCCGGGCCACCGAACTCGAGCTGAGCTCGGCGGAGATGGCGGACCTCGACGCCACGCTGCCGCATTGAACCGGCCGGCAGTCCGACCGGTCGCCCGCTTGCGGTCGCACCTGATTGTGCGGACGGCCACCGCACAACAGCTGGACGTGCTGTCCTGGTTGCAGCCCGCCTCTCCGCCTCGAGGAGCTCTCGCATGCACCAGCCGCAGATACTTGTCCTGGACGCCACCGGGAGCGACCGGCACGCCGAGGATGCCGAGCTGCGCTCGCGCGGTCCGGCTGCCCGTGTCGATGTCCTGGGTGTCGAAGCGTGGGCGGTGACCGACCCGGCTCTTCTCAAGCAACTCCTCACCGACCCCCGGGTCTCCAAGGATCCCCGGCAGCACTGGCCGATGTTCCCCGACAAGATCGTCGGCATCTGGCCCCTGGCGCTGTGGGTGGCCGTCGACAACATGTTCACCGCCTTCGGCGGCGACCACCGGCGGCTGCGGCATCTGGTCAGTCCGGCTTTCACCTCGCGGCGTATCGCCGCGCTGCAGCCGCGCATCGAGGAGATGGTCCACGCGCTGGTCGATGAACTCGCCGCCCTTCCCTCCGGAGAACCCACCGACCTGCGCGAGCGGTTCGCCTACCCGCTGCCGGTCCGGGTCATCAGCGAGCTCATGGGGCTTCCCGACCACTCCCAGCGCAGCTTTCGCCGTACCGTCGACGGCGTCTTCGACACCACGCTCAGCCCCGATCAAGCCGCCGCGAACACTCAGGAGCTGTACGCGATCCTGGCCGACCTCGTCGCGGCCAAGCGCGCCGATCCCGGCGCGGACATGACCTCCGTGCTCATCGCCACCCGGGACGACGACGGCTCCGCGCTGACCGAGCAGGAACTGCTCGACACCCTCCTCCTCGTGATCAGCGCGGGGTACGAGACCACCGTCAACCTGTTGGACCAGGCCATCGCCGCGCTGCTCACCCATCCCGAACAGCTCGCCCTGGTGCGCGAGGGCAAGAGCACGTGGTCCGACGTCGTGGAAGAGACCCTGCGCTACGAGGCACCGGTCGCGCACCTGCCCATGCGGTTCGCGGTCGAGGACATCACGCTGGCGCAGGGGCTCACGATCCGTCAGGGCGAGGCGATCCTCGCCTCGTACGCCGCAGCAAGCCGCCACCCCGACCTCCACGGCCCGAGCGCCGGCTCCTTCAACGTGACGCGCGCGGGCAAGACCCATCTCGCCTTCGGCCACGGCGTCCACGTCTGCCTCGGCGCCGCCCTGGCCCGGATGGAGGCCGAGACCGCGCTCCGGGCGCTGTTCACCCGCTTCCCGGACCTCGCCCTCGCCGTCCCCGTGTCCACACTGCGCCCCGCGGAGTCATTCATCTCCAACGGGCACCGGGAACTTCCGGTCATCCTCCGCCCTCACACCGGAAACTGACTCAATCGCTCAAGATCCCGCCGAGTGAACGCCGTTGCCGACCGTCCTCAAGGAAGTTCTCCGGCGCCAGCCAGGCACGGAACGCCTTGCGAAGCAGCGGCCATTCGCCGTCGACGATCGAGTACCAGGCCGTGTCGCGGTTGCGCCCCTTGTACACCAGCGCCTGACGGAACACGCCCTCGAAGGTGAAGCCGAGACGCTCGGCCGCCTTGCGCGACGGCGCGTTGAGGGCGTCGCACTTCCACTCGTAGCGGCGATAGCCGAGCCCGTCGAAGGCGTAGGCCATCAGGAGGTACTGCGCCTCCGTCGAGACCGGGGTGCGCTGCAGCAGCGGTGAGAACACCACGTAGCCGACCTCGACGACTCCGTCGGCCGGGTCGTGCCGCATCAGCGACATGGTGCCCACCGCCCTGTCCGTCCTGCGGTCGATCACCGCGTAGTGCAGCGGATCGGCACTGCGGGCCGCGGCCTCGGCCCAGCGGCGGTACTTGTCGGCGGTGTCGAAGGGCCCGTCGGGCAGGTAGGTCCAGTTCCGGCCGTCGGTCTCGGTCGCATAGGCCGCGTAGAGCTCGTCCGCGTGCCGCCCGGCGTCAAGCGGCTCGAGGCGGCAGTACGCACCGTCCAAGTCGACCCTCGCGGGGGCCGGACGGGGCGTCCAGTCGGGAAGGGGCTCGCCGACGGGCTGGTCGAATGCGTTCAGACGTGGTGTCACAAGATCTCCAGGGTGTTTGCTCTCCGGCCACGCTACGGCCGGGGTCAAGATGCCCCGGGTCACGGGTCTGTCCCAACGGGCGGTGGCCTCGAACTGGTGCGCCAAGGTGGCGGGAGGCCGGTGACGGCGAGGTGTGACCGGTGATGGCGCTCGTGGTGGCGGTCCGTGCATGTAACAGGAATGTCTTAGGGGGCAGTTGGGGGGAACGCCTGATCGGTCTTGTGCGGTCCTGGTGATCAGAAATGCTCGCTCGTGCCCATGCGGACCGAGCAGCGCACCACATGGCACCGCACCACCCCGACTGACACTGAGGAAGAAACGATGCGCGTTCACAAGCTCACCTTCGCCGCCCTGGCCGTTGCCGCAGGTCTCTCACTGACGGCCTGCAACGGCGACGACACGGCACAGAGCGACCCGTCGTCCGCGTCCACCGAGTCTTCTTCGGGCGGCTCCGACTCGGGGGATGCGGGCTCGGGCGATGCGGGGCAGGACAGCGCGAAGGAATCCGGCGGGCAGGGTACGGCCGCCGGGAGCGGCTCCGAGGCGAACAGCAAGGTCGGCAAGTGCCGTACCGACGATCTGGACATCACCGCGTCGGACAGCACCATCGACGGCGACACCGACGGCTCGGTGGCGGTGACGTTCCAGAACGGCGGCGGCCGTGACTGCCTCCTGTCCGGTTTCGCGGGCGTCGACCTCAAGACCAGCGAGGGGGAACTGTCCGCCGAGCGCAGTGGCCAGGGAGCCGCCCCGATGACCCTCAAGGACGGCAAGTCGGTCTCCTTCAGCATCAGTTACCCGGTCAACGACTCGGGCGGCTCCGGCGTCGGGGTCACCGGCCTGGTCGTCACCCCGCCCGGCGAGACGAAGTCGTACTCCCTCGAATGGCCGGGCGCCGCCACCCTGCCCGTCACCGACGGCTCCGGCTCCCCGGTCAAGGTCTTCGCCATCGGCAGCGCCGGCCAGGGCGGGGCGAACTGACCCCTTCCGTGACAGAGGGGCGCACGGGGTCGTAGGCGACCCCTCCCCCGGTTCCGTGATCGTGCGAGGGTGGCCCCATGACGACAGAGCGATTCGAAGTGCAGCGTCAGATTGCCGCGTCCCCGGAGAAGATCTTCGCCTTGTTGTGCGATCCGGCCGGGCATGTGGCGATCGACAGTTCAGGAATGCTGCAGTCCGCCGAGGGCGAGCCCGCGCGCGGTACCGGCGACGAATTCGTCGTCCACATGGACCGCGAGGCGCTGAACGACTATCCGTTGGGCAAGTACGACGTCACCGTGATCATCACGAAGTTCGAGCAGGACGCCCTGATCGAATGGACGATCTCCGGCCAGGTGCAGCCTCCCATCCGGCACCTCTACGGCTACCGGCTCAAGGCCAACGAGGGCGGCACTCTGGCGACCTCGTACTACGACTGGAGCGAGATCGAGGAACGGTACCGGGACGCGGGCATCTTTCCCGTCATCCCTGAGGCGGGCCTGCGCGCGACCCTCGGGATCCTGGCGCGGAACGTGGAGTAACGACGGCCTCGTCGTGCGCGTTCGGCCCTGCTCGGCCGAGCTGTCAACCAGGAAGTTCAGCGCTCGGATCGTCAACAGTGGGACACCGGACGCGGGTGTGGACCACATCCGCTTCACCGCGGAGAAGTACTCGCCCCTCACGGGCAAGGCGCACAAGTACAAGGGCTGCCTGCACTACGCAACTTCGGACGGGTCGGGCGGCCAGTACAAGGTCGAACTCAAACCGACGAACAGCTACGGGTACACCGTGACGTCCCTGACGTGGGGCCCCGAATGCAGGCCCGGCGAAGAGGTGCTCGAGGGCGCCTGACCGGCCCGGAGGCGGCTGCCCCCGGCCAAGCGTGGCCCGGGGGCAGCGGTTCATCCGGTCAGGACCAGATCGTGAAGGTGACGGCGACGGAGGCCTTCTTGCCCGTCGCGTCGGTGACTGTCATCGTCGCATTGCGGAATCCCCAGCTCGTCGGGGTACCCGAGATCAGGCCCGTGGTCGGGTGAACAGCCAGCCCTGCGGGCAGATTTGTCGCGGTGAAGGTGTAAGGGGCCGTGCCGCCGGTCGCCTTCAGCGGCACGCTCACCAGGCGACCCACGTAGCCGTTCTGGCTGCCGGGATCGGCAAGCTTCGGTGCGCCTGAGCCGGGGGCCGTCACGGTCCACGTGAAGGATGTGGACCCCTTCTTGCCGACCGCGTCCGTCGCGGTCAGCGTCACCTGGTGCGTGCCGGCGGCCGTCGGGCTGCCCGAGACGGTGCCGGTGGACGCGTCGACGGACAGTCCTGCGGGCAGGCCTGTCGCGGTCCATGTGTAGGGGGCCGTGCCACCCTCCGCACGGTTGGGCAGCTCCACCCGGCCGCCGGTGGCGGTGGTCTGCGCGGACACCGCCGACACCGTCACCTCGCCGGGCTGAGGGTTCGAAGTCGCCAGCTGGGCCCCGAACTTGGCGAGAGCTTCGTTGACCGGCTGGAAGATGGTGTACTTCTCACCGCTTCCGCCGCTGCACGTCGCGCTGCCGCCGCCCGAGTGCAGACCCACGGCCCGGCCCCCGGCCGGCGTGACGTAGCTACCGCCCGAGTCACCCCCTGCTGAGCATGCGCTGGAGTAGGAGAGCCCGTCGATCACCACGTTGCCGTAGTCGACACTCTGGTCGACCTTGGTGACCTCACCGCATCGGTATCCGGTCGTCTGACCCGAGTGGCACACAGCCGTGCCCACGACCGCTTCGGCGGAGCCCGTCACGGCGACGTCGCCCGCGCCCCAGCCCGCCACCTTGGGCGCGAGCGACCAGCCCGCCTGGTCGACATCGACGATGCCCATGTCGCCCTCGCGGGCGTTGACCGACCCGGTGCCGTTCCTGTTCGACGTGCCGACGCGCGTGCCGTCCTTGCCGTACGCGGGCTGGCTGACGTCGTTCGTGCAGTGCCCGGCGGTGAGGAACGCCTTGCCGGCGCCACTCGTCCGCGTCACGGGAAAGCCGATCGAGCAGGGCGACTCGCTGCCGGGCGTCCACTTCTCACCGCCCACCACATCGCCGCCCTGCTGGCGGGGCACGTCGCGGGACTCGACCACCCGTATGAGACCGCCGAGCGAGGCGAGCCTGGTCCGCAGGGCCTTGGTCGCCGCGGTCGACGCGGCGGGGTCGACGACCACGTCGACCCGTCCCGCGCGGGCGTCAGGGCCCCACGAGCGCACGCCAGGCACCCCCCGGCTCCACGCGCCGACGGCCTGCGCCGCCGCCTCCAACTCGGCCTGTGTACGGCGTGCTTGGTGCGGCACCGCTCCGGCGGCCCGCGCGGCCTCGGTCGCCCGGGGTGTGGTGACGGCGGCGTGGAGACGCCCGTCGGCCGCGTCGAACCAGAGGGCGGTGGCCCGGTCGCCGACCTCGGCGCGGATCACGGTCGCCGCGCGCTGGGCACGGGATTCGTCGGCCAGCCGCTCAGTCACTTCCGCGGGGCTCACTCCGAGGTCTCGCGCCAGGGCGGCGCGGAGCTCGTCCGGCAGGCGCGGCTCGGCCGTCGTTCCGGGGGAAGGGGCAGCGGGGGTATCCGCATGGGCGGGCAGGGCGGCAAGGCCTGCGAGGGCCGCTGCAGCCACGAGGCCGGCCAGGAGCGGCCGTTGGGACAGGGGTCGCATGGGGGTTGTTCCTTTCCGGGAGGCGTCGCCGGTGACGAGGCATCAGCAGCGCTGTGGTGCGTCCGGGGTGAGGGTGGGCGGGCCGGTGGGCGGACCGCCCGGGACGGCCACAGCGTCCTGGTGCCGGGGCGTCGGCGGTATCCGGGAAGCCCCCTGTCGCGTACGTCCCGGAAACCGGACGGACCGGGACCTCGGGTACGGCCGCCCTCACCGGAAGGACAGGCGTGTCAGGGATGTCCCTCGTCCGGCAGGCGGACCGTGCGCAGGCGTTGTGGGAGGGCAGGCGGGCGCCTACGGTGCCCGGTGTGCGAGGACGTACGGGCGTGGACGGCGAGGCGTGGGCGGCGAAGGACGGCTGGGCCGCCGTGGTCCGCGACGCCGCCGCGCTGCTGGAGCGCCACGGGCGGTTGGCGGTCGGCGGTCCGTGGGGCGCGGGCAAGACCACCCTGCTGGACGCGCTGGCCGAGCAGTCGTCAACCGTGCAGGACACCGGGGTGGCGCGGCGCTGCCTGCGGGTGTGTACGCAGGAAAGCGAGGCCGGGGTCCGCTACGGCGCGCTGGTCCAACTGCTCGGTGCGGCCCGGACGCAGGGTGCCGACGCGGCGCGTCGTGACCCGCAGGGCCCTGGGCGCGGCGCTGACCGCACAGGCGCGACCGGAGTCCCTCCCTTGCCCTCGGAGTCCGCCGCGGCCGTACCGCTCCCCCGCGCCGCGGCACTCGCGCAGACCGCGACGGCGCCATCAGCCCTAGAAGCAGGGGCCGTTGACCGGGACAGCACGTGGAACCCCGCCTGGCTCTCGGGCGCCGACGAAGACCCGCTGAGGCTGCGCGTGGCCCTGACACGGCTGCTCGCCGAAGGCCCTCCGGTCCTGCTCCTGATCGACGGTGCGCAGTGGCTTGACCCCGCGAGCGCGGACCTCATCGGCTACGCCGTCCGCACCTTCGCCCCCGCACAGCTGACCGCCGTGGCGACCGAGCGCACCAGTGGCCACCCCGCAGCCGCGGCCGCGCTGCTCGGCGGACACCCGGTGGTGCTGCCCGTACCCCCCGCCGATCTCACCGAGACGGCTGCCGCCTGCGCGCGCCTCGGGCTGCCCGCGCGCTGGGCGGCGCCCGTTCACCGCTACTGCGGGGGCCACCGGGGACTGCTCGACGCCTGGGTACGGTTCCACCCCGCCGCCGTGCGGTCCGGCGACGCGCGGCCGGGCGACGCGGACAGCTGCGCCGGGCCGCCCGAACCGCCGCGGCAGGTGCGCGACCTCGCCGCCACGTGGCTCGCCTCCGTCCCTGCCGATGTCCGCGCCACGCTCCAGGTCGCGGCGCTCGCGGGCAGGTGCGACGCGGACCTGCTGCGGAACAGTGGGTGCTGCCACGCCGAAGACCATCTCGCCCATGCCATCGACGCCGGGCTCGTCACCGCGGACGGCGCCACGGAATCCGTCCCGGCCGGTGTGGCCCTCACGCACCAGTTCGCCGCGACGGCCCTGGCCGACGCCGCGGCCGCCACGGTCACCGGGGAGCGGCGCACCGCGATCCACCATGCCCTGGCCGCCTGCTCCCACGGCCCCGTCGCACCGGCCCTGCACACCGCGCTGGCCCAGGAATCCCCGGACCTGGCCGTCGCCGGTGACACCGCGCACGCGGCGGACGCGGCCCGCGCGGCGGGCGAACGTCTGCGCGCGGCCGAGTTGTTGTTCCTCGCGGCCCGCCTCACCCCCGCCGACCGGTCCCGCCTGCGGCTTGAACGGCTCGCCGAGGCGGCGCAGGAAGCAGCGGCCGCCGGCTCGGCCGCCTTGACCCGACTGGCGGCGGACCTGATCGTGGCCGAGCACGGCACTCCCGCACAGCAGGTCCACGCCCTGCTGGCCGTCGTCGACGCGCACGGCCAGGACACCGCCGGTACACGGCCGTTGCTCGCCACCGCGCGCAGGACCGCCGCCGAGGACCCCGCGCTGCTCGCCGCGGTCGAGCTGCGCACCGCGGTGCAGGCGAACATCTCCGGCGAGGACTTCGCCCGTGCCCTGCACCACGCCCAGGCCGCCACCACCCTGGCCGAAGCAGCTCACGCCGTGCCCCTGGAGGCAGCCGCGCTGACGATGACCGCCCGTATGCAGCGCGTCCTGGGCCGTCTCGACACCGCCGCGGCCACCCTGGACCGCGCCCTCTCGCTTGCCGTGCCGCCGACACGGCTGGGGATCCGCAACAGCCCGCAGTACCTCGCCGCCCGCCACGCGGTGTTCGACGCCCGTCTTCCCGAGGCCCGCGCTCTCCTGCTCCAACTGCTGCCCGCGGCCCAGGAGTCCGGGGAGCCCGAGGACCTGGTGGACCTGTGGCGCAGCCTCGCCGAGGTCGACGCGGGACGCGGTGCGTGCGGCCAGGCCCTGCACTGGTCGGCCCGCGCCGTCGACCTCACCGCGGCCGCCGGTCTGTCACCCGGCCCCGCCTGGTACACGGCCGCCACGGCCGAGACCTGCGGCGGCAGTTTCGCCCACGCGCTTCGCCACGCCGCCCACGGTGTGCGTGCCTCCCGTGAGGAGCAGGACGCGCTCCACACGACACGCGGCCTGTGGGCCCTGGGCGCCGCGCTCCTGCACACCGGCCGGGTCGACAGGGCCGCCGCGACGCTGGCGGAGGTCGCGGAGCTCGAGTCCCGCTCCGGGGCGGCCGATCCGGGCGTACTGCGGTGGCAGGGCGACGCGGTGGAGGCGTTCGCGCTCTGCGGGCGCATGGACGAGGCGCGCGGCCTGCTGGAGCGGATGCAGGAGCGGGTGGGCCCGCACCCCGCGCACGCCGCTCTGCGTGCCACGCTCACCCGGGCCCGCGCGCTCTGCCGCTACCTCGAAGGCGCCGGCGAAGAGGCCGCGGAGCTCCTGGCGGACACAGCATGCGTCTTCGCCGGGCTCGGTCTGCCGGTCGAGGAGGGCCGCACCCAGCTGCTGCGCGGCCGTGTCGAGCGCCGGCGCCGGCGCGCCGCCGCCGCGCGCACCGCGTGGGAGGGAGCCCGCACGCTCTTCGAGGACGCCGAGGCGCGGCCCTGGACAGCGCTCGCGAACGATCATCTGGCCCACCTGACGGGCCAGGCCTCCGCGCCCGGCGGCTCAGCGGGGCCGAAGGGCCGCCGCCTGACCGAACACGAGGTACGCCTGGCCGAACTCGTGCGCACCGGCGCGACCAACCAGGAAGCGGCCCAGCAGATGTTCATCTCGGTCAAGACCGTGGAAACGGTGCTGAGCCGCATCTACCGCAAGCTGGGCATCCGCTCCCGGACACAACTCGCCGCCGCCCTCACCCCGTAAGCCGCACTCGCCCCGTAACCGCTAGCACCGCCCCTGGCGGGCGACCGGGGGCGGCGGAGACGAGGGCGTCTGTGATTCGATCAGCCCGACCAGTGCAACGGAGCACGGCTGCCCCGGAGGTGTCGCAGTGATCGAGCGTTACGTGGTGGATCTTCAAGAGGCCAACGAGACGCAGCTCGCCGTCGTCGGCGGCAAAGGCGCGCATCTGGGCGCGCTGTCGAGGATCGAAGGCATCCGCGTGCCGGCCGGCTTCTGCGTGACGACCGACGCCTTCCGGCGGACCCTGGCGGCAGCGCCGTCGATGGACGATCAGCTCGATCGCCTTTCGCGCCTGGATCCGGACGACCGCGACGCGGTCCGCACGCTCAGCGCGGAGATCCGCCGGACCGTCGAAGGGATCGCCCTCCCGGACGATCTCGCGGAGGCGATCACCCGTGCGCTCGCCCGGTCCGGCGAGCAGGCCGCCTACGCCGTCCGTTCCAGCGCGACGGCGGAGGACCTGCCGACGGCCTCCTTCGCCGGCCAGCAGGACACGTACCTGAACGTCGTGGGTCCGACGGCGATCCTCCGGCACGTCAGCCGGTGCTGGGCCTCGCTGTTCACCGAGCGGGCCGTGACCTACCGCCGGCGGAACGGCATCGACCACCGTGCGGTCCACATGGCCGTGGTCGTGCAGCAGATGGTCTTCCCGCAGGCGTCCGGCATCCTGTTCACGGCCGACCCCGTCACGGGCAACCGGAAGGTCGCCACCGTGGACGCGGGCTTCGGCCTCGGCGAGGCCCTGGTCTCCGGCCTGGTGAACCCGGACGTCTTCAAGGTGCGGGACGGCGAAGTCGTCGCCAAGACGATCGCCGCCAAAGAGCGGGCCGTTCACGCCCTGCCGACCGGTGGTACGCGGGAAGTGGTGATCGACCCGCAGCGGCAGGAGCAGCCCGCGCTGACGGATGCGCAGGTCGTGCGGCTCGTGCAGCTCGGGCGTCGGATCGAAGCGCACTTCGGCCGCCCGCAGGACATCGAATGGTGCCTGGTCGACGACGGCTTCCAGATCGTTCAGAGCCGGCCGATCACGACGCTGTTCCCCGTCCCCGAGACCGGCGACCAGGAGAATCACGTCTACGTCTCCGTCGGCCATCAGCAGATGATGACCGACCCGATGAAGCCCCTGGGGCTCTCCATGTGGCAGCTGACCGCCATGGTTGAGATGCACGCGGCCGCCGGGAGGCTGTTCGTCGACGTCACCGGGCGCCTGGCCTCCCCCGCGAGCCGCGACGGCCTCCTGGAGGTCATGGGGAAGGGCGATCCGCTGATCAGGGACGCTCTGGAGACCATCCTTGACCGCAACGATTTCATCCCGCTGCTCCCCAGCGCCCCCGACGCGAGTCCCGGCGGGCCACCGCCCGGCGGAGCGCCCGCCCCCACCGCGGCCGATCCGGCCATCATCACCGAGCTGATCGAGCGCAGCCAGGCATCCGTCGCCGCCCTGGATCGCGACATCCGTACGAAGACCGGGCCGGCGCTGTTCGACTTTCTCCTGGAGGCCTTCAAGGAGCACAAGCAAGTCCTCAGTGATCCGCTGAACCTTCAGGCGATCATGGCCGGGATGGAGGCCACCTGGTGGCTCAACGACAAGCTGCAGGAGTGGCTGGGCGAGAAGAACGCGGCTGACACGCTCACGCTGTCCGCCCCCGACAACGTCACATCGGAGATGGGCCTCGCGCTGCTCGACGTCGCGGACGTGATCCGCCCGCGGCCGGAGGTGGTGGCGTTCCTGGAGGGCGTCGAGGACGAGGACTTCCTTGACGAGCTGGCGAAGGTCACGGGCGGGGCCGAAGCACGCGACGCCATCGAGGCCTATCTCGACCGGTACGGCATGCGCTGCGCCGGCGAGATCGACATCACGAGGCCACGGTGGCGCGAGCGTCCCGCCACCCTCGTGCCCGTGATCCTCGACAACGTCAGGAACTTCGAACCGGGCGCCGCCGAGCGGCGCTTCGAGCAAGGGCGGCAGAAGGCGCGGAAGAAGGAGCAGGAGGTGGTGTCCCGCTTGCGGGACCTGCCGGACGGGGAGCGGAAGGCGGACGAGACCCAGCGGATGATCGACCAGGTCAGGGCCTTCATCGGATACCGGGAGTACCCGAAGTACGGCATCGTCAGCCGCTCCTTCATCTACAAGCAGGCCCTGCTGGAGGAAGCGGGGCGACTCGTGCAGGCCGACGTGCTTCCCGAGCGGGAGGACATCTTCTACCTCACCTTCCAGGAACTCCACGACGTCGTGCGCTCGCACCGGGTGGACGAACAGCTCATCCAGCGGCGCAAGGAAGCGTTCCGGTCGTACCACGCGCTCACCCCGCCGCGCGTGCTCACATCGGACGGCGAGGCCGTCACCGGGTCCTACCGGCGTGACGACGCACCGGCCGGCGCCCTGATCGGCCTCCCGGTCTCCGCCGGGACCATCGAGGGAAGGGCCCGCGTCATCCTTGACATGGCGGAGGCCGATCTCGAAGCGGGCGACATCCTGGTCACGACCTTCACGGATCCCAGCTGGTCACCGCTGTTCGTCGGGATCGCGGGCCTGGTGACGGAGGTGGGCGGCCTGATGACCCATGGCGCAGTGATCGCCCGGGAGTACGGCCTGCCGGCGGTCGTGGGCGTGGAGCAGGCCACCCGGCTGATCCGGGACGGGCAGCGGATCCGCGTGCACGGAACCGAGGGGTACGTCGAGATCCTGCCCTGAACAGGCAGGAGAGCGATGAGTTCGGCGAACGCGGACGGTCTCTGTACGTACACACCGTGCTGTACGTACACACCGTGCTGTACGTACACACCGCGAGCCGGAGGCACTCATGACCGCAAAAGCACTGCCGCCCGTCGTCGACGCCGAGACCTGGCAGAGCCAACTCGACGACCTGCGTCTCAGGGAGAAAGCCGCGACCCGGGAACTCGACGCGATCGCCGCTCGGCGTCGGCGGATGCCGATGGTCGAGATGCCCGACTACACCCTTGAGGGCGAGGAAGGACCGGCCCGGCTTGCCGACATCTTCGAAGGCGAGCCGCAGCTGATCGTCTACAACCACATGTGGTTCCCCGGCGAGAAGTGGCAGTGCCCGGGCTGCACGGGCTTCACGTCGCAGTTCACCCGGCTGGAGTTCCTGGATGACTACGACGCGAGGTTCGTCATCGTCACCCAGGGGCCGATCGACGAGGCCCTGGCGTACAAACGGCAGGTCGGGAACAAGATGGCCTGGTACTCCACCGCGAACAGCCCCTTCGGCACCGACGTCGGCGCACCGCCCGGCGGCGGGTTCGCGGTCAACGTCTTCCTGCGTGACGGCGACACCGTCTACCGCACCTGGCACACCAGCGGCCGGGGAACCGAACAGCTCAGTCACACCTTCGCGCTGATCGACCTGTTGCCGTACGGGCGGCAAGAGGAGTGGCAGGACTCTCCCGAGAACTGGCCGAAGTCCCCCACCTACAGCCGGTGGGCCGGCTCCGAGGACATCGCCGCACGCTACGGCCCGGGGGTGTCCTGAGGCTCCCGGCCGGCCCCCGGACACGGCCGACGGCGCCCGCGGCGGCGCCCCAGGCTAGGGTTCCGCGAGAGCACACAGTGAACCGGAACAAGGAGCAGACGTGAGCGAGTCGGCGTCCATCGCCCTGCAGCAGGAGATCGCCAAGGAACTTCAGGTCGCCGAGACCTTCGAGGCCGAGCGGGAGATCGAGCGCCGGGTCACCTTCCTCGCCGAGCGGCTGACCTCGACCGGTCTGCGCTCCCTCGTGCTCGGCATCAGCGGCGGCGTCGACTCCACCACCGCGGGCCGGCTGTGCCAGCTCGCCGTCGAGCGGGCCCGCGCCGCCGGGCACGAGGCGCGGTTCTACGCGATGCGGCTGCCCTACGGAACCCAGGCCGACGAGCACGACGCGCAGCTCGCGCTCTCCTTCATCCAGGCCGACCACGTGCTGACCGTGGACATCAAGGCCGCGAGCGACGCCGCGCTCGATGCATCGCTGGCCGCCGGCGTGAGCTTCCGCGACGCCCACCACCAGGACTTCGTGCACGGCAACATCAAGGCCCGCCAGCGCATGATCGCCCAGTACGCGGTGGCAGGTGCGCACGGCGGCCTGGTCGTCGGCACCGACCATGCCGCGGAGGCGGTCTCCGGCTTCTTCACCAAGTTCGGCGACGGCGCCGCCGATCTGGTCCCGCTGACCGGCCTGACCAAGCGCCGGGTGCGCGCCGTCGCGGAGACGCTGGGTGCGCCCGCCGAGCTGGTGTGGAAGTCGCCGACGGCCGACCTGGAGACCCTCGACCCGGGCAAGGCCGACGAGGACGCGCTCGGGGTCACCTACGACGACATCGACGATTTCCTGGAGGGCAAGCCGGTGGACGAGCGGGCCTTCGAAACGATCACCGGCCGTTACCGTCTCACCGAGCACAAGCGCCAACTGCCCATCGCCCCCTGAGACCGCCCGCCCGATCGGTAAGGTCGACAGACATGACAGCAGAGTCACCGACGCAGACCGTGCAGCGCCTGTTCCCGCTGCTCGCCGAGGGCAGGAGTGCGGAGGCGGCGGCGCTGTTCGCCGACTCGGTGTCGTTCTCCATTCCGCACCCGCCGGGCATTCCGTGGGTGCCGGAGGTCGACTCGGCGCAGGGCATGCGGACGTTCTTCGAGCTGCTGCGGACCCATGTGCAGGCCAAGGAGTTCGACCTGCACCAGGTCATCGCCGAGGGCGACGACGTGGTGCTCATCGGGCGCATGGTCTCCGAGGTGAAGAAGACGGGCCGGGACATCGACACCGCGTTCGCCCTGCACACCACGGTCCGGGACGGGCGGATCACCCGCTACCACCTCTACGAGGACACCTACGCCGTCGCCAAGGCCTACTTCGAGGACTGATCGCCCAGCGGCAGCAGCTCGCCATTCGTAGGTCTTCTGAATAAATCGGTCAAATAATTGCTACCCATAGTTTCGCGGGCTTCTTCACGAATACGCCGCAAGATCAATTTCACCCCCTGGCGCCCATCCCGGACGGCCGTGTGGGCCACGGCGTGCGTGGTGGCCCTCGGATTCCTCGTCGCGCTGGAGATCGCCGCGCGTCGCTACGGCGGCGTACCCGGGCCGATCACCAACCAGGTGCGAGAGGTGATCTTCGCCCCCAAACCCGGTCCGCTGTACGGCGGCCTGGCCCTGATGATGGTGGTGCTCACCTGGCGGCAACGCTTCATCGCCGCTGGAGCCGCGATCGGCATCGACGCCGTCTTCGTCCTCGTGCGGTGGGCGGTCGACGCCGAGGTGCCGGACGGCCATTTCTTCGGCAATGGCGCGTTGTGGGTGATGCTGGGCTGTGGGGTCATCGCGATCACGCGCCGCACCGGCCAGGAACGCGTCCTGCTCCTCAAGGGTGTTGGCCTCGGCCTGCTCCTCGTGGCCGGCCGCAAGACCGGTGACACCTGGCTGCTCATCACCTCGAAGACCCGCCCGTCCGTGCTCGACCAGTACGTGGCCACCGCCGATCACGCGCTGGGCAACCCCTCGTGGCTGGCAGGCCGGATACTCAAGGCCAGCGGACCGGTCAGTACGCATGTCCTCGACCTGGTCTACGCCCAGCTCGCGGTGGCAGCGATCGTCGTCGCCCTGTACCAGCTGCGCAACGTGGCGGCGGAGCGCCGCTTTCCGCGCCACCACCTGGTGCGCACCTTCCTGGTGATCGGCCTCGTCGGACCGGCCGTCTACATGATCTTCCCGGTGGTCGGGCCGATCTTCGCCTATGGTCCGGGCACCTCCGGCACCGGCGGCGTGCAATGGGCGGTGGCCGACCTGTGGCCGCACACGCCGCCGCCGGTCAACATCCCGCACCCGGTGACCTACGACGGGATCACCCCCCGCAATTGTGTGCCCAGCCTGCACACGGCGTGGGCCACCGCCATCTTCATCCACTCCCGCAAGGGCCCACGACTTCTGCGATACGCGGGCACGTTCTGGCTGATGGCCACCCTCGGGGCGACGCTGGGATTCGGCTACCACTACGGCGTGGACCTCATTGCCGGCGTGGTGTTCGCGCTCACGGTCGAGGCGGGTCTGCGCTCGCTCGACCGCGGCTGGGACCGGCAAGGCGTCCAGCTGGTCCTCTACGGCACGACGGTCTTCGCCGCGCTCCTGGTGTCGTACCGCTATCTGCCGGTGGACATGGCCAAGCATCCCGAGGTGGCCGGACCACTGCTCGTTCTGGCCATGACTTCGGTGATCTACGGCTACGTACGAACGACCAGGCTGTGGGAGCCGAAGGCCGCACCAGCTCTCCGACCGGAGCCACAACCCGAAATGGTCTGAAGCCGCGGACGCGGTTGTTCCGTCGGCGATCAGTCGGCCGGATGCGGTCTGTTCACGGGTGGGTGAACGCCCCTAGGCTCTGCGACCTTCGCGCCCTGGGGGGTCTCGTGAACGGTCTCCGAGCAGTCCTTGTCTGCCTCGTGATCGTGTGCGCCGCAGCCATGTCGCCGGCCGCGGCGGTGACGCCGACCGCTGCCGCGCGGCCGAGCTGGTCGGAGCTGCCGGTGCCGGCCGCGGCCCCGCCGGTGACCGTGTCCGATCTCGCCGCCCGGGGGCCTGGCGAGGCATGGGCGACCGGGTACGAGCACGCCGCCGATGGGCTGCGGCCGATGCTGTACCGGTGGGACGGCAAGGCGTGGAGCCGGGACACCGGCTTCCCCGGCGCCGGTGAGCCGGGCTGGCTCGGCAAGGTGCAGTTCGTCGGCGATGAGGTGTGGATCCTCCACAACCGCGAGGGCGCGGGCGAGATCCTGCGCCGGTCGGCGGGAGGGTGGAGTGCCGTCCCGCTGCCGCAGACCCTGTGGACCTACCAGGACTTCACCGCGGTACCGGGCGCCGCGTGGGTGGTCGGCGAGGACGACACCGGGCTGAAGGTGCTGCACTACGACGGGTCCGGCTGGACCACGCAGTCCGTTCCGGACGGTGTGCTGTACCTGATGGGGATCAACGCGCGCACGGCCACCGACGCCTGGGCCTGGGCGGACACCAGCACCGGGACCAGCGTCCTGCGCTGGAACGGCACGGCATGGCGCGACGCGAAGGTGCCGCTGCCGCCCAACAGCAACGTGCACACGATCCTGCTCGAACCGTCGGGCCGGGTCACGATCGGCGGCAGCCAGTACACCGACGGCGTGGCCCGCACCTACCTGATGACCTTCAACGGACATGCCTGGCGCACCACTTACCCGCCGCTGGGTGACACCTACGCCGAGGCCGTGGTCCGCGGTCCGGACGGCGCCCTGTGGCTGCCGGTGCGCAGCGACCGGGCGTTCCAGTCGAAGTACGCACGGGTGGACGGCGCCCGCACCACCTTCTCCTACGGCCCCGAGCGCACGAACGCGATCGACGTCAAGCCGCGTGTACTGGCGAAGGCCGGGTCATCACTCCTGTCCTTCGGCACCGTCGAGATCTACGGCTCGAAGCCGAACCTGATGAGCGAGCGGCTGGGAGGCTGACCATGGCACGCAGACTTCTCGTCGCGGCTCTGGCCGTCGCCATGACCGTCGTGACCGTCCTGGCCTCGGCCGCGGCGGAGACCCGGTCCTGGCAACACGTTGCGGTCCCGGCCCAGGTCCGCCCACAGGCCGGGCTGAACGAGGCCGTGGCGTTCGGGCCCGGCCAGGTATGGGCGGTGGGCGCCGACGCCGTCGGCCGCGAGGCGCCGGGCTTCCCGCTGGTGCTGCGGTGGGACGGAAGCGAGTGGAAGCGCCAGAGTCTGCCCGGGATCCGCTGGCAGGGAGAGCTGCTGTCCATTGCCGCGACCTCACAGGCCGCGGTCTGGGCGGTCGGCCGCGACTCGGCGGGCGCCGCCCGCCTGCTCCGCCACGACGGCACCGCCTGGTCCGAGAGCCGGCCGCCGCGCGGCGTCGCGCTCACCAAGGTCGTCGCGGGCGGCGGTGAGACCTGGCTGATCGGTTCGCGGGACGGCGCGCAGGCATTGCTGCGCTGGGACGGGCGCGGCTGGCGGGACGTGCCCGTACCGCCGGGATACGTGCACGGCCTGCACCTCTTGGCGGCCGACGACGTCTGGGCCGCGGGCGCCACCGATTCGGGTGCGGCCGTGTCGCACTGGGACGGGCAGGCATGGCAGCAGACGGTCGTGGACGGGTTCCCGCGGTCGGCCGTGAGCAGTGTGCTGGCGGTCTCGCCGACGGAGGTGTGGGCGGGTGGCACGGCCGGGTTCGTCGGCGGCCCGCCGGGCAAGCCGATTCCGCCGCTGCTGGTCCGGTTCGACGGGCAGCAGTGGAACCGCGTGACCATGCCCACCGACTTCGGATCGGTCAGCTCACTTGCGCCTGCCGCGTCCGGCGGGCTGGGCTGGGTCTCGGTGACCCGCTCGCAGAAGTGGGGCCCGCCGGGCAGCTCTCCGCCGCTTGTCCCCGGGCCGGACTTCCTTGCCTGGGACGGCCGGTCGTTCACCGAGTACAGCGAACCGGCGGTGGCCGGGGAGGGCGACTCCTCAAGCCTGCGGCTCACGCCGGTGCCGGGCAGCGAGACGGTGTGGTCGGTCGGCCGCGCCAACGGTCCGGAAGGCACCTTCGCCCCGCGCATCCTGCGGTTCGACTGAGGCGGCTTCCCCGTCAACTCGTGCCGGGCAGGGCGCGTTCAAGGAGGACCTCTGCCGCTGCCCGCGCATGCCGACCGTAGTCCGCTTCGTCGAGGACCATGGCTCGGCTGGCCGCGCCGTCCGCGAGGGTGACCAATTGCTCGGCGAGCGCGGCGGGTTCGCGGCAGCCCAGTTCCGCCACCAGGGCGGTGACCAGCCCCACCATCCGAAGCTTCTGCTCTCGGGCGTAGGAGTGCACCGCGCTCGCCGGGTCGGGGAACTCCGCCGCGGCATCGATGAACGGGCACCCGCGCACCGGAGCCACGTCCGTCGCGAGCGGGCCGAAGAGCCCGAGGATCCGTTCCTGCGGCGGGATGTCCTCGCGGGTCAGCACGCTCTCCAGCGTGACTCCCGAGGTCACCAGGTCCTGGAGGTGGGCGACCACCAGGTCGCTCTTGGTCCGAAAGTGCGCGTAGAGCGTGCGCTTGGACACCGGTGCTTCCTCGGCCACCTGCTCCATGCCGGTCGCGTTGATCCCCTGGGTCGCGAACAGATGGGCGGCGGCGACCAGGATCCGCTCCCGTCCGCCGCGTCCCCGCCGTTGAGATGTCGTCGTCGCCGCGCTCATGACCGAAGTATACGCACGCGTTTACTTAAGTGAGGGCCACCTGCTAGCGTCAGCTCCGCAAGTAAACGCATGCGTTTACATCAATTACATCAATCGATTGAGGGGTGCCCCATGAGCCGGCCGGTTTCCACCGAGTTGAGCGGCAGTGCGGAGAAGCTGATACGCGGCCGTCACGCGACGCGCGCGTTCCGTCCGGACCCGGTGCCCGAGGACACCCTGCGCGCGATCTTCTCGCTGGCCGGCGCCGCGCCGTCCAACTCCAACGCACAGCCGTGGCGGGTGGAGGTGGTGAGCGGCGCGGTGCGCGAGCGCCTGGCGGATTCCCTGCAGGCGGCCCACGCCGCTCAGGGCACCTCGGTCGACTTCCCGTACTCCGCGGACATGTACGCACCGGTGCACAAGGACCGACAGGCCGCGTTCGGTGCCGAGCTGTACGGAGCGCTGGGCATCGGCCCCGACGACCACGCGGCACGTGTTGCGTACGACGCGGAGAGCCTGCGCTTCTACGGCGCGCCCCACGCCGCGTTCCTGTTCGTCACCGGTGACGGTGGTCCTCGACTGGCGGCGGACGTCGGCGCCTACCTGCAGACACTGCTCCTGGCGATGACCGCGTACGGCGTGGACAGCTGCCCGCAGGGACTGCTGAGCTTCTACGCCGACACCATCCGGGCCGAACTCGGCGTCACCGGAGGAAAACTGCTCGTGGGTGTCTCCTTCGGCCATGCCCAGGAGACCGCACCGGTGAACCGCGTCACGACCGGGCGCGCCGCGCTCGACGCGACCACTGCCTTTCACCACTAGACAGCTGAACGGGCCGCCGCAGACCCGCCCCAAGGTCGTGTGCCGGCAGCCGTGGCGGATCGTCCCGGCGTCCAACAACCCCGGCGCCGTTCACCTCGGGCAGTACTCCGCCTCGATGACCGCCTGGCTGTTCCCCGCCCAGTCGCCGTTGAAGTTGAGGGCGAGCGAGTGCTTGCCGTCCGGTGTGGTCACGGCCTGGGACGCCGATCCCTGGATGTTGCCGCCGTGCCCCCAGACCGAACCACCGCAGGACGGCTCGAACTTCATCAGCCCGAGACCGTAGCCCGTGATCAGACCGGCCCCGCTGACCGGGACGGTGGTCTTCATTTCCTTGAGCTGCTCCGCGGGCAGCAGCTTCCCGCCCAGCAGGGCCGAGTAGAAGCGGTTCAGGTCACCGGAACCGGAGACCATGGCACCAGCCGAACCCGCGGCCGACGGGTTGAGCTCGGTGACGTCATGGGTGGGGTCCGTCGGCTTCGGTGCCAGGGAGAGCTTGGAGTACGCGCGGGAGCTCGGCTTCGGCATCGACGACGCGGTGCGGGGTACGGAAGTGGCGTACAGGCCAAGTGGCTTGACGATGCGCCGCCCGATCTCGTCCTCGTACGGGTGGCCCGAGACCTTCTCGACGATCATTCCGGCCAGTGTGTAATTGGTGTTCGAGTAGCTCCAGCCCGTACCCGGGTCGAAGAGCGGTTGGTGGCGCATGGCGATTCCCACCAACCGGGCGGGGGTGTAGGTGTCGTAGCGGTGCTCCAGAAACTTCTCGGTGAAGCCCCGCTCCAGGAAATCCGGGTCTCCGGTGTAACTGAAGATTCCGCTGGTGTGGTTGAGCAGCTGCCGCACGGATATCCGGCGGCCGTCATGACCGTTGCCCTCGACCACACCGGGCAGCCACTTGTCGACCTTGTCGTCGAGGTCGAGTCTGCCCTCCGCCTCCAGCTGGAGGAGCACGGTGGCGACGAAGGTCTTGGTCATGCTGCCGATCCGGTAGCGGTCGACCGCCGAGCGCGGCGCGCCCGTCTTGAGGTCGCCGACGCCCGAAGTGCCCGTCCAGATCGAGTACCGGTCGTCGACCTGCCCGGTGGCCCCGGGCACCCCGTCCTTGACCGCGGCGTCCAGGGCTTCCTGAGTCCGCGCATGTCCCACGCCGGCGTCGGCCGCCGCGGGCGACGTGAGCGAAGCGGCGGTCAGGGCCGCCGCTGCCGCCAGCCCCACCGCCCCCATCCGTGCTGTGTGCCCTGCCATCTGCTGACCCCTTCGGTCGCTGCGGTCATCCGGTTCCTGAACCGGATGACCGGAAGCTAGGGCAGTGGGCCCGACCCCGGCTTCGTCGTGGCGGACGACATGGGGCGGGGCTCTCATCGGGGGCTACGAAGAGCGCAGAAGGCCGGGGCGGGTCGTGGACCCGCACCAGCGGGGACTCACGCCGGATCCGGCAGGTCCATCAGCTTGAGCTTGTCCGGGTCGATCATGGCCGTGATGCCGGTGATCCGGCCGTCGACGACGGTGAACGCGAGGACCGAGGCAGGGGCACCGTCCTCGCGCCAGGAAATGACCCCCGGGAGGCCGTTGACGAGCACCGACCGCCCCGATGCGGCCGCGCTGGCGGACAGTTGCGCACCGGCCGCGACCCGGGTGGCGCCGAGCACGACGACTTCGCCGGACGGGGTGTCGAGGGTCAGTCTCACCTCGGGGTCGAGCACCCGCAGCAACTCCTCGAAATCGCCGATTCGAGCCGCGGTCAGGAAGGCCTGGACCACCTCCCGCTGCTCCCGTCCGGCGCTCGTCGGCCGCTCCGTCGTCTGTACCTTCCTGCGGGCGCGGCTGGCGAGCATCTTCGTCGCGGCGGTGGACTTGCCGAGGATCTGGCCGATCTCGTCGAACGGCACCGCGAACAGGTCGTGCAGCACGAACGCCAGCCGCTCGCTCGGCTTGAGGGACTCCAGGACGACGAGCAGCGCGAGCCCGACCGAGTCGGCGAGCACCGCGTCGTCCTCGGGAGCAGGCCCGTCGTCGAGCGTCACCACGAGCTCGGGGAGGCGGTCGTCGTAGGACGCCTCCGGGCGGGCCTGGCGCGATCGCAGGACGTCGAGGCTGATCCGGCCGACCACCGTGGTCAGCCAGCCGGCGAGGTTGTGGATGGCCGTCGCGTCCTGTCGGGAGAGGCGAAGCCAGGCCTCCTGGACCGCGTCCTCGGCGTCGGCGTGCGATCCGAGCATGCGGTAGGCGACCGCGCGCAGCCGCTCGCGCTGGGCCTCGAACGTCGCGGCCATCGGGTCCGTCGGCCTGGTGTCAGTCATGTCGTTACCTTCCTCGGCGCTGCTCCGTCATGGGTGATGACGGGCCCCAAGGGGCGCAGGTAACCGATCAACCCAGCGATGAACCAGCGACGAAGGAGCAGGACCGATGGAAGCACGCTTGAACAGCCCGGCCGACCCCGACGTGATCACAGCAATTCAGCACCTCTACAAGGCGATTCACGCAGGGGGCGTGGACGGCCGGCTGCTGTCCCTGGTCCATCTGCGGACCAGCCAGATCAACGCCTGCAGCCCGTGCGTTTTCGCCTCGACCGAGGCGGCGAAGAAGGCCGGTGAGACGGACGAGCGGCTGCACAATGTGGTCGCGTGGCGCGAGACGCCTTTCTACACCGAGCAGGAGCGGGCGGCACTCGCCCTGACCGAGGCCGCCACCCGCATCCAGGACGGCGCACCGGGCGTGACCGATGAGATCTGGGACGCCGCCGCCGACCATTTCAGCGAGCAGCAGTTGGGCGCGATCACCCTGGAGATCGCGCTGACCAACTTCTTCAACCGGCTCAACCGCACGGTCCGGGAGCAGGCGGGCAAGACCTGGTGAGCCGGGCGGGGCGTCATCCGCCGGAGGCCGCGTCTTGGTGACGTCGACACGGCCCCGCTCGGCCCGCACGGTGGCGCCCGTCACCCCGTCACCCCGTCATGCCCGAAAGGACGTTCCTCTCGTCTCCCCCAGGTGTGCCCGAGCGTGGGCAACCTTGCCCTTGTGGACCTCCCGGGTGCCGTGCGTTCGCTGCTAGACCTGGCGTGACGACGTCAACAGAGAGGTGGCCCGTCGTGCGTGCAAGCGAGCGGGAAGAACGGCCCGACTCCGTTGCCCGACTCCCCGCTTCTCGGACGGAGCCCGCGTCCGGAATCACCCCGTCGGGCGCGAGCGTGGCGGCTCCGGCGATCCCCGGCCGTTCGATGGACGGGGCTCGAATGCTGGCGCTCCAGCAGGACGTCGGCAACACCGTGGCGACGCGGGTCATTGAGGCACAGCGGCATGTTCACGGTGCCCGCCCCGGACACGGGTCGACCGTGCAGCCGGCCGGGGCCACGGCGCCGTCCAACGCGCTGGTGAACGATGTGCGGGAATTCGGCCCGGGTCAGCTCAAGCCGCCGAGGCCGGAGGACCAGGCCCACCTGGAGAGCATCTTCCCCAAGACTCAGGGCGGCGGGTACGAGCAGTTCCCCGACCCGACCGCGTTCGGCTACTCCCTCGTGGGTCCGCTCACCCAGAAGCTCAACAAGATCGACCCCAAGGGTCCCTTGACCAGCTCCGGCGGAGCTGCGGACTGGTTGAAGGCGGTCAACCCGAGGAGGGACGAGGAGGGCGGTGCGTACCCGCCGCAACTGCTGCGACGCGGTACGCAGTTTCCTGGCGTCCTGGTCCGGCAACCCCACGGTGGCCGCCGGGGTCCACAACTCGGGGGACATGGAACTCGAGGCGGACGGCGCTGTCCGCACCAAGCGTTGGCTGCGGAGCAACTGGAGAACGACGGAGTCGAACCCGAAGGATCAAGTCCAGGACGTGTGGCAGGCGGTGGCGAGCCGGCTGAAGAGTGCGGGGCACGGCTCCGCAAGCATGATCGTGTTCAGGCACGGGGAGAGGGGGCACGTACACGCCGTCGCCGGCGTCAACTACCAGGGCAAGGTCGTGTGGATCGATCCCCAGATGGGACGGGTCAGCGCGACGCCCATGTACAAGGGCGATCTCTTCATGTCGATCACGCTGGACCCCCAGTTCGCCCCGGTGGACGCGCCGGCGAGCCACCCCACGGCGCTGCATGTCTAGCCCGGCCACCGGCAGGTTGGGGCATGCGCGGCCCGCCGCAGCAGGGGGATCCGCGGAAGCCCCGCACCCTTGCGCCGGACGCCGCCCGAGTGGTCCGCTGATGCGCATGGGGAAGAGGAGCATTGCCGCAATGACCGCCGCCCTCGTCGCGGGGTCCCTTCTGACGGGCGTACCGCATGCCGGTGCGCAGGCCGCCGAGCCTGGCACCGACAGTTCGTCGGCGCCGGCCGGGTCGGCGCTCTCACCTGGAGTCGACCTGGACACCGTGACGATTCCGCAGTTACAGGCACGCATGGCGGCCGGCTCGCTGACCTCGTCGACGCTGACCCGGGCCTATCTGCGGCGGATCGAGGACGTCGATCCCAAGATCCACGCGGTGCTGCGCACCAGCCCGACGGCCCTGCGCCAGGCGGCCGCCAGCGACGCCAGGCACCGGCACGGCAAGACCCTTGGGCCACTGGACGGCATCCCCGTCCTGCTCAAGGACAACGTGAACACCCGTGACATGCCGACCACAGCCGGATCGCTCGCGCTCGCCGGGAGGCCGCCCGGCACCGATGCCACGCTGGTGACCCGGCTGCGGAAGGCGGGGGCGGTGATCCTCGGCAAGACCAACCTGTCCGAGTGGGCCAACTTCCGCGCGGCGAAGCCGACATCGGGCTGGTCGGCGGTGGGCGGGCAGACCAACAACCCCTACGTCCTCGACCGCAACCCGTGCGGTTCCTCCTCCGGCTCGGCGGCCGCGCTCGCCGCGTCGTTGTCGCAGGTGGCGATCGGCACCGAGACGGACGGCTCCATCGTGTGCCCGGCCGGGATGAACGGCGTCGTCGGCCACAAGCCCAGCCTCGGCCTGGTCAGCCAGTCGGGGGTGGTGCCGATCTCGGCCGAGCAGGACACGGCCGGGCCCATGGCACGCAACGTGATCGACACCGCGCTCACGCTCTCGGTGCTGAGCGGTGGCAAGGGCTCGCGTGGTGACGGCGACCGCTCGGACGCCCTTCAGGGGCTCCCGGGACTCCAGAGCAACCCGAGTCCGTCCGGCCTCCCGGCCAAGGACGCTGCGGCGGAGCACGGAACCAGCCTCCGCGGCAAGCGGATCGGCCTGTGGCGCCTGCCCTCGCTCGGAGCCGACGTCGACGCGGTGATGACCCGTACGGCGAAGAAGCTGCGCAAGGCCGGAGCGGTGGTCGTCGAGGTGACACCCCCGTACCAGGCGCGGCTCGCCGAACTCGAATTCCCGGCGCTGCTCAGCGAGTTCCACCGGGACATCGACGCCTACCTCGGCACGCGCGAAGGAGCACCCCGGAACCTCGCCGAGCTGATCGAGTTCAACCGCAGCCACCCCGAGGAACAGACCTGTTTCGCCGGCCAGGAACTGTTCGAGCAGGCACTCGCCGCACCGCCCACCACCGACCCCAAGTACCGGGCCATGCGGGCCGAGTTGAAGGACCTGTCCCGACGTTCCACCGACGAGACCATGGCCACCCATCACCTGGACGCCATCACCGCGCCCACGAACCCACCCGCCTGGACGACGGACTGCGCGCGCGGCGACAACGACGTCATCCCCTCCTCCACACCTGCGGCCGTCGCCGGATATCCGTCCCTTTCGGTACCCGCCGGGTCCGTGAACGAACTGCCGGTCGGCCTGCTCCTGATGGCCGGCGACCACCAGGACGCCAAGCTCCTGTCTCTGGGCGCCGCGGTGGAGCACCGGCTGAAGGCCTGGCGCGCACCGCGCTACCTGCCGACGGCCGGACACGTCGCGCCGCGGGCCGGGACCTTCGACGCGATCAGGTAGTCGTCGATCGTCCGCTGTGCGCAGGGGCTGCTGGAGTACGTCCCGTGGCCCCAGCCCTCGTAGGTGTGCAGGACCGCGTTGCGGCCGAGTTGACCGGCGACATTGGTCGCCCAGTTGTAGCCGGCTGCCGGGTCGTGGAGCGAGTTGGTCAGCAGGATGGTCCTGCTGTTCCGCACCTTCAGCCGATGCTGCGGATTGTCGGGTGCCGGGGCGCCCAGGCAGGCCGAGACGGACATCAGGGCTCGGGGATACCTCATGTCCGGCGCGACCCTGGCGACGCGCCGCAACTCCCGTCTGTAGTCCCCGTAATCGCGGACCGGAAGGCTCCAGTCCTGGCAGAAGATCTCAAACGGACTGGATCCGAGGGCGGGTTCAGGCTTGCCCTCGGCCTCTGCGGCCACCCGACCCGTCCCCGCCTTGCTCTCGCTCAGCCCCTGCAGGAACTCCCCCAGCTCCGCCCACTTCGGGTCGTACAGCATCTTCATCACCAGGACGTTCAGGTCGAACGGAGCCAGCACCTTGCCGTTGTCCCGCAGCTCCCCACGCTCGGCCCGGTCCAAAAGTTCCGCCCAGAGCGCCCGCACATCCGAGCCGTGCAGGGCGCAGCTCTTGGTCCGTCCGCACCAGGCCACGAACTCGTCGAAGGAGTCCTGCAGCGTGGCGGCCTGGGTGGTGAGGAAGTCCCTCGTGCCCAGGCTGTGGTCCACCACTGACTCCAGGACCAGGGCGCGCACCCGTTTCGGGTACTGCTCCGCATACTGCTCGCCGAGCAGCGTTCCGTACGAACTGCCGTGGAAGGTGAGGGTCCGCTCGCCGAGTGCTGCCCTCACGGCGTCGAGGTCCTTCACCATGCTGAGGGTGTCGACGTGATCGAAGAGCCCCTTCTCGGTGTTCCTCCTGCAGTCCTCGCGCAGGCCGCGGTTGTACTTCACCGTGGCGTCGAACGCGGCCTGGCTCTGGATGACGGTCGGCGGACGCCGGTCGAGGCGCTCCCGCGAGCAGCGGATCGGGTTGCTGATCCCCACGCCGCGCGGGTCGAAGCTGACGATGTCGAAGCGGCTGCGGAGGTTGTCGCTGAACCGGCGCATGTTGCCCTTGTCCACGATCCGCTCCACACCCGAGTCCCCGGGCCCGCCAGGTCCGAACACCATGGAGCCCACCCGTGCACCGGAGTCGGTGGCCTTGCGCCGGGCGAGCCGGAGGTCGAACCTCTCCCCGTCCGGCTCGCCCCAGTCCACCGGCACCGAGAGGCCACCGCACTCCGCTGAGGCGTCCTCCTCGCACGGCTTCCAGATGATGCGCGAGCCCGCCCCCGCGGGCCCCGGCACCCGCGCCTCGCCCGCCTCTCCGCCCTCCCGTCCACCGGGCGCCCCGGTCGCAACCTCCACACCCAGGAAACTGACCATCACAGCGAGCGTCGCACCCCAGACAAGGGGCAACCGCCCTCTCCCACGGCGGCTGCCCCGCCCACCCGATCCATGACCGTCGACCACGGTGCCTGCTCCCTCGGCTCGTCCAAGGTCTCGATCTTCACCCGCCGCGGGCTCCGCCCGACATCCGGCAAGACCCTGAATGACCCCGTAGGGGTCGGACCCAACCAGCCCTGACCGCAACCGAGTTCAGGACCGACTCACCTGCTCAGGGCGAAGATCCTCACCGGCGCCACTCAATTCAGCCTGCCGGTGCCGTGAACTCACCGGTTGCCGTGAACTCACCGGTGCCGCGGACTGAGCAGTGCCGCGAACCGAGCAGGCAACGGCTCAGACGACGATGACCCGGCGCCCGCGCGTGTGGCCCGTACGGCTGTCGATGTGCGCCGCCGCGGCCTCTGCGAGCGTGTACGACTTCTCGACCGGGATGTGGAGCTTTCCCCGCGCGATGAGGTCGGCGGCCTCGGCGAGCGCTTCCGGCACGCTCCCGGCCACGCCGGAGAACCGGACGCCGAGTTCCGGCGCGGCGAGGTCGGCGATGGAGATGACCTTCCGCGGGTCCCCGGTCAGTTCGACGAGTTCGCGGATGACACCCGTCCCGGCCAGGTCGAGAGCAGCGTCGACATGACCGAGCTGCCGCACCCGCTCGACCCAGCCCTCGCCGTACGTCGTCGCGAGAGCACCCAGGCTGCGCAGATAGTCCTGATTCGCTGCCCCACCCGTGCCGATCACCGTGATGCCCCGGTCACGGGCAACCTGCAGCACCGCCGATCCGACTCCCCCGGACGCGCCGCTGACCAGCAGCGTCTGTCCGGGCCGTACACCGACCTCGCGGATGATGCGCAGCGCGGTCTCCACCACGGAGGGGTACCCCGCCGCCTCTTCGAACGTCAGGCCCTCGGGCATACGGGCCCAGGCGGACAGCACGGCGAACTCGGCGTAGGTGCTCGGCCCTTCGCCGAAGACGTGGTCGCCGACCTCGACCCCTTCGACGCCCTCCCCGATCTCATCCACCACCCCGGAGGCATCCAGCCCCACGCCGGCAGGCAACTCGATCGGGTGGGCCTTCAGGAGCTGGCCTTCACGGATCCTCCAGTCGACGGGGTTCACGCCCGCCGCCCGCACGGCTATGCGTACCTGGCCGGGGCCCGCGTGGGGCTCCTCGGCGTCTATGAGTTGCAGAACGTCCGGACCGCCGAACTCGGCGAAGCTCACTCTCTTCATGCGAACAACCGTAGCACTAACGGTTAGTGTTTTGGAGTTGTTATGGCTTTGTATCTGATAGCGTCAGGTCATGACCGAGCCGCCCGGACGCCGCGAACGCAAGAAGGCCGCGACCCGTCAGAAGATCGCTGACAGCGCCCTGCGGCTCTTCCTGGAACGCGGATACGACGCGGTGGGCATCCGCGATGTAGCCGCCGATGCCGATGTGGCCGTGACCACGCTCTTCTCCCACTTCGCCTCGAAAGAGGCCCTGGTGTTCGAGCAGGACGCCGACTTCGAGCAACGCCTCACGCAGGCGGTCACCGGCCGGGCGCCGCACGAACCGCTCATCCCCGCGCTGCGCCGCGAGATCCTTGCCCTGGTGCTCCACTGCACGGCGAACGGCGCCGCCCCGATCTGGCGCATGATCGACGCCTCACCCGCCCTGCGGGAGTACGAGGAGTCGATGAGGCTGCGCCACGCGGAGTCGCTGGCCACGGCCATCGCCGCCGATCCCGGCCTGTCACGGTCCACGACGGCCTGCCGGACGATCGCCAGGTTCGCGATCGACGCTCATTCACTGGCCCGCGAGGCGGCCGATCCGGAGGCCGCCGTGGACGAGATCTTCCAGATGATCGAAGCGGCCTGGGAGGTCACGCACCTGCCTCACCGTGCTTGAGGAACTGCTCCTCGCGCCGCCAGGGCCGCGACTGCGGGGATCGCCGCGAAGGCTTCACGCACGTTCCCGATGAGTGCCGCGCGGTCCTGCCGAGCGGCGTCCGATGCGGTCCAGGCCTCCAGCGCACAGCGCCAGGCGGCGAGCATGAGGTCGAGCAGCAGGCGCAGTTCGGTGCGGCCGAGGGAATGCGGTGCCAGTCGGTCCGCCACGATCCGGACGACCCGCTCGGACACCTCGGAGCAGTCGCGCAGACTGTGTGCGGTCAGCGCCGGGGTGCGGTCGGCGAGGCTTCGGCTGACCAGGAAGCGCCGTTCCCACCCGTCGGCCATCTGCTCCACCGCCGCGAACAGCGCACCTTCGTAGGCACTCAGCAAGTGCTCGCCGGACAGGGGCCGGGACTCGATGTCCGCGGTGTAGGCCGCCCACAGCTCCTTCTCCGGGGCCAGCGCCACGTCTTCCTTCGAGGGGAACGTACGGAAGAAGGTGCGCTTGGAGACCTCCACCGCATCGACGATCTCGTCCAGCGTGACGGCGGCGAAGTCCCGCTCGGCGAACAGCTCCAGGGCCGTGTCGACCAGAGCCTGGCGAGTGCGCAGCTTCTTGCGCTCGCGCAGCGGTAGGTCCTTCGGGGCGTTCTCCACGGGCGCAGCCTATCAGCAGCTATTGCCCCTTGTGGGCTTATGCCACTCAGTGGCACTATCTCCGACCATGAAGGCACTGACGATCGATCACACGGCACCCGGACATCTCGCTCTCACCGAGGTCGCCAACCCCGAACCCACCGCCCACCAGGCCCTGGTACAGGTCCACTCGTTCTCCCTCAACTCCGGCGAGGTCCATCACGTCGTCCCCGACGGCGAAGCCGGCACGGTGCCCGGCTGGGACGCCGCAGGCATGGTGGTCCGGGCGGCCGCCGACGGCTCCGGCCCGCCGGTCGGCACACCCGTCGTCACCTTGGGAACGGACGGCGCATGGGCCGAACTGCGCGCCGTGGAAACTGAGTTGATCGGCACGGTGCCCGAGGGAGCCGACCTGGGCCCGATCAGCGCACTGCCCGTCGCGGCGGGCAGTGCGCTCCGTGCGCTGCACCGCATCGGCCCCATCCTGGGACGGCGGGTCCTGGTGACCGGCGCGGGCGGCGGTGTCGGCCGCTTCACCCTGCAGCTCGCGGCCCGGGGCGGCGCCCATGTCACCGCGGTGACCAGCGACCCGGCGAAGGCCGACTCACTGCGTGAGCTCGGGGCCCACGAAGTCGTCACCGACCTGGCCGCACTTCAGCACATCGAACCGGTACACGGCGTGGTCGAACTCGTCGGCGGCGCGCACATGGTCGCCGCGCACGGCGCCCTGGCCGAGCACGGGGTGCTGGTCGCCGCGGGGCACATATCCGGTGAGGGTGAGCAGTTCCCCTTCGGCGCCCTCTTCGGCAACGCCCATCGCCACAACCGCCAGATCGCCACCTTCTACCTGCTGGACGATTCAGCCGGCCTTGGGGCCGATCTCACCTGGCTCGCCGCGCTCACCGCCCGCGGCGAACTGGACCCGCAAGTCGCCCTGCGCACCGACTGGACGCAGGTGGCACGGGCGGCCACCGAACTGGTCGACCGCCGTGTGCCGGGCAAAGCCGTCATCGACGTCCGCTGACAGGCGGGGCGGTCCCGCCGCGGCGCCACCGGCCCGCGGCGGGCGTGAGCATCATCGGCCCGCGGCGGGCGTGAGCATCCGGGGCACGGGCGGTCTTCGCCCGTGCATGCCCGCTCGCCGCCTGGTTCTACGGCGCCAGGGTGCGCAGGACGTCGAACTCGTTGCCCTCGGGGTCGGCCATGACCACCCAGTTCCGGTCGGGCCCCTGGCCCACATCCGTCGTGGTGGCGCCGAGCCCCAGCAATCTGGCCACCTCGTCCTCGGTGCTGGCGTCGATCGGGCTGACGTCGAGGTGAATGCGGTTCTTCACTGTCTTGCCCTCGGGCACCTGGATGAACTGCAGGGTGGGCGGCATCTGGCGGGCCCGGACATCCTCGACGGTCGGCACCCAGGAGCCGATCTCGACCTTGCCCTCGCTCCGGTCGATCACCTTGAAGTCCAGGACCGCGCACCAGAAGGCCGCGAGCCTCTCCGGATCGTGGCAGTCAACGGTCAACTCGGTGAACCTACTTGTCATGACTCTCCCCGATCGTGCGGACGCGGCTCAGAGTATGCCGCCCGAGGGAGCAAGCCGCTCGACGGCCGCAAGGACGTGACGCGCGCCGTCCTCGTGGGCGAGTGCGGCGGCGATGTCGCGGGCGCGTGCGCGGAAGCCAGGGCCCTGCACGGCTGTGGTGATCGCCTGGGAGAGGTGGCGCGCGGTCAGGTGCTGGTAGCGCATGGGGCGCGGTGCGGCACCCAGGGCGTGGAGGCGGGCGGCCCAGAAGTGCTGGTCAAGTTGGACCGGAACGGGCACGGAGGGGACTCCCGCGCGCAGTGCGGCCGCGGTGGTGCCCGCCCCCGCGTGGTGGACGACGGCAGCGGTCTGGGGGAACAGCCAGGCATGGGGCACTTCTTGCACGGTGATCAGGTCGTCGCTCTCGGCGTGCAGACCGCTCCAGCCCGCCTGGATGATGCCGCGTACCTTCGCACGGCGCATGGCGTCGGCGAGCAGGGTGCTCAGGCGCTCGGCATCGGCGGTGACAAAGCTGCCGAAGCCGGCGAACACCGGTGGCGGGCCCGCGCCGAGGAAGTCCAGCAACCGCGGGTCGGGCTCCCAAGAGGGCGGGACCTGGGGCCACCAATAGCCCCCGACCTCGTGCCCTTGGGGCCAGTCCGCCGGGCGAGGGACGACCCGCGGGCTGAAGCCGTGCAGGACGGTGCGCCCGCGCGGCAGGCCCCGCATGCCGCCGAACCTCCTTCGCGGCAGGCCCAGTTCGCGGCGCAGCGCACCGACGGCGGGGGCGAAGATCCGGTCGGCGCCGGCCCACAGGGCATAGGAAGCCAGGCGGTTGCCGTGCGATCCGAACGAGCGAGCACCGGTGACCACCGGCGGAAAGGCGCCCGTGGGCTGGACCGGCTGGAGGTAGACCCCGATGCTCGGCAGCCCCAGCGCCTCACCGAGCGTCGCGCACATGGGGTCGGTGACCGTGGAGCTGAGCACGACGTCCGTGCCTTCCCGTACGGCGTCTGCGACGCCGTGGCTCAGCCGGGGCATGAACGCCCTCGCCATGCGCGCCACTCGTGCCATGGCCACGGGTGGACTGACCGCTCTGGCCAACCCCTGGCCGGCCTGCGAGGCCAGCTCCTGGCGCGGGTCGACAGGCAAGGCACGGAAGCCGAGTCCGTGCGCGGTCACCGCCTGCTCGAAGCGCTCATGGGTGGCGAGGGCGACCTCATGCCCCGCGGAGCGCAGCCGCACGCCCAGCCCCGTGTAGGGGGCGACATCACCCCAGCTGCCTGCCGTCACGATCAGTACGCGCACCTTGACAGGATGTCAGATCACCTCCGGCGAACGGCATCGCATGCCCCTGACCGACGGCCGGCTTGAGGTACCCCACCAGCTCGACAGCTGGGCGAAGGGCATCACCTGCGGCCGTCGCGCAGTTCGAACCGCTCCCCCGGGAAACGCTCGCGGAAGCCGCGGTCGTGGGAGACCGCGACCACCGCCCCTGGGTAGGCCGCGAGAGCCGCCTCCAGGTCCTCGACCAGGTCGAGCGCGATGTGGTTCGTCGGCTCGTCGAGTACGAGGAGGTCCGCGGGCCGGGTCACCAGCCTCGCGATCTGCAGGCGCCGCTGCTGCCCCGCGGACAGCGCCGTCACCGGGACGTCCAGGTCCTGCTCACGGAACAGCCCCAGTGCCAGCAGCTCATCGGCGTACTCCTCCGGCAGACCGGCCCGCCCCGCCGCGAAAGCGGCGAGCAGCGGGAGCCGCGTGGAGCGTGCGGGCAGTTCCTGCGCGAGGTACCCGATCCGGGCCGGTCGGCGCACCGTTCCCGCGTCCGGCTCCAGGTCGCCCGCGAGGACACGCAGCAGCGTCGTCTTGCCTGCCCCGTTCTCGCCCGCGACCAGCAGCCGCTGTCCGGGCGCGATCGCCAGGAGTCCCTCCACACGCAGCCGCTCGCCGACGCGTACTCCGTCGAGCTCGGCAAGCGGGAATCCTCCGCCCGAGCCGGGCCGAGAGCCTGGCGCAGGGCACTCTCCTGGATGCGCGCCGCCCACCGCGGACAGGGCCGCGGTGAACCGCAGCGGTTCGGGCGGCGGAGCCACCGGGTTGCGCCGCAGGTGGGCAAGACGCTCCCGAACGGATCGCACCTGCCCGCCGAGCTTCGCCTCGTGCGAGCGGCGATGCTTGCCGAAGCCCTGCCGCGGATCCCCGCCGGTCGTGGCAAGGCGCCTTCCGGCGGCCTCCAGCAGCTCCTCGGCATGGGCCACCTCCTCACGCCAGTCGGCGTGCGCCTGCTCCGCGCCGCGTCGGGCGCTTGCCTTCGCCGCGCGGTAACCGGCCCATCCGTCGCCGTACCGGTGCACCGTGCGCGCGTCCCGGTCGACCTCGAGGATCGTGGTGGCGATGCGCTCCAGGAAGCCGCGGTCGTGGGTGACCGCGACGACGGTGCCGCGGTGCGCGCGCAGGTGCTCCTCCAGCCAGCGCACCGCGGCCGCGTCAAGATGATTCGTCGGCTCGTCCAGGAGCAGCAGCTCGGGAGCGGCGGCCAGCACACAGGCGAGCGCGAGCCGCGACTGCTCGCCACCGGAGAGCGAACCGAGCGCACGCTCGCGCGTGACCCCGGCAAGACCGAGCCCGTGCACAGCGGCATCGACGCGGGCGTCCGCCTCGTATCCGCCTCGTTCCTCGTACGCGATCAGCAGCTCGCCGTACGCGTCGAGTTCCTCCTGCGACGCCTCGCCGAGGTGCTCCTCCGCCGTGCGCAACCGGCACTCCATGTCGCGCAGTTCGGCCAGCGCGAGGTCGACGGCGTCCTGCACGGTGCAGTCCGGGTCGAGGTCGAGGGTCTGGGCAAGGTGGCCGGTGCCGCCGGGGAAGCTGACGGTGAGCTCCCCGGTGTCCGGCGCCTCGGCCGCGGCGAGCAGCCGCAGCAAGGTGGACTTGCCGGAGCCGTTCTCACCGATGACGGCGGCCTTCTCCCCCGGGCGGACGGTGAAGGAGACCTGGTCGAGGACGGTTCGGGTGCCGTAGGACTTGGTGACGTCTTTGACGGACAGCTGCGCCACGGCAGCGGGCACAGCGCTATGGGTGCGTTCGGGCATGAGGCTTCCCTGGGAATGCGAAGGGTCTACGGGCAGCAGAAACGGCGGCATCGGCCGTGCCCGGACTCAGACGTAGTAGTAGAAAGCCATGCCCCCACCATACAAGACGATGCGTCTCGTCTCCACTCGTATGTGTCACGGATTCCGCGATGGCACCGGAATGGGGGCGCGGCAGCCGCCCGCCGCCCCATCCATCTGACAGCCCTCACCGATCGTCGCGATGGCAACTCCCAACTCCCGTGACGGCATCGCCGATCGCGCACAGTGGCGGCACCGAACTCCCCTGTCCCCGCTGGAGATGAGGGTGAGTCTGCGCCCAGTCCGTCCCGCTCGCGGTCACAAGCACGTAGCCTTCGCTAACCGCACATGAGTTACTGCTGGTGCAGGTTGGGGAGCCAACTTGCAGGGGTGCGCTCAGATGCCCCCGTCAGGAGTGCTCAGTCGTGGGCACGACCCGCCCCCGCACGACCGCGTGCGCTCACGAAAGGTCACTGCCATGTCAGACGTTCAGCCGGAAACTGCCGGAGTGCAGGCCCAGTACGCCGCCCGCGTAGCCACGGACCTGGAGACCAACCGCACGGAACAAGAACGCATCGGTGCTGAAGTTGCCGCCCTGCAGGAGCAGTTGCAGGCGCTGGAGAAGGACCACGCGTTGTTGTTGAGCATGCAGCAGGCACTGGGCTCGCCGAGCACCCCGGCGACCGCCGCAAAGAAGACGTCAACCCGCAAGAAGGCGGTGCCCGCTCCCCGGGCAAGTGCGAACAACTCCGGCGCGGCCCGAACAAAGAAGCCCACAGCTGCCAAGCCCAAGGACAAAGACAAGGCCAAGGACAAGGCGCCCAGGAGTGCGCCCAAGGCTGCGGCGAAGAAGCCTTCCGCGGCGGCGGCAGGGCCGACCCTGGTCGAGCTGATCGACAACCATCTCGGCCGGCAGAACGAACCGCGCTCCGCCGCCGAGATCACAGCCGCACTCGCTCAGGACCGCCCCGACCGCACCATCAAGACCACCGTGGTGCGCACCACGGTGGAGGGTCTGGTCGCCAAGGGCCGGGCCCACCGCACCAAGCAGGGCTCCTCCGTCTTCTACACCGCGGTCACCCCGGCGGAAGAGCCCGCCGCACCGCAGCCGGAGGCGACCTCCACCAGCTGACCGGATGTCTGCCGGGGTCTGCCGGGACATTGCCTGACGGCGTCTGACAGCGTCTGACGGCTCACGCGGTGCGGCAGAGGGCGTGGTCGATCAGGTCGCGCAGGGCGTCCTCCTGGCGGGCCGCCGTGTGCGGATCCGCCGGGCGGCTGTGTGCGGAGACGGTGATCGAACGTCGGCCGTCCGTCGTGGTGGCGCCCCGGATGAGGTAGCCGAAACCGCTCCCACCGTGCCCGAGGTAACCACCCCCGCACGACAGAGGGGTGAAGAACAGCCCCAGGCCGTCCCGGGTGCCCGCAGGGTGGCCACTGCCCTGCGGCACCGGGACCTCGGTTCGCATGGCGGCGAGAGCGGCGGGCGTCAGCAGCCGTCCGCCGGCCAGGGCCGTGAGGAAGTGATTGAGTTCGCGGGCCGTGCCGGTCATCGAACCGTCGGCACCGCTGTCGAAGGGGCGGTAGGGGATCGTGGTGTCGACCATCGGGCCGTCCTCGGCGAACTGCTGATGGTTGGCCGCGTGCGGATGCGGGAGGAAGGGCGAGGTGCCGGGGGTGTCCGTATGGCGCAGCCCGAGAGGGCGCAGGATGCGGTCGTGGACCTCCTGTTCCCAGGAGCTGCCGGTGACCTTCTGGATGATCATTCCGGCGAGCACGTAGTTCGTGTTGGAGTACGCCCAGTCCGTACCTGGCGGGAAGGCGGGCTTGTGGCGCATGGCCATGGCGACCAGTTGTCCGGGCCGGTAGGCCTGCCACCGCTTGGTGTAGTACGTCCGGGCGCTCGGGTCGGGAAACACATCGGCCGTGTAGTCGTACAGGCCGCTGGTGTGCCGCAGCAGATCGCGGACCGTGACGGTCCGGCCGTCGTTGCCCGCACCGGACACGACCCCGGGCAGCAGCTGCTCCACCGGCTGGTCGAGCGTCAGCCGCTTCTCGTCCACCAGTTGCAGGACGACGGTGGCGACGAACGTCTTGGTGATGCTGCCCAGACGCAGATAGCCGTTCTTCGGAACCGGGCGGCGATCGACCAGGTCACCGACTCCGGAGCGGGCCGTGACGGTCCCGCGCGGGGTCTCCAGACGGACCGAGACCCCCGTGACCCCGGCATCGCGCAGCGCGTCGGCGTCACGCTGCACAGAGGGGTCCACCGACGGGTCCACGGACGAGGGGCGCGGCGTGGCCGCGGAGGCCCCGGCGGTCGGCGGAGCCGACACGGCCAACGTCAGGACAGCGGCTGACACCCATGTACGACGAAAGATCATGGGCCGAGGCTAGGAGTGGTCAGGTACGGCCGGCCATCCAGGCCACCCCCCGATACATCGGGGTGCTACCTGGAGGAAACCCCGGCAACAAGGTCCGCGCCCGTGCACGCGGCGGTGCACCCGGTGGCGCACGAGGGCGGTCCCGCTCAAGGGCGGGGCGTGTCCTGGGCCCATGTCTCCGGCTGCCAGATCCCCGCACGCCGCAGCGACTGCGAGCAGTGCAGGAAGATCTCGTCTATCTCGACGACGAGCGCCAGTTGGGGACGCTTGCCCTTGACGGTCATCGAGTCGAAGAACGGGGCGTCCGTCAGGATCCGTGCTCGGCCGTTGATGCGCAGGATGTCGGCACTGCCCGGCACCAGGTGGAGCAGCCCCACGTGCGGGTTCGAGAGGATATTGCGGAAGCTGTCGCCCCGCCGGTTGCCCGGACGGTCGGGCAGGGCGATGGTGCGTGCGTCCAGGTGGTGCACGAAACCTGGTGCGTCGCCGCGCGGGGAAGTGTCGCAGTTGCCTTCCGCATCCGAGGTCGAGAGGACGCAGAACGGGGAGCGGGCCAATATCCCCAGGTCGTCCGAGGTCAGTTCGTCGTGGACTTTGTCGATGACGATCGGGTGCGGCTCGCCGAGCAGTTCGGTCAGCTCTTCGCCCGAGCGGAGTTCTTGCCAGGTGTGCGGCGCCGTGGCGTTACCGCCGAAGGACGGGACGGTCATGGGTGTCGCGGCGTCGGGCACGGGGTTCCTCAAGGTCGGCGAGCAGGCGAACAGACTGACGGGTGCACAAGTTAGGCTCACCTTACTGGAGCGTGAAACGGCTGCTGCGCGTGGGCACCGATCGCGCCAAAGGGGGCAGGAATCCCCGTGGGCCTGCCTACTTTTGACGTATGGAATCTGTGTCGCGTGATCTCGTCATGCCGGACGAATCGAATCCGCTGCGCCGCCTCTCGCTGGAGCAACTGCGGCGGCGTACGAGCATGAAGTGGCGGACCTACCCGCACGACGTGCTGCCGCTGTGGGTCGCCGAGATGGATGTCCCACTGGCCGAGCCCGTGGCCGAGGCGATCACCGACGCCGTGGCGCTCGGTGACACCGGCTATCCCGCCGGGACGGCCTACGCGGAGGCGCTGGCCGAGTTCGCACACAAGTGGTGGAGCTGGGACGGCCTTGCCGTCGAGCGCACGGCGATCGTGCCCGACGTGATGCTCGGCATCGTGGAGATGCTCAAGCTGGTCTCCGCGCCGGGCGACCCCGTCATCGTCAACTGTCCGGTGTACCCGCCCTTCTACCAGTTCGTCGGGAACCTGGACCGACCCGTCGTCGAGGCACCCCTGGGGCCGGACCTGCGCATCGATTTCGCCGTACTGGAGGACGCGTTCCGGGGAGCGGCGCGGGGCTCGGCACAAGGTGTGGCGCAGGGTGCGGGACGGGGTCCAGGACGAGGTGCGGGACGAGGTGCGAACCGTCCCGTGTATCTGCTGTGCAGCCCGCACAATCCGACCGGGACCGTGCACACCGCCGCCGAGTTGACGCGGATCGCGCATCTGGCGAGGGAGCACGGCGTACGCGTGGTGGCGGACGAGATCCACGCCCCCATCGTGGCTGCGGACGCCTCTTTCGTCCCCTTCCTGAGCGTGCCCGGAGCAGAGAACGGGTTGTCGCTGATGTCGGCGTCGAAGGCCTGGAACCTGGCCGGGCTCAAGGCCGCCCTGGCCATCGCGGGACCCGAAGCCGCCGACGACCTCGCCCGCATCCCGGAGGAGGTCAGCCACGGCCCCAGTCATGTCGGCGTCATCGCCCACACGGCGGCCCTGCGGGACGGGGGCGCCTGGCTCGACGCGCTGCTCCGTGGCCTCGACGACAACCGTCGGCTGCTGGCTTCTCTGCTGGCCGAGCACCTGCCCTCCATCGGCTATGCGCCCGCGCAGGGCACCTTCCTGGCCTGGCTGGACTGCCGGGAACTGGACCTGGGCGACGACCCGGCCGAGGCCTTCCTGCAGCGCGGCCGCGTCGCTCTGAGTTCGGGGAGAGCCTTTGGCACCGGCGGCGAGGGCTTCGTACGTCTCAACCTGGCCGCCTCACCGGAAGTGATCACCGAGGCGGTCCGGCGGATGGCGTCGGCGGTCGTCTGACTCGCCGGAAGGCCAAGAGGTGGCCGTCGGCGGACGACGCCCGGCCGGACGGCCAACGGGCCTGGCTCCGCGCGGCGCTCTGGGCGCCGCTCTGAGCGCCTCTCTGGGCGCCTCTCTGGGCGCGCGGGCCACTCCCCCGGCCACTTCCACCGCGGCGGTGGCCGGTCGGTCGGTCGGGGTTCTCCGCACGCCGACATCGCGGGCGCGCAAACCCCGTCCGCCGTCGTCCAGGCCGCCCCCACTCAGCGGCGGTCCCGTGCGCGCCATACGAGATCGGCCGCCGCGTCCGGCCATGCGGCGTAATCGAACGTGAAGCCCTCGTCGAGCAGTCGGCCCGGGACCACGCGGCGGCTCTTGAGGAGCAGTTCGGTGTCCGTGCGCAGGACGAAGGCACCGATCTCCGCCATCCACTCGGTGGCGGGGAGCCCCACCCGCGCGCCTGCCGCGGTCCGCAGGTCCCGCATGAACGCCCGGTGCGGGAGCGGGCCGGGGGCGGCCAGGTTCACCGGGCCCTCGATGTCGTCGCGGCTGATCAGGAACTCCACCGCGCGCACGAAGTCCCGGTCATGGATCCAGGACAGGTACTGGGCTCCGCCCGCGACCGGCCCACCCAGGCCGAGCCGGGCCATCCGCAGCAGGACGTCGAAGACACCGCCCCGGTCGGGGCTCATCACCATGGCGGCGCGCAAAGCGACTTTGCGGGTGTGCGGGGTGGCGGCCTTCCGCTGGGCCCGCTCCCAGTTCTTCGCGATACGTACGCTGTACTCCCAGTACTCCGGAACTCCCGCTTCCGTACCGCCGATGACGCCCGTCGCCTCGTCGTGAGGTGCGTCGAAGCGGTGCGCGTAGATCGTGGCGGTGCTCATCTGGAGCCAGAGCGCCGGCGGTTTCGCCGCGGAGGCGATCGCCGCGCCGACGGCCTCGGCGGACTGCACCCGCGAGTCCATCATGTCCCGCAGATTGGCCTCGGTGTAGCGACAGCTCACGCTGCGCCCCGCGAGGTTGACCACGACATCACTGCCGTCGATCTCCGCCGCCCAGGAGCCCGATGTCCGTCCGTCCCAGGCGACTTGGCGCGCACGCACGGGATTCCTGGTCAGGACGACGACATCGTGCCCGGCGGCCGTCAACGCACGGTCCAGGACGGCTCCGACCTGCCCGGTGCCTCCTGCAAGCACTACCTTCATCGCGCTTCCCCCTCGCTCGGTGAGCACTCGGCAGGCACGAGCCTAGACCTGCCCCACCAGCGGTTTTGTCCGGGGCCCCGCAGTGCTGTTCGGTGCGTGAGCAGACAGGAAATCCGACGTGACCGGACGCCGTCGGGTGCATCAGCATCAGTGCTGGATCAGACCGCCGACCGGGACAGGAGCGACGTGGCCGGTCGCCGGGCGGGTCCGCGCCAGGTCGAGGCCGATGTCGACCAGCGATGACCGGCGCAGGCCGTCGACGTCGGAGATCGGAGTCCAGACCGACTCGGCGATCTCGCCGCCCGGCTCGGGCCGGAGTGGGCCACCGGTGATGCGCACCTGGTAGAAGATGCCGACATTCTGGTGCTCCGGTCCGCCGGGGACGGTGCGTTCGGCCGCGGGGATGACCCTTGAGTCCACGCCCAGGAGGCGTTCCACCAGCGCCGAGCAGCCCGTCTCTTCGGCGACCTCCCGGATCACCGCCTCGTACGGATCTTCCCCGTGCTCGACTCGGCCGCCCGGAAGCGTCCAGTTGGACTCGCCATGGGGTGAGACGTGCCGGGCCAGGAGGACCCGCCCCTCCTCTACGCAGACGGCGTATGCCGCCAGCCTGAAACTCATCACCGCACCTCCCGTCGGCCCCATCTTGGCATCGAGCTCCGTGAGCGAATGCCGGGTATCAGCGTGCGATGGAGACGACGAACGGATGGAATCCGCCGCGGCGCAGCAAGTGCGTCTTGACGACCTGCGTGGCGGGCAGGGCCTCCTGGCGCTGCTCGGCGAGGCTGCTGCCGGGGTAACAGAGCTCCGCCGGGAGCCCGTAGGGGTTGTGGCTCGTGGCGTTGGAGACGTCGATGGACGGCGCGCACCCGAGGGCGGGAAGCGTCCACATCGCACGACCCCCTCTTCGAATCGGCCTCGAAGGCCTATAGGCCGCTGGTCATCGCTTGCGTGCCCACCGGATCCGACGGCGACGGCGCCCGGGGGGGAAAAGTGCTCAAGTCGCGCGGGGACGTCGTCATCGTGGAAGACCCCGCGACGGCAGCATTCCAAGGGATGCCCCAACCCGGCGATGAGTTCCTCCCGTGCTTCGGGTCTCCCTGACAGACACTGGAGTCGAACAAAGGAACAGCCGTGAAAGATGATGTCTGGTCGCTGGTACACGCCGAGCGTGCGGCGCTGATCGAGGACCTCGCCGCCCTCGATGACAAGCAGTGGGATCTCCCGTCCATGTGTGCGGGCTGGACCGTGCACGACGTGGTCGCCCACCTGGTCGACACGGCTCGCACGACCCGCCTCGGTTTCGTGAGTGGCATGGTCCGGGCACGTTTCGACTTCGACCGGCAGAACGCGCGCGGTGTGGATCGCGAGCGCGGTGCCTCACCACAAGAGACGCTGGAGCGGCTGCGTCAGGTGGCCTCACGCAGATCGGGCCCTCCCGCACCCCTCGACACCCGGCTCATCGAGGAAGTCGTCCACGGTGAGGACATCCGTCGCCCCCTGGGACTCACCCACTCGTACCTGCCGGAGGCTGTCGTCAGGTCGCTGCGCCTGCAGGCTCGTACGTCAGCGTCCTTCGGTGGAGCCAAGGAGCGCGTGTCCGGTGTCCAACTGGCGCCGACCGACGCCGACTTGCGCGTCGGCGAAGGCCCGCAAGTGCGCGGAACCGCGCTTTCCCTGCTGCTGGCCATCTCCGGGCGGCAAGAAGCACTGGACGAGCTCGACGGCCCGGGAGTCGACACACTGAGGGCGGCCTCTTGACGAAAGGGGCAGTCATGACCGCCCCTGGACGCGCTGTACTCGACGCCTCCCAACTCGCCGGAAACGGAAGCCCCCTTCGCCTACCGGGAGGGGGAGGAGTGCTCGGAGGAGCCACTCCTCCCCTCCATCACGAACAACGCAAGGCGGAGGCGCGTCACAGGACCGGTGGCCCCTGTTCGACACGCCGCAGCACCGGGGCGAGCCGGTCGAGGCCGTCGTCGGTCTGGATCTGTCGCTCGTCCCACCAGGTGGCTCCCGCCTCGGCCAACGGGCCGATCAGGTCACGGGACTTGGCGGCGTCGTCGCCCGGTGTGGCGCCGCCGAGGACGATGTCGAAGGGAGTGCCGGACCGGCCCGCGTCCTCGCGCTGCCGTCGCACGTACGCCACCAGGTCGCGGACCTGTTCGATCGGCGGCGCATGGCCGTGTCTGGCGTCGGCGAACAGCGGGACCGCGCCGTCCCAGCGGGCGGCCCGGCGCGTGGGAGGGCGGTTCGGCCAGAAGCCGGCTACCCAGACCGGCGGCCGAGGTCGTTGCACCGTGGCGGGCAGCAGCGTCACGTCCCGTGCCTGGTAGTGCCGTCCGTCATGGTTCACCGGATCGCCCGACCAGTAGCGCTGGAGCAGGTCCAGTCCCTCGTCCAGCCGCTCTGCCAGCTCCTTCGGGTCCGTGGTGTCGCCGAAGCTCGCGTACTCGTCCTCGACGGGTCCGCCGAGCCCCGCCCCGAAGGTGACCCGGCCGCCGGTGAGGGCATCCAGGGTCGCCACCTGGCGGGCGAGTTGCTGTGGGCGCCTGCGGGCGACGGGAGTGACCAGCGTCCCCAGCCTGATCCGGGAGGTCGCGAGCGCGGCGGCGGTCAGCAGCATCCAGGGGTCTCCGAAGGGCCTGCCCCCGTGCCCGCGATGCAGCACGTGGTCCCAGACGAACAGCCCGTCCCACCCTGCCTGTTCCGCCGCCACGGCCACCTTCGCCACGGTCCTGGGGTCCGCGAAGTCGCCGAAATTCGGAATGTTGACCGAGAAGCGCATCTCCGCATCCTGCGGCACCGCACCCAGTCCGGCAACCGATCAACGGCACGCGTGACCGTTGGCCGCGTGTTGGTGATCCGTTGGTCATCCCTGATCGGATCAATACGTAAAGCCTGGCCCCGCCGGCACTCGCGCGGAACGCGTGCAGGCCGGGGCCGGATCCCAACGACAACGGGGGCTCACCTGATGTCACATCAGCGCAAGTTTCTCACCACCGCACTGGTATCCCTTTCACTGGCTGCCGCAGGGGCGCTGGCCACCGCGCCTCAGGCACAGGCCGCCGGAGTCCATGGGCTGCGGTGCGGCAAGACGTGGCTGAAGGAACTCGACACGTCCGGCGAGAACATCGACATCGAGTACGCGAACTGCATCGGCTGGACCTCGACGAAGTTCCGCGCCGAGGGCTACGGCCGCGTCCTGGACACCGGCGGTGCCCGGAAGGTCGACTCCTTCATCGTGGAGATGCGCGTGGACCGGGGCAGCGTGACCATCCAGCGCAGCCGGTGCAACTTCACGAAGGCCATCAACACGCAGGAGGACGGCGTCAACATCGACTGCGACAGCAAGGCCGTCATCGGACGCCAGGGGCTGACCGGCGACAGCCGGATCTACGTCGACCTGGACTCCGACGGCCGGGGCGGCAAGTGGTACAACCTCGCGGGTTCCGGCCGCGCCTGATCGACCGCACCTGCCCGCCCGCCCTCTGGCGCCCGGCCTCGGAGGCCGGGCGCCGCTCGGCGTCAGCCCGCGCGCCGTGTACTGAAAAACGTCATCCTTTGTGACCGTTTCCCGCAAGGGGATGTGGCCACGCGCCGCGGCACTGCAAGATAGGAGGGTGGTAGGCAACCTCCCAGCTGTGATGACCACTTTCGTCGGCCGCAGCAGCGAACTCGACGTCATCGCTTCGGCGTTGACCGAACACCGGCTCGTCACCCTCACCGGGGGCGGCGGTGTCGGCAAGAGCCGCCTTGCGCTGCGCGTCGCCGAGCAGGTGCAGGGCGCGTACGCCGACGGGGTCTGGTGGGCTGACCTGTCCACCCTGCACGACGACCGATTGTTCACCGCCACGGTCTGCGACGCCGTCGGCCTCCTGGACCACAACCCGCGCGCTCCCATAGAAGGACTGTGCGAATGGCTGACCGGCCGGCAGGTCCTGCTCGTCCTCGACTGCTGCGAGCGGGTGCTCTCCTCCTGTCTGCACCTCGTCAGTGAACTTCTCGCCGCCGCCCCTCAGCTGACCGTCCTCGCCACCAGCAGGCAACCTCTGGCCACCCACGGCGAGCACTGCATCGAGGTCGCCCCGCTCTCCACGGAGGACGGCGGAGAGGCGGTACGCCTCTTTCGGGAGCGGTGCGCAACGGCCGCCCCCGGGGTGTCACTCGCCTCCCCCGCCGACGCCGAGGTCATCTCCGGCATCTGCAACCGACTGGAGGGAATCCCCCTCGCCGTCGAGCTCGCCTGCGCGCGTCTGGGCGAGAACAGCCTCGTCGAGATCGCCGAGCGCCTGAGCTCGCGGCTCGACACGCTGATCGACGAGACCGTATGGCCCATGCGCCACCGAGCCCTTCGCACCGCGATCGGCTGGAGCCACGAGCTGTGCGCCCCGCTCGAACGCCTGGTCTGGGCCAGGCTCTCCGTCTTCCACGGCCCCGTGGAACAGGCGGACGCCCAGTCCGTCTGCGCCGGCGGCCCTCTCAGCACCCGCGAGATCCCTCGGATCCTGGAGCGGCTCGCCGACCAGTCCGTCCTCCAACGGGACGGCACCCGCTACCGCATGCTCGACACCCTGCGCGAGTACGGAGCGATGTGGCTCGACGAACTCGGTGAGACGCACGCCCTCACTCAGCTCCATGCCGCGCACTTCGCCACCTTGATCGCGAGCGCCGAGGCGGGCTGGCTCAGCGACCGGCAGGTCGCCTGGTACGCCAGGATCTCCGACAGCCACGCCGACGTGCGCGCCGCACTCGACCACCTCATCGCCGAGGACCCGGACGCCGCCATCGAGATGGCCGGTCGAACGGGCCTCTTCTGGCCCTGTTGCGGACACCTGCACGAATCACGCGACTACCTCGAACGCGCCCTCGCTCTCGACGCCCCCGACGGTCCGCCCCGCACACGCGCACTGTGGGCCCTTGGCATCACGCTCACCCTCCAGGGTGACCATCAAAGCGCCCTGCGCGTCGGGGAGGAGTGCGCCGTCGCCGCACAGCAGGACCAGGACGGCACACCCCAGTCCGCGCTCTTCGCCGCCCACACCCTGGGCCTCACCCACCTCATGGCCGGCCGCCCCCAGGCCGCCTACGAGGTGAGTGACCACGCCCTGGTCACCTACGCCAGCTCTCCCCCGGCAGGCGCGCCACAGCTCTGCTGCATGGTGATCAGGATCTTCGCCCAATCGGCGCTCGGCCGGCTGGAGGAGGCCTACGAAGGGGCCACCGCCCTGCGCAGTCTCAGCCACCAGTACGGCGAGCACTGGGCACGGTCGTACGCGTTCCACCAGCTCGCCTTCATCGACCTGCGCCGCGGCCACCCACAGGCTGCCGAGCGCCATGCGCGAGCCATGCTCACCAGCAAGCACCACCTCAACGACAACCTTGGCATCGCCCTGGCCCTCGACCTGCTCACCGGTGCGAACGCGGCTCAGGGCAACGGAATCCGAGCCGCATGCACCTCCGGCACCGGACTCACGTACTGGCGCATGCTCGGGCACCCGAATCGCGGCACGCCCGAACTCTCCGAGATCCGTGAGCAATGGGAGCACCAAGCGCGTGAAGCGGCTGGTGCCAACGCCTACGACAAGGCTTTCCGCAACGCGGTCAACGACGACGCCGAACAGGGCCTCGCCCTCGCGCTGCGGGTACCGCCGGCGTCCTGACCGACTGTTCCCCGAAGCGTGGTTCGGGGAACAGCCCCTGCATCTTGCGCTATCGCACTTCAGGAATTCAGATGCGCTTGCAGGTCTTGGTCCACGTGTGGAAACTGGAGTAATACCGTGGCCACTTGAGGCTCTTTCGCGTCACCTGCCCGTACTGCCCGTCGTCATCGATCCCCTCGACACCCTGGGCGTATGCGAGCGCCTTCTTGGTGTTGTCGCCGAATTCCCCGTCGATGACGATGTTTCGCTTGTAGCACTTCACCAGGGCGTGCTGGAGCGCGTAGACCTCGTTCCCGGTGAAGCCGGGGCCCATGTTGCACATGGTCAGGCCGCCCGTGTACGAAGGCAGCTTGAGATGAACGTTCTGCCCGTTGTAATTGCCGTCCGCCCATTGGAAGACGGTGTTGCAATTGGGCGTTGCCGCAGAAGCTGATGTCGACGTGGCGACGACACCGACGCCGGCCAGAAGGCTTGCACCCATCGCGAAACTGGCCACAATGCGCACGGATTGACGTGTCATCTGCTGAAGATCCCCCTTTTGTCAGATCCTTGCGACGCCTGGAATCGCACCCTCGCGCCGCGTTGAACCTGAGCATGGCTGACGCGAGCATGGCCAGCCAGGGCTTTCCACTCTGCCTGAAAAGCCCTGGCCACAGGGGGGAAACGAATGCTCCGCATCCACTTCACCGATGCCGATCTGGGCCGGACCCGCATGGCGAGCAGGCCCGACCCGCTATGGGAGATCTGCACGAGCCTCCACCGTTTTCAGTCCCGCCAAGGGCGTTGGGCCTATGCGGACTGGTTCCGCGGCGCCCGCACCCGCCTGCACGCCGCGGGGTTCGGCCACGCCCTGCGCACCCTCTTGCTGCCGTTGGCCCCGCGCGCCCGCTACTTCCCCGACTTCCTCACCCCTCCGGAGGGCGCCGAAGGACTCGACGCCGGTCTGGAAGCCATCCTGAGCATGCCGCGCCGCAGGATCCTGCACGAGGTGAGCATCCTCGACCGCACCAGCGGCGCCCCCACCTGGGCGCCCCGCCTTGCCGAGCGGGACACGCGCAAGGAACTCGTCCGAGCGATGCGTACCTACTACAACACCGTGATCGCCCCGTACGGCGACCGCATCCATGCCCGCGTCGAGGCCGAGCGGTCCGCGCACGCCCGCGCCATACTCAGCCACGGAACCGAAGGGATCCTCCAGGGCCTGGGGACAAACGTTCAATGGCGGCGCCCTGTCCTGCAGACCTCCTATCCCAAGGACCGTGACCTGCACCTCAAAGGCCGCGGAATCCTTCTGATCCCGTCCTACTTCTGCTGGGGAACCCCCGTGGCCTTCGCCGACACGAACCTGGAACCCGTTCTGCTCTACGCGCTCAACCACGAGCCCGGCCACGCGTCGCTCCCGGAGGACCTCGGCTCCGGCGCGCCCCTCGCGGCGCTGCTCGGCCGCACCCGGGCCACGGTCCTGCGCGCCGTCGCCGCCGGATCCACCACCGGCGAACTCGCCCGTGCGGCAGGCGTCTCGGCGTCATCCGCAAGCCAGCACGCCACGGCACTGCGCGACGCGGGCCTCGTCGTCAGCCACCGGCACGCCGCGTCCATGTTGCACACCCTCACCCCGCTGGGCGCTTCCCTCCTGCGTGCCAATTCGCCGACGCCGCTCGCACGAGGTCACGGACGCTGATGCCGATGAGGTTCTGGCCTGGGCCAGGGAACGAGCAGAGGCCGAGGGGTGGGCATACACCGCCTACGTGGTCGTGGAGTCCGACGGGGCTGCCGGACTCGTCCGCATCAGTGGCGTCCTCGGCGATCCGTGGGCCGCCCCGCAGGCGTAGGGAACTCCTCGCCAAAAGGATCGGCCCCGGTCAGTCCCTGCGGGGTGACCGGGGCCGATCCTCGAAAGGCGGCTGTGCTGGGGCGTCGGCTCAACTGGCCAGCATCGACTCGGTGTTCTTGCCGTCGCCGTCCGGCTGCGCGCCGTTCTCCTGTGCGAGCCGTTCCATGCCGCTCGTCGTCTTCAGCGGCTTCTCCTTGATGAAGATCACCGCGACCAGCGCAAGCGCCGCGAACGGAGCCGCGAGCAGGAAGAGGTCGGCGGTCGCCAGGCCGTAGGCGTTCTCCACGATCTCCCGCATCGGCGCGGGGAGTTTCGTCATGTCGGGTACGGCACCCTCGCCGCCGCCGGAACCGTCGGCGGCGGCACCGCCCGCCGCGCCCACGCTCTTGGAGATCTCCGAGGCCACGCGGTTGGCGAGGACCGCGCCGAGGACGCTGGTGCCGATCGTGCCGCCCATGCTGCGGAAGAACGACAGGACGGAGGTCGCCGCACCCAACTCGGTTGCCGGTACGTCGTTCTGCGCGGCGAGCACCAGGTTCTGCATCAGCATGCCGACACCGATGCCGAGCACGGCCATGTACAGGCTGAGCAGTCCGAAGCCGGTGTCCGCGTCGATGGTGGCGAGCAGCCCCAGACCTGCGGTCATGATGACGGCGCCCGAGACCAGGTACGCCTTCCACTTGCCGGTCCTGCTGATGAACTGGCCGGCGATCGTGGAGGAGACCAGCAGTCCCAGGATCATCGGCAGACTCATCATGCCCGCCACCGTGGGCGACTTGCCGAGCGCGATCTGGAAGTACTGCGAGAGGAACACAGTGCCGCCGAACATGGCCACGCCCACCAGCAGGCTCGCGACGGTCGTCAGCGTGACGGTCCTGTTGCGGAAGATGGCCAGCGGAATGATCGGCTCCGGCACCCGGGACTCCACGAACACCGCCGCCACCAGCAGGACCACACCGGTTGAGGTGAGCGCCGCGGTCTGCCAGGACGCCCAGTCGAACTGCTGGCCCGCCAGCGAGGTCCAGATCAGGAGCGCGCAGACGCCGGCCACGATCAGGAAGGCGCCCAGGAAGTCGATCTTCACGTCACGGCGCACGGTCGGCAGTCGCAGGGTGCGCTGCAGGATCAGGATGGCCAGGAGCGCGAACGGCACGCCGATGAAGAAGCACCAGCGCCAGCCCAGCCAGGACGTGTCCACCAGGACACCGCCGACCAGCGGTCCCGCCACCGTGCCCACGGCGAACACGGCGCCGAAGATGCCCGCGTACTTGCCGAGCCTGCGCGGCGGAATGACGGCCGCCATGACGACCTGCGCGAGCGCGGTGAGGCCACCGGCACCGATGCCCTGCACGACGCGGCTGAAGATGAGCAGCCCCACGCCCTGCGAGAACCCGGCGAGCAGGGAGCCGACGATGAACATGGCGAGGGACAGCTGCAGGAGCAGCTTCTTGTTGTAGAGGTCCGAGAGCTTGCCCCACAGGGGGACGGTCGCCGTCATGGCGAGCAGTTCGGAGGTGACGACCCAGGTGTAGGACGACTGGCTGGCGCCGAGGTCGGCGATGATGCGCGGCAGGGCGTTGGCCACGACCGTACCGGCCAGGATGGCGACGAACATGCCCGCCATCAGCCCGGACATGGCCTGGAGTATCTGCTTGTTGCTCATGGAGGTGGGCGCCTGATCGGGCGCCTCTGCTGTGCTCAAGGTGTCCTTCTCGGAAGTCGATCCGTGGATCGGGCAGGAAGCGGGGTTCAGGGGTGATGGGGGCTCAGGAGTCGGCCGCGGGGGCGGCCAGGCCTGCGGACAGGTGCTCGAAGGTGAGGCGGAAGACCTCGACGAAGGCGACGTCGGCCGTGCGCCCGCACCAGTCCTCGATGGCGACCCGGATGGCGGTCGTGGAGACGGCGGCGACCAGCCGGGGGTAGAGCCCGACCGCCTCGCCCGGGGCTCCCCCCAGTCGCTCGGCGATCGCCTGCGCCAACTCCGACTCCTCGGCCATGTGGGCCCCCAGGCCACGGACGAGGAGGTGCGGCGAGCGCTGGAAGACCTTGGCCCGCAGGCTCCAGATCTCGTGGCGCTCCTCTATGTCCACCAGTTCCGCGGCGAACGCGTCCCGCAGCACGTCGAGGAGGGACAGCTCGGCGGGTGCCTGGCGCACCGTGCGCCGGAGCCGCTCGCCGACCTCTTCGTCGATCATCAGGAAGGCGTCGTCGTGGCTGTCGAAGTAGTTGAAGAACGTGCGCGGAGAGACTCCCGCCGCGCTGCTGATCGCCTCGACGGTGACGTTCTCCGCCCCGTGCTCGGCTGCCAGCCGCACCGCGGCATCGGACAACGCCGCCCGCGTGGCCCGCTTCTTGCGCTCACGGAGTCCGGGCGCAGCGTCTTTGCTCGTCACATCTTGCAGAGTACGCAAAGATGCAGAGTGCGCAAAATTAGGCCCCCAGCGATACACCGGCCCCGGCAATCCGCCCCGTACCGCCTGGTGTTCCCCACCCCATTCATGGGTTAGGTTAGGCATACCTAAGTACGAGGCTTGGGTCTCTTCAACGGAAACGGCATGGAGCATTTGGATGCGCCCACACAGCACCCGCATCACACAGCCGACCCCCGCCGAACGCGTGCACGCGATCCTGCACGCGGCACAGTCGATGACAGTGATCAGCGACGGGTGTCACACCGAGGTCCACCGGCTCGACGGCGCGGGTGCGGGACACATCCACCTGCACGCCCCAGGCCAGGACACCCCGGCTTCGCCGCAGGAACGCCGCCCGGTCCGCCTGGAGTTCACCGACATCGCGCCCACCGCCGTACGCGATCGCCTGCGTGCCCGCGTCACCGTCACCGGGCTGCTGACGGCCCCGTACAGCGATGAGTCGGATCAGAGCACCTGCATGGAGTTCGGTCAGGCGCTCCTCGAAGACGATCAGGGCCGCCACTTCGTCTCCCTGGACGAGCTCTGCTCGGTCCCCCCGGATCCGATCACGGGCAGCGAGGCGGACATGCTGACCCATCTCGTGGACAGTCACCAAGAGCTCGTCCCTCTCCTGGTCCGGCTTGTGCAACCGCAGCCGGAGAAGGGCATGTTGCGCGCGGTCCCGCTGGCCATGGACCGCTACGGAGTGACGTTGCGTCTGGAGTACCCCACCACGCATCTCGATGTCCGGCTGCCGTTCGCCACTCCCGTCAGCGACATCGACCAGGCAGGACCTCAGATCCGGGGGCTCCTGGCCGCGGCGCGCCGCGCCTCCCACCGCAATCGACTGACCGCCTGAACGCCTGGCCGCCTGAGCGGCACAGGCGCGTGTCAGGTCAGCGGTGGATGTCCGCGCCGGGCCCAAGTGGCAGGCCCAGGCCGTAGAAGAGGCCGAGGACCGCAAGCCAGGCGATCAGGAACGGGACCACGAATACGGAGAGCCGGGCCATGACCGTGCCGAGCTGCGCCCCGGGTTCGTAGCGGCGCAGGATCGTCAGCATCAGGAAGACGTACGGATTGAGCGGCGTGATCATCTGGGTCGCGGAGTCGCCGATCCGGAACGCGGCCTGGGTGACGGCCGGTTCCATGCCGATGAGCATGAACGCCGGGACGAAGACCGGCGCGACCAGGGACCACAGGGCCGAGCCCGAGGTGACAAACAGATTCAGGACACAGACCAGGAGGACGAACAAGGCCAGGCCCGTGAAACCCGTGAGGCCCGCGGAGTCCAGGAGGTTCGCGCCCTTCACCGCGAGCAGCGTGCCGACGTTGGACCAGTCGAAGACGCCGATGACCTGTGAGATCACCAGGATCAGGACGATGTAGCCGGACATGCCGGTGATCGAATCGGCCATCATGCGCGGAACGTCGTCGGCGCGCTTGAGCGTGCCGACGGTGCGGCCGTAGACGATGCCCGCAAGGACGAAGGCGACGAACAAGAGCGGCACGATGCCGTCGAGGACCGGCGAGGGGACCAGCGCACCGCCCTCGCCGCGCAGCGGGGAGCCCGGCAGCAGCCAGCAGGTGACCACGACGGCCGCGTAGAGCAGGACGGCCAGGCCCGAACGCAGCAGGCCCGTGCGCTGCCTCGCGCTCACGGTGACCGTGACCGTGACCTCCGAGCCTGCGCCGGCCCCATCGGTCTCGGCCTCGCCGTCGGCGGCCGGATCCGGCTGGGGCAGCCGGGGTTCCAGGACGCGGGAGATGAGGAAGCCGCCGATCAGGGCGAGCACGCAGCTGGCGGCAGCGGTGAAGAAGTAGTTGATGAGGATGTGCGTGGGGGCGCTCTCGCCGCCGGGCACGACGGCGGCGGCCTGATGCGTGATGCCGGTGTAGAGCGCGTCCAGCGCGCCGATCGAGAAGCCTGCCGCGTAGCCGGCACAGACGCAGGCGAAGCCGCCCATGAGACCGGCGATCGGATTGCGGCCCGCGTTCTTGAAGGCGAGTGCGGCCAGCGGCGGGATCACCAGGATCGCCACGTCGCTCATCAAGTGCGCCTGGCACGCCACGAACGCGACCAGGTAGGGCAGCAGCCGCCGGGGCGCCCGCGCGATGGAGGCGCGTACGGCTGTTTCGAGCAGGCCTGTCTTCTCGGCGACGCCGACCGCGGCCATCATCAGCAGCACGGTCCCGAGCGAGGGGAAGCCGGTGAAGTTCGGGATGAAGTTCTCGAGCAGCCAGCGCACGCCCTCGCCGCTGAACAGGCCCTTGACCGCGAGCGTCTCGTCCTCGCCCGGCACCGTGACAGTGGTGCCGGTGGCGGCGAGGACCGTCGACACCGTGCCGATGATCAGGAAGAGGCCGAGGAAGAGCAGCACCGGGTGCGGGAGCTTGTTGCCCGCACGCTCGATGCCGTTCAGGACCTTGTCGAGCACGGACGGCTTCGGCGGGCCGCCCGTCGGCGTCTTCGCGGAGGTGACCGAGGTGCTCATCCGGCGGCTCCTTCCGATGGCGCGCCGCTCGCCGCCGGAGCGGTCCGTGCCAGGCCGAGCGTGTCCTTGCGTACGGCACCGCGCTGGGCGACGAGCACGATGCGCGCCGGGTCGGACAGGATCGAGACGTCCGCGAGCGGATCGCCGTCGCACATCACCAGGTCGCCGTGCTTGCCCGCTTCGAGCGTGCCGATCTCCGCGGAGAGACCGAGGAGTTCGGCGGCGCTGCGGGTGCCCGCCTCGATGGCCCGCTCCGGGCTCATGCCGAGTGCCACGAGATGGGAGAGCTCGCGCAGGTTGCGGCCGTGGGGCACCATCGCGGCGTCAGTGCCCATCGCCATGCGTACGCCGTCGGCGATGGCCGCGGCGATGTTCTCCCGGGTGATGCCGGACCAGCGGACCTTCTTCTCGTAGTGGAAGGGCTGCATGGTCGAACGGTCGATGCCGTCGAACACCGTCGACAGGGTCGGCACCACGAACGTGCCGTGCTCGCCCGCCAGTTCGCGTGCCTGCGCGGTGAGGCCGTAGCCGTGCTCGACGCTGCTCACGCCGCCGCGGATCGCGTTGACGATGCCCGCGGTGCCCTGTGCGTGGGCCGCCACGGGGCGGCCGCCGTGCCGGGCCACCTCGTCGACGACCGTGCGGATCTCCTCGACGGTCAGGCCCTCGTCGTCGGGCTGGTCATAGGGGCTGCTCATTCCGCCGGTCGCGCAGACCTTGATCACGTCGGCGCCCGAGCGGAGCAGGCGGCGCACCGCGACCCGTACCTCGTCCGGGGTGTCGGCGATCTCGCCCACTCCGGCGCTGGGGTCGAAGCCGCACTCCGAGCGGAAGTCGGCGTGGCCACCGGTGTGGCTGAGGATGCGGACGGCCGTGTGCAGGCGAGGTCCTGTGGTGAGGCCCGCGGCGACCGCGTCCCGGTAGCCGGCCGGAAGACCGCCCAGGTCACGGGCGGTGGTGATGCCCGCTTCCAGGGTGATGCGCAGGCGCTCGGCGGTCCGGAACGTCTCCAGGGTCTGGTCGCTCTCGTGCCGGCGGACCATCTGCCGGGGCGATTCGATGGCGAGGTGGACATGGGTGTCGATGAAGCCCGGCAGGACCGTGCGTCCTGCCGCGTCCACGGTCCGGGCCCTGGCGGGGGCCTCGGGCGCGGTGGCGGCCGGTCCTGCGTGGACGATCGTGCCGTCCTCGTCGATGTCGACGACTGCGTCCGTGACGGGGGCCGCACCGGTGCCGTCGACGAGTCGGGCCCGGATGATGCGCAAGGAGGAGAACAGTGCGTGGCTCATGGCCGACGATCCTCGGTATCAGGGATCACGACTGTGTAAAATCGCCGGAATCCTTCACCACGACGCCTTTGACGCAGGATTCGGCACCCCTCATGGACACGCAGCGGACGCACACCCTGGACGAACTGGATCTGTCGATCGTGCACGCCCTGCAGATCCAGCCCCGGGTGCCCTGGGTGCGGATGGGTGAGGTCCTGGAGGTCGACGCGGTGACGGTCGCCCGGCGCTGGGAGCGCCTGGTGCGCGCGGGCGTGGCCTGGGTGGACGGCTATCTGTCGCCCGGCCACGACGAGGGCGTCTACGCCCAGATCGAGATCGACATGGACGGCCGGCTGAGCGAGGACACCATCGGGCAACTCGCCCGTGATCCGCATGTGTTGAGCCTCAAGCAGACCTCGGGCGGGCGTGATCTGCTCGCCATCGTCGCCGCCGCCGACCTCGACGGCCTCGCCAGGCTCTCCGGCGACCGGGTGTCGCAGCTGCCCGGGGTGCGTGCCGTACGCAGCCACGTCATCACCGCGGCGCCCTTCGAGGGCGCCTCGTGGCGGCTGCGCATCCTCACCCGGCAGCAGCGCGCCGCGCTCACCGTGGAGCGGCCCGCGCTGCCCGACGAACCACTGCGGCCCCTCGACCGCCGCATCGCCCTCGCACTCGGCACCGACGGCCGGATGCCCCTGACGGAGCTTGCGGAGACCGTCGGCGTCTCCGCCGCGACCGTCCGGCGCAGGCTGCGCGTCCTGACCGGCACCGGGCGGCTCTCGCTGCGCTGTGCCCTTGCCAGGCCGCTGACCGGATTTCCGGTCTCGGTCGTCTACTTCGGATCGGTGCCCGCCCAGCATCTCGACGAGACGGTGAGCGCCCTGCGCACCCTGCCGGGCCTGCGCATGTGCAGCATCACGGCGGGCGCGCACAATCTGATGCTCGACATCTGGCTGCCGGCCCTGTCCGAGGTCCACACCACCGAGGCACTGCTCAACAGCCGCCTCGCGCACCTGGATCTGCGGATCACCGAGCGCGCCGTGGTGCTGCGCACGGTCAAGCACGTGGGGCGGGTGCTTGACCGCAGAGGGCACAGCGTGGGGTCGGCGCCGCTCAACTACTGGGACGCGTAAGGGTGTTCCGGTCGGCCGTGCTCCGGTCCGCCGCGCTCCGGCTCGCGGGTCGCGGATCGCAGGGCGAACAGCCGGGTCAGCGGGTGGAAGCGGTAGCGTCCCGGAGCCGGGGACTCCAGGAACTGGACGTCGACCAGCTGCTCCAGGATCACCTCGGTCACCGAGGGCGCCTCGCCGGTCGTCGCCGCCGCCCGCGCCACCGTCAATTCGCCCTGCCCCGCCGCCAGCAGGGGGAGCGCGAGCGCCGCGGTCCGACCGGTGGCGCCGCGGGCCAGGAGCTCCCGGTGGCCCACCTCCAGGGCCGCACGCATGTCCAGATCCGCGAAGGACAGCTCCGCCAGGCGCCGCGCGGGGTCGGCCAGCCGGTCGGCGAGTTCCCGCACCGGCCACCGGGGCCGTGCCGCCAGGCGGGCTCCCGCGATGCGCAGGGCCAGCGGGAGGTGACCGCAGTGCTGCGCGATCGCGTCGGCGGCGCCGGCTTCGGCGGCCAGCCTGCCCGGTCCCGCCCAGAGGCCGAGCACCTCGACGGACGCCGGGGGCGGCAGCGGCGTCAGGTGGAGGTGGGCGGCGCCGTTCAGGGCGGCGAGGACACCGCGGCTGGTGACGAGGACCGCGCAGCCGTGCGCCGCCGGCAGCAGGGGACGTACCTGGGCGGCGTCCAGGGCGTTGTCGAGGACGATGAGCACCCGGCGCTCGGTGAGCCGGGTGCGGTAGGCCGCCGCCGCGTCCGCCTCACTGCCGGGAGTCGGCCTCGGCGCACCCAGCGCGCAGAGGAACCGCCGGAGGACGACAGCGGGCGGCACGGGATGCTCGTCGTGGCGTGAGCCCCGTAGGTCGGCATAGAGCTGGCCGTCGGGGTACCGCTCGGCGAGCCGATGGGCCGCGTGCACGGCGAGCGCCGACTTGCCGACACCGCCGGGGCCATCGAGCGCGACCACCAGGGGGCCGCTGCCCCGCGGCATCGGACGGAGCGCGTCGAGCACCTCCAACTGCCCATCTCTCCCAGGGAGTTCGGTGATGTCCGCGGGCAATTGGCGGGGCACGGCAGGCGGGCAACCGGCGCTGTCCGTGCCGGGCGGGCCCGCGCGGCCGTTGGCAGCCGTGCGCGAGCGGCGCGTCTCCTCCACCCGGTCGCGGGCCGTCGCAAGCAGCCGCAGCTCGCGCCCGGTGGCCCCGAGCAGTTGGACCAGGGTGTCGAAGCGGTCGGTCGGCGGAAGCGTCTTGCCCGCGAAGTAGTCGCCGATCACCCCGTGCGCCCAGCCCGTCCGCGCCGCCAGCTGACGGTAGGTGAGCTGGGCGCCCCCGTCCCTGCGCGCGGCGCGCCTGCGCAGCTGCCGCAGCAGCGCGGCCAACGCGTCGGCCGTGTGCACGGATTCGACCGGGCCGACGTCCGCCGCCGCATCCCGCGCTCCCCCGTCCGGCGGGTGTCCCGCCGCCCCTGTTGACATGGTTGGCATCCTCCGCATCGGCTCGCGCCGGGCGACCTCGTGTGACCGTCGCCTGGCCGAGACCATCCGGACCTGTCCGGTGGTGCCCGGTTTCGGGGATCTCTCCCCGGGATGCGCTGCGAGCATCCGTCTACCGCTCGGATCCCGCGTATCGGCGACCGGGCACCGCACCGGCTGTCACCACGGCATTCGTGGAATATGGCGCTCCGGTTTGGTGCGGCTTCCCGGCGGACGCCGCGGGCCGTGCGTCGCGACACCGCACGACCGACATCGGACAACCGACATCGGACAACCAAGGAGGCACGACCTATATGAGTAGGGTCTGCAACAAAGCCCCCAGCCTGCCTGACGGCAGCGTGGCCGAACAGTCTCTGTACGAGCGCGTGGACGGCCCCATCGCCACCGGCTCGGCCCACTTCATGCGGGCGGGCAGTGAGCTGCACCTGATGCACTCCGACCTGGAACTCAACGACGTGCGCCAGGCCGCCCTGCGGGTGCGCTGCGCTGCCGCCGCCGTCCGGGCCGCACTGGTGGAATACCGCACCTCGCACCGCGTCGCCCAGGAACTGGGGTTCTACCCGGTCCACGACGAGCGGCTGCGGGTCGCGGGCGGCGGGACCGCTCCGGTACGCGAGACGCTCGGCGCCGCCCGCGACGCCGACCTGGTCCAGCTGGACCGGGGAGCCATCGAGGCCGTCGCGCGGCGCTACGAAGAGGGCGGGGACGAGGCGGCGTTCGGCCACTTCGTGACCGCGCTGACCGGCTTCTCCGCCGAGCTCGAGGGCTTCGCGGCACAGGCCACCGAAGCCGGTCCTGCCGACTGGCAGCGCCTGGCCTGGCAGTTGCTCACCGGGTTCGACCGCATCCGGATCTACGGCCAGGCACTGGCCGTCGTCAACATCCTCGGCATGACCCCCGGAGCCGTCGCTGTCGCCGGCGCCGGGCAGGAAAGGAGCACCAGGATATGAGCGCAGTCTGCAACAAGCTCCTCAGCCTCGGTGAGGAGGACCTGCGCAGCAAGAAGCAGCTCGCGCAGGCAGCGGGCACCGAAGTGACCGCGGCCACCAGTGAGTTGTGCCGTGCCCTGGAACTCGCCGAGCACGGCGACGGGGTGGCCGGTGCCGCGGTGTACGCCGCGGCGGCGCGGGACCGGCTCGACGGCGCCGCCCGGATGCTGGCCCAGGTGGCCGAGATCCTCGCGAAGGGCAGCCTCAGCCCGGAGTCGGCCGCGTGGTACAGCAGGCTCGACTACGACCGGCTCTACCGCTCGGGCATCAGCCTGGGCGCGGTGCCGCACGCGGCCGAGCTGTGGCAGGCGTACACCCGGCAGGCCCTGACCGGTGGCCCGCTCGGCATCTGCCACGACATGCGCGAGCGCACTCTGGCCGTGGCCGCGCTCATCGGTGAGTGGCTGGAGCGGATCGACGTCCCGGCGGCGGACACCGCGCTGCCGCGGATCCAGTCCGCGATGACCGACCTGGCCGCGTACACACAACTCGTCGCCTTCGCCAACAAGGTGGAGCCGCGGGACCCGGCATGGGTGGTGGCGCAGGACGCCGCGGCGTAGCCGTCCGTACGCACGACAGGGGAGCGTCGGCCCGTGCCGGCGCTCCTTCTGTGCGCCATCAGCCGGGGTCAGCACACGGCACTTGGCCAAGACGCCCGCATCATGAACGCGTCTTCGGATACCGCACGAAGAGAATGCCCTGGACCTCTCCGTCCGGCGCTCTGTAGAAGTGCGGGACGTCGGCAGGCCAGTGGGCGTGGCCGCCGGGCCCGGCCGTCTGCGGCGCGTCGGGCAGGCCGACGACCGCCGTTCCGGAGAGCACCATCAGGCTCTCCGTGGTGAGCGGGACATGCGCGGCCGACTCCTGGGTCGCGCCCTCGGCGATGGTGACGCGGAAGACGTCCGTGGCCGCGGCCTCGTCCTCGTACCGCTCCAGGAGGACCGCGGTGACGGCACTGCCGGATACTCCTCCCGCACCCGCCGCGACGCCGGGCGCCGGGTCGTCGAGCACGGCGCTGACCGGGAGGCCGAGCGCGGTCGTCAGGGCGTAGAGCGTTTCCAGCGTGGGGTTGCGCCGGCCCGTCTCGAGCTCCGAGAGCGTGCCCTTGCCGACGCCCGAGCGGCGCGAGAGCTCCGACAGCGACAGGCCGTCGTCCTGCCGCAGCCGTTTCAGCCTGCGCCCCACCTCGTCATTCAGACCCATCCGCCCCGTTCCGTCCGTTTCTACGCCCACCGGCGCTTTGACGTGCCGCCACCTGCGTCCTTAGTGTTCCACAAACAGAACGTTCCGTATAAGGAACGCCTGCAGCCTGCTCTCCCACCCCCCTCCGGAAGTGATGCCCGCATGTCCCCGCTCGCCCGCATACGCGCCATCGCACCACCCTCGGCCGTGGCGGCGGCGCTCATCGCGGTCACCGTCGGGGTGACCAGTGCCGCTGCCCTCGTGTTCACCGCGGCGCGGGCCGCGGGGGCGGATGCGCGGGAGGTCTCCTCGTGGATGCTGGCACTCGGCGTCGGCATCGCCGTGACCTGCGTGGGTCTGTCGCTGCGGTACAAGGCCCCGATCGTCACCTCCTGGTCGACGCCAGGAGCCGCGCTTCTGGCCACGAGCCTGAGCGGGGTGTCCATGGGCAAGGCCGTGGGCGCCTTTGTGTTCAGCGGTGCGCTGATCGCGGTGAGCGGTCTGACGGGATGGTTCGCGCGGATCATGGACCGGATCCCGGTCCCCCTGGCGTCGGCGCTGCTCGGCGGTGTGCTGCTCGATTTCGGTACGGGGCTGTTCTCCCAGATGGGCGGCAGCTTCGCGATCGCGTTTCCGGTGTTCGTGCTGTACCTCCTCGCACGCCGGCTGCTCCCCCGCTACGCCGTCCTCATCGCACTCGGCGGCGGAGTCGTCGCCTCCGTCCTCACCGGGGGCTGGCATCTGGAACGGGTCCGTCTTTCGCTCGCTCATCCGGTGTTCACGGCTCCCGAGTTCGACTGGAAGGTCCTGATCAGCGTCGGCGTGCCGCTGTTCGTCGTCACCATGGCCTCGCAGAATCTGCCGGGTGTCGCCGTGCTGCGGGGGTCCGGCTACGAGGTGCCCGTCTCGCCCGTCCTGACGTGGACCGGTGCCGTGCAGGCAGTGCTCGCGCCGTTCGGGGCGTTCGGTATCAATCTGGCGGCGATGACCGCCGCGATCTGCACCGGCGAATCGGCCCACCCCGACCGGCAGCGGCGCTACCTCGCAGCCGTGTGGGCGGGCGTCTTCTACCTGTGCGTCGGGCTGCTCGGCGCCACCGTCGCCTCGCTGCTCACCGCGATGCCCCACGCGCTCGTCCTGGCCGTCGCCGGGGTCGGCCTGCTCGCCACGATCGAGGCGTCCCTGGCCAGTGCCCTGTCGGACCCCGCGGCCAGGGAGGCGGCCGTCGTCACCTTCCTCGCCACGGCCTCCGGTGTGACGCTGCTCGGTATCGGGTCCGCGTTCTGGGGGCTGCTCGCGGGCGTGCTCACCAGCGTCATCGCATCGGTGGGACGCAGGCGCCGGGCCGCAGCATCCGCGCCTGCACCCGCACCCGCCCCGCAGGCGGTCACGTCGGCCTCGCGCACGCCTGAGCGAACCTCCGCGTGAGGCAGCCACGGCATCCACGGCCAGGGCTCGCGTCAGGCCTCGCGTCAGGGCTCGCATCAGGCCTAGCGTCAGGGCCGATGGAACCGCACTTCCGGATAGCGCGCCGACGGACCATCCAGCAGTCGTGTGTCACTGCCGCGCAGGTGCTTGTCGACGAATGCGGTGACGTAGGCGCGGGTGACGGCGTCGCTGCGATCCCCGTCCAGGTCCTGGAGCGGCCTGCCGAGCTGCTTGGCCAGGGGCGCCAAGTCGGTGAAGGAGAGATGCTCCGTGCCCTCGACACTCAACCAGCTTTTCCATCCGGCCAGTTCGGTCCACGTCTCGTCCCACGTCGGCTCGGCGCCCGGCACGTGGCTGGACTTTCCCAGCATCAGGAACGGCCGGTCCAGCGGGGTGTCATCGGGGAAGCGGAAGTTGCCGTCCATGTTGACCCCGGCCTTGATGCGCGGGTCGCGCAGCATGGCCGGGATCGCGCTGAACCCGCCGGCCGAGTGCCCGACCATGGCGATGCGGTCCGCGTCGATGAGCGTGCCGCCCTTCCCAGCCGGTCGTTCCGAGGTGAGTTCGTCGAGCACGAACGAGATGTCCTCGGCGCGGACCGCGCCGACCTTGGGGTAGTCCGGGTCCTGGCACACCGTGCAAGGGGTGGTGTGCCCGTCGGGGAACGAGATGCCGCTGGCCTCGTAGTTGTGCCCGATCCCGGCGACGGCGTAGCCACGGCTCGCGAGTTCCTCGGCAAGTCCCGTGAGAGTGGCGCGCGGCATGCCGAAGCCAGGGGACAGCACGACGAGGGGCAGCCCGCGCCGGGTCCTGGACGGCATGGCATCTGCGGTGGAGTGGGTGACCACTTTGCTGAACAGGTCGGGTGGCAGGCCCAGTTCGTTGGCCTCGATGTACTGCTTGGACTCGTCGGGGGTCATATAGGGGGCGGGTGTGCTGGACGCCTTCACGGCTGGATACCAGAGGGAGACCATCAACTCCCGGTCGGCCGAGGGAACCCAGGGGTCGGGCCGGCCCTCGTCCTGCAGGTGGACGGTGGTCCTGCCGACCGGGTGGTGCCCCGATGGCTCCGGCACCACCAGTGCCGTCTTGGGCGACGGGTCCGCCGTGGTGTCGGCATGGGCAGTCGGCGCGCTCACGGATCCCGCCAGAGCCATGGCTACGGCGGCCCCCACCAGGGATATGCGTCTCACTGAAGTCCTTTCGTCGACCGGTGCCTCCACGCTAGGGACGGCGGGCGCGTTCCCCATCACCCTGTGGTCCACATCCGGCTGAGAGGTACTCACCCCAGGGATTACGTCCCCGGATGGATCCACCCGGGCGAGGTGCTCGCGCTCAACCCCCCCTGCCGCCCCAGCCCCGCCACCGCCCATTTCGCACGCGTGGACAGCGGACCGAGCGCCTTCGCCGACTCCTTGCCCAGAGAGGCCAGCAGGTGTCGGGCCTGCGCCATCGTCGTCCGTGCGAGGTCCTCGTCACCCGCATCGATCGCGGCCAGCGTCAGCTCCAGGTGCTGCTCCGTGATGAGCCGGCCGAGCCCTCGCCGGTGCCACTGATCCACCGTTCCGTCCGGGGCTGCCCCCTCCGCGCCGACCGCCTCCCGAGCCCGCTTCAATGCGCGCCCCGCTGCGGCGAGGTCGCCCTTGAGGCGCTCAAGACGGGCGAGGACGTAGGCCTCCGAGGCCCGGTCCCAGCCCGTGTCCTGGAGCGAGACGAGGAAGAACTGGGCGCGCGCCGCCTGCGCGTGGTCGCCGATGCGCTCCAGCGCGCGGCTCAGCTCCCGGAGGCGGTCCGCCTGCGGGCCCGTGTCGTCCAGCATGCGGATGAGTGCGACCCTGGCGTGCTCGACGTGCCCCTGCCGGTGGGCCAGTTCGACCCAGGTGAATTCGCTCTCCGCGGCCACCTCACGCCCGGGCCGCCTCGCCTCCTGCCCGTGCGACGCCACCAGGTCCGCGGCGAGCCGCCGTTCCTCGGACCACTCGGTGTGCTCGGCACTCTCGCACGCCAACAGGAACCTCAGCAGCGGCAGGTCGCCCTCACGCCGGTCGAACTGCGCCGCCCGCAGTACCCCTGCCCGGAGCACCGGATCCGCCGCTGCCGCGTCGCGGGCGCCCGGGTCGCCTATGCGCATCCGCTCCAGGTTCTCCCGTCCTGGCCCGAGCACGAACTCCCGCAACGGACGGCGGTAGGACTCGTGCAGTCGATACGCCAGGAGGTCACGGGAGTTGAGCAGGACGTGGTCCGGCTCGGTGCGCCCCGCGGCCGACTCCGTCAGCGCGAAGAGCTCCACCAAGGGCCGCTCCGGCAGGCCGAGGCCACTGATCAACGCCGCTCGCTGCTCGTCCAGGTCGGGGGCGAACTCCTCGCGCGCTTCGGCGTCCGCCGCGCGCACTTGGGCGCGAAGGCCCTCCTCGTCCAGCTCGGAGGTCAGCTCCTCGCACCACTCGGGCAGCCGGACGAGCATCTCGAGCGCCTCGGTGACGCTGTCGGCGATGAGCACGGCGTCCCCTTCGGACGACGCGTGGAGCACGGCCGATCCCGCGCAGAGGAAGTACGTGCCGCCGGTGTCGTCCCCGGCGATCGGCTCCAGCGAGGCGCCGGAGGCCAGGTGCACGTCCTCGACGTGGTAGGCACGGCTCACGTCGAAGTTGAAGGGGAACGCGGCCAGTTCGGCCAGGTCGGCGCGGGTGCGCAAGAGCTCCAGAACACGATCGGTCATACGTCCGCACCCTAGCGCCGTGATCGCCGAGGACCGCAGGACGGCCAGGTGCGCCCTGCGTCCCGGAGCGGACGGACCCCCGGCGTTCGGCGACCGCGGCGCCTACGGCGTCGTCAGGGCCGCGCTCGCCCACTCGGCACGCAGCGCCTTCTTGTCCACCTTGCCGACCTTGGTCGTCGGCAGCCGGTCCAGCAGGACCGTCTTCCGGGGCGTGTACAGGTCGCCCAGCTCTGCGGTCACAGCCGCGCCGACCGTGATCGGGTCGACGTCAGCCCCGTCGGCCGTCGCCAGGAAGATCTGCACGGCCTCCCCGTACTCCTCGTCCGGCACGCCGAGCGCCGCCGCGTTGCGCACACCGGGGATCGTGAGCAGGAAGTCCTCGAGGACTCGGGAGTAGACGTTGTCACTGGTGCTGCCGGTGACGATGATGTCCTTGGCCCGGTCGACGAGGTAGAGGTATCCCTCGGCGTCGAGATAGCCCATGTCCCCGGTGCGCAGCCAGCCGTCGCGCAGCGCCTCCGCGGTGCGCTCCGGGTCCTCGTAGTAGCCGAGCATCACCGCCTTGCCCCGGACACACACCTCGCCGACCTGCCGCACGGGCAGCGCCGTCACGCCGTCATCGGCACGGATCTCGATCCGGGTGTCGGATATCGCGCGACCGCAGCTGCGCCAGAGCTCGGGGCGACGGGCGCCCTCCACGGCAAGGTCCTCCGCCCCGAAGGCGGCGATGCCGAGCGCCTCCGACTGCCCGTAGCCCTGGCTGAGCACGGGCCCGAAGACCTCGACCGTCTGCTGCAGTCGGCTGGGCGACGAGGCCGCGCCGCCGACGACGATGCGCCGCAGCGCGGGCAGGACGCCCGGGACGCACTCCGGGTGGTCGAGAAGCGCGTACAGCATGGGCGGTACGAACATGGTGGCGGTGATCCGCTCCTCGCGCAGCACCTCCAGCGCCGCGCCCGCCTCGAACTCGGGCAGCACGACGAGGACGGACCCTGTCACCAGCGCCTGGATCGAGGTGAGATGGCCGCTGCCGTGCGTGAGCAGTGTGGCGGCCAGCACCCGGTCCGCGTCCGCGTCCATGGTCGGGAAGAAGGCGGATCCGGAGTCCTCCGGGGCGCCGTCCGCCAGGTCCACCACCGTGTCGTAGAGCCGGTGGGTGTGCGCGGCGAGCTTGGGGTGGCCCAGGGTGCCGCCGGTGTAGAGAACGGTGACGGCCTCGTCCGCTCCCGGTGCGGGCACGCCATCGGGGCGCACCGTGGGGCACTCGGCCGCCAGGGCCAGCAGGTCCGCGCACGGCTGTTCACAGGCCCCGACGCTGAGCAGTACAGGCGCGTGGACGCTGCGTCCCGCGGCGTCGGCGGCCCGACCGGCGAAGACCGGGTCGGTGACCACGGCGCGCGCCCGGGACTGCTCGACCAGTGCGGCGAGCTCGCCGGGGCCCGGTTCAGGCGGCAGGAACACGACGCGGCAGCCGATGAGATGGACCGCGAGCTGCACCAGGACGGAGTCCACGCGGTTGGCCAGGAACAGTCCCACTCCGTCGCCGGGTTCGAGGCCCTGCCGGCGCAGCGCGTGCCCCAGAGCGAACAGCCGCCGCCGAGCCTCACCCCGGGTCAGCCGCTGCGCACCCTGGACGAGCGCTTCGGCGTCCTCGTCCTTGTTCCAGTGCTCCAGGATGCGGTCCACGTACGTCGGCTGCTCGGATGTTTGCTGTGCAGTAATGATCATGGACACATGCAAACATGCCTCTCACAATCCATGGTCACACAGGGGTCAACTTCGGCCATCAGCAGGCGGAGTACCATGCCCCACCCTCGAAAGACAGGTCAGTTGAGCGGGACCTCCGGTGCAGGTCTCTTCCCTCTCACAGGTAGGCGCGCGCCTGGAGCCCGTACATCTGCGCGTAGAGGCCGCCCCGCGCCAGCAAATCCTCGTGACCGCCCGTCTCCGCGATCCTGCCGTGGTCGAGTACGACGATGAGGTCGGCGCCGCGTACGGTCGAGAAGCGGTGAGAGACCAGCAGCGTGACCGTGTCCGGACGGCCGCCGTCCCGCCGGGGTCGGCGCGCGGCCTCGATGTAGCGCTCGAAGATGACGTGCTCGGTCTCCGCGTCCAGGGACGCGGTCGGCTCGTCCAGGATGCGCAGGAGCGGGGCCGGCCGCATCAGGGCACGCGCGAGCGCCAGCTTCTGCCACTGGCCCGTCGACAGATCGGTCCCGCGCTCCCAGCGGCTGCCCAGCTGGGACTCCAGACCGTCCGGCAGCGTGCCGGGCAGGTCGGTGGCCCCGGCCCGGCCAAGAGCGCCGACGGCCGCGCTCGGGTCGGCGATCCGCGACAGATCCCCGACGCCGACCGTCTCGCGGAGGACGAACTCGAAGCGTACGAAGTCCTCGAAGGCGGCGCCGAGACGCTCGCGCCACTGCTCCGGGGCCAGGGCGTCGAGGCGCACCCCGTCGACCGTGATCCGGCCCAGCGTCGGCTCGTACATCCGGCACAACAGCTTGACCAGGGTGGTCTTTCCGGAGCCGTTCTCGCCGACCAGGGCCACCACTCCCCCGGCCGGGAGCCGTAGATCGACGTCTTGCAGCGTGGTCGCGGCCGTGCCCGGATAGCGGAAGGTCAGACCCTCCACGGCGATACCCTGCCGCAGCATCGACGGCACGGCCGCCCAGGCGGTGCCCGAGGCCGTCGTGGGGGAAGCTGCTGTCACCGCGGGCGCCGGATTCGCCCGCTCCGCGTAGGTCCGCAGCCAGCGCAACCGCTCGGCGCTCTGCAGGAGTTCGACGACGGCCCCCGTGGCCTGCACGAGACCGCCGACATGACCGGTGAACCGTCCGGCCAGAACGACGGCGAGCAGTACCGCGCCCAGGCTGGTGTGCCCGGTCACCGCGAGATGCACGACGAAGCCGACCGCGCCGATCAGACCGAGCGAGTTGAGCAGTCCTGCCGCGCAGCCGATCGCGGCGAACCGCCACTGCGCCCGGCTCGCGACACCGTCCGCGCGGCTGCGCAACTCGACCACCCTGGACCACAGTTCGGGACCCGCTTCGAAGATGCGCAGCTCTTTTCCCGCCTCCGGTGAGGTGGCGAGGCGGGCGAGGCGCGCGGCGAGCCGGTAGTCGGCCGCCGTGGCCTCTTGGGCGCGGGCGATGGCGCCGCGGGCGGAAATCTGCAGGCGCAGGGCGAGTGCCCCGATGAGCGGCAGCACCAGCAGGGCGGGGTGGACGGTGGCAAGGAGCGCGGCGGTCACCAGGAAGCCGCCGAGCTGTTCGAGCAGGTTGAGTACCCAGTTGAGCAACGCTCCCATGGCCAGGGTGCGGTCGCGCAGCAGGTGGAGCCGGTCCTGGAACGCGGGCGACTCCTGGTGGCGCAGCCCGGGGATGCCCGCGGCGATGCGGGCCAGCAACCGGTCGAAGGCGAAGCCCACGCGCTCACTGAGCCCGATCCTGGCCCCGATGGCCGCCAGTTCGACCGCCTCCCACACCCCGAGGCTCACCACCAGCAGGAGCGCCGCCGTCAACGTGGACTCCAGCAGCTCCTGTTGTGCGCCCTCGGCCATGGACCGCAGCCACAGGGCCTGCAGTGCCGCGAGTCCGGCCGCGGCGGGCACGAGCAGCAGCCCGAGCACGGCGAGTTTCCACGACTCACGGAAGGATTCGGCGACCAGGGTGCGCAGCGCGTCGAGCACGCTGCGCCAACCGCGTTCGGACATCTCGGGAGGGTCGCCGCCGCCGGGGTCTTCCGGCGCCTCGTGCTCCTGCCCGCGTACCCGGGGCGACGCCACCGATCCCGCCGGCGGCAACGCCTTGTGTGCGCGGGCAGGAGCACGAGCGTCCCGGGCGCCGACACCACCAGCACTGCAGGCACCACCAGCACTGCCCGCACCATCGGGGCCCGCGTCATCGTCGACGAATCGCTCCGCCTGCAGCCGGTACATCCGGGCGTACTTGCCGCCAAGCGCCATCAAGGCGTCGTGTGTGCCGCTCTCCACTATCCGCCCGCCGTCCATGACGTGGATGAGGCTCGCCTTGCGTACGCCGGAGAAGCGGTGCGAGACCAGGACCGTGGTGGCGCCCCCGCTGACCGTCAGAAGGCGGTCGAAGAAGTCGGCCTCCGCCCGCGCGTCGAGATGCGCGGTGGGCTCGTCGAGGACGAGCACGGCGCCCGAGCGCGCGGCCAGGAGCGCGCGGGCGAGCGCGACCCGCTGCCACTGCCCTGCGGACAGGTCGGCACCGCCCGCGAACTGCCGCGAGAGCACGGTGTCCCAGCCCGCGCCGAGCCCGCGGGGCAGCTCGGCGCCGTCGGCAAGTTCCAGGGCGCGCTCCAGGGCGCCCGGGTCACCGCCGATGTCCGGGGCGCCCATCGCCACGTTGTCGCGCAACGTCAGCGGATACTTCACGAAGTCCTGGAAGACGACGGAGATTCCTCGGCGCCACTGCCGCGCGTCGCACTCCCGCACGTCCACGCCGTCCGCCGTGATGCACCCGGCATCCGGCTCGTAGAGCCGCGCGAGGAGCTTGATCAGCGTCGTCTTGCCGCATCCGTTCGCCCCGACGATCGCCACGGAGGCCCCGGCCGGGATCTCCAGATCGAGCCCGCGCAGGACGGGCTTGTCCGTGCCGGGATAGGTGAAGTCCACGGATGCGAAGGCGATGCGGCCGTGGGCGGCCGGAGCCCGGCCGTTGCTGTGACCGTCGCGGGCCGGCCTCTGTCCGTCGGCGCGGAAACCACCTCGGTCGCCGACAGCAGTGCCCTGCACGTCGCCCCGGCCCCTGCTGTCGGCGGTCCCCCGCAACTCCAGCGCGGCGAGCGACCTCAGCCCCAGCAGCGCGTCACGCACCATGAGGTCGTCGTCGCCGACCCAGCCCAGCGCGGGCAGCGCGAGCGCCGCCTGGGCGCTGATCACGAGCTGGGTGAGCCCCAGTTCGCCGCGCGCGGCGGCGAAGGCCGCGTACCCCAGGACCACGCCCTCCGCGAGGACCACGAACGCCACGGCCCCATACGCTCGCCGCGCGGCCTTTCCTCGGGTGGCCCAGACCCTGGCCATGCCCGACTGCCAGACGGCCGTCATCCGGCCGGCGAGCCAGTCACCGAGCCCGAAGACGCGTATCTCTTTTGCGGGCTCGGGATCCACGGCAAGTGACCGCAGATAGCCCGCCCTTCGGATCACCGCGCTCGCCGCCTCCATGCTGCCGTGCACCTGGCGCGACAGGCGCAGGTAGGAGCGGTAGGTCAGCACCGCGGCGAGCCCGAGCAGCACAGGCGCCCACCAGGCGAGCGGCGCCAACAGGACGAGCAGACCGATCCCTTCGAGCCTGGGGCGCACGATCTCGGGCAGCAGGGAGGCGAGTTGGTCCGGCCGGGTGCCCTGCTCGGTGGCCAGGCGCAGGGTGTCGGCGTAGCCCGGCTCTTCGAGGTGTCCGATACCGTCCGGACCGGTCCCGGCCGCGATGGCCCGGTCCTCCACCACGCTGGCCGCACGCAGCCGCAGCACCGCAGCGAGCCCGCTGTCCAGGGCGCGCAGTCCCGTGCGTACGAGGGTCAGCGCGCCGAAGGCGATCAGGGCGGCCAGTGCGCGCCGGGCATCGGCCGACCCGGCGCCCGCGTCGACGGCGCCGGGCAGCTCGCCCACGAGCCGCCCGGTCGCGACCACGATGAGCGGGCCGGTGAGCGCCCCGCAGACCACGGTCACGGCGAGTGCGACGGTGTGCCGGGGCCCGGCTCGCCACAGCAGCCGCACCGCTGCCGTCCATTCCTGCCACGTACGCATTCCGGCCTCCCGAGCCGCGCGCCACCGCTGGGAGGTCGATGCTCACAGAGGAGCCGGGCGGCCGGGGGAAGGTCCCGGTCGCGACCGGACGCAGCCGGTCGTGCGCCGAGCCGTGCTGCGAGGCCGATGGCCTTCACCGGCGGCGCACGGGCGGCGGCTCAGCTGCCGGCGAGGCCTCGCCGGCCTGCTTTGACGCCGGCCTGGAATCGCGAGTCGGCCGCCAGAGCCGTCATCAGTTCGGCGACCCGCCTGCGGTAGGTCCGCACGGACATGCCGACGCTGCGCGCGCCCACGGCGTCGGTGAGTCCGGCAGCCAGCGCCTGCAGCACGGCGAGCGAGTCGGCGTCCAGGCCCTCGGTCTCACGCCGCAGGTAGTCCGTGAGAGGGGTGCCCGCGTCCCAGGTCGCGCACATCAGGGCGTGGACGCCACCGACGAGGGCCGGTGCGGTCGTGATCGTGAACTCGCGGCCGCGTGCGCCACTGCGCCCGGCGAGGATCATCACCCGGCGGTCGATGATGATCGTCTCGTGCGGCAGCGCCGCGGCCCGGACGCGCACCTGGCCGCCGGCGGCCTCGATGTCGAACAGGTGCAACCGCTGTCCCTCGTCGGCCAGTACGGCAGGTGTGTAGAGCTTGCGTACGACCATGCCTCCGGCGGTCCGGGGGCGCAGGCTGCGCACGATCGCCTCTCTGGCCTCGGGGCGCGTCCAGGTGTGCAGGTCGTTGGCGGCGCAGAAGAACTCCCGCGTCGTCTCGCCGAAGAGCTGGGCGGTCAGCTCGGCCAGCTGTCTCTCGCCGTGCACTGTCTGCGTGGTGGGGTCGGTCACCCTCCCAGTCTTACGCACGCTCGTGGCAGGACGTTGCCATCCGGTCCTCGACCGGGCCTCACGGGCCGAGGGTGGGGACATGACCACACAGATCACGGCCGCGGCGAGCGGCCAGTTCATGCTGGGCGGCGACCGCCGCGTCAACCGCCTCGGCTTCGGCGCGATGCGCCTGGCGGCAGGCACGTTCACCGGTCCGGCACGCGACCCGCGGACCGGGGCCGCGGTCCTGCGGCAGGCAGTCGAGGCAGGTGTCGACCACATCGACACGGCCGGTTTCTACGCTCGGGGCGAGGTGAGCGCCAACCACCTGATCCGCACGGCTCTCGCGCCGTACTCGACCGAGCTGTTGATCGCCACCAAGGTCGGCCCGCTGCGTGGAGCGGACGGCATGCCCACCGGCCAGGCAGGACCCGAGCAGTTTCGCGATCTTGTGACCGAGGACCTGCGCGCTCTCGGTCTCGACCGCCTCGACCTCGTCTACCTGCGGGTCGGGGGCATGAGCGAGCCGGGCGGCGAGAGCGTGGCCGACCGGTTCGCGGCCCTGGCGGAACTGCGCGAGGAGGGCCTGATCCGCCACCTGGGGGTCAGCAACGTCGATGCGGCGCAGCTCGACGAGGCGCGGGGCATCGCACCGGTAATCGCGGTGCAGAACCAGTACCACGTGCATCATCCCGATGACGCCGCCGTGCTCGCGCGCTGCGAGGAGCATGGCATCGCCTACGTGCCGTTCTTTCCTCTCGGTGGCGGCTTCGATCCGATCGAGCACGACCGCCTCGCGCAGGTCGCCAAGAGGCACGAGGCGACGACCGCGCAGGTCGCCCTCGCCTGGTTGCTCGCGAGCTCGCCGAACATGCTGGCCATCCCCGGCACCGGCTCACCCACCCACCTCGCCGAGAACCTCGCCTCGGCCGGGCTGCGCCTCGACGCCGCCGACCTCGCCGAGCTGACCGCCTGACCCCGGCCGACCACCTGATGGCCTGAACTGTCACGGAGCGCTGCAGCGGCCGGTGGCCTGTCGACGCACGGCAAGGTCACCGGCTCGCGCCTGTGGAGGACGGGTGCATCACCCCGCAGCTTCCTGCCGCTTCCTCAGCGCCTCGCCGAGAGCCGCGCGGATCGCCGCGGGCAGCTGCTCGCCCTCCGTCGTGGCGATCAACTCTTCCGCCACGGCTCGCAGCTTGGTGTTGGAGTTCTGCGACACCTCGACCAGGATCCCCCACGCCTCGTCCGCGGTACACGGGCCCAGCGACATCAGCATGCCCCGCGCCTGGTCGATGGCGGGATGGGACTCCATGGCGCGATGCAGGTCGTTCACCTCGGTGCGCAGCGCCTTGATCTCGGCAGCCTCTTCCGCGCAATCACCTTCGGGAGCCTGTTGCCCGGGGACGCGATGGGGGGTCAGTGCCTGTGTGTTGAGGGAGTCCGATGAGGAAGCCACCCGCTCTGCCTCTCGTGTGCTCACGCCGCCTCTGTCGGGCCGGCAGGACCGCTGATGAGGTGAGCATCGCAGATCCCACACATTCGTGGCCAGAGTTTGTTGTTTCCGTGCATGCGGCAGCGCCGGTGGCTGTCTGTCCCAACCGACCGGCGCCTACGTCGCACAGCGCTGTGCCTTCGCTGTGATCGAGTAGCCATCTCCATTGATCTCAAACAGGTGCAGTGCCCATTGGCCGATCGAACGGGCCCTTTCTGTTCGCTTGTTCGCGTGTTCGACTGCCCCTGTCCCCACCCTGATTTCGGGCGTAGACAACCTCAACAGCACCCCTACGGCCATGCGCGCACGCTAGCGTCACGGCAACGCACCGTTTGGCGGGAGGGGCAGGGATGCGGCGCTCGGCCGGGCATTACGCGCTGCTGCAACACGTGGCTGACGTGCAGCGCACAACTGATGGATGGGCCACGGCAGGGCCCGGACTCGACGAACGCACCACGGGCCCCCTGGTGAGGCTCGGGCTGCTTCGGGTGGCACCCCGCGAGGATCAGGCGGAGCTGCCCGCGACAGCGGGCCGGTCGGCCCCGTGGGCGGTGCAATTGACGGACGACGGGTGGGACGCGCTCCTCTACGCACAGGTGCGGGCCGCTCCGCCGACCGCCGATGCTCCCGTGCCCGGACTGCAGCAGGTGGGCCTGCGCCGCTCGGAGCTGGACGCCCTGAGGCGGTTCCTCGCGCTGCGCGGACGGCTGCGGCGCGGCCCCGCGCCGGGTCTGGAGTCGGCCGTGGACGCCGCCCGCTTCAACGCGGCGTCCAACCGGTGGGTCGTGTACGTGAGCGGTGAGCAGATGGATTCGATGGCGCGCGCGTTCTTCCTGGAGCGGCTCGGCGGATCGGCGGCCCCCGCCAACCGGTTCGCCCGTGTCTACGGGGTGAGCTATACGCCCCCTCACCCAAGCACTTTTACGGACGCACACTGACTCATGGCACCGGAGCCACTGCGACCTGCCGGGCGGGTGGCGGGTGGCGGGAGTGCGCCGGTGCGAGATCTATAAGCTGCGCCTGTGGCCAGTACAGAGGATTCAGCGTTCAGCGGCAGTGCGGCATCGGACCAGGCGCCGACGGATCTGCAGTCGTTCGCGGTGCAGCTGCGGCGCATGAACGGCGAGATCAACCGGCTGATCCACGGCTTCGCCGCCGGTCACGACCTGCACGCGACGGACGTCCAGGCCCTGGCGGCCATTCTGGACTCTGACAGTCCCCTCACTCCCGGACGGCTGCGCGACCATCTGGGGCTGACCTCAGGTGCCGTGACCGCCTGTCTGGACCGCCTTGAACGGGCCGGACACATCCGCCGCTCGCGGGACAGCGAGGACCGCCGGGTGGTGCATCTGCACTACGCCCCCGGAGCCAAGTCGGCGGCGCGCACCTTCTTCCAGCCGCTGGCCGCTGCGACGGAGAGCGCTCGCGTGCGGTTCAGCGAGGACGAACTGTCCGTGGTGGTGCGCTTCTTGGCCGCCATGAACGAGGAGCTCTCCGAGCTGCGAGGGCGTCAGCGCTAGGTTCGCCCGCCGCCGCGGGCGTCCGTATCCGTCGTCCGCCCCCGACTCCGTTGATCGGTGTGCCCGCCGACTGGTGTACCCGCCGGGCACCCGTGACGAACGAGATGCTTCAATCATTGAGATTCTTATCCATTGAGGTATCGAGTCCGCAAGGAGATCCATGTCCACAGGTACGCGCGTGGCACGCTGGCTTGCCCCCGTCGTCCTGCTCGTCGCCTGGCTCGGCATCGGCGGAACGCTCGGGCCGTACGCCGGGAAGCTCGGCGAGGTCGCCACCAACGATCAGTCCGCCTTCCTGCCGCAGAACGCCGAGTCCACGCAAGTCATCGACGCACAACGGGAGTTCCGTCAGGAGGAGACCCTCCCCGCGATCGTCGTCTGGACCGCGGACGGCGGCACTCGGGCCGACGGAATCGATCAGGCCCAGAAGACCGCCGCCACCCGGGCGCTGGCTTCCCTGCGTGACGTGTCAGGGGTCGCCGGTGCGGCATCCCCGGCCGTGCTGTCCAAGGACGGACAGGCGTTGCAGGGTGTCGTCCAGCTGCGGCCCGACCTCGGCGAGGAACTGGAGGGCACCCTGGAAAAGGTCAGGGACGCGGCGGCCCAGGTGCCCGGGACGGACGCCCAGGTGGCCGGTCCCGCGGCCAGTCAGGCCGACCTGTCGGACGCCTTCGGGGGCATCGACGGCCTCCTGCTCGGGGTCGCACTGATCACCGTCCTGGTGATTCTGCTGCTCGTCTACCGCAGCCTGCTGCTTCCGCTGGTCATCATCCTGGGAGCCGTCTTCGCCCTGGGGCTCGCCTGCGGAATCGTCTACGTACTGGCCGACCACGACATCGTCCGGGTCGACGGCCAGGTCCAGGGCATCCTCTCCATCCTGGTCATCGGCGCCGCGACCGACTACGCGCTGCTGCTCACCGCGCGCTTCCGTGAGGAGCTGGCCGTCAGCCGCGACAGGGTCGCCGCCATGCGGGCGGCGCTGCGCCGTTCACTCGGCCCCATCGTCGCCAGTGGCGCCACGGTCGCGCTCGGCCTGCTCGCCCTGCTCCTGAGCGACCTCACCAACAACCGCGCGCTCGGGCCCGTCGGTGCCATCGGCATCGCCTGCGCCGTCCTGAGCACGCTGACCTTCCTGCCCGCGGTCCTGATCCTCCTGGGGCGTAAGGCGTACTGGCCCGCCAGGCCCAGGTCGGCCACGGAGAAGTCCGCGGGGCAGGGCGTGTGGACCAAGATCGCCTCGCTTGTCGACCGGGCGCCGCGCAAGGTCTGGGCGAGCACGCTCGTGGGCCTGTTGATCTGCACTGCCTTCGCCCCCACGCTCAGCTCCAAGGGTGTACCCCTGGACGAGATCTTCGTCAACGACGCGCCCTCGGTGGCCGCACAGCAGACGCTCGGCGCGCACTTCCCCGGAGGCTCGGGCAATCCGGCGGTCGTGATCGCGGACGCGGACCGGGCCGAGCAGGTCACGGCCGCCGTCGAACGCACAGACGGGGTGTCGTCCGCCGCGGCCGTGGGCGCGTCCGGCCGGCCGGTCGCGGGAGGAGCGGGCGCGGGTGAACTGCTCGTCGTCGACGGCCGCGTACGCGTCGACGCCACTCTGCGGGACGCCGCGGACAGCGACGCGGCGAAGGACACCGTGGCGCGGCTGCGCGACGCCGTCCACGCGGTGAAGGGGGCCGACGGACTGGTCGGCGGCTACACCGCGCAGCAGTACGACACGCAGCGGACCGCCGAGGACGACCGCCTGCTCATCGTCCCGGTGGTCCTCGCGATCATCCTGGTCATCCTGATCGGACTGCTCAGGTCGCTGCTCATGCCGGTGCTGCTGGTCGCGACGGTGGCGCTCAACTTCCTTGCCACGCTGGGGGTTTCCGCGCTCGTCTTCCAGCACGTGCTGGGATTCAGCGGCACGGACTCCTCCGTACCCCTCTACGGATTCGTCTTCCTGGTGGCCCTCGGCGTGGACTACAACATCTTCCTGATGTCCCGGGTCCGCGAGGAATCACTGCGCCACGGGGCGCGCGAAGGAGTGTTGCGCGGACTGACCGCGACCGGAGGCGTCATCACCTCGGCCGGGGTCGTCCTCGCGGCGACCTTCGCGGCGCTCGGCATCATCCCTCTGGCCTTCCTCGTCCAGATCGCCTTCATCGTCGCCTTCGGTGTCCTGCTGGACACCCTGGTCGTACGGTCGCTCCTGGTGCCGGCCCTCGTGCGTGACATCGGCCCGGCGGCGTGGTGGCCGGGTGTCCTCAGCCGCGGCCACGACTCCCCGAAGCCGGGGCGGTCAGAGGCCGGCTGAGGAACCGGGGCAGGCCGCATACGGGTCAGGTACCGGCCGTCACCGGCGAGTCGGTCCTGTCGCCCACCGAGTCCTGCGTCGCGGACTTCGGGATGGGCCGGTCATGGCGCAGCGCGGTCCACACCTTGTGCGACGCCTTGTCCAGCGGCAGGACACGTCCCGCGTCCTGGGCGTCGTAGGTGACCGGCATGGTGACCATGTTGGTGCGCTCGGGGCTGATGCCCTTCAGCTCCTTGGCCAGACCGAGGAGCTTGTCCGCGGAGGCCAGTTCGGAGTCCGCGCTGATGGTCTTGGTCGCGGTGTCCGCCAGGTCGTAGGACTTGGCGGGGCTGCCCAGCGGGTCGACCGTGTCGGCGCGGTGGATCAGCGCCTTGATGAACGCCTGCTGGAGCTGGATGCGGCCCAGGTCGCTGCCGTCGCCCACACCGTGCCGGGTCCGCACGAGCTCCAGTGCCTGCTTGCCCTTGAGCGTGTGCTTGCCCGCGCTCAGGGCGAGGCCGCTGTTGGGGTCGTGTATCGCCTTGCGGGTGGTGATGTCCACGCCGCCGAGCTCGTCGATGAGCTTCTGGAATCCCTTGAAGTCGACTTCGAGGTAGTGGTCCATGCGGACGCCCGACATCTTCTCGACCGTCTTCACGGTGCACGCCGGTCCGCCCACTTGATAGGACGAGTTGAACATGGCCTGCTGCGCGCCGGCCGCCTTGCCGCCGTGCGGCTTCGCGCACTGGGGCCGCTCGACCATCGTGTCGCGCGGGATGCTGACGACCGAAGCCTTCTTGTGGGTCTTGTCGACGTGCAGGACCATCGCCGTGTCGGCGCGCGCTCCACTGACGCCGCTGCCGAACTTGCCGTGGGTTCCCGCCCGGGAGTCGGACCCGAGCAGGAGGATGTTCATCGAGCCGTTCTTCTGCTGGCTCGGCCGGTCTTTCCCGAGGGCCGCGTTCATGTCCGTGCCCTGGATGTTGCCGTTGAGGTGCTGCCAGGCGTAGGCCACACCGCCTCCGCCGATCAGGACCACTCCCAGGGCGCCCCATGCGACGTAGCGCAGAGTCTTCTTCCGCGGCTTGCGCCGGGAGCGCCTTACACGCGCGGGCCCGTAGGCGGGCACTGCGGGGCCGTCGGCCAGGTGCGCCTGCTGCTCGTCACCGCTCTCGTGCGGCATGCGCTGCCCCTTTTCGTTCTGCTTCAGCCGGTTGCTCAGTACGCGGAGTCGACGTTGTCGATCGAGCCGTACTTGTCGGCGGCGTAGTTGGCGGCCGCGGTGATGTTGGCGACCGGGTCGGTCAGGTTATTGGGGGTGCCCGCGACGTGGTACGCGTCGAAGGTCGGCTGGATGACCTGCAGCAGTCCCTTGGACGGGGTGCCGTTCTGCGCGTTCACGTCCCAGCCGTTCTGGGCGTTCGGGTCACCGGCGGACTCGCGCATGATGTTGCGGTGCAGGCCCTCGTAGGAGCCGGGGATGCCCTTGGCCTTCATGATGCCCAGGGACTCCTTGATCCAGCCGTCGAGGTTGTCAGCGTAGGGCTTGTCGGCCTTGGCGGCCTGGGCTGCCTTGGTGCTCGCCGCGGTCGGCTCGGCGGCCTGGGCGGACGAGGGGACCAGCGTCAGGGCCGCTGCCGCGGCACCGGCGGTGGCGATGCCTGCGACGGAGATCTTGCGCAGTCGGGTGATGCGGCTGGTGCGGGTCTGCGTCTCGGTGATGGCCATGCGGGGGTAACTCTCCAATGCGAAGTCTGTGTGGGGGGCTCGGTCGACCCGAGCGGATTCGCCCGGTGCGATCCCGGCTCCCCCGGAACTTCAGCAAGGGTTAGCGGTGGCCGGAGCGGGACGCAATGATGTGACGTACTACCCCGGTACGCAGGACGCCCTGGTCAGACGCCTCACAGGAGACTCACGGCCGTCCCCGGGCGCCTCGGCGGTCCTACTACCGTCGTTAGCATGTGACGTGGCTCCTATGGGTGGGCTCACAGCCACGGCGACGTTTTACGGGTCTGCGGGGCTTGAAAACGGCTTCTGCGGGGTATGCGGCCCCGCTCACGGCCGATCCAGGCTGGTTTCGCCGCAAATGTGCAGGTCAGGCGGCCGTCGACCTCGTGGTGAAGCGCGACGGGGGCACACCGAAGGCGCGGGTGAAGGCGGCGGTGAACGCTGCGGGCGATGCGTAGCCGACGCGGGCGCCGACCTCGCTGACCGACGCGGTGCGCAGCAGCGGGACAGCCGCGAGCAGGCGTGCGCGGCCCCGCCAGACGGCGGGACTGTCACCCGTCTCGGAGCGGAAGCGCCGGGTGAAGGCCCGTTCGCTCATGGCCGTCCTGGCGGCCCAGGCGGCGTTGGTGGCGTCGGCGTCCGGGGCTGACAGATACGCGCGGCAGAGGCGCGCGAGGTCGGCGGAGGCCGGGATCGCCACATGGAACGGGAGCGGGGCGCGCTCGGCGATCTCGTGGAGCAGGAGCGCGGCGATGCTCCCCTCGCGCCCGGAGAGGCTGTAGTCGGCGTCGAATTCGACTGCGGCCAGGAGCAGCTCGCGCAGCAGCGGCGGAACGTCCACGACCGTGCAGGTGGCCGGCCACCAGGGGACGGCATGCGGCTCGACGTAGAGGCTCCGGGTGCTCACCCCCAGCATGCGGACGTGGTGCCGCGTGGCGGGCGGGATCAGCACGGCGCGCTCGGGCGGAACGGTCCAGGTCCCCTCGGCGGTGTCGACGACCATGACGCCGGTGGCGCCGTAGAGGAACTGCGCGCGCCGGTGTTCGTGCCAGTCCAGTACGTGGCCGGGCGGGTAGTCGGTGCCGATCGGCAGGACGGCCCGGTCGACGTGGTCGACATCGGCCAGCGGGACGTTCTTCACCCGCCGATCCTAGTGGCTGACATGGCTGACACACGAAAGAAGACGGCCGACCATCGCATGCGGGACGGCCGTCGCGACTGGTGGGGTGGGCCCCATGGACTTCGTGATGTTGATCGGGGTGGGGCTCCTCACCGGAGTGACGACGGTGTTGTTCGGCTTCGGTGGAGGGTTCGTCGCGGTGCCGGTGGTGGTGTGGGCGGACGCCGCGCTCGGCGGCGACGCGATGCGGGTGGCGACGGCCACCTCGGCCCTGGTGATGGTGGTGAACGCGGCGTTCGCGACAGCCGTCACACCGCGCCGGGTGCTGCTCGCGCTCCGCGGCAGCGGCAGGCTGCTGGTCCTGCTGGCGGCAGGGGCCTCGGTCGGGGCGCTCGCCACGCGCCTTGCTCCCGCCGATGTGGCGAGCTGGGCCTTCATCGCGTACGTCGGCCTCACCATCACCGATCTGCTCCTGCGCCCCGGCTTCCTGCGCCCGCACAGCCCGGTCGATGCGGCATCCGATGACGCCCCACGTCCGCTGCCGGTCTCTCTCGGCGCACCCATCGGTGCGGTGGCCGCCTTTCTCGGTGTGGGAGGCAGTGTCATGACCGTTCCCGCGATGCGGCGGACCGGACACACGATGCGGGTGGCGACCGCGCTGGCCAACCCCCTCACCCTGGCCATCGCGCTGCCCGCCACCGCGGTGTCCCTGGGCGTGGCCGCGGTTCCCGCGGCCACGAACGCCCAGGTGCACCTGGTGGGTCTCGTCGACGTCCGGGCCGCTTCGGCCCTGCTCCTGGGAGCTCTGCCGGTCGTCGCACTGCTGAGACGCCGCCCGCTGCGCATCCCCGACCGCGTCCACGCCTGGGCCTACATCGGCCTGCTCGGCATGGTGACGGTGGCGATGCTGCTCTTGGCCTGACGGGGGTCCTCCCCGAGACGGCTCGTGGCGGGGAGCGGGAGATGGCCGAGGTCGCGTCGGCTAGCGAGTGGTGCCGAGCCAGTCCTCGTAGCGGGTGGCGGCCACGCGCGCGTCGGGGCCCGCGACAAGAACGTCGCCTTCGACGGCGGCGAACATGCCCGCCTTCTCGTCGGTGACGACACCGCGGGGGTCCTTGCGGGCCGACAGCGTGAGGCGGCCGAGATCGTCGAGCGGGAAGACATCGGGGCCTGCCACGTCGAGCGTGCCGTTGAGCGGCGGGGCGGTGGCGACGTCGGCGAGTGCCTGGACCACGTCGGCCGTCGAAACGGGCTGGAGGCGCGTGGCGGGCAGCCGGACGGTCTCTTCGTCGGCGGTCCAGGACATGACCGCGTCCATGAACTCGAAGAACTGGGTGGCGCGCACGATCGAGTACGGGGTGGGTCCCTGCCGCAGCAGGTCCTCCTGGAGCGTCTTCGCGCGGTAGTAGTCCAGCTGCGGCACCTGGTCGACTCCGACGATGGAGAGGATGACCTGATGGCGGACGCCGGCGCGCTCCCCCGCGGCGAGCAGCTGCTCCATGGTCGTGCGGAAGAAGTCCGTGGACGCTTCGTCGAACGTGGGCGAGTTCGACACGTTGACGACCGTGTCCGCGCCCTTCAGCGCCTGGTCGAGGCCCGCGCCGGTGAGCAGGTCGACGCCGGTCGACAGGGATGAGGCGACCACCTCGTGGCCTGCCTCACGGAGCCGGGAGACGAGCTGGGAACCAATGAGTCCGGTGCCGCCGATGACCGTGATGTTCATGACCGTGCCCTTCTGTGAACCGAGTCTCATTGCAGTCACAAACTCGGATATCTAATGTCCGAGATAATACTCGGATAGCCTGTGTCCGAGTCAACTGGGAGGACGCATGAAACTGTCCGGCGGCGTGGAGTGGGCACTGCACTGCTGTGTGGTGCTGACCGCGGCAACCGAGCCGGTCCCGGCCGCGCGACTGGCGCAGCTGCACGACGTCTCGCCCAGCTATCTGGCCAAACAGATGCAGGCCCTGTCCCGGGCCGACCTCGTGAAGTCCATCCAGGGCAAGACCGGCGGATACGTCCTGACCAGGGCGGCCGCCGACATCGCGGTCCTGGACGTCGTACTGGCCGTCGACGGGGCGAGCCCGGCCTTCACCTGCACGGAGATCCGCCAGCGCGGCCCTTTCGGCACACCACCGCAGGACTGCACCAAGCAGTGCCCCATCGCCCGCGCGATGAGCGCGGCCGATGCCGCCTGGCGCGCATCGCTGCAGGCGGTCTCCATCGCGGACCTGGTCGGCTCGGTCGAGCAGGACAGCGGGCCCGAGGCTCTTCCGAGCATCGGTACGTGGCTCGACGCGGCGAACGGCTCCGACGGCTGACGGACACGCGCTCGCGCCCATCGGCGATGTCATCGTCGATGGGCGCGAGCGTCTCTTCGTCTACGCCTAACTACGCGCGGCGGGGTCGCGGTTGGCCGCGGCCCTGAGGCCGGCGACCGTGAACGCCACGACCAGCAGTGCGGCCAGCGCGGCCACCACGGCGGACAGGGCCGGGAGGGGAGCTGTCACCCCGTCGGGCCGCAGCACGTAGGCGAGCGTCTTGGAGTCGACCCGGTCATCCACGAGGTGACTGACGGCCAGCGCACCGGCCACCAAGGTGCTCGACACGGCCACGACCGGTGACCCGCTCAGGAACAGCGCCACACCCGCCAGAGCGCAGATGACGGAGACGCCGAGCGCGACGGAGAGGCCGAGGGCGGACGCGTCCGACCAGTTCACCGGGAAGTGAGCCGCCGCGCAGAGCAGAAGAAGTACGCCTGCCACGCGACGCAGCCAGACCAGAGGAGTCGCGCCCTGTGCGGGCGTGGCTGCGGCTGCCGGGACGGGTGCGGGGCGGGCGGCCTTCTCGGCGGACCTCGCGGCCGGCGCTTCCGGGGCCTTGGCCTCGATGTCGTCCCGAAGGCTGCTCTGAGTGCTGCTCCGAGTTCTGTCCTGAGTGCTGTCCGGAGCTTCGGTCTTCGTGGCGTCGGCGCCCTTCTGTTCCCTCAGGCTGCCGATCAGCTGCATCAGGTCCTCGACAGACCTGGTCGTCCCCGCGGCGTGCACCGCCTCGGCGCCGCTGTGCGGATCGTGCGGAGGGCGGGACAGCAGGTGGACGAGACGGCTCACCTCCGGAATGGGCCGTTCCTCGGCGGCGTGCCGGATGGCCTCGTCCATGTGCTCGGCGGGGTGTTCCGGCGGGCCCAGCAGTTCCACCAGCCGGGTGACGTCGTCGACGGAGCGGGCCACGGCCGCCAGACGCAGCACCGAGGCCGCGGTCGGCACACCGTCAGGTGACTGCTCCAGGAGGGTGACGAGGTCGACGACGTCGTCCAGGGGCCGGGACACCACGGCGACGCGTATGAGCTCTTCCACCGCGTCGTCCTCGGTGTCGGACGGCGCCACTTCCGGGGCTCCGTCGTCGGTGTCGGGCGGTGCTTGTTCCGAGCGGCCACCATCGGCGTCGTACGCGGTCGGTTCCGCGGGAACGCCGTCGGTGTCGTGGTCGACTTCCTGCGGCCACGGGGCGGGCTGGTCCCGCGTCGGGGCGCCGAGCTGCGCGGTGCCCCAGTGAACCGACGTCGCAACCAGAGGTTCGCCGGTCCCGGAAGTTTCCCCCACGGCAGAGAATGACTCAGCGGCCATTTTCACTTCTCCATTTCAGCGGGACGTCCTCGTCCCACGCGTGTACGTGTCTCCCGTTGTATGCACGCTTCTTTCCACCCGCCACTGGAGGAGCCGCCCGTCGGCAGGTACAGCGCCGACGTGCCGTTGACCATGGATTTCATTTACGCGATGGCGATCAGTTGTCAGCGTCTGATCCGGCGGTCCGACGGGCCGGGGGGACGCGCGGCGCCCCCACCCGGCGGACTCCCTGAACCACAGCCGCTGCGCCCGGAGTTGGCACCCCACCGGCAGCACACCGCCCGGCCCGCCGCGCCAGCAGCGGTGGATAGGATGATCCAATGAGAAATCGGGGGCGCACACTCAAGGTCACAGCAACGCTGGTGCTATCGGCGCTCGCCCTGACCGGCTTCACGACAGGCCGGGGCCACGGCGGTGGCAGCCGCCACAGCAGCGGTGGCGGAGGCGGCTGCAGCAGTTCGAGCCAGAACCACGACAGTTCGTCGTCGACCAGCTCCGGCAGCAGCGGGTCATCGGGGTCGACGACATCGGGTTCGAGTTACGACGATGACGATGACGATGCGTACGGCAGCAGCGGCGACGGAAGCAGCACCAGCGGCGGCAGCTACAACCGGCGGCCGACCAACGACTCCACCTCCTCCAGCTCCCCGGGCGGCGAGCGAACGGAGGACGCAAAGGCCACGTTGGTGAGCTGTGCGACCAAGGCGGCTCCGTACGCGACGGTCAAGGTCACGAACGGCAATGAGAAGACGGGCCGCTTCTGGGTGTCGGTCACCTTCCTCGACGCCGACGGCATCACGATCATCGAGGAGAGCGAAGAGGTCAAGGTGCCCGGGAAGGGCAGGACGACCGCCCGGATCGAGATCGGCGGCGAAGGCCTTGTCGACTCGGTCGATCACTGCGAAGTCACCCCGTACGCCGTTCCCACCACCAGCTGAGCGGCATGGCCCCCTGCCGCGACGGCAGGCCTCCACCCCCCCCGGTGACCGGGACATCGCCGGCCATGACTCAAGCCCGTGGCGCTCTCCGGTGTCGATGTGCTGCCCCTGGAGGAGCAGCCGTTCGTCGTGGTGGCCGGTCCCGGCGGTGACGTGCCGGACGGGGCCACCCTGCGCCCCGATGACCTCGGCGGGCGCAAGCTGATCGCCGCCCGGGGCGGCAGCCTGATGCGCTCCATCGTCGACGACATCACCGCGCAGACGGACGGCACCGACATCGTCGCGGTCGTCGACCACCGCACCTCCGTCCTGCCCCTGGTCCTGGCCGGGGTGGGCATCGCGGTCCTGCCCGCTTCCTGGACGCGGCTCGCCCGCCGCTGCGGTGCGTCGGTCGCCGCGATCGAGCCGACCGCGCACTTGCACGTCGCGATGATCAGCCTGCCCGCCCATCTCACCCCGGGCGCCCGCGCCTTCCTGGAGCTGACCCGCTCGTACGCGCGGCACAAGCAGGTTCCCGCGCCCTGACCGCCATGGCCGGGAACGGGACCGCGACGGCGACGGCGACGGCGACCGGGCGAACTGATCGGTCGGGCCTATGGGTTGTATCGGAACCTCGTCTTGAACGGGGCACGGCCCCACTGGGTTGACTCAAGTGCATCGATCGAAGACGTCGATCCACTCGTCGGTCCCCGCCTCGCTCCGAGCCGGGGACCCACATGACCGGAGGCTCCTGTGACCGCACCCCGCACCTTCCGCATCGCCGCCATCCCCGCCGACGGTGTCGGTACCGAGGTCGTCGCCGCGGGCCGCGCCGTCCTCGACGCCCTCGCGGCCGACTCGCAGGGCGCGTTCGCCTTCGAGTGGCAGGAGTTCCCCTGGGGCTGCGGCTACTACGAGCGAACCGGGAAGATGATGGACGACGACGGCCTCGACCGGCTCAAGGACTTCGACGCGATCTACTTCGGCGCCGTCGGCTGGCCCAGCGTCCCGGACCACGTCAGCCTGTGGGGCCTGCGCCTGAAGATCTGCCAGAGCTTCGACCAGTGGGCCAACGTCCGCCCGGTGCACTTCCTGCCCGGCATCACGAGCCCGCTGCGCAAGGCGGACGACACCGACCTGGACTGGGTCGTCGTCCGCGAGAACAGTGAGGGCGAGTACGCGGGCCTGGGCGGGCGCAATCTCTCCGGCCGCGGGCCGGGCGGCGAAGTCGCCCTCCAGTCGGCCCTGTTCACCGAGGTGGGCTGCGAGCGGATCATGCGGTACGCCTTCGACCTGGCCCGCACCCGTACGCACCGCAAGGTCTCGTCCGTCACCAAGAGCAACGCCCAGCAGTACGGCATGGTGCTGTGGGACGACGTGTTCAAGCGGGTCGCCGCCGACTACCCGGACGTGGAGACCGAGAGCGTCCTGGTCGACGCCATGGCCGCGAAGTTCGTCCTGCGCCCGGAGGAGCTCTCCGTCGTCGTCGCCTCCAACCTCAACGCCGACATCCTCTCCGATCTCGGCAGTGCCCTGGCGGGCAGCCTGGGCCTCGCGGCCAGCGCCAACCTCAACCCCGAGCGCCGCTTCCCGAGCATGTTCGAGCCTGTGCACGGCTCGGCTCCCGACATCGCCGGGCAGGGGCTGGCCAATCCGATCGGGGCGGTCGGCAGCGCGGCGCTGATGCTGGAGCACTTCGGTCTGGCCGACGAGGCGGCCCGCCTGCACAGGGCGATCGAGGCCACCACCGCGGTCGGTGTCCTCACCCGTGACGTCGCGGGCACCGCTTCCACCGAGTACGTCACCAAGGCCCTGATCGACGCACTCGGCGCCTGATCTGCTCCCTCGCTCCCCCGCGCCCCCGCGCCCCCGCGCCCCGGCGCACCCTTGATGTCCGGCCCGTCCTCATGTCGCGCCGACGGACCGGATCAGGCCGCCTGACGACGAGCGGCCACACCATGTGCCGGGCCCAGCGGAACAGTCATCGCCGCTGCGGCCCGGCACATCGCGTGCGCGCCCACTGCGGATACTTCAGGAGAGCACACACCTTGACGTCCATTCGCCCGGCCGTCACGGCCCGCCCCGACGATCAGGATTCCCATGGCCCCGAACACCGCGCCCACGCCTTCCGACGACGAGTCGGCCGCCGGCGCACATCACGACGCGTTCCACCCGGACCTTCCCGGCCAGGGCGCCGGTTCACCGCCCCTGGGCGCCCGCCTTCACCACATCCGCGCCGATGCCCTCGACGGCGACACCGCGCAGACGGGCGGCATGCGGCGCTTCGCCGCGATCAGCGGCGGGAGTGTCGGTTCGGAGCGCATCTGGATGGGCCAGACCCACGTCGCCCCGGACACCGCGTCCTCCAACCACCACCACGGGGAGTCCGAGACAGCTATCCATGTCATCAAGGGACACCCGGAGTTCGTCTTCCTGGACGACTCCGGCGGAACGCCCGAGGAGATCCGTATCCGCACGGCTCCGGGCGACTACATCTTCGTCCCTCCGTACGTCCCGCACCGCGAGGAGAACCCGAGCCCCGACGACGAGGCCGTCGTGGTCATCGCCCGCAGCACGCAGGAGGCGGTCGTGGTGAACCTGCCGGAGCTGTACGTCCTGGGCAGCGAACCCGACGCTCGATAGCCTCCCCGTATGCCTGAGAAGCCTTTCGTCCCCGGCGACTTCGCCGTTCCCCTGAGTCTTGCTGCCGATGGTTTCCGCCTGGAGCCTCTCGGCCCGCAGCACAACGACGCCGATCATGCCGCCTGGATGTCGAGCATCGAGCACATCCGTGCCACCCCCGGCTTCCAGGAGCGGAGCTGGCCGCCTCCGGCGGGAATGAGCCCGGCCGACAACCTCGGTGATCTGCACAGCCATGCCGACGACTTCGAGAGACGGACCGGTTTCACCTACACGGTCCTCGACGACGCCGGGAAGGTGATCGGCTGCGTCTACATCTACCCGTCGCACTCGGACGAGCACGTGACGGATGTCCGCTCGTGGGTGAGTGCGGACCACGGTGATCTGGACGCGCCACTGCACCGAGCAGTGGCGACCTGGCTGACAGCCGACTGGCCGTTCGAGGAGGTTCGCTACCGGTCAGATGCGTAGCCGCAAGGCCCCGCGGTGCCCGGGACCACGTGGTAACTTCCGTATACAAGGTGTATGCGATCTCTGGGGGTAGTGGTGGCGTCCGGTCGGGAGAAGGCGTACGCGTATCTCAAGGACACGGTGCTGACGGACCCGGCGATGCAGGGTGAGTACCTCTCCGAGCAGGACATCGCCGATCGGATCGGTGTCTCGCGCACCCCGATCCGCGAGGCGCTGCTCCTCCTGGCCGCCGAGGATCTCGTCGAGTTGGTGCCCAAGCGCGGTGCGCGCGTCGCGCCCCTGTCGGGGCGCGAGATCACCGAGCTGATGCAGCTGCGCGGGATCGTCGAGCGGTACGCGGCGCAGCACGTCATCGGCACGGGCCAGGCTCCGGTGCGGGAGCTGGGGGAATTCCTGCAGCGCCAGCGCGTGCTGGGCGGTCCCGACCAGGCCAAGGAGTTCATCGACGTGGACCACCTGTTCCACTCGACACTCGTGTCGGCCGTGGGCAACGCCCTGCTCGACCGGCATTACGAGGGGCTGCGCAGCCGTCAGGTGCGTGCCGGTGTCGTGGCCCTGTACAACCAGCAGGGCCGTCAGGAAGCGGTGCTCGACGAGCACCAGGCGATCGTGGACGCGCTCGCGGCCGGTGACGCGCAGGCCGCGTGCGCCGCGATCGACAGCCATCTGGAGTCGACGCTGAAGGTGTTGCTGGCCGGGTAGGTGCGTGGAGTTGCCGGGTTCCTCGGCATGCCGTCGGGCCGGAGGGCTCTGACGGGAGCCCTCCGGCCCGACGAGGAGAGGGAGTTGCGGGACCGGTCGGTCAGATCTGCTCCCCCAGGCGGCGGTTGGCCAGCACCGGGATCTTCTTGCGGACGGCCTCGACCTCGTCGGTGTCCACCTCGGTCACCGTGAGCTCCGGCCCGGCTCCCAGGCGGTGGCGCACGGTCCCGTCCGGGCCGACGAGCATGCTGTGCCCCACTCCGGTGGGTGCCGTGCCCCGCGCCTCGACTCCCCCGGCGGCCGGATCTGCCTGGCCGACGGCCGCGACCCACAGCGTGGCGTCCAGGGCCCGGGCCCGCACCAGCAGCTCCCACTGATCGAGCTTGCCGGGTCCCGCGCCCCAGGAGGCTGCCAGCAGGGTCGCGACGGCCCCCGCGTCGGCATGGGCCCGGAACAGCTCCGGGAAGCGCACGTCGTAGCACGTGGCCAGGCCCAGGCGGACGCCGTCCACGTCGATCGTGACGACCCGCGATCCGGCGGCCACGGTGTCGGACTCCGCGTAGCCGAACGCGTCGTAGAGATGGATCTTGTCGTACGTCGCTTCGACGCCGCGGCCCGTGGCCAGCAGGGTGTTGGCCACCCGGCCACCCGGCGCGGGGGTGAACATGCCCGCCACGACCGTGATGCCCGCCGCCTCCGCGATGGCGCGGACCCCGGTGGCCCAGGGGCCGTCCAGGGGTTCGGCGAGCGGCGCCAGGGGCGTGCCGAAGCAGGCCATCGATGCCTCGGGGAACACGACGATGTCCGCGCCCGCGTCCGCCGCGCGTGCGGTCCATTCCTCGATGAGGGCGAGGTTCTTGCTGGGCTCGGGGCCGGTGGTGAGCTGGCTCAGTGCGATGCGCACGGTGGACCGCCTTTCGGCGTCGGGACGGGTGGGTGAGGTGAGGTGGAAGCCAGGAGGGCGGTGCCGCCGGTCACGGCACTCGGGTGGCGGGCACGGCCGCCTCCGTCGCGCCGTCGCCTGCGCCTGCGCCGACGCCCGCGAGCAGCGCGTCCTCCTTCTCGGCGTGGGCGGAGTCCCTGCCCAGGCAGAGGCCGATGAGGGTCACGGCTGCCGCGGCGGCGAGGTAGAGCGCCAGGGGGACCCAGCTGTCGTACGAGCTGAGCAGGGCGGTGAACAGCAGCGGGGCGACCGCTCCGCCGATGAGGCCCGCCAGAGTGTAGGCGAGCGAGGAGCCGGTGTAGCGCAGGCGGGGCGAGAACTGCTCGGCGACGAAGGCCGCTTGCGGGCCGTACATGAAGGAGTGGATGGCCAGGGCCACCACGACGCCGCACACCAGCAGGATCCAGCTGCTGCCGTCGACCACGAGGAAGAACACGAAGGGCCACGCCCCCGCGGCGAGGGCGGAACAGCCGTACAGCAGACGGCGGTTGACCCGGTCGGACAGGGCGCCGGCCAGCGGGATGAGGAAGATCTGCAGGAAGGAGCCGAGCAGGACGGCCGTCAGGGCGGAGCCGCGGCTCATGCCCAGTTCGTCGGTGGCGTAGGTGAGGACGAACACGGTGAACATCGCGTAGAGCACATCGGGCGCGACCCGGCTGAGGATCGCGGCGCACAGGGCGCGGGGCTGGGTGGTGAAGACCTCGCGGATGGGTGCCTCGGGCCGGGATTCCTCGGCTTCCATGGCCTTGAAGACCGGGGTCTCCTCCAGCTTCGCCCTGATCCACAGCCCGAAGGCGACCAGGACGCCCGAGAGCAGGAAGGCCACGCGCCAGCCCCAGGAGAGGAACTGCTCCTCGGTGAGCAGTACGCCCAGGGCTGCCAGCACGCCGTTGGCCAGGAGGTTCCCTGCGGGCGGTCCGACCTGTGCGGCCGAGGCGTAGAAGCCACGGCGGCGGGGGTCGCCGAACTCGCTGGACAGCAGGACCGCGCCGCCCCATTCGCCGCCGACCCCGACACCCTGCGCGAACCGCAGCACGACCAGGGCGATGGGGGCGATGGCGCCCGCGGTGGCGTGCGTGGGCAGGACACCGATCAGGAACGTGGCCGCGCCGATGAGGACCAGGGTGGCGATGAGGACCTTCTTGCGGCCGATCACGTCACCCAGGCGCCCGAAGACGAACCCGCCGAGCGGGCGCGAGACGTAGCCGACGGCATAGGTGGAGAACGCCAGGAGGGTGCCGGTGAGGGGGTCCTCCGAGGGGAAGAAGAGATCACCGAAGACGAGTGCCGCGGCGGCGGAGTAGACCGCGAAGTCGTACCACTCCAGAGCGGTCCCGGTGAGGCTGGCGAAGAAGGCCCGGCGGATGCCGGAGCGGTCCGGCGAGACCGCCGGTGGGCCCTGTGGGGTGTGCTGCATGCTTCCCGATCCTTGCGTCGAGGGACATCGACCTGGACATCGACCTTCCGGCATACTTCTTGTATACAGGTCGTATGCGCAACCCCCTCGCCGGAAGTTAACCGTGTCGAGACTCGAGACCCGCCCTCATTTCTGGAGTGCCCCATGACCGTGCTGACCTTCGAACTCCCAGACGGCTCCACCCGCGCTGTCGACGTCGTGCAGGTGCTCAACGCCGGATACGCCGGACGCGAGCAGGCCGACGTCGCCGCGCACGTCGCCGAGCTCGCCCAGCTCGGGGTGCCCGCGCCGTCGGTGACCCCGGCGCTCTACCCCGTCTCCCCCTACCTGGCCCAGCAGACCGACCGGGTCGCCGCCCCGCACGCCCGCACATCGGGCGAGGCCGAATGGGCACTGGTCGTCGCGGACGGCGGCGAGCTGCTCCTCACGGCCGCCTGCGACCACACCGACCGCGACCTCGAGGTCCACGGCGTGGCCTGGAGCAAGAACGCGGCACCGGACGTCCTGGCCCGGCAGGCCTGGCTTCTGGCCGACGTCGAGTCGCGCATCGACGAGCTGACCCTGCGCGCCTGGGTCACCCACGACGACGGGGAGGCCGAGATCCAGGACGGCACGCTCGCCGAGCTGCTCACCCCCGGCTACTGGGCTGGCGTACTGCGCGAACGCGGCGCCCTGACACCCGGCACCGTCCTGATCTCGGGCACCATCCCCATGGCCGACGGCGTGGATCAGTTCGCCGACGGCTGGCGCGTGGAGCTTGGCGACCCCGTCACCGGCAACACGATCCGGCTCGCCTACGAGGTGGCGCCCCTGCCCCAGCCCATCGGCTGAGCCTCACGGGCCGACTGCCCCCTTGCGCGCGCCGGGAGTGCTGTGGCGGCCGGTCATGTGGCGACCGCCTCGTCCCCCTCGCGGCGCGCGTCGGGCAGGCGCAGGCGGTGAGTCATGAAGGGGGTGCCGGTGATGAACTCCCGGAACTTCAGGGCGGCTTCGGACAGGTAGCTGTCGCGGCTCCACACCAGGGTCAGCACCCGTTCGCAGTCGGGCGCTTCCACCTCGACCCAGGCCACCGGGACGCGTGTCTCCGTTCCGGCCTCGCGGGACATCGCCGGGATGAGACCGATGCCGAGTCCCGCGCTGATCATGTCCTGGCTTGCGCCCGGCTCGTCGCCCTCGCAGGAAAGCAGCGGCGTGAGCCCCTCGGCCGCGAACAGCCGGTCCAGGAGGGCGCGTTGCCAGTGGCCCGTGCGCGTGGTGACGAAGGGTTCGTCGGCGATCTCGGGGATCGTCACGCTCTCCCGCCCGTCGAGCCAGTGCCCCGGCGGCACCGCGAGCAGCACATCCTCGCGCGCGAGCTCGACCGACTCGAGGTTCGCGCCGGTCAGCGGCTGTGACGCCACACAGAAGTCGACCTCTCTGGTGCGCAGCCGACGGTCCATCTCCTGCGCGGTCGACTGGAAGAGGCGCACATCGGCCCGGGGGTGATCGGCCCGGAAACTGCCCAGCAAATGAGTGACCGTCAGAAGTGTCTCGGAGGCCACGCTGACGCGGCCGAGGCCGGTGTCACGGGCCTCACGCACGGCCCTGCGGCCGTCGTCGAGCTCGCTCAGGGCGCGCTCGACATGCCGCAGGAACATCGCGCCGTACGGATTGAGCCGGATGCGGCGGCCCTGCCGGTCGAAGAGCGGGGAGCCGAGTTCCGACTCCAGGCGCGCGATGGTGCGGCTGAGTGAGGGCTGGGCGACGCGCAGTTCCTGCGCGGCGCGGCTGATGTGCTCGTAACGGGCGACGGCCTGGAAGTAGCGCAACTGCAGAAGATCCATGGTCCACCTTCACTTATGCCTTCTGGGTCATCTTCACATGGCAAAACAGGTCTTGGAATGCATAAGCGATCCTCCCTACGGTCTTCAGCAGGGCCCCTTGAAGGCCCGCGAAGGTCCTGCGAAGGCCGCGCGAAGGCCCCGCTCCGGCAATCGGCCGACGGGGCGCCTCGCGGCGGCATCGCGCATCCGGCCGGCCGCACGACCGGCCACCCGTCCCGTAGGAAGGTCCCCCCATGAGCGCTGCGGATCTGGCCCGACTCCAGTTCGCGGCCACGACCGGCATCCACTGGCTGTTCGTGATTCTCACCATGGGGCTCGTCCCCCTCGTGGCGATCATGCACACCCGGGCCGCGTACACCCGAGATCCCGCCAAGAGAGCCGTCCGGGAGCGCATGACCCGCTTCTGGGGCCAGCTCTACGTCATCAACTACGCGGTCGGCATCGTCACCGGCCTCGTCATGGAGTTCCAGTTCGGCCTCAGCTGGAGCGGCCTGAGCAAGTTCGCGGGCAACGTCTTCGGCGCCCCACTGGCACTCGAGACACTCATCGCCTTCTTCGCCGAGTCCACCTTCCTCGGCATGTGGATCTTCGGATGGGGGCGCATGCGCAGGGGCGTGCACGTCACGCTCATCTGGCTGGTCGCCCTGACCGCGTACGCCTCCGGGTACTGGATCATGGTCGCCAACGGCTTCATGCAGCATCCCGTGGGCTACGAAGTGCGCGACGGCGCCGCCTACTTGACCGACTTCGGGGCGCTGCTCACCAACTCCAGCGCGCTGGTCGCCCTCCTCCACATCGCACTGGCCGCGCTGACGACGGGCGGTGTCTTCATCGCCGGGGTCAGCGCCTGCCACTTCCTCCGGCGCACCACGGAGACCGAACTCTTCCGCGGCTCCATGCGCCTGGGGCTGTGGGTCGCCATGGTCACCTCCTTCTTCGTCGTCATCGTCGGCGAGATGCAGCGGCCCGTGATCGAGCGGACCCAGCCCATGAAGGACGCGGTCCTGGAGAACAGCGGCGTCGCCGAGGCGCAGGCACAGCTCGTCGAGCAGCACGGGCCCGGCGACTACGTGCCCTGGCAGGACACGATGCGGATCTCCATGGACGTGATGACGATCATCGGCAACACCGTCTCCACCATTACGCTCATCGCCGTCATCCTGCTGTGGAAGAACCGGCTGATGCGCTGGCGCCCGGTGCTGTGGGTGCTGGTGGTGACGGTGCCGTTCCCCTTCATCGCCTCCGTGGGCGGCTGGGTCGTGCGTGAGGTCGGGCGCCAACCCTGGCTCGTGTACGGCGAGTTGACGGTCGAGGACGCGCTCTCCCACGTCAGTACGGCCGCGCTGGCCGTGTCCTGCACCGTGTTCATCGCCATCTTCATCGCCCTGGCGGTGACGAACTGGACGCTCATCACCCGCTTCGCCCTCCGCGGCCCGGACGCCACCCAGCTCGGCTCCACCGAGCCGCTCCCCGACGACCTGCCCGAGGGGCCAGGGGGCGACGCCGAGGAGAAGCTGCCGGTTCCGGCCTTCTGACGCGGGTCGACGACCGGCACACACGAACACCGCACCGGCTACCGGCATGAGCTCCCCTGCCGCACCTCCCCTGCCACAACGGAAAGTTGAGCGAGATGAGTCTGGAGACCGCCTGGCTGGCCCTCCTCGGCCTGCTCCTCGCCGGGTACTTTGTGCTCGGCGGCTACGACTACGGCGTACAGATGCTGCACCCCTTCCTCGGCGACCGAGGTGACCGGAGCGATCCGGGTGACCGGAGCGCCGCGCTCGATGCCATCGCACCCTTCTTCCTGGGCAACGAGGTCTGGCTGGTCGCCTTCGCGGGCGTCCTGTTCGGCGCCTTCCCGCACCTGGAAGGCACCCTCCTGTCCGGCCTGTACCCCCTGATCGTGGCGATCCTCGTCGGCCTGGTCCTCGGCAACGCCGCGATCCAACTGCGCCGCCGCGCCCACAGTCCGCGCGGGCGACGACGGTGGGACGTCCTGATCGTGTTCGGCGGGGCACTGCCCGCCGTGTGCTGGGGACTTGTCGTGGGCCTGTTGCTCCACGGCGTGCCCCGCCGGGCCGACGGGAGCTTCCACGTCGGATTCGGCGACGTGTTCTCGCCGTTCACACTGGCCTGCGGCATCACGACCGCGCTGCTCTTCGCGGCGCACGGAGCGGCCTTCGTCGCACTGCGCTCGGGACCCGACCTCGCCTCCACAGCAAGCCACTTGGGTGCCTCTTTGCTGCGTGGGGCCGCCGCCGTGGGCACCCTCGCCCTGCTCCTCACGCTCTTCGGAGCGGGCGCCTCGATGACGAACCGCGCCACCTCGGTGGTCATCGCCGCCCTGTTCGCGGCGGCACTCGCCAGCGCCTGGTGGCACTTCTCCCACGGGCACAACGTCCTCGCCTTCGCGGCCACTTGCTGCACCGCGGCGCTGCCCGTGCTGCTCGTGGGAGCCGGCCACTACCCCTACCTCCTGATCAGCTCGGCGGGTGCGGGGCTGACCGTCGACCACGCCGTCACCGACGGCGCCACGTTGAAGATCCTCAGCGCGTTCGGGGTCCTGGTGATCCCTGTGATCCTCGCGTACCAGACATGGAGCTGGTGGGCCTTCCGAGGACGGACCGGCCGCCGTCACCCCAGCTACTTCTGAGCCCCGGAACGCGACGGAGAGAAGGAACCACGGATGAAGCCCGTCGAACGCCGCCTGATGCGGGAACTCCCGGTACTGCGCCGCCACATGACGTACTCCTCGATGCTGGCGCTCCTCGGCGCCGGGCTCGTCGTCGCCCAGGCGGTCCTGCTGGCGACGGTCCTCGCGGACGGCTTCGACGGGCACCCACTCCGGTTCACACCGCCGGCCGCACTGGCCGCGCTGGCCGCCGTCATGGCGCTGCGCGCGCTGCTGACCTGGGCCCGCGGAGTGCTCGCGCAGCGCACCGCCGCCGAAGCCAAACGCAGCCTGCGCGAGCGCATCACCGGCCGGCTGCGGCACACCAGCCCTCTGCGGCTGACGGCCCGGCGCCACGGCGAGACGGCCACCCTGCTCACCCGTGGCCTCGACGCCCTGGACGCGTACGTCGTCGGCTATCTGCCCACGATGACGGCCACCGCGGTGGTGCCCCTCACGGTCGTCGCGTGGCTGGCGTGGACGGACTGGACATCGGCGCTGATCATCGTCGTGACGCTGCCGCTGATCCCCGTGTTCGGGGCGCTGGTCGGCGCCCACACCGCCCGGCGCACCGCCCGGCAATGGCAGCTGCTGTCCCGGCTCGGCGGTCACTTCCTGGACGTGGTGGCCGGGCTGCCGACGCTGCGTGCGTTCGGCCGCGAGCGGCACCAGGCGAGGGTGGTGCACGAGATGGCCGACGCCCACCGGCGGGCCACCATGCGCACGCTGCGCGTGGCGTTCCTGTCCTCCTTCGTCCTGGAGACGGTCGCCACTCTCTCCGTGGCGCTGGTCGCCGTTCCGGTCGGACTGCGGCTGCTCGATGGCGAGTTGGACCTTCGTACGGCCCTGGTCGTCCTGTTCCTGGCCCCCGAGGCCTATCTGCCGCTGCGTGCGGCGGGCGCCGCCTTCCACGACAGCTCCGAGGGCATCGCCGTGGCCGAACGTGTCTTCACCATCCTCGACGATCCGGACGACCGGGACTCGCCCACCGAGCATGCCGCCGAACGCACCCCGGTGCCCGCCGCCGGTGCGGCACGACTGTGCCTGGAGCGGGCCACGGTCCACTACCCGGGCCGCGCCGAGCCCGCCCTGCGCGACGTCTCCCTCTCGCTGCGCCCCGGCGAACACGTGGCCCTCGTCGGCCCGAGCGGCGCGGGCAAGTCCACGCTCCTTGCGCTGCTCCTCGGCTTCACGGCCCCCGTCTCGGGCCGGGTCACGGTCGACGGCACCGACCTCGGCGACCTCGACCCCGACCCATGGCGCGCCCAAGTGGCGTGGGTGCCCCAGCGCCCGCACCTGTTCGCCGCCACTGTCGCGGACAACATCCGCCTCGCACGCCCCGACGCGAGCGACACCGAGGTCCGCAGGGCGGCCCGCGCCGCCTTCGCCGACCTCTTCATCGAGGAACTGCCTCAGGCGTACGACACGGTGCTCGGCGAGCGAGGCGCCGGGCTCTCCGCGGGGCAACGCCAACGAATCGCCCTGGCCCGCGCCTTCCTCAAGGACGCCCCCGTACTGCTCCTGGACGAACCGACCGCCCACCTCGACCCGCAGAGCGAGGCCACCGTCACGCGCGCCACCGTCCGCCTCATGCGCGGCAAGACCTCGATCGTGGTCGCCCACCGCACGAGCCTGCTGCCGCATGTCGACCGGATCGTCACGGTAGAGGCGGGCCGCATCGTCTCGACCCGACCTGCCCCACCGGACCACCACCCTGCCCACTCAGCCCATCCGACCCAACCGGTCCTCGTAGAAGGGCTGCTGGCCCCATGACCCTTCACGCCGACGTCGCCTGCTCCTCCCCGGCGCGGACGCCACGTCCCACCCTCCGCCTCCTGCGCCACCTCCTGCCGTACTGGCGGCGACTGCTGCGCGGCACGCTTGCCTCGGCGGGCAGCGAGCTGGCCGCCGCCGCGCTGATGTCCACCGCCGCCTGGCTGATCACCCGCGCCGCTGAACAGCCGCCGCTCGCCTCGGTGAGCCTGGCCATCGTCGCCGTCCGCGCCCTCGCGCTGGGGCGCGGAGCACTGCGCTACACCGACCGGCTCCTTGGCCACGACGGCGTGCTGCGGGCCGTCGCGGGCTTCCGCACCCAGGTGTACGAGGCGCTCGTGCCCCTCGCTCCCGCGGGCACCCCCGCCTTCCGCAGCGGCGACCTGCTCACCCGCCTGGTCGACGACGTCGACGCCGCGCAGAACCTCCTGCTGCGGGTCCTGATCCCGGTCACGGCCGCCTGCGCGGTCGGCGCCTGCGCCACCACCTTGACCGCGGCGCTGCTGCCGCAGGCGGGCGTGCTCCTGGGGCTGCTGCTTGCCGTCGCGGGACTACTCGTACCCGCTCTCGTACTGACGCTGTCCGGCCGTACGAGCCGCGCCGAGAGGACAGCGCGTGCCGAACTCGCCGCACTCACCGTGGACTTGACGCAAGGCGCGGCGGACCTCGCCGCCTGTGGCGCCCTGGACCGCGCTCACGAACGGACCAGTCTCACCTCGGCACGGATCGCCGCGCTGGAGCGCAGGGCAGCCTGGACCACCTCGCTCGCCTCGGCCACGGCCCTGCTCCTCCAGGCCGCGGCGACGGTCGGCGTCACCTGGCTCGCGCTCCGCGCCCACGCGGCGGGGGAACTGCCCGCCGTGCACCTCACCGTTCTCGCGGTCCTGGCGCTGGTCTCCTTCGACGCCCTCGCCCCGCTGCCCGCTGCCGCCCGCCACCTCGCTCAAGTGCGTGTCAGCGCAAGCAGGTTGGCCGATCTGCTCGACACTCCGCCCCCCGTCGCCGAGCCGCCCTCACCAAGCCCACTCCCCATGCACGGAACCCGCGGACCACTCGGTGTGGACATCACGGACCTGCGCGTACGCCACCGTCCCGACGGCCCCCCGGCCCTGGACGGAGTGAGCCTGCGCCTGCCACCCGGGCGCCTGACCGTGCTCCTGGGCCCCAGCGGCTCCGGCAAGTCGACGCTGATCGCCACGCTCATGCGATTCGTCCCCTACGAGGCCGGAAGCATCCGTATCGGCGGACGCGAACTGCACGACTGCGCGGGCACCGACGCCCGCCGCGCGATCACCGGCATGACCCAGGACGCCCATGTCTTCCACACGACCATCCGGGCCAACCTCCTCCTGGCGCGCCCCGATGCCACGGACGGCGAGCTGCACGAAGCAGCCCGCGGAGCCCGGCTCCTGGAGTGGATCGAATCCCTTCCCGACCGCTGGAACACCCTCCTCGGCGAGAACGGCTCCACCATGTCCGGCGGCCAGCACCGACGCCTGCTCCTGGCCCGAGCCCTGCTCGCCGACCCGCCGGTCCTGGTCCTGGACGAACCGACGGAGGGCCTGGACCCCGAGACCTCCGCTGCCGTGCTCGCCGACATCCTCCAAGCCACCGACGGCCGCACGACCCTCCTGATCACCCACGACACTTCGGGCCTCACCACGGCCGACCAGACCCTCACCCTCGACCACGGCCGCATCCGCTCCCTCACCTCCACGCCAAGGCACCGGCAGGATCAACATGAGGGCCCTCGCGCCGTGTCGGCCCAGCCCCGTGCACGAGGCCCGCTATAGATGGAACTCCGTGTTCCTCCTGCCCCAAGAGGCCCCATGTCACTGCGCCAGGCTGCCACGGCCATCGCCGCCTCGCTGTTCCTGCTCACCGCACCGGCCGCCGACGCGTTCGCCGCACCGGACGAGACGGTGACCGTCGACCCCACCGGCCGCCTCGCCCCGGACGGCACCGTCACCCTCTCGGGCACCTATCGATGCACCGGCGGGAACGGCAGCGTCTTCGTGTCCTCATCCCTCGCACAGAACGATCGCCGTGTCCGGCACGGCATCGGCGGCACCCGCGCGGTCTGTGACGGCATGGAGCACGCCTGGACCAACACGGGGCGGCCCTCTCCCGCCGGCCTCAAGCCCGGCACCGCCCACGTCGAAGCCACCGTGATGGAGCTGACGACCCAAGGCGGCCTTCCGCTCCCGCACTTCCACGCCGCGCAACGGCAGGACGTCACGCTCACCGAGAGCTGACACGTCGACGTCGGCCCAGGTCAAAGCGCTCTTCTACCGGTGCTGCTCCGTGTAGTGCGCGCGTAGCAGGTCAGCGCCCCAGTCGTGGCGCACGTGCCGCCAGACCGAGTGGGCGTGATTGCCGCCGTCCTGGGTGTTGTCGTACTCGATGAGCAGGTCCGGGGCCCGAACGCAGTAATAATGCCGGTCCCCGGGTGCGCGGCCACCGGCCCAGGCGAAGGACAGGGCGTCCAGCCCCCGCGCCACGGTCTCGGACCAGCATTCCCGCGCGTACGCCGCGGGCGCGCGGTCGAGGTAGCGGCGCACCAGGCGTTCGAGCAGCCGCTGCTGACCGGGGGTCATCTCGCCGTAGGGCAGGCCGGCAGGCAGCAGGTCCGGATCGGCGAACGGGTCGGCGCGGGTCAGGATGTCGTCCGGCGGAACGGCGGAGAAGACGGCCACCGCTCGCCGACCCACGTCCAGGTCCGTGACCAGCTCCCGGGCCAGGTCCTCCTCCGGGCCCAGCAACCGGCGGCCGGCCTGCGGACCGTCGACGATGCGTGCCGGTTCCGCCCCGACGAAGTGCGGCGTCACCCGCATCCCGGCCGCCGTGATCACTACGTGTACGGCGAGATGGTGTCCGTTCATCCGCCAGCCCCAGGGGCCGTCGCCGTCCGGGTCGCCCAGCAGCCGCACCCAGTAGCGGTCGGCCCCCGTGGCGCCGACCATGGCGCGGCGGTGCCGCTCCACCTCGATGGCCCCGCGCGCCAGCTCCGCTCCCGCCGCACTGTGCGCCGCCGACAGGAGCGCGTCGACGGCCTCGCGCTGCTCGCCGCCCAGACCCTCGGTGGACAACCCGGGGCGCGAGCCCGGCAGATACGTCCACTCCCGCAGCTCGGGCGCGTCCAGCCGGGCGGGCCCCGCGCGCAGCTCGCGCACCTGCTCCGGCTCGAGGACCGACAGCAACGCACGCACCGCCTCCCGCATCTGCGCGGCAGGCTCCTCCGATCGGTCCACGTCCACCGTCCGCCCGTCCCTTCAGTCCTCCGCGCCGCCGCCGAATCCGATCTCGTTGCCGTCCGGATCGCGGAAGGTGGCCTTACGGACGCCGTTGGCGTACGTCTCGCGTGTGTCCGGCTTCAGACCGCGCTCGGCGATCTCGGAGATGCGGGTGTCGAAATCCCCGACGAAGACGGTGTGCAGGGCGTGCCCCGCGTGCTCGGGCCGCACCTCGATGAACACGTACCGGTGCTCGGCGAGCTCCCACACCGCCTCGGTGTCGTTGGGCAGGAAGGACGGTGGCTTGCCGAGAAGTCGCTCGTACCAGGCCACCGCCACGGTGTAGTCGCCGACAGGAATTCCCGCGAACAGGTCTACGGTCATGCGGCCATGCTAAGCACGCCGCGCGCCTGGGCAGGGGATCCCCACGTCATCCGTGCCGGACGAAGATCTCCCGGACCTCGGCCAGTGCTTCGTCCTTCTCCTCGGCGCTGTCGTACCAGTTGTCGGCATCGCGGTACGCGACGAACGCCTCGGGAGTGAACTCCTGGCCGAGCAGGTAGTCGTCGAGGCAGTAGCCGAATCCGGACTCGGCCATCGGGTCGATACCCTCCTGGTCGCAGTGGTCCAGGAATCCCTCGGCGGCCCGCCACTGCTTGCCGTCGAACCAGAACACGCCGCCGGCGTAGTGGATCGTCTCGTCCGTCCCCGGCTCCGTGAGGTTCAGGGATTCGTAGTTCTCCGGACGGTTGCGCACCAGCTGGACGAGGTCCGCGGGGACTCCGCCGTAGAGCGACTCCTGCTCGGCGTAGCTGCCTTCGGCGTAGAGGTTCAGGTCCGACTCGTGATCGAAGGTCAGCAGCATCGCGCGGCCGTCCGGCGCGAAGTACCACACGGCCGACTGCCCACCGCCGTCGTTCCAGGCGAACCTCTCCGCGCCCTCGACCGCCGTCGGCGAGACATCGACAATGGTGTGGATGATCGCGGCGCGGCGCCGTATCTCCGCGATCGGGGTCGCCTTCAGGGCGTCCCAGGTGTCTTCACTCATGGGCACAGATTAATGACCGGCTTCCGTCACTCCCCGGCAGGGCCTGCCTGCGGGCCGAGGTCACCCCACCGGCTGCGTCCCCCACGGACGTATCCGATTCGCGCTTGTTCCGAAGATCCGTTCGTTAGAGGCTATGGGGATGCAAAATCAGCCGACATTCGTACTTGTCCACGGCGCTTTCGCCAACTCGTTCTCGTTCGCGCCGCTGCAGGCCGAACTCGCCCTGCTCGGGCACCGCTCCGCCGCGCTCGACCTTCCGGGGCACGGGTTCGACGCGACCTTCGCCGCGTCCTACCAAGCGCCTCAGGATCTGGACGCGCTCGCAGCGGAACCAGGGAGAATCAAAGGGGTCACGCTTGCCGACAATGCCGCCCGCGTCATCGAGGTCCTCGAGCGGGCGAAGCAGAACGGGCCGACCGTCCTCGTCGGCCACAGCAGGGGTGGCGCCACGATCACCGCGGTCGGCAACGCCCGGCCCGATCTCATCGACCGGATCGCTTACGTCGCTGCCTGGTGCCCCGTCGACCTGACCGTCGGCGACTACTACGCCGAACCGGAGATGGCCGGCGTCGACCCGGGTTCCTTCGCGGCCGCCCTCGTCGGGAACCCTGCCGAGCTCGGTGTGCTGCGGGTCAACTTCCGCACGGCGGCGCCCGAGCCGCTCGCCGCGATGAAGCAGGCCTTCGCCGCCGATCTCACCGATGACGAGTTCCGTACGTTCCTGAACACCTTCCAGCCCGACGAGAACCTCGACGTCGGCACGTCGGCCGACAGGACGCAGGCCGCGACGTGGGGTCGCATTCCCAAGTCGTATGTACGCCTGACCGACGACGCCAGCATCCCGCTCGCCATGCAGGACCGCATGATCCGTGAGGCCGACGCGCTCACCCCCGACAACCCCTTCGATGTCGGGACCGTCGAGTCGAGCCACCTGAGCTGGCTCGTCCACCCCAAGTCCGCGGCCAAGGTGCTCGTGGGCCTCGCGGAGCGCTGACGGTTCCCTTCTGGCCGTCGCGGTACGTGACGCGGCCCGGCGTGGTGGTCGCGCCGGGCCGCCGCTTCACCTAACCCCACAGTTCGCGCAAGGCGGCGTTGACGGCGGCGGGTTGCTGGGTGTGCGGGTAGTAGCCGTCCACGCGCAGCAGCCGGGCCCCGACGGCGTCGGCCACGGCTTCGGCGCAGGCGATCAGCGGTTCGCCGGCGTACGTGCGGTACATCTCCGGCGCGTCCTGCCAGGTCCCGCAGATCACCAGCGCGGGCCACGACGCGGCCCGCAACGGCTGCAGGGGCACGGTCGCTTCCCATACCGGACGTTCGCGCATCGAGGTGGCCACGGCACGCAGGCGCTGCGGGGTGGGGTCGGGCATGGCCATGCCCAGACCTTCTGTGGAGGCACGCAGGTACTGCTCCGGTGTCACCGATTCCGGCAGGCCCGCACTGCCTCGCACCCGTTCCAGCATGGCCTCGACCACCGGGTGACCGGCGGCAGCGGAGAAGGCCGCGGGCTGAATCAGCGTCAGGGACCGTACGAGGTCGGGGCGGCGCCCGGCGGCGAGCATGGCTGCCAGGCCACCATTGCCGTGACCGACCAAGTGCGCGCCGGTGTCCTGCCGTTCGAGGAGTTCCACCAAGTCGTCGGCGTCGGTGTCGAAGTCACTGCGGTCGGTGTCGGGGCTGCGGCCGTAGCCACGGCGGTCCACCAGCAACAGCCGGTGGCGATCGGCCAAGGGCCGCTGGGCCGCGAACCCGTACGCCTCGTCACTGCCCCACGTGAAAATATTGTGGGCGAAGACCGCGGGGGCCGCTGCTCCATCACCACCGGTCTGGTCCCACATCGTCACGTGTATCGCACTCATCGCCGATCTCCCTCCCTCGTCCAGGCTCGGCACCTGCTGCCGGAACTCTTGTGGCCTGCCGTGGTCACGGATGCTGACCGGGCCCCCGGTGGTTGTCGGCGAGTCTGCTGGGTGAGAGGTCCGTCGGGTCCTCGTCCGCCTCCAGGAGCGTGTCGGCCGGGCCGATGATGAGCGGGTCCGCCTCCCCCACCGCGTCTTTGTCCATGGCCGCGTAGTCGACACGCAGCAGCAGGTGCCGGATGGCCTCAAGGCGCCCGCGGCGCTTGTCGTTGAACTTGATGACCGACCACGGTGCGTGGACGGTGTCCGTGGCACGGAACATCTCCACCTTGGCGTGGGTGTAGGCGTCCCACAGATCCAGCGATGCGAGGTCCGTGGGCGAGAGCTTCCACTGACGTACGGGGTCCACCTGGCGGATCGCGAAGCGTGTGCGCTGCTCCGCGCGGGAGACGGAGAACCAGAACTTGACCAGCACGATGCCGTCATCGGTGATCATTTTCTCGAACAGGGGGGCCTGCCGGAGAAAGTCCTCGTGCTGTCGCGGGGTGCAGAAGCCCATGACGGGCTCGACGCCGGCCCGGTTGTACCAGGAGCGGTCGAAGAAGACGATCTCCCCCACGGCCGGCAGTTGCGCGACGTAGCGCTGGAAGTACCACTCGCCCGCTTCCCGTTCCGAGGGCTTGTCCAGCGCCACGACGCGGGCCCCTCGGGGGTTGAGGCGCTCGGTGAAGCGCTTGATCGTGCCGCCCTTGCCCGCCGCGTCCCGCCCCTCGCACACGACCACGACGCGCTGGCCCTGCTCGCGCACCGATCTCTGCAGCTTCAGCAGCTCGATCTGCAGGATCCGTTTCTGGCGCTCGTAGGCCTTCCGCTTCAGCTTCTCCGCGTAGGGATAGTTCTCCCGCCAGGTCTGCAGCGGCTCCCCCTGCCCGTCGAGCAGCACCGGACGCTCGGGCCGGGCCTCGTCCACCGACAAGCCGTCCAGCAGGCCTTCCCCGTCCTTGTCGCCCGACGTCACGCCGTCTCCTCTCATCGACACCTGCATCTTTCCACTTCCCCCATCGAACGCTACTCCGTAGAAATCGCCACATCCCCAGGGGCGCGTCCCAGCCGTCGCCCCCTCTTCACAGCAGGCCTTCCAGCCGCCGCAGGCTCCGCTCCCCCTCCCGCCGTACGCCCAACGGCACCAACGCCGCACGCCCCGGCACGCGCACCCCGCCGGTGAACGCCACCCGGGTGCCGTCCCCGTCCGGCGCCGCGGCGGCGCCGATCAGCAGGAACCGGCTCTGCAGCCAGCACCAGCCGGGCCGCTGCTCTCCGCGCAGCCGGGCCCGCATCCCGTACTTGCTGCGGGCCAGCGCTTCCACCCGCGCACCGTCCCGCCGTACGACCCTGAGCCCTCGCATGTCGGGCGCGATCTGCCCGAACGCGCTCTCCAGGTCTCCCAGCAGTGCCGTGACGCGATCGCATCGGGCCGCCACGAAGCCCTCGGTGACATGTGCGCCGGGGATGGCGGCGGCAAGCACACGCAGTCGCCGCACCGGGTCCAGGTCGGCGACGGGCCACTCGCTGGTCGTGTCATGTCCGCTCATGAGGTCCACGCCTTCCGGAAGGTGTCGCGCGCCCGGTGCAGCCGGGACTTGACGGTGCCGACGCGGATGTCGAGCAGTTCGGCCGCGGTCCGCTCGTCCAGGCCCTCCACGTCTCGCAGGACGAGTACCGCCCGGTGCTCGGGGGACAGTCGCTCCAGTACGTCCCTGATGTCGGCGGCGAGTTGGGGGTCGCCGCGCGCGGGCAGGGTGCTCAGGTCCGCGGGCACCGCGCGGGCGGCACGCCGGGCCAGGCGGACCGCCTCGCGCACCGCGATGGCACGAGCCCAGCCGCGCAGTGCGGCCGGGTCCTTGAGAGTACGCAGCGAGCGGAACACCGCCACCAGGGCCTCCTGCGCCGCGTCCGGGCCCTGGTCCAGGGCGATGGGTCCGCAGATTCGGCCTACGTAGGGGGCGAGTTCGTCCAGCAGCTCGGCCATGGCCAGCGTGTCGCCGCGCTGCGCCGCGCGCACCCGGCGCGCCATCTCGTCATCGGACACGTACGACATCTTCCCAACGGGCGGCCCTCTCGGGGTGGTTGGGTGCCTCGCGACGGGCGACCCGCAGCACGGCCGCACACAGCAGGGCGCACAACGGGGTGTAGAGCCCGAGGTTGAGCCAGTAGAAGGCGGACCCGGTGTCCTGCGCGAAGAGCCAGTAGATGCCCGCCAGCGTGCGCAGGCACAACCCGCCCGCCACCGCGAGGGTACCGAGCCGGAGCAGGCGGTGCGGGCGCCTGGACTGTGCGACGACGATGCCTGCGGCCGTCAACAGGAGTACGGCCAACGGCAGGACGACGGGCGGGGTGAAGGGGGCATCGGTGCCCAGGACCGCGTACGACAGGCTCTCCGCGTCATCAGCCGGCCAGGTGGAACCGGTGGCCCAGGAGAGGTGAAACAGGGCGTCCACGGTGAGCACCGAGGCGACAACTGCGGCGGCTCGGTATGCTGTTCGGTCGGGCATGATGCCTCCTGCGTTGGGAATCGACACCCAACAGAGGAGGCGAACGCGGGATACGTTCCCGCGGATGTCACGGAATTTCGTCCGCGTCGAAGCCGCGGAGTCGGTTACCTGTCGAGGGCCTTCGGTCGCGTGACCCCTCGCAGGATCGGACCGGCCGGACTCTTGGCTAATCTGCACAGGTGACCACCGACCTGACCCTGCTGCCGCGTGTCGCCCATCGCGGGCAGGAGGTCACCGCGCCCCGGCTCCGCGGTCTGCTCGCGCTGCTCGCGGGCGACGTGCGCGCCGGTTGCAGCACCGAGCGGTTGGTGGCCGGGCTGTGGCCGGACGCGTTGCCGGAGCGGCCCGGGAAGGCGCTGCAGGTTCTCGTGTCCAGGGCGCGGGCGCAGCTGGGCGCCGATGTCATCGCGAGCACGCCGACCGGATACCGGCTCGCCCTCGCCGAGGATCAGGTCGACAGCTCCGCCCTGCTGCTGCACGCCGCCCTGAGCGCGGAGCGGGCCAGGGCCGGGGATCACGCGGGGGCGCTGGCCGCGGCCGAGGCCGGGCTCGCGTTGTGGGAGGGCACCACTGAGGGGGCGGGCGACACCGACGACCCCGTGGCCGCGTTGCGTGCGGAGCGCGCCCCCGTCCGCGGCGCCCTCGTACGCGCGCAGGCACTCGCGCTCGCCCGCCTCGGCCGGCATGCGGAGGCTGCCGGGCCGCTGGACGTGGCCGCTTCGGAGTATCCGCGTGACGAGGAGGTGCTCGCCGAGTTGTTGCGCGGCCAGGCGGCGACGGCGGGTCCGTCCGCCGCGCTGACGCGCTACGAGGCATACCGCCGTGAGCTGCGCGAGGTGCTCGGCACGGATCCGGGCGCCCAACTCAAGTCCGTGCAGCGGGAATTGCTGCGCGGGGAGGCACCGGCCGTCAGGCACGGTGTGCCGCACGAGCCGAACCCACTGCTCGGCCGTGACGAGGACATCGCCGCGGTGGAGGGGCTGTTGCGCGATGCGCGTGCCGTCACCGTCGTCGGCCCCGGCGGCCTCGGCAAGACCCGGCTCGCGTACGCGGTCAGCCGCAGGGCCGAGCAACGCGTGGTGCATGTCGTGCCGCTCGCCGGGCTGACCACCGACCAGGACGTGGCGCTGGAGGTGGCTCTGGAGGTGGCCGCCGCGCTCGGCGCGGGCGAGGGACGGCACGGCGTCGTGAGCGGCCACGCCGCGGCCGACCCGGTGTCCGGCATCCTGGGCGTGCTGGGATCGGGGCCCGCTCTGCTGGTGCTCGACAACTGCGAGCAGGTCATCCGGGGCGCCGCGGGTCTCGTACAGACCCTGGTCGCGTCCTCGAAGGAGCTGCGGGTGCTCGCCACGAGCCGGGCGCCCCTGGACCTCACCTCGGAGGCTGTGTACGCGCTCCCGGAGCTCGGTCTCGACACCTCGGTCGAGCTGTTCACGCAGCGGGCCCGTGCTGCCAGGAGCGGCGTGGAGCTGCCGCCGGACGCGATGGCCGAGCTCTGCCGCCACCTCGATGGGCTGCCGCTTGCCGTGGAGTTGGCCGCGGCGCGGGTGCGGGTGCTTTCCGTGCCGGAGATCGCCCGCCGTCTCGGCGACCGGTTCGCGCTGCTGCGCGGCGGGGCACGGGACGCGCCGGAGCGCCACCGCACGCTGCACGCGGTCGTGGAGTGGAGCTGGAACCTGCTCGCGCAGGACGCCAGGGCGGCGCTGCGCACACTGTCCGTCTTCCCCGGCGGCTTCTGCGGCGACGCGGCGGAGCAGGTGCTGGGCGGGGACGCACTGTTCCTGCTGGAGCAGTTGACCGGTCAGTCGCTGCTCACCGTCGCCGAAACGCCGGTCGGCGTGCGGTTTCGGATGCTGGAGACCGTACGGGAGTTCAGCGCGGCGCGGCGCGCCGAGGCCGGCGAGGAGGACGAGGCCGTCGGCCGGTTTCTCGCCTGGGCCCGGGACTTCGGGGTCGCGTACACCGACGCGCTCTTCGGCCCGGAGCCCTCCCCGAGCTCTCGGCCCCGTCCGAGCAAGCAAGACCCCATCGCCGCCAGGGAACGGATCAGGGCCGAGCAGGACAACCTCGTACCGGCCCTGCGGCACGCCCTGGCCCGCGCGGACGACCCCACGATCGCCGCCCTCACCGCCGTCCTGGCCGCTCTGTGGTCCACCGACTCCAACTACCCGCGCCTCGCCGCCCTCGCCGCGGACACCGGCCCGCCGCTCTCGCACTACCGCCCCGCGCCCGAGTACGTCGAAGTCGCCCGTGCCGCCGCGGTGTTGTGCACGGCGGGCCTGTTCATGAACTACGGCCCGCATGCCGTTCGCCAGCTCGTCACCCTCCGGCGGCTGCCCGCGGCCCCGCCGGACACGCTGCCGCGCGCCACCGCGGCAGTGCTCGGCGCGGTGCCCGAGATGCGGCCTCCCGACTACGCCGTGCTGCACCGGCTCTGCGACGGCCACGGCGATGGCGGCGGTGATCAGCCGCTCGTCGCCGCCATCGCCGAGTGCGTGGCCACTTACGTGTGGGAGTACGAGCACGACATCGACCGCGCGCTGGCCTCGGCTCACCGGATGGTCGCCGCGCTGGCGCCGGTCGACAACCCGTCCCTGCAGCTCATGGGCCATTCCCGGCTGAGCGAGCTGAGCCTGCGGACGGGACAGGGCGAGACCGCCTACGAGCACCTCAGGGCGGCACTGAAGGTGCTGCCGCGGCTCGGCGACGAGCACGACTACATCGGCATCCGCTCGGCCCTGGTCCTCGCCTGCCTGCAGCGCGGCGACCCCGACGAGGCCGAGTACTGGCTGCGGCAGGCGGAGGGGGACGGCGCCCCGCAGGAGGACACCTTCTACAGCCCCGACCTCGGCGGCCGCGCCGAGATCGCGCTGGCCCGCGGGCTGACGGAGGCCGGGCTCGGCCTGTGGCGCGGTGCCGTGGAGCGGATGCCCGAGACCGGGTCGATGTACGCCGGTGACCCCTGGCTCGACCCGTGGGCGCTGCAGATCCAGTCGGCGGCGGTGACGGCGCACGCGCACGCCGACCGTCTCGAGCTCGTCGCACAGCCGGTCGACCGGCTGCGACAGCGCCTGCGGACCCTCCTTGACGGCCCGCTCCGTTCGCCCATGGAGCTCCCTGTGTTCGGGACGGTGCTGCACGCGCTCGGCATGGCCGGGCTCGCGTCCGGTGACGTGTCCGCCGTACGGATGGTCGCGCTGGCCGAACGGCTGCGGGTGCAACGCGAGTTCCAGCCGACGATGTCGGCGGCGCGTGCCCGGCGGGCGGCCGAGGCCGCGGACCGGGCGGCGTACGCCGACGCCGTGTCGGAGTACGCCGCCCTGGAGCGGGACGACCTGTGGGACGCGGCCCGCGCGCTTACTTCGGGTCGCGGTTGAACAACGACGTGGACCAGCTGTAGCCGAGTGCGGCAAGGCCCAGGCACCAGCCGACCGTGATCCAGCCGCTGTTGCCGATCCCGCTGCCGAGCAGCAGGCCGCGCAGCGTCTCGATGGCCGGTGTGAACGGCTGGTACTCGGCGATCGGCCGGAACCAGCCCGGCATCGCGTCGACGGGGACGAAGGCGCTGGAGATGAGCGGCAGGATCATGAGCGGCAGCGCGTTGTTGCTGGCGGCCTCGGGGTTCGGACTTGCCATCCCCATCCCGACCGCGATCCAGGTGAACGCCGTGGCGACCAGCACCAGCAGCCCGAACGCCGCGAGCCACTCCAGGGCCGTGGCGTCGGTGGAGCGGAATCCGATGGCCACGGCGACGGCGCCGACGAGGACCACGCTCATGATCCCCTGCAGCACGCTGCCGACGACATGCCCGATGAGCACCGCGCCGCGGTGGACGGCCATCGTGCGGAAGCGGGCGATGATGCCCTCGGTCATGTCCATGGAGACGGACACCGCGGTTCCCGCCGGGGTGGCGCCGATGGTCATCAGCAGGATGCCCGGGACGAGATAGGCGACGTAGTCGGAGCGGTCGGCGCCGCCACCCCCGATGCCCGCGCTCATCACGTCGCCGAAGACGTAGACGAAGAGCAGCAGCAGGACGATCGGTGTCAGCAGGATGTTCAGGGTGAGGGAGGGGTAGCGCCGGGCGTGCAGGAGGTTGCGGCGCAGCATCGTGGACGAGTCCTGTGCGGCCAGGGAGAGGGTGCTCATCGGACGGTCTCCTTGGCCGTGTCGGGCCGGCTCGGCACGGGTGTGCCGCCGGTCAGGGCGAAGAACACGTCGTCGAGGTCGGGGGTGTGCACGGTCAGTTCGTCGGCCTCGATGCCCTCGGAATCGAGCCGGTCGAGGATCGAGCGCAGCTCGCGCTGGCTGCCGTCGCTGGCGATCTGCAGCGTGAGCATGGCGTCGTCCGTGGTGACTTCCCGCAGGGCGCGGGCGGCGGATCGGTGGGCGGCCGGGTCGGTGAAGCGGAGTCGGACGTGTCCGCCGGGGATGAGCCGCTTGAGCTCGTCGGCGCTTCCCTCGGCGGCGATCGTGCCGTCGTTCAACACCGCGATGCGGTCGGCGAGTTCGTCGGCCTCTTCCAGGTACTGCGTGGTCAGAAAAGCGGTGACGCCCCCGGAGACCAGCTCGCGGATGATGGCCCACATGGTGTGGCGGGAGCGCGGGTCGAGGCCGGTGGTCGGCTCGTCGAGGAAGATGATGCGCGGGTTGCCGACCAAGGTCATGGCGAGGTCGAGACGGCGCTTCATGCCGCCGGAGTAGGTGGAGGCAGGCTTCTTCGCGGCTTCGGTGAGGTCGAAGCGTGCCAGCAACTCGGCGGCGGCCAGCCGCCCTTCGCGCTTGGGGAGATGGTGCAGGTCCGCCATGAGGAGCATGTTCTCCTCGCCGGTGATGAGCCCGTCGACCGCGGAGAACTGCCCGGTGACGCCGATCGCGGCCCGCACCGCGTGCGGGTCGGTGGCCAGGTCGTGGCCACCGACCCGCAGGTCCCCGGCATCGGCACCGATGAGGGTGGAGAGGACCTTGACGGCGGTGGTCTTGCCGGCGCCGTTCGGGCCGAGCAGGGAGAAGACGGTACCGGTCGGCACCTCCAGGTCGATGCCGTCGAGGACCGTCTTGTCCCCGTAAGCCTTGCGCAGCCCCGTGGCCGCGATGGCGAGGGAGGGCGATGTCGTTGTCGTCATGCCGCAGAGATTGCGGCAGGCCGCATTCAGCGGGGTTTCACGACGGTTTCAGCGTCCTGGAACCGGACGCGGCTCGGGCCGCCGCCGGGCAGGGACTCAGCAGCTCGGCATGGACTCGATCCGTTCGCGGTTGAGCAGATACGTGGGCAGGTAGGGCTGCTTGAGGGCGACGGGGAATCCGTGGTCGTACGCCAGACTGGCCATGGCCAGCGGCCCCAGCGCCACCCGGGCGCGCGGCGCCGCCGAGTCGCCCCAGTAGGTGCCGTGGTGGGCGAGGGCTTCGGCCAGTGCCTCGGCGAAGGCGTCGTGGTCGCGGGTGACCAGACGGTGGAAGAGAGCGACCGGCTGGTGGTCGATGAGGTCCGCGAGGTCCTTCGGTGTGTGGGTCAGGGACGCGGGCTGGGACGTCTCCATGGTGGTGATCAGCTTGCCCACGACGTCGTCCATCGGGCGCTCGGCCCAGTAGGTCTGGAGCGTGTCGATCCAGTGCAGTATGTACGCGTCGACGGAGTCGTCCTGCCGCAGGACCTCAAGCGGTACTTCGCACAGCCGGTCGGCCCGGTCCTTCTGACGGCACGCGACGGCGACGTAGAAGGCGTCGAGCCAGGCACGCGCGTCCGCGGGCGGCGCCGCGGGGGTGGCGGGCAGCTGCCGCACGCGATCCTCACCCAGACGGCACTCCTGCGCCTGCGCACCGGTGAACAGCGCCGAGCCGAGCTGCACGGCAGTGGCCCAGGCATCCCAGGTGTCGACGTGAGCCGCGTCGGGGTCGGTGGCGCAGTGGGCGTGGCTGAGCGTGAGCGCCGAGGCGAAGGCGTCGCCGAGTCCGGACGGGTCCTCGTCCTCGGCGAGGCGGGCTATCGCCTCGGCCGTGGTGCGGGTGAGTGCGGCGGCGTCGGGCGCCTTGGCAGCCGTGGGGGTGTCCATGCGCCCGGCACGGTCGAGACGGACCAGGCCCTTCATCAGGGCGAGGAGTTCCGGCGGCGGCCGCAAGGAGAAGGAACGGGTGTCGTGGTCGATGGCCGTGAGCGAGGTCAGGCCGCCCCGGTGCCACCAGTAGACCCGCGGTGACAGCTCGCCCGGACCGTCCTCATGGGCACCGAGGGCGTACGCGGCAAGGCTGTTGACGGCGTCGACCACGGAGCCGTCGACGATCGGGTGGTACGCCAGCAGATGCCGGGTGGGCACCACGACGAGAGCCCCGGCGTCCGGGAGCGACTCGCCACTGACCTGCCGGGCGACCTCGGACAGGAACAGCGCCTTGCTCGCGACGAACGGGGAGTCGCCGTACACGGAGTGCAGCAACGCCCCTCCCTGGAGCGGCACTTCCTCGTGCTGGACGGGCACGCGCATCAGGTTCGCGTGGGCCGCCTGTCCCAACTCCTCCATTCCGGCACGCTCCACGTCGGTGTCGGTGAGCATCCGCACGCTGGTGGGCATGTCCAGGGCGTACGCGAACACCAGCCCGTCGGCCACCACGCGGGCGTAGCGCATGGCACCTGCGATCTCCGGGGTGAGCGAATCCGTGGGCAACAGCCGCGCGTGCACGCCACGAAGGAGATCCGCGGCGCTCTCGCCGCCGCGGCTGCCCGCCTGCAGGGCGCCGAAGTGGGCGGCGACCACCTCGGGCCAGCGCTCTTCCGGCGCCTGGCGGCATTGGTGCGCCAGGTTGTGCAGGGAGTAGCTGTGGCCGTCCTGCGCGTACGGGGCGGTGAGGCCGCGCAGACGGGCGGCCTGGGCGGCGGTCAGCATCGGCAGGTCGCGATCGGGAGCGCCCGGGGTGTCAAAGGTGTTGTTCTCGTTCACTGTTGCGACTCTACGAGCTGTGCGCGTACGGGTCTCATGCCGGGTCGGGCGGGAGGAGGTCAGCGCCTCCACCTGCCGTACCACCGGCCGTTGGAAGGCCTCTCGTACGAGTGAGGTGCAGCCTGTCGCCACCCTGCCTTCGCCGTCGGCACGCTACGAAGATTCCACAGCGTGCCCATCGAACGGAGTCCTGTGCCCTCACGCCTTCTGCCGACTGCCCGCCCCGCCCGAGTCCCTGCCGGTCGCCCGCCAACCAACCTTGGCGCCCTGCGCGATCCCCATCCGCGGGCCGTGGGCCCAGGGCCTGGAAGCGCCCTGCTCTCCGCCACAGCGCTGGCTCTGGTCATGGTCACCGCGCAACCCTCCTCCGCCCAAGCCACGGCCCTTGCCGCGTGCGTGAACGGACTGAAGGACTCGCGGGGGCGGTCGTCAGTCGACGGCGGGGAGATCGCCTGGGAGGACGCGACGCGGTTCGACGGCGCACGACGGCACGCCCAGAAGGCCTGGACGGCAAACGGGCTCGATCGGGTGAAGTTCCCCGCCGACGACGCGACGCGCTACGCCGATCTGGAATGGTCGGACGTCAACACCTCCAGGCCTCCGTGGAAGAACATCCTCGGGCTCTGGAAAGGGCTTCAGGGCACCGACAGTCTGCGGCTGAACAAGGCGTACCTGGGGCCCGGCAAGCAGTACGGGGACACCAGGTCCCGGCAGAAGATCGCCGCGCATGAGCTCGGCCACGCCCTGGGGTTCTGCCACAAGAACCCTTCGTCCTACGGCTCGTTGATGGCTCCACACATCTACGACATGTCCTCCGACGGAACGCCGACGTCGCGAGACCGGCGGAACTACCACGCGCTGTGGGGCTGAAAGGCAGAGCAATGAGCGAGGTTCGCCGCCGTCTGGCCGTCGCCGCGGCAGCACTGACGGTACTGGGAGGCGCCGTCTGGAGTCTGTACAGCCTCACCGGGCCCAGGGAGAGCAGCGGCCCCACGGAGGCGGTCACTCTTTACGACCCCCAGGATGCCCGGCAGGTGGCGGGCACGGCCGACGACGTCTTCCTCGGCACGGTGGTGAGCCGGACGGGCGAGCGTGACATCTACGGCGTCTTCTCCGACCTGTACGCCGTCCGCGTCGGCCAGGTCTTCAAGGGGGCCGTTCGCGACACCACCACGGTCAGCTACTACCAGGGAGACGAGCCGTTGACGGAGGGCGCCTCCTACGTCTTCGCGACCGGACGTGTACCGGACGGACAGAGCCACGCCGTCCTCCTGGAGACCACCCCGGCCCTTGTCACCGACCTCAACGCTCCGGCCCGGACGATCGCCGCGGTCGCCGCGTCCGACGGCCGGACGATCAGGGAGTACTGGAAGTGGGCGGTGGACCATGAGATCGACGTCTCCCCCCGCCAGGAGCAGTGAGAAGCAGCCGCTATCGCCCGCACCGCGCCCGCTGCCCACCGACCCCGGATCCGGCAGTTGTCAGGGGGTGTCGCCGGACCAGTCCCAGCGGCGCCGGTCACAGGGGCGCGGATCGCCCGACCGCGGGTCGTACATCGCCCGCCCGCCGGCACCGAACTGCCCGAGCTCCGTGGGCAGGGCGACGCCGGTGTCGATCTCGCCCTTCGTCCAGCCGGTGATGTCGAGCAGCAGGCCGTCGAGCGGGCCGCCGACCAGCTCGGCGTAGTCCCGTCCCGGCTGTGGGCCCTGCCGGGGGTCGTCGTGGTCCTGGCCGTAGACCCGGCCGCGCAGCAACTCCTCGTCCCTGTCCATGCATCCCACACTCCCAGCCACCACTGACAATCGGCCCCGCTCGGCTCCTCCCGGGCTTCTCCCGGGCTCCTCCAGTGAGGAAATCGTCGTCGGACCAGGTCACCCGTACCCTGAGGGGCCTTGCTGCCGTGCCGCACTCCAGGAGACCCCGAGACCCCTTTGATGACCACACCGCTCCCGTCGCTCCTGGAGGAGCACCCGGTCGTCGCCGGCGTCAAGGCCGACGGCCGGGTCGTACTCGTCAACGAGGACCTGACTTTCGACATCTTCGGCTAGTCACTCCCGCCCGGCGACGGCAACGGCAGCTCCGGATGGTGGCGCAGCGCCTCCAGCACGGCGCTCACCGCCGCGCGGGGCGGTGAGCCTCGCCGGATCGCCGCCGTGATGGTGCGTGTCACGGGAGTCGCGAGTTCTCTGGTGGCGACGTGATAGCGGCGGTCGACCGCAAGGCCCGGCAAGAGGGCGATCGAAAGGCCGGCCTCGACGTGCTGCAAGGTCATCATGTAGTTGCTGAACCGGCAGACCACGCGCGGCTCGAAGCTCGACTGACGGCACAGACGCAGCGCGAGATTGGCCATGTACGACTGCGGGATGTCGAACGCCCACGGCTCGTCAGCGTAGGCCGCGAGGTCCACGGCGCCGCGCCCGGCCGCGGGGTGATCGGGCGGGACGACGAGCAGGACCGGGTCCGTGGCCAGCGGCACGATATCCAGGTCCGGCCCCAGCGGCAGCTCGTCGAAGTCCGTGGTCGTGATGATGATGTCCGCGTCGCCGCCCCGCAGCGCGGGCATGCTCGCGTGCGGCTCCAGCTCGAGCAGTTCGACGTCGAGGTGCGGATGCTCGCGCGCCAGCCGGCTCACCGCCGGAACGGCCATGGTGTGAATCGCGCTCTGGAACGCCCCGAGCCGCACCAGACCGGCCGGTTCCTCGCCGAACCCGCGCAGCTCCGCCTCCACGCTGCCCATGTGATCGAGGATCGCCCGCGCCCGCCGCGCGAGGATCAGCCCGGCCGGGGTCAGCCGGACCCTGCGCCCTGTGCGTTCGAGGAGCTGCGTGTGCGTCTCGGCCTCGAGCACGGCGAGCTGCTGCGACACGCTCGACGGGCTCAGGTTGGCGGCTTGGGCGACCGCCCGGACGGTTCCGAGCATGTCGAGCTGGCTCAGCAGTCGCAGTCTCCAGGGGTTCATCACGCTCCCATTGTTGTGCGGTTCTGCCGAACAGGAAAGCCGGAATCGTGAGATGGACGTGTCGCTCGGCTGCCGCCTACCGTCGGCGACATGACCGCTTCGACGACCGCTCCCGCGTCCACCGACACCTTCTGGGCCGATGCCGAGAGGCATCTCGTGCGCTACGGCGGCGAGTTCACCCACGAGATCATCGAACGTGCCGCCGGGAGCTTCCTGTTCACCGCGGACGGCCGGAAGATCCTCGACTTCACCTCCGGCCAGATGAGCGCGATCCTGGGCCACTCGCACCCGGAGATCGTCGCCACCGTCCAGCGGCAGGTCGCGTCGCTCGACCACCTCTTCAGCGGCATGCTCAGCCGCCCGGTGGTCGACCTCGCCCGACGCCTTGCCGACACGTTGCCCGCGCCCCTGGAGAAGGCTCTGCTCCTGACGACCGGCGCCGAGTCCAACGAGGCCGCGATCCGGATGGCCAAACTCGTCACGGGCAAGCACGAGATCGTCTCCTTCGCGCGGTCCTGGCACGGCATGACGCAGGCCGCCGCGTCCGCGACCTACAGCGCGGGGCGCAAGGGCTACGGACCGGGCGCACCGGGCAACTTCGCCATCCCCGTGCCGAACACGTACCGGCCCGACTTCACGACGGACGACGGCTCGCTTGACTGGCGCCGCCAGCTGGACTTCGCCTTCGACCTGATCGACGCCCAGTCGACCGGCAGCCTGGCCGCGTGCCTCGTCGAGCCGATTCTCAGCTCGGGCGGAATCATCGAGCCCCCGGCCGGATACTTCGCGGCCCTGCACGCCAAATGCAGGGAACGCGGCATGCTCCTGATCCTCGACGAGGCCCAGACCGGTCTGTGCCGGACCGGGACCTGGTACGCGTTCGAGCGCGACGGCGTCGTCCCCGACATCCTCACGCTCTCCAAGACGCTGGGAGCGGGGCTGCCCCTGGCGGCCGTGGTGACCAGCGCCGAGATCGAGCAGGAGGCGTACGAGCGCGGGTTCCTGTTCTTCACCACGCACGTCGCCGACCCGTTGGTCGCCGCGGTCGGCAACACCGTCCTCGACGTCCTGATCGGCGAGCGGCTCGACGAACGCGCCCGGTCGCTGGGCGCGTTCCTCCACCAGGGCCTGACGGACATCGCCGAGCGGCACGCGGTCGTCGGCGACATCCGCGGCAGGGGTCTGCTGGCCGGGCTGGAACTCGTCGTCGACCGCGAGACGAAGCGGCATTCGAACGAGCTGGGGGCGCGGGTCACACGGCGCTGCCTCGAACTGGGCCTGCACATGAACATCGTCCAACTCGCGGGCATGGGCGGGGTCTTGCGGATGGCGCCGCCGCTGACGGCCACCGAGGACGAACTCTCGCTCGGCCTGACGATGCTGGACCAGGCGATCGGCGAAGCCTGCGCCGAGCTCTGAGACACCGGACGCGAGAGGGCCGTGGCGGTATGCCGCCCTCAAGCCCTCAAGCCCTCAAAGTGTCGGCCTTGGCGGCCCGTTGCGCGAAGACGTCATCGCGGCGGTCTTCCATCTGCCGCAGGGCGTCCCTGCGGTCCCGCTTGGAGAGGCGGTCAAGATACGTGTGGCCGACGAGATGGTCGGCCTCGTGCTGCAGGCACCGGGCGAAGTAGCCCGTCCCCTCGATGACGAGAGGGTTGCCGTCCTTGTCCGACCCGCGCACGACGGACCGATCGGTGCGGGACACCGCCATGGTGGCACCGGGCACCGACAGGCAGCCCTCGAACTCGTCGACGAGTCGGCGGCTGCCCGGATCGGGCAGGTCCAGAACGGGGTTGACGATGTGGCCGACGTGCCGGATCCCGTCGTCGTCCGGGCAGTCGTACACGAAAAGCCGCAGGGCGACGCCCACCTGGTTGGCGGCGAGGCCTGCGCCGTCGGCCACGTACATCGTCAGGAACATGTCGTCGATGAGCGCCGACAGTTCCGCGGTTCCGAACTCGGTCACCTCCAGGCACGGACGGCTCAGGACGTCCTCCCCCACCACCGTGACCCGGCGCACCGAACCCCGTTCCGCCTCCGGCGACAGGGCGGGATACGTGTCGACGGGCCGGCCCTGCACACGGACTCGCCGGTCCACGGGACGGGACGGAACAGACATGACGCCTCCCCTTCTGCATACGCCATACGCCGCACGCCATACGCCGCACTCCGCGGATGACGGACGACACCGCGGCCCAACCCCTTGCACTTGGCTTTGCAAAGTACCAGACTTTGCAAAGTGACTGAAGATGACCTCACCCCCTCTCCCTCCCCAGGCCGCCGGACGCGGGACACCGGCGACGAACTGCGCGAGCACGAGGTGCGTACGGCCCTGATGGACCTGCTGGCCGAAGTCGGCACCGTCACGGCGACCGAAGCCGCCGCCCGGCTCGGCCACAGCTCGGGGCTCTGCTCGTTCCACCTGCGGCAGCTCGCACGGCACGGACACATCGAGGAAGCTCCTCACCACGGGGGACGCGCACGCCCCTGGCGCCTGAAGCAGCACCACCCCGCCGCCGGCGCACCCGCCGAGGAGCAGTTCGGTGACTTGGCTCGCGGCCTCGAGGACGAGAGCTGGCAGCGCTGGCTCGCCCAGCGCGACCAGGCGCCGGCCGAATGGCGCCGCGACGAGGCCTTCAGCGCCATCGCCTACCTGACGCCCGAGGAGATGAACCAGGTCGCGGACACCGTCCGCCGAGCACTGACCCCCTACCAGGCCCGCGAACAACGCCCGCTGGCCAGGCCGGACGGCGCCCGCCCGGTGGCCCTCATCACCAGGCTCTTCCCCTTGCTGCCACAGCCCGATTCCGGCGCTGTCGGGGGAGACACTCCCCCGACAGGTACCTAGTTGGTACCTTGGAGACATGCCGTCTCTGAACGTGACTTTCACCGACGAGGAGCTCAAGGGCGTCCGCGCGGCCGCGGCGGCCGAGGGCAAGAGCCTCAAGCAGTACCTGCACGACCTCGGGATCCGTGAAATGGAGCGCCAGAAGTTCGTCGCAGGCGCCTCCCTGTGGGCCGACAGGCTGCGTGCCGAGTTCGACGCGGCCAACCCCGAGGAGATTCCCCCCTCCGCGCGTCACGAGGGGTCCGCGGCCGCCTGATGGTTCTGTTCGTCGACGTCGCCTGGCTCTTGGACGTCCAGGAGTTCGCCGTCTCCCCCGAGGACATGTCCGTGTCGGACTACTCCGCGCTGGTCGCCGCGGTCGCCCGCCACAAGACGAAACTGCCGACCCTGGAATCCGCCGACCCGGACGCCGCCTGGCGCGCCGCCGCCCTGCTGCACACCATCGTGCGCCTGGAACCACTGCCGTACCGCAACAGCCTGTACGCGGCGTTCGTCGCGGCCCAGTACATGGACCAGTCAGGCGAGGGCATAGACCCGCCCTACGGAGCACTGTCCGACCTCGTACGAAAGATCCGCGAGAGCCGCATCAGCGTCTACGCGGTCGCCGATCAAATCAGGTCCTGGAAGGTCTGACGAGGCTCCGGCGAGGGTCCGGCGAGGTGCTGCACGCCGCGGCGGTACAGCGGCATCGCCCATGGGCGCCGATCAGGGCTGCGGCGGTATCCGCCACAGCCTGGTCTGCGCACGGGCCCGGTCGGCGGGGAGTTCACGCACGAGGTGATAGAGGTTCTCGAAGTACTCCTGCCAGCGATTCGGGTCCGGCATGGCCTGCGCGGCTCGTTTCCCGCGCTCCGCTTCCACGAGCGGCATCATGCCTTCCCACACGGAGATCACCGAGCCGCCGAGGTATCCGGAAACAGGCTCGATGTCCACGACTCCATGAGCCACCAGAGCGCCCAGGTTGTCGTAGAACCAGGCCAGGTCACGGACGAGGTCCCGCTGCTCTTCCGGCAGTCCGGCCAGCCCTGCCGACATGTCACAACCGGGAAGCTGATCGTGCACGAACTGCCGCGCGTGGGCCAGACGGTGGCTGCGGTGCTTCCGGAAGAGACCGGCCAGGGCCGGGAGGGTAGCGGCAATCGTGCGCACTCCCGGGCGCCCAGTGCGCAGGTGGAGGAGCGGGCGTCTCACTCTCCAGAAAAAGATTCGGCCGACGATGTCGAGAATCCGTGGCCCGCTCCGTCCCCGTGGTGAATGTGACCACAATGGGTCGCACCAGTACCGAGGAGAAACACGATGCCCAAGTACCTGCTGCTCAAGCACTACCGCGGCGCTCCGGCTTCGGTCAACGACGTGCCCATGGACCAGTGGACGCCTGAGGAGATCTCGGCCCACGTGCAGTACATGAGGGACTTCGCGGACCGGCTCGAGGGGACCGGTGAGTTCGTCGACAGTCAGGCGCTCGCGCCCGAGGGGACGTTCGTCCGGTTCGACGGTGAAGGGCGCCCGCCGGTCACCGACGGGCCGTTCGCCGAGACCAAGGACGTCATCGCCGGGTGGATGGTGATCGACGTCGACAGTTACGAGCGCGCCGTCGAGCTGGCCGGGGAGCTGTCGGCCGCCCCCGGCGCGGGCGGGAAGCCGATCCACGAGTGGCTGGAGCTGCGTCCGTTCCTGGGCGCGCATCCCACCGTCACGGAGTGACCTCCGACGTGGACGAGGCCCTGCTCCGGAGCCTCACGCCGAGCGTGCTCGGCATTCTCGGCCGCCGCGGAGCCGACTTCGCGGCGGCCGAGGACGCCGTGCAGGAAGCGCTGGTCGAGGCTGTCCGCGTCTGGCCGGCCGACCCGCCGCGGGATCCCAAGGGCTGGCTTGTCACCGTGGCCTGGCGCAAGTTCCTCGACGCGACGCGGGCGGACACCGCCCGCCGTCGGCGTGAGGACCTCGTCGAAGAGGAGCCGGTGCCGGGGCCCGCTCCCACCGTGGACGACACGCTCCAGCTCTACTTCCTGTGCGCCCACCCGTCGTTGACTCCGTCGTCCGCGGTCGCGCTCACGCTGCGCGCCGTCGGCGGGCTCACCACCCGGCAGATCGCCCAGGCCTACCTGGTGCCCGAGGCGACCATGGCGCAGCGCATCAGCCGGGCCAAGCGCACCGTCTCCGGCGTGCGGTTCGACCGGACCGGCGACGTCGCCACCGTGCTGCGCGTCCTCTACCTGGTCTTCAACGAGGGCTACTCCGGCGACGTCGACCTCGCCGCCGAGGCCATCCGGCTCACCCGGCAGCTAGCGGCCGCGATCGACCACCCCGAGGTGGCGGGGCTGCTCGCCCTCATGCTGCTCCACCACGCCCGGCGCGCCGCACGGACCGCGCCCGACGGCAGCCTGGTGCCGCTCGCCGAGCAGGACCGCGGCCGGTGGGACACGGAGTCGATCGCCGAGGGCATCGGCATCCTGCAGGCGGCCCTCGCCCGTGACCGCCTTGCCGAGTTCCAGGCCCAGGCCGCCATCGCGGCGCTCCACGCCGACGCGCCCACCGCCGAGGAGACCGACTGGGTGCAGATCGTCGAGTGGTACGACGAGCTCGCACGACTCACCGACAGCCCGGTCGTCCGGCTGAACCGCGCGGTGGCCGTCGGCGAGGCGGACGGAGCACGCGCCGGTCTTTCGGCGCTCGCGACGCTGGACGACTCGCTGCCCCGGTACGCCGCGGTGGCCGCGTACCTCCACGAGCGTGACGGCGACCTGGCGACGGCGGCAAAGCTGTACGCCGAGGCGGCCCAGAAGGCGCCCAACCTCGCCGAACGCGACCACCTGACGCGCCAGGCCGCCCGGCTCAACGCCCACCGGCGTCACTGAGGGCACCGCCGCACCGGGCGACCGTGCCGGACGTCCGCGTCAGGCCTTCGTGCCAGGCCCCCAGGCCCCCGTGTCAGGCGGCACATCGGCGCGAATGCGACGGTCTGTCCTTCCGCTTCCGGGTACTCGGCGCCTCGCTTTCCCGCCGGACGCCGAACGCCGAGGAGACCCGCATGACGTTCCATCCCCGTGAGCAGCAACTCATCAAGGGCGCCGCGCACAGGGGCGCGGACCGGTGAGAGGGCGGTCCCTGCTCTCCGGGGCGCTGGTCGGCGTCGGGCTCGCGGCCTTCGTCGACGAGACGGTGTTCCACCAGCTGCTGCACTGGCACCACTTCTACGACAAGGCATCGAGCGAGGCCGGGCTGGTGTCCGACGGGATCTTCCATGCCTTCGGCTGGCTGGCGATGGTGGCGGGCCTGTTCCTGTACGCGGATCTGTGGCGCCGGAGTGCCCGGCACCTCACCGCCTGGTGGTCGGGCCTGTGTCTGGGCCTCGGTGGCTTTCAGCTGTACGACGGCACGTTCCAGCACAAGGCTCTGGAGCTGCACCAGATCCGCTACGGCGTGGACCTCGCACCCTACGACTGGACCTGGAACGTGATCGCCGTGCTGTTCCTGCTCGTCGGCGCACTGCTGCTGGTCCGGGCCCGCCGATGACGGCCTTCGCGCTGGTGGTGGCCGCGGGCTGCCTCGGCTATGTCGCGGCGGCCGGGCGGTTGCGCCGGCGCGGCGACCGCTGGCCGCACCGGCGTGACGCGGCGTTCTGCGCGGGCGGCGCGGTGCTCGTCGTCTCGCTGGTCGCTCCATGGGACGGGTGGCCGCCGTTCACCGGGCACATGGCCACCCATCTGGGCATCGGCATGACCGCGCCGCTGCTCTTCGTGCTCGGCCGGCCCGTGACGCTGGCGCTGCGCGCCCTGCCGGTGGGACCTCGGCGGCGGCTGCTGTCCTGCGTACGCTCCCGGCCCGCGTCCCTGCTCGTGTGGCCGCCGTCGGCCGCGCTCCTGCACAGCGCGGGACTGTGGGCGGTGTACCGCACGCCGCTCCTTGCCGCCGGCCACCACCGGCCCTGGCTGCACGCACTCGTCAGCGCTCATCTGCTGGCCTCAGGCGTGCTGTTCGCCTTCGCCGTCCTGGCACTGGACCCGCTGCGCCACCGGGCAGGGTTCGCGCTGCGGGGCGTTGCCCTGCTGGCCGCGGCGGCCGCGCACGGCATCCTGGCCAAGTCGCTGTACGCCACGGGCCCGCCCGGCACCTCCTATGCCGCGTCCGACCTGCACCTCGCGTCGTACGTCATGTACTACGGCGGGGACGTGGTCGGCATCGCCCTTGCCGTGCTGCTCGGGCACCAGTGGTACGCCGCCGGGGGCCGTGCCCTCGTCCGGGCCCGGCGCGCTCTCGACGCGGAAACGGCGGGGCCGGGGCAGCCGTGGGGCGAAATGCCTTCCCGGCGCACGTCGCGGACCCGTCCCCGCTGATCCCGAGCGCGTCCTGGCCTCCTCACCAGCGCACCCCCAGAGGTCGCCGCGTAGTGAGAACCGCGCGGGGTACCCGGCACACACCCGTCCCCGGAATCCGGAGGTCCTATGCTGTCCGAGACCGTCACCGTGTCCAGCGGCGAGGGGGCAATCATCGGTGAACTGACCCTTCCGGACACGGTGCTCGGCGTCGCGATCATCGCCCACGGCAGCGACAGTTCCCGGCGCAGCCCTCGCGACCGGGCCGTGGCCGACGCGCTGCAGGACGCCGCGCTCGGGACGCTGCTCATCGACCTGCTCACCGCCGACGAAGAGGCCGCGGACTGGGCGACCGCCCGGCATCACTGCGGCATCGGTCTGCTGACGCACCGTCTGATCGCTTCCGTGGACTGGCTCGCCGCCCGTGCCACCGATCTGCCGCTCGGCCTGTTCGGGGCCAGCACGGGCGGGGCTGCCGCGCTCGGCGCCGCGGCCGCCCGGCCCGGCATCGTGGACACGGTGGTCTGCCCCGACGGCCGCCCCGATCTGGCAGGAGACGACGTGCTCGGCCAGGTGTGCGCGCCGGTCCTGCTGCTCGCAGGGGGCCGCGACACCGAGGTGCTGCGGCTCAACCGGCAAACGGCCAATCGGCTGCGTCCCCTCAACCGGCTGCGCGTGATCCCCGACGCCACGGACCTGTTCCAGGAACCGCAGGCACTGGACGAGGTCGCCGCCGTGGCGGCCCGATGGTTCGCCGGCATGGGGCAGACGCACTCCTGAAGGTCCGCCGGCCAGGCTCCGCCCGCACGTGCACGTACGCCAGGGCAGTCGCACCCGTCGTACGTCACCGGTGACTGACACCACGTCAAGTGGCTGCCGGGCGAGGGGACTTGCGCGCCGGTCGCCGAGAGCGGCCGGACGCACTCCTCACCCGTCAGGCAGCCACCGGCCACGCCATCACCCGGCATGTGACCGGCATCACAGTGCGCCATCCCACATCCTCAGGTCATCATATGACCCGATCGCCGCACGGATTCAGAGCCGGGCCGCACCCCGGACGGCACAGCACAGCGAGACGAGGACGGGCATGAACGACCACGACAGGCCGGCACTGCCACGCGTGGGCGTGGTGGGGCTGGGGGCCATGGGGCTCGGCATGGCGCGCAGCCTGCGGGACGCGGGCTTCGATGTGGGTGTTCATGACCTGCGCCCCGATGTGGCATCGGCCTTCGCCGAGGACGGCGGCACCGCCTTCGCCTCCGCCGGTGACCTTGCGGCCTCGGTCGACGTCCTGGTCGGCGTCGTGGTCAACGCGGCGCAGGTCGAGTCGGTCCTGTTCGGCGCCGACGGCGCGGCCGAGCGGCTGCATCCGGGTTCCGTCTACGTCATGTGCTCCACGGCCGACCCCACCTGGTCCGCCGAGCTCGAACGGCGTCTGGCCGAGCGTGGCGTGCTCTACCTGGACGCCCCCATCTCCGGCGGCGCCGCACGGGCCGCGAGCGGCGAGCTCACCATGATGACGTCGGGCGCCCCCACGGCGTACGCGATCGCCGATCCGGTGCTCGAAGCCATGAGCAGCACGGTCTACCGGCTGGGCCACGAAGCCGGGATCGGCTCCAAGGTCAAGGTCGTCAATCAGCTCCTCGCGGGTGTGCACATCGCCGCGGCGGCCGAGGCGATGGCGCTCGGCATCAAGGCGGGCGTCCCCGCCGATGCGCTCTACGAGGTCATCACGCACAGCGCGGGCAACTCTTGGATGTTCGAGAACCGCATGGCGCACGTGCTCGCCGGGGACTACACGCCGCTGTCCGCGGTCGACATCTTCGTCAAGGACCTGGGGCTCGTGCTCGACGCGGCCCGACCGGAGAAGTTCCCCCTCCCTCTGGCGGCCACCGCCCATCAGATGTTCCTGCAGGCGTCGGCCTCCGGTCTCGGCGGCGAGGACGACAGCGCGGTGATCAAGATCTTCCCGGGCATCGAGCTGCCCGGACAGACCGAGAAGTCGGAGGGCTGACATGGGAATCCGACTCGGTTGCATCGCCGACGACTTCACCGGCGCCACGGACCTGGCCAACAACCTGGTGCGTGCGGGCATGCGCGTGATCCAGCTGATCGACGTACCGCGGACCGGAGCCGATGGACCGCTCGACGCTGACGCGGTCGTCATCGCGCTCAAGTCGCGGACCACCCCGGCCTCCGACGCCGTCGAGGCCTCGCTGCGGGCGCTGGAGTGGCTGCGGTCGGCGGGCGCGGAGCAGATCTACTTCAAGTACTGCTCGACCTTCGACTCGACGCGGGCCGGCAACATCGGGCCCGTCACCGAGGCCCTGATGGACGCCCTCGGCACCGATTTCACGGTCGCGACCCCGGCGTTCCCCGACAACGGGCGCACCGTCTTCAAGGGCCATCTCTTCGTCGGGGACGTGCTGCTGAGCGAGAGCGGCATGCGCCATCACCCCCTGACGCCGATGACCGACTCCAACCTGGTCTCCGTGCTCGGCGCGCAGACCGCGCGCCCGGTCGGTCTCATCGACCACACCGTGGTCGCCGCCGGTGCCGAGGCGATCGGGCAGCGCATCGATGCGCTGCGCGAGGAGGGCATCGGCGCCGCGATCGTCGACGCCGTCTCGAACGACGATCTCGTACGCCTTGGCACGGCGGTCAAGGGGCTGCCGCTGGTGACCGCAGGGTCGGGTCTGGCGATCGGCCTGCCCGCGAACTGGGGCTTCGAGCCGTCCCCCGCCGCGGCCCGGCTGCCCCGGCCCACCGGGCATCAGGCGGTCGTCTCCGGATCGGTCTCCAGTGCGACCAATGGTCAGGTCCGGGAGTTCCTGCGGAGCGGCAGGCCCGCGTTCAGCGTGGATCCGCTGCGGATCGCGGACGGCGACGACGTGGCCGGGCAGGCCCTGGCCTTCGCCGCCGCCCATCTGGCCGACGGGCCGGTGCTCGTCTACTCCACCGAGGCGCCGGACGCGGTCAAGAACGTCCAGGGCCGCCTCGGTGTCGCCGAGGCCGGTGAGCTCGTCGAGCAGACCCTGGCCCGCGTCGCCCAGGGGCTCGTGGGGCTCGGTGTCCGGCAGCTCGTCGTCGCCGGCGGCGAGACCTCGGGCGCGGTCGTCCAGGCGCTGGGCCTGACGGGTCTGCGCATCGGACCGCAGATCGACCCCGGTGTGCCGTGGTGCGCCGCGGCCCTGCCCGGCGGGGACACGCTCCACATCACGCTGAAGTCCGGCAACTTCGGCGGCCCCGACTTCTTCACCTCGTCCTTCACCCACCTCGCCCGGGAGTCGGCATGACGCAGCTCCCGAGCCCGGCCGCGCGCGACGTCGACGACGCGCGCGCCGAGATCGTCCGGGTGGGCACAAGCCTCTTCGCCCGGGGCTATGTCCACGCCAGCGCGGGCAACATCAGCGCACGGCTCGGCGACTCCCACCTGATCACCCCCACCGACGCCGCCCTGGGTTTCCTCGACCCGGAGCGCCTGGCCCTGGTCGACGCCGCAGGCGAGCAGATCGCGGGCGACCGTGCCAGCAAGACCCTCACCCTGCACCGGCGTATCTGTGCCGCCGACCCCACGGCACGGTTCGTCATCCACACCCACTCCACGCAGCTGGTCGCACTCACCCTGGCCGGAGTGTGGAGCACGGACGACGTGCTTCCGCCCCTCACTCCGTACTACGTCATGAAGGTCGGACACGTCCCGCTCATCCCCTACCACCGGCCCGGCGATCCCCGCGTGGCCGACCTGGTGACCGGCCATATCGCTGATCGTGCCGCGGGACGCACGCCGATCAGAGCCGTACTGCTCGACCGTCTGGGCCCGGTGGTCTGGGGCCCGGACGCCGCATCCGCTCTCGCCGTCCTCGAAGAACTCGAGGAAACGGCACGCCTCTGGCTCCTGACCGACCGTCGCCCCGAGCCGCTCCCCTCCCCCGCTCTCGACGAACTCAAGGCCGTGTTCGGCGCCTCTTGGTGATCGCGCACCGCCCGTCGGAGAATCCCCTGAGCCGCAGTAAGGATTCCGCATGTCCACGTCCACCACCACGGCGGAGACACCCGACCTCGCCCGTGAGAACGCCGTGTTCCGCAAGGTCGTTCTCCGCATCGTCCCCTTCCTGATCCTCTGTTACGTCTTCTCGTACCTGGACCGCGTCAACGTCGGCTTCGCGAAGCTGCAGATGTCCGACGACCTGGGCCTGAGCGAAGCGGCGTACGGCCTCGGCGCCGGACTGTTCTTCATCGGCTACTTCCTCTTCGAGGTCCCCTCGAACCTGATGCTGCAGCGTGTGGGCGCACGCACCTGGATCGCCCGGATCATGATCACCTGGGGTCTGATCTCGGGAGCCTTCGCGCTCGTCACCAGCGAGACGATGTTCTACGTGCTGCGCTTCCTGCTCGGCGCCGCGGAGGCCGGGTTCTACCCGGGTGTCATCCTCTACTGCACCTACTGGTTCCCCTCCCACCGCCGGGCCCGCGTCATCGCGATGTTCATGTCGGCGATCCCCGTGGCCGGGATCTTCGGCAACCCGCTCTCCGGCTGGATCATGGACCGCTTCCAAGGGGTCGGCGGATGGCAGGGCTGGCAGTGGATGTTCCTGCTGGAAGCGATCCCGGCGCTCCTCATCGGCGTCGCCACGCTGTTCTACCTCGACAATGGTGTGCGCAGCGCCAAGTGGCTCTCCGACGAGGAGAAGGACATCGTGGAGGCGGCGATCGCCAAGGACACCGCGCACCAGAAGCACAGCCGGGTCTGGGACGGCTTCCGCGACCCGAAGGTGTGGCTGATGTGCCTCATCTACTTCTGCTTCGTGATGGGCCAGTACGCCCTGACGTTCTGGATGCCCACCTTCGTCAAGTCCACCGGCATCGACGACAACTTCACCATCGGCGTGCTCAGCGCCGTGCCGTTCCTCGCCGCGCTCGTCGCGATGAACCTGTTCGGACGCTCCGCGGACAAGCGCCGTGAGCGCCGCTGGCACCTGGTCGTCCCCAGCCTCATGGGTGCCGTCGGCTTCTCGCTGGCCGCCAGTTGGAGCGGGTCGACGGTGCTGTCCCTGATCGCCCTGTCCTTCGCCGCGGCCGGCGTGCTCACCTGCGCCCCGCTGTTCTGGTCGCTGCCCACCGCGTTCCTCGGCGGCACCGCCGCTGCGGCCGGGCTCGCCCTGATCAACTCGGTCGGCAACCTGGCGGGCTTCGTCAGCCCGTACATGATCGGCGGCCTCAAGGACGCCACCGGCTCGACCTCCATCCCGATGTACGTCCTTGCCCTGAGCCTCGTCGTCGGCGCGGTCGCCGTGCTGAGCACCAAGAAGGACGTCGTCAACCGATGACCGGGACTCGACCTGGCCCCAACGGCCCTGGCCCCACCACAGGAGCACGCATGCCGAGGTTCGCCGCGAACCTGTCCATGATGTACACGGAAGTCGACTTCCTCGACCGCTTCGCCGCGGCATCGGCGGACGGTTTCCAGGCCGTCGAGTACCTCTTCCCCTACGCCCACGAACCCGCCGAGCTGCGCGGCAGGCTCGACGACCACGGCCTGCGGCAGGTGCTGTTCAACGCACCTCCCGGATCCTGGGAGTCCGGCGAGCGGGGCATCGCCTCGCTGCCCGGCCGCGAGGCCGAGCACCGCTCCGGGATCGAGCGGGCACTGGAGTACGCCGCGGCGCTCGGCTGCGGCCAGGTGCATGTGATGGCCGGTCTCCTGCCGCCGGACGCGACGGCCGCCGAGCGAGCCGCGCACCGCGCCACCTACCTGACCAACCTGGCCTGGGCCGCCGAGCAGGCCGCCGCCGCGGGGGTCGATCTCCTGATCGAGCCGATCAACGGCCGTGACATGCCGGGCTACTTCCTGCACCGGCAGGCCGAGGCGCACGCGATCGTGCAGGAGGTGGGCGCGCCGAACCTCAAGGTGCAGCTCGACCTTTACCACTGCCAGATCGTGGAGGGCGACCTCACCACGACACTGCGCCGCGACCTTCCCACCGGTCGCGTCGGTCATCTGCAGATCGCGGGCGTGCCCGACCGCCACGAGCCCGACCAGGGCGAACTCGACGTCCACCATCTGTTCGCCGTCGTCGACGAGCTCGGCTTCGACGGATGGATCGGCTGCGAGTACAACCCCCGGGCCGGCACGAGCGAGGGGCTCGGCTGGCTCAAGAACTACCGAGGAGAACGCGCATGAGGATCGTCATCACCGGTGGCTTCGGCTTCCTGGGACGGCAGGTCGCCGACGCCCTGCTGAAGCGGCGGACCCTGTGCGGAGCGCCCATCGACCGTCTTGTGCTCGCCGACCGGTTCGTGCCGAGCGAGTCGCCTCTGTCGGCCGATCCGCTGGTGGACGTCGTCCAGGGCGACCTGAGCGAGCGCCTCGACGAGATCTTCGCGCAGCCTGTGGACGTCCTGATCCACCTGGCGGCCGCGGTCTCCTCCGAGTGCGAGGCCGACTTCGACCTCGGCATGAGCGCCAATCTGGACACCACCCGCGCGCTGCTCGACGCCGCCCGCGCGCAGGCGGCCACCGGCGGTCCCACGCCCCGGGTGGTGTTCTCCAGCAGCGTCGCGGTCTACGGCTCCGATGCCGCGCTGCCGCTGCCGGAGGTGGTCGGCGAGTCGACGCTGCCCACGCCGCAGTCCAGCTACGGCACGCAGAAGCGCATCTGCGAGCAGTTGGTCGCCGAGTACACCCGCCGGGGCTTCGTCGACGGGCGCGTGGCGCGCCTGATGACCGTGTCGGTGCGGCCGGGCAAGCCCAACGCGGCCGCGTCCAGCTTCCTGTCCGGCATCGTCCGCGAGCCCCTCTCCGGTCTGCCCGCCACCTGCCCGGTCAGCCCTGATCTGCGGGTCGCCCTGGCCTCGCCGAGGCGCACCGTCGAGGGCATCCTGCGCATCACCGAGGCCGAGCGCGGCAGTGGTCCCGGCGAGCTCGACGGAGGGCTGCCGGTCAATCTTCCGGCGCTCACGGTCACGGTCGCCGGGATGCTCGACACCCTGCGCCGGGTGGCCGGTGACGCCGTCGCCGACCTGGTGACGGTCGCGCCCGACCCCGCCGTCGAGGCCATCGTCGGCTCCTGGCCCGCCGCCTTCGACAACGCGCGCGCCACGGCGCTCGGCCTGCTCCCCGACGAGAGCTTCGAGTCGGTCGTACGGGCCTACGCCGAGGACCACCCCGAGGCGGTCACGGCCGCGGCGCTGCCCGCAGCCGTGGCGATCAGGCCCTGACGGATAGACTGACGAGCATGTTCTCCAAGGTGAGTGGCCCCATTCGGCTCGCGGACCGGGTCGCCGCGATCCTCTCGGAGGAGATCGAGTCCGGACGTCTGGCCGAGGGCGACAAGCTGCCGACCGAGGTCGAGTTGGTCAAGCAACTGGGCGTCAGCCGCACCGTGATCCGCGAGGCCGTCTCCCGGCTGCGCAACGCGGGCCTGGTCGAACCGCGCCAGGGCCGGGGCGTGTTCGTGATGCCCCGGCGCACCCGGCCGCTCGACCTGGAGGCCGAGGCCTCCGGCACCAAGTCCAAGGTCATGCAGATCGTCGAGGTCCGCCGTGCCATGGAAGGCGAGGCGGCCTCGCTGGCGGCGACCCGGGCGACACCGGACGACGTCGCCCGTATGCGCCAGTCCCTGGCCGCGATCGACAAGGCGGTCGCGGCCGGCGGTGACGGCGTGGACGAGGACCTGGCGTTCCATCAGTCGATCGCCGAGTCGACCGGGAACGCGGTGATGGTCTCCACCGTGCGGTACCTGGGCGAGGTCATGCGCGGCGGCATCCGCGTCACGCGCGCCAACGAGGCGCGGCGCGACGACTTCATCGAGGCGGTGCGGGTCGAGCACCACGCGATCCTGGCGGCCGTCGAGTCGGGCGACGCGGCGGCGGCCCGCAGCGCCGTTCGCCGCCACATGAAGCACGCCGCGTCCCGGTTGCAGGACGCGGACGAGGGCTTCTGGACGGAGACGGACGATCTCGGGGTGGACCTGGATGCGGCGCCGTGATGTGAGTGCGTACGCCTGATGTGCGCCGAGGGGCGGGCCATGTGGCCGGCCCCTCGGCGCATCAGTGGCTCACACCGTCGCCGCCCGGCGACTTCCGGGCGACTCGGACGCCCACCCGGCAGGCACCGGGCAGGATGTGACCATGCATCGTCAACAGATCAGCTCCATCGCCCACTCCGGACACCCCATCGCCGCTCCACTGAGCGACGATTCAGTGCACGTACTCCTCGACCGCGCCCTTCCGCACGGTGAGGCACGGATCCTCGATCTCGGGTGCGGGGCGGGCACTTGGCTGGCGCGGGCACAGGCCATGCGTCCCGGCCTCCGTGCCGACGGCGTGGACAACGACACGGGGGCCATCGCCACGGCCAGGCGTGCCGCCGACGAAGCGGGTCTGGGTGACCGGGTCGCGTTCCACGCCCAGGACGCCGCGGAGTTCACCTCCCCGCACCTCTACGACGTGGTGGTCAGCGTCGGTGCCACACACGCCTTCGGCGGCCTGCTGCCCACTTTGAAGGCCGCCGGCCGTCACCTCTCCCCCGGCGGGAGCATTCTCGTCGGCGAGGGCTTCTGGGAACGCGAGCCCGATCAGGGGACGCTCGACGCCGGTTTCACCGCTGATGAGTACGTCGACCTGGCCACGACCGTCGACCACGTCATGGCCGACGGTTGGGTCCCTGTGTACGGACACGTCAGCACCCTCCAGGAATGGGACGCCTACGAATGGTCCTGGACGGGCGACCTCTCCCGATGGGCCCTCGACCATCCCGAGCACCCCGACACCGGCCAGGCCCTCGAAGCCGCCGCCGCACACCGCGACGCCTGGCTGCGCGGCTACCGGGGCACGCTCGGATTCGTCACGCTGCTCCTGCGCCGGGCGCCCACGTCCTGACCGCTGTTCAGGCCTGTGGCTGCGCCTCCGGGTCCTCGCTCATGAACTCCGTGACCAGCTCGGGCGGGTTGGCGGCCGCGGTCAGCGCGAACATCGCGTCAGGGTCGAACATGTTGTAGAGGATCACTGGCAGGGGCCGCCCGAAGATGCCGACGAGGCGGCCGTCCGCGTGGAGTTGGCGCGCCAGGTCGACGCAGAGCGCGTCGAAGTGCTCTGCGAGCTGTTCGTCGCGCTCGTCCTGTTCCTCCTCGGAGAGGTCGTCCTCGTCCTCGTACCAGAGGTCTTGGACCACCGCTTCCCGCCGGTACAGGTCGGCGCCGACCGGATCGTGTTCGGGATGGTGGCCGGCGATGCGGATGCCTTCGAGGCCCGACGGCGGGAAGTAGGCGTAGTTCCAGCGCGCCTCCCACGGCTCGGCGGAGTTTGTCTCCGCGAGCAGCCGGGCCACCTCGGTCTCGGTGTTGTAGCCGATCGCCACGTAGGGGTGTCGGGGGTCCTGGTCGACGCTGTCGATGCGGAACGTGACCACGTAGATGTCGGGGATCAACCCGTCGGGGAACCCGCCCAGGGTGCGCAGCGCCATCTGCTCCAAGTGGCGTCGGAATGTCGTCAACGGCTCTTCTCCCCTGCCGTGCGGCGGGCCAGGTCTGCGGCGTCGAAGGATGCCATGTCCCTGCCTGCACCGTCGATGATCCACCAGTCCCGGCCGAGGTTGGTCTGGTAGGCGGTGGCCAGGACGAGTTCGTCGCGGCTGTCCCCGTCGAAATCGGCCGCGCTCACCGGACTGCCCGTCCAGTGCTGCGAGTTCAGGGGATCGGGGTCGGGCACATGGCGCGAGCGGGGCACGTGACGCCATGGCTGGGAGCCGAGGCCGGGAGAGGAGCCGCCCCGCAGGATGTCGACGCTGCCGCTGTCGCCCCAGCGGTCACCCGCGCTGTGCACCGCGAGGTCGTCGCAGCCGTCGCCGTTCAGGTCCCCGGCGACCAGACCGATGCCGAAGCCGCCCTTGCGGGCGCCGCCCTCGATGACGACGCGGGCTTCGGGTGCCTTGCCGTAGCGGATGGTCACCGTGCCCTTGCGGTCGGCCGGTTCCAGCTCCTCGTCGTCGGGAATGCCGCTGTCGCCGATGGCGATGTCGGGCCGGTGGTCGCCGTCGAAGTCGCCGACGGCGATGCTTTCGCCCTTCGGTAGCCGTTCGGGTTCCTTGCCGAGACCGGTCGCCGTGTCGGCGCCGCCGGTGAGGAGCAGGGGCGTGCCCGGCGCTGCGGGCTCGTAGACGAAGAGGTCGGTGGCGCGGTCGCCGGTGGCCTCCGCGGCGATGAGCTGGAGATCGACCACCGCATTGGCCCCGCGCGGGTCCGGGTCGGCGCGCTCGCTGGTCCGTGCGGGCTCTCCCGTACGTGTGAACGGGCCGTGCAGCACCACAAGGCGCCGCTTGTCCGTATCGGTGCGGAAAGTGGCCAGGTCGGCGTGGCCGTCCCCGTCGAAGTCACCGGCCACCGGCTGGTCCCCGTAGACGCCGTGACCCTTGCCGTCGATCGCGGACTCGCCCTTCCCGACGTGCGGCAGCCGGACGCGGGCGGGCCGGTGAGCGGGGTCCGGGCCGTCGGGGTCGCCCCACTGCACATGGGCGCTTCCGCCCGCGACGAGGTCGAGGTGTCCGTCGCCGTCCAGGTCGGCGACGGTGGGACCGGACAGTCCGTAGGACATGCCGTCGTGTGCGGGCAGCCGGAAGTCCTTGGGCGTGAACACCGTCCGGTGTGCGGGGCGCGGACCGTGCGCCGAGCCGTACACCAGGGCAATACGGCCGGTCTCGGAGACGTCTCCGTTGCCGGCCGGCACCTCGGCTGCCAGGTCGGAGTGGCCGTCGCCGTCGAAGTCGGGAGCGGGTGTGCCCACCCGGCCCGCGGGTCCGGACGTGCCTGCCGACGCCGCCGGACGGCAGGCACTGTCCGGGATCGGCGGGCGGACCTCGTGGTTGTACGCACCCGTGGCGGTGCCCATCACCAGTGCGGCGGCGAGGAGGCCGAGCCCCCCTCGCCGCCGCAAGCCCTTGCAATTGCCCTCTGCCCGCTCGTGCTTCATGCGGCCACTAGATCCGATGTACGCGCCCGGTACCAAGGCCCGAGATCACTCCGTTACGCCACCCCGACCCGCGTCCCGGTGCCCGTGCAGGGCAACACGCCCTGAAAGAGCAGCACTTGCTCAGTCGATGACCGCCGTGGCTTCGACCTCCACCAGATGGCCGGGCACGTCCAGCGCCGCCACGCCCACCAGCGTGCCGGGCGGTACCGGAGTGACCCCCAGTTTCGCGGCCGCCCGCGCGACTCCCTCCCCGAAGAGAGGCATCTTGTCGGGCGTCCAGTCGACGACGTACACGGTCAACTTCGCCACGTCGTCGAAGGAACCCCCGGCCCCCGCCAGGGCGGTGGCGACGTTGAGGTAGCACTGCTCGACCTGGGCGGCGAGGTCCCCTTCGCCGACGGTGACCCCCTCGGCGTCCCAGGCGACCTGCCCGGCGACGAACACCAGCTTCGACCCGGTCGCGATGGACACCTGCCGGTAGGCATCGATCTTCGGCAACCCGTCGGGATTCACCAGGGTGATGGCCATGCTGACTGTCTCCTCGTCCTGAGAGCTCGCGGGCTCGCGGGCTCGCGTCCACCGAACCGAGACACTCGTGGTCTCCGGCGGTTACCTGGAAACCCTAGGAGAGTGGCCGCTGACCTGGAAGAACGCACTTTCCGGTGACTGGGTAACCGTAAGGTGACCAAGGAGTTCAGGGGCGTGCGCGCGAACGCGGGCCGTCTGCGGTGACACCGAAAGCACCGATGGCCGACGATGTCAGGATGACCCGACCCCGACTGCCCGGAGCCCGGCCTCGCACACGTGTCGCCGCCTACGTGATCCGGTACCGCGCCGTTCCCGAAATCCTGGTGTTCGACCACGTCGACATGCCCGATGCCGGCACCCAGGTTCCTGCGGGAGGGGTCAGGCCGGGCGAGGGACTGGAAGAAGCCGTCCTTCGCGAGGTCTCCGAGGAGACGGGGCTGCTGTCAGCCACCGTGGTCCGGCGGATCGCCGTGGAGAACAAGCCTCACCCCGAGACGGGTCAGCCCCGCCGGACCACGTTCTTCCTGCTACAGGCTCTGACAGACACCGCCGACGCCTGGGAGCACCACGTCGTCGGCGATGGGGACGACGCCGGTCTTGCGTTCGCCTGCTGGTTCCGCCCGCTTCCTCTCGGGCAACCCCTGGCTGACGATCAAGACGCATGGCTGGGTCACGTCGACCCACGATTCACCACGGTGGCCGACAACAACACCCCATGACCGCATGACCCGCCGTCACAACCTCTGCGCGGTGTACGTCAAGGCCGAAGGTGCTTCAGCGTGAACTCGGGTGTGGCATAGGAGCCGGCTTGCGGTGCTGAGGGGTCGGTCGGTAGGTCCGCACCCGGGATGTGTGCCGCGTGCGATTCGGCGTCGTCGAGAGGTGTGTAGTCGAGCTCCGCCACATCCGGAAGCTCCCAGAAGCGCCGGGTGTTGGCGGAGACGGCGTACACGGTGGTGAAGCGCGTGGCGGGCGGGGCGGTCAGCGCGGCCCGGATGTAGCCGACAGCGTCGCGGGGGCTCAGCCAAGTCGCCAGGTGGCGTGGCTCGGTGGGCGCCTGCTCGAAGCTGCCGATACGCAGGCAGATCACCGAGAGCCCGAACTTGTCCGCGTACAGCTGGCCCAGGGCCTCGAGCGCCACCTTGCTCACCCCGTACAGGCCATCGGGGCGGGCGGGCTCCTGGGGGCCGGTGAGGTGTCCGGTGGGGTAGAAGCCGGTCAGACGGTTGCTGCTGGCCAGCACCACCCGTGCGATTCCGTTGCGCCTCGCGGCTTCCAGGACGTGGTGGGTGCCGAGCACGTTGGCTTCCAGCAGGTCAGGAAGAGGGGCCTCGTCCGGTACGCCGCCCAGGTGGAGCACGCGATCGACTCCCGAGAGCGCCGACTGCACGGCTGCCGCGTCCCGCAGGTCGACGGTGTGGGCCTGTTCGTTGTCGGCCACCGGGTGGATCGGGACACGGTCGAGCAGCACCAACCGGCTCGCCTCGTGCCGCAGTGCCTCACGCGCCACCGATCCGATGTTCCCCGCCGCGCCCGTGATGGCCACCGTTCCGATTGCCACTGCTCTCCCCCTCGCATCTCGACGGTCGTTCATCCTTAAGTCGTGATGCTCCCACTGCCGGGTGGTGCGGTCTTCTCCGTGCGGATCACAGGTCCAGGACGATGCGCGGTGACCGCGCACGGGACACGCAGGGGTACATGCGGCCCGCGGGAGCGCCGATGTCGTCACGGTGGTCGATCTCGCCCTCTACTACGGCGAGTTCGCAGCTTCCGCAGACGCCCTCCCGGCATCCGGCGGCCAGCGGGTACCCGGCGTGGGTCAGGACGTCGAGCAGCGACTCGTCGGCGGGTACCGGCACCGTACGGCCCGATCTGCGGCACACGGCCTCGAAGGCGGTGTCGGGTCCGAATGTCCTGGGCGAGGGACGGAATCGCTCCGCGTGCAGCCGCCCCGCGGGGAACACCTCCTGCGCCGCGGCCAGCAGAGGCGCGGGACCGCAGCAGTAGACCAGGGTGTCCTCGTCCAGGTCGGCGGCCAGCGCCTTCAGATCCGGCCTGCCCTCGCTCCGGGTGGCGACGACGCGCACCGAGTCCCGGTGTTCGGCGAGCAGTTCGGCGGCGAAGGGCATGGCGTCGAGCGACGGTCCCACGTACACCAGCTCGGCGGGCACGCCCGCACGCGCGGCGGCCCGCAGCATCGGCACGACAGGGGTGATGCCGATCCCGCCGGCGAGGAACAGGTACCGCGGCGCGGGCAGCAGCGGGAAGTGGTTGCGCGGGGTCGAGAGGGTCAGAGGGCGGCCCCGGCGCAGGAAGCGGTGGACGTACTCCGAGCCGCCCCGGCTGAGGCGCTCGTGGCGTACGGCGACGCGATAGGTGTCCCGCTCGGCGGGGTCGCCGCACAGGGAGTACTGCCGGGTGAGCCAGTTGGGCAGGCGGAGGTCGACGTGGGCGCCGGGCTCCCAGGGCGCGAGCGGGCCCTCGGTGCCCCTCAGGGTCAGGGAGACGACGTCCTTCGCGACGTGGTCGATGCGGTCGACGACGGTCGCTTGCGTCGGTGATGTCATCGGCGGTTGTCCTTCGGGGCTGGTCATCTGGTCAGTAGAGCTTGCGGTAGCCGTCTTGGAACTTGCGCTCGATCTCCTCCAGGGGGATGTCCAGGCCGAATTGCTCGGCGGCGACCTCCCCGACCGACGGCATCTCGTCGGCGAGCGACTGGCTCGCGGGGTCCCACAGCCGGGACCGGATGAGGGCGCGGCCGCAGTGGAAGTACACCTCTGCCACGTCGACCACGACGGCCAGGACCGGTCGCCTGCCCTCCGTCTCCATCCGGGCGAGGACATCGGCGTCGTCGGTGGCGTGGGCGCGGCCGTTGACCCGCAAGGTCTCGCGCATGCCAGGGATCAGGAAGAGCAGTCCGATGCCGTCGTTCTCGGCGAGGTTGCCGAAGGAGTCGGCGATCTTGTTGCCGGGCCGGTCGGGGATGGCGAGGGTGTGGTCGTCGAGGACTTTCACGAAGCCCGGGTAGTCACCGCGGGGCGAGCAGTCGGCACGCCCTTGGGCGTCCGCCGTCGCCATCGTCAGAAACGGCGAGTGGGCGATGAACCGGCGGAAGTGCTTGTCCAGACGGTCGGTCTTCTTCGACGCGGTCAGGGCGTCGGGCTCACCCAGGCGGGCCCGGACCTCGTCCGGGGCGACCCACCGGGGGCGGGTGGCGGCGTGCGTCATGAAGGGGTCCTTCCGGGGGTTCGGCAGGAGCGGCGGGCCGACGGTCGCGGCGGTCGGCGGCGCTCTGTGCGCACCTCGCCCGACGGCGACCGTCACTGACGGCTCCGCCGCAGCTCATGGCACTATTGTGAGCAATCATTCAGGTCGTTCGCTACTCGCTTTTGCGGTGCTGACCAGGAGGTTCCATGCCGTCCGACCGACGCGGCCTCACCCCACGTAAACAGCCCCGACAGGTCCGGGCGGAGCTGACCCGTGAGCGCATCCTCGACGCGGCTGCTCACGTTTTCGGCGAGTACGGCTATGCCGCGGGGACCACCAACCGGATCGCCGAGCGGGCGCGTGTCTCGATCGGTTCGCTCTATCAGTACTACCCGAACAAGGACGCGATCCTCGTCGAGCTGGTGACCCGGCACCTCGACTCCGGCGGAGCCGCCGTCACGCGCTCCCAGGCGCAGGAGCTGCCCGACACCCTGGAGGGGGTCCTCCGCCTCTTCGTCCGGACCGCGATCGACAACCACCTCGACGATCCGCGGCTGCTGCGCGTCATGGCGGAACAGGCCCCCCGGTCCGCCGAGTTGCTCGCGAAGGTGGAGGCCCACGAGACGGAACGCTTCGCGTACATCGAGAAGTTGCTGGCCAATCACCCGGAGGTCCGGGTGACCGACACCTATACCGCCACCCGGCTTCTCGTGACGACGGTCGAGTTGGTGGTCCACAAGATCATCGCGGCCCCCGACCCCATCGACCTGCGCCGGTTCGAGGACGAACTCGTGGCCATGCTCCACCGCTATCTCACCGGCCCGTCCGAGCCGGTGGGACCCCGTACGGCATGACGCACAGTCCGGCCTCTTCCCGGCGGCACGTTCAGCGCGAGGATCCCGCGATCTGCACGCGGCAGCTCTCCTTGTCGGAGAGGAACTCCGCCAGTGCCCGCCCCTCCTCCCCGACCGCTGTCCGTTCGGCGCGGGTGAAGCGGCCCAGCGGGGTGACCGTCACGGTGCCTTCCTCGACGGTCCAGGTCGCGGCGACCCGGCCGTCGACCAGGACGACGCGGGCGCCGGAGACCGACAGGCCGCGGTGGGCGTCGTCGATGATCCGGGTGCGGTCCTGGAAGCCGAGGATCGCGTTGTCGAACGCCGGCAGGAACCGCACCGGGGCGGGGGTGTCGGGATCCGGTCGCGGCGCGTCGGGGAGGTCGAGGAGTTCCCTGCCCCGCTCGTCCCTGAAGCTGATCAGCTCGCCGCGCAGCGCGGCGACGGCGGCCGGCAGTCCGGCGAGTCCGCACCAGGCGCGCAGGTCGGCCGAGGCGGCGGGGCCGAACGCCGCCAGGTAGCGCCGGAGCAGCGCCTGCCCCACGGGATCGGCGCCGTCCGCGGACAGCGGGTCGACCTCGCGCCCCAGCAAGGACGACAGCGGGGCGTTGCGCACTCCTGCCTTCGTCCGCCAGAGCCCGCGCGGCGGCAGCTGCGCCATCGGGACCAGCGCCATCAGCATCTCCCCCAGTGCCCGCGGCCCCGGCGTCGGCCAGCGCTCGGCGAGCGCCCGCGCGAGTTCGGTCATCGAGCGCGGCTCGCCGTCGGCCATGACCGCCCGGCCCGCCGCAGCGAGCTCGTCGAGGTCCGTCCCGTCGAGCTCGCTGCGGTAGACCCCGAGCACCCGCTGGCGCAGCATCGCGTCGTGGCGGGCGCGCCAGGCCAGAGCGTCGTCGGCGGTGACGAGGTGGACGGTGCGGCGCATGAGGTGGGTGCGCACCACGCGCCGCTGGACGAGGTGGTCCGAGAGCTCCGCCGGGTCGAAGCCGTCGAGGCGCGACCAGAGGCCGACGAACGGCTCCTGCGGTTCCTGCGCCTGCAGCCCCCCGAGGTGCGCGACGGCGTCGAGGACGGGTACGTCGGCGCGATCGAGCAGCAGCTGCCGGGCGAGCGTCGCGCGGTTGAGCGCGCGGGTGTCGAGAACAGTCATCGGGATACTCCTGCGGTGTGCTGGTCGGTGGACCTCGGGTCGTACTGGACCTCGGAACCGGGCCGGCCGGGCGGCGACACGCGGCCACCGCCCGGCCGACCCCTCTTTGCTCCGCGCTCAGGTCGACTTCTGGCCGTCGAGCGTCTCGCGCAGGATGTCCGCGTGGCCCGCGTGCTGCGCGGTCTCGGCGATGACGTGGATCAGCACCCCGCGCACGCTGCGCACGGCTCCCGGCTCGTGCCAGGGCGCCTCCGGCAGCGAGTGCGTGGCCGACAGGTCGGGTACGGAGGTGATGACCCGCTCGCTACGGGCGGCGACCTCCTCGTAGCGCGCGACGATTCCGGCCAGCGTCTCGCCGGGCAGCATCCGGAAGGCGTTCTGGTGGTCGATCGCCCACTGCGGGAACTCGCGGGCCGTACCGGCAGCGAGGTCCTCCCAGCTGACACCGTCGGGCAGGTCGTAGCGCAGCGCGGACGGGCCGTCGACGACGAACCGCAGCCATCCTTCCTCGATGGACGCGACGTGCTTGATCACACCGCCCAGACACAGTGCGCTGACGGTCGGCTGCCGGTCCGCCTCCGCGTCGCCGAGTCCGCGCACCGTGTTGGTCAGGGCCGACCGGGCGTCGGCGAGCGCGGCGAGCAGGTCGGCGCGCTCGGCGTCGAGAGGCGCGGGGTGCGCGGAGTGCGCGGAATGCGTGTTCGTGTTCGTGTTCGTGGTGGTCACGGTGATCGGGCCTTCCGGTCGTGCTCGGTGTCTGGCACGACCGACTCTCGCAAGAGAAGCGGTCAGGTTGTGGCCGCTTCTCGGGGCACCATGAAGTCATGCCGAAAACCTCAGGGCGCCTGCTCTCACTGCTCTCGCTGCTCCAGGCGCGCCGGGAGTGGCCGGGGGCGCTGCTGGCCGAGCGACTGGCCGTCAGCCCGCGCACCGTGCGCCGTGACGTCGATCGCCTGCGCGAGCTCGGCTATCCGGTCGCGGCCATCAAGGGACCCGACGGGGGCTACCGGCTGGACGCGGGCACGGAACTGCCCCCGTTGCTGTTCGACGACGAGCAGGCCATCGCGCTGGCCGTCGCACTCCAGATCGCCACCACCACCGGCGCCGGGATCGAGGAAGCCGCGGCGCGTGCGCTGACCACCGTCCGGCAGGTCATGCCGGCCCGGCTGCGCCGCCGTGTCGACACCCTCCAGGTGACCGCCGTCGAGCGGCCGTCGACCCGGCCGAACCCGCAGGTCGACAGCCGCGTGCTCCTGGCGCTCGCCGCCGCCGTTCACGCCTGCGAGGAGCTGCGCTTCGACTACACGCCCGTCTCCCCGCTCGAGGCCGACCACGGCGACAGCGCCGGTCCCCCGCCGCGCCGGGTGCACCCCCACCACCTCGTCACCTGGAGCGGGCGCTGGTATCTCGTCGCATGGGACCTCGACCGCGAGGACTGGCGCACGTTCCGCGCGGACCGGATCACACCGCGTACGCCGACCGGGCCTCGCTTCAGCCCGCGCGACGTGCCCGGCGGCGATGTGGCCGCCTTCGTCGCCGGCAGGTTCCAGGGCTACGACGGCTCGGGCGACTGGCCCTGCCGCGGCGAGGTGATCCTGGACCTGTCCGCGGCCGAGGTGTCCCGCTACTCCCGCGAGGGGATCGTCGAGGAACTGGGCCCGAACCGCTGCCGACTCATCCTGGGCTCGTGGTCCTGGCCGGGCCTTGCGGCCGCCATCGGCATGTTCGACGCCGACATCGAGGTCGTAGGACCGACCGAACTCAAGGACACCTTCGCGCACTTGGCCCGCCGCTATGCCGACGCCGCGACCGACGCGCCCGCCCGGCCCGCCGCCCGCGGTCCGGATCGGCTCCCACGGTGACCCCCAACCCTCCTGCGCGGAACCTCAGCGCGCCTCGGCCTGGCGCCCGGGGCTCGCGGCCAACAGGGCGACCACCGCGGCCAGCGCGGCGGGCCATCGGTGTCGTACCCCACCGATGATGTCGTCGACGGCGTTCAGGACGAGCAGCACCGCCATGAGGCAGGAGCCGCCGAACTCGTCGTCCCAGCCGGTCGCCGTGCCCCGGCCCCGACGGCGAGCACCGCCAGCCAGATCCCCACCAGCTGCCAGCAGGGCGTCGGGGGCTTGCGTCCCGCGTCACACGGAAGCCAGAAGAACCGCCTGACGCGCTGGTCGACCGTGGCCTTCTCGATGGACGGCGTCCCGTTCCCCCGTGACCCGCCTCTGCCGGTGCTCGCCAACAAGACGCGCGAGGGCGCGCCGCGGTCGTGGCGTGCCCCTGAAAGGCGGAGGGCTGACGCCAGCGCGCGCTACTTGTTCGGGTCCCGGAAGCGGCCGAACGCCTTGGTCAGCGCGCTCAGCGGCGAGCCGTCCGCCTTGACGTGGCCCGGCGCGCCCGGCCGGGGCACACCGTCGCCTCCGGTCACCTCGGCCAGCGCGGCCTGCGCCGCCTCGGCCGCCTGCTGGTACAGGTCGCGGGAGTTCGTCATGGCGTCGAGCGCCTCGGCGTACCTGGTGACCATGCCCTGGGCGTGGGCCAGTTCCTCGTCCGGCGTGAGCAGATGCCAGCCCTGGCGCAGCTGGGTCAGGGCCCGCTCGGCCTCCGCCGGCAGCGGTCGCGGCAGTACGGCGAACTCCTTGATCCTGTCGAGGAGTTCGGTCGGTTCCGAACCGTCGAGGAAGACGCTGCGCACGGTGAAACGCTCCGCGTCGTAGTCCGGGCTCTGCGGCGCCGTGGGCAGGACGACGGCGCCGCCGCGCGGCATCCGCACGCTCAGCTCCCGCTTCATCGCGAAGTCGGCGATCTGTGCCTGCTCCGGCGTGCCCCGGTGCTCGATCACCCGGTGACGCAGGCTCGGCGGCAGGAACATCGAGATCGGCTGCTGCCCGATCGCGTCCGGCGTCATCGCCTCGTGCACCACGACATGGATGTACCAGCTCTGCCGGGTGCAGTCCCGCAGCAGGTGGCGCAGCTCGTCGTCGTCCTTGGGCAGGTGGTTCGCCTTCCGCAGGCGCACGCCCCCCACCGTGTCGTGGTCCCAGGCGACCCGGTCGCTGTCGGGCCAGAACATGAGGGCAGGCGAGGGCCAGTGCGCGTCCCACGCCCGCTCCGCCTCGGCGGCGAGGACCCAGGTGACGCCCTCGCCCTCCTTGCGGCGGGCCTCGGGGTCGTACAGGGTCAGCTGCGCGCGCACCGTGACGTCGTCGGCCACGCGCCAGCGGGCCTCGAAGAGGCGGCGGGCCGAGGGGCCGGGGTCGGCGGACTCGTCCCGCGGGTGCAGGACAGTGGAGCGCGCCGCCTCGACGGGGTCGAGGTCCAGGAAGTCGTCGAGCACCCCGGCCGCCTTGAGGGCGATCAGGTTGCGCCGGACGTCCTGCTCGGGCTCGGGCCCGAGGTGGCGCCCGCGCCCCAGCCACGCGGTGTCGGGGACGGTGGTCGAGGTGCTGCTTTTCTTGGCCATGAAATCGTTCTGTGAGTGGTCGGGGCCCGACCAGTATGGCTCGTGGACCTGGCGAGGGAAGCGGTACCCCGCCCACGGCTCCACCACGCCGGACGGACGGTACGTAGAGGCATCAAGCCGCTCCGATCCGGCCATCACAGGTCAAACAAGGGGGGCGGCTTCAGGGCCCAACGAGCTCACCGCGAACCGGAAACGGTGTCACGATGGCTGAAGAGAGGGCGAATCGGACACGCCCCCCGGCCGGAAAGTGGTGCGCGATGAGGTTGGTGCTGCAGGAGTTCCTGTCCCTGGACGGCGTGTACCAAGGCCCGGGGGCGCCGGACGAGGACACCAGCGACGGGTTCACCCGGGGCGGCTGGTTCGTACCGCACCTGGACGAGGAGTTCGAACGGGTGGCGGGCACCTGGCTCGGCGAGGCGGACGCCCTCCTGTTCGGCCGCCGCACGTATCTGAACTTCGCACGGGACTGGCCCAAGATGACCGAGCACCCGTTCGCCCGCATCTTGAACGGCCTGCCCAAATACGTCGCGTCCCAGAGCCTGACCACGGCCGAGTGGGACCCGACCACGATCCTGTCCGGCGACATCCCCGCCCAGGTCGCCGAGGTGAAGCGGCGGCCCGGCCGCGAACTGCAGATCCACGGCAGCGGCCGGCTCGGCCAGTCCCTGCTGGCCGCAGGCCTGATCGACGAGCTGCGGCTCGCGATCGCCCCCGTCATCGTGGGCTCAGGCCGCCGCCTGCTCCCGGACGGCGGCGCTCCCGCCGGACTGCGGCTCCTGAGCAACGAGACGACTCCGGGCGGACTGGCGATTCACGTCTACGAATCGACGGGACGTCCGGAGTACGGAACGTACGGGGAAGGCGCGTAGGCATTTCCGCGCGGGGCGGCAGGGGTATCAGCCGCCGCGCTTCAGACGTACGACGACGGGGGCGCCGAAGGGGTCGCCGGACTGGTTGACCTGGACGTGTCCGGCGCCAAGCCACTCGTCGGTGCCCGGCACCCGGTGGATGTCCTTCAGCCACAGCGACTGGTTGGACTCCTTGCGGGCGCCGGTCGACAGGGGCAGGCGGTGGCGCTTGATCTTCACGCAGCGGTTGTCGTCGGTGACGTACCAGTTCCCGTCGAGGAACAGACCCTCGTCGTCCTGACCCACCGGGGTCCGCAGGGCGCACCCGCCGGGCGCCTCCTCCTGCTCGACCCACTTCGAGCCGTCCCGGCGCAGCCGGATGAACTCGTCCGCGGGTTCGTTCTCGACCTCACCGTGGTTGAAGGAGTTGCTGCCGTACGCGCGCACTTCGCCGCTTTCGAGCGCGAAGACCTGGCCGAGGGCCGCGCCGGGCTCCGGCGGGAGCGGCTCCTCGAAGCGGGCCTGCGGGGTCTCCACCGCCTTCCAGGACGTGCCGTCCCAGTGCATCGACGCGGGCTGGCTGTAACTCTCGCCGCCCTCCATCTCGGTGCCCGGCCCGGTCGAGCGGCTGCCGACCGCCCAGACGTCGTCCGGTCCCACCACGGCCAGGTCTGCGGCGCCATGGGGCAGCCGGGTCGTGGTCCAGCGGGCTCCGTCCCAGCGCTGGGCGGTCCGCTCGCTGTCCAGGGCCCAGATGTTGTTCGGATCCGCGCCCTCGAAGTCACCGGGACTGCCCGGCGGGGGGTTCGGCACCGCTGACCAGCGGGTGCCGTCCCACCGCGCCCAGCGGCGCAAGGCCGCACTGTCCTCGGAGGTCTGCGGCCGCAGCCACAGTTCTTCCTCACCGACCTCTTCGAGCAACGGCGGATGGACACCGGCGCCGAGAGCTTGGGGAAGGGGCTCGCGCTTCCACCGCCTACCGTCGTAGTGCAGCAGGTGGGCGTTGGACTCACCGTTGTTCTCGGTCCCGACCGCCCAGATGTCGTCCTCGGCCAGGGCGGCGACGTCGGTGAGCTCTCCGCTGAAGTCCGCGATGTGCTCGAACTCCCAAGTCAGCGCCCCCGCAGGGTCCTTCGCCCTGTCGACCCCGCCGCCGGTGCCCGTGGTCCGGGAGCCGTTCGGCCCGGATTCCGTGCCACACCCCGCGGCCATGAGCACAGCGGCCAGCGCGACGACGGCCACCGCTCCCTTGCGCCTGATTCCCACAACTCCGCGAATGACCGCTCCCCCTTGTCGCTCTCAGCGAGCGGGCAGCCTACCCGGAGGACCCGCACCGCACGTGCTCCGGCCCTTCGGCCAGGCGCTCGGGGTGCTTGAGCGAGCAACAGGGAGCACCCTGGAGACATGCAGACCGCGCCGATAGTCGTCCACGCGCTCTCGCCCACGGGCGGGCGCAGGGTGACGGCACGCGGCGAGATCCTCGGCCTCGCGCACTCGGATGCGGACGTGATCGAGTTCCTGCGCCGGGCCGGGCTGCCGGACGCCGAGGTACTGCTCGACGACGCGGCATGGGTGAAGTGGCGGGGCGGCCGCGCCCACCACTACGAAGCGGCTTGAACGCGCGGCTGCCCGCCTCCTTCGTGTCTGCGCTCCGGCAGGCCCCACCCATCCCCTGCGAGCTCTAAGCCGGGCCGGAATCGCCGGCGAAATGCGACAACACCATCTCGACCAGTGCATCGACGTCCGCGTCGGCCATCGGCTCGCCTGTCATGCCCATCCGGTGGAGCAGGACTCCGACCACGACGTCGATGAAGAACAGGACCCGGTGCTCCGGCTCACCGAGCGCGTCCTGGAGCGCGAGTCGGTACGGGTCCTGCAACCGCGTGGACAGGATCTCGCGCAGGGCAGGGTCGCTCACGGCATCGCTGAACACGCCGGCGAACGCGTCGCCCACCCCCGGCTCGCCGACCTTCGCCGCGACCCAGCGGATGGTCGAGGACATGAGTTCGGCCCGGCCGGCGCCCGTCAGCGGCGCCGGGCCGAAGGCGTCCAGGAGACAGTCCACGATCAGCGCGCCCTTCGACGGCCAGCGCCGGTAGACCGTCGACTTCGCGATCCCGGCCTCGACAGCGATGCGTTCGACGGTTGCGCGCGCGTAGCCGAGCTCGTGGACCGTGCTCAGGGTAGCGGCGAAGACCACTTCGTTGACGCCGGTACGCGGGCGACCGGGCGGTCTGGCGGATGTGGGCGATGGCATAGCCACACGCTACCTGGTTTCGCTACCTTAGGTTTCGATACCTGAAGTCGCGTAATTATCTGGACGAGGAGAAGGCATGAGTGAGGTCACGACTACGGGCCGACCGCCTGAGCCGGACTGGGCAACGATGACGGCCGAGGAGCTGGTCGCCTACCGCGGCGCGGAGAACCGCTTCCGGGCCTCCGCCACGGCCCGGGCGATCCTCGGAGATCCTGATCCCGGCGCCTCGATCGACTGGCAGCACGTGGCGCTGCCCGGCCGTGAGATCCCGGTCCGGGTCCACCGGCCGTCGCACGGGCGCAGCGGCGAAGACGCCGGTCAACCAGACCTGCCCCTCGTGCTCCACGTGCACGGAGGAGGGTTCGTGGGCACGGCGGTGCAGAGCGACTGGGTCAACAGTCACCTGGCCGCCCAACTGCCCGCAGTCGTCGTATCGGTCGAGCACCGGCTCCTCGACCCCGACCATTCACTGGCGGCCGCCGTCGACGACGGCTGGGACGTACTCCAGCACCTGGCGCGCCGTTCCGCGCAGTGGGGCATCGACCCGGCGCGGATCGCGGTCTTCGGCGAGAGCTGCGGCGGACTGATCAACGCCCTGGCGGCGATCCGGGCCAACGGGACCGGCTTGCACCTTCGGGCGCAGGTGCTGGTCAACCCCGCCGTCGATGTGACCGAGAGGATGCTCGACCACGCCTCGGTCAGGGAGCACGCCCGCACCCCGACCCTCGCCGTGCCGCAACTGCAGCTGTTCCAGCGGCTCGCCGTGCCGCCGGGAACCGACCCGCGCGCGCTCTCGCCCCTGTGCGCCGACCACCTGAACGGTCTCGCACCGGCGCTCGTCGTGGTGCCGACCCACGACCCACTGGCCGATCACGGCCGCCGCTACGCCGAACGACTGCACGCGGCCGGGACGCCCGCGCGTCTCACCGAATACCCCGAAGCGGGGCACGCGTTCCTCAGTACGCCGGGCTTGGCGCCGCAGGCCGAGGCCGCGAGGGCGGAGATCTTCGAGTTTCTCCGAGCCTGCCTCGCCCCGCGACCGGAAGCGAAACACTCTGACGACGAAGGCACGTCATGAGCGAATCGCCCGCACTCTTGGAGGAAGACGCAGTGAAGCGCATCGGCATCATCGGAGTTGGCGAGATCGGCCGGGCCATGGTGGTGGGCCTGTGCGATGAAGTCGACAAGTCGCCAGAGGTGTTCCTCTCCCCGCGAGGCGCCCGCACGGCCGCGGAGCTGTCCTCGCGCTACGAAGGCGTTCAGGTCTGCGCCGACAACCAGGAGGTGGTGGACCGCTCCGACGTGGTGATCATCGCCGTACGCGGACAGGACCGGCACGAAGCGCTGCCCGGCCTGCGGGTGGACGACGACAAGATCGTGGTCAACGTGATGTCCGGCGTCGCCAACGACGACCTGCGCCACATGCTCGGCACCGACGCCGTGCTGGTACGAGCCATCCCCCTGCCCTCCGCACGCGAGCGCCGCTCCGTCACGGTGACGTTCCCGTCCCACCCGGTGACGGACGCGCTCTTCGAGCGGCTGGGCGGGGCGCAGCCGGTCGCGGACGAGGCGGCCTTCAACGTCTTCTCCACGCTGACGGGGACGCTGACCACCCACTACGCGTACCTCGCCGCACTCACATCGTGGGCCGTCGGCCAGGGCGTCGCCCCCGCCGACGCCGACCGCTACGTCCGCGGACTCTTCCAGGGCGTGGGCCGCGCCCTGAGCGACGAGACCCGCTCCCTGCACCAGCTCGCCGCCGACCACGAGACCCCGAAAGGCAACAACGAAAGAATCCGCACCACTTGGTTCGACGCGGCCAACTCCCAAGCCCTCGACAAGGCCCTCGACGGCCTGCTCACCGACCTGTAGCAGCCGGTGCGGCGATGGCCCCACCGCCCATCGGCTGGTGAGGCCCTCTCGCTGTCGGGTGGCGCCGGGATCAGACGGACAGGGAGATCTCGGTCGACTTGATCAGCGCGACGACGGAGGAGCCGGAGGCCAGCTTCAGGTCGGCGACGGCGTCCTTGGTGATGGCGGCGGTCAGTTCGCCGCCCCGGACGGAGACCTTCACGGAAGCCATGGCGCCACCGGTGGCGACGTCGGTGATGGTGCCGGGAATCTGGTTGCGAATGGACAGACCCTCGACCGGGCCCGTCGCCAGGGAGACCTCCGTGGACTTCACGAGGGCCTTGACCGCGGAGCCCTCGGCGAGACCGAGCTCCTTGACGGCCTCCAGGGTGATCGCGGCGGTGACGTCCTGACCGCCGTCGAGACGGACCTTGACGGTCGCCATGACCTCGCCCGGGGTGACGGCGGTGACGGTGCCTGCGATCTGGTTGCGGATGCTCAGGCTCATGAAGAGATGCCTCACAGGGAAATGGGTGGGTTTTGTCAGGCTGTGTGCCTGTGGTGATTCACACGTTAATGCCCTGAATCGGCACCGGAGCGGAGCGTGTCGCATCCGCAAGGCCGTCCCCCCGCTGCGCCTGGCAGATGGCGGCCTATCCGAAGGTGAAGGCGTAGCCCTGGACGCCGGGGGCCACACGCAGTTCGAGTCTCGCCTGGGCCGGGGTGTCGCCGTCGACGAGGGAGTACAAGGACGGGGTGCCGTGCACCTGCACCGTCTTGGTGACCTTGCCGTCGACGAGGACCGTCACGGGCCCTTCCCCTGCCATCACCAGGTTGACGTTCTTGGCGCGATAGGTGAAGGCCGGCCTGGCGTCCTCACCCGCGGTGAAGTGGTCGTACCCGGCGGTCCAGACGCCGTCCAGGGAGAGGGAGTTGAGGGGGATGTCGGCCGGGAAGCGGTAGGCGGTCGCCTTGTCGTCGACGAGCGGGGTGCCGACGTAGCCGCGGATGCGCAGGTTGCTGAGGTAGGTCTCCGGCGTGCGGTCCTCGGTCAGCTCGTCGGCCTTCTGGCCCGTCTTGGGCGGCAGTTGCACCTGCGGGTCCGCCTGCTTCAGGAGGGTGCGGATGAGGTCCTCGGTCTGGTCGTACTCGCCCTCGCCGAACTTGAAGTACCGCACCGTGCCCTTGTCGTCGATGAGGTACTTGGCGGGCCAGTACCGGTTGCGGTAGTTGTCCCAGGTGGTCAGGTCGTTGTCGAGGGCGACCGGGTAGGTGACGCCGAGCTTCTTCGCCTGGTCGGCGACGTTGCCCGCGTTCTTCTCGAAGGGGAACTCCGGCGAGTGCACCCCGATCACCTCAAGGCCGTACGCCTTGTACGCGTCGTTCCACGCCTCGATGTGCGGCAGGCTGCGCTGGCAGTTGATGCAGGAGTACGTCCAGAAGTCGATCAGCACGACCTTGCCGCGCCGGGACGCCAGGTCGACCGGCGCGCCACCCGGGGTGTTGAGCCACTTCGCGATGCCGTCGATGGCAGGCGCCTTGCCGCACGAGCGCAGCGCGTCGGCACCGTCCTCGCAGCGCGAGAGCTCCTTGTTGGAGTTGTTGTACAGCCCCGACAGCTGCTGGCGGGCGGTGTCGCTGTCCTCGATCTTCTTCTGCGCCGCCGAGGTGTAGTCGGGCAGGGCACGCTGGATGGTGACGTTGAAGGCGAGCGCGAACGCCAGGACGACCATCAACAGGCCGGCGGCGATGCGCAGCTTGCGGGCCCGTGTGCGAAACGCCGCCACCCGCTCGGCCACACGCCGCCCCGCCAGCGCGAAGACCAGCAGAGGGATCGCGGTGCCCACGGCGAACGACACCGTCAGTGTGACGATGTCTCCGCTGATCTCGCCCCGCGCGCCGCGCCCCCGCCACCGTGATCGCGGCAAGCACCGGCCCGGCACACGGCACGTACAGGAGCCCGAGGCCCAGGCCCAACACGAAGGCGCTGCCCTCCTTGTTGACCTGACGCTGCGGGATCCGCGCGAACGGCTTCTCCATCAGCCGCTCGACGGGCGGGAAGATCAGGCCGAGGCCGATCAGCACCAGGAGCGCGAGGCCCACGTAGCGCAGGATGTCCTGCGGCAGACCGAGCGCGGACAACAGGGTCACACCCAGCAGCGTGAAGAAGCTGAAGCTGATGACCAGGCCCGTCACCACCGCGTACGGACGCCGGTTGCGCATGCGTGAGGACTTCGGCGGGGCGAGGGCGGTGAGGGTGTCGTGTCGCGGGCCGCGTCGGCAGGACCGGCGGCCGATGACGTCTCCGTCTCCGCCTGTGGGTCCGCGGCGGGCTTCCCCGCCGATGGCGTGTCGCTCCCTGGGCCCCCGGCCAGGAAGACGACCGGCAGGACGGGCAGGATGCAGGGCGAGACGGCCGTGATCAGTCCTCCGAGCAGCCCTATCAAGATCAAGGTGAGCATGAGGAGCGCCCTCCGGTCAGGAGATCGGCGTACCCGCTCTCCCCACGTGTGATTCGGAGGGCCTCCCCCCGCCGGATTGGTCCCACCAGGCACTCAGGGTCACTCGTGAGAGGCCGGTGGCCCTGGGGCGATGGCGACCGGCCAGGTCCCCAACACGGTGGGACAGCCGGTCGGCCGACCCCGACGCGGGCACCTATCCTTGCGGCATGCAGCGTTACACGATCGGGCAGGCGGCCCGTCTGCTGGGCGTCAGCCCGGATACCGCACGTCGGTGGGCCGATGCCGGGCGCGTGACCACCCAGCGCGACGAGGGCGGACGTCGCCTCGTCGACGGGAAGGACCTGGCCGCCTTCTCGGTCGAGCTCGCCCAGAACGGTGGTGAGGAGTACGCCTCCTACACCTCGGTCCGCAACGCCTTTCCCGGCATCGTGACCGCCGTGAAGCTGGGCGACGTCGCGGCCCAGGTCGAGATCCAGGCCGGGCCGCACCGCCTGGTCTCGCTGCTGACCCGGGAGGCCGTGGAGGAGTTGGGCCTCGAGGTCGGCATGGAGGCCACCGCCCGCGTGAAGTCGACCAACGTACATATCGACCGGACCTGACACACCTCCCGCCGCCCTGTGCGCGTGGCGTCCCGCCCGAGTCCCGGGACCTCGCCTAGAAACACCTCCATGTGCCACTACTGCGGTTGCCGAGAGATCCCTCTCATCAAGGAGTTCATCGCCGAGCACGAGCGCGTCACGGACGCCGCGGGAGACGCGCTCCGCGCCCTTGAGCAGAGCGACACGGGCCGCGCCCGCGCTCTCGTGGACGTCATGGCCCGCGAGCTGGACACCCACTGGCGGGGCGAGGAGAAGGGCCTGTTCGCCGTGATGCGCACAGATCCCGAGTACGCGGAGTACATCGCGAGCCTGGAGCGCGAACACCGCGAGCTGGCAGCCCTGTTGCCCGCGCTGGACCTGGCGGACCCCGCCGACGTACGCACCCTCGTCGGAGCCGTCGACGAACTGCACCGGCACATCGCCAAGGAGGAGGACGGCCTCTTCCCGGCCTCGCTCACGGCGCTCGACGGCGACGACTGGAACCTGTCGATGGCGGCCTGGCGCGAGGCGCACCCGCCGTGCGCCGGGGCATGACCGGCACCATGGTCGCGGTGGCCTCGTGGCGGTGGCCTGGTCGCGGTGACCTCGTCGCGGTGACCTCGTCGCGGTGACCTCGTCGCGGAGAGCGGTCGTGGAGAGCTGGTCGTGGTGAGCCGCTGATTACTGGTCTCTGGACCGGCCGGACGCCGCCGCGAGCTCGATGCCGCGAATTCTGCGGAGCCAGCCAACGAACAGCCGGAGCGCGATTCCGCACCCCGCGCACCAGCCCCAGCCCTCGGTGACCAGCGCGTGCAGACCGTCCTCGTGCCGGATGTACAGGATCTGCGCACCGACGGCCAGCGCGATGAACCCGTGCGTACGCGACTCCACCGAAAGGAGCCAGTCCACCGGCATCCACAGGGGAGCGGCGAAGTCGCCGAGCCGCATCCTGAGTGCCGCCCAGAGGAAACCGGTGGCGTAGCGCATCCTGCGGCGCGAAGAGAGGGTGATGCCGTTCCCTGGGTCGCCGGCGAGGACCGCGGCCCACTCCTCCCGGAGGTGTGCCCTGCGGGCCCCGGCGACGAAAGAGGCGAAGTCCACCGTGCGAAGTCCGGCCCTGCTGCCCCGGGCGGCATCCGATTCCGCAGGGGCGGTATCCATTTCCGCAGAGGCGGCATCCGGCCCCTCCTCCAGCGCCCGCGTGCCCTTGCGCAAGGCGGTGAGCAGCAGGCCGACCGCCGCGGCCAGGATCGCGGCCGCCGTCAGCGCGCCGAACAACCAGCCGCCGATGACCATGGTCCGGGTGATCGCCGGTTCCAGGCCGAGCAGCTTCAGGATGTAGCCGACGAGCAGCAGTGTCGCTGCCACGACGCCGCACAACACCGGTGCCAGCACGGCGACAACAGCGGCCGGTCCGGCGCCGGCGGCCTCCGGAGGGCGTTCGTCGGTGCTCACGCCGTTCCCCCTTCGGCCGCCGTGTGCAGCCCGAAGAGCCGGGGCTTGCGCTCCCTCGCTTCCCGGGCCGCACGCTGGCCCACGGCGGTGAGTTCGTAGTAGTACCGCTTCGGCCGCCCCGGGTGCTCGCCCGTCTCCTCGTACCGCGTGGCCCATCCCGCGTCGACCAGACGCTCCAGGATGGGGTACACGGTCCCGGACCCGAGGTCGGCCTCCTCGCAGATCTTCAGCCCCCACGCCGGATCGTCCGCGGAGGACGCCAGCAACACTTTGATCACCTCAAGTGTCGGGCGCGTAAGACGAATTGATGCCATGTCACGAGTGAAGCAGCACACTCACCGTATGTCGAGTACGACAGTCGGTGGCTCGGGCTCCTCCCACCGCCTTCTCCACGTCAGCGCAGCTGACGCAGGAAGACATCGGACGCGCTGTTGGTGTCGTCAGGGACGAGGTTTCCGGCCGCGGAGTCGAAGACCACCGCGCCACCCTCTTCGCTGACGCCGGTCCGCGGTCCTGGGTCGGTGTCCTCGGACACCGGCTCGCTCTCGCCGCTGATGAGCCGCACCTCCCCGGTCTGCATGTCCCGCAGGAAGACGTCCGCGCTGCTGTCGCCGTCCGCGTCAGGGTCGAGGTTGGTGGCCGCCGAGGTGAACGCCGCGTAGCGCCCGTCCCGGCTCAGTGAGACGTCGTCGCTGTCCCCGTTCGCCGGTGTGCCGTCCGGGGCGGCGCTGACCAGGCGCATGCGCTTCGCCTCGCGGTCGTAGAGGAAGACGTTGTGCGAACTGGTCGGGGCCGGGCCCTCGGCACTCAGCGCTCTGGAGGTCGAGGTGAACGCCACCTGGCGGGCGTCACCGCTGAGGGCCGCGCCCCAGGACGGGGTCTTGCGGTTGTAGCGGTGCGGGATGCTGATGAGTTCCGTGGTGTTCTTCTCGCGGTCGCGCAGGTAGATGTCCGTCGCGGAGGAGTGGTCCTCCACCCCGGCCAGGCCGAAGGCGTTGGAGGTGAAGGCGAGGTACCGGCCGCCGCCGTCGGCCGCGAACGCCGGGCCGAACGCGTCGCCTTCACCCTGCTTTCCCTCGTTGGTGAGTTGCGCAAGCTCCGTGGTCTTCTTCTTGCGGTCGTAGAGGAAGACATCGTCCCGCTTGTTGGCGTCCCCCGCGACGAGATCCTCGGCACCCGACGCGTACGCGACGTAGCGACCGTCCCCGCTGACGGCGGGGTCGTACGTCAGGTTGCTGCGCAGTCCGTCGTAGGACGCGCCCGTGGGGCTGATCCGCTGGGTCTTGCCCGTGCTCCGGTCGTGCAGGAAGACGTCGTCGAGGTCGTTCGGGTCGCCACCCACGAGATCGTCGGCGGTGGAGGTGAAGACCACGTACCGCCCGTCGGGGCTGAGCGAGATCTCCCGTACGACGCCGTGGCTCGCCTTTCCGTTGCTCTTGACGCTGACGCGCTCCGTCTTCCCGGTGCGCACATCGCGTACGAAGGCGTCGGGTGTGCCGTTCGTGTCGTTCGCGACCAAGTTGCGGGACGCCGAGACGAATGCGACGTAGCGGCCGTCGGCGCTGATGGCGGGGTTCGTGGAAGCGGCGTTGCCCTCGGCTCCTGCCGCGCCGACGCTCACCCGCTCGGTGCCCGGCGCGGAGGTGGGGCCGGCGGCGGACGCGCCCGCGGGTGAAAGCACGGTCACTGCGCAGAGGGCGGCGAGCGCGGCGCTGGCGGCCGTCACGCGCTGATGAACGGTCATCGGTTCCTCCTGTGTCGACAGCGATCTCCGTGTGCTGTCCGGGCACGCCCGGGAGGAGGAAGTGAAGGAAGGCGCGCCGGAGCGCGCGTCGTTCCCCGTGTGATGTCCCCGTGTGATGTCCCCCGTGCGCCGCCCTCGCGGGGACTCTGCCCCGGCCGGTGCGAGCGGGACGGTCGAGAAGGCCGCACGCCCGCGCCGGAACCCCGGCCATCAGCCACTGCGGCGATCGGTCATGACCAGGTGCACCGTAGGCGAGCGAACACCGCGGAACCCGGGGGGTCAATGTGTCGCGTGCCCTCCGCGGTGCGGATGCGTCGGTTGCATCAGTGGCGCGGGGCGCTTCGGCGGACTTTTGTGCCGTACTCGCGCGGAATGGGCAACCATCGCGGCTGGGGGCGTGGGGGCGCGCCCCCACGCCCCCATGGAAAACCGCGACGCCCCACCCCCCCGTCAGGGGTCGGGTGAGGCGCCGCGGTCAGGGCCCGCCAGCCCTAGAAGTCCAGGTCGCCGCCGGGCTTGCGTCCGGGCTCGGGGCGCTGGTTCTTCTCGCCCCTCTCGACCTCGGTCTGCTCGTCCTGACGACGGGGAGCCTGCTTGCTGCGCTCCTGGGCGCGAGCGGCGCGCTTCTTGTCCTGCGGGGTCTGGCGGTTACCCATGATCGATCCTCACTTTCGGTGCACGCACCCTTGCGTGCGGTAACGCATCCAGTGCAACCCCACCTCTGAAAGCTGGCCGATACATGTACTGTCGGCCCAGGTCAGAGGCCACTTCCGAGGCGAAATCACCTAGGCGCCGCCGACCCCGCCGACCACCGCCCCCGCCTGGAACGTCTTCCGGTACACCTGCGGCGACACCCCGATGGCCGCCTGCAAGTGCTGGCGCAGCGATGTCCCGGTGGCGAAACCGACCTCCGCCGCGATCCGGTCGACCGGCAGGTCGCTGGACTCGAGGAGGTGCCTGGCCCGGTGCACCCGCTGCTGGATCAGCCACCGGCCGGGACTTGTGCCCGTCTCCTCCTGGAAGCGGCGCGCGAAGGTGCGCGGGCTCATCCGGGCGTGGTCCGCCAACTCCCGCAGGGAGAGCGGCCGGTCGAGGTGTTCCAGGGCCCAGACACGGGTGGCGGCGGTGCCGGTGGCACCCTCGTCCGGTATCGGCTGCTCGATGTACTGGGCCTGGCCGCCCTCCCGCCACGGCGGCACCACGCAGTGCCGTGCGACCCGGTTGGCGACCGCGCTGCCGTGGTCGGAGCGCACCACGTGCAGGCACACGTCGACTCCGGACGCGGCGCCCGCCGAGGTGAGCACGTCGCCGTCGTCGACGAACAACACGTCGGGATCCAGGGCGACATGGGGGAACATCTGCCGGAAGTGGTCCGCGAGCGCCCAGTGCGTCGTCGCGGGCCGCCCGTCGAGCAGTCCCGCCGCGGCGAGCGTGAACGCCCCCGTGCAGATGGAGACGAACCGCGTGCCGGGCCTGATCCGGGCGAGCGCGTCGCGCACGGGATCCGACAGTTCGGCGGTGATGCGCTGCAGGTCGTAGGGCGGCAGGACCACCGTGTCCGCGCTCTCCAGCGCCTCGGGGCCGTGCCCGACGGTGATGGTGAAGTCGGCGTTGGTGGCCACCGTGCGGTCGTCCGTCGCCGCGCAGGTCACCACCTCGTACCCCCCGGGGACCAGCGGGAAGACGCGGTTCGGGATGCCCAGCTCGAAGGGGTAGACGCCGTCGAGCGCGAGGACGACCACGCGGTGCGGGCGGTCGGCGAGGAATTCCATCGAAGCCATGGCACGATCCTATCGCTGAATGGCAATCTTGCCATTGCCCAGGTCAAGCCGGTGCCGCACGCTGGACCCATGACCAAGAACACCGCTTCCCAGCCCGCAGAGCCGAGCAAGTCGCCCTCGCCGTCCTCGTCGCCCTCGTCGACCTCGTCGTACGAACCGACCATGAAGGCCGTCCGCCAGGACACCCTGGGTGATCCCGACGTCCTGAAGGATGTCGAGGTCGCGCGCCCGAAGCCCGGCGTCGGTCAGATCCTCGTGGCCGTGCACGCGGCGGGCGTGAACCCGACCGACTGGAAGCACCGCAGGTTCGGCGCCTTCCTGGGCGAGCCGCCGTTCACGCTCGGCTGGGACGTGTCGGGCGTCGTCGAGGCGGTCGGCATCGGCGTCTCGCTGTTCCAGCCGGGCGACGAGGTGTTCGGCATGCTGCCCTACCCGTACGGGGCCGGTTCGCACGCCGAGTACGTGACCGGGCCCACCCGCGCCTTCGTGCCGAGGCCCGCCGGGCTGAGCCACATCGAGGCCGGGGCGCTGCCGCTTGTCGCGCTCACCGCCTGGCAGGCGCTCGTCGACAACGCCCACGTGGAGGCGGGGCAGCGGGTCCTCGTGCACGCGGCGGCCGGCGGCGTGGGCCATGTCGCGGTGCAGATCGCCAAGGCACGCGGCGCGTACGTCATCGGCACGGCCTCCGCCGCCAAGCACGACTTCGTACGTGGTCTTGGCGCCGACGAGGTCATCGACTACCGCAACGCCGACTTCGTGAAGGAGGCCCGCGACATCGACGTGGTCCTCGACCCGCTGGGCGGCGATGACCGGCTGCGCTCCCTCGAGGTGCTGCGGCCCGGCGGCATCCTGGTGTCGATCCTGCCGGGCGACTTCGGCGACGTGGCCGAGCGCGCGGCCGCGTTGGGCGTGCGGGCCACGGACATGCTGGTGGAGCACGACCAGGCGGGCATGACGGCGGTCGCGGCGCTGGCCGAGTCCGGACAACTGCGCGTCCACGTCTCGGACACGTACCCGCTCGCCGACGCCGCCAAGGCGCACGCGCAGGGCGAGACGGGCCGCGTCACGGGGAAGCTGGTGCTCACGGTCCGCCCGTAGGCGCCCCCTCCCCCGCCCCCGGCCGACGCATCGGCCGGGGGCGGTCTGCAGGCCCGGCACGTCAGCCCCGCTCCCACCGATCGAGGACGTCACGGCACAGGGCGGTGTGCTCGTCGGCCGCGAGCAGGACGAGATTGCCGGCGTGATCGCTGTACTGGACGCGGACGTTGACCCCTGCATCGCCCAACAGGCGTGTCAGCTCGCCGAGTTGTCCGGGTTTCTCCTGGTCGAGCCTGGTCATGGCCACGTCGCGCACGACGGCGGGGCCGAGCCTCGCGGCGACGACAGCGGCCAGGGCCGCGGGGCCGTTGTCGACGAGGTAGTGCGCGACGGCCCGCCCGTCGTGCGTGAACACGCCACCGCCTTCCAGGCTCACCCCACGGCCGCCGAGCGCCTGGCCGAGGTCGGCCAGCGCGCCGGGCCGGTCGGGCAAGTGCACCTCAAGGTCCTGCAGGCGCGCGCTCACGAGGTCACCACGGTGGTCGTGACCTCGACAGGGACGGACAGACTGTTGGCGATGTAGCAGTCGCGATGAGCCTGCACGGCGAGCTCCTGGACCGTGGCCGGGTCGGTCCCTGCGGCAGCCCTGACGGTCACGTGCAGGCGGATCGCGGCCAGGCGGGCGGGCCGCGCGGTCAGGTCGAGGTGACTGGTGGCCTCGTCGTCGTAGGCGAGCACGTCCACCCCGGCGCGGGCGGCGGTGCCGAGGAAGGACAGCATCTGGCACGACGAGGCGGCCATCACCACGAGCTGTTCGGGGTTGAGCCGGTCAGGGTTGCCGCGGAAGGCCGCATCCGCGCTGAGGTCGATCTGGGGAGCGGGCTCGGCGTGGGCGGTGTGGTCGCGTGAGTAGGCGCGGATCCCGACGGCGGTGGAGCCGTCCCAGTGCAGGCGGGCCCGGTAGGCGTGCGTGTGGGTGCTCATGGCCGCACCGTAGGGCCGGGAAGCTTCGGCACCGGCCGAAGCGTCGTCGTCGCATCCGTGGACCGTGCGGCAATCGGCACCGCGCGGCGCACGCCCTGGCGCGGAGCGCGCGGAGTGCACAGAGCGCTCGGAGAGCCCGAGCGCGACCTAGCGGGCGGCGCCGCCCCCGTGCCGCCCGCTCCCCCTAGCCGCACGGTCTACGAATAGAACGCGGGTCGCTCGACCAGCGCGACCTCCACGCGCCCGCCCTCCCGCTGAGAGGCCACGCCCGCCTCGCACACGGCCGCGGCCGCATAGCCGTCCCAGGCGGACGCTCCGGTGGTCTCGCCCCGGCGGGTGGCATCCACCCAGGCCTGCACCTCGCGGTCGTAGGCGTCCTCGAAGCGCTCGATGTAGTCCGGAGGGACCCGGCCTCCCCAGCGGCCATCGGCGCTCACCCGGGGCCCCGGCTCGTCCCCGATCCGGACGGTGCCCCGCTCGCAGACCGCCTCGGCCTGCACCTGGTATCCGTAACCGCAGTGGCCGAAGATCTCGACGTCGACGAGCGCGCCCGCCGAGGTCTCGAAGAGGACGAACTGAGGGTCGTTCATACCGGCCGGGGCGTGCGACGACGCCGCGGGCTTGTGCACGGTGACCGCCGTGATCTCCTGGCCGAGCAGCCAGCGGGTCGCGTCCACCTCGTGGGCGACCGAACTGCTGATGAGCATCGCGTCGGTGAACCCGGGCGGCATCGTCAGGTTGCGGTGCCGCTGGTGCAGCATCAGCGCCGCGCCCAACTCCCCGCTGTCGAGGAGCCTTTTGAGCTTGACGTACTCGGCGTCGAAGCGCCGCATGAAGCCCACCGAGACGCGCCGGCACCCCAGCCGCTGCTCCGCATCGAGGACCCGCAGGGCGGACGCCATGTCCGGAGTCATCGGCTTCTCGCACAGGACCGGCAGATCACGGCCGAGCGCTTCGATCAGGGCCGCCTCGTGGGCGGGGCCGGGCGAGGCGATGAGTACGGCGTCCACGTCTTCCGCGGCGATGGCGGCCGCCGGTTCGGTGTAGGCCGTGCACCCTTCGATCGCGTCGGCGAGCGACTTCGCCCGGTCCGCCTCGATGTCGACGACCGCCGTCACCCGCGCTCCGCTGATGACGTCATGGAGCCGGCGCACATGGTCCGCGCCCATCTTCCCCGTGCCGATGACGGCCACACCGAGTCCTCGCTGAAGTGCCATGACTGGGATGTCTCCCCTCCCGGCGGGGGAATCTCCCGCACCGCATCTCCCGCGAGGGAACCCCCATTCCGTCGCACCGTCAACGTCAGCGGGCAGGGGCGACGTCGTGTCCGGTGAACATGTCGATCAGGCCGTGCGGTGCGTTGTCTCCGAAGAGGAGCTCGTGAAGGTCGGCGCCGTCGGCTGCGGCGGCCTCGCTGCGGGGGAACATGGCCTGCTCGTACTCGGTGAGCGCGGCCCCGACGTCTTCGGGGTGCGCGGCCAGGGCCTTGCCGAGTTCGGCGCCGTCGTACATCGCCAGGTTGGCCCCTTCGCCGTTCGGGGCCGCGAGGTGGGCGGCGTCGCCGATCAGCGTCACCCCCGGCACCCGATCCCACCGGAGCCCGACGGGCAGGGCGTTGAGGGTGCGCAGGACCGGCGCGGTCTCGCCGTCGGTGATCAGCGCGGTGAGCTCCGGGGCCCAGCCGTCGAACTCCTTCACGACCCGCGCGGCGGCCGCGTCGGCATCGGTGAAGTCGATCCCGGCGAACCAGTCCTGTGACTTGGAGAGCGCCACGTAGGAGTGCAGGTTCCCGCCGCTCTCCCGGTGCACGGAGATCCCCTTCCCCGGCGCGAGCACGAACAGCGACCCGCCGCCGACCGCTTTCGCGCTGGCCGGGTGCCGGTTGTCGCCGTCGAGCAGGTAGGTCTCGACGTACGAACTGCCGATGTACTCGGGGGTCACATCGGTGAGCAGCGGCCGCACCCGCGACCACGCGCCGTCCGCGCCGACCAGCAGGCTCGTGACGACCGAGGTGCCGTCGGCGAAGCTCACCTCGTGGCGGCCCTCGCCGAGGGCACGGGTGCTTGTGACCTTGCGGCCCCAGCGGACGGTGCCGGCCGGGAGCGAGTCGAGCAGGATCTGTCGCAGCTCGCCGCGCTGCACCTCGGGGCGTCCGCGCGTGCTGTCGTCGTCGAACAGAACGGTCCCGTCCGAGTCCAGGACGCGCATCGCCTCGCGGCCCTCCAGGATGAGGCCGTGGAACTCGTCGGTCAGGCCTGCCGCCCGCAGAGCCGGCTGGCCGTTGTCCTCGTGGATGTCGAGCATCCCTCCCTGCGAGCGCGCCGTCGGTGAGGCCTCCGCCTCGTAGACCGTGGCCGGGATGCCGTGCAGGTGCAGGACGCGGGCGAGGGTCAGCCCCCCGAGCCCCGCGCCGATGATCGTGACGTCGATGGTCATGGTGGTTCCTTTCCTGTGGCACGCCTGCCGGGTGGATGCCGGGCCAGTGGATGCGTGCCCCGCGAGTGGATGCCCGGCGAGTGGATGCGTGCCGGGCGAGTGGATGCCCGGCGAGTCACGTCTGGAACGTTGTTCCACAACCACACTGGAACGGCGTTCCACGGATGTCAAGCTGGAACAGCGTTCCAGGCATGTGTCAGGATGTGCCCATGGCAACCAGGACACGTCGTCCAGAGCGACGAGAGGAACCGCTCTCCCGGGAGCGCATCGTCGAGGCCGCCATCGAGCTTCTCGACACGGCGGGCGAGGGCGGGCTCACGTTCCGCGCACTGGCCGAGCGCCTCGCCACGGGGCCCGGTGCCATCTACTGGCACGTGACGGGCAAGAACGAACTCCTCAATGCCGCCACCGACGCCGTCGTCGCCGACACCATGCGCGCCGACACCGCGGCCACGACGCCGCAGGAAGCGATCCGGGCCCTCGCACTCGGCGTCTTCGACGCGATCGACGTCCACCCGTGGATCGGCTCGCAGATCTCCCGGACCCCGTCGCAGTCACCGATGCTGCGCGTCTTCGAACACCTCGGACGCCAGGTCCAAGCGCTCGGAGTCCCCCGCGCCGCCCAGTTCACCGCCGCATCCGCGCTCCTGAACTACATCCTCGGAGTGGGCGGCCAGAACGCGGCCAACGCCCGCGGAGTCCAGCCGGGCACCAACCGGACCGAGTTCCTCGACGCCGCCGCGACAGCATGGGAGAACCTCGACCCCGACGCGTTCGCGTTCACCCGTGACGTCGCGGACCAACTACGCGATCACGACGACCGGACGGAGTTCCTCGCCGGCATCGACCTCGTCCTCACCGGAATCACCGCCCTTCAGGAGCCGACCGGCCCGGAGCCTTCCTAGTCGGCATCCGCGGGCAGCAGTGCCAGCGTCGCGACGACCGCCCGGTGGTCGGTGCCAGGTACGGTCCGCTCCGCGACCGAGATGCCCGCGAGGCCGGGGCCGTGCAAGACGTGGTCGAGCTGGACGAGCGGCGGCAACAGGCCCCTGCCCGCGGGCCAGGTCCGAGCCCAGCCGTCGCCGAGTTCGGCATGCGTGTCCGTGAGCCCGCCCGAAGCGAGCAGGTCGCGCATCGGCGCGTGGTCGAGAGAGGCGTTGAAATCGCCCAGGAACACGGTGTCGGGGCCGCTGTCGCGGGCGACGGAGGTGAGGGCGGTCATGTCCCGCGTCCAGCGCTTCGCGTCACCGAGCGGGTAGTAGGTGTGAACGGCCACCAGCCGTACGGCGCGTCCACCGACCGTCACCTGAGCGGTGGTCTGGGGCCAGGCGGTGTCCGCCCGGACTGGGCCGCCGCGCGTCAGCGGAATCCGTGAGTAGAACGAGGAGTCGTTCTCGGGGTGGAGCTCCTCGTACGGCAGAACCTTGTTCATGCCGGCTTCGGCGAGCGCGGCGATCCCGGCGGACGGCAACTCCTGCACGGCCAGGACGTCTATCCGTTCGGACTTCACCAGCCGTACCAGCGCACGCGCGTCCTCCCTGCCCACATGGGTGTTGAGGGTGGCCACACGCAACTCGGGTGCCTGCGCCGGGATGTGCTGCCGGTCGTCCGGGATGAACCGCGGCACCAGCAGCACAAGGTGGGCCGCTGTGAGCAGTGCGGCGCCGATGACCAGCCGGCGAGAACGCAGAGCGGGGATGACGAGGGTGGCGGCCAGGGCGAGCACGCCGAGTACGGCGGCATAGGGGAAGAGAACCACCGGCACGGCGAGCGGAGTTCCCGCGTCGAGCCCTGTCAGCCGTACGACAATCAGGGCGAGAAGCAGGGCGAGCAGCGCGCCACAGCCGAGCCGTGCCCACCTGGGTCCGCGGCGGTCGGTGCCCCGCTTCTCCTCGGCCGCGCGACCCGTGCACACAGCAGTACCCATGATCCCTCCCGCTTCCTCTCGCCAGAGTACGGTCGGCGATCACCGCGGATCCCGCAGGGGGTTGGCGTCAGTGGCTGGACGGTGCGAGATGTGCGCGCTCTCCCTGCGCGCCGAACAGGGCGAGCAGTTCCGCCGGTTGGCTGTCGGCGCTGCCGATCCAGTGCGGGACGCGAGTGTCGAACTCCGCGGCTTCCCCCGGGCCGAGCTGGAACTCCTGCTCGCCGAGCACAAACCTGACGTGGCCGTTGAGGACGTAGAACCACTCGTATCCCTCGTGGGTCTGCAGCTTCAAGGTGGGCGGCCGGCCCGCGGGCGGATAGATCACCTTGTAGGCCTGGATACCGCCGGCCCGCCTGGTCAGCGGCACCATCACAAGGCCTGAACGCCGCACTGGTCGCAGGTGGACGCGCGGGTCGCCGGTGGGCGGCGCCGCGACGAGGTCGTCGAGCGGGACGCCGTGCGCCCGGGCCAGGGGCAGTAGTTGCTCAAGTGTGGGACGGAGCTTGCCGTTCTCCAGGCGGGACAGGGTGCTCGCGGTGAGGCCGGTCTCGTCTGCGAGCGCCGCCAGTGTGGCGCCCTGCGCCTGGCGCAGGGCGCGCAATCGCGGCCCGACTCCGGCCAGGACGTCCGCTGCCTCTGCGGAGTTGTTCGTGCCTGGATCCACGTCTCGTTCCATGCCTTGGTCCATCCCTCGTTCCACGCCTTGCTCCATGCCTTCGTCCATGCCTGCTCCAGGCCTTGGCCCATGCTCGATGATGCGGATCCGCAACTTTTCTTGCAAGGGTGAAACAGCGGTGCCGATGCTGTGGATACACCGCCGGTGGCGAAGGCGCGTATCGGAATCGCTCTCCGCACACCGGCCGACGAAGGGCACCCTCATGGAATCCACCCGACGCCGACACCCCTCCCCCGACACCACGGGCGACCAGGGCGCAGCGAGCGAGGAAGCCGCGCTGTTCTGGGAGCGGCACTACCGGACGCAACGCACCGGTGGCGGACGCGTGAACCCGCTGCTCGCCGAGACCGCCGCACCGCTGGATCCCGGCACCGCCCTGGATCTGGGCTGCGGCGCCGGCGGCGACGCCGTCTGGCTCGCCCAGCAGGGCTGGCAGGTCACCGCCGTGGACATCTCCGCCACCGCCGTGGAGCGCGTGCGGGAACGCGCCCGCGACCTCGGCATCCTGGACCGGGTCACCGCCGAACAGCACGATCTGGCCCGCAGCTTCCCGGCCGGACGGTTCGATCTCGTGTCCGCCCAGTACTTCCACACCCCGTTCGCGCTGGCCCGCAGCCGGGTCCTGCGCACCGCCGCACGGTCCCTGCGGCCGGGAGGTCTCCTCCTGATCGTCGACCACGGCTCCACAGCACCCTGGTCATGGAACCAGGACGCCGACAACCACCACCCCGCACCCGCCGAGATCGCCGCCGAACTCGATCTCGACCCGGCGCACTGGTCCGTCCTGCGCGCCGACATGCCCCGTCGGCAGGCCACCGGACCCGCCGGTGAGACCGCCACCGTCATCGACAACGTCCTGCTCTTCCGACGCACCGCCGAATGACCGCCACGTGACCGCCCCATGACCTCCCGCACCGCACCACACCCACACGACGTCACGTCGGAGCGGAGCGACTCGATGCCAGGAAACCGTGCGCAGCCACCTCGGACTCGGGCGAAGGACGCCGGACCACCGCGGACCGGCGCCGACAAGGGAGCCGACGAGGTAGCCGACGAGAAGGCCACTGTGCGGGGCATCCTCGACCATCTGCGGGACTCGGTCGCCGCCAAGGTCGCGGACGTGCCGGAACCACAAGTCCGAACGGGCGGAGTGCCCTCGGGCACGAGCTTGCTCGGGCTGCTCAAGCATCTGGCGTGCGTCGAACGGTTCTACTTCCTCGGTGAGGACGTCGATCAGTGGCCCGCGACCATGCGGCCCTCCCCGCAGGACACCGTCGACGGTGTGCTCGCCGACTACCGGAGGACCGTCGAGCGGGCGAACCAGGTCATCGACGCCTGCCCGGACCTGACACTTCCCGCCCCGCGACCGCCGCGCCGGGGGCCTGCGCCGTCGATGCGATGGGTCCTGGTGCACATGATCGAGGAGACCGGCCGCCATGCCGGCCACGCAGACATCCTCCGCGAGCAGATCGACGGATCCACCGGCCGCTGAAGGCATCCCGATCGCGTACGTGCAGGGGGCGGGGCACATGCACACGGCCCACGGCCCACGGCCAAGTCTCGGAAGGGAAACATATGTTGGTTGTCGCCTCCGCACCCGGCATGGAAGTCTGAGCCGCCGTGATCGAATTCCTCACTCGGCACCCGGACGGAGTCTGAACCCATGCTGGACGGCTGCACCCCGCACCTGCCCGAGACCCTCGGCCGCTACTACGACCAGGGGTACTACCGGGGCGCAGCCCTGCCCCAGCTCCTGGCCGAGCACGCCCGCACGTACGGCACCCGCACCGCCCTCGTCCACGGCGAACGCCGCCTCACCTACCGCGAGCTGAACCGCCGCGTCGACCGCCTGGCTGCCGGGCTCACGCTCCGGGGCATGCGCGCGGGCGACCGGGTCATCGTCCAGCTCCCGAACGTGCCCGAGTTCGTCGTCACCGTCTACGCCCTCATGCGGGCCGGGGCCCTCCCGGTGTTCGCGTCCACCTCTTGCCGCGCCGACGAGATCGGGCACCTCGCCCACATCACCGAGGCGGCCGCCTACATCGGCCCCAGCCTCCACCGCGGCTTCGACCACGCCAAGATGGTCGAGCAGGTCAGCAACGACCATCCGCGCCTGCGCCGCGCCTTCACTCTCGACAGCCCCGACGGCGACCAGGGAGGCTTCTCCACCGCTGCCAGCGGTTGCCTGTTCTTCCCTCTCAGCTCCGTGGACGCTCCGATGGATCCGGAGCGCGCGTACGACCCCAACGACGTCGCGTTCCTCCTGCCGTCGGGCGAGAGCACGGCCTCACCCCATCTGGTCCCGCGCACCCACAACGACTACGCGTACCAGACCCGGGCCGCGGCCGAGCTGATCGGCCTCGGTCCCGAAGACGTCTACCTCTCGGCCCTCCCCACCGAGTCCAACTTCGCCTTCGGCTGTCCAGGCATCGTCGGCACGCTCGCCACCGGCGGCACCGTCGTGCTGATCGACGCCCCTGGCTCCGACACCGGCTCCGACACCGGCTCCGACTCCGACTCCGACTCCGGCTCCGAATCTGAGTCCGGCTCCGAATCTGAGTCCGGCTCCGCCGATGCCTTCCGCGCGATCGAGACCGAGAAGGTCACCGTCACGTCCCTGGACCCCGGCGCCGCACGTCAGTGGCTCGACGCCCTTCCCGACAGCAAGTACGACCTCTCCAGCCTGCGCCTCGTCCAGATCGACGGTGCGGGTCACGATCCCGAACTCGTGGCCGGCCTCCACAAGGCCCTCGGCTGCCGCCTCCAACAGGTCTTCGAGCTGGCCGAGGGAGTGCTCTCCCTCACCCGCCTCACCGACACCGACGACGTCATCCAGCACACGCAGGGCCGCCCCCTCTCGCCCGGGGACGAGATCCGCATCACCGGCCCGGACGGCACCGAAGTACCGGTGGGAACTCCCGGGCAGCTCCGGACACGCGGCCCCTACACCCTGCGCGGCTACTACAAGGCCCCCGATCTGAACGTCGGCGCCTTCACCCCCGACGGTTTCCACAAGACCGGCGACATCGCCCACCTCACCGACGACGGCAACCTCGTCGTCGAAGGCCGCGTGCGGTAGGGGTCGTTCGGGAGGCGTGGCCGAACCCGGTTGTCACATCCGGAGGGCCGCCGGTGTCTTCATGCCGAACAGGCAAGCAGACACCCGTGCAAGGAGTACGCCATGACACCACGTCTCCCGAAAGCCGAGCTCCCCTCCGAGCTCGTTGAAAACATGATCAAGCAGCTCGGTGCCGTGCCCGAGAACGTCGAGGTGCTGTGGCACAACCCCCAACTCGCTCAGGACAACCTGGAGTTCGGGGCCAAGGTGGGCGCCTGGGACGCTGCGGACGCGAGCCTCAAGTCCTTCGCGCACATGGCCGTCGCGGCACAGGTCGGCTGCAGTTGGTGCCTCGACGTCGGCTACTTCCAGGCGCGGAACGAGAACCTGGACCTGTCCAAGGCGAGCCAGGTGCCGCGCTGGCGGCAGTCGGACGTGTTCACCTCCCTTGAGCGGGACGTGATGGAGTACGCCGAGTCCATGACGGACACACCGCCGACCGTCACCGACGAGCAGTACGCACGTCTGCTGGAGCGGCTCGGCCCGGCGGCGATGGTCGAACTCACCGCACTCATCGCCTATGTGAACCTCGCGACCAGGGCCAACGTGGCGAACGGCGTCACCTCGCAGGGATTCTCCGATGCCTGCGAGATTCCGCTGGCGGGGCGTCCCGGGGCGTCCGGCATGGCGTCGACCGCATGATCGAGGACCCGTTCGTGGCCCATCGCAGCCTGCTGTTCACGGTCGCCTACGAGATGCTCGGGTCGGGGGCCGACGCGGAGGACGTACTGCAGGAGTCCTGGCTGCGATGGGCCGATGTCGCCCAGGCTCAGGTGCGTGACCCGCGGGCCTATCTGGTGCGGATCGTCACGCGGCAGGCGCTCAACCGGTTGCGTACGTTGGCGCGCAGCCGCGAGGACTATGTCGGCGAGTGGCTTCCGGAACCGCTCCTCACGAGCCCCGATGTCGCCGAGGACGTCGAACTCGCGGAGAGCGTCTCGATCGCGCTGCTGACCGTCCTTGAGACCCTCGGGCCGACGGAGCGGGCCGTGTTCGTGCTCCGCGAGGTCTTCGAGTTGCCGTACGGCGAGATCGCCGACGCCATCGGCAAGTCCGCGGCCGCGGTGCGGCAGACCGCACGCAGGGCACGCGAGCACGTGGCGGCCCGGCGGCCCCGGGTTCAGGTGAGCCGGTCGGAGCAGCAGACAGTGGTGGAACGGTTCCTGGCCGCGTTGCGCTCCGGGCAGGTGCAGGAGCTGATGGAGGTCCTGGCACCGGACGTGATCCTGATCGCCGACGGCGGCGGGCTCGCATCCGCGGCCCGGACTCCCCTCCACGGCGCGGAACTCGTCGCGTCGTTGCTCGCGCGACCGGACCGGATGGTGTCGGCCGTGTGGATCAATGGCGCGCCCGCCGGCCGGATCGAGGCCGACGGCCAACTGGCCGCGGTGAGCGTCGTCGTGGAGAACGGCCGGGTCACCCGGATCCACGCGGTGGCGAACCCGCGGAAGCTGACGCGGCTGGAGGAGCCGGCCGAGCTCGCGAGGTAGGACCGAGGCCGTGAGTAGGACCGAGGCCGCGCAAAGCCATGGCGAAGGGCAGACTGTGGGTTCCTGCGCGGCCTCGCCTGCTTGGAGGAAGAGACTTGAGGATTACGACCCGAACGGTGCGTTACGCCACCGGCAGCGACAGCAAACTCCTCGACATCTACACCTCTGGTCGGCAGGACGATCGGCATGTGCTGCTGTGGCACGGCATGGGACCCGACGAGCGGGACGTGCTGGCCCCGCTGGCCAGGGCGATCTCCGAGTTGGGCCCCACCGTCCTTGTCCCCGACTGGCGTTCGGACCGGCCCGACGGCGGCTGGGAACACCTCACCGACGCCTTGGGGTTCGGCCGCGACTACGTACGCGATGCCACCGACGGACGCGGACGACTGATCCTCGCCGGATGGTCGGCGGGGGCGAGCGCCGCGATGGGCGTGGCCCTGCAGCCGGAACTCTTCGACGGCTGGCGGCCCGCCGCGGTGGTCGGCATCGCGGGCGGCTACCGGCGTCCGGCACGCACCACCGACACCGTGCCCCTCCAGGCAGTTGACCGCGCGGTGGCACCGGTGCCCGTACGGCTCGTGCACGGCACCACGGACACCGTCGTGCCCTGCGCATCCTCTCGCGAACTGCACGACGCCCTGCTCGCACACGGCTGGAACTCACAACTGTCCGAGCCCACCGCCGACCACGCCGGGGTGCTGGGCTGCGCGTACGAGCCCCCGGCACAACGATGCCTGCCGGCGACCGACCCTTACGTGGCGGAGCTCGGACGAGAGACGGCCCGCGCCATAGCCGGCGCGGTGCCACCGCTCACCCGTGAACAGGACCAGTTCTAGGACCAGTTCTAGAACCGGTTCGCCCTCGCACAGGGTCAGTTGATGCGGGTCATGGTCGACTTGTAGCCTCCGCCGCCCGGGTAGACCCATTCGCTCTCCATGACGTCGCCGTCGGCGTCGAAGGTGCCGCGCATATAGGCGGGTGCCCCCTTCTCGCCGCCCCAGATGGTCAAGGTGTCGCCCTCGATCTCGTAGACGTAGTCGAGCGTGTTCCCGTGGTTGTCGTAGAACCGGGACCACACGTCCTCACTGGGTCCCTCATGCCCCGCGAACGGGTTGAAGAGGTGACCGATGACTTCCAGACCCCGGATGTCCATGCCGTCCTGGTGGAGGTCGATGTGCTGGAGGAGGAAGAACTTCCCCGCCGCCCACTCGTATGTGACCGTGCCTTCGACTCCGCCGCTGACCCGCCAGCTTCCGACCAGGCAGTCCAGCGCCCGCACCTTCGTGCTCGGCTCAGAGGGGGTGGGCGGTGTCTGGTTCTCGCTCATGGTGGTCTCCCTGGGGCTGAAGTGGTCTTGTCCGTGGCAGACCGCCCGGAGCGCAGGAACTCATCGCGACGGGCAGGCACTCATCGCTGCGGCCGACGCCGCCCCTTGACACATCCAGAGGGACCTCTAAATTTAGAGAGCTCTCTAAATTTCAGCGAAGGGGCGTGCTCGAATGCAGACGGCCGAAGAAGGGCTGCGTGAACGGCACAAGGCCCAGCGACGGCGCCGGATTCTCGATGCGACGCGCGAACTCCTGCGTGAGGACCCGGAGTCGGTGATCAGCACCGAGCGGATCGCCGAGCGGGCGGAGGTCGCCCCGGCCACCGTGTACAACCTGATCGGGCCGCGCGACAAGATCTGGGAGGCGCTCGCCGCCGGGTTCATGGACGAACTCGAGCGCCGCCTGGCCTCGATGGGAGCCAGTGACGCGCGGGAGGTCGTCAGGTCGACCGTCGGGCTGTTCGTGGACGACCCGGTGGTGTCGCGTCGCATGGTGCGTGAGTGGGAGGAAAGCGGCCTCGTGCTCGACCGCAGTCCCCTCACCCAGCTGCGACGGGCGATGGCGGATGCACAGACACAGGGCCTCCTGCGCACCGACATCGACATGGACGCGTTGGCCACAGTTGTCGGCACCTCGTGCGTGGGCGCGCTGCATCAGTGGGTCGCCGCCCTCATCGATGACGACCGGTTCCTCGCACGTGCGCTGCTCGGGCTTGACGTCGCGCTCGCCGCGGCGGCTGCGGACCCCTGCCGCGACCAGCTGTTGGCGCCCCTGCGCACCCGAGGCGCGGCATGACGGCCGGCGCGCCGCCGCGCCCCCGGACCTTCGTCGGCCACGGCGGGATCCTGCTCACCGCGGATGTGTGGGGCGAGGCGTCGTCGCCCCCTCTTCTCCTGCTGCACGGCGGCGGCCAGACGCGGCACGCCTGGGACAGGACCGGCCCTCGGCTGGCCGCGCTGGGGTGGCGGGTCATCGCCCCCGACCTGCGCGGGCACGGCACCAGCGGATGGTCGCCCGACGGTGACTACGCCCTTGACCTGTTCGCCGGGGACGTCCGTGCCCTCGTCGCCGAACTCGGCGGCCGGCCCGTGCTGATCGGTGCCTCGCTCGGCGGCCTGAGTTCGCTGCTCGCCGCCGGAGAGACGCCCAGGGCGGCGGTTCGCGCTCTGGTGCTTGTCGACGTCGCCCATCGACCGGACCCCGGCGGGGCGCGCCGGATCGTCGAGTTCATGCGCGGCAGGCCGGACGGGTTCGCCAGTGTCGCGGATGCGGCCGCCGCGGTGGCCGCCTACCTGCCGCATCGCCCACCTCCCCAGGCCCCCGAGAGGATACGGAACAACCTGCGACGCCACGGCGACCGCTGGGTCTGGCACTGGGACCCCCGGATGCTGGACAGCTTCGAGGGACGGATGGACCCGCCCGGCATGGCGGAGCGCCTGCTCGACGCCGCGCGTCACGCCGGCGTACCGATCCAGCTCGTCCGCGGCGGGATCAGCGACGTGGTGCGCGAGGACATCGCCCAGGAGTTCTGCGACCGGGTGCCCCACGCTCGGCGCGTCGATGTGGTCGACGCGGGGCACATGGTGGCCGGCGATCGCAACGACCACTTCATCCATGCGATCGTCCCGTTCCTGGAAGGGATCGAGTGCGCGTGAGCCTCCGCCGGAATCAGCGGGCGAACTTCTCGATCGCCGCCGGGGTGACCGGCGTGAAGAAGTTGACGAGGTTGCCGTCGGGGTCGCGGAACAGCAGCGACCGGTTGCCCCAGGGCATCGTGGTGGGCTCGTTGACGAAGTCGGTGACGATCCCCGTCAGGTTCTCGTGCACGCGGTCCACGTCGTCCACGAGGAATTCGAGGATCACGCTGTGGTTCTCGGCAGGGCGGGACGAACCCGGCGCGAACAGCGGGACCGTACGGGTGCTTGCGATGGCGAGCGTGGCGCTGGGGGTCTTGAGTTCGGCGAAGTCCTCGGTGAACCAGGTCGCCTGCACCCCGGTGACCTTCTCGTAGAACGTGACGAGGCGTGCGGCGTCGCCGGTGATGATCCGGATCGAGACGAAGTCCATGGTGTTCTCTGTTCTCCCTGGAGGGGTGGAGCCCTTGCGTGGATGGATGCAGCCCCTCGGTGGATGGGTGCATCCCTTGCGCCACGCACGCTAGAACAAATAGTGGACAGAATCGGTCCACTATTCGCGCTAGCCTCGGAACATGTCCCGACCCACCGGCCGTGTGCTCACCCTCCTGGAACTGCTGCAGTCGGGCGGCACCCGGACGATGGCCGAACTCGCCGAGCGGCTCGGCGTCGACGCACGCACCGTGCGTCGGTACGTGAATCAGCTGACCGATCTCGACGTGCCCGTCGAGGCCGTACGCGGCCGTTACGGCGGCTACCGCCTCGCACCCGGCTATCGGCTGCCGCCGCTCATGCTCAGCGACGACGAGGCGATCGCCGTGCTGCTCGGCCTGGTCGCCGGCCGCCGAGCGGGGTTGACGACGACGACAGCCACCGCGAGCGAGACGGCAACGGCCAAGATCCGGCGGGTGCTGCCCGAGCGCCTCGCCCGCCGAGTCGACTCGGTCCTGGAGTCACTCGCCTTCACGGAACCGCCCGGCGAGTTCGACACCCCGGACGCGGAGGTCCTGCTCGCGATCGCCGATGCGGTACGCCACCGCCGACCGGTCCAGATCGGATACACCGACCGCGACGGCCGACGCAGCGCCCGCACCCTGCACCCGTACGGGGTCGTGGCCCACTCGGGCCGGTGGTACGTCACCGGGGCGGACCCCGGAATCGCGGAGGACCGGACCTTCCGGCTCGACCGCATCACGGACGCCAGAGCTCTGCCCGGGTCGTTCGACCCACCCGACGGACCGGACCCGACGCGGCACGTCCTGACCGGGTTCGCCACGGCGGCGTACCGGCACGAGGTGACCTTGCGGATCCACGGGACGGTCGAGCAGATCCGCGCCCGATTTCCCGCGAGCGTCGCGAGCGTGGAGGCGCCCGCGTCCGCGGCGGGCACGGATCCTGCGACCGAGGACTGGCTGCTCGTCGAAGTACGGGCGGAGCGGCTCGACTGGCTGCCTCCGCTGCTCGCCTCCCTCGACCGGCCGTTCACCGTCGAACGCCCCGACGAACTGCGTGACCTCGTCATCGCGTTCTCGGACCGCCTCGCGGAGCGTGCCCGTCAGACCTGACGCCGAGCCCGCGCCTCGCACACCCGCAGCGGCCGTGCGAGGCCGGACACAGAACCTCAGACGCCGGCCAACTCGGCGTTCGCGCGCTCCGTGAGCAGCGTCAGCACGCGGCCCGCGACCGCCAGGTCATCGGCCGGAATGCCCGCGTACAGCCGGGCGGAGATCTCGGCGGTCTCGGCGCCGGTGGTGTCGTGCAGCTCCCGCCCGGCATCCGTGACCCGCAGCCGGGACGCCTGCGCCGGATCCCCTTCCACGAGTTCCACGAGCTTCGCCGCCGTCAGCTCCTCGACGACGCCACGCACGACCGACTCCCCGGTCTTCAGGTATCCGTCGACCTCCGCGACAAGCTCGTCGCGGTCCACGGACTCGCCCGCGGCCACGAGGGCCCGGAGCGTCACACTCTGGTGGAACGTGGCGCCATGGCGGACCAGTACGCCCTCCAGGAGGGCACGCCCGGCGTAGTGCGCCAGGGCAATGACCCGGCCATTGGTTGTGGGTGCGGTGGTCGGTGCGGTGGCGGGTGTGGTGCTGGGTGTGGGTGTGGGTGTGGGTGTGGTGGTCATGACTGCTCCTCGTCGTTCTCGGTATGCGGATTGAGAGGTGCGTCGAGCAGGGTTGTCAGTTCGCGGGTGAACTGCCGTGTGCGGGTGCTGTCTTGGCCCCCGAGCGGCTCGAGCAACTGGTCGAGGAGGCCCTGGACCACCTTGATCGCGCGGCGTGTGACGTCGCGTCCCTGCTCGGTGAGCGACAGTTGCATGGCGCGCGGGTCGTTCGGATCCCGGGTCCGGGCGACGAGTCCGGCGGACTCCAGGGCGCGGGCGAGCTTGGACACGTAGAGCGGTTCGAGGCCCGTGTGGTCGGCGAGCCCGCGCTGACTGGGCTGCAACCCGGAGCGCGACATGCCGTAGAGCGACGCCATCAATGCGTACTGGGCATGGGTCAGGCCCAGCGGCGCGACCGCCCGGTCGACGGCCACTCGCCACTTCATCGACAAGCGCCAGACCAGAAATCCCGCCGTGGCACCTTCAGTTGCTGAACTCACTCGACTTACAGTACATGGCTACTATGTACATGGCTACTATCGGGAAGGGCCGTCAGGCCCGGCTGTTGGGTGGCCCGAAGCCGCGGTGATCCCGGCCCGCCGCTAACCTGCGGCTTCATGATGCGCGCCTGGATATTGCCGATGCTGTTCGTGCTCTGCGGCGCAGTCGTCGCGACTGGGCTGGCCTTCAGGGGGAGCCCCGGGTCGGCCGCCACGTTCCTGTTGGTGTTCGTGCTGCTCGCGGCCGCGTACTCGTCGATGGTCTTCCCGAGGTCGATCAGTGCGGCGGAGGCTCAGCGCCGCAGCGCGGTCGATGGCCGGCCGGTCGTCTTCTGGCGGCCAGGCTGCACGTACTGCCTGCGGCTGCGCTTGCGATTGGGGCGCCGTGCCCGCCAGTTGCACTGGGTCGACATCTGGCGTGACCCGGCCGGAGCCGCAGCGGTGAGGGTAGCCAACGGCGGCAATGAGACCGTGCCGACGGTCGTCGTGGCGGGCCGACCTCATGTCAACCCCGATCCCGCATGGGTGCGCGAACAGCTCTTGCCTTTCGCTTGATCAGGAGGGGCACCGTGGTTCCCTCGAACGCCGAACAGAGTGGTGGCAGGCCGCGTTATGGTCGCCCTGTCGTGTGAGGAGCAGGTGCCGCCAGGGGAGAGAACATGACGAACATTCCGTCTGCGCCGCCGCCCGGCCATCAGCCACCGTCTCAGCGCTTCCCCTCCCCCAGGGACGAGACGGAACAGCTGCGAGCCACCGCCGAGCAGCTGCGCAAGCAGGTGTCCGAGCTGGAGATCCAGGCGCGTGCGCGCCCCAGGATCGCTCTGGCCGAGGGCATCTTGGTCGAGCGCTACCGCCTGGCGGACGAGCAGGCGGCGTTCACGCTGCTGCGCCAGGCCTCGCAGCGGGCCAACATCAAGCTGCACCAACTGGCCTCCGCCGTGGCCCGCACGCCGGGACCGGCGCCGGGTGCCAAGGCGTGGCTCAGCGGACGGACACGGCTCCCGATGCCCGACCTGACGGCACTCGATGCCGGCACGCTCAACGCAGCCAACCAGGGCGAGGTCCTGGGCGCCGCCTTGCATCGCGTCCTGACCGTCACCGGCACGGACATGGGAAATGTGCAGCTGATCGAGGACGGCGTCCTGCGCATGGCCAGACACGCGGGCCTGCCACGGCAGTTCACCGACTACTTCGCGTTCGTCGACGGGAACACCTCGTGCGCTCGGGCCGCGGCCGCAAGCAGCCAGGTCACCGTCAAGGAGGTGGCCTCATCGGCCGGTTTCGACGACGAAACGCGACGCGTGATTCTCACGGCCGGCAGCCGCGCCTGCCACAGCGTTCCGCTCGTCGACGACCACGACACCGTCCACGGTGTCATCTCCTCCCATCACTCCCGCCCCCTGATCGGTTTCACCCAGGCACAGCTCCAGGCCCTGCACACCACCAGCCGCGCCCTCGGCACCTGGATCAGGTGGCACCAGCGCACCGTCCTTCTCGACGCGCTGGAAGACCTGCACCAACTGGCCCTCGAATCGCGTCAGTAGCCGCGAACCCCGGCGCAGTTCGAGCGTGATCAGCGGCTCAGGGCACTGAGGCGCCGGTGCGCCGGCGGCCCGGCGGGCACACCCCGGGACGCCGTCACGGGTCGAGTATCAACTCACCGATCAGCCGGTGGCCAAGGTGCCGCCGAGGAGAGGGAGCAGCCGGTCCCAGTGACGCTGCAGTGCGGAGGCACTGAAGGCGTCGGTGTCGGACATGGTGAAGCCGTGGGCGGTATCGGGGTAGATCTCGGTGGTGTAGGAGACACCCGCGGCATCGAAGGCCTTGTTGAGCTCACTGATGGCCTCGGGCGTCAAGTCTCCTTCCGCGAGGCCGATGTGGACCTGGGCGGTGAGCTCCGAGACGAGGCGGTGCGGGCTGTCGGGCGCGTCGGTGACCAGGAACCCGGGGTGGAACCCCGCGACGGAGGCCACCCGACCGGGATGGGCCGTGGCCGTGCGCATCGCCAGCGCGGCGCCCATGCAGTAGCCGACCACGCCGACCGGTCCGGCGCTGACCTCGGGCTGTGCGGTAAGGAACCCGAGGTAGGCGTCGGCGTCGCGCAGGATGCGTTCGGTGGTGTGAGCCTCGACCAACGGCATGAGTTGGGCGAAGATCCCGGGCCGGACGTCATTGCTGATGTGGTCGGGAAGGTCGATCACCGGTGCCGGGCCGTGCCGGTAGAAGAGGTTGGGGACGAGCACGTAGTACCCGTGCCCGGCCAGTTCGCGGGCCTTCTGCTCCATCTCGGGCCGCGGGCCGAAGACGTCCGGGTAGAGCAGCACGCCCGGGTGCCGCTCGCCGCGGTCGGGGAAGGCGACGAAGGCGTCGGCCTGGCCGTCCGGGGTGGGAATCTGCACTGTCTTGGTGGGCAAGATCTTCCTTTCTTGGGCTGATGCCGGTGCACAGCTCTTGGGCTGATGCCGGTTTACAGCCTCTGCCAGGGGTGCGGTCAACAAGAGATCGCCCCGGCTACGACCTTACGATCACCGGGCAAACAGCTACCGGCGGAGGATCGGCTCAGCTGTCGCGCGGTGTGCCGAACTCCTCGATCAGCACGGGATACTGCTCCCCGCCGTGACCGGCGGCGATGGAGCGGTCGGCCATCGCCTTGATCAGTTTCGGCAGTTCGGTGTTGACCCCCACCGCCTCGCTCTCCTCGATCAGGTGCGCCATCGCCCGCGCGTCTGTCTCCAGGGCCGACACCTCGGCCGGGAAGGAACCGCTGTCGATCTGCTCGGCGTACCCAGGCAGCCATTCGGCCACCTCGGCAGCGATCTGCCGCGCGAACGGCGCGTACGTCGCGGCATCGACACCGGCCGTCCTGAGCAGGGCAGTTCCCTGGAGCCAGGCGTTCAGGACACTCCACATCATGGCCAGGCCGGCCACGTCGTACAGGGACGCGAGCCCATGGTCCGCGCCAAGGTAGGTGACGGTGCCGAGCGCTTCGAGCGTGGACTCGTGTGCCTCGAAATCCGGCTGGGCCCCGCTGTGCAGAATCACCGCCTGGTCCGTCCCGATCACCTGCGGGATGGCCATGATCGCGCCGTCCAGGTAGTGGGCGCCGCGCTCCTCGGCCCATCGGGCGGCGTCCCGTGCCTGGGCCGAGTCGCCCGAGGTCAGGTTGATCAATGTCGTGCCCTCCAGGTCGACATCGCTCGCGCCGAGCAGCTCGTACATGGCCGGGTAGTCGCTGACGCAGATGATCGTCAGAGAACCCGCATTGAGCGCGTCGCCGACCGTCGGCGCCAAGTGCGCGCCCGCGGCGACCAGTTGGTCGGCCTTGGCTGCCGTACGGTTCCACACGGTCGTGGGATGCCCGGCTTTCAGGAACGCACCGGCCAGTGCCTGGCCCATCCGGCCAAGTCCGATGACGTTAATGGGTGTATCCGTTTTGTTGTTCATGGCAGCATCGTGAACGTTGATACCGGTGTGAAGGTCAAGTGAGGTTCGATGCGGATCGGGGAACTGGGGCGTCGGACGGGCGTCAACGCCCATCAGCTGCGCTACTACGAGGCCCAGGGCCTGCTGGAGGCGGACCGCGGGGCGAACGGGTATCGCGAGTACGACGAGAACGCCGTACTGCGGGTGAAGCAGATCCGGCACCTGCTCGGCGCCGGTCTGTCCTCCGAGGACATCGCGTACCTGCTGCCCTGCGCGGTCGGAGAGACTCCGGAGTTGCCCGGGTGCACGGAGCTTCTCGACGCGATGCGGTCACGGCTGCGCCGACTGGACGACCAGATGGCCAGGCTCGCCCAGTCCCGCGGCGCTCTCGTGAACTACATCGATGCGGCCGAGCAGGTGGGCGGGGAGAGCTATCCCCCCTTCGACGATTCCGAGCGGGAGCCCGTCCCCGCCTGATGACCGAGGACGGGCAGGCGTCCGTCCGCCAGCAGGCGTCCGTCCGCCAGCAGGTGTCCGTCCGCCAGCAGTCGCGCGGCCGAGCTGAGCTCGGCCGGTTCCAAGGCCGGGGTGGGACCGTCGTGTCCCGCTCCGATGCCCGACGCGGCCACGCGGTCGGCCCAGTACGGCTGTTCCGCCCCCCCCTGGGGCCACGCGGCGTCCCTGCGCGCGGACCGCCTCGATGGTCACCCGGGCCACGTCCTCCGGGGCGCGCAGGGGCGTGCTGCCGAAGCCCACGTACACCGGTGGTTCGCAGGCGTCCATGAACGCCGACAACGCCGCGGGCAGCGGGCGCTCGTCGGCAAGGACCCACGTGCCGGTCTGCACGACGTCGAGGTCCGCCGACTCCTGCCACGGGGACAGGACCGGATCCGTTGCCGGCCACGGCCGCCGGTGCCGCCTACTTGGACTCGACTCGCCCGACGGCGCCAGGGCCGGTGGTCAGCGCGTCCTGCGCCTCCTGCCACGCGTTGTCATCCTCGTGGAACCGGCTACGGAGGTAGGCCGCCGTGAGCCGTCCGAGCGCGGCGACTCGCTCGGGGTTCTCGTCCGTGGTCTCGGCGGCGTCGTACCCGCTGATCCCGCCGAGTCCGTGCTCCGCGTCGACCAGGGAGAGCAGCGTCTTGGGGCCGGGAGCGAGGTGGTACGGATCGGCGTGCCAGTCCGGCCCCATCTCCGTGAAGTGCCGCGAGTCGTCCTTGTCACCGGCGACGACGAGCGCGGGCGTGGTCATCCGGGAGAAGTCGGTGCTCCGGAAGACCGGGAACAGCTCGGCCATGGCTCCGGTCAGGATGTCGCCTCCCCTGCCGGGAGCGGCCAGCAGTACACCCTGCTTGATCCGGGGCTCGAAGAGGTTCACCTCCTGTACGTCGTCGGGGTCGGTGACCCGAGCCCCGAGCAGGAGGGCGGCGGTGAAGCCGCCCAGCGAGTGTCCGGCCACGGCGACGCTGTCGTGGTCCATGCGCCCGGCGAGCTGCGGCACGGTGTCCTCGATCGCGTCGAGCCGGTCGAGGATGTGGGACATGTCCTCGGCGCGTGAGCGCCAGAACAGGGGTGCTTCGGGGATGTCCGCGTGGAGGTGACCGAGGGTCTTGGAGCTGAGGTGGGTGGGCTGGATGACGACGAAGCCGAGTTGCGCCCAGAGGTTGGCGAGCGGGCCGTAGCCGTTGAGCGAGGAGAGGTGGTTCGAGTTGCCGTGTCCGTGGGAGAGGAGGATGACCGGCAGGTCGGTTCCGTTCGCCGGTGCTGTGACGCGCAGTTGTAGGTCAACGGGGCGTCCGGGCACGGGCAGCACCACCGGGCTGAACGAGAGCACGGGGGTGGGCGAGCCGATAGTGTCGCCGCCGATTCCGGTATCCGTCTCCGTGTCAGTCTCAGTGTCGGTGTCGGTGTCGGTGTAGGTCGCGGAAGTCGATGCGCTCACGATGCGTCTTTCCCTTCGGTTGTCCCTTTGGGGCCTCTGCCGCAGCTGTCATGGGGCGGCGCGTGGGAGGCAGGGAGGAAGGTCCGGCTTCAGCTAGACTGAAGCGGAACGTTGCTCCGCTTACGATACGGAGCGCTGTTCCGTTTCACAAGCGGAGCAGCGCTCCGGCTTTTCGGCGGCTACAGGAAGGAGAGCGCGGTGCCCACTGCAGGCCAGTCCGGAGAGGTGCCGGCCCCCAGCAAACGGGCCGACGCGGTGCGCAACCAGCAGAAGCTGCTTGCGGCCGCCGCCGAGGTGTTCGTCACCTCCGGCGTCGACGCGCCGATCCGCGAGATCGCGGCCAAGGCGGGCGTCGGGATGGGGACGATCTACCGTCACTTCCCGACCCGGGCAGATCTCGTCGTCGCCGTCTTCCGCCACCAGGTCGAGGCGTGCGCCGAAGCCGGTCCGAGCCTCCTGGCCGGTGCCGGATCACCGCTCGCGGCGCTGCGTGAGTGGATCGACCTCTTCGTCGACTTCCTGGTCACCAAGCACGGCCTCGCCAACACGGTGCAACCGGACAGCAGCGGCTTCACCGCGCTCCACACCTACTTCCTCGACCGCTTGCTGCCCGTCGCCGAGGAGTTGCTCGACGCCGCGGTCGGCTCGGGCGAGATCAGGCCCGGTACGCAGCCCTATGAACTGATGCGCGGCATCGGCAACCTCTGCATCGGAACCGACGGCGACCCCCGCTACGACCCCCGCCGACTGGTCGCGCTACTCCTTCAGGGGCTCCAGCAACCTCAGGCGTCCTGACCGAGGTTGTACCCCGGAGCGACCGGAACGCTGGGACGAGCGCAACGCCGGAGCGACCGGAGCGACCGCAGTGATCTGCGGCCGCTCGCCCAGGTGTGAAGAAAATCTAACACTGCCAAATTCCCCACCGCCTCACTAACGTCGTTCGCGGCGACGCAAGAGGAGCGTCCCAGCCCCGCGTTCCAGGCGGCATGCGTTTGCGCTGGTCAAGGGCCCTCTTCGCGTTCCAGCGTCCCCAACTGCCTGGATTTCATGGCGGTCGGGACGCATCGCCCCACAAGCTCGATGCGTGCTCGACAGCCACGACATGAGGAGTTCGTACATGCTTCGCAAGCGCTCACGCCTGATCGCCGCCCCGGTCGCGGCCGTCGCTCTGACCCTGACTGCCGCCGGCTACCAGGCAAGTGCCGCCCAGTCACCGGCCTCGGGCAGCGCGGCGCGGTCCGGCGACGCCGCCACGGCGACAGCGCCCTGCCTGGCCGCCGCCACGACGCTGGTCGGTGACCTCGACGGCGACGGCCGCCCGGACAAGATCGTGAACCCTGGGCACACCGGCACCAAGACGACGGTCCAGTGGGGGGCCGCGGACGGCTCGTTCGGCAGCAAGCAGGCCGTCAGCAAGCTTCTCGGCGCGAAGACGGGTGAGGTCACGTCCGCCGCGGTCGCCGACTTCCAGAACGACGGCACCCTGGACATCGTCGTCAACCTCGTCACGCCGGCCGGCGGGGACGACCCCGCGACGGCGCGTGTCTCCGAGTACCGCCAGGGCCCACTCAAGCGCGCGAACCTGGGCTCCGCCCACTCCCGGCACTCCGACATCGGCGACATGGGCGAGGCCAAGCAGCTCCGGATCGCCAACTACGGCGACGACGCCTACCCGGACCTCGCCATCCTCAACAACTCCGGTGACGGGTCGCTGGACCGGGACGTGCGTCTGTCGGAACCGGGCACCGGCCCGGGGGACTTCGACTACGAGCTGGAGATGAAGTACGGCCAGCGCGGGACCCCCGCCGAGCCACCGACCATGCCCACCGACGGGTGGAAGCACTTCTACAAGTCCTGCTCCTGACCTCACCGGGCGCCGCCGACGCTTCGGACACCGGCGGCGCCCGGCGCCCGTCACCCGTCGCGGTCGCCGTCCCGTCCCGTCGCCGTCGCCGTCGCTCAAGCCCAGAACTGAGGAACCTCGCGTGTCCGGCTCGCCCCCGGCCTCCCCCGCCGCACCGGCCTCCGCACCGATCTCCGCACCGACGACGAACCGGGTTCGGGTCACCGTCACCGCCCCCGACCCCATCAGCCGCGAGGGAGTCCTCAGCCAGCTGCGTCGGCACCCCGAGGTCGAACTGGAAGGGGACTCCGGCCCCGTCGGCGTCGCCCTGCTCATCGAGGACGCCCTCGACGAGGCCGCGCTGACCCGGCTGAGGCGCGCCGTGCGCAGCGAGGGCACGCGTGCGGTGCTCGTCACGGGCACGGTCCGCGAGCACGAGCTCCTGGAGGTCATCGACTTGACCACTTCCTGCCCCTCGACAAGGACGGACCCATCGACTTGGCCCGCGCCCGGGAGCTCTACTCCTGACCCTTGCCCATTTATGGCATTCGCATATAGACACCCCTCGGATGAGTGAAATCTTCCGACAAAAGCGGAGGCGAATCGCGCCTATCTGCCGTCTCGACTGCCGCGCATGGTGCTGTCATCCCTGACCTTTTCTCCGTCGCGAGGCCGTCGCGACGTGGGCGACAAGAGGCCGGGGCCAACTCATGCGCAGCCGCAATCGGCAGTACCTCGTGTCCGTTGATCATTTGCGTGCCTACGCCGCCGTGTTGGTGCTCCTCTGCCACGGTACGCAGATGGTCTCTCCGCACCTCAGAGAGATCCCGAACGGCGCCCCGCACGGCTGGCTGTATTCGGACAACCCCCTGGCCACTCTGGTATTGGAAGGCCATACCGGGGTGGCCCTCTTCATGGTGTTGTCCGGTTTCATCTTCACCATCGGCACGCTGGGCAAGGACATTCGCTACGGCCGGTTCCTGGGCAACCGGGTGCTGCGCATCTTCCCGCTCTACATGGCACTGATCATTCTGGGCGTCGGCGCGCACAAGCAGGGTGCGAACCTGCTCGCCGTACTCCAGTCCCTGGCCGGTCTCGGAAACCTGCCCGGGTCCCTCGACCTGGGGGCCGTGTCGAGGATGTGGTGGGCGATCGCGGTCGAGTTGCAGTTCTACCTCCTGTTCCCGCTGCTCAGCAGACTCCTCACCAAGCACGGCCCGTTGGCCCTGTTCAAGCTCCTGGCCGCCATCACCGTGATCCGGACCCTGGTGTGGGCCTCGGCCGCCGGCGGCATCAACGTGAACTCGATGCTCTACTACAGCCTCGCCGGGAGAATCGACCAATTCCTGATGGGCATGGTGGCCGCATGGTTCTTCGTGCACCATCGAAAGCGGTTCCAGGGGCCGCTGAAGGTCGGCATCGCAACAGCCCTGGCCGCAGGCGCGATCTGGGTCTTCAACCAGACCCATTCCTTCCATGAAGGGCACGCGACACGTCTGCTCTGGGTCGACATCGAAGGAACGCTCTGGTCCCTGGTGGTACTGACCTATGTGGCCACCGTCTCCTCGACCGGGCTCGTGTCGAGAGGAATCGCCAAAGTCGGCGAAATGAGCTTCTCGGTCTATCTGCTCCACTACATGGTCGTCACCACGTTCATCTCCCACCGCTGGTGGATCGAGCCGACGGGGCGTCCGGTGATGGATGCCTTCATCACCACGACAGCGGCGGTTCTGCCCATCACCTTGACCGCAGCCGTGGTCACGTTCCACGGCATCGAACGCCCCTTTCTGCGATGGCGTCGCGCCTACCTCCTCACGGAACAGCCCCAGCCCACGGCGCATCCCCCTGCTCCCAAGGTCGCGCTCGTATCGCCCCGATAGCCGCGCCCAGGAGTTCACTTGCTGCCCTCGCAACCCAAAGCGGGGAGCTGTCCCCGCTTCATGCTACGGTCACCTCCGACATGTAAACGGGGAGCAATCCCCACTTCTGTCCGGGAGCCGCCCCATGCGTACGCAGCACCCCACCGTCCAACTCGCCGACCTCACCGACGACTTCACCGCCGACCCCTACTCCGTCTTCAGCGCGCTGCGCTCCCGCGGGCCCGTCCACCATGCGCGTTTCCCCACCGGGGACGAGTCGTGGCTGGTGGTCGGGCACGAGGAAGCGCGTGCCGCGTTCGTCGACCCCAGGCTGCGCAATGACGTGCGGCACTCCGCCGACTTCGAGGACGACGGGCTGTACGCCGTGGGCCTCAACATGCTCCAGGTCGATCCGCCCCATCACACCCGCCTGCGGACGCTGGTGGCCCGCGAGTTCACCGCTCGCCGCGTCCAGGCTCTGCGGCCCCGCGTCCAGGAGGCGGCCGGTGACCTCCTGGACGCCGTGGCCGCCGACGGCCGTGCCGACCTGGTGGCCGCATTCGCCTATCCGCTGCCGCTCACCATCATCTGCGAGCTGCTCGGCGTACCGGACACGGACCGGGCCGCCTTCCGGGAATGGTCCACGAAGGTCGTCTCCCTCGACGACCCTGAGCAGTCCGCCCGCGCCTCGCAGGAGATGGCCGCGCACCTCGCCGGTCTCGCGGAGGAGAAGCGGCGGCTGCGGGACGCGGCGGAGAGCGATCTGCTGCACGCCCTGGTCCGCACCCACGACGGGGACGGCACCGACCGGCTCACCCCGGAGGAACTGCTCGGCATGGCCTTCCTCCTGCTCGTCGCGGGGCACGAGACCACCGTCAACCTCATCGCCAACGCCGTCCACCTGCTGCTCAGCCATCCCGGGCAGCTCGCAGCCCTGCGCGCCGACCCCGAGTTGCTGCACGGCGCCGTGGAGGAGACGCTCCGCTTCGAGTCGCCCGCACCGGCGGGCACGTACCGCTACACCGCCGAAGCGATGGACATCGGCGGTGTCCGGATACCCGCGGGCGCGCGCGTGGTGCTCTCCATCGCCGCCGCCAACCGCGACCCCGCGCGCTTCCCCGACCCCGAACGGTTCGACATCCACCGCGATCCGGCCGCGACCCGCGCCCACCTCGCGTTCGGGCACGGCCTGCACCACTGCCTGGGCGCCCCGCTGGCCCGCCTGGAGGCGACCCTGGCCCTGCGCATCCTGCTGGACCGCTTCCCCCGCCTGGCCTTCGACGGCGACGGCACACCGCAGTGGCGCACCAGTCTCATGCGGAGCCTGCGAGAGCTCCCGGTGCGCTGGTAGCCGCCGGACCTCGCCCTTCCCCGGCTAGGTCGCGCCAGGGCCCTTCACCCGCTCCGAAGCACCGGCCCGCGTCACGCCGCTCGAAGCCACCACCCGGCCCGTTCGCGTGCCCGAGAGCGCCGCGAGTGCCACCGCCGCCAGGGCGAGCACGACGCCGGCGACGGTGGCCGCCGTGACGCCTGTGCCGCCGTGCGGCAGCAGCAGGTCGAGGGCCAGCGAGCCGACCAACTGGCCGGTGATCGTGCAGAGTCCGAGCAGCAGGACGCCGAGCCTCTGCACCGTGGCGACCGCGATGGTGATGAAGGAGATGCCGACCAGGCCACCGAGGTAGAGGTACGGCTCGGACGGCAGACGGGAGGGAAGCCCCGCGGCCACGGCGTGCGCCAGGAAGATCACACTCAACGCACCGGCACCGGCGGCGAAGTTGAAGAACGTGCCCGCGTACGCGGATCCGGCGGCGTTCTTCACATGCCCGTTGACCGCCTGCTGCCAACTCACGCAGACACCCGCCACGAGCGGCAGCGACAGCATCACGTACGGGAAGCCACCGCCCAGCTTGTCCGCCATCGACAGGCCCACGGCCGCGAGCACCAGCACCGCGCCGACGACCCGTCGCCGCGTGGGCCGCTGAGGTCCGGCAGGTCCGAGCCCCACCCGGTCGAAGAGCAGGCCTCCGGTGACCTGGCCCGCGACGATCGCGACCGTGAACAGCGCGACCCCGAGCACCCCGACGGTCAACCCTTGCGCGAGCAGGAAGGCCGCACCGCCGAAGCCGCCGAGCACCTGCCACCACTTGAGCCGCCGTGTGCGTACGTCCGCCAGCACCAGGCCGACGCCACGGCGCGGCTTGCGCAGCACGAGCAGGCCGAGGGTCAGCACCACGAACCCCGAGCCGAACGAGATCACCGCCGCCGCGAATCCGTCACCGCCGAGCCCGGCGGCGAGTTCGCCGGTGATCCGCGCCTGCAGGGATATCAGGGTGCCGGAGAACACGGCGAGGAGCAGCCAGGGGGCTGCGGCGGCGGGCATGTGCGTACGACCTCTGGGTGTGGATCGGCAGTGGGCATGGTGGTCCGGAGGCGCCTGGCGAGGCGACCGGGCCCGAACCTTTCTAACTGATCAGCCCGTCGGCGGGCAGGGCGGGCCGGATGACGAGACAGCGGCCGTGTCATTAGGCCGGGCGCGCCGGTTCGGCGTCACGCTGGTGGGAAACCGCAGTGTGACCATGAAGAGTTGGTCAGTACACGAAGAGCTCGCACGATCGCGCGAGGAAACAAGCGCGAGGAAACGAAGGAGACGGCAGATGCTGTTCGGCAAAGAGCACGTCGAGCGTTATGTGGCGACGGATGGCGCGGAAGGCCACGACTGGCAGAACACCACGGTGCTGATCCTCACCACCACCGGCCGCAAGAGCGGTGAGCAGCGCAGCACTCCGCTGATCTACCAGCCCTACGGCGACGCGGTGCTCGTGGTGGCCTCCAACGGCGGAGCCGACCAGCCGCCCCTGTGGTTCCGCAACATCGAGGCGGATCCCGAGGTCCAGGTGCAGGTGAAGGGCGACCGCTACACCGCCCGTGCGCGCCAGGCCACCCCGGACGAGAAGCCGGACATGTGGCGGACCATGGCCGCCACCTGGCCGGCCTACGACGACTACCAGCGCAAGACCGACCGGGACATCCCGGTGATGGTCCTGGAACGCGTCTGAGTCAGGCCGGCAGAGGCGGGCCGTCGCAGTGGCCGCGTACGCGAGTCGTGTGCTGGCGTGCGCGGCCTCACTCGGCGGAGACCTTGTGGACGGCGGTGTCGCCGGGGTCAAGCCGTCGCCCGTCCGCAGCAAGCACTTCCAGCGGGCGGAGCCCCTCTCCCTTGCGGCGGTCGACCAGCTGTGAGTGTGGTTCGCCGGGAGCGAAGAAGTTCTGCTCGCCCCACTGCCGCAGCGCCACGATGACGGGGAAGAGCGCCCTGCCCTTCGGAGTCAGCACGTACTCGCGATAGGCGCTGCCGTCCGAGGCCGGGACGGATTCGAGGACGCCACCGGCGACCAGGCTGCGCAGCCTCGCGGTGAGGATGTTCTTCGCGACGCCGAGGCTGCGCTGGAACTCCCCGAAGCGCCGGCTTCCGTCGAAGGCGTCCCGCACGATCAGCAGGGACCACCAGTCACCGATCGCGTCCACCGACCGGGCGACCGGACATTCACTGTCGTCGAAGCGCGTCCTGGTCACCATCGCGTCCCTCACTCTCCCAACAACGGTTGCAACATGCTACCAAACAGGGCTACCGTCGCCGTCATCATTGGTAGCAAGTTGAAACCAGATACGTGGAGGGGTGCCGATGCCCGGCAACTGTGAGGCCATGCCACGACGGCCCGAGGCCCGCGAACCCGTGGCTCATCAGCCCCAGGACCATCAACCCGAAGCCCACGATCCCGTGGCGCGCACAGGGGATAGCCCTGCGGTCGCCCTGTCCCGAGGCGTCGTCCTGCTGTTCGCTGTCGCCTGCGGTGCCGCGGTGGCCAACGTCTACTTCTCCCAGCCGCTCCTGGTGACGATGGGCCACGACCTCGCCATGAGCCCGGCACTTGTCGGCAGCGTGGTCACCCTCACGCATGTCGGATACGGCCTGGGACTCTTCCTGCTCGTGCCGCTGGGCGACATGCTCAACCGCAGACGGCTCATCGTGGCCCAACTGCTGCTCCTGGTGGGGGCGCTGGCCGTGGTGGCCACCGCCCCGACCGCGGCGGTCCTGCTCGTGGGCATGGCCGCGACAGGGCTTCTCGCCGTCGTCACGCAGACGCTGGTGGCCTTCGCCGCATCACTGGCACCCGCCGCAGTGCGCGGACGGGTCGTCGGCCTCGTCACCAGCGGCGTGGTCATCGGAATCCTCCTCGCCCGCACCGCATCCGGTCTCATGGCGGACCTCGCGGGCTGGCGCTCCGTCTACCTCGCCTCGGCGTCGCTCACCGCTCTGCTCGCCCTGGTCCTGTACCGCGTACTGCCGCGCCACAGCGACGCTCCCCCGGCAACCCTGCGCTACGGACAGCTCCTGCGCTCCACGGTCACCCTGTTCGCACGGGAACGAGTGCTGCGGCTCCGGGCCCTGTTCGGTCTGCTGATCTTCGCCGCCTTCAGCACGCTGTGGAGCAGCGTCGCGCTGCCGCTCAGCGAAGCCCCGTACTTCCTGTCCCACAGCGCGATCGGGGCGCTGGGTCTGATCGGTGTCGCCGGCGCCGTGGCCGCGACCGCGGCGGGCCGCCTGAACGACCGCGGCCTTTCCCGGCGGACCACGGGCATCGCGCTGGCTCTGCTCACCGCCTCGTGGCTACCGTTGGCCTTCACCCGCAGCTCGCTGTGGGCCCTGGTCGTCGGGGTGGTCCTTCTCGACCTCGCCGTGCAGGCGGTCCATGTCACCAACCAGACGCTGATCTACGCGCTGCACCCGGACGCGGGCAGCCGGCTGATCGGCGGATACATGGTCTTCTACTCGATCGGCAGCGCCACCGGCGCCCTTGCCGCGACCTCCCTCTACACGGTGGCCGGCTGGGGCGCCGTCTGCGCACTGGGGGCCGCGTTCAGCTGCCTCGGGCTCGTGCTGTGGGCCTTCACCTTCACCCGGCACAGCGGCACTCCGGGCTGACCAGCACAGCCGACGCTCAGGACAGCACCTTTCCGGGGTTCAGGACTCCGTACGGATCGAGCGCCTGCTTCACGGCCCGTTGCATGGCCATGGCCTCCGGCGTGACCTCCGCAGCCAGGCCCGGTCGTTTGAGCAGGCCCACCCCGTGCTCTCCGGTGACCGTGCCGCCCAGGGCGATGGCGTCGGCGATGATCTCGGCAAAAGCCTCCTGGGCGCGCGTGCGTGCGGCGTCGTCGCCGGGCCGGGTGATCAGCAGCGGGTGCAGGTTTCCGTCACCGGCGTGCGCGATGTTGGCGATGAGGATGTCGTGCCGGGCGGCGGTCTTCTCGATGCGGCCGAGCATCTCCGCGATGCGCTCCTTGGGCACGCAGACGTCCTCGGTCAGTACCGGGCCCAGGCGTTCAAGGGCGGGGTAGGCGAGCCGGCGGGCCGCGAACAGGGCGTCGGCCTCGTGCTCGTCGGTGGACCGCTCGGCCCAGGACGCGCCGGCCTCCCGGAAGCAGTCGACCATGCGCTCGGCCTGGGCGGCACCGGTCTCGCCCGGCTCGTCGATCCGGCCCAGGAGCACCACGTCCGCGTCGACCGAGAGGCCCATGTTCTTCCACGCGTCGACGGCGCGGAGGCAGTGCCGGTCGATCAGTTCCAGCGCCGACGGGGTCAGCCCCGCCGCGGCGACGGCCCGCACGGCGGCTCCGGCGTCGACGACGGAGCCGAAGTGGCCGGCGACCGTGACCGCGGCCGGCGGCAGGGGCCGCAGGCGGACCGTCACCTCCGTGATGATGCCGAGCGTCCCTTCAGAGCCGACGACGAGTCCCGTCAGGTCGTAGCCCGCGACGCCCTTCGCGGTGCGGCGGCCGAGCCGTACGATCTCGCCGAGCCCGTTGACCATCTCCAGAGCCAGGACATAGTCACCGGTGACGCCGTACTTGACGCAGCAGACCCCGCCCGCGTTGGTGGCCACGTTGCCGCCGATGGTCGACCACGGGGAGCTGGCGGGGTCGGGCGGATACCAGAGCCCGTGCTCGGCCACCGCGGCCCGCAAGTGGTCGTTGACCACGCCGGGTTGGACGACCGCGAGCCGCTCCAGGGGGCTCACCTCGACGATCCGGTCCATGGCCTCGAGCGCCACGACCACGTGCCCGTCCCCCGAGTTGGCGCCCCCGGACAGTCCGGTGCCCGCTCCGCGGGCGACGACCGGGGTGCGGTGACGGATGCAGGCGCGGACCGTCTCCGCGACATCTTGGGTGGATGTCGCGCGCACGACGGCCGCGGGGCGACCGCTGGGCGCCCATGCCGCCTGGTCACGGCGGAAGGCCTCGACGCTGTCCGGATCGGTGAGCACCCGGTCGGCCGGGATGTGCTCATGGATCGCTCGGACGACCGTGGCGCTCAATGTGTGTCCTCTCGGTGTGTTCGCCCCGAGGCGGGGCCTTCCGGTGGTGTGCGTCCTGCAAGGGTGCGTGGTGATCCGTACGGAGACAATCTCCGCGCTCCCGCCCCCCTGCCGGGCGCCTGCCCGCCGACTGCTCGGCCCCGGCAGAGGCTGCCCTCGGCTTCGGTCGGCCATCCGGCGGCCGGTGGGCAGTGACGGGACCTTTCACGTCGAATGGCAGGCTGGCCACACGCATTCATGAAGGAAGGCCGGCCCGAACGCCTATGAACAGCAGTGCCACCAGCGCCTTGGAGCGTGCCGCCGGTCACCAGCAGCGGTTCGATGTGTCCTTCGAGAAGTACTTCGCCGCACTCGCCGGTGACCTCAACGGTGCGCAGCTGGGCCGCTTCCCGCCCCGATGTCTGGAACTCCTTGCGCAGTTGTCACTGCGCGGCGGGAAGCGGATCCGGATCGCCCTGCTCTACGAGGCGGCAGGCCTCGTCACCCGGGAAGAGGTACCGGGGCTGGCGGAAGCCGCACTGAGTCTTGAGCTGCTCCACAGCCACGCGCTCATCCTCGACGACATCATGGACGACTCGCCGGTGCGCCGCGGTGGCCCATCGACGTACTACGCATGCCGCGAAGAGCTCCCGAACCACCCGCAGGCCGCGCTCGGCCTGGCCATGATGGCGGGTGACCTCGCCGGCTTCCTGGCTCTGCGCGTGCTGTTCCAGGCCGAGCTGCCGGCCGACCGCAAGCAGGCCATGATCGATGTCCAGCTCGGGGTGACGACCGACACCGTCATCGGCCAGGCCCTCGACCTCGAACGCGACGTGAACTCCTCGGCCGACGAGGAGTTGCTGGAGACGGTGTGCGAGTACAAGACCTCTCGCTACACCATCCTGGCCCCCTTGCGCCTCGGTCTCCTGGCCGCGGGGCAGGACCTGGCGCCACACGAGGAGAGCCTGCGCCGCTATGCGCGACTGGCCGGTCTCAGCGGCCAGATGCGCGACGACTACCTCGACCTCTTCGGCGACCCCGCCATCACCGGCAAACCCGAGGGCGCCGACCTGCGGGCCGGCCGCCACACCTATCTGACCCGCGAGCTCCTTGCCCTCACGAGCGACGACGATCACGACACCGTCAAGACCGCCCTCGGCAACCCCGACTGCACACCACGGACCATCGACCGCATTCGTGACATCGCCCACCGCCACAACGTCCACACCCGCCTGCAGACCGCCATCGACCACCACGCCCAAGCCGCGGCAGCCGAAGCCGGCGCGTGGCACCGGCACTGGAACGACGAGGCCGTCACCCTCTTCGAGCAGCTGCCCCTTTGGGGCGCCCGCAGAAAGCGATGACCGACCGCCCAGCAGCCCCTCAGTCGCGAGTCCAGCCCGGTCCGCAGCGAGCGAGCGCGGCACGAACCCGGTCGATCCCCTCCGCTCTCCAGTGGTCCCGGTCAGGCATCTGGTCGTCCCGGCGCCAGCGCCAGGCCGAGAAGAGCGCCCAGTTCACGGCGCGGCACCGGTGCATCAGATCGTGGTCGGCCCCTGGATAGTGCTTCCCCACTTCTTCGGGCGCATGGGCGAGGTCGAACTCGATCGGCCCACGGCAGCACGTGCCGAGGTCCACGAAGAGCGGCCCTCTGCTCGTGTTGAGGAGGTTGCCCGGATGCGGCTCGCCGTGCAACAGCTGGTCGCCGGCGCTGCCGCTGCTGATCGCGGCGCTCAGTCCGCTGAGGGTGGCCCTGAGGAACTCCCGTTCAGGATCCGGCAGTTCAGGGGACCGCTCCCGGTCGTTCACCTCCCTCAATGCCGCGGCGACGCGATCAGTGAAATGCGGTGCGCCCAGATCGATCCGGCGCAGGGCGGCATGGTGCCGCAGGAACACGTCCGCGTAGTCGGCCGGGGCGATCTCTGGTCCCACGGGTTCGTAGTAGGTCCAGAGCGAGATGGCGAAGGCATCGCGCACATGAACTCGGGGCTCGACCCGAGGATCGAGCTCGGCCACCGGAGCGCCGACGTCTGCGAGACGGCGAGCAACCTGAACTTCGAACTCGGAATCGGCCAGATGCCCCGAAGGCGCGACCCGAGCCAGAACGCCGCAAGGGGCCAGGCGCAGCGCGACACGGTCCGAGTTGTGGATGACGGCCACATCGTCGACCTGAAGGCCGAGCTCCGAAGCGACCTCCCGTGCGACCTCGACTGCGCGGCTGAGTTCTCCTGGCTCCATGCGGTTCTCCCTCCGGGTTACGTCGGCTTCAGGTCGGCGTGCACCACGTCATGGTCCGAGTACTGGGTGAGATGCACACCGTGCTCGATCGGGACGAAGCCTCGCAGGAAGATGTAGTCGAACTTGCTGCGCCAATCCGTGGTTGGCTCGCACATACCGGTGCCCGACGGACCGCACTCGGGGTCCACGTCCGTGGCCAGACCCCACATCCTGGTGAGTTCGGGGGCGTCCGGCACCGCGTTGAAGTCGCCGAGAACGATCGCGCGGTCGTGCCGGGCGACCGCCGCCGCGAGCACGCCGGTCTGTTCCGCGCGGACTGCTTGCTGCTCCCGTTGGGCCAGGTGCGTGTTGAAGACCCGGACGGGCCGGCCTTCCACGAGGGTGGTGACGGCCATGTACCCACGGTCCTCGGATCCGCCGTCGGGGTACTCCACGTTCACATGGTCTGTCATGGGCGCCGCCGAAAGCACAGCCTGGCCAAAGCCCCCCGGGCTCCAGGGCAGTCCCCCGCAGCGGCTCCAACTGTCCACAACCGAGCCGTACTCGACGTGGTAGACCAGCCCGTACAAGTACTGCAGATGGTCCCGGATCCTCTCGACGTCACGCACGCACGCCTCTTGCAGGCCGACGACCTGGGGCGCGTACGTGGCGATCTCCGCCGCCCGGCCGCCGTTGTACCCACTCGCATTGCAGGGATTGCAGATGTTCCACGTCATGACCCGGTTCGGCACGACATCCTTGGGGGCGTCGGCCGGAAGTGGGTTGGCGATGGGGACACCGCTCGGTGCGCTGGGGCCGACAACCACCATGCAGGCCACAACCATGGCACCCGCGAGCCACCGCGCGCCGGTTCCGGTCACCATCGCCTCCTCGAAGTGGAGACCCACGGCATCACATGAGGTCTCCCCGCACGAGGTTATGGGACGAGCTGTATGTGGCACATCAGGTGCCTGAGTCTCGTGGCGCCGACGGGGTCCCGGCCGAACGAGCCGGTCGGCGACTGGCATTGGTGGGCCCGGGACACGCCGGCTCAGGGATGTTCGAGTGCAGCGCCGCAATCCTCACCGCTTGGCGGCCCGGTCGTACACCTTCTTGGCCGTGGCTCCCCACACCTCTCCGTACATCTTGGTCGGCGACAGGGAGTCCAGCGAACTGTTGACCGAGACCAGGGTGCCCTTCCCCGTGGTGGCGTTGAAGTCGGCCAGCCACGGGCCGCCGCTGGAGCCGCCGCTCATGTCGCAGGGGATGGCCTGTGTGCCGTTCTCCTTCTTCGCCGTACCGACACAGCGCAGCAGTTCCTCGCCCAGCTGCGGGCGGGTGGCGGAGTAGCCGAAGGAGGAGATGGTGCCGCCGACCGGGCGGTTGAAGGCGATAGCCTGGGCGCCCACGACGTCGGTGAGTTTCTTGCCGTTCTTGTCGCTGTCCACGGTCAGCGCGGACATGTCGTTGGTGGAGTCCGTCTCCCAGGTGCGCGGGGACGCTGCCGAGCGGACCGCGAACGCGCCGTACGGAGCCTTGCCCTTGCTGTAGGCGGGGACGAACACCATGGAGAAGTTGGTGTTGCCGGGCGAGGAACCCCGGCGCACGCAGTGGGCCGCGGTCATCACCGCAGAGCGGTTGTCGCTCTGCACGGCGGTGGCCGTGCACCAGGTGTCGGCGCCGTTCGCGTTGACGAAGAACAGCCGCCCCACGGTCTTGAGGGTGGTGCCTCGCCACGGCTTGGCCTTCGGTCCTGTCGGTCCGAGGTCCACGGACTTCCCCACGGCCTTCATGCGGGCGGGCGTCCAGTAGGCGAGGGCTTCCTGGCGTTCCTGCGCGGTGTACTTCAAGACGGAGACCGGGTCGGCCGGTGCGGCGCTGGCAGGGATCGGGGCGGTGAGGGCGAGGGCCGTGCCGGCCACGGCGAGTCCCGCGGCGCGGCCGCGGAGACGCCGGCTCTTGGAAGGAGTGGGTGTCCTGGGCATGGTGGGTGTCTCCTCAGTAAGGGCTGCACGCGGCGGAGTTGGGGATTTCGGTCGGTTCCCCGTTCCGCAAGAGAAGAGATCCGTCTGTTCGGTTGGCTGTTCGGTTGGGGCTGTCGACGATCTGTGACACAGGGCGTGCGGCGCGCGGATGTCAGGCGTGGTCGGGGCCGGCAGGAGAGAGCGCGGCGTCGGCGTCGTCCCCCTGCTCGCGGGCCACATCCGCGCGTTGCGGCACGGCGGGCTCGGGCAGGGTGCGGAACAGCAGCCAGCTCAGTGCGGGCATCAGGACCAGGGGCGCCAGGGCGGTCTTCAAGGACGTCGCGTCGGCGATGCTGCCGATGAGGGGGCTCGCCAGACCGCCGATGCTGACCGTCAGTCCGAGCGTGATCCCGCTGGCGGTGCCGATGCGGGAAGGCAGGTAGTCCTGCCCGAGCGTGACCTGCAGCGAGAACGGGACGTACAGGCCGGCCGAGGTCAGCGCCACGAACAGGTAGAACGCCGGGCCGGGCACGAACACCACGCCCGCGACCCATCCGACCGAGAGCAGGTACGACCAGCGGGCAACGGTGACTCGGTCCCAGCGGTCGGCCAGCGTGCCACCCAGTACGGAGCCCACCGCGCCACCGAGGTAGAGCACGAACAGCGCCGCGGTCCCCGCCGCCGTGCTGCCGCCCATACGTTCCTTGGCGTACAGGGAGAGGAAGGTGCTCAGGCCGATGAAGACGATCGACCGGCACACCACGGCCAGCGACAGTTTCACGAACGACGCTTTGTCGTCGTCCCGCGCCGGTACCTCCGTACTGGTCCCGGCGGCCTTCTGTCGCTCCATCGCCCGCAGCACGGGCAGGCACAGCACCGCACCGACGAGCGCCGGCAGCACCAGCAGGGGCGTCAGGCGCAGACCTCCCGTGGCAACCACAGCGGCGACCATGAGCGGGGCCACCGCGAAGCCGATGTTGCCGCCGAGCGAGAACCAGCCCATCCCCCTGTGACTGCCCCCGGCGGCAAGCCGGGCGACCCGCGCGGACTCGGGGTGATAGGCGGCCACGCCCACCCCGGACACCGCGACGAACACAAGGGTCAGCGCGTAGGAGCCGCTGACCCCGCTCAGCGCGATGCCCACACCGCCCAGCAGCGTGCTGACCGGGAGCAACCACGGCATCGCCCAGCGGTCGGTGAGGACACCGAACACCGGTTGCGCCACCGACGACAGGAGCGAGGCGGCGAGCACGATGCCCGAGACGGCGGCATAGCTGTAGGCGCGCTCGGCGACGAAGAACGGCACCAGGGACGCTACGGCGCCCTGGTACACGTCGACGCAGGCGTGCCCGGCGGACAACAGAGTGATGGGTGTATTCCTTCGCACCCCGTCATGGTCGACGCGAGAGGCCGTGTCGCACTTCCGATAATCTGCCAGACGATGACGAGCATCCGCCATGAGCCGGTCGCCCCGACCCGCACCCAGTCGCTGGCATCCGGAGCCGCGATCGACACCCACCGCCACGACGACCACCAGATCGTCTACGCCGGCCGCGGAGTCCTGGCCGTCACCACCGACGCCGGTTCCTGGGTCGCCCCTGGCACCCGTGCCATCTGGATCCCGGCCGGCACGCTGCACGCCCATCAGGCCCACGGTGAACTCGAACTGCACTTGGTGGGACTGCCTGCGACCGAGAACCCGCTCGCCCTGCAGACGCCGACCGTGCTCGCGGTGGGCCCTCTGCTGCGCGAACTGATCGTCGCTTACACCCACGCCCCCGGCGACGAAAGCCCCGAACGGGAGCGGCTGCGCGCGGTGTTGCTCGACCAACTGCGGGCCTCGCCCCAAGAACCGCTGCACCTGCCCACCCCGGCCGCGCCCCTGCTGCGGACACTGTGCGGCATCCTGTGCGCCGACCCGGCGGACAGCCGGACCCTCGCCGAGCTGGGGCGTGAGGTGGGGGCGAGCGACCGCACCCTGTCCCGGCTGTTCCGCAGCGATCTCGGCATGACGTTCCCGCAGTGGCGCACCCAGTTGCGGCTCCACCACGCGCTGGTCCTGCTGGCCGAGCACACCCCCGTCACCGCGGTCGCGCATCTGTGCGGCTGGTCGTCCGCCAGCGCGTTCATCGACGTCTTCCGGCGCGCCTTCGGCCACACACCGGGCACGCACCCGAAGGGCTGAGCAGCCGCGGACCGCCGGGACGGCTGCTTCCCTTCCCGCCCGCTTCCCTCCCCGCCCGCTTCCCTCCCCGCCCGCTTCCCTCCCCGCCCGCGCCGACGATCCGCCGTCGGTCAGACCACCGTCTTCTCCTGCTGCCGACGCACCAGCTCGGTGATCCAGGTGGGCGCGAACGGAGACGTACAGCCCGGGGACGTCGGGTAGTCCTTGAGCACCTCCAGGCGCTCACCGATGTCGATGGCACGGGCGCGGTGCCCGGCGTGCTCGATCCCGATCTGCGCCAGGCAGTGGTTCATCGCCCACTGAAGGCGCTCCGGGGCGTCCTTCATCTCCGCCTCGATGACGTCGAGCAGCCCCGCGAGGTCGAGGCCGTCGGGCTTCTTCGCCACGCGTTCGGTGGTCAGCGCCCAGCCGGCGCTCGCGACCACCGGATCCGGATCGGCGGACCAGGAGAGGCGCAGAGCCTCGGCGTGCGGGCTCTTCTTCACCACGTAATTCACGAGCCAGTCGTGCACCTTGGGTGTGCGCGCCTGGCGCAGCATGACGTCCAACTCGTCACGCCCGAAGGCCTTCGGGCGGCAGATCAGGATCGCGAGCAGTCTCTCCGCGGTGTCCTCCGTCTCCCAGAGCCCGAGCGCGAGTTCCTGCTGCGTCTTCAGCCGCTTCGCGAGCGCGCGCAGCTTGCTGAGGTTCACGCCGTGATCGTCACCGTGTCTCTCGTTCACCTCGCGTGCCTTCGGGTCCTCGAGTGCGGCCAGCTCGGCCATCACCTCGGCCACCATCGCTTCGGCCACCTCAGTCTCCTGTCCTTCGTGTACGGGATTCAGCCTATGAGGGAAGCAGGACCAAGGCCGCCTTCGAGGACGGCCCGGATGATCCGGGGCCGGTCCCAGAGGGCGAGGATTTCGTTGGCGACGGCCACGGTGGGCAACGGGTCCGCGTCGCCGTGCACCTTGATGACGGCGGCCGACAGGCTGCGCGGGACGGCTCCCGCGTCGAGCAGGACGCGCCATTCCTCCGGGCCGAGCTCCAGGTACTCCAGCGTCGTGAGCTCGGCTATCTCCAGAGGATCGCCGAGCGTGCCGGGAAAGGCGGCGAGTGTCCGCAGGCGGGGCAGCCCGGTGACCGGGGCGAGGCTGAGCGGCTCGCCGTCCCACACGCCGATGGACAGGACCTCCAGACCGGGGTGTGCGGCGGCCTCGACGCTCGGCACGCCTCGGACATTGACGTGGGCCACGGCCGGCGGCCGGTCGCCGCCCGAGTCGCCACGTCGCTCGCTGGGCCGGTCCAGCACCAGGTCGGTGAGCGAGTCGGCGACCAGGGCCGCGCCGATGTTCCCCTCGTGACTGAGGATGATGATCTGCCCGATGTGGCCGCACGGTCCGGGTGTCAGATCGACCGCCAGCCGGTCGCCACCGCCGTTGTCCCCGAAGGCGATCCAGCCGGGCGAGCCGACCAGGCCCTGCACCGCGGCGTCGGGCGGGGTGACGACCGCTTCCATCGCCGCGAACTCCCAAGGGCATGGACGGGAGGACGCGTCGGCGACGTACAACTCGTCCAACGGGAAGAGTTCGCAGCCGACCGCCTCGCAGGCACGTTCCGCGGCCTCGTCGTCGTCCTCCCGGTCTTCCCGGCCCTCCCAGTCCTCCCCCCGTGCCCGTGTCACCTGGTAGAGCACCTTGAGCTCCGCGGGCAGGGCGACGCCGAGGCGCGCCTCCGCGGCGGCGATCTCCTCGTGCGTCGCGCCGATGGCGTCGGGCAACCGCTCACGGAGCGTCCGCTCCAGCAGAGCCGGATCCGCCGAAGGCGCGGGCACCGCCGCGGGCACCGGATCGGGGGCCCGGCGCCAGGGCTGCGGAACGGCGCCCTCGACCAGGAGGAGCGCCGGATGCGGGGTGCCGCTGTCGGACTCCACGGCAGGGCTGGCCCCGCGCAGGCGGAGGGTGCTCTTCCCGTCGGGCGACATCTTCGCCGTGAACCAGATGTCGTCGACACCGGCGTCCACGAGCGCCTGACGCACCCGCTCGACCGCCTCCGTCTCGCCCCGCGTGTCCTGTCGCCGCAGGGGCAGATTCCAGCTCTGCCTGCCGATCCGTCCCCCCACACGGATGACCGGGACAGCCTCCTCCTGCGCCCGGCCGTCCCGCAGAAGCCGCAGCACGGGCTCCCAGGTCGCGAAGTCGAGCACCGGGGGCAAGGAAGGACGCTGATCAACCATGCGCTGACCGTACGCGGAGCCACTGACAACGCGGGCAGCCGAGCCGCATACCCCCGGCAGGCAGCCAAGTGCCGTTCGTCGCGCCGGAGGTGGTGGGGTTCTCCGGCGGATTCAGCGCTGGCGCACGGGCCGTACGACGATTTCGTTGACGTCGATGTCGGACGGCTGCGCGAGGGCGTACGAGACGGCTCCGGCGATGGCGTCGGGCCCGATCGCGTGGGCCCGGTAGCCGCGCATGGCCTCGGCAGCGCTGGTGTCGGTGATGGTGTCGGCGAGCTCGGATTCGACCACTCCCGGCGAGACGGTCGTGACCCGGACCGAGGGGTCGGACTCCTGGCGCAGTCCCTCGGTGATCGCCCAGGCCGCGTACTTCGTGGCGCAGTAGACGGCGGCGGTGGGCACGACCTCATGGGCGCCGATGCTCGCGACTGTGACGAAGTGTCCGGCGCCCTGCGCGGTGAAGACGGGCAGGGCCGCGGCGACCGCGTGCAGCAGGCCGCGGACGTTCACGTCGATCATCCGGTCCCACTCGTCGACGAGCAGCGAGTCCAGCCGCGACAGCGGCATGACTCCGGCGTTGGCGACGAGGACGTCGACGCGGCCATGCCGCTCGCGGGCGCCCTGGACGAAGGCCGCGACGTCCGCGCGGTCCGTCACGTCCAGCTGTACGAGGTGCAGGCTGCCCCCGGAGCGGGCGGCCGCCTCGGCCGTGCTCTCCGCCAGGGCCCGCAGGCGGTCGGTGCGGCGTGCACCTGCCACCACTCGGTGTCCCTCCCCCACGAGTCGCGCGGCGACGGCCGCGCCGATGCCGCTGCTCGCGCCGGTGACGAGGACGACCTTGCGGCCGGCCGACGCGGCGTTGTCCGATGCTTGTTCTGCTTGCTGTGTGGTCATGGACTTGAGACTGGCCCGGCCGCGGGGCCCGCGGGAGAGGCGGCATCCTCCTGGGTGCAGCGCACCCAGGAAGAGCGGCGGACCCCGGCCTACGATGGCCGCATGGCACGCTCAGAGCTCGGCGCCTACCTCACGGCCCGGCGCGCCCACGTCACCCCGGCCGACGTGAACCTCCCCTCCACGGGGCACCGCCGGGTGCCGGGGCTGCGGCGCGAGGAGGTGGCCCTGCTCGCCGGGGTCAGCGCCGACTATTACGTACGCCTGGAACAGGGCCGGGAGCGCACGCCCTCCGCGCAGGTGCTCGACGCCCTGGCCGCAGCCCTGCGGCTGCACGAGGACGGCCGCCTGCACTTGTTCCGGCTCGCCGGCATCGGCCCACGCACCAGGGCCGCCGCGGTGACCGACCGGGTCGAGCCGAGCCTCCTGGCGCTCATGGACGCCTGGCCGCACAACCCGGCGATCGTCTACAACCGCGCGTACGACGTGCTGGCATCCAACGCGATCGCCGACGCGCTCTTCCACGGCTGGGCGCACTCGCGCAACCTCCTGCACGTCGTGTTCACCGACCCGGAAGCCCGTGCCTTCTACCGCGACTGGTACGAGGTGGCGCGCAACTCCGTGGCCGGCTTCCGGCTCGGCCACGGCACGGCGCCCGACGACCCGCGGGTGCGCCGCGTGCTCGGTGAACTACTGGACCAGAGCCCGCACTTCGCCGACCTGTGGTCCCGCCACGACGCCCGCGGCAAGGCGCTGGAACGCAAGAGCTTCGAGCACCGCGACGTCGGGCCGCTGACGCTGACCATGCAGACCTTCGACGTCCGCGCGGCCCCGGGCCAGGAACTCGTCGTCTACCACGCGGAGCCGGCCTCGCCCAGCAGCGAGGCACTCGCCCTCCTCGGCTCGCTGGCCGCGACGTCGCGCCGGGAGTCCTGATCCGTGGCGGTCGACTACAGAACGCGTACCTCGCCCTCGGGAAGCTTCGCCCACCAGTGGTGGTAGCGGCTGTAGACCGCCGCCTCGCGGTCGCCGAGGAAGGACCGCAGAGACCGGGCCTCCTCGGCGAGTCCGTCCCACGTGTCCGGGCTCAGCGGGTGGAAGGCCGTGGCCTCGACACCGCCGTCGACCGGGCGCCACACACCGGCGACATGACCATCCACCAGGAGGGTGGGCAGTACGTCGCCGTTGCGCCGGATGACCCAAGGGCGGTAGTCCGGGGGTATCACCCGGGCGCGGTCGGCGTACGCCAGCAGAACGCTGTCCCACATGGCCATGAGCCGGGGAGGAGCAGGGGTTTCGGCGGGCGGCCGCGAAGCACCCGGGATGTCGAACAGCGTGCCCCCGTCCGGTCCCTGGAGCTGCTCGACGGCGTCCCCCATGCCAAGGAGCGCCGCACGGACGGGTGTTCTCTGCACCATGGCGAACTGCGCCACGTCCGCGACCGAAGCGGGCCCGAACCCCGCCAGATAGCGCAGGATCAGGGCCCGCAGCGCCGGAGGATCCACTGCCCGGCCCGTGGGCACGGGTCCGCCCGGTGCTGCGACGAAGGACGGCCGGACACCGAAGGACCAGGGTGCGTCCGTCGGGGCATGGTGCAACGGCGCGTACCCCTTGAGCCCCCACCACGCCCCGTCCTTCTTCTCGGCGCCGAACCGCTCCTCGACCCATGCCTGCATCTGCGCCGATGTCCTCGGCCTGCGGGCGAAGTCCAGCAACTCCGGCACCAGTTCGTCGGCATCCGCGGGACTCAGCCCCGCGGCGGCGAATCGGGAACCGAGCCGGGAGGCGTACAGCGTGGGCTGCAGCGCCGAGCGGAAAACGGGGTAGTCCTCGGCGTGCACGGCGTGCAGCGTGATGCGCATCAGGGTCGCCTTGACCACTGAACGTGCGGTGAACGCGGCATCGAGTTCGGCCGGGGCGAAACCGGCGAGCCGGTTCCACAGGGCGAGATACGGCGATGCCGGGTGCTGCGCCTGGAGCGCGACCACCCGCCGCACCCCGTCCTGGACGGTCAAGGGCTCACGTTCCAGGAGCAGTTGACGGCTGAGGGTCGCCCGGTTGAGTTCACGCTCACTGATCATCACAGTCCTGGATTCTGCCCTCCCCGCACTCCTTTCTCCTCAGTTTTCTCCTCAGTTCCGCCGGTCCGACTCCGACCCGGCGAGCTCGTCGAAGAGCAGGGCGCAGTCGCCGGTCTGTCCCGTGCGGTAGGCCACGCGCGCCACCAGGTGCGCGGCGACGGGGTTGGTCAGCAGTTGGAAGAACACGACCAGAGCGAGCGTGCCCAGGTCCGCCCACGAGCGCAGCCGCAGTGCGACGCCCGCGGTGAGCAGGAGGATGCCGAGCGTCTGGGGGTTGGTCGCAGCGCTGCTCCGGGCGAGGACATCCGGCAGGCGCAGCAGCCCGATGACTCCGGTCAGACAGACCAGGGCGCCGAGGAGGAGCAGGGCCGCGCCGGCCAGGTCGGCCACCTCGTGCCAGGTGGTCACGGGCCCTCCTTGGGCGGGAGGGGACGAGGGACGCGACGCGGGGTGGGGCGGTCGCGTACGGCGATGAAGCGGGCGATGCCCACCGAGCTGGTGAAGCCGAGGAAGGCGATCACCAGCATGATCGACAGGTAGTAGCGGGTGCGGGTGGAGGCCGCCTGTACTCCGATCCCTGCCACCATCAGCGCCGCCGCGACATCGACGCCCACCGCGCGGTCGAGCATGGACGGGCCGCGCCGGATACGGATCAGCAGGAGTGCGCCCGCGAGCAGGATCACCGCCAGGGCGGCGTCGAGCAGGATGTTGTCCAGAGAGGTCATGGCCGGGGGTCCTTTCCTGCGGGAGGCTGCGGATCGGGGTCCACGGCCACGCGCTCGATCTCGTCACGGGTGCCGAAGGCCCGCACGACCAGGGCCTCGAGTCGCCACACGTCACGGCGGGTTCGGCGCACCGCGTCGCGGTCGTCGGCGTCGGACATGTGCAGGTACAAGGTGGCGGTGGCGCCGTTCACCTCGATCAGGGCGCCACCCGGCACACAGGAGACGGCGACGGCGGTCGCGGCGATCATCAGGTCGGTGCGGCACCGCAGTTGGACGGCGATGACCGCGGCGGGGCGCCTGCGGCCGCTCAGCGCCTGGCGGGTCACCGTGGCGCTGGAGGCCACCATGTCGTACACCAGGTACCCGGCAAGGCGCACGATGCCGAGCGGTCGCAGGCGCAGCGCGAGGTCGACGGCCGGCAGCGGGAAGACGAGACAGAGCGCGACGGCGACCAGGACGCCGCTGACCAGGTTGCCCCAGGTCGGCCCCGACCACAGCAGCATCCAGATCACCGTGAGCCAGGCGATCAGGGACAGGTCGAGGCGGCGCGGGCGGCTCTTGGAGTCGGCGGGAGAGCTCACGGGCCGAGCACCGCCGTGATGTACGGGGTCCTGGCCAGGAGTTCGGCGGCCGAGCGGTCGGCCAGACCCGTCAGGGGGGTGGCGAGCACGGTGTAGGACAGTCCGAGCAGCACCGCACCGATGGTCGCGGCGATCATCACGCGCGGTACGCGGGCCGTGGTGCGCACGCAGACGGCGGCGGGGACGACGACCACCGCGCCTCCATTCCCGGCGCCCACGGTGACCACGGAATCGTCGTCGTCATCGATGTCCTCCAACACGGTTCCCTCCAGGGGGAGTTGGGAGGGTGCGGCCCGCCAGAACGCCAGGTTCCACACCTTGGCCATCACGTAGAGCGTCAGGAGGCTGGCGACGGCGCAGGCGCCGAGCAGCACGTACGCGTAGCCCCCGCCGTCCGCCGCGCCCGCCCGCATGAGCCCCAGCTTGCCGAGGAAGCCGGACAGCGGTGGGATCCCGGCGAGGTTCATGGCGGGCACGAACCACAGGGCGGCCAGCAGGGGCGCGGTGCGTGCCGCGCCTCCCAGCCGGGTCAACTCCGTTGTCCCATAACGCCTTTCGAGCAGCCCCGCGGCCAGGAACAGCGTCGTCTGTACGGTGATGTGGTGCGCCGTGTAGACGATGGCGCCGCCGATGCCGCCCCGGCTGCCGAGCGCGAGCCCGAAGAGCATGAAGCCGATGTGGCTGACGAGCGTGAAGGAAAGCAGCCGCTTGAGGTCGGTCTGGGCCACCGCTCCGAGGATGCCGATCAGCAGGGACGCGAACGCCACGGCCATCAGCAGGGTGGAGAGCCGGTTGCCGGGGAACAGCAGGGTCTCGGCGCGCAGTATCGAGTACACGCCGACCTTGGTGAGCAGCCCCGCGAAGACGGCCGTCACCGGGGCGGGCGCGGTCGGATAGGAGTCGGGCAGCCAGGCGGCCACCGGGAAGGCGGCGGCCTTGACCCCGAACACGGTGAGGAGCAACGCCTCGATCAATGTCCGTACACCGAGGGGCAGTTCGGCCAGGCGGACGGCGAGCTGCGCGAAGTTGGCGGTGCCGCAGGCCGCGTAGGCGACCGCGATGCCCGCCAGGAACACGAGCGACGAGACGAGGGAGACGACGACATACGTCGAACCGGCCCGCAGGCGCGGTTCGGTGCCGCCCACCGTGAGCAGCACGAAGCTGGCCATCAGCATGATCTCGAAGCCGACGTAGAGGTTCACGAGGTCGCCGGCGAGGAACGTGAGCGACACCCCGGAGACCAGGACCAGGTAGGCAGGGTGGAAGACGGCGATCGGAGCGCGCTCCTCGCGGTCGACCATGTCCTGGCCCAGGGCGTAGATCAGGACGATCAGGGTGACGGCGCCGGACACGGTCAGCATCAGCGCGGCGAGCCGGTCGGCGACCAGCGTCACCCCGAGCGGCGGGGCGAAGTCGCCGAGGTGGACGACGAGCGGGCCGCCGCGGTCGGCCTCGACGAGGAGGACGATGTCGACGGCGAGGACGGCGGCCAGGACGCCGATGCCGATCAGCCGGTGCAGCATGCGCAGCCGGGGCCCGATGAACAGGCTCAGGCCGCACGCGGTCAGCGGCAGCACGACGGGCAGCGGGACGAGGGCGTTCACCGGGGGTCGTTCTCCTGCCGTACGGGGCTTGGCGGTCGGGGCGGGTCCGCGCCGAGGATGTCGTCCCACAGGTCACCGGTGGCGTCCCGGGCGCGGGCCTGAAAGGCACGCTCGGCGCGCACCCTGCGGCGCTGCTCGCGGCGTTCGTCGCGCCAGGCGCGCGGCCCCTCGCCGCGGTGCAGTTCGCGCAGTTCGGCGCGCTCCTCCGCGATCTCCGCGCGCAGGACGACACGCCGGTCCTCCACGTCGTCCGGCACGAAGTCGGAGCCGGTCAGCTGGCTGCTGCGGTAGACCATGGCGAGCACGAACGCCGTGGTGGCCAGGGTGATGACGACGGCGGTCAGCACGATGGCCTGGGGCAGCGGATCGGTGACCCGGGTGTGGGGGACGCCGGGGTAGAGCAGCGGCGGAACTCCGGCCCGCCCTGTGGTGGTGAGGACGAACAGATTGACGCCGTTGCCGCACACGATGACCCCGATGAGCACCCGGGTCAGACTGCGCGTGTGGATGAGCACCCCGCCGACGGCGGTCAGGACGACGGCGCAGACCAGCAGACTCAGGCTGACGGTCACCGCTCCCCCGCCCCGGCGAGCGCGAGCCCGGCCCTGTGCTCCGTCTGCTGGTCGATCTTCGATCCGAGGGCGCGGACGACGTCGAGGACCACGCCGAGGACCAGCAGATACACCCCCAGGTCGAAGAGGACCGCGGTGCCCATGTGCCAGTCCCCGATGAGCGGCAGATGCCCGTGCCAGGTCCAGGCGTGCAGCACGGTCCCGTCGGCGAGACCCAGGAGCGCGACGCCGGTGGACAGGGCCAGGCCGAGACCGGTGAAGAAGCCGGGATGGACCGGGGCCGCGGCCTCCAACTCGTGGCGCCCGCCCGCCAGGTAACGGATCATCAGGGCCACGCCCGCGACGAGCCCGCCGACGAAGCCGCCGCCCGGCAGGTTCTCCGCGCACAGCAGCAGATACACCGACAGCATCAGGATCGGGTGGAAGACGAGGCGGGCGATCACCTCGAAGACGACGGAACGGTGTTCGGGCGCGAGCGTGTCACCGGCCATCAGCCAGCTGCGTTCGGGCGCGGTCTGGCGGTACTTGAGCGGCACCTGGATGGCGGGCGCCGCCAGCGACCAGGCGGTCACGCCGCCGGGCAGTGCGGGTGGCGCCCCCGGTGTCGGCCCCTGTCTGCGGTGTACGTACAGCAGGCTCGTCACGCCCAGGACGGCGACGGCGAGGACGGCCGACTCGCCCATCGTGTCCCAGGCCCGGAAGTCCACCAGGATCGTCGCCACGACGTCCTTCAGGCCGTGGTGCGCGGTCTCCTCGGTCATCGCCGCTCCGGCCGGATCCGCTGTCCGCGCGGCCGCCGCGAGCCACACCGCGCAGGCGACCACGACGCTGCTGCCGAGCGCGAGCAGCAGACTGGCCACGCGGCGCCAGGACCGCGCCGTCTCCCCGAAGTGCACCGGCAGCCGCCGCAGGACGAGGACCAGGACCACGGTCGACACGGTCTCCACGCCGAACTGCGTGAGCGCCAGGTCCGGTGCGCCCTGGACGACGTAGAGCAGCGCCGTGCCGTACCCGGTAAGGCCCGCGAGCACGGCCGCCTTCATGCGGCGTTGCACGGTCAGGCACATCAGGGCGCAGGCGCAGGTCAGCGCGGCGACCGCGGCTTGCCACGGGGTGTCCCAGACGCGAGGTGCGGGGGCGCCGTGCCAGGGCCGGTCCGTGACGAGGACCGCGACGAGCCCGGCGAGCATGACGGCCAGGATGGTGGCCACGTACGCGGGCAGTGATCCCTTCTGCACCGCGCCCGTCACCTGCAAGGCCGTCCGCTCCACGCCGAGCACGATCCGCCCGAACCCCTCGTCCGCCTTCGGCCACGCGAGCCGCCGCCCGAGGCGCACCACCCCGTCGCGGCCCACGAACAGCGCCGCGCCGCCCACCCAGGCGAGCGCGGACAGACCGAGCGCGGGCCCGAAACCGTGCCACAGCGCGAGGTGGTAGGGGTGCGGAGGGACGGGGTACTGCGCCGCGTACGCCTCGAAGAGAGGTACCACCCACCCGACCCCCGGGCCGAGCAGCAGGGAGCCGACGGCGAGCACGGCGGGCGGCGCGAGGAAGGCGGGACCGACGCGGTGCACGGCGGTGTCGGCGAGCCCCGGCTTGCGGGCGAACGCGCCCCACAGGAAGCGCAGTGTGTACGCGGTGGTGAGCGCGGAGCCGACCACGATCAGGGCGAGCACCCACTGTTCGGCGACGCTGCCGTGCAGCAGGGCCTCGAACGCGGCCTCCTTCGCGACGAAACCGAGCAGCGGCACCAGCGCGACCATCGACGCGCCCGCGACGGCGGCGACCGCGGCCACCCAGGGCAGCGACCGCCCCACACCGGAGAGCCGCCGCAGATCGCGTGTCCCCGCCGCGTGATCGACGATCCCGGTCACCAGGAACAGCGGTGCCTTGAACAGGGCGTGCCCCAGGATCATCGCGATGGCCGCGAGCGCGGTGTTGTAGGTGCCGTCCCCCGCGAGCACGATCAGGAAGCCGAGTTGGCTGACGGTCCCGTAGGCGAGCACGAGCTTGAGGTCGTTCAGGCGCAGCGCGCGCCAGCCGCCGAGCAGCATCGTCGCCGTGCCCAGCGTCAGGAGCACCGGCCGCCACGGCGCGACGTCCGCGAACGCGGGGGCGAGGCGCGCCACCAGGTACACGCCCGCCTTCACCATCGCCGCCGCGTGCAGATAGGCGCTGACCGGGGTGGGCGCGGCCATCGCGTTCGGCAGCCACAGACTCAGCGGCCACACCGCCGACTTGGCGATCGCCCCGGCCAGGATCAGGACCAGCGCGGCCGAGAGCGTGCCGCTGGCCTCGGGCGGCGAGTCCAGGATCCGGGAGATCCGGTACGTGCCTGCCGCGTGACCCAGCATCAGGAATCCGACGAACATGGCGAGTCCGCCCACCGAGGTCACCATCAGGGCCTGCAGCGCGGAGCGGCGGCCGGCCCGCTTCTCGCTGTCGTACCCGATCAGGAGGAAGGACAGGACGGTCGTCAGTTCCCAGAAGAGATACAGGATCATCAGGTCGTCGGCGAGGACGAGCCCCAGCATCGCTCCGGCGAAGGCCAGGAGGTTCCCGCCGAACGCCCCCAACTGCCGTGTCCCCGGGGCGAAGTAGCTCACGCAGTACAGCAGCACGAGCGCCCCGATCCCGGCGGCGAGCAGCACCATCACCAGGGACAGCGCGTCGAGCCGGAACGCCACGTCGACGTCGTACGCCTCGATCCACGTCCACGCCTCGTCACGCGTTCCGCCGCCGGTGAGCGTGCCCCACTGGCAGAGTGCCCAGGCGAGGGCTGCCGCGGGCGGCAGCGCGAGCCCGACGAAGGCGCGCGGGCCGAAGCGGCGGACGAGCGGGGCGGCGCAGAGCGCGACGACGAAGTGGGCCAGGACCAAAACGGTCATGGGTCATGCATATCGGCAAGTAAGAGACATATAGGGTGGGCGCGCCGAGCGGCGGTGGCGCGGCACAACTCCCGGGGGCGCAGCGACAGCTGCCCGTGCGGCAGGCGCCGCCGCACGTCAGTCGCACGTCATCAGTGGCCGCGCAGGGCCTTCCAGTCGTCCTCGAGAATGGAGTACTGGACGATGTCGTGCCATACACCGTCGACGTGGCCGTAGTGCCGCAGCCGTCCCTCCCGGACCATGCCGGCCTTCTCGATGGCCCGTTGCGCGGCGATGTTGGACGGCATGAATCCCGACCAGACGCGGTGCAGTCCGAGCCGGTCGAAGCCAAGGACGCCCAGCAGGAAGCCGATCTCGACGCTGTGGCCCACGCTGACCCGATCGGCGCGCAGCGCCAGGCCCACCTCCGCGCTGCGGTAGCCGACGCGGACCATTCCGCCTTCGCCCGACTGGTCCTCGACGATCAGCTTCGCCGAGCCGATCAACTCGCCCGTGGCGATCTCGCTGACGCCGAGGCGGTAGTGCGAGCGCGGAGTGCGCCGCGCACCCGCCCTGGCCTGCTCGACCAGTGCCGCTGCGTCGGTGCGCCGGAAGGGCGGCATGCCGAACTCACGGGTCGTGCGGGGGTCGCCGAAGATGCCGAGTACGCCCTCGACATCGCTGGGCAGGAATTCCCGTAGTCGCAGCGTGGCGCCTTCGATGAGCACGGAACGCTGTTCCGAGACGGGCGGTGGCCGTTCATCGAGCAGCGCCTGGCGCGGCTCTCGCGGCCCCCACAGGGGGGCTTGCTCCCGCTCGGCTTCCAGGCGATCCGTCATCTGCTGACTCCTTGGTGATGTTTCGTCGGGCCGAACGACACGCGCGTGACCCAGAGTGGTCTGCGCGTGCGGGCCACAGGGAGAAGGCTGGCCAGAGGCAGGAGCCATCCGCAGAGGAAGCCCCGGCCCCGGGGTTCGCGCACCGCTCGCACGGCGGCGACGTTCGGGTGCACCGCGCGCAGCTTCCGCTGTTCCGCCGGTGTCATCCCCCAGAGCATCGGCGGCGGCCGGTACCCGGCGGGGTACTTCCACCGGCCCCGTTCGGTGCGGGCGGCCATCCAGGCGGGCGGGGTGTCGAAGACCAGCTCCGCTCCGGGAAAGCGGGCGGCGCACCCCTCGATGAGCCGGTGAACCACGTCCCGCGGGAGATACATCAGCATCCCCTGGGCGAGGATCAGCACCCCGCGCGAGGCGTCGACCTCGTCCATCCACCGTGCGTCGGTGGCCGAACAGGGCAGCGTGCGGTGGCGCGGCGCGTCCGGCAGCAGCCGCTTCCGCAGCGCCGCGACCTCGGGCAGATCGACCCCGAGCCAGTGCACCCTGCCGTTGTCCACCCGCCAGAACTGCGTCTCAAGGCCCTCTCCGAGCGAGACGACCGTGCCGTCCGGGTGGTCCCTGAGGAAGCGGCGCACCTCCCGGTCGTAACAGCGCGCGCGTACGGCCATCCCTTGCGCATAGCCCCAGTTGCCGGTGCCGAACCGCCGCTCGAAGGGGTAGTCGACAGCGTCGATCACCTCGATCGCCTTCGGGTCGAGCAGTGCCGAGCCAGGGTCCTTCGCGGCCAGAGCGCGGTGGTGCAACGTCCATAGCGTCGTCTCGGCGACGCCATCCAGCTGGGCCTTCCGCTTCTGTCCGTCCATCCGGCGATGGTCACAACACGGGCGGTGGCCCAGCAAGGAGCGTCACTCCTCCGAGCGCATAGATCACTCCTTCAGTTGGGATTTCCCACCGGGGACGAGCTCGGCAAGGTGATGCAGCGACTTGGGGAGATGCTCGGGGCCGAACGGCGGGAACCGGAGGTACTCCCGGATGTACTGCGGGACCGCCGACCAGTCGTACGTGAGCGTGACCTCGGTCTCGGACGGGCCGAGCGGCACCAGGTCGTAACGCCAGGTCCAGCCGCCGAACTCCAGGTGGCCGTCCGCCTTCTCCTCCCCCGTCAGCCAGCCGATGGCGCGCGGCGGGTCGAGCACCTGGACCTTGTTGGCCACCTGGTAATCACCGTCCGGATGGTCAGCGTGGTACATGCCCATCCGGAAGATCTGCCCCACCTCGGTCAGCGGCGCCCGGTCGGCGGCTTTCCGGACCCAGCCGGTGCCATCGATCGAAGCATGGGCCGTCGGGTCCGCAAGGACCGCGAACACCCTCTCGGCGGGCGCGGCCACGGTCAGGGTGGCGCTCACGTTCTCCTGGTCCACGGAGTCCACGCTCCTTGTCATCTCGTCGTCAGCTCAGGCGCCTCCCACGGGCGGGGAGGCGAACGTCCTCGCGGAAGGAAAACGTCCTCACCGTGCAGACGATGCGGCGATGCGGAACTCATCGGTCGTGTCGTCGGAACCCGCAGCCGTGCCGCCCCCGCCCTGCGGTCCTCGCGCCACGACGTACAGGAACAGCACGGCCATGACGGCGACGCCCGCCCACATGGCCTGCTGCCAGCCGTCGACGAACGACTCCTGGGCCGCACGGATCAGCTCCTGGCCGTGGGCACCGGCTCCGTCCGCGGCCCCGATGGCGTTGGCGACGCCTTCGCGTGCGGTGTCGCCGGCTCCCCGGGGAAGGTCTTCGAGCCGGGAGTCGATGGCGCTGCGGTAGCCGGAGGACAGCAGTGCGCCGAGCAGGGCGACGCCCAGCGCTGTACCGAACTCCCGGGTGACGTCATTGAGTGCGGAGGCGACACCCTGGCGCTCACGCGGCAGGGAGCTGGTGATGGCCTCGGTCGAGGGAGTCATCGACAGGCCCATGCCCGCCCCCATGGCGAGCATGCCGGGAAGGACGGAGAGGTAGCCGCCGTCCACGGAGACGAAGGCGGCCATGAGCGCCAGACCGGCGCCGGCCAACAGGATCCCCGCCGCCATGGTGGCGCGGGCGCCGATGCGGGCGGCCAGCCTGGGGGCCAGGCCCGAGGTCATCATCATCAGCACGGCCATGGGCATCAGCGCCAGCGTGGACAGCAGGCCCGACCAGCCGAGCACGGCCTGGAGGAAGGGGAAGAGGACCACGAAGATGCCCGCCTGGACACCGAAGACCGCCAGGAGCGTGATCGAGCCGCCGGCCAGCGAGCGCTCGCCGAACAGGCGCACGTCCAGGAGCGCGCCATCCCCGCGGCGCAGTTCCCAGGCCACGAAGCCGACGGCGGCGATGACACCGACGGCGAGGCCGAGCAGGGTCACGGGCGAGGTCCAGCCGCGCTCGGGGCCCTCCTGCAGGACGAAGATGAGCGCGACCACCGCGACGACGGAGGTCAGAGCGCCGACGGTGTCGAAAGCGTGCCGGGACTTCTCGCGGGAGTCGGGAACGGACCGCACCGCCATGGCGAAGGCCACGACGACCAGCGCGACGGGCAGGACGAACAGCCAGCGCCAGCTCGCCACGTCGACCAGGGCGGCGGAGAGGAACATGCCCAGGATGCCGCCGCCTCCGGCGACGCCGGTCCACACGCCGATCGCCCGGCCGCGCTCTTCCTTGGGGAACGTGGAGGTGATGACGGCCAGGGTGACCGGCATGATCATCGCCGCGCCGACGCCGCTGAACAGGCGTGCGGCCAGCATGACTTCGGCCGACGACGCGAGGCCGGCCACCACGTTGGCGACACCGAAGAGGACCAGTCCCGCGAGCAGCATGGGCTTGCGGCCCCAGCGGTCGCCGAGCGCGCCCAGGGGCAGGAGCAGGGCGGCCAGACTGAGCGTGTAGATGTTGATGATCCACAAGATGGTGCTCTGCGAGGCCCCGAAGGAGACGGCGAGGTCGGGCTGGGCGACGTTCAGCCCGGACACCGAGGCGATCACGGCCATCAAGGCGATGCAGACGGCGATCAGGATGGTGCGGCGCCTGCGCGCGTCCGGTACGCCCTCGCCGGGTGCGCCGCCGGGATCAGCGGCACTCAGCTGTGGGGGCTGGTTCGTACTCATGGGTTCCTCTCCTAGGGCATGCGGATATCGGCGCCGGATCGATTGATGGGCGGGCGCCAGGGGTTGGGACCTGAGCCGGCCCCACGCGAGCTCTCAGGCGCGGGTGCGGCCACGCTGTGTGGCGGCGAGGGCCGCCTCGGTGTCGGCGGCGGCCAGGTCGGCATTGATGTGCGCGCCGGCCAGGGCACCCGCCGCGGCGGAGGCGCCGACCTGGGCGGTCAGGTCGGTGGCGTTGCCGGCCACCCACACCCCCGGCACCACGGTGGCGCCGGCCTTGCCTGCGGCGAAGTGGCGGCCCGTGCCGCCGGGCAGGTCCTGCATCGGGAGCCCCAGTTCCTCCAGGCCGTCGGTGCGGGCCCGCATGGTGGTGGCGACGGCGAGGACACGCCGGGCCACCAGCTGTCCGTCACTCAGGCGTACGCCCGCGATGCCGCCGTCCTCGGAGGCCACGACCTCGGTCACCGGGGCGTCGACGAGGTGGATGCCCCGCGCGGCGAAGCGCGCACGGGTGTCCTCGTCGAGTTCGGTGCCGCGGGTGAAGTAGACGAGGTCGTCGGTCAACTGGCGGAACAGCAGGGCGTGGTGGACGGAGGCCGGGCCGACGGCGAGGATCCCGATGGGCTCGTCGCGCACCTCCCAGCCGTGGCAGTACGGGCAGTGCACCACACCGTGGCCCCAGTGCTCGGCCAGCCCGCGCACCTCGGGCAGGACGTCGCGCAGTCCGGTGGCGACGAGCAGGCGGCGTGCTGACAGGGTGCTGCCGTCGGTGAGGGTGACCGTGAAGCGCGGGTCGCCCCCGGCGGCGGAGGCGACTTCCCCGGTCACGACCAGGCCGCCGTAGCGGCGCACCTCGGCCCGCCCCCTCCGCAGCAGTTCGGCCGGCGCGATGCCCTCCAGACCGAGCAGGCCGTGCACGCCGTCCGCGGGTGCGTTGCGCGGGGTGCCGCTGTCGATCACGACGACCGTGCGGCGGGAGCGGGCGAGCATCAGCGCGCCGTTCAAGCCCGCGGCTCCCCCGCCGATCACCACGGCATCGACGGTCTCGCCCGGCAGTTCGTCGGTCGCACGGGCGGCAGTGGCTTCGACCGCACGGGCGGCTGCGGTCTCGGCCGCATGCACAGCAGTGGTCTCGGCCGCATGCACGGCAGTGGTCTCAGGCATGGCGTCGCACCTCGTTCCTTCACGCGAGCCCCCAGCGGTCCGGTCGGTTCGGGGGCTGCGCTCACGACGATAGGCACGCCTTGCGGGCAAGGCATATGATGTTGCCCATGACGCAAGACAATGGCGAGATGGACAGCCTGGTACGCAAACGGATCCGCGCCCTGCGGGTGGCGCAGGGCTGGTCCCTTGAGGAACTTGCCACCCGCGCCTCCGTCAGCCAGTCCACGCTCAGCCGCATCGAGAACGGCCAGCGCCGCCTGGCCCTCGACCAGCTCGTCACGCTCGCGCGGGCCCTGGACACCTCCCTGGACCAGCTCGTCGAGACGGCCACCGACGACGTCATCACCAGCCCGGCGATCGACGGGGCCCATGGACTCATGCGCTGGCCGATCAAGGCGGAGCCCGGCATGAGCGTCGTACGTCAGCGCATGACGAACCCGCCGCCCGACAGCCCCTCACGCATGCGCGCCCATCCGGGCCGCGAATGGCTCGTCGTCCTGTCCGGCACCGCGATCCTGCTCCTCGGCAACCGGCGCCTTCGCGTCGAGACCAACCAGGCGGCGGAGTTCCCCACGATGCTTCCGCACGCCATCGGCGCCGAGGGCGGGCCGTGCGAGATCCTGGGCATCTTCGACCGCGACGCCCGCCGCGGCCACCAGCGCGAGGACAACGGCGACAGCGACCGGCCCCGCCCGTGACGGACACGGGCGGGCGCCCCGCCCCTGGCGGCACCGAACCGCGATGGCCTACCGGTTGCGCGTGCGGCAGCGCGGCGGGCCATCTTCTTGCGCACTCCGGGATCCATGGTGCCGCCACGGCATGATCGATCTAGCGTCGCTGTCATGACCCACACCTCCCCGCACGCGGCCCACGACAGCGCCCACCACCGCCTTTCCTCGCACGATTCGGACGACGACGGCCAGGCGGAGATCCTCGATCTGGACGCGGAAGTACTCGCCGAGCACATCGCGTCCATCACCGCGTGGCTGCCCCTCGACAAGGCCCCGCGCCACATCGTGGACCTGGGATGCGGGACGGGCACCGGCACGTTCGCCCTACTCGCGCGCTTCCCCGGGGCGGAGGTGACCGCCGTCGACGCGTCGGCCCGTCACCTGCACCGTCTGCAGGAACGCGCCGAGGCGCTCGGGGTGGCCGACCGGGTACGCACGGTGCCCGCCGATCTCGACGCGGGCTGGCCCGTGCTCGGTGAGCCCGAGCTGGTGTGGGCGTCGGCGTCGATGCACCACGTGGCCGACCCGGACCGCACCCTGCGCACGGTCCACGATCTGCTCGCGCCCGGCGGCCTGTTCGCCGTCGTAGAGCTGGCCGACTTCCCCCGTTTCCTGCCCACCGATGCCCCGAAGGAGCGGCCTGGTCTCGAGGATCGCTGCCACGCCGCCCTCGCGCACCACGACGCCGAGCACGTGTCGCACCGCGGCGCGGACTGGGGTCCGAAGCTGACTGCTGCCGGGTTCACCGTCGAGGGCGAGCGGACCATCACCGTGAACGTCGACGGCTCCCGCGGCGCGGTGGTCGGCCGGTACGCGCTCAGCAGCCTGAAGCGCCTGCGCGCCGGCGCCGCCCACGCCCTGACCGCGGACGACCTCAGTGCCCTCGATCAACTCCTCGACACCGAAGGCCCGCACAGCATCGTGCGCCGCAGCGACCTCGCCGTGCGCACCGAGCGCACCGTGTGGGCCGCACGCCGCGCCTGACCTCGCCGAGGCCGATTGTCAGTGCCTCCGGGCACGATGGCCCCCATGACAACCTCAGCTCCTGTGTTCGCCGATGCCGCTGCCTACGCGCAGGCGGTCGAGGACGCATCGAAGGCCGCGGCCGCCTACTACACGGGCGGCACGTCGGCGTGGGACGACGACGCGTACGACCGCCTGGTGCGGGCCATCGCGGAGTTCGAGGCCGAGCACCCCGACCAGGTGCTGCCCCACTCGCCGACCGGGAAGGTCGCAGGCGGCGCCGTGCAGGGCGACGTGCCGCACACGGTGGCCATGCTCAGCCTGGACAACGTCTTCACGCCCGAGGAGTTCACCACCTGGACCGCCTCCGTGGCCCGCCGCATCGGCCGGGAGGTGACGCGGTGGAACGTCCAGCCCAAGCTGGACGGCCTGGCCATCGCCGCCCGCTACACCGACGGCCGCCTCACCCGGCTGGTCACCCGCGGGGACGGCACGGCCGGAGAGGATGTCTCGCACGCCATCGGCACCATCGAGGGCCTGCCCGGCCGGCTCACCGAGCCGGTCACCGTGGAGGTGCGGGGCGAAGTCCTGATGACCACGGGCCAGTTCGAGCACGCGAACACGGTGCGCACCGCGCACGGCGGCGCCCCGTTCGCCAACCCGCGCAACGCCGCGGCCGGCACCCTGCGCGCCAAGGACCGCGCGTACACGGTGCCGATGACGTTCTTCGCCTACGGCCTGCTGCCCCTGCCCGCCACGCCTGCCGACGCCGCCGGGCACCTGACCGAACTGGCCCACGGAGACCTCCTGCGGTACGCCGCAGGCCTCGGCGTGCACACCCCGGCCGGCACACCGGTGCCCGGGGTCACGCTGGAGAGCGTCGAGGACATCCTGGCCCGGGTGGAGGAGATCGCCGCGCTGCGGGCCGAACTGCCCTTCGGGATCGACGGGATCGTCATCAAGGCCGACCTCGCCGCCGACCAGCAGGCCGCCGGGTCCGGAAGCCGGGCCCCTCGCTGGGCGATCGCGTTCAAGCTGCCCGCCGTCGAGAAGATCACCAAGCTGATCGAGGTGGAGTGGAACGTCGGCCGCACCGGCATCATCGCCCCACGCGCCGTCCTGGAGCCGGTCGACATCGACGGCTCGACCATCACGTACGCGACGCTGCACAACCCCTCCGACATCACCCGGCGCGACCTGCGCATCGGCGACCACGTGATGGTCTACAAGGCGGGCGACATCATCCCCCGCATCGAAGCCCCGGTCGCCCATCTGCGCACCGGAGACGAGCAGCCGATCGCCTTCCCCGAGGTGTGCCCGCAGTGCGGCTCCCCCATCGATGCCGGCGAGCAGCGCTGGCGGTGCGAACGCGGCCGCGACTGCCACCTGGTCGCCTCGCTGTCGTACGCCGCCGGGCGCGACCAGCTCGACATCGAGGGCCTCGGCGCGAGCCGCGTCGTCCAACTCGTCGACGCGGGCCTGGTCGCCGACATCGCCGACCTCTTCACCCTCAGCCGCGAACAGCTTCTGGGCCTGGAGCGGATGGGCGAGACCAGCACGGACAATCTTCTGGCCGCGATCGAGACGGCCAGGACCCAGCCCCTTTCCCGGGTCCTGTGCGCACTGGGCGTGCGCGGCACCGGCCGCTCCATGTCCCGCCGCATCGCCCGGCACTTCGCCACCATGGACCACATCCGCTCCGCCGACGCGGAGGCGATGCAGCAGGTCGAGGGCATCGGCAGCGAGAAGGCCCCCGTCATCGTGTCCGAGCTGACCGAACTCGCCGCGGTCATCGACAAACTGACGGCGGCCGGTGTGAACATGACCGAGCCCGGCGCCACACCCCCTTCCCCCGACGACCGGACCGAGACCGGCACGCAGGCGGGACCGGGCACGGGCCCGCTGGACGGCATGACCGTGGTCGTCACCGGCGCCATGACCGGCCCGTTGGAACAGCTCAGCCGCAACGAGATGAACGAACTGATCGAACGCGCCGGCGGCAAGTCGTCCTCCAGCGTCTCCAAGCGCACCAGCCTGGTCGTCGCCGGAGAAGGCGCGGGGTCCAAGCGCGCCAAAGCCGAGGCGCTCGACATCCGTCTGGCCACCCCGGACGAATTCGCCGAGCTCGTGGCCGCCCTGCTCACCTGACCGCCGCACGCACAAGAAGGGTGGGCCCGCCACGTGCGAACGGAAACGGGCCCACCCACAGCGTCCTTGGGAACGCATGCGGCCACCGTACGATCACCCGCGCCGACCCGCATGCCGAGCACCCCGGTGCTGACTGGGCAGGTGGTCCCGCCGGTCATCAGGATCGATGCCGGTGTCGGCCGGCGCCGCCGCTCTCGCCCGGCTCGGAGCCCGCGGTGAGTGACCCGGCTCGCCCGGGGCGACATTGATGTGCAGGAGTGGCAATTCTCTTTGCCGCTTCTGCTGAACGTCGCAGACAGTGGGCGTACTTGCCGCACCGATCACCCGCCGCGACGGGAGCCCAGCGCCGTGCAGAGCGCCACGGCTGGTGCAGCTGCTCCAACGCCCATACAGGAGAGCTCCGATGGAGAACCACTACTTCGTGATCATCCCGATCGAGATCGACGAGGACAACGAGGGCGCCTACCTCGGGATCTGGCAGGACGGCGCCGACCTGATGGCGTCCCAGCCCGGGTTCGTCCAGACCTCCATGTTCCGCACGGTCCTGCCGGGCAGCAGGTTCCGCCTCGTGAACGTCGCCGAGTGGGAGTCGTACGCCGACTGGGAACAGGCGATGAACGTGTGCCCGATGATGGGCCAGCAGTTGGCCGTCGTTCACGCATCGGGGTACGAGGCGATCCGGACCGTCGACCCGGTCGCGGGCCGCGGGCCGGTTGCCGACCACGCCCATGAGGTCGCCGAGATGTCGCCGGTAGAGGCACGGCGCCGCCTGGCCGACGGTGAACTCACCTTGGTCGACGTCCGGCAGGACGACGAGTGGGCGGCCGGCCGGCCCGCGGGCGCCGTGCGCGCCGCGCTCGACACGGTGGCGGCCTCCCCTTCCGCGCTGCCCGACGGGCCGCTGGCGTTCATCTGCCGCACCGGCCGGCGCAGCACGCAGGCCGCGGCGCAGGCGGTGGGCCTCGCCCGTTCCGCGGTTTTCAGCGTCACCGGTGGGATCGCAGCCTGGGAAGCGGCCGGTCTGCCGCTCGTCTCCGGCCCCACGGGGAAGTAACCGGGTACAGGACGACGCCCCTTGCACCCGCGTCGGCCGGGCGGCAAGCAACACCCCCTCTGCGACGGGCCGACCTTTCCGTACCGCCCCCGAAAAGGTCCGGCTCGGCCGGCCCGTCACGTGATCAGCCACTGTCTCCGAAGGGAACCATGGCCATGTTTTTCGTCGACACCCTGACGTTCGAGGGCCTGGGAAACCGCAGCTATCTGTCCGGCGGCCCACGTGCCGCGGTCGTCGTCGACCCGCCGCGCGACATCGACCAGTTGATCGAGGCAGCGGCGAGGCGCGGGGTGCGCATCGCCTACGTGGCGGAGACCCACGTCCACAACGACTACGTCACCGGCGGTCTGGAGCTGGCTCGCGTCACGGGCGCCGTCTACCTGGTGCCGTCGGCGGCTCACGTGTCCTTCGCCCGTACGCCGGTCACCGACGGAGACACGGTCACGGTGGACGAGGGGCTGGTGCTGCGTGCCATCGCCACACCCGGTCACACGCCCCACCACACCTCCTACGTCCTGGAGGAGGACGGCCGCGGTGTGGCGGCGTTCACCGGCGGCTCCCTCCTGATCGGCACGGTGGGGCGCCCGGACCTGGTGGAGCCGCGGCTGACCGAGCAACTGGCGCGGGCCCAGCACGCCTCCGCGCACCGGCTGGCCGACGAGCTCGACGACGCGGTGCCGGTGCTCCCCACCCACGGCTTCGGCAGCTTCTGCTCCTCCTCCCAGGCCGAGGGGGACGCGACCACGATCGGCAAGGAACGCAGGGCCAACGACGCGCTCACCCTCGATGTGGACACCTTCGTCGCCCGGACGCTGGCGGGCCTGGAGGAAGTGCCCGCGTACTACACGCACATGGGCCCGATCAACGCCGCCGGTCCCGCCCCTGTCGACCTCACCCCGCCCGCGCCCGCCGACGCAGGACAGATCGCCGGGCGGCTGGCCGCTGGCGAGTGGGTGGTGGACCTCCGCAACCGGGTCGCCTTCGCCGAGGGACACGTGGCCGGGACGTTCAACTTCGAGGGCGATGGCAAGCTCGCCACGTATCTCGCCTGGCTGATCCCCTGGGGCAAGCCCGTCACGCTGCTGGCCGAGACGGCCGCTCAGATCGCCGACGCACAGCGCGAACTGACCCGCGTGGGCATCGACCGGCCGGCCGCCTGCGCCACCGGCGGCCCGGCGAGCTGGCTCCGCGAGGGCGAACAGCCGGCGTCGTTCCCGCGCGCCACCTTCTCCGACCTCGCCGAGGCCCGCCGGCGCGGCGGAGGGGCACTGGTGCTCGACGTACGCCGTGATTCCGAACGCGCCGCCGGACACATCTCGGGCTCGGTGCACATCCCGGTCCATGAACTGCGCCTGCGCATCGGTGAGATACCGGAGGGCACGGTGTGGGTCCACTGCGCCGGAGGGATGCGCGCCGCGATCGCCGCTTCTCTCCTGGACGCCGCCGGACGGCAGGTCGTCGCGGTCGACGACGGCTTCGAGGCCGCGGGCGACGCGGGTCTGCCCCTCACCACCCGTTCCTGAACACCATCTGACCCGCAAACGCGAAGGCCCATGATGTCCCACCTCGACAGTGGTCACAGCCTCCCTGCCCTTGAACAGGCCCCGCGCCACGCCGGCGACAGAACCGCCCTGCTGCCGGGTACCGTCCGCTGCAGCGCGGAACGAACTCCCGGTCGGGGCGGCCGAGCAGCGTGAGCGCCCTCGTCCTCGCCTTGCTCGCCGGGGCCGTGGTCGGCCTGGCGCTCGGCGCTCTCGGTGGCGGGGGCAGCGTCCTCGCCGTGCCCGCGTTGATCTACCTGCTCGGCTTCACGCCCGCGGCGGCCACCACCGCGAGCCTGGTCATCGTGACCGCCACCTCGCTGACCGCCCTGTACGGCCACGCCCGGTCCGGACACGTGCGGTGGAAGGCCGGAGCCCTGTTCGCCGCCGCCGGTCTCCTGCCCGCGGCGCTCGCCGGAGCCGCCGCGAGCCGGCTGCCCCAGGCCGCCCTCACCATCGCGTTCGGCGTCATAGCCGGCCTCGCCGCGCTCAGGATGCTGCGTCCGGCGCCGGCGAGCGGTGCGGGGGACGGCACGGTGCGGCCGGCTAAGGCGGCGGGCACGGGGGCCGGCCTCGGTGTGCTGACCGGCCTCCTGGGAGTAGGGGGAGGCTTCCTCGCGGTACCGGTACTGGTCACGGTGCTGGCGTTCGAGATGCAGGCCGCGATCGGTATCAGTCTGCTGGTCATATCGGCCAACTCAGTGGCTTCCCTGGCCACCCGAGGGGCCACCGTCGCGGGCCTCGACTGGTCGGCCATCGGCCCGTTCGCCGCCGCCGCGCTCCTGGGCGCGTGGGACGGCAAACGCCTGGCCCTCAAGGTGTCCGGCCCCCTGCTGCAGCGTGCCTTCGCGTCCGTGCTGCTGGCGGTGGCGGCGTTCATGCTCCTCGACGCCGTGCTTTGACTCGCCGCCGCGAGAATCTCAGTGGTGCTGCGTCATGTGGGCGAGGGTCTGTGCGGCGCTGTCGGGGGCGAAGGCGCCGTTGATGCCCTCGGCGGCTCCTGCGGCGGCTTCCACGGAGCGCGGCAGAAGGACCTTCTCGTACGCGGTGATGGCCTGGTCGACGGTGGGGTTGTCGATGAGCGCCTGGGCGAGGTCGGCGCCGTCGAGCATGGCGAGGTTGGCGCCCATCCCGGAGAAGGGGGACATGAGATGGGCGGCGTCGCCGAGGAGCGTGAGGCCGGGGGTGTGGGGCCAGGTGTGCGGGACCGGAAGGGCGTACAAAGGGCGGTTGGTGTAGCCGGTGTCGGTGGCGGTGATGAAGCCGAGCAGGTCGGGGCTCCAACCGGTGAACTCCTTGAGGAGAGCGTCGCGTACGGCTGCTGTGTCGGTGAGGTCGAGGCCTGCCTGCCGGTGCCAGTTCTCGTCGGTGCGCATGCCGATGTAGATGCGGATGTGTCCGCCGCTGTTGCGCTGGGCGACGAGGCCCTGGTTGTTGTCGAGGGCCATCATGGTGCCGTCGCCGGTGAGTTCGGCGAGGCCGGGGTGGCGGCGGTCGGCATCACTGAGCCCGGCCTCGACGAAGGTGACACCGGTGTAGACCGGCGCCGCGTCGGACAGGAGACGGCGGACCTGGGACCAGGCACCGTCGGCCCCGACGACGAGGTCCGCGTCGGCGTGGGCGATCGTGGCGTCGGCGAAGTGCAGGCGGTGGGTGCCGTCCTTGAGCGGGTCGACGCGCGTGAGCTTGTGACCCCAGCGCACCGTGCCCGGCGCCAGGGAATCGAGGAGGAGGCCGCGCAGTTGGCCGCGGTCCATCTCGGGGTTGCCCTCGGTGACGTCGGCCGCGGGCGGGGCGGCGTCGAACAGGATCCGCCCGTCCCGGCCGACCAGTCGCATCTGCTGCCCCTCGGGGCGGGCCTCGGCCAGGAAGTCGTTCAGCAATCCGGCTGTACGCAGGGCGTGTTGACCGGAATCGGGATGCATGTCGAGGGTGCCGCCCTGGTCGCGGGCGGTGCGGGAGGCGTCGGCGTCGTAGACGGTGGCGGCGATGCCGTGCTCCTGCAGGACGCGGGCGCAGGTCAGGCCGCCGGGACCGGCACCGATGATCGCGATGCGGGGTGTGGGAGTGGGGGCGGGTGTGGGTGTGGGGGTGGTGGTCATGGTGGTTCTCCGTTCCTGGGGCACGGCAGGGCCGAGCCGCGGTGTGGCTTCGCTGTGCGGGGGTGTCTTCGACGAATCGCGCGGTATGGCGGCAAGGGCGTTACGGGAGCGGTGTGGCGGCAAGGGTGTTCCGGGGCCGGACAGTGCACCTCACGGCCGCCGCCACCCCAGAAGAGCACACCAACTCAATAAGTGCAACGACTAAACTTTTGGAGCTGGGCAACCAAAGGGTAGAGTCCAGGTATGACCGACACGGACAGCGATAGCGATAGCCATAGCGACAGCGAGGCAGGGGCCCCGGCCACGCCGATCGGGCGCCGCGAGCGCAAGAAGGCCGCCACCCGCCAGGCCATCGCGGATGCGGCACTGCGCCTTTTCCTGGAGCGCGGATACGACGATGTCGGCATCCGGGAGATCGCGGATGCCGCCGACGTGTCCACCACCACGCTGTTCAAGCACTTCCCGGTCAAGGAAGCTCTCGTCTTCGACGAGGACGCCGCCCAGGAAGCCGCACTGCTCGCCGCCGTACGCGAGCGCCCCCAAGGCCGGTCCATCCCCGCGGCGCTGCGCGAGCACGCGCTGCGCCACCGCATGGCGGCCACGGACGGCGACGACCGTTTCACCGCCTTCTCCGACCTGGTCAACGACACTCCGGCCCTGCGCGCCTACCTCCAGAACATGTGGCTGCGCCACACCTCCGCCCTGGCCCTCGCCATCGCCGACGCAAGCGGCCTGCCCGCAGGCGATCCCGCCTGCACCGCCCTGGCCCACTTCGCCCTGGAAGCCCCCCGTGCCGCCCGCGGCCACGACGACCCCCGCCAGGCCATCACCCGCGCCTTCGAGATCCTGGAAATCGGCTGGCGCGACCTCGCCTGAGGAGTCCCCTCTGATCGCGGCGTACAGGACAGCCCTCGCCCGCTCCCTCTGTGACGCGGCTCACGAGGAAAGGGTGACAGGACGTTGTCGCGGACAGCTGCGACCGTCGGCGGCATGACGATCACAGACGAGGACTGCCTCACCGAGACCCTGAAGTTCAACGAGAGTTTCGCCGCCGCCGTCGCGAGCCGCCCGGCCCGCGAAGTGATGCCGGACGCAACCCTGCTGGCCACCCTGCGGCGCAACCGGCTCGGCGGCGACACACCCCCGGTGAGACTTCCGCAGGGGCAGGACCGCGTCGTCACGGGCGGGGTGAAGGTCCGGGCGTTCGTGCCCGACCACGTCGACGGCGTGTACCTGCACATCCACGGCGGCGGCTGGGCATTCGGCTCCGCGGACGGGCAGGACGAGAAGCTCTGGCGCCTTGCCGAGCAGACGCGACTGGCCGTGGTGAGCGTGGAGTACCGCCTCGCTCCGGAACACCCCTTCCCCGTGGGCCTTGACGACTGCGAAGCGGCCGCCCGGTGGCTGGTGGACCACGCCACCGTCGAATTCGGCACTCAACGGCTGCTGATCGGCGGCGAGTCGGCCGGTGCGCACCTGAGCGTCGGGACACTGCTGCGCCTTCGCGACCGGCACGACATCACCGGCGCGTTCCGAGCGGCTCACCTGCTCTTCGGCCCGTACGACCTGTCGATGACACCCAGTCAGCGATCGTTCGGATCCCGGCAGTATCTGAGCAACACCGACACGCTCCTACGGACCTACGAGCAGTTCACGCCGGACATGAGTGCGGAACAGCGCCGCGCTCCCGAGGTCTCACCGCTGTTCGCCGACCTGACCGGACTGCCGCCCGCCCGGATCGTCGTCGGCACCGAGGATCCGCTGCGGGACGACTCGCTGTTCCTGGCCGCACGCTGGCAGGCGGCGGGTGCGCCCGTGCAGCTAGGTGTCGTCGCCGGTGCCATGCACGGCTTCACTCTGTTCCCGCTGACCATCACCGAGCGGGAACTACGGCGCGAGCGGGACTTCCTGTCCGCAGCGGGACGGTAGCGTCGGCGGCGTGAACCGCACTGCTCGGCTCTACGCGCTGGTGGAAGAGTTGCGCGCGGCCGCGCCACGGCCGCTGACGGTCGCGGCGCTCGCCGCGCGATTCGAGGTGAGTACGCGCACGGCGCAGCGCGACCTCCAGGCGCTGATGGAAGCGGGCGTGCCGGTACGCACCACACCCGGTCGGGGCGGGGGCTGGTCGATCGACCCGGAGATGACCCTGCCCCCGATCCGGTTCACCGCCGACGAAGCCTCGGCCCTGGCCGTCGCGCTCGCCGCGGCCGACGCCTCCGCGCCGTACGCCGGTGCGGCCCGCACCGCGGCGCAGAAGATCGCGGTCTCGATGACCGGTCCCGCATCGGCGGCGGCACAAGAACTCGCCGCACGGATCGTCGCGCTGCCGTCACGGGCCGACTCCACGGTCCGCGCCGCGGTGGAGAAGGCCCTCACCACCAACACGGTGCTGCGGCTGTCCTACATCGACGCGGCGGGCCGCGAGAGCGACCGGGTGGTGGAACCGGCCGGACTGCTCACCGCCGACGGCCGGTGGTACCTCATCGCCTGGTGCCGCATGCGACGGGCCGGCCGGGGCTTCCGGCTCGACCGCGTCGCGGCGGCGACTCCGACCGACGAGCAGGCTCAGCCCCATGACCTGACCGAACTGCTGCTGGGCTCGGCCGCCGCGGGCGCGGTGCGGCCCGCCGCGCTGGCTCCGCTCACGCCCCCGCCCGAGTACCCCCGGGCCGCGTCTCAGGCCGCCGGAACGGTGGCTTCCCCCGCCGGTCCGCTGTCCTCGGGCGAGTCGCCTTCGGGACCCAGCGGGCTGCCCTCCCAGACCAGGGTCCGCCAGCCCTCGTCGGGTGAGCCCGTGAGGACGACCACGCCCGTGTTGCCCAGCGGGTGACTCGCCGCGTACGCCACGTCGACGTTGGCCGCCCGAGCGGCCACCCACGTGCGGATCGCGGCGCCGTGGCTGACCATCGCCACCGTCTCCACACCCGTTGCGGCCGCCTCTGCGACGACTGCGTCGAAGCGCCCCAGGGCCTCCACGCCGTTCTCGCCGCCGGGCATCCGGCGCTCGGTGTCACCCCCGGACCAGGCGAAGGCAGTGGCGAGGTAAGCGGCGGCGGCCTCGTCGTCGCCGCGCATCTCCAGGTCACCGGCGACCAGCTCCCGGATCCCGTCCCGGACCTGGACCTCAAGACCTGTCGCGGCGGCCAGCGGCGCGGCGGTCAGCTGGGTGCGCACCAGCGTGGACGCGTAGAGGGCAGCGATCTTCTCCCCCGCCAAGGCCTGCGGCAGCGCACCCGCCTGTTCCTGTCCGAGCGGCGTCAGCCCCGGGCCCGGCGCCCCGGTGTCCAAGAGGTGCTTGACGTTGGACGGGGTCTGGCCATGACGTATGAGCAGCAGGCGCATGCGGGACTACCTCCACTGGACGGAACAAGCCCTTCCACTCTGCCACCCGGGCCCGCCGCCGCGACGCGTGGATACCGGCAGCAGCCGTCCGGGCCTTGCGGGACGGGTTACGTGTCACGCCGGTTGCCCTCGTCGTCGCAGGGCAGGTCGGCGGCCTCGTGGTGCACGAGGAAATCGCGGGTGGCCTGACGTTCGACCTCTGCGATCGCAGTGGGCTTGACCTTGATGATGCCGTGGAAGGGCCGGTCGACGTCACGGATGATGCACAGCGTCACCGTCAGGAGCGCGGTGATCACCGTCAGGACGACGAGCTGGCCGCGGTTGTTCCTGCGGGGCAGGCAGACGGCGAGAGCCACGACGGTGATGGCGAGGGTGGCGAGCAGGAACCAGAAGATGGCGCTGGGGATGCTGGCGGTGGCCTGCGTGAGGCGTTCCTCGCGTTCGTCGGACCGCTTGTTGTCGGCGGCGATCAGCATGCCGAAGACAGGCTTGCCCTCCAGACCGCGGAACGAGCGCCGGACGTCGGTCGACCACACGCTGGGCGCTGCCGCCCCGCTGCCGTCGGCCATGGCGGGCCACTCCTGGGTGCGGACGGCACGTGCGTAGCAGACGGCGTCCGCCTGGACCCGTTCCCGCTCCTCCGCCGACGCGTATTCGGCGATCTCGGTGAGCTGGTCGAGCGCGCGTGCCTCGCCGCGCGACGCGACCTCGGCCTTGCCGTAGGAGCCTGATGCGGTGACCAGCACGAAGGCGAGCAGGAGGACGGTCAGCGTCAGCAAGGGGCCGACAAGATCCTTGACGGCCATACCGGTGTCGTCGTCGGGCATCAGCCGCGGCCGCAGGAATCGGTTCGCCGCGAGCCCTGCGCACAGAGCGAGTACGGCGACGACGATGACGAGGGCCACTGACACCTCCTGAGCAGACGACGGAGTCCGCCATTGCGCGAATCCGCGGTGATCATGACCTGCTCCGCGGCGCCCGAAAGCGCCGAACGTTCGATCGCCCTCGAAAGGGCGATGCACTTGCGCCGGAAGCCTCACTGGCCCGCTGGATCACCGGCTCACTGGCCCGCTGGATCACCAGCTCACTGGCGAGGCGACGACCATCAGCGCGAGCCCTGACGGATCAGGCAGTGCGCCGCGGTTTCCTCGCGGCCGTCTTCTTGCCCGCGGTCTTCTTGGCGGTGGAGGACTTCTTCGCCGCGGTGGTCTTGGCTGCCGTCTTCTTCGCGGCTTTCGTGGCCGCGGTCTTCTTCGGCTTCTTCGGCATCTCGTGGACCGTCGCGTCCTCGCCGGTCTCGCCGCGGGCCGACTGGGCCTTCTGTACGGACTCCTGGAGCGCGGCCATGAGGTCGAGCACCTGTCCGGCGGGTGCCTCCTCCTCTTCCGTCTCGGGCGGCTTCTTCCCCTCCGCCTTCGCCTGGATGACCCGCTCGAGGGCTTCGGTGTAGCGGTCGGTGGCCCAGTCCTGGTCGGCGATGCCGTCCGTGGTCATGGAGTCGATGAGCAGGATCGCCCGGTCGATCTCGTCGTCGTCCAGCTCCATCGCCTTGGGCGCCAGCTCCTTGGGATCCCGGACCTCGTCGTCCCACTTCATGGCGTGCAGCAGGATCACGTCGTCCTGCACCCGCAGCAGGCCCAGCCTCTCGCGCCCGTGCCACGCGAACTTCGCGACGGCGGCCTTGCTGTTCCGTTCGAGGGCTTTGCGCAGGAGTGTGTAGGGCTTGTTCGCGACCTGCCCGTCGGCCTGCAGGTAGTAGCCCTCGCCGATCCGGATCGGATCGATCGATTCGTAGGGCACGAAACCAGCGATCTCGATCGCCTTCGCGGTCGGGAGGGGCATCTCGTCGAGCTCGGCATCAGTGACCGCGACGATCGTGTCCTTGCTGACCTCGAACCCCTTGCCGATCTCGGCGTTCGTGAGCTGCTTGCCGTCGAGATCGCAGATCTTCCGCGTACGGACCCGGCTCATGTCCTCCAGGTGGTACTGGTGGAACGAGATCGAGTGGTTCTCGGTGGCGGGCAGCACCTTGATCGGGATCGTGACGAGGCCGAACGAGATCGCGCCGGACCAGACGGGACGGGGCATGAGGTACCTCCGGAGTGCGTCGGACCTGAGGCTGATGCGGGATCTCAGATCTCGTGGACGAATCTCAGGAAGTGGCCAGTCGGTGGCCGCTCGGCCACGGAGTCGAGACTGCCTGGTCAGCCTGTTCACCCTTCGGAGTGCGTCAGACGTGATCGAGACTTCCTAGGGACAGTCTCCTAGCAGCACGGCCGGTCAGCATCCGGCCAGCGCCGGGGGTACGCCATGGACAGCCCTGCAGTCACTCTCAGTATGCGCGGTACAGGGGGTAGAGGCACTGCGCGGGAAGAGGTGGCGGATGCTCAGCGGTGACTGGGCCCGCCGGTCAGTCGATGCCTTCGATGATGCGGAAGTCACGCTCGAAGCCGTCGGGGAGGGCCACCAGCGCCTTCTGGTATTCCTCGCTCTCGTATGCCGCGACGGCCTGTTCGAAGCTGTCGAACTCGATCAGGACGACGCGTTGCGTGTTTCCGGCCTCGTGGGCCACGACTCGACCGCCACGGGACGGGATCCGGGACAGGACGCGCCCGCCCCCGGCCTGGACAGCCGGACCGGCCAGGTTGTCGTAGGCAGCCAGCGTCTCAGGGCCGGAAACGGCGGGGTAGACACTGACCCAGTAACCCTTGGCCATGGAAACCTCCTGGGTTCGGCCGGACACGTCCGACGTCGAATTGAGACCCGCAGGCTAGGGCTTGATGTGCGTTCGGGGGAAAGACCGGTCCTGGATAGGCTCAGAACGGATCGTTATCAATCGGCAGGGAGGGCACGTGGCGCCGGATACGGTGAGCCTGCGCTACTTCCTGGTGCTGGCGCAGGAGTTGAACTTCACCCGCGCGGCCGCACGGATCGGCATCGCACAGCCCGCACTCAGCGCCCGGATGCGCCGATTGGAGGCGGAACTCGGTACGGCCCTGCTGGTCCGCAACACGCGCAGCGTCGTATTGACCACGGCCGGTGCGGCGTTGGCGGAGTCCGCGCCGCCCGCGCTTGCGGCGCTGGACCGGGCATGGGACACCGCCCGGAGCGCGGCGGCCGGTGAACTGGGCACGCTGCGCATCGGATACAGCCTCAGCACCGGGGCCGAGACGGTACCGGCGCTGGTGGACAGGCTGATGCGCGACAACAGCGGACTTGAGGTCGGCGCGGTCCCGATGGCGACACCGGAGATCTCCCCCGCGGTCGCCGACGGCCGCATCGATGCCGGGATCACCCGCGGTGAACAGCCGGGCCATGACGTGCGCCGGTTCCTGCTGCGGCGTGCGCGCATCGGGGTCCAGCTGGCGCAACACCATCCGCTGGCCGAACACCCGGAGATCGAGATCGCCGACGCGGCCGCGTATCCCCTGCGACTCCCGGACCGTGCGGCCAACCCCGTGATCCACGATCAGCTGTCCGCACTGTTCCGAGACACCCGACCGCACCTCCGATTCCACACGCCCGCAGTCTCGTTCGACATGTCTCAGCGCGACCTGCGCGACGGGGTCACCCTCGCCCCGGCCGGAGAAGCCGCGGCCACGGCACAACCGGCCGGTCTCACCTGGCGACCGCTGCGAGGCGCACCCAGCCTCACGATCCACCTGGTCCTGCCACGCGAGCAGTCACCACTGCACCGCCGTATTCGTGCCGTCGCCAAAACCCTGGCGCACGAGCTGCACTGGCTGCCGGACTGACGCGCGGGAACGCCCGCCGTCAACGGCGTCCATGGCGTCCATGGCGTCGGTGAATGCTCAGCGCCAACCACTGTTCCCTTGGCGCACCGGCCGGACCACCGGCTTCCTGGGTGGTGTTTGGTCACCTTCAGCCAGGTTGGAAGAACGCGAGCAATCTCTGGGCGGCGTCCGGCGACATCAGCAATTCCTGCATGTCCGCGGACATACGGGCGGCGGCGCTGGTGCGCTCGAACATCTCGCGTTCGTATTCGTTGACGGCGGCGGGAAAGTCGTCCGGATGCGCGGCCAGCGCGAGACCGAGCAGGGCGCCGTCGAGCAGCGCCATGTTGGCACCCTCTCCCACCGGCGGCATCACGTGCGCGGCATCGCCGAGCAAGGTGACGTCCGGCGCCGACGGCCAGGTCAGGCCGGTCGGGAGAGTGACGATCGGCCGCGGCACGACCGAGTCGTCGCAGGCCGCTATCAGCGCGATGAACCGTGGGTCCCAGCCGGGGAGCAGGTCGATCAACCGTGCCCGGGCGGCCGCCGGGTCGTCGAACGGGATCCCGCTGGTGGCGAACCAGTCCTCGGCGGTGTTGTAGAAGCTGAGGCCGATGCGAACGCGGCCGTCGCCGTTGCGCTGGGCCGCCAGGGACAGTCCGTTGCCGAGCACCCAGTAGGTGCCGCGCCCGACCATCGCCGCGAGGTCGGGGTGCGTGCGGTCGATGTCAGGAATGCCGACCTCGACGACGTTCTGGCCGATGTGCACCGGCCGGGCGTCGGTGAGCAGCGCACGGACCCGGGAGTACGCGCCGTCCGCGCCGACCAGCAGGTCATACGTCGCACTGCTGCCGTCGGCGAAGTGCAGCAGGCCGTTGTCGGCGGATGTGAACGCACTCCCCCAGCGCACAACTCCTTCGGGGAGGGAGTCCAGGAGCAGGTCGCGCAGATCGGCGCGGTCGACCTCGGGGCGATCGAGCGGGGCGTCGTCGGGTGTGTCCTCCTGGAGCAGCAGAGTGCCGTCCGGCTGGAGAAGGCTCATGTCCTGGCCTTCACCGCGGGCGATCTCGTAGAACCGGTCGATCAGACCGGCCTCGCGCAGCGCCCGCTGACCGGAGTGGATGTCGAGCATGCCGCCCTGGCCACGCGCACCACGTGACGATTCCCGTTCATACACGACGGAATCCATGCCGTTCACATGCAGCACACGGGCGAGAGCCAGGCCGCCGAGGCCGGCTCCGACGATGGCGATGGTCATGGTTGCCTCTTCCCATTCCTCGATACACCGTACTGAGCGATACACTGTATCGCCCGATGCAATGTACTGTGAGCGGCATGTTGGTGTGGGAGAGGCCGGAGCCGCCGAATCGACCCGTCCCGGCCCAGCTGAGCCGGGAACGGATCGTGCGAGCGGCGATCCAGCTGGCCGATGGGGACGGCCTGGAGGCGGTGTCGCTGCGCAAGGTCGCCACCGCGCTGGGCGTCGGGCCGATGCGGCTGTACAGCTACATCGTCGGCAAGGAGGAGTTGCTCGACCTGATGGTCGACGCGGTCCACGCCGAGATCCGGCCGACCGGGGACAGCTGGCGGGAGGCGCTGCGGTCCCTTGCCGAATCCACCCGGCAGGCCGCTCATGAGCACGAATGGCTCGCCGACCTGCTCGGTGGACGACCGCAGCTCGGGCCGAACGCGCTGGCCAGCGGGGAGGCCGTCATGGCCGCACTGGGCGACGTGGACGTCGACGCCGTCATGCCGGTGGTCGCCACAGTCAACGCGTACGTGATCGGTGCGGTGCGGCGGGAGATCTCCGAGCGGCGTGCCGAGCGGGCCACCGGGATGGACGAGAAGCGTTGGCAGGCTTCGCTCGGGCCCTATCTGGAGCGGACCTTCGCCACCGGCCGATTCCCCGCGCTGGCCACGGTGGTGCGCGATGCCGCCCACCTGGACGCCGACCAGACCTTCCGGACCGGCCTCGACTTCCTGCTCGACGGCATCGAAGCCCGCATCTCAGGGTGACGCGGAGGCCGCCGGTCAGGCGGCGAAGACCTGGGAGTCGTCGGCGAACGCCTTGAACTCCAGGGCGTTGCCGGCCGGGTCGAGGAGGAACATCGTCCACTGCTCGCCCTTCTGGCCCTGGAAACGGACGTAGGGCTCGATGACGAACTCGATGCCCGCCGCGTACAGCCGCTCGGCGAGCTCCTGGAACGCGGGGATCGCCAGGATCAGCCCGAAGTGCGGCACCGGGACGTCGTGGCCGTCGACCGGGTTGTGGATGCGCTGGGCACGCTCCGGAGCGAGGTGCGTCACGAACTGGTGGCCGTGCAGATTCCAGTCCACCCAGGTGTCCGCGCTGCGGCCTCGCTCCAGGCCCAGTACCTCGCCGTAGAAGTGACGGGCAGCGGCCAGGTCGTCGACCGGCATGGCCAGGTGGAACCGCGGTATCGGAGACTCAAGAGCGGTCATGACACGCCTTCCTGACAACGGGGCAACATGCGACAACACGTGAATGTTAACATTCCGACATTCATCGAGGAGGCGTTCACCGGACATGAGTGATCAGGGCAAGGTGTCCCCGGCTCGCCGTCGAGGTCTGGCCGACGAGGTCGCGGACCGCATTCGCGAGGCCATCTTCAGCGGCGCCTACGCCCCCGGCGCGCAACTGCGCGAGGTGGAGCTGTCCGGCGAGATGGACGTCAGTCGCGGCCCTGTGCGCGAAGGGCTGCGGCTCCTTGAGCGCGAGGGGCTGGTCCACTGCGCATGGCACCGGGGTACGAGGGTGACGACTCTGTCCGCCGAGGACGTCGCCGAACTCGACAGCCTGCGCGGCGCCCTGGAGGATCTCGCCGTCCGCCAGGTGATCGCTCGCGCATCGGACGAGCATCTCGCGTCGGTCGCGAAGACGGCCGACATGATGGAGCGGGCCGTGGACGCGCACGAGATGGTGCGCTGCGACATCGCTTTCCACGACGCGGTGTTCGCGGCCGCGGGACACCAACGCCTCGCCGACGCCTGGGACGGCATCCGGTGCCAGGTCCACCTGTTCCTGCTGACCCGGATCGGCCGCAGCACCAAGGGCTACCTCGACTGCATCCCGCGCGAGCACCGCGGGCTCGTCGACGCACTGCGCGCCCGCGACTCCGGTACCGCCCTCGACCTGTTCGCCGCGCACCGCCGCCACGCCGTGGACGTGATCACCGGCACCGCGGACACGAGCTGACCGAAGCGGACGGTACGGAGACCGGCGGACCGGCCCAAGCGCCGACCGGAAATCTCAGTTGGCGGGGATCAGGCGACCAAGTGAACCCATCCGCACCACTCCGCTAACATGATCGAACTCACAACGAGTGCCCTGATCGCCCGTACTTCACCAGAAACCATGCTATCTAGCACGAAGAGTGAGCTATTTAACTAACATCTAACAAATCGGCCAAACCATTGATATCTATAGCATCTCAAGTGTTTTCGCGAAAAAACTGTAGAGCGGTATTCGCCGCGTGGCGTCAGCCACGGGCGATGCTGTGGACCGCGGCAGCCGTGGTGGCCCTCGGGTTCCTCATCGTGCTGGAGATCGCCGCGCGTCACTACGGCGTACCGGGGCCGATCGCCAATCAAGTGCGAGAGGTGGTGTTCGCCCCCAAATCAGGCCCGTTGCTCTACGCCTCGATGGCGTTGATGATGGTCGTGCTCACCTGGCGGCAACGGTTCATCGCGGCCGGTGTCGCGGTCGGCATCGACATCGTCTTCTTCTTGGTGCGGTGGGCTCTCGGCGCCGAGATGATGTTCGGCAACGGGGCGTTGTGGGTGATGTTGGGCTATGCCGTCATCGCTGTCACGCGCCGCACCGGCCCGGAACGTGTCCTGCTCCTGAAGGGCGTCGGTCTCGGCCTGCTCCTTGTGGCCGGACGCAAGACGGGCGACATCTGGCTGCTCATCACGTCGAAGACCCGCCCGACGGTGCTCGATCAGTACGTGGCCATGGCCGATCACGCGCTGGGCAACCCCTCTTGGGTGGTGGGCAGGATGGTCAACGCCACCGGCCCGATCGGCGCTCACGTACTCGACTACGTCTACATCCAGCTCGCGGTGGCCGCGGTCATCGTCGCGCTGTACCAGCTGCGCAATGTGGCGGCCGAGCGCCGCTTCCCGGGCCACCATCTGGTGCGCACCTTCCTGGTCATCGGCCTCCTGGGGCCGGCCATCTACATGATCTTCCCGGTGGTCGGACCGATCTTCACCTACGGCGACGGCGCCTTCGGCACCGGCGGTGAGCACTGGGCCCTGGCCAACCTGTGGCCGCACACACCGCCGCCGATCGCCGCACCGCACGAGATACCCTTCGACGAGATCACCCCGCGCAACTGCATGCCCAGCCTGCACACGGCGTGGGCCACCACGATCTTCATCCACTCCCGCAAGGGCCCACGACTTCTGCGATACGCGGGCGTGTTCTGGCTCACGGCCACGCTCGGCGCGACGCTGGGATTCGGCTACCACTACGGCGTGGACATCATCGCCGGCGTGGTGTTCGCGTTCACGATCGATGCGGCGCTGCGGGCACTCGACCGCGGCTGGGACCGCTCAGGAATCCAGTTGGTCGCCTACGGCACGACGGTGTTCACGCTGCTCCTGGTGTCGTATCGCTTCCTGCCGATGCAGATGGCCAGACACCCGGAGGTGTTCGGGCCGCTGCTCATTCTGGCGATGTCCTCAGTGGTCTACGGCTATATGCGGACCACCAGGCTGTGGGAGCCGAAGGTCGCACCCGTTCAGCAATCGGAACCGCAACCTGAACTAGTTTGAGGCGGCGGGGCCTTGGCTTTCCGCACGAGGCCCCGGCTGGCGCCGGAAGCGATCAAGAGCCGTGGCGCGCTCGTGGTAGGGGATGCGTGACAGGCGGGAGACCATGGACCACATCTCCCGTTCGGCGGCCAGCTCCTGGGGAATTTCGAGGCCCAGAGTGTCCGCCAGAGGATGCCGGCCGACGTTGACGAGGGCCCGTACGGCCGCGGCCCATTCGTCGGTGGCGACGACGGCGCTGCGGTACCACACGGGGATGAGCGTCAGGAGCACGGCTGCCGTCGTGATCACGACGGGGGTGTCGGCGCCCGGCGAGGCGAAGGTCGCCAGGGCGCCGAGCAGGACGACGACGTGGCCGTAGAGCAGGCAGACGAAGAAGTCGACGCTGGTGCGGGCCGTGTCGACCTGGCGGCGTGCCTGCTCGGGGGCCGTGGCGCTCAGCTCGTTCCACAGCAGCTGCGAGTCGAGCCGGTAGCGGTCGTAGGCGTACTCCTCGAAGCGGCGGATCGCGTTGCCGAGCTGGGTGGGCGCCAACTGGCCGTCGTCGACGGGATAGCGCGCGAGGCGCTCCTGCAGCAGAGCGCGGCGGATCACGGTGCTGCGGAGGTCGCTGTGACGGTGCCGGGCCACACGCGGGTGGCTTCTGAGGCGGGCGAGGTCCGCCGCTTGAGCGGGCGACAGCGCACTCTCGGCCTCCCGCCTCTCCAGGCGCATGACCGTCAGGCGGTCGGCGAGGCTCTGGCTGCGCTCACGGTGACGGCGGCAGCCGTACGCATAAGCGACGGATGGCCAGAGCAGATAGCCCTCCAGGATCCGGTAGAGCGGATTCTGCAGGGCGTTGAGGACCAGGCCCAGCATCAACGAAGCGGTGAGGAAGGCGAGCGCCCACCTGCCATCGGCCAGGCCCGCGAGGCGCGCGAAGGGCGGCAGGCCGCGCAGACCGGGCAGCAGGGCCGCACTGAGGACGGCGAGGTTGAGCGCGGTCGGCAGGATCCAGCCGACCAGCAGGCTCCAGGCACCGCCGAGCGCTCCCTTCGCGATGTCTCCCATCAGTCGCGGGCACTTGGCTGTGAAGGGTGCGGTGTCGCCCGCGGGGTGGGTGCGGGGGCTGCAGCCGGGTCGGGCCACTCGTCGTCGTCCGGGGCGGGGGAAGGTCCGGGCGATGTGTGCAGGAAGGGTCCGCGCGCCTCTGCTCCACCGATCCGTCCGACCGGAGGCGTGAGCGGATGGCCGAGCGGCTCCACCGGCCCGTCGCCCCACGGGCGACGGACCCTGTACGCGGCCCGGTAGGCGGCGGGCGAGGAGCCGAGCTCGCGGCGGAAGGCCTCGCGAAAAGCCGACGCCGACCGGAAGCCGCAACGGCCCGCGATCTCGTCCACCGAGTAGTCCGACGTCTCCAGGAGCCGTTGCGCCTGCAGAACTCGCTGGGTGGTCAGCCACTGCTTGGGCGCGCTGCCCGTCAAGGCGCGGAAGCGACGGTCGAAGGTACGCCGTGCCATGTACGCGCGTGCGGCCAACGTCTCCACGTCGAACTGCTCGTGGAGATGTCCCAGGGCCCAGACGACGGCCTCGGCGAGCGGGTCGGAACCGATCTCCTCAGGCAAGAACCTGTCGGGCCGGAGCTTCTGGCCGACGGTCCTGCGCGCAGGCACGACGAGCCTGCGGGCGAGCGCGGCCGCCGCCTCGTCGCCGTGGTCGGTGCGCACGATGTGCAGGCACAGATCAATTCCGGCCGCGGTCCCCGCGCTCGTGAGCACATCCCCGTCGTCCACGAACAGCTCACGTGGATCCACACGCACCGACGGGTAACGCTTGGCCAGCGTCGGCGCGTACATCCAGTGCGTCGTCGCCGGACGGCCGTCCAGCAGACCCGCCGCGGCGAGGACGAAGGCTCCCGTGTCCAGCCCGACGATGCGGGCTCCCTCTTCGTGCGCGTGGCGCAGCGCGTCGAGCGCCTCCTGCGGAGGCGGCGATGTGATCGACCGCCAGGCCGGCACGACGACCGTGCCCGCACGCTCCATCGCCTCCAGGCCACGTGGCGCGGTGAGTTCGAGCCCCCCGGTCGTACGCAGCGGACCCTCTTCACCGGCGCACACCAGCAACCGGTATCGGGGGACCCCGGCGTCCTGCCGGTCGATCCCGAACACCGACAGCGGTATGGAACTCTCGAAGATGGGGCCACCGCTGAACAGCAGCACCGCGACAACCTCCCTGCGGCGGCGCCCCGAGAGATTCGGGGCCCCGGCGTCGCGCGCGGCGGCGACGGACGACGCCCGGGGCCGGACGACCGGGCCGGGGCTCGGGGCCGCCGACGAGCCGACTTGAGGGGCCGGGGGCGAAAGATGACGCAGGAGCGATTCGAGTCGCTCGGCGGCCCTTGGGGCGTCTCGCAGCGCACGCCACACGTGCATGCGCCACTCGGCCTGCACGTCGGCGGCTATCTCCCGCTCTCCCCGGTCCCTGGCCCGGATCAGGTCCGCACGGGCCCGGTCCAGCCTGTCCCGGGCCTCCCGGGCCTCGTCCGCACGGATACCGCCCTCGGAGTCGTCGGCCGCCAGCACTTCGACCAGGGCGTCACGGACCGTTCGCCAGGAACCCGTCAGCATGTGCTCGACCAGCAGGGCGGCACCAGCCGCAGCGAGCTCCCTCAACGTGCCTACCCCCGTGGTCCGGTGCGGAAAGGACGACCGTGGCATCCCAGGAACTTGGTACTCCTGATCTACGGCAGCCACGGTAGGAGGCCACGGCCCCTCTTGAACAGGCAATCGCAGAACCGCCGCGCCTGTCCCGGTGCGCCCGCTCCCACTGCGGCCGAGAGCGCCGAATTCGGTGCGGCGGCCTTACGTTTCTGTCGTCATTCGCAGGGAAACCGGCAGAAGACAAAGCGAGTCGACGAGCAAGTCGAGTAAAGAATTTCTATGGAGGTCCCGACATGCTGAAGGCCATTGCAGACGTTATCCGAGCCATCGGTGGGGCCATTGCCACGGTGGTCACGCTTCCCTTCCGAGCCGTCGCACGGCTCTTCGGCGGAGCCTCTTCCAGCGCCCGCGGCCACCATTGATCCCGTAAAAGGGATCACGCCTCTTGGCCGACGTGCCGTTGGAGCACATCGCAGGCGTGCTGAAATTCCTCCATCAGGCGGGTGGATTCGACGACGAGAACTCCGTAGGGGCGGGCCGGGTCGGCCAGTGGGAGGCCGGCCCGGTCCGCTCCGTCGGTCACGTCCCTGCAGCGTCCCTGGGCCTCGTCGGCCAGGTGACACAGCTGCCGGGACTGCTCCGTCAGGGAGTCCTCGTCCAGCCCTCCGAGCACCTGGGCGATCTGTGCGAGGGACTCGAGGAAGTCGGCGTAACCGAGGAGGAAGGCCCGGTCGTCGTGCCGGTCCCCCTCATCTTCGTGCCACTGGTGCAGACCGCGCGTCAGGGACGCCACCTGGTGCAACGAGCGTTCGAGGGCTCCCAGCACCGCACCGTACCCGTCGAAGGAGGTCCGGCCCCGATGCCTGCGCAGCAGCCGACGGGGGTTGAAGTACAGGCTCTCCTCCGCGGTACGGAGGCCTTCCCTCGCCTGGGTGATCAGCCCTCCGGTCTGCTCGGCCCTCCTGCGCCACTGTCGGCAGCGCTCCTCGTCCAACTCGCCTTCGCGCAGCACCGGATACATCTCGCTCACCAACTCGCCCAGAGCGGTGGACAGCGAGCGGATTCCGTACTCGGCGCTGCGGTAGCGGATCGGCGGGGCCACCGTCACGTTGACGACGACGCCGATGCCGCAGCCGATGAGGACCAGCAGGAGGATCTGCGCGAGCTGGCTGACCTTCTCGGTGGCGGACGTGGCGGCGGCGTAGGTGGAGAAGGCGAAGAACGCCGCGGTGGCGACCTGCGATCCTTGCGCGCCGAGCGCGGGCCAGCGTCCGATGGACAGACCCACCAGCGCGACCAGCGCGAATGTCAGCAGGTCGGGGCCGCCGAGGAAACCCAGGGCGGCCACCATGACCACGCCGGCCGCCACCGCAGCCAGGTAGCGAAGCGATTGCAGCACGGACTGATACACCGTCACCTGCATGATCAGCACCGCGGAGAACGGCGCGAACGCCGGGGACGGCGCGTCGAGCAGGTAGTAGGAGACCACCCAGGCCAGGGTCGCGGCCAGCGTGCTCTTGAGGACGAGGAGCAGGGTGTGGCGCTCGTAGCCCGGCATCTCCCGGGCCCGCCTGCACCATCGCCGCACACGGTCGAACCACCCCTGGGCCACGGCACGCGGCCGCTGCCCTCCGCCTTCGCCGGCCATGCACCGACTCCGTTCCGTTCAGCAGGTCATCGAGCTCAGCCTGCTACCCGGCGGGGTCGGCCGCATGCGGACTTCGGGGCGTGAGATGAATCCGGCCTACGCGAGGATTCCGTTTCCGCTGCCGTGGAAACGCCTACCGCCTACCAATAGTGCTTTCGCCCGCCCACCGCGTGGCCGACAGCACCGAGAATCCACAGGACCGCACCGATGACGACGAGGACGACGCCAATGGTCCACAGGATGGAGATTCCGGCCAAGAGACCGATGACGAGAAGGATGATACCGAGTGCGATCATTGCGCCCTCCGAACCTCAGAATTATTTCAAGTATGCGCCTTTAAATGCCGATTGCGTCCCCAGGGACGGAACTAATCGCGACGGCCGCCTCATTTCCGCCGACGCGTGCGTGCACCGCAGCCGCAATTGTGACCGTGCGTGACGCGGAGCCACCCAACCGTGCATCCACATCCGTGCCGATCTTGTGCATCTTTGCAGTCAGCAGCATGGAACCCGGACGAGACCTCCCATCTTGCTGAGCGGTGCCTGTCGACTGCGTGATAACACGGAGTGATCAAATTCAAGGAGACGACGACATCATGGGTATCTTCAGCCGTCGCCAGACCGCGACCCTCGAACCGACGCCGTCCGCCGGCACCGGTTCGCCCTTTTCCGCGGCCGCGGCCGCCGGTGCCGCGCTCGACCCCGCGCTCCGTGCGCTGACCGGGCAGTGGACCATCGACCGCCCGCACAGTCGCATCGGGTTCTCCGTGCGGCACGCGATGGTCACGACGGTGCGAGGTGCCTTCGCTGACTACGACAGCACGCTGTACTTCGACGGCGCTCGGCCCTCCGAGTCGCGGGCCGAGATCGTCATCCGGATCGCCAGCGTCGACACGGGTGTGGAACAGCGGGACTCCCACCTCATAGGCGCCGACTTCTTCGACGCGCGCCGTCACCCGGAGATGTCGTTCCGCAGCACCTCCACGGTCCACGAGGGCGGGGAGACCTTCCGCATGGCGGGCGACCTGACCATCCGGGGCGTGGCACGCCCCGTCGAGCTGCAGCTCGACTATCTCGGTTCGGTCGTGGACCCGTTCGGCTTCGAGAGAGCAGGCTTCGACGGCACCACCACCATCGACCGCACGGACTGGGGTCTGGTCTACAACCAGCGCCTGGAGACGGGTGGCTCCATGGTGAGCGAGAAGGTCCGGCTGCAGTTCGACATCTCCGCGATCAGGGCCACGCCCATGGCGTAGTGCCCCGGCCGTCGTGCTCGGCGACGGCCCGCACACCACGAAGGGAGGGCCCCATCCCGACACCGGGATGGGGCCCTCCCTTTCGTCCGTCGGCCGCGAGGCCGGTCCTCAGTCCTCGCCCTCCAGGTTGCCTTCCGTCTCCAGGTACGCCTGGCGCAGGGCCTCCAGCACCGCGGGGTCCGGCTTGGCCCACATGCCGCGGGACTCGGCCTCCAGGAGACGCTCGGCGATGCCGTGCAGGGCCCAGGGGTTGGCCTGCTGGAGGAATTCACGGTTGGTCGGGTCCAGGACGTACGTCTCGGTGAGCTTGTCGTACATCCAGTCGGCGACCACGCCCGTCGTGGCGTCGTACCCGAAGAGGTAGTCGACCGTGGCGGCGAGCTCGAAGGCGCCCTTGTAGCCGTGGCGGCGCATCGCCTCGATCCACTTGGGGTTGACCACGCGGGCGCGGAAGACGCGGGACGTCTCCTCGACCAGGGTGCGGGTGCGGACCGTCTCAGGACGTGTGGAGTCGCCGATGTACGCCTCCGGGGCGCTGCCCTTCAGCGCGCGGACCGTGGCCACCATGCCGCCGTGGTACTGGAAGTAGTCGTCCGAGTCGGCGATGTCGTGTTCGCGGGTGTCGGTGTTCTTCGCCGCGACCTCGATGCGCTTGTACGCCGTTTCCATCTCCTCGCGCGCCGGACGTCCGTCGAGTTCACGGCCGTAGGCGTAGCCGCCCCACACCGTGTAGACCTCGGCGAGGTCGGCGTCGGTGCGCCAGTCGCGGGAGTCGATGAGCTGGAGCAGACCCGCGCCGTAGGTGCCGGGGCGTGAGCCGAAGATGCGGGTGGTGGCGCGGCGTTCGTCGCCGTGCACCGCCAGGTCGGCCTGGGCATGGGCGCGGACGAAGTTCGCGTCGTCGGGCTCCTCCAGCGAGGCGGCGAGGCGCACCGCGTCGTCCAGGAGGCCGATGGTGTGCGGGAAGGCGTCGCGGAAGAAACCGCTGATGCGCAGCGTGACGTCGATGCGCGGACGGCCCAACTCATCGGCGGGGATGGCCTCCAGGCCCGTGACACGGCGCGACGCGTCGTCCCAGACCGGGCGGACGCCGAGGAGGGCGAGCGCTTCGGCGACGTCGTCACCTGCGGTGCGCATCGCGCTCGTACCCCACAGGGAGAGGCCCACCGAGGTCGGCCAGTCGCCGTTGTCGGTGCGGTAGCGCTCAAGGAGCGAGTCGGCCAGGGCCTGTCCGGTCTCCCAGGCGAGGCGGGACGGCACCGCCTTGGGGTCGACCGAGTAGAAGTTGCGGCCGGTCGGCAGGACGTTGACCAGGCCGCGCAGCGGGGAGCCCGAGGGTCCCGCGGGGACGAAGCCGCCCTTCAACGCGTGGACGGCGTGGTCCAGTTCGTCGGTCGTGGCGGCGAGACGCGGTACGACCTCGCGGGCGGCGAAGCCGAGGATGTCGGCGACGGACTGCGGGTGCCCGTCGGCCACCCGCGCCACGGCATCCAGGGCCCAGTCGGCGTCGTCCATCGCCTGGACCAGGGCGCGGGCCTTCTCCTCGACCTCGTCGGCGGCGGTGCGGGTGGCCGCCGACTCGTCGAGGCCAAGCGCCTCGCGCAGGCCGGGAAGCGACGCCGTACCGCCCCAGATCTGACGGGCACGCAGGATCGCGAGGACCAGGTTGACGCGGTCGGCACCGGCCGGGGCGCCGCCCAGGACGTGCAGGCCGTCGCGGATCTGGACGTCCTTGATCTCACAGAGCCAGCCGTCGAGATGCATGATGAACTCGTCGAAGCCCTCGTCCTCGGGTCGGTCTTCGAGCCCCAGGTCGTGGTCGAGCTTGGCGGCCTGGATCAGGGTCCAGATCTGGGCGCGGATCGCCGGCAGCTTCGCCGGGTCCATCGAGGCGATCTGGGCGTGCTCGTCCAGGAGTTGTTCGAGGCGGGCGATGTCGCCGTAGCTGTCGGCACGGGCCATCGGCGGTACGAGATGGTCCACGAGGGTGGCGTGGACGCGCCGCTTGGCCTGCGTCCCCTCCCCCGGGTCGTTGACCAGGAACGGGTAGATCAGGGGCAGATCGCCCAGGGCCGCGTCGGGGCCGCAGGCGGCGGACAGGCCCGCGTTCTTGCCGGGCAGCCATTCGAGGTTGCCGTGCTTGCCCAGGTGGATCATCGCGTCGGCGCCGAAGCCGTTGTCGTCGGCGGATGCGGCGATCCAGCGGTAGGCGGCCAAGTAGTGGTGCGAGGGCGGCAGATCGGGGTCGTGGTAGATCGCGATCGGGTTCTCGCCGAAGCCGCGCGGCGGCTGGATGAGGATGAGCAGGTTGCCGCGGCGCAGGGCGGCCAGGACGATGTCGCCCTCCGGGTTGCTCGACCGGTCCACGAACATCTCGCCGGGGGCCGGGCCCCAGTGCTGCTCCACGGACTCGCGCAGCTCGGCGGGGAGCGTGGCGTACCAGCGGCGGTAGTCGGCCGCCGGGATGCGGACGGGGTTGCGGGCCAGCTGCTCCTCGGTGAGCCACTCCTGGTCGTGGCCGCCCGCCTCGATCAGGGCGTAGATCAGCTCGTCGCCGTCGCCGGAGGCCAGGCCGGGCACTTCCTCCGTACCGAAGTCGTAGCCCTCTTCGCGGAGTCGGCGCAGCAGGGCGACGGCGCTCGCGGGGGTGTCGAGGCCGACCGCGTTGCCGATCCGCGAGTGCTTGGTCGGGTAGGCGGACAGGACCAGCGCGATGCGCTTGTCGGCGGCCGGGATGTGGCGAAGACGCGCGTGCCGCACGGCGATGCCGGCCACGCGGGCCGCGCGCTCGGCGTCGGCCACGTACGCGGGCAGACCGTCCTCGTCGATCTCCTTGAAGGAGAACGGCACCGTGATCAGGCGGCCGTCGAACTCGGGGACCGCGATCTGGCTGGCGGCATCGAGCGGCGACACGCCCTCGTCATTGTCCTCCCAGTCGGTGCGCGAGCTGGTGAGGCACAGCGCCTGGAGGATGGGGACATCGAGGCCGCTGAGGGCTCCGGCGTCCCAGGACTCGTCGTCGCCGCCCGCCGACGCTTCGGCGGGCCGGGTGCCGCCCGCCGCGAGGACCGTGGTCACGATCGCGTCGGCGGCGCGCAGCTCGTCGATGAGTTCGGGCTCGGGGGTACGCAGCGAGGCGACGTACAGCGGCAGCGGGCGCGCTCCGGCGTCCTCGACCGCGCGGCACAGGCTCTCGACGAAGGCGGTGTTGCCGCTCATGTGGTGGGCGCGGTAGTAGAGCACCGCGACGGTCGGTCCCTCGACCTGACGGGCGGTGCGCTCCAGCGGGCCCCACGAGGGCGCGGGGGCGGGTGGTTCGAAGCCGTGGCCGGTGAGCAGGACGGTGTCCGAGAGGAACCGGGCCAGCTGCTCCAGGTTGTCGGGGCCGCCGTGGGCCAGGTAGGCGTGGGCCTCGGCGGCGATGCCGATGGGCACGGTCGACGCGGCCATCAGCTGGGCGTCGGGGGCCTGTTCGCCGGTGAGGACGACCACGGGGCGTCCGGTCGCCACGACTTGGTCGAGACCCTCCTGCCAGGCGCGCACGCCGCCGAGGAGGCGTACGACGACCAGATCGGCGCCGTCCAGGAGCTGCGGAAGGTCCTCGAGCGGGAGCCGTGAGGGGTTCGCGAAGCGGTAGTCGACCGGGCCGGCGGCGGCGCGGGCGCTGAGCAGGTCGGTGTCGGACGTCGACAGGAGCAGGATCATGCGGCGTCGGGCCTTCCTCGGGGTGTCCACGCCCCGGGTGGTGTCGATGGCGTCTCCCCTGCTCGAGCGGACGAGAGCTCGGGGAAGGGAGTTCCTGACTCACCCGGCATGCGCACCGGGTTCACAGTGGCGGGACCGCGCCGGAATCTCACCGGGCTTCCTCCCCTTGTCGCCGTCTGTGGCGACGACGGGCCGGCTGGCCCGTCACCAGGAATACTAAGGGCCGATCAACTACCGGGGGGCAGGCGGACCTGCTGCGATGGGTCGGTATGCTCGCCGCCATGCCCCCATCGGTCCCCTCGCCCGCGCTCTCGGGAGACGAGTCTGCCCGCGGCCGCGGTGACGCCTGCCCCGGGACGCTGCGCCTTCACCGGGCGGACGACGGGGCGCTGGCCCGCGTCCGCATCCCGGGCGGTGTGCTGAGCGCGGGGCAGGCCGACGTGCTGCGGGACGCGGCGGAGCGGCTGGGAGATGGGGAGTTGCATCTCACATCGCGCGGCAATGTGCAGTTGCGCGGGCTGCCCGCGGACTGCGGCGGTGAACTGGCTTACCTGCTGGGCGAATCGGGACTTTTGCCCTCCGAACGCCATGAGCGGGTACGCAATGTCGTGGCCTCACCGCTCGCGGGACTCGACGGCCGGGGCGAGGCGGACATCCGCCCGTGGCTTTCCGCCCTGGACGAGCTGCTGTGCGCCTGCGACCGGGCCGCCGACCTGTCCGGCCGGTTCCTTTTCGCCCTCGACGACGGCCGCGGGGACGTGGCGGCGCTCGGCGGCGACGTGACCCTGACGGCGCGGGGCGGGGACCAGGCGCTGCTGCGGATCGGCCCGGCGCACGACGCCGTCCTGATCGCGTCCGCGCAGGCGCCGCGGGCCGCGCTCATCGCGGCGCAGACCTTCCTGGAGCAGGCGCCCGACGCGAGCGCCTGGCGGGTGACCGATCTGCCCGGCGGCATCGCCCCGCTCATCGACGCGGTCCTGCACCGCCTGCGACAGGCCGGGCTCGGCGCCACCCTCACCACCGCGCCCCTCCCCCAGGATGCGGGCGGTCCCGCCCTCGGCGTCGTGTCCGGCCCGCACCGGACGGTCGCGCTCTCCCTCGGCCTGCCCCTGGGATCCGTCAGCGCCCCCCAGTGGCTGACCCTGACGGACACCGCCCGCCGTCACGGCAGCGGCGAGCTGCGGCTGACCCCTTGGCGCGGAGTCGTCCTGCCGGAAGTCGAGCGGACACGGGCCCCGCAACTCCTGGAGGAACTGGGGGCCAGCGGTCTCGTCACCGGACCCGAATCGCCCTGGACCGGAGTGGGGGCCTGCATCGGCAGGCCCGGCTGCGCCAAGGCTCTGGACGACGTACGCGCCACGGCGAAGGCCGCGTCGGGCCCCGTCGGGGCGCTGCCCATCTACTGGTCCGGGTGCGAACGCCGGTGCGGACATCCGCACGGGGAGTGGATCGACGTCGTCGCCACTCCCGACGGACATCAGATCTCCCGCGTACGCGGCGAGAAACGGGACACGCCGGCGACCGTCCCCGGCAGTCCGGGCGCACTCGCCGCCGCCGTGGCCGCGTACCGCCGCTGACCACACATGAACACATGATCAACCCAGCAACACCCGACTGTTCCCTGCCCTATCAAGAGAGCGAACGCACTGTGCACCAGTACGAGAAGGACGGACCGGCGATCTACCGCCAGTCCTTCGCCACGATCCGCGCGGAGGCGGATCTGTCGGGCCTGCCCGCCGACGTGAGCCAGGTCGCGGTCCGCATGATCCACGCCTGCGGCATGGTCGACCTCGTACGCGACCTCGCTTTCACCCCGGACGTGGTGGCCAGGGCCCGCGAGGCCCTGCGCGCGGGCGCCCCCATCCTGTGCGACGTGGCGATGGTCGCAAGCGGCGTCACCCGCAAGCGGCTGCCCGCCGACAATGACGTGGTGTGCACGCTGTCCGACCCGGCGGTGCCCGATCTGGCGGCCGAGCTCGGCACCACCCGCAGCGCCGCCGCCCTGGAACTGTGGCGCGATCGCATGGAAGGCGCGGTCATAGCCGTCGGCAACGCGCCCACCGCCCTGTTCCGCCTGCTCGAAATGATCGAGGAGGGCGCGCCGCGCCCCGCCGCCGTCATCGGTGTGCCCGTCGGCTTCGTCGGCGCCATGGAGTCCAAGGACGCCCTGGCCGCGCACCCGTCCGGCCTGGAACACATGATCGTGCGGGGCCGACGTGGCGGCAGCGCCATCGCGGCGGCCGCACTCAACGCGATCGCCAGCGAGGAAGAATGAGCGTGAGCGAGCAGAACACAGGCCGTCTTTACGGCGTCGGGCTCGGCCCCGGCGATCCGGCCCTCATGACCCTGCGGGCGGTCCAAGTCATCGCCGAGGCCGATGTCGTCGCCTATCACAGCGCCCGGCACGGACGTTCCATCGCGCGGTCCATCGCGGCCGAGCACCTGCGCGCCGACCACATCGAGGAGGCGCTGGTCTACCCCCTCACCACGGAGACCACCGACCACCCGGGCGGCTACCGGGGCGCGATGGAGGACTTCTACACCGAGGCGGCGGCCCGCCTCGCGGTGCACCTCGACGCCGGGCGCACGGTCGCCGTCCTGGCCGAGGGCGACCCGCTCTTCTACGGCTCGTACATGCACATGCACAAGCGGCTCGCCGACCGGTATCCCACCGAGGTGATCCCCGGTGTCACCTCCGTCAGCGCGGCGGCCGCCCGCCTCGGCACGCCGCTCGCCGAGGGCGAGGAGGTGCTGACCATCCTGCCCGGCACCCTGCCGGAGGAGGAGCTGACCGCGCGTCTGGCCGCCACGGACGCCGCGGTGGTGATGAAGCTGGGCCGCACCTTCCCCGCCGTGCGCCGCGCCTTCGAGGCCTCCGGGCGGCTGCCCGAGGCCCACTATGTCGAGCGCGCCACCATGGCCGGTGAGCGCATCGACGAGCTTGCGGCGGTCGACGCCGACTCGGTGCCGTACTTCGCCGTCGCGGTCCTGCCGAGCCGCATCGACGCGCCCCGGCCCGAGCGCGCCCCGGACGCGGGCGAGGTGGCCGTGGTCGGCACCGGTCCCGCCGGGCCGCTGTGGCTCACGCCCGAGACCCGTGGCGTGCTGGCCGCGGCCGACGACCTGGTCGGTTACACCACCTACCTGGACCGGGTGCCGGTCCGCCCGGGGCAGGTGCGCCACGGCTCCGACAACAAGGTCGAGTCGGAGCGCGCCGAGTTCGCCCTGGATCTGGCCCGGCGCGGCCGGCGCGTGGCCGTGGTCTCCGGCGGAGACCCGGGCGTCTTCGCCATGGCGACGGCCGTCCTGGAGGTGGCCTCGCAGAAGCAGTACGCGGATCTGCCGGTACGGGTGCTTCCGGGGGTGACCGCGGCCAACGCGGCCGCCGCCCGCGCGGGCGCTCCACTGGGCCACGACTACGCCGCGATATCGCTCTCGGACCGGCTCAAGCCGTGGGAGGTCATCGCCGAGCGGCTGCAGGCGGCCGCCTCCGCGGACCTGGTGCTCGCGCTGTACAACCCCGGCTCCCGCAGCCGGACCTGGCAGGTCGGCAAGGCTCGCGACCTGCTGCTCGAGCACCGCTCACCGGAGACGCCGGTGGTCCTCGGCCGCGACGTCGGCGGACCGACCGAGAGCGTACGTACGGTGCGGCTAGCCGATCTCGATCCGGCCGAGGTCGACATGCGCACGATTCTGCTTGTCGGTTCCTCGCAGACGCGCTGGGAGCAGCGGGGCGACGGACAGCAGATCGTGTGGACGCCCCGCCGTTACCCCGAGGACTGAGCCTGCCCGTCCGCTAGGCCTGGCTGCCGCCGTGTGCGCGCAGCCAGGTCAGGGCCTGCTCGGGGGTGTCCGCCACCGCCACGCCCTCGGGCACCGGCGGCCTGCGCACCACGACCACGGGGATCCGTGCCTCACGGGCCGCGGCGAGTTTAGGGGCGGTCGCGGCGCCACCGCTGTCCTTCGTGACGACGACGTCGATGCGATGGCGGCGGATCAGCTCGCGCTCCCCCTCCAAGGTGAAGGGGCCCCGGTCGAGCAGCACCTCCATGTGTGCGGGGTGCGGTGCCTCCGGGGCGTCCACCGAGCGCATCAAGAACCACAGCTGGTCCAGTTCGGCGAAGGCCGCGAGGCCCATGCGCCCCGTGGTGAGGAAGACGCGCCGCCCCAGCGCGGGCAGCGCCGTGGCCGCGTCGGCCAGGGAGCCGACCGTGTGCCAGGCGTCGCCCTCGCCCGGCACCCAGCCGGGCCTGCGCAGCGCGAGCAGGGGAACATGGGCGGCAGCGGCGGCAGCGGCCGCATTGAAACTGATCGTCTCGGCGAAAGGATGGGTGGCATCGATGAGCGCGCTCACCTGGTGCGTACGCAGCCAGGCGGCCAGCCCTTCGGCTCCGCCGAAGCCGCCCACGCGCACCTCGCCCGGCGGCAGCTTCGGGCTCGCGACGCGCCCGGCCAGTGAGCTTGTCACCTTCGCCGCGGCAGGAAGCGTGTCCACCAGGGCCTCGGCGAGGCGGCGGGCCTCCGTCGTCCCGCCAAGTACCAGTACGTGCATCGGATCCATCCATGGGTGAGGCGAAAGGCGGGCGCAGCGCCCAACTCAAGCACACCGGTCTGCGGCCCGGCTGGACGACCGGTGCCTGTGCGACCGCGGCCGCCACGGCCGCCTACACGGCCCTGCTCAGCGGCGACTTCCCCGACCCGGTGACCATCACGCTGCCCAAGGGCCAGACTCCGGCCTTCGCCCTGGCGATCGAGGAGCTGGCCGGCGGCCGGGCGACGGCGGGGGTGGTCAAGGACGCGGGCGACGACCCCGACGTGACGCACGGCGCGCTGGTGCGAGCCACCGCGCGGCGGCTGCCGCCGGGTTCGGGTGTGGTCTTCAAGGCGGGGCCCGGCGTGGGCACCGTCACCCTGCCGGGGCTGCCTCTCGACGTCGGCGAGCCCGCGGTCAACCCCGTGCCGCGCCAGATGATCCGCGACCATGTCGCACGGGTCGCGGCGGAGCACGGGGGTTCGGGAGACGTCGAGATCACCGTCTCCGTGGACCACGGCGAGGAGATCGCCCGCTCCACCTGGAACCCCCGCCTCGGCATCCTGGGCGGTCTGTCGATCCTGGGCACCACCGGCATCGTGGTGCCCTACTCCTGCTCGGCATGGATCGACTCGATCCGCCGCGGTGTGGACGTGGCGCGCGCCGCCGGGCATACGCATGTGGCGGGCTGCACGGGCTCGACCTCGGAGAAAACGGTGGTGGCCGAGTACGGGATCCCGGAGATCGCCCTCCTCGACATGGGGGACTTCGCGGGCGCCGTGCTCAAGTACGTGCGCCGGCACCCGGTGGACCGCCTCACGGTGTGCGGCGGTTTCGCCAAGCTGTCGAAGCTCGCCGCCGGCCACCTCGACCTGCACTCGGCCCGCTCCCAGGTCGACAAGCCCTTCCTCGCCGCGCTGGCCCGCCAGGGCGGCGAGGACGAGGCTCTCGCGGCCGAGGTGGCAGGCGCCAACACGGGCCTGGCCGCGCTCCAGTTGTGCCAGGCCCGGGGTGTTCCGCTCGGGGACCTGGTGGCCGTGGCGGCACGCGACGAGGCGCTGTCGGTGCTGCGGGGCGCGCCGGTCGCCGTGGACGTCATCTGCATCGACCGGGCGGGCACGGTCGTCGGGCGCAGCAGCGTGCGCTGAGCGGAGCGCCGGGCAGGGCGTGCCGCGACAGGCGTGGCCCTCAGCAGACGTGGCGGTCGCGTGCGGGTGAGTAGAGGTGGCTGTCGCGGAACTGCTCGGCGCCCAGGGTGCGGCCCACCATGATGACGGCGGTACGGATCACACCCGCCGCCTTGACCTGCTCGGCGATCTCGTCCAGGGGCCCGCGCAGGATGAGCTCGTCGGGTCGCGAGGCCAGCGCCACGACCGCCGTGGGGCAGTCGGCCCCGTAGTGCGGCAGGAGTTCCTCCACCACGCGGTCCACGTACTTGGCGGCCAGGTGGAGCACGATCAGGGCTCCGCTGCGGCCCAGCGTGGCCAGGTCCTCGCCCTCGGGCATCGCGGTGGCCTGCTGGGCGATGCGGGTGAGGATGACGGTCTGGCCGACGGTCGGCACCGTCAGCTCCCGCTTGAGCGCCGCCGCGGCGGCCGCGAACGCGGGTACGCCCGGCACCACTTCGTAGGGCACGCCCGCCTCGTCCAGGCGCCGCATCTGTTCGTTGACGGCGCTGAAGACGGACGGGTCGCCCGAGTGCAGCCGGGCCACGTCCTGGCCCCGCTCGTGCGCGGCGACGAGCTCGGCGGTGATCTGGTCGATGTCCAGCTGCGCGGTGTCGACCAGGCGGGCGTCATCGGGGCACTCGGCGAGCAGTTCGCGGGGCACCAGACTGCCGGCGTACAGGCACACCCCGCAGGCGGCGAGCGTGCGTGCGCCGCGCACCGTGATCAGGTCGGCCGCACCGGGGCCCGCGCCGATGAAGTAGACGGTCATCCGTTGTCTCCTGAGGGTTCTGCGGGGGCCTCTGCTGAGCGTTCCGCGGTGGGGGCGATCGAAGGTTTGCGTACGGACCACTGGGTGACCGGCATCGCCTGGCGCCAGCCGGTGAAGCCGCCGACGGGCACGGCGTGCGCGACGGCGAGGCGGACCAGGTCACCGCCGTGCCGGCGGTACCGCTCGGCGAGCAGTGCCTCCGACTCCAGCGTGACGGTGTTGGCGACGAGACGGCCGCCGGCGGGCAGCGCGTCCCAGCAGGCGTCGAGCAGGCCGGGCACGGTGAGGCCGCCGCCGATGAACACGGCGTCGGGCGTGGGCAGTTCGGCCAGACTTTCGGGCGCCTTGCCGCTGATCACACGCAGGGCGGGCACTCCGAGGTGTGCGGCGTTGCGCTCGATGCGCTGCGCCCGTACCGGATCGCGCTCCACGCTGATCGCCCGGCAGGAGGGGTGGGTGCGCATCCATTCGATCGCCACGGAACCCGAGCCGCCGCCGATGTCCCACAGGAGCTCGCCGGGTGCCGGCGCGAGCACGCCGAGCGTGGCGGCACGGACGTGGCGCTTGGTGAGCTGCCCGTCGTGTTCGTACGCGTCGTCGGGCAGGCCGGGGACGGCGCCGAGGCGCAGGGCGTCGGGGGCACGTCGGCATTCGACCGCGATGACGTTCAGCGGGTCCCCCGGCGGGTGCGCCCAGGTGTCCGCCGTGCCTTCCGCGTACGCCTCGTGCTCGCCGCCGAGCTGTTCAAGGACGCGTATCAGGCTGGGTCCGAAGCCGTGTTCGCGCAAGTGCGCGGCGACGACGGCGGGCGTGGTGGCGTCCGCGCTCAGGACAAGCAGCCTGCGGCCGTCGTGCAGGGCCGCGGCCAGCCGGGCGGCAGGGCGCCCGACCAGGGTGATGACCTCGGTGTCCTCCACGGCCCAGCCGACGCGGGCGCAGGCGTAGGACACGGACGACGGGTGCGGCACGACGCGCAGCCCGTCGGCGCCGAGGATCTCGGTCAGAGCACGGCCGATGCCGTAGAACATCGGGTCGCCGCTGGCCAGTACGGCGATCCTGCGGCCCTCGTGCTCGGCCAGCAGGCCGGGAACGGCGGGCCGCAGCGGAGAGGGCCACGGCACGCGTCGTCCTGCGCATTCCGGTGGGAGCAGGCCCAGTTGGCGCTCGGCTCCGATCAGGACCTGAGCCGCGGTGAGTTCCGTGCGTGCCGCTTCGGGGAGCCCTGCCCACCCGTCGGCTCCGATGCCCACCACGCTCACAGCAGGCGGGACGGGGGGTACGGCGGGTGCGGGGGTCACGGACGGTACCTCGGTGTTCGGGGGCTGACGCACCCGAACTCTACTGTCCGGCCGTGGGTGGACACCGGCCAGGTGGTCATGGCCGTACCCTTATTGCACATAGGTTGCAACAAGGGTACGGAAAGATCGGGAGTCGGGACGTGGAGTCTCCAGTGGTCCTTGGCATCGAGTCCTCGTGCGACGAGACCGGCGCGGGTCTCGTACGTGACGGACACCTGCTCGGACACGCGGTGGCGTCGAGCATGGACGAGCACGCCCGGTTCGGCGGGGTGGTCCCGGAGATCGCGGCGCGGGCGCACGTGCACTCCTTCACGCCCGTCGTGCGCGAGGCCCTGGACCGGGCCGGACTGCGGATGGGCGACATCGGGGCGGTGGCCGTCACCACCGGGCCCGGCCTCTCGGGGGCGCTCCAGGTGGGTCTTGCCGGGGCCAAGACCCTGGCGTTCTCGCTCGGAGTGCCGCTGTACGGGGTGCACCACCTGGCCGGGCACGTCGCGGCCGACACGCTGGAGCACGGCCCGCTGCCGGATCCCTGCATGGTGCTGATCGTCTCCGGCGGGCACACCTCTCTGCTGCTCGTGCGGGATCTGGCGCGGGACCCGATCGTGCACCTGGGCGACACCATCGACGACGCGGCGGGCGAGTGCTTCGACAAGGTGGCCCGGGTGTTCGGCCTTCCCTACCCGGGCGGCCCCGCCATCGACCGCACCGCACGGCAGGGTGACCCGGGCGCCGTGGCGTTCCCCCGGCCACTGACCGGGCCGCGGGACGCGCGCCACGACTTCTCCTTCTCCGGGCTCAAGACGGCCGCCGCACGCTGGGCCGAACAGCACCGGCTGCGCGGCGAGGAACTGCCGCTGGCGGACGGGGCGGCGTCGCTGCAGGAGGCCGTGGCCGATGTGCTGACGCGCAAGGCGGTGGCCGCCTGCCGCGAACACGGTGTGGGCACGCTGGTCGTGGTGGGCGGGGTGGCCGCCAACTCGCGTGTGCGGGCACTGGCACAGGAGCGCTGCCGGGCCGCCGGGATCGCGCTGCGGGTGCCGCCGTTGAAGCTGTGCACCGACAACGGCGCGATGATCGCGGCCGTCGGTGACCTGCTGGTCCGCGCGGGGGCCGAACCCGCCCCGCTGGACGTGTCCATCGACCCGTCCGCACCTCTGGAGTACGCGGCCCTGCACCCTGTGGCCCGCGCCGCCAAGGCCGCGTGACGGTCGCGGGCACCCTGGATCCGGCGCCGGGCGGCGGAGGTCCTGCGTCATGCCGGGCGAGGGCGCACCGTCCAAATGCGCTTGTCCGGCTTCGCGGCACCGCACTACGTTGGCGAGGTGGATCTCTTCTCGCGCTCTTGGGCGGCGCTGCGCGCGGCCGTCGCCGAACTCCCGGACGAGGACTTCGCGCGGCCCTCGGGCTGTACGGGCTGGCTGGTGCAGGACCTGGTCTGCCATCTGGTCGTCGACTCCCAGGACGTCCTGATCACCCTCGTGACGCCCGCCGACGCGGAGCCGACGCGCGACGCGCTGACCTACTGGGACATCACCGAAACGCCGCCGACCGGTGAGGACCCGCTCGACGCGCTGACCGTCCGGCTCGCCGCCGCCTACGAGGAGCCCTGGCTGCTCAAGTTCCACCTCGACGACGTCGGATCGGCCGCGGGACGCGCCGCCGAACTCGCCGATCCCGCCGCCCGGGTGAGCACCCGCGACGAGGTCCTCACCACGGGCGACTACCTCATGACGTACGTCATGGAGTGGACCCTGCACCACCTCGACCTGATCGCGCACCTCCCGCACGTGGCCGGACCACCGGCGGAAGGTCTCGCCCGGAGCCGCGAGATGCTGGAGAAGATCGCGGGCACCGCGTTCCCCGCGTCGTTCTCCGACCAGGACGCGCTCCTCGTGGGCACCGGACGGCGCGCCCCGACCGAGGCGGAGAAGGCCGAACTGGGCGAGCTGGCCGCGAGACTCCCGTTCGTCCTCGGGTGATCACCGCCTGGCCGCACGGGATCCGCGGCGCGGGTCAGAGACCGGCGCGGCTCCCGGCGCGCGCGACAAACAACGAGTCCAGGCGCAGGCCGAGTTCCTCCCCCGCGTGCTCCGGCTCCGCCAGGGTGATGGTCACAGGGGTGACCTTCCCGCCGGGGACGGAGAAGGGGCCTACGGCACGTCGGGGCAGGTCCGCGCCCTTCACCAGCCGGGAGTGCTTGCCGACCTGAACCCGGTAGAGCGCGTCCGGCCGCGCCTCGCCCCGGACCGCCACCGACAGCCTCGCGGCACGGTCGGCGGTGATGTGGGCGGTGTGCCGCACCGTGGTCCGGTGGGTGCTGTAGTAGCTGCCGTCGTCGGCGTAGCTGTAGCCGTGCTCGATGTCGGCTGCGTCCAGGACGGCTGACGTGTCCGGGCCGAGGTCGACCGTGCGCTCCGGAATGATCCGCAGCTCGCCGCCGAGTTCGACCTTGACGACGGGCAGCACCTCGTCGCGCGGCCGGTCGGGCAGCGTCACCACGAGGTCGTCCCCGTCCCGGCGCCACTCCAGCCGTTCCGTCGAGCCGTCCTCGCGGACATCGCGTACGGAGGTGGCAAGGCCCGGCAGCCGGAGTTCACCGTCACCGGACTCGGGCCACTTGCTCACGTGCAGGAACAGGTCGCGGTCGTTGACCGTGACCTCGCCCCACGGCTGACCGCCGAAGCGGGTGGCCGATGCGCCGAGCACGGCGTCGGGGTGCCGGTCGAGCCAGTCGCCCATGCCGCGCAGGACGTCGGCCTCGAACTCCACGACCGAACCGTCCCCGCGCGGGCCGATGTTGAGCAGGTAGTTGCCGCCGCGGGCGCGTACGCCGGTGAGACCGCCGACCAGGTCCCTGATCTTGCCGGGCAGGTCCTCACGCTTCTGCCAGCTGCGGTACCCCCAGGTCTCGTGGTAGATCGACGCGGGTGTCTGCCAGGCGCCGTCGAGGGCCACATCGGGAATCTCGTTGTCGCCGAGGGTGCGGAAGTCGCCCTGGTTGTTCCACACGCGGCTGTTGATCGCCGCCTTCGGCTGCAGTTCGCGGACGATACCGGCGAATTTCCGGCTCTGGGCAGCGGTGGGCGACGACATGTCGAACCACACCTCGGCGATGTCCCCGTACCGGGTCATCAGCTCACGGAGCTGTCCCTCGATGACGGGTTCCATCGACGCGGGGATCGGATTGTTGTTGTTGCCGTCGAAGTCGTGGCCCTGATGCCAGTCGACGAGCGAGAAGTAGAAGCCGAACTTCAGGCCCTGGCTGCGGCATTCGTCGGCGAGCGCATTCAGCGGGTCCTTGCCGTAGGGGGTCGCGTCGACGACGTCGTAGCCGGTGGTGTCGGTGTCGAACATGGAGAAGCCGTCGTGGTGCTTGCTGGTGATGACCACGTAGCGCATCCCCGCCTGCTTCGCGAGGGAGCAGATCTCCGCGGGGTCGAAACGGTCGGGCCTGAAGCGCTGGGCGACTTCGAGGTACTCCTCCTCGGAGATGTCGGCCCACATCTGGATCTGTTCGCTGTAGCCCTTGGTGACGGGCTTGCCCTTCCACACTCCTCCCAGTTCGGAGAACAGGCCCCAGTGGATGAACATCCCGAACTGGAGCTTCTGCCAGGCCGCGAGGTCCTTGTCGTCGCTGGGTCCGATCTCGCCGGGTATGCCTTGCGTGCGGGGGCCGCCGGCCGGGTCCGCCTGCGTGGCGACCGCCGCGGGAGGGCTTGCCACGGCTGCCGCGACGGCCAACAGGAGCGCGAGCACGACGCCGATCACCTTGCGCATCACGAGTCTCCTCTACAACTGCCCCAGGTCGATTCATCCGACGTTAAGAGCCAGAACCGGCGCTCCATGCGTCACGAGTGAGAAATGGGGGCGGGTACATCGGATGTTAGATGCGTGAGGGCGTGGCGTCACCACCCCCGACAGACCCACTTGCCACAGATACCGGTTACTGCTGGGCAGCGCCCAACTGACGCTTCCCTATTGAGTGTTCAGCCGCAGCCATGCTAGAAACCGCTTACTCTCAGCCCGTCGCACGGATGGCACACAGCCACGCGAGCCCCTCCCCCCACTCGCAAGGAGCCCCCTCATGCGCAAACGAACCGGCACCCTCACGGCCGCCGCCTCCTCCCTGGTCCTGCTCACCGCGGCACCCGCCGACGCCTCCGTCATCTGGGACGGGGACGCCTCCGGAGGCACCGGCGTGTTCTCCTCGACGCTGTGCGACGCACCCGGCAGCGTCACCGCACAGGACAACGGCGACGGGCGCGGCCAGGTCTTCAAGTTCAACAAGCCACTGGGCCTCGAGCGTTGCGAGGCACACGGGATCAGCGTCGGCGGCTCGCGATACACCTTCAAGAACAACTCGACGTACTGGATCGGCTGGGACACCTCCACCAACACCCCGGACGCGGGCACGATCTTCCAGTGGAAGTCGTACGGCACCAACGCCCAACACCAGCAGAACTACCCGGTGTTGATGAAGGTCGAGGGCGGCACGCTGAAGCTGTTCCACATCGAGGTCGGCGAGAAGTGGACCCTGAAGTGGTCGACACCCGTCACCACCAGTACGTACAAGCGCATCGTGCTCGGCATCCACACCTCGTCCGACGCCTCCGCCGGGTGGGTGACGGCCTTCTACAACGGCACCAAGGTCGCCGAGTTCTCCGGCCGCACCTGGGACGACCTGGGCAACGACACCCGCTTCGGCTCCTACGGCTCCGAGGTCAAGGACAAGCGCGTCATCAACTGGATCGACGGGCTCAAGGTCGGCACGGCGTACGGGGACGTGGACAACTGACCTGACTCACACCACTGATCTGACTCACGCCGCTGGCCTGGCTCACGCCGCTGGCCTGGCTCACGCCGCTGGCCTGGCTCACGCCGACGGGACCAGCCGCCCCTCGGCCAGCTCCAGCAGGTTGTCCCGATGATGTTCGCGCAGCGCCCGGTCGTGGGTGACCATCACGACCGGGCCCATGAACTGAGCGATCGCCCGCTGGAGTTGCTCCACCAGGGCGAGGCTGAGGTGATTGGTGGGCTCGTCGAGCAGCAGCAGGTGCGGACGCCGTGAGAACAGCAACGCGAGTTCGAGCCGCCTCAGTTGACCCACGGAGAGGCGATTCACCGGAACGTCGAAGTCAGCGGCCCCGAACAGACCGAACCGGGTCAACTCCCTCGCGGCGTCGTCGACATAGGCCGAGCGGTGCGCGGCGAAGGTGTCCAGGACGCCCCGCCGCTCCTGGGAGAAGTGGCTCTCCTGCGGCAAGTAGCCGACGCGCAGCCCTGGTTCCCGTACGACCGCCCCGGCATCGGGCACCCGGAGGCCCGCCAGGACGGACAGGAGGGTCGACTTGCCCGCGCCGTTCGCTCCGGTGATCACACGCAGCGAGCCGGGAGCGAGCTCCAGGTCCACGCCACGCACCACATCGCCGACGACCAGGCCCTCACCCCGGAGCAGCACCCCCGCGGGCGGCTCCGCACCCTCACTCTCCGGCGGCTGGAAGGCCAGAGGCTCGGGCGGGCGGTGCACTTCCTCGTCCAGGAGGCGCCCCAACTGCTGCCGGGCCGCACGGGTCGCGCGGGCCGCGGCGGCCTGGGCACCGCCTCCGGCGAGGTTGTAGGAGAGCTTGTCGCTGTCCCGCATGCCGCCGAACGTGCGGCCGGTCCTGGTGGCCCTGTCGAGTTTCCGCCGGGTCTCCGCAAGCTCCTGGCGCCAGTCGCGGTACTGCTGCCACCATCGCGCCTGCGCCGCGGCGCGTTCGTCGAGGTAGTCGCGGTAGCCGCCGCCGTAGCGCACGGTGGTGCCGCGGGGGCCGTCCAGGTCGACGATGGCGGTGACGGCGGTGTCGAGCAGCAGACGGTCGTGCGAGGCGATGAGGCAGGGCCCCTGATACCGGGCCAGCCACTGGACCAGCCAGTCGACCGCACGGTCGTCGAGGTGGTTGGTCGGCTCGTCGAGCAGCAGTCCGGCGGGTTCGGCGAGGACCAGCTCGGCGAGCGCCAGGCGGGATCGCTCACCACCCGACAGCGTCTCGGTGGGCCGGCGCCGGTCCAGGGTGCCGAGACCGAAGACGTCGAGGACCTCGCCGACGCGGGCATCGAGTTCCCACCCGCCGCGCCGGTCGAACTCGTCCTGGAGGCGGCCGTACTCACTGAGCACCTCGCTCAGATCGCCCTTGTCACCCTTGCCGGAATCGCCCTTGTCGGAAGCGCCCCTGCGGGAATCGTCGTCGCCGGAGTCGTCATGGCCGACGGTGGACATCAACTCCTCGGCCGCGCGCATCCGTTCGGCCATCTCGCCGAACTCGGCGGTCGCCCGCGCGAGCACGGCCTCGATGGTGGCGTCGGCCGGGAAGCCGGGCTGCTGCGGCAAGAACCCCACCTGGCCCGCGACCGCCCGTACGACCTGGCCGCGCTGCAGCGCAAGTTCACCGGCGATGGCGCGCAGCAGCGTCGACTTGCCCCTGCCGTTCTCGCCGATCAGGCCCACCCGCTCACCCCGGGACACCTTCAGCGAGACATCGCGCAGCACGAGGCGGTCCCCGAGCGCACAGTGCACATTCTCGGCGACGAGGTGCGCGGAACCGTGGTCACCGGACAGGACGTCCTGGGCACCGGCCTGCCCCGCCTTCGATACAGACATCGTGAGGGACTCCTGTCCTACGCCGAGGCATCGGCCAGCGGCGTTCCGCAGCGGGCGCAGTAGCGGGCGTCTCGTTCGGCGGCGAGGCGGCCGCACTCGGGGCAGACATGTTCCAGCAGGCAGACCGGCTCGCCCGCGTCGGAGCCGTCGGCCTGACCGGTACCGAGGGCCGGACGCCGACGGTGGGAGGTCGTGTAGACGAGCCCCTTCTCCCCCGCGTCGACGCAGCGGGTGATGCCCGGGGGGAGCCAGGCGAGGGCGCCGGGGGCGAGCTGCCAGGTCGCGTCCGGCGTGCGGAGTTCACCGGCGCCGGTCAGCACGGTGAACAGGACTCCGAACTCCTCCTCCGTGTGCTCGCCGATGCTCGCGCCCGGAGCGAGCCGCACGACGTCGGCGTCCAGATCCCTCGCACGGTCGCCGAGCGACCACAGGACACTGATCCGCCCTCGCCCGACGGCCGCGGTCTGTTCCGGCCCGACGAACACCGGGGCGGCGGGGGCGGGCGTGCTCATGCGAACTCCAGTCGGCGGAGGCGGAAGCGGAAGCGGAGGCGGAGGCGGGGACGGGTACGGAGAGGGGACGGAGGCGGCGGGTCGGCTGCGGTGCCGGCGGGATTCGAACCCGCGGGCGAGGAAGGGCAAGGCCCGCCCTGCTCTCACCAGTCGACGCGAGAGGGGCTTCCCCCACGCCGATCGCATTGGGCCGCTCTGCCACGGCTCCGCAACCTTGCGGGACTGCGCGATCCCGCTCCGGTGAGGATAGGGACAGCGCACGGCGGGGAGCGAGTCGATTTTCGCCGCGGAGCCGTCGGCCATCGCCGCGGAACCAACGCCCGGGACTCGGCACCCCGCTGTCGGGATCAGGGGCGCGGCCCGAGGAACAGGCCACCACTCGCGTCGATGACCTGGCCGGTGATCCAGCGCGCTTCGTCGGAGGCGAGGAACGCCACCACGTCGGCGACGTCGTCGGGCCCACCGAGATGGCCGAGCGCCGTCGCGCCGGCTATGAACTCGGCAAGGCCCGGCGCCTCGAAGGCCGCGCCGTTGGTCGCCGTCCGCGTGGCGCCGGGAGCGACCGCGTTGACCGTGATGCCTCGGGGACCGAGTTCGGACGCGGTGTTCCACGCCCAAGCGGCGGCCAGCGCCTGTCTGGGCGCCATGCACACGGCGTTGGTGCGCTGGGCCGAGGACGACGGACGGGCCGAGCTGCCCGATCTGATCGCGAAGGCGCTTGCCGCCGCCTTCGGTGAGGGCATCGTCGACGCCGATCCGGAGGCGTGAGGCGGACAGCCCCGGCGGCGAGACCCCGAACTGCCCTTGGGGAGCGCCCCATCGGCCTTCGCGAGCGAGGGGGGACCCCCGCCGGCCGACGAAGATCATCGCGTGCAGAATGGCCCGTATGTCGATATCGAATACTCCCAAGACGGCATCGATCGACGACGCCTCGCCGATCGGCCGCACGCTGGCTCGCGCTTTCGACGACGACCCGATGATGCGCTGGTTCTTCCCCGACGACGCCACGCGTGAGGCGGGGCTCGACCGCTACTTCGCCACGATCTTCACGCGGCAGTACGTCCGCCACGGCGTGTGCGAACACACCCCGGCGGCGGCCGCCTACTGGGTGCCGCCGGGCGCGCAGGACAAGGCCGTTCCCGACACGGAGACCATCCAGGAACTCACGGCGATCCTGGGCGACCAGGCTCCGCTGTTCCGGCAGGCCGTGGAGGCGGCCGCCGGGCACGGTCCCCAGGAGCCGCACTGGTACCTGGCCGTGCTCGGCGCGGACCCCGCCGTCCAGGGGCAGGGGCACGGAGCCGCCCTCCTGCGCTCGGGCCTCGCCAAGGCCGATGCGGACGGCCTGCCCGTGTACCTGGAGTCTTCCAAGCCGTCCAACCTCCCCGTCTACGAGCACTTCGGCTTCACGGTGCTCGGCGAGGTCCAACTCCCGGGCGGCGGACCGACCTTGTGGGCGATGCGCCGCGAACCGCGCCGCACGGCCGAGAGCGCGTGACGGTTCGGCTGCTCGGCGCGGTGTCGATCTCGCGCCACGACACGGGCCGTCGGCCGGGGGCGGATGTCACGCCCCCGGCTGCCCTTCGGTCAGTCGCCGATCCGTGGCAGAAGGGAGACCGTCATGGCACCCTTCTGGGCGACCAGCACATCCCCATAGAGCACGAGTTGGGGCGGGTTCGCGAAGCCGGGCCCCTGCTGCTTGCCGATGTCGACGTGATCGCGCCAGACCTTCTCGCCCGTGCGCAGGTCGAGGCCGGAGAGGTCTCCGTTCGGGCTGAAGAAGTAGACGACTCCCTGCCTCTCCGACACCACGGGAGGCGCGATCCCCGTCACCGTCTCCTCACCGGGCATCTCGACGCCCACCGGTGCGGTCCACAGCTTCTTTCCCGTGGTCAGTGAGTAGGCCGACGCGTTGCCCTCCCAGCTCACGGAGATCAGATGATCGCCGACGACGTCCGATCCCGCCACCTTCCCCTCGACCCGACGGGAGTGTGAGGTCTGCTCCCCCGAGCTGTCGACGGTGGTCACGTGCATGACCTTGTCGCCCGGATCCCTCTGTTCGATCAGGACCATCCGGTCCCCCGAGGTTCCCATGAGCTGGTGCCTGCCGGGAATGGTCGTGATCTTCTCGGCGTCGCCGGTGGCAGGGTCGAGACGGATGACGTCGGTGTCGCCCGGCTTCTCCGTTTCCGGCGTGCACAGGAGATGGGGTACGCCGCTCAGGACCGCCCGCTGGCACGAGATGCCCTTGTCCCAGGTGTGGCGCCACTTCTCCTCACCTGTCCGTGGGTCGAGGGCCGACATCGTGCGAAGCGACGGGGTGTTGGCGAGGACCGCGCCGTCGATGAGCATCGCGGCCTGGTCGGTGCGGTCGTCCTGGGGCATCTTCTTCTTCCACAGCACGTCGCCGTTGTCGGCGTCCACCGCCATCAGATCGGTACCGCCCATGTAGTCACCGTTCGGCAGCTTCTTGTCGGTGTGGTTGCGGTAGGCGTAGACGACGCCGTCGCGCACGGCGAACGGGTGGTCGGGGCCGTCGCCTTCGCGGTTGACCTTGACGGTCCACAGGCGCTCGCCGGTGTTGGCGTCGAACTTCGCGGCGTCGTACTTGGACCCGGCGCAGTACAGCGCCGAACCGTCCACCAGACAGCCCCGGTCGGCGACACCCGCGGCGTCGTTCCGCCACGGCTCCCAGCCCTCCGGCGACGCCGCAGGACGCACGGGCCGGTCCTCCTCGCCGCCGGCGCCGCCCCCGAAGCCGAGCACCGCCCCCACGGTGATCGCGGCGACGGCCACCGCCGCCCCCGCGGCCTGCGAGAAGCGGCGCCTGCCGCGCCGGCGTACAACCTGCTCGACCAGATCCCCGGGCGCCCGCACCCGGTCAAGGGCGACCGCATGCAGCGTCTCCCGGACCTTCTCCTCGACATGGTCCGTCGTCATCCCTGCATCTCCTTCGGCGCATAGCTGAGCGGCTGGACCTGGTCCGCGGGCCTTTCGGGCCCGAGTTCCGGTACGAGGACACGGAGCTTGGCGAGCGACCGGTGCGCCGTACTGCGCACCGTGCCGACCGGGCATCTCAGCAGCGCCGCGACCTCGGCCTCCGGCAGGTCCTCGAAGTAGCGCAGCACGACCACGGCCCGCTGCCGCTTCGAGAGGCGACGCAGCGCCGCCCACAGCGCGATCCGCAGCTCCGATTCCGACTCCGCGCCCTCCGTGCCGTACTCGGGCAGCACGGGCACCGTCGTCTCGGCCCGGTGTCCGCGCAGTCGCCAGCGGTTGACCTGCTGGCGATACAGGATCTGGCGGACGTACGCCTCGGGCTGTTCGATGCGCGCCCAGCGTCCGTAGGCCTTCATCAGCGCGATCTGCAGCAGATCCTCCGCCGCGTGCCGATCCCCGCCGGTGAGCAGCACCGCGAGTCGCAGCAGCGCGGTGGAGCGCATCGCTACGAACTCGCGGAACTCGTCGTGACTTGAGGCCTCCATCGACCCTCCCCTTCTTGGCAACCATCACGACGCGATGGACCACCCGCGGCTATCCCTCTGCGGGCGAGATTGTGTGATCACACCAAGTGGCACGACGGGAGATGGGCGGATCCTCAGCCCTGGCGGCGCGGCAGGCGTACGACCTGGACGAAGAAGTCATCGATCTGGCGTACCGCGGCGATGAACTGATCCAGGTCGACCGGCTTGGTGACGTAGGCGTTCGCGTGCAGTTTGTAGCTGCGCAGGATGTCCTCCTCCGCCGCCGACGTGGTGAGCACCACCACCGGGATGTCCTTCAGGTCCTGGTCCGACTTGATCTTCTGCAGGACCTGGCGCCCGTCGTACTTGGGGAGGTTGAGGTCGAGCAGGATCAGATCGGGTCGCGGCACGTGTGTGTACGCACCCCGCTGGTAGAGGAAGTCGAGCGCTTGCTCGCCGTCCCGGGCCACGTGCAGCTTGTTGCGGATCTTGTTGTCCTCGAACGCCTCGCGCGTCATCAGCTCGTCGCCCGGGTCGTCCTCCACGAGGAGCACGTCGATCGGCGTGGCGGAAGGGGTGCTCATGTCAGGGCCTTCTCCTCGGTGCGGGATGCGGTGTCCAGTGCGGTGTCGGGGCCCGCATCGGCGTCGGCGTCGGACGGCAGGGTGAAGCACATGCGCGTCCCCCCGGTGTGGCCGCTGTCGATCCAGATGTGGCCGCCGTGATGCTCGACGATCTTCTTGCACAGCGCCAGGCCGATGCCCGTGCCCCCGTAGGCGTCGCGGCCGTGCAGCCGCTGGAAGATCACGAACACCTTCTCCGCGAACTCCTCGGGGATACCGATGCCGTTGTCGGTGACACAGAGGTTCCAGGTGCCGGAGCTCTTGTCCTGCTCGCAGGTGATCCGGATCCGCGGGGTGCGTTCGGGGTGGTGGAACTTGATGGCGTTGCCGACGAGGTTCTGCCAGAGCATCGTCAGGAGCGTCGGGTCGCCGACGGTCTCGGGCAGCTTCTGCGGACGTTCGACGAGCGCGCCGGTGTCCCGGACCGAGGTGTCCAGGTTGGCGAGGGCCTTGGTGAGGGCCTGGTCGAGATCGACGGGCACCCGGGCGTCGTTGAGACGCCCTACGCGGGAGAAGGTGAGCAGGTCGTTGATGAGGACCTGCATGCGCTTGGCGCCGTCGACGGCGAAGTCGATGTACTGCTTGGCCCGGTCGTCGAGCGTGTCTCCGTACCGCTTCTCCAGGAGCTGGCAGAAGGAGGCGACCTTGCGCAGCGGCTCCTGGAGGTCGTGCGACGCGACGTAGGCGAACTGCTCCAGTTCGGCGTTGGAGCGCCGCAGTTCCACGGCCTGGGCGTCGAGTTCGGCCGTCTGCCGGCTCAGCACGTCCCGCTGGCGACGTGAGGCTTCCAGTTCCTCCACCATCTGCTGCCGCATGCCCTCCACGTCCCCTGCCACCGCCCTGAGGTCCACTGGACCGTCGACCGTGATGACGTGGCCGAAATCGCCGCGCGCCACCTGGCGTGACGAGACGCGCAACGTCTCCAAGGGGCGGGCCACCAGCGTGCGCACCAGGAACGCCAGGGCGATCCCGGCGAGCAGGAAGACCGCCACCATGGCGCCGAGGATCACGGTGCGCACCGTGCGGGTGCTGTCCAGCTCGTCCTTGCCGTCCTCCACGGCCCGCGCCAGGTCGGCGTTCTGCGCGGCCCACACCGTGCGGATCCGGTCGAAGACCTGCTTGCCACGCTCCGCGTTCGTCGCCGCGACGGCGCGTGGCTCACCGGGTGTCACATCGGCCACCAGCGGCTCGGCGTAGGCGCGCCGCCAGTCCGCCGCCTCCCGCTGGACCACCTTGAGGTCCGCCATCAGGCGGGGCCGGTCGCCGATGAGGTCGCGCAGCCGAGCGGCGGCGCGGGCCTCGTCCCGCTTGCCCTGGGCATAGGGGTCGAGGAACTGGCGGTCGGCGGTGATGGCGTAGCCCCGGACACCGGTCTCCTGGTTCACCAGAGCGGCCTGCAGACGGTACGCCTGCGTCCGGGCGGGCTGGAGGCGGTCGGTCAACTGGTCGGTCACGTCCGCGGTCTGTCCAAGGAGGCGGGCGCCGACCACGGTGCCGACGACCACCAGGAGCGCCATCAGGGCCAGCACCAGATGGAACCAGCCCTGCACCGTCAGCCGACGGCCGATCCACGCCCTGCTCTTCGTCTCACCCACGGCGTTGCTCTCCGACGCTGCTCTTGTAGCGCCCCTCGGCCACCGCGCGCGTCGGCCCGTCGCCGTCCCTGTGCCAGTGCAGGTGCACCACGGCCACGTCGTCGGCAAGGCCGCCCTGGTCCTCGGCGAGGTCCTCGGCCCGCTGGATCAGCGTGTCGACGAACGCCTCCGGTGCCAGCGCGGCCAGCTCCCGTGCGAGGACGAGGAGTCCTTCCTCGCCGAGGCGCCGACCGCCCTTGCCCACATGCCCCTCGAACAGGCCGTCGGTGAACAGCACGAGTGCCGATCCCACGGGAAGGGGCACCTCCTCGACCGGCCAGCGCAGCGCCCCGGGCACGACACCCAGGGCGGGACCGCCGGCCACCTCCACCCACTCCACGCCGCCCTCCGCGGTGCGCAGCAGCATCCCGGGATGACCGGCGCGGGTGAGCCGCACGTGCTGTGCCCCCGCCGGAACGGAGAGGCTCGTCAGCGTGGCGAAGATGTACGGCTTCGCCCGCTCCGCCAGCATGATCTCCTCCAGCCTGCCCACCTGTTCGGGGCCGGTGACGCCGCTGAGCACCAGCGTGCGCCAGGCGATGCGCAGTGCGACGCCGAGGGCCGCCTCGTCCGGACCGTGGCCGGAGACGTCCCCTATGAGCGCGTGCACGGTGCCGTCCGCGCCCTGGACGATGTCGTAGAAGTCGCCGCCGAGGAGGGCCTGGGCGCGGCCGGGGCGGTAGCGGGCCACGACGTCCACACCCGCGCTGTTCAGGAGCGGCCTCGGCAGCAGTCCCCGCTCCAGGCGGGCGTTCTCCTGTGCCTGCATCTGGCTGGCCTTCAGGGCGACGCCCGCCTGCTCGGCCTGCTTGCGCTGGATCGCGTAGCGCACGGCCCGGCCGAAGAGCTCCGGTTCCACCCGGCCCTTGACGAGGTAGTCCTGGGCCCCCGCGGTCACGGCGGCGAGGCCGGTCTCCTCCTCGGCGAGACCCGTGAGCACGACGACCGCGACCTGGTCGGCATGGGACTGGACCATGGACACGGCTTCCAGTCCCTGGGCATCCGGCAGATGCAGGTCGAGCAGCACGCAGTCCGGCACCTCCAAGGCCAGTGCCGCACGCGCCTCGGACATGGAACGCACCCACCGCAGACGCATCTTCAGGGCGCTGTCGGCGACGAGTTCCTCGACCAGCAGCGCGTCGCCGGGATCGTCCTCGACCAGCAGCACCGACGGCGGCCACTGCCGTGCCGGTGCGGTGTCGTCCTCGGCCGCCAACCGCGCGCCGGAAGTCCATGGCTGTGACGCCACCGTTATGCTCCCGCCTTCCCCACCCGGTAAGTCCGCCTGGCCACTGGGCCGTTTCCGACGGCACCACGGAGGCGAGTCCGCTCGCAGCGACCGTCGAATGGTCTCCGGATCTTCGCACAACGCACACACCGCTCGGTAGCGAAACGTCGAGGCCGCCGGACCGCAACGAGCAACGGGCGCGGGCAGAGGAACCCCCGTAAGGGGGTGCCGGGTTGACGCTACTGACCCACCCTGCCGTCGATGCACTCACGCAACAGGTCGGCCTGCCCGCAGTGCCGGGCGTACTCCTCGATCCTGTGCACCATGAGCTCCCGGACCGCGAACCCGTCCTTGCCCAACCGCTCGCCCAGGTCCGGGTGTTCGGCCAGCTCGGCGTCCATCGCGGCCTGCTCGCGCGCCAGATCGGCGTATGCGGCATCGACCTGGGCCTGCTCGCCGACCGCTCCGTCGAAGTCCGCGTCGCGCTCGCCGTACAGCTTGGGCAGCTGATCGCCGTCGCGGATCCAGTTGCGCCAGTCCCGTTCGACCTCGGCGAGGTGCCGCACCAGGCCGAGCAGCGACATCGTCGACGGTGGCACCGAACGGAGGGCCAGCTGCTCGGGCGTCAGCCCCTCGCACTTCATCCGCAGGGTCAGGCGGTACCCCTTGAGGAAGTCCTCCAGCGTCGCCAGCTCGCCGTCCGGGCTGACTCCGTCGCTGTTGCGCGGGTCGTCGTCCGGGTCGGCCCACATGTCGGGATAGGTGGTCGCCTGCGTCCATCGTTCGGGTCGGTCGCTCATGCGGGTCATGGTCGTCCGCGCCGGGACGACGCGCCACCGACTTTCGCGGACCGTCAGCGCCAGTCGGGGGCGCCCGAGACGGGTGCCAGGAGGTTTTCGATCTTCGTCTGGATCTCCCGCATGACGGAGACGACGCGGCTCTGGTGTTCGCCGGTGAGCCGGGCCACGGGCACCGAGCAGCTGATGGCGTCGACGGCCGGCGCGTCGTACCGCAGGGCGAAGCCGAAGCCCGCGATGCCGCTCACCGTCTCCTCGCGGTCGATCGCGTAGCCGCGCTCACGCACCCGTCCGAGGTCGGCGAGCAGCACGGCGCGGTCGGTGTGCGTGCTCTGCGTGAATGCCGTCAACGGGCCCTCACCGAGCGGCAGTTCGCCGTCCGGGCGCTCGGCGAGCAGCGCCTTGCCGAGGGCTCCGGCGTGTGCGGGGACGCGGCGGCCGACCCGGCTGATGGTGCGCAGGTACTCGTGGGACTCACGGGTCGCCAGGTACACGACGTTCGAGCCGTCGAGCCGCGCCAGGTGGATCGTCTCGCCCAGGGCGTCCGATGCCTCGTCCAGATACGGGCGGATGGCGCGCACCCGCGCATCGCCGTCGAGGTAACTCGTGCCGGTGAGCAGCGTGCGGATCCCGATGCCGTAGAGGGATCCGGTGGTGTCCGTGCGCACCCAGCCGCAGTCGACCAGGGTCCGCAGCAGTTGGTACATGCTGCTGCGCGGCACGTCCATCTCTTCGGCGAGCTCATCGAGGCGGGCCGGCCGGTCGGCGCGTTCGGCGAGCAGTTCGAGCAGCGCGACGGTGCGCAGCGCCGACTTCACCCCGCGGACTCCCGGGCCGGCCCCGCGGTCCGTTCCGCTGCTGTCCGCCATGCGCCCATCGTAGATCCGCGGCGCCCGCCCATTGACCCCTGTTGTTCATGACTCTAGCCTCCATTCTCATACATGGACGCCATCTGCATATAGAGATGAGATTCATGAACGAGCACGGTTCTATGAACGAGCCCAGTACGACGCCCCGGAGCGTCGCCCAGCGGCTGCGGGAAGGCATGGCGCGCGGCGTGCTGTCCTTCCCTCTGACGAGCATGGGCAGCGACGGCGGCCTGGACCTGGAGTCCTACCGCTCCTATCTGACGGCCCAGTTGGCGGCGGAGCCGGGCGCGGTGTTCCCCGCGTGCGGAACCGGCGAGTTCTTCTCGCTCGACGAGGAGGAGTACCGCGCGGTCATCAGGGTCACGGTCGAGGTCGCCGACGGCCGCCTTCCGGTGGTGGCGGGCACCGGTTACGGGTGGGCCCAGTCGCTACGGTTCGCCCGGATCGCGGAGGAAGAGGGCGCGGACGCCCTGCTGGTGATGCCCCATTACCTGGTCGAGGCGCCGCAGGACGGCCTGGTGGAGCAGCTGCGCCGCCTCTCCGCAGGCACCCGGCTTCCGCTCATCGCCTATCAGCGCGGCCAGGTCACCTTCCATGCCGATGCCCTGCGCCGGATCGCCGAGATCCCCACCGTCATCGGCCTCAAGGACGGGCACAGCGACCTCGACCGGCTGCAGCGCCTCACCCTTGCCGCCCCCGACGGCTTCCTCTTCTTCAACGGCGCCGCCACCGCGGAGATCCAGGCCCGTGCGTACGCCACCGTCGGCGTCCCTGCCTACTCCTCCGCCGTCCACGCCTTCGCCCCCGAGATCGCGAACGCCTTCTTCAGCGCGCTGCGGGAAGGGGACGACACCGCGGTGGACCGGCTCCTTCGGGAGTTCTATGTCCCGCTCGTCGAGCTGCGCGACCGGGCTCCCGGATACGCCGTCTCGCTCGTCAAGGCCGCCGCCCGGCTGCGCGGCCTCCCGGTCGGCCCGGTGCGCGCGCCCCTCACCGACCCCGGCCCCGAGGACATCGCCGACCTGGAGAAGGTCCTCGACGCCGGTCTTGACCTGGTCCGGGCCACGCGGCACAGGCCCTGAACCCACCCGCATCCACAGTTCAAAGGGGAACTGAAATGCCGCTCGTCGTAGTCGGGATCAGCGTCCTGGTCCTGCTGTTCCTCATGACCCGGCTGAAGCTGAACGGTTTCGCCGCCCTTCTGTTCGTGGCGGTCGCCGTCGGCCTTGTGCAGGGGATTCCGGTCGCCACGATCCCCGACGTCCTCTCCGAGGGCATCGGCGGCCAGATCGGCGACACGATGCTCGTCATCGGGCTCGGCGCCATGGTCGGCCGGGTCATGGGGGACTCCGGTGCCGCACAGCGCATCGCCAACAGGATGCTGGACGCCTTCGGACCGCGATGGGTCCAAGTGGCCATGGTGGTCACATCCATGCTCATCGGCGTCACCATGTTCTACGAGGTCGCCTTCATCATCATCGTGCCCATCGCCTTCACCCTCGTACGCGTCACCGGGGCGAAGCGGCTGTGGATCGGGCTTCCGATGTCGATCACGCTCTCCACGATGCACAGCTTCCTGCCGCCGCATCCGGGCCCCACCGCCGTGGCCGCGACGTTCCACGCCTCCGTCGGACTCACCCTGGTCTACGGCCTGTTCATCGCGATACCCGCCGGTGCGCTGATCGCGCTGGTGTGGCCGCGGCTTCCGTTCATCAAGGCGATGAACCCCTCCATCCCCAAGGGCCTTGTCAGCGAGCGCGAGTTCACCGACGAGGAGATGCCCGGCCTGGGCTGGGCCCTGACCGTGGCGCTCTTCCCCGTCGTGCTGATCGCCGGCGCCTCGGTGACCGAGATGGCCGCCTCCGGCGAGAGCCCGTTCCTCCACTTCATCACCTTCATCGGCTCGGCACCCATCGCGCTCCTTCTGACCCTCCTTCTGGCGATCTGGGCGTTCGGGCCGCGCATCGGCCGCAGCCTGGCCGACGTCAGCGCTTCCTGTACATCGGCGGCGCAGGCCATGGCGATGATCCTGCTGGTGATCGGAGCGGGCGGCGCCTTCAAGAACGTCCTCGTCGAAGGCGGCATCTCCGACCACATCAAGGACACCACCGACAGCTGGTCCATCTCACCGCTCATCCTCGCGTGGCTCATCGCGGTGATCCTGCGCATCGCCCTCGGCTCCGCCACGGTCGCCGTCGTCACCGCCTCCGGTGTGGTGCTGCCGCTCCTGGCGAACAGCGGCGTCCACCCCGAGATCCTGGTGCTCGCCGTCTCCTGCGGATCGATCGCCTTCTCGCACGTCAACGACCCCGGATTCTGGCTGTTCAAGGAGTACTTCAACCTCTCGGTCATCGAGGCGATCAAGGTCCGCACCACCTATACGACGGTGCTCGCGATCCTCGGCCTCGGCGGCGTACTCGCGGTGGAGTGGGCCCTGGACGTCCTCAGCCTCTGACCCACCCGACCAGCACCCCACTCCCCATACACCCGACAACCGACACCCGAGGAATTCGTGATCATGAACAGGCAGCCGACCGTCACCGCGTTCAGCGTCTACCCGGTCGCGGGCCGGGACTGCATGGAGCTGAACCTCTCCGGCGCCCACGGCCCCTACTTCACCCGCAACATCGTGGTCCTGCGGGACTCCGAAGGCCGCACCGGCCTGGGCGAAGTGCCGGGCGGCGAGAAGATAACCCAGACCCTGCGCGACGCCGAGTCCCTCGTCGTCGGCGCCCGCGTCGGTGACTACAAGCGTGTGCTGCGCGAGATCGGCGACCGCTTCGCCGACCGTGACGCCGGCGGACGCGGCGCCCAGACCTTCGACCTGCGCACCGCCGTCCACGCCGTCACCGCCGTCGAATCCGCACTGCTCGACCTGCTGGGCCAGCATCTGGAGGTGCCCGTCGCGGCGCTGCTCGGCGACGGACAGCAGCGCGATTCCGTCCGCGTCCTCGGCTACCTCTTCTACGTCGGCGACCCCGACCGCACCGATCTGGAGTACGTTCGCGAGCCCGATTCCCCCGTCGACTGGCACCGCATCCGGCACGAGGAAGCCCTCTCCCCCGACGCGATCGTGCGGCAGGCCGAAGCGGCCTACGACCGCTATGGCTTCCGGGACTTCAAGCTCAAGGGTGGCGTCCTGGCGGGCGCCGAGGAGGTCGCGGCCGTACGCGCGCTCAAGGACCGCTTCCCCCAGGCCCGCATCACCCTCGACCCCAACGGCGCGTGGTCGCTGCGCGAGGCGATCGAGCTGTGCACACCCCTGACCGACACGCTCGCCTATGCCGAGGACCCCTGCGGCGCCGAGGACGGCTACTCCGGCCGCGAGGTCCTTGCCGAGTTCCGCCGTGCCACGGGGCTGCCGACCGCCACCAACATGGTCGCCACCGACTGGCGGCAGATGACCCACGCCCTGGCCCTGCAGTCGGTCTCGATCCCCCTCGCCGACCCGCACTTCTGGACCATGCAGGGCTCCGTGCGCGTGGCGCAGCTGTGCAACGCGATGGGCCTCACCTGGGGTTGTCACTCCAACAACCACTTCGACATATCCCTGGCCATGGTCACCCACTGCGGGGCCGCGGCCCCCGGGGACTACAACGCCCTGGACACCCACTGGATCTGGCAGGAGGGCCTGGAGCGCCTCACCACCGCCCCGCCCCGCATCGTCGACGGGGAGATCGCCGTACCCGACGCCCCCGGCCTGGGCGTCGAACTCGACATGGACCGTCTCCTCGCGGCCCACGACCTGTACCTGCACAAGGCACTGGGCGCGCGCGACGACGCCACCGGCATGCGCTACCTCGTCCCCGACTGGCAGTTCGACAACAAGCGTCCCTGCCTGGTGCGTTGACGACCTTCAGGACGGCCCGGGGGACGCTCTAGCGGTCGATGAGTTCCCCGACTCCGTCAAGCAGCCGTTCGAGCCCGAACTCGAAGAGCGTGCCGAGCTCCAGGTCGAATTCGTCCTCGCCGAAGAGCGTCGACAGGATCGGATAGGCCCCGGTGATCTGGATCGCGTCCATACGGGGCTCGTGGGACGCCATCCACTCCTCGGGGGTCATGCCGGTGTCCTGCCGCGCCTGGGTCTCCAACTCGATGGCCATCGCGACACCTTGGGCATACGCGAGGAGCGAGAGGTGGACGTGGATCATTTGGTACGGGGTGAGGCCCACTCCGCTCAAGGCGGCGAGGACACGCTCCGTGTACCGCATCGCATGGGGCGAGGCGATCGGCCGGGTGAGGGCGGCCATGGCCCGCCCCAGCCAGGGGTGACGCTCGTACAGACCCCACAACCACCGCGCCTCCCGGGCCAGTTGCGCCCGCCAGCCTGCCGGTCCCGGGCCCGGCGGTTCCTCGCTGAACACCGCCTCCGACATCAGCCGTACGAGTTCGCCCTTGCTCGGGACGTGCCGGTACAGGGCCATGGTGGAGGTGCCGAACTCGGCCGCGACGCGCCGCATGGACAGCGCCGCGAGCCCCTCCGTGTCGGCGAACGCGATCGCGGTACGGATGATGCGCTCGCGACTCAGACCCTGGCCGGGGGCCATTCGGCGCTCCCGCACCGGCTCCGCGACCACCGTGCCGACGCCGGGCACGGCGCGCACCAGGCCCTCCTGGTTCAGTGCGGCGAGCGCCTTCGTCGCGGTCGCCATCGCGACGCCCCACTCCTGGGTGATGCTCCGGGTGGAGGGGACGCGGTCGCCGGGAGCGAGCTCGCCGGAGTCGATCCGGCGGCGGATGTCCCGCGCGATGCGGAGATAGGGCGGATCGGCGGCCATGGGCCTCACTGTACTAGTGCACTACGCGCACCGACACCGTACTGAGCAGCGGTATTGAGGGAGGTGCACTAGGTCATTGTTTGCGGCGTACGCGCCGATCCGATTCCGTACCGGGCATGGAGAACACACCCAACCCCCGCGCGGGCCGCCGGGAATGGACGGCCCTCGGCGTCCTGATGCTGCCCCTGCTCCTGGTCTCGATGGACGTCTCGATCCTCTACTTCGCGATTCCCTACATCAGCCAGGACTTGGAGCCCAGCGCCACACAGCAGCTGTGGATCCTCGACATGTACGGCTTCGTCCTCGCCGGCCTGCTCATCACCATGGGCGCCCTCGGCGACCGGATCGGCCGGCGCACGCTGGTGCTCGGGGGCGCCGCGGTCTTCGGCGCGGCATCGGTCGCCGCCGCGTACGCACACTCGGCCGAACTGCTCATTGCCGTACGGGCGTTGCTGGGTCTTGGCGGCGCCGCCCTGATGCCCTCGACACTCGCCCTGATCCGCAACCTGTTCCGCGACGCGAGGCAGCGCGCCCAGGCGGTGACCCTGTGGACGGGCGTCATGACCGCGGGCATCTCCCTGGGCCCCGTGGTCAGCGGTCTGCTCCTGGAGCACTTCTGGTGGGGTTCGGTCTTCCTGATCAACCTGCCCGCGATGGTGCTCCTGCTCGTCCTGGTGCCGTTCCTGGTACCGGAGTTCAAGGCACCGCAGCAGGGCCGCTTCGACCTCCTGAGCGCGGCGCTCTCGCTCGCCGCCCTGCTCCCGGTCATCTACGGAATCAAGGAGCTGACCCAGCACGGCTACGAGCCGCTGCCCGCTCTCGGCGTCACATCGGGACTGGTGCTCGGCTTCGTCTTCGTGCACCGCCAGAAGCGTCTGGCGCACCCGATGATCGACCTCGGCCTGCTGGGCCGACGCGCCTTCGGCGGCCCGGTGGTCGCCAATCTCCTCGCCATGTTCGCCACGGTGGGCATGGCCGTCTACCTCACGCAGTATCTGCAGTCCGTCCTCGGGATGAGCCCGTTCAAGGCCGCCCTGTGGAGCCTGGTGCCGGCCGCGGGTCTGGCCGTCATGGCGCCGACCGCGGCCGCGCTCGCCCAGCGCGTCGACCGTGCCTACGTGATGGGCGGCGGGTTCCTCGTCTCCGCCTGCGGGTTCCTCTGGCTGACCCAGGTGCACGCCGACACGGCACTGTGGGTCACGCTGACCGGCGCATCGGTCTACGCGGGCGGCCTGGTCGCCTCCATGACACTCGCCAATGAACTCGCCCTCGGCGCCGCACCGCCGGAACGCGCGGGCTCGGCCGCGGCCGTCCTCGAGTCGGGCCAGGAGCTGGGCGGAGCCCTGGGCATGGCGATCCTCGGCTCCATCGGCGCGGCGGTCTACAGCCGGGACATGGCCGACGCTCTCCCGGCGGGCGTTCCGCACGCCGAAGCGGTACGCGAAACCCTGGGCGGTGCGACGACCGTGGCCGCACGACTCCCCTCGGACACGGCGGGCACCGTGCTGTCGGCGGCACGTGACGCCTTCACCCACGGGATGGGCTTCGCCGCGCTCGGCGCGGCCGTCGTCATGGCATCGGCAGGCCTCTTCTGTCTCGCCCTGCTGCGGGGCGCGGGCATGGCCGAGCACCCGACTAATCCGCACCCCGAAGCCACCGTGACACCACTGGCGACGCACGTGGCGCCATAAATGACTCCCCTTGGCGCCACTCATGTGCCATGATGGCACCAAGGGGGGCGCCCCTCGGCCTCGCAGGCCGAGGGGCGCGCGTTTCGCGGAGTGAGTCATCAAAGGGGTCGGGCCATGAAGACAGCACAGAATCAGCAACAGGCGGGGCCCGGCGCCTTCACCGCGTTCGCCCGCTTCGTGCTCTGCGGCGGCGGCGTGGGGCTCGCCTCCAGCTTCGCGGTGGTGGCCCTAGCCTCCTGGATTCCCTGGGCCCTGGCCAACGCATTTATCACCGCGGTCTCCACGCTCCTGGCCACCGAGCTGCACGCCCGCTTCACGTTCGGTGCGGGCGGGCGCGCGACCTGGCGCCAGCATGCCCAGTCGGCCGGGTCCGCGGCGGGCGCGTACGTGGTGACCTGCGGGGCCATGCTCGTCCTGCAGCAGCTGGTGACGTCGCCCGGCGCGGTGCTGGAGCAGGTCGTCTATCTGTCGGCCTCCGCGCTCGCCGGTGTCGCGCGGTTCGCGGTACTGCGCCTCGTCGTCTTCGCACGCAGCCGCTCGCAGGCCGCGGCCACGGCCCGTCCCGTGCGCACGGCCGTGGCCCGCGTCGCGGCCACGGCCGATCCCGCAGCGCTCTGCCACGCCGCCTGACCCTCCCGCCGGGCGCGGTCCAGCCCAGCAGCCCACGCACCCCCGCAACAGCTCATCCCGCGCGCGGCCCCGGTCCGCCATCGCCTGCTTCACGGCTTCGCCGTCGTGTCGCACGTCGAATGACCACTGCATTGGTCCTGGTGCATTGGTCCTGGTCAGCACAGTGATCACCGGACCTGGCCGCGAGCGGCGCGACAGGGCTTCGTAGGATCTCGGGTGAGTACGCGGACGCCCCGACCCCGGGCCGCCGATGTGCCAGCGCCCCCCTGCCGACCGCACGGGCGGCCGTGGCGGCTCCTGCCCTCTGTCACCCCGCCGTCCGGGTCCCCCGCCGGCTGAAGTCCGGAACGTCCTTCTCTTGAGCACCGACGAAATCATCGAGGCGCCGCCCGCGCCTGCCCAGCCGCAACCCCGTACACGTTCACGTCCGCGCGTCCTGCCCCGCCTCGTGGGCCGCGCCCCCGCCCCACCGCCCGCGGGTACCGCCCTGCACAACATCAGTGCCGTCACCGCTGTTCTGCTGGCACTCGTCGCCGTCGGTTCCGTCGTCCACGAGCCGGTCCTGATACCCCCGCTCGCCGCGTCCGCCGCGATCGTGCACAGCGTCCCCCGGCTGCCGCTGGCCCAGCCGCGCAGCGTGATCGCCGGGCATCTGCTGTGCGCCGGCGTCGGATACGCGGTCCTCGCCGCCCTGGGCAGCGCCCCCTGGGCCGCCGCGCTGGCCGCGGGCATCGGCCTTGCCGTGATGACCGTGGCGCGCACCCCGCACTCGCCGGCCTGCGCCACCGCCGTCGTCATCGTCCTGCACCATCCCCGGCCCGCCACCTTCGTTCCCCTGCTCGCCGGGGCGGTCGTCGTGGTCGTCCTGGCGGGGTGGGCCGCCTCGTGCGCCCGTCCCAGCGCGCCGCGCTATCCCGCGTACTGGTGGTGATCAGTTGTGCGACGGCACGTGGGCGTGGTGATGTTCGTGGCGAAGCGGAGAACAGAGAGCAGCAGTGCGAGAAGGGGTACGTGATGGCAGCGGCTAGGACAGTGACCTTCCCCTCCGGCGTGAGTGTGCCCGCCCTGGGCCAGGGCACCTGGCGCATGGGAGACGATCCTTCGCGCCGCGCCGAGGAGTTGGCCTCTCTCCGCAGGGGTCTGGACCTGGGCATGACGCTGATCGACACGGCGGAGATGTACGGGAGCGGCGCCTCCGAGGAGCTGGTCGGCGAGGCGATTCGCGGGCACCGCGACGACGTGTACCTGGTGAGCAAGGTGCTGCCGTCGAACGCCGACGCCCGCGGCACCGTCGAGGCCTGCCACGCGAGCCTGCGCCGTCTTGGCACCGACCGGATCGACCTGTATCTGCTCCACTGGCGGGGCGGTGTCCCGCTCTCCGAGACCGTCGAGGCGCTCGAAGGTCTCGTGAGCAGCGGCAGCATCGGCGCCTGGGGGGTGAGCAACCTCGATGTCGACGACCTGGCGGAGCTCCCCGAAGGCGCCCTCCCGCAGACGGACCAGGTGCTCTACAACCTCACCCGCCGCGGCCCCGAGTACGACCTCTTCCCCTGGTGCCGCGCACGCTCGGTGCCCTTGATGGCGTACTCCCCGCTGGAGCAGGGTCGGCTGCTCGGCCATCAGGCCCTGGAGTCGGTGGCGTCGGCACACGGGTGCACACCGCTGCAGGTCGCGCTCGCCTGGGTGCTGCGCCACGACGACGTCATCGCCATTCCGAAGGCCTCCACCGCGGCGCACGTGGAGGAGAACCACGCCGCCCTCGACCTCAGCCTCACCGACGAGGACCTCGAGGCGCTGGATGCCGCGTTCCCCGCGCCGGTGGGCAAGGAGCCCCTGGAGATCCTCTGACGGGCCACTCCCGAGGAACCCGGCCGGCAAAAGGAAGTGTGCGCTCCGCATGTCAGGGCACCCGTCAGGTCGCTGCACATGCTTGCCCGAGCATGTCGCTCTAGGGTGAATCCCGGGGCCCGCAATGCCCGGAGCCACAGACTTCGGGACTTATAGGAGGCCATTCATGCCCCTCGCCGCAAGCGGAACCGCGTCGCTGATGCTGATCATCGGCGTGGTGATCGTCGTCGTCCTGATCGGTCTGTTCATTTTCGGACGGCGACAGGTCACTCGACGCCCCGAACCGCCACAGGAACCCCAGCCGCGCGCGGATTCCTGGGAGGAGCCCCACGAGGATCCTCCCGAGTCGCGCTAGGCGTCCCAGGAGGAACGGCATGCCCATCGCCACGGTCGACCCCGCCACCGGTGAGACGCTCGAGACTTTCGAGCCGCTCGATGACGCGAAGGTCGAGGCCCGTCTGGCGGCCGCCCACGCCGCGTTCGGCCGGTACCGCACCAGCGACTTCAGCGAGCGTGCCCGGCTGATGAACCGGGCCGCGGATCTCCTCGAGGAGGACAACGCCTTCATCGCCCGCACCATGACCACCGAGATGGGCAAGCCCGTCAAGGCGGCGAGGGCCGAGGCGGCCAAGTGCGTCAAGGCCATGCGCTGGTATGCCGAGCGGGCCGAGGGGCTGCTCGCCGATGAGCAGCCCGCGCAGGCCGACGTCGCGGATTCCGGCGCGGCGCGGGCCATCGTCCGCTACCGCCCGCTCGGCGTCGTGCTGGCCGTGATGCCGTGGAACTTCCCGCTCTGGCAGGTCGTACGGTTCGCGGCCCCCGCCCTCATGGCGGGCAACGTCGGTCTGCTCAAGCACGCGTCGAACGTGCCCCAGACGGCCCTCTACCTCCAGGACCTCTTCCGCCGCGCAGGATTCCCCGAGGGCTGCTTCCAGACGCTGCTGGTCGGCTCGGGCGCCGTCGAGGCCATCCTGCGCGACAGGCGGGTGGCGGCGGCGACCCTCACCGGCAGCGAACCGGCCGGGCGGTCGGTGGCGTCCATCGCCGGCGACGAGATCAAGAAGACCGTCCTGGAGCTGGGCGGCAGCGACCCCTACCTCGTGCTGCCGAGCGCCGACATCGAGCGGGCCGCCGCGACCGCGGTGACCGCACGGGTGCAGAACAACGGGCAGTCCTGCATCGCCGCCAAGCGCTTCATCGTGCACGCCGATGTCTACGACGCCTTCCGCGACCGGTTCGTCGCGGGCATGCGGGAGTTGACCGTCGGCGACCCGGCGGACGAGGACACCGACGTCGGCCCGCTCGCCACCGAACAGGGCCGCGAGGATCTGGAGGAGCTCGTCGACGACGCGCTCGCCCGCGGCGCCACCGCACTGTGCGGCGGGCAGCGCCCCAAGGAGCAGGAGCGGGGCTGGTACTACTCCCCCACCGTCCTGGCCGATGTGACCCCTCAGATGCGCATCCACCGGGAGGAGGCGTTCGGCCCGGTGGCGACGCTCTATCGCGTGGCGGACCTGGACGAGGCCGTGACCCTGGCCAACGACTCGCCGTTCGGGCTCAGCTCGAATGTGTGGACGCGCGACGACTCCGACATCGAACGCTGCGTACGGGATATCCAGGCGGGCGGCGTCTTCTTCAACGGCATGACCGCCTCCCATCCGGGCCTGCCCTTCGGCGGCATCAAGCGCTCGGGCTACGGACGCGAGCTGGCGGGGCACGGCATCCGCGAGTTCTGCAACGCCACGACGGTCTGGTACGGCCCGTCCGACCCGGGCGCCAAGGGCTGACCCGGACGCTAGGGACCGCCGGAGGCCGAGTCACACGGGACGGCCCGCGTGGTTCCCCGCCCACACCGCAGGGGTGCGGCCCGACCACGGACTTGCCTGTTCGAGTTGGCCTGCGAGGCGGAAGAGGCGGCCTTCGCACCCGTAGCCGGCGGCGAACTGCATGCCGATCGGCAGCCCCGTCCCGGGATCGGCCGTCACGGGCACGGACATGGCAGGCGTGCCCGCGACGTTGAACGCCATGGTGAACGGCGAGCGGTCGTTGAGGCGGTCGATCCAGCCGAGGCCGTCAAGGGCCTGCGTACCCTCGGCGTAGGCACCCAGGGGCATGGGAAGCTCCGGCAGGGTCGGGGTGAGCAGCAGGTCGCGGGCGTCGAAGTACCGGGCCAGGCTTCGAGCGACCCTGTTGCGCATCGCGAGGGCGGCGACGAACTGGGGTCCGCTGACCCGCTGGCCGTAGTGGTAGCCGGCCAGGGTCTCCGGCTCCAGGGTCGAGGAGTCGGCGGGCCGGTCGAAGGCGGCGGCGAGACCGTCGACCAAGGCCGTGAGATTCACCGTCATCAGACGGGCGTTGGCCAGGACGAACTCTTCCCAGTCGACCCCGAGGTCCACCGTGACCTCCTCCACCTGATGGCCGAGGGATTCGAGCAGACGCACGGTACGGGTGAGAGCGTCGGCCACCGGCTTCGTGGTTCCGCGTCCGCCCCATGCCCGGGTGAGGACACCGATCCGCAGCGCGCCCGGGTGGCGGGTGACTTCCTGCGCGTAGGGCCGGGACGGCTGCTCGGCGAAGTAGGGATCGCCCGCTTCCGGGCCGCGGATCTGGTCGAGCAGTGCCGCGCTGTCGCGCACCGTGCGGCTGACGCTCCCGTGCACGGCGAGGCCGCTGAAGATCTCGTCGACGTCGGGGCCCATGGAGACGCGGCCACGGGTGGGCTTGAGACCGAAGAGGCCGTTGCAGGCGGCGGGTATGCGGATCGAGCCCGCGGCGTCGGTGCCGTGAGCGATCGGGACCACCCCGGCCGCGACAGCCGCGCCCGCTCCCCCGCTGGATCCGCCCGCGCTCCGCTCCGGATCCCAGGGGTTGCGGACCGGGCCGTGCAGGAGTGGTTCCGTCGTGATGCTGTACGCCAACTCCGGTGTCGCGGTGCGCCCGAACGTCACGAGACCGGCGTGGCGAAGACGCACCATCAGGGAGGAGTCCGCACCGGCGACGTTGCCGGCCGCGAGACGGCTGCCCAGCTCCATGCGCCGCCCCGCCATGGAGACTCCGAGGTCCTTGATCAGGAAGGGGACCCCGGCCAGCGATGTGCTGCCGGGGGCGGGCTCGTCGTCGGTCGGCCAGGTCTCGACGATGGCGTTGATCTGCGGATCGACCGCACGCGCGGCCTCACGTGCGGCTGCTTCCAGTTCGGCGGGGGTCACCTCGCCTCGGGCCACGAGCTCCGCGAGCCCGACCGCGTCGAAGGTCACGTATTCGGCGATGCGCACTGTCACTCCCGGCGGAAAGAAGAACGATACCGTTGAGTCCCCAACGATACCGATCGGTATCGCATGGGACGGACTGGTACCGTAGCAGGCGCCAAAAGCCCCACAACTGACCGGACGTCACGGAGCAGGCATGACATCGACCGCCGGCAGGCCGAGCAGAGTGGCGAAACTGCCGCCTCGTGAGCGCATCCTCGACGCGGCGGAGGAGCTCTTCCAGAGCGAGGGGATCCGGCGCGTGAGCGTCCAGGCGATCGCCGACAGGGCCGAGACCACCAAGATGGCGATCTATCGGCACTTCGAGACCAAGGACGCCCTGGTCGCGGAGTGGCTGCGGATCGTCGCCGCCGACTACCGGGCGGCCTTCGACCGTGTCGAGGCCCGACACCCCGGGCAGCCCAGGGAGCAGATCCTGGGCCTGGCCCGTTTCATCGCCGAGGGGCTCCCGGCGATCTCACACCGGGGCTGCCCCTTCATCAACTCCATCGCCGAACTGCCGGACCGCGCCCACCCCGCACGGCAGGTGATCGAGCAGCACAAGGCCCACCAGACCCGCAGGCTGCTCGCCGTGTGCGCCGATGCGGGGCTGCCCGACCCCGAACAGGCCGCGGCCGAGATCACCTTCGTGCTCGAAGGCGCGCAGGTCAGCACGCAGAACGGAAGCATCGACCAGGTGGGGGACCGGCTGATGCGCATCGTCGAGGGCGTCATCGATCAGCACGGCTCCCCGCGCGAGGCGTCGCGGACGACCACCGGCTGACCTCAGTGTTCCGGGAGCGGCGGCTCCCCGTGCTCGGCTCCCGTCAGGCGCAGTTGCACCTGCACCTCCTGGTCGCCGGAGACCGTGCCGGTGTCCGCGGCGACGAAGGCCGATGCGAGCGTGGCACGCAGGCGGTCCACCGCCACCGGGCCGCCCTGCAGGTCGGCGGTGACCGGGCCCGCGAGGAGCACGCCCCGGACGGGCCCCGTGCTGTGGGCGGCAATGAAGGCGCCGGTCCAGACCGCGGGCCGTGGCTGCTCCGTCCGATGCGGCGCGTCCTCGCCGCGGTCGGAGGGGAAGTGGGTGCGCAGCACGCCGAACACGGCGTCCGCGTCGGCCGCGGAGCACTCCCCGAGGACCACTTGCACGAGGTCGGGCGAGTCGGGCTGCGCGGTGGGGGAAGCCGGGCCGGATGTGTCGTTCACGCTGTTCTCCCATGGGTCGCGGGTGTGTGAGATCGCGGGTGTGTGAGGTGCTCAGAGATCGCGCAGGGCGGGCAGCAGCTTCTGCTCGGCCCAGTCGATGAAGGGGCGTTGGTGGTCGCCGCCGACCTGGACCAGGGCGACTTCCGTGAAGCCCGCGTCGACGTAGGGGCGTACGGCGTCGACGAAGGTGTCGACGTCGTCGCCGCACGGGATCTGGTCCGCGATGTCCTGCCGGGTGACGTGCTGGGTGGCGCCCGCGAAGCCGGAGGGTCCCGGCAGTTCGGCGTTCACGGGCCAGCCGCCCGCCGACCAGCGGAACTGGTCGTGGGCGCGGGCGACGGCCGCGTCCTTGTCGGTGTCGTAGCAGACGGGCAGCTGGCCCACGCGCGGCTTGCCGCTGCCGCCGTGCCGGTCGAAGGAGTCGAGCAGCTCGGCCTTGGGTTCGGTGGCGATGACCAGGTCGGCAAGGCGGCCGGCCAGGGCGCAGGACCGTCCGCCGGAGACCGCCACTCCGATGGGCGGCAGCTCGTCGGGCAGGTCCCACAGGCGGGCGTTCGCCACGTCGAAGTGGGTGCCCTGGTGGTTGACGTTGTCGCCGGTGAACAGCGCGCGGATGATGCCGACCGCTTCCTCCAGCATCTCGAGGCGGACCTGAGGCGACGGCCAGCCCTCGCCGACCACGTGCTCGTTGAGGTTCTCGCCCGAACCGAGTCCGAGCCGGAAGCGCCCCTCGGAGAGCAACTGCATCGTCGCGGCCTTCTGGGCCACCACAGCCGGGTGGTAGCGGACCGTCGGGCAGGTCACATACGTCATGAGCGGGATCCGCGAGGTCGCCTGGGCCGCCGCGCCGAGCACGCTCCACGCGTAGGGCGCGTGCCCCTGCGAGTCGAGCCAGGGGAAGTAGTGGTCGGACGTGACCGAGAAGTCGAATCCGGCCCGTTCCGCCGCCACCAGGTCGTCGACGAGGGCACGGGGTCCTGCCTGCTCGGTCATCATCGTGTAGCCGATTCGCACCATATTTGTACGCTTTGCCGAACCGTCCTCCCTGAAACATCAGCATCAGCCGGCACATGAGGCTGCTGCCCCCGCGGCGCGGGACCACTCGGCCCCTTCCGGCCCTATTTCCAGTCGTACGCGTACGCGGCGACCCAGGTGATCTCCAGCTGCGCACTGCTGCCGGGCTCGGCCCCCGGACCTTCCAGGGCGCTCTCGTTCTGCAGGATCCACGACAGCGGCTGGTCCGGCACGCCCCTCGTGTCCTGCCCCGTCTCCCGTCCGTCCACGAAGAAGCGCACGCGTCCGGGGGTCCACTCGGTCGACACCGTGTGCCACTCGGTCCACTCGTCGGCACCGCGGAACGAACCCTGTTCGCCGCCGCCGCACGGGTGGTGGAAGGCGGTGAGGGATCCGGCCCAGTTGCCCTCGGGGTGGTCCATCTCGCAGCCCCCGCCGTAGTGCAGCCACGCCGACTTGTACCCGGCGGCCGGTTTGGTCACCTTGATGCGGGCGCTGTACTTGCCGTACTTCATCTGCATGACGGCACGCGGTACGACCGCCGCCGCGTGCACCGGCCCTCCGTCGTCGGGCCGCCACATCCGGATGCGCATACGGCCGTCGCCGTTCTCCGCAGGGCCGACGCTCACGGTGTCCTCCGGGTGGTAGACACCGACGACGTCACGGCCCCGGTCGTTGGCCGTGTCGCGCCAACCGGTCGGGTAGGCCCACCAGTTGTCGCGGTAGGAGCCCGTGAGGCCGTCGCAGTACGCGGCGGACGTGTCGGCGTGATGATCGCAGTCGCTGAACGCGCCGAGCGGCACCCGGTCCCCGTTGAAGTCCTCGGCGACGACCTGCCAGAACGGCCCGCAGTCGCCGCGCGGCAGCTCGGTGCCGACGCTGCCGCAGGCGTCGGCCGACCGCGGGGCTCCCCCGGCGCTCGGGATGGCCAGCAGGGCGGCGAGCAGTGTGGTGCCGAGCGCCCCGAGCACGACCGGCCTGCGCCGTCTCGCCGCCGCGTGTGATCCCATCGCGATGCCCTTCCTCCCGGCCGCGCACGCACGCCCCACAGGACCCGGCGGACTCCTCGCGCGGAGGGGTCATCCTCGCGGAGGCCGGGAGGTCCCGCCATACCCCTGACACCACCGACCCCGGCCTCGGTCACGCTCCCGGCCCCCGTCACGACTCGACCCCGGAACGCGCCGACAACGTGAACTGGTGTACGTGTCGGGACGGTTGGGACGTAAGTTGTGCGTCGAACAGTTCACACCTCGGTGGAAAGACGGACGCTACCCATGACCGACGACGCCACGACGCCCGGATCCGCGGCGCATCAGAAGATCGACACATCGGTGCCGCACTCGGCCCGGATCTGGAACTACTGGCTGGGCGGGAAGGACAACTACCCCGTCGACGAAGAAGCGGGCGACGCCTACAGCGCCGTGTTCCCCGGCATCGTCACGGTCGCCCGCAGCAGCCGCGCCTTCCTGCGCCGCAACATCACCCACCTGGTCACCGAGGCGGGCATCGGGCAGTTCCTGGACATCGGCACCGGCCTGCCGACCGTGGACAACACCCACGAGGTCGCCCAGCGGCTCGATCCCCGCACCCGGATCGTGTACGTCGACCACGACCCGATGGTCCTCGCGCACGCCCGCGCCCTGCTCACCTCGACGCCCGAGGGAGCGACCGCGTACGTCGACGCCGATCTGTCCGACCCCGACCGCATCCTGGCGGCCGCGGCCGCGACGCTCGACCTCAGCCGCCCCACCGCCCTGATCCTCAGCAACATCCTGGGCCACGTCGCCGACTACGACCAGGCCCGCGCCATCGTCACCCGCCTGATGGAGGGCCTGCCGTCCGGCAGCTACCTCTCCATCAACGACGGTTCACGGGGCACCGACGCCACCTACGAACAGGCCCAGGACGCCTACAACGAAACCGGCGCCGTCCCGTACTTCCTGCGCCCCGTCGACCAGATCACCGCGTTCTTCGACGGCCTGGAACTCCTGGCCCCGGGCGTCGTCTCGGTCCCCTTCTGGCGCCCGGACTCCGGCTCCCCCGCCCTGGAGCCCATCGGCGAACACGGCGGCCTCGCCCGCAAGCCGTGACGAACGGACCCATCGGTCCGGGTCACCAGGGCAACGGACCCTCGGCGTCGAGGTAGCCGCCCGTGGGTCCTTCCGGGCCCACCTGTGCCATGCGGACGATGATCTCGGCGCCCTGTTCGACGGTCTGGACCCCGGTGTTGCCGTTCAGGTCGGTCCTGGTGAACCCGGGCTCGACGGCGTTGATCCGCATGCCGGGGAACGCCTTCGCGTACTGCACGGTGAGCATGTTGACCGCGGCCTTCGACGCCGGGTAGGCCACGCCCGGGTAGGCGAACGCCGGGGTGCCCGCCTCCGCGACGCGGTGCAGGGAGGCAAGGCCGCTGCTGAGGTTGACGATGACGGGGGCGGGCGAGCGCCGCAGGAGCGGCAGGAACGCCTGGGTGACGCGCACCATGCCGAAGACGTTCGTCTCGAACACCTCCCGCATCTGGTCGGCGGTCACGTCGGCGGCGCCGGGCACGTTGTTGCCGGAGTCCCGGCTCTCGATGCCCGCGTTGTTGATCAGTACGTCGAGGCCTCCCCCGGCGTCGACCGCCTTGGCCGCGGCCGCCACGGACGCGTCGTCGGTGACGTCGAGCAGGACGGTCCGCGCGCCCACCCGCTCGGCGGCGCTGCGGCCCCGGTCCGCGTCCCTGCTGCCGATGTAGACGGTGTGGCCCGCGGCGACGAGCCTGCGGGCGGTCTCGAGGCCGAGGCCCTTGTTCGCTCCGGTGATCAGTGTCGTGGTCATGGCTCCAGGCTGCGGCGGCCTGCCGGGAGCAGCCAGGAGTCCCTTCTTCCTGGGACTGCCGGTACCAGGAAGTTCCGCACGCCGCGGTGCACAGTGGGGGCATGGCGAGCACGGAGTTCGGGCGGGTGGTGCGGCGGTGGCGCGACCGGGTGCGCCCCGAGGCCGCGGGGCTGCCCGCGGGCGGGCAGCGGCGCACGGCCGGGCTGCGCCGCGAGGAGCTCGCGATGCTGGCGGGGATCTCGGTGGACTATGTGACCCGCCTTGAACAAGGCCGGGCGACCCACCCGTCGGAGCAGGTGGTGGAAGCGCTCGGACGGGCGTTGCGTCTTTCCGCTGCCGAACGCGAGCACCTGTTCCACGTGGCCGGGCTCGTGCCGCCGGGCCAGGGCACGGTGCCCGCGTACATCACGCCGAGCGTGCACCGGATGCTGGACCGGCTGACCGGGACACCGGTGGCCGTCTCCGACGCGTCGTGGACCCTGCTCCTCGCCAACCCTCTGTACACGGCGCTGATGGGCGAGCGGCACGGCCGCGAGCGCAGCGGCGCCTGGCGCGCCTTCCTGGGTCCTGGCGGCCGCGTGCGCCACTCCTCGCAGTCCCAGCTCGCGATGGAGACCGCTGTGGTCGCGGACCTGCGCGCGGCGGCCGGCCGGTACCCGGCGGACCAGCGGCTGCGGCAGCAGATCGCGGAACTGCGGGCGCACAGCGAACGGTTCGCCGACCTGTGGGACTCCGGCGCGGTGGGCCGTCACGAGGCGTCCCGCAAGACGATCGACCACCCCCAGGTGGGCCCCGTCACGCTGGACTGCGACGTGCTCAGTGTCGCGGGCAGCGACCTGCGCATCATGATCTACACGGCCGAACCCGGCAGCCCGGACGCCGAACGCCTTGAGCTTCTGGCGGTCCTCGGCAACCAGACGCTCACCCCCGGCTAGCCTCGCGAGAGAGCTCGACGCGCTGACGACCGGCGGGGCGCCCACGCGGCAACAGCGCCGCGGGCAGCAGGCCAAGGGCGGCGATTGCGGCCAGGATCAGCAGGGTTGAGCCCATCTCGGGGACGGGTACGGCCGGGTTCCGGAGCGTCGCCGGTGGCCCGGTGTTTGCCGCCTTCGGCAGCATCACGCCGGCGGCGACGGCGATGCCCAGGGTCGGACCGACGTTCATGGCGGTCTGCTTGAGCCCGCCGACGACCCCGGCGTACCCGGGCGGCGCGTCACCGACGACGGTGCCGGTCGCGGTGACCATCACGACCGCGAATCCCGCGCCGAGCAGGGCGACCGCCGTGCCGGTGAACATCCATGTGCTGGTCGGGCCCAGCCGGGACAGCGCCGCGATGCCCAGGACGACGAGGCCGATACCGGCGATCGCGGTGGCGCGCGGCCCGTGCCTGCGCAGCGCGACGTCGGCGAGGGGCGCGCCCAGGACCATGAGCGCGGTCAGCGGAAGGACCCGCAGACCGGTGGCGAGCGGGTCGAGCCCGAGGGTGTCCTGAAGGTAGAACGTGGTCACGAAGAGCGCCCCGAACATGCCGCCGCTGGTGACCAGGAGCAGCGCCATCGAGGCCGCCACCGGTCGGGAGCGGGCCACGGCCCGGGGCACGATCGGGTGCGCGGCGCGGCGTTCGTGGACGACGAGCAGCACCGCGATGCCCGCGGCGGCGAGCAGACCGAGCCACGTCGGTGCGGCGGTCCATCCGTGCGCGGGCACGCCGGCCAGGGTGTGCACCAGGATCGCGAGTGCGCCCGCGAGCAGGGCCGCACCGGTGACGTCGAGGCGCTGGGCCCCGGCGCGCGAAGGCTGCGGCACCCGCAGGGCGAGGGTGAGCCCGGCGATCGCGAGAGCGACGGGGACGTTGATCCAGAACACGGCGCGCCAGCCCAGGTGCGCGACGAGGACACCGCCGAGCAGGGGGCCCGCCGCCGCGGCGACCCCGATCGCGCTGGTCCGGACGGCAACGGGCCTGCCGAGCCGGTCCGGTGGATGGGTCAGCCTCAGCAGGGCGAGGGTCGCCGGCTGCAGCAGTGCGCCGAACACACCTTGTACGGCGCGCAGGACGATCACCCAGCCGACCTCGGGCGCCAGCGCGATACCGGCCGATGCGCCCCCGAAGCCGAGTACGCCGACGAACATCAGCCGCGCGTGCCCGTACCGGTCTCCGAGACGCCCGGCGATGACGAGGAGCCCGGCCACCGCGAGCAGATAACTGGTGCTCGTCCACTGCACCTGTGCCACGCTCGCGCCGAATTCGTGTTGCAGGCTGGGCTGCGCCACGAGCAGCACGGTGCCGTCCAGCGCGACGATCATCGCGCCGGCCGCGCTGACCACGAGCGCGAGATGACGCCGCAGGATCCTGGTCATATGGCCGCCGGGCCGAGGTGGGCGTCCAGGGCCGCGGCGACCACCGCGTCGAGGTGATCTCGCCCGGCGCCGCCGCCCGCAGGCGGGGCGTCAAGTGCGAGCTGCATGCTGTCCCATGCCCACAGCTGGGCGATGCCGTGCAGGTTCGCCCAGAGCGCCGCGGCCACCACCGGTGGTGGCGGCAGGGCACTGCTGCGCGCGCCGCTCCGGTCCGCGGCCTCCTGCTCCGTCCGGCATCGGGCGACGAGCGCGACGATGCCGTCGAAGAGCGGGAGTGTGGATTCCCGGAGGCGCGGGTGGTCCGCGTCCGACGGGTGCTGTCCGCTGTCGAGCAGGTCGTGACGGAACATCAGCTCGAACATGCCGCGGTGTGCCAGCGCGTACCCGACGTAGGTCCGTGCGAGCGCCTCCAACTGGCCGCGCGGCGATGTCGCGCGGCCGCTCGCGATCTCGAACCGGGCCTTGAGGTCCTCGAAACCGCGCCGGGCGATCGCCGAGAGCAGGGCGTGATGCGTGGCGAAGTGCCGCCGTGGCGCCCCGTGGGACACCCCGGCCCGGCGGGCGATCTCACGCAGCCCCAGCGAGGCGGTCCCGTCCGTCATGACGATGTCCACCCCGACATCGATCAGCCGTTCCCGCAGGGAGTCTTCTTGCGTCATGGACCCTGTCTACCGGAGGCGAGTAGACACTGTCTACTTCCGATCGAACGGGGATCCGGCGGAGAGCCGGCGGGAGGAGCCCCCGGGGAGCCCCGGAGGGACGGCGTCGAGGGACGATCCGGTCATCCGACCGATGAATTCGGTCGCTCCCAGGCCCTTCCCGTGCGCCCTCGAACCGATCGCGTCGATCTCGCGCATGTCCCCCTGGAAAATGCCAATTCTCCCCAGAACCTGCACAGCCTTACGTACCTTCCTCGTCACGGACGGTGGGGACCGTCCGAGACGGGCGGTGGGGACCGCCCGGTTTCACCCTGGGGAAGGGAAGCCGCGTGCCCGGAATCGACGAGTGTCTGCTCGAGGCGATGACACTGCCCGGTGCACGCGGGGCCGCGATCGTCGACTGGACCAGTGGGCTCGCCCTTGGTTCGGTCGGCGAATCGCCCAACGGCGACCACGAGGCGACCGCCGCCGAGACCGCGGAGGTGGCGCGGGCGGCCGCCGAGTACCAGGCGTTCGCGCCGGTCGACGGGGCGTTCGAGGAACCGGACGTCAAGGGGTTACCGGTCGAGGACCTGATGCTCACCACCCGCACCGGTTTCCACCTGATCCGGTTCGTGGAGACCACGTTCGACAGCAGCGTCTTCCTGCACCTGTGGCTCGACCGGCACACCGGTAACCTCGCGCTCGCCCGCATCCGGCTGCGCGACATCTCCGACCGTCTGGCCCTGGTATGAGTACCGCTCGGGCCCGCGTCGCCACTTCCCCGATGCTGCTGCGGCTCGCCGAGGAGCACGCCACCGGCGCGCTGCTGCGCGACCAGGGGGTCCTCTACCTCTCCCAGGGGCACGTCGTGCATGCCGAGAGCCCCGCGTCGCCCGGCATCGACGTACTGCTGACCACCGGCGGCGCGCTGCCCCAGCAGGGCTGGCAGGACGCCCTTTCGCAAGCGGGGTCCCGGCACGCGGTCGGCCAGCACCTGATCGACAGTGGCCGAGTGGCCGCGGGCGAGCTGGAGCTGTGCCACCTCGGCGCGCTCTTCGACGCCGCGTTCTTCGTCCTGGAGCCGCCCGGGGGCGCCACCCGGTTCCGCTACGGCGCCGCCCACTGGCTCGGGCAGATCCATCCCGTACCGGCCACGGTCGTGGCCCGGGAGACGCGGCGCCGACGGGAGCTGCTCGACAGCGTCTGGCCCGACTCGGTGATCGACACGGCCCCCGTCGTGCCCCGTGCGCCCGCCCCCGGCCAGACGGTCGGCGACCGCCAGCGGGAGGTACTCCGGCTCGCCGACGGCAGTCGTACGCCGACCCAGATCGCCTGGGCGCTCGGCCGCCCCGCGTTCCACACCCTCCTGGAGGTCCGGCGCCTCGCCGCGGCCGGACTCGTGCACACGCCACGGCCTCCGGAACCTGTGGAGCCCCCGGTCGCCCTGTGGTGCGTGGAGTCGTCCGAGGACCCGGACATCGCTCTGCTGCGCCGGGTGCGCGACGCACTGGAGGCGAGCCCATGACGCCTCGCCGCGCACACCGGGCCGGGCACCAGCCGTCATGAAGCTCTTCGCGCTCTGGAAGCGCGCCGAGAGGAGACACCTGATGGGCGCCGAAGCCGACGTACTGAGCGAACTGAGACGCCTGCGCACCCGGATTCCGCAGCTCAGGGGCGCGCTCGCGGCCAGCGTCGACGGCCTTGTACTGGCCCAGGACGCCGCGGACGTGGAGGCCGAAGGCGTCTCGGCACTCACCGCGGCGGCGCTGGGGGTGGCCCTGCGCCTGTCCGAGGCGACCCACCAGGGCGGCTTCCGGGAACTGCTCATCCGGGGTGAGCACGGATACGTCGCCACGTACGCCGCCGGTTCATCCGCCGTCCTGACGCTGCTGGCGGAGCCCCGCATCAACGTGGGCCGGCTGCACCTGGAGGCCCGCCGGTCCAGCGCCTGCATCGGAGAGCTGGTCGACGCCGCCGTCGAACGAGCGGAGGAAAGCTGACCCATGCCCCCCACCTCATCCTCATCACCTTCAACGCCCTCATCACGGGCATCCAGCAGACGGAAAGGGAGCAAACTCATGAGCAACACGGAAACCGCGCTCAAGGAAGCCACCACCTCCATCGAGGGCGTCATCGGCGCCGCCCTGGTCGACTACACGAGCGGCATGGCCCTGGGGACCCTGGGCGGCGGCAAGGACCTGGACCTGTCGGTCGCCGCGGCGGGGAACACGGACGTGGTGCGCGCCAAGCTGCGCACCATGGAAATGCTCGGCCTCAAGGACGAGATCGAGGACATCCTGATCTCGCTCAGCAGCCAGTACCACCTGATCCGGCTCATCAAGGGCCGCAACAACAACGGGCTCTTCCTCTACCTGGCCCTCGACAAGGACCGCGCCAACCTGGCCATGGCCCGTCACCAACTCAAGCGGATCGAGGCGGACATGGACATCTGACCCGACGTCCCCTTCCACGGCGCCTCCCCCGTCCCTCGGCGCCGCGCCCCGCACGGCGCGGCGCCGTCCGCTGCCGCCGATACGCCACACGCGTGATCCCGGCATGCCGTAACGGGTGTCCTGACTCAGGCTGGATACGCGGTCACCTCCTGACCACGCGTCGACCAGGGAGCAGAGCACCATGGGAACCGATGTGTTCCACGCACAAGTGCGCCTGACGGTGAACGGCGAGCCGCACGGCCTCACCATCGACCACCGTTCGACGCTGCTGGACGTCCTGCGCGAGCAGCTGGGTCTCACCGGCGCCAAGAAGGGCTGCGATCACGGCCAGTGCGGTGCCTGCACCGTCCTCGTCGACGGGCGCCGCGCGAACAGCTGCCTGCTCCTCGCGGTCGCCCACGAAGGGCGTGAGATCACCACCGTCGAAGGGCTGCACGGCCCCGACGGCGAGGGCCTGCACCCCGTGCAGCGGGCCTTCCTGGAACGCGACGCCTTCCAGTGCGGCTACTGCACGCCGGGACAGATCTGTTCGACCGTCGGCGCCCTGGCGGAGGCCGCGGCGGGCCACGCGTCGCACGTCACGGATCCGGGAGCGGACACCGGCAGGCCCGTGGAGCTGACCCGGGACGAGATCCGTGAGCGGCTCAGCGGCAACCTGTGCCGGTGCGGCGCCTATCCGCACATCGTCGAGGCCGTCGAGGACGTGGCCCGGTGAAGCCCTTCCGGTACGTGCGCGCCTACAGCGTCGAAGAGGCGGCAGCGGCCCACGCGGGACGGCCGGGCTCCCGCTACCTGGGCGGCGGCACCAATCTCGTCGACCTGATGAAGCTGGGCGTGGAACGCCCCGGGACGCTGATCGACGTGAGCAGGCTGCCGCTGGACACGGTGGAGGAGCTGCCCGACGGGTCTCTCCGCGCCGGCGCCACGGTGCGCAACAGCGACCTCGCCGCCCATCCGCTGGTGCGCAGCCGCTACCCCGTGCTGTCGCAGGCCCTGCTCGCGGGGGCTTCGGGCCAGCTGCGCAACGTGGCAACGACCGGGGGCAACCTGCTCCAGCGGACCCGCTGCCCCTACTTCCAGGACCTGAGCAAACCGTGCAACAAGCGCGAGCCGGGCACCGGATGCGGGGCGCGTGACGGCATCCACCGCGACCACGCGGTCCTGGGCCACTCGCCGCAGTGCATCGCCACCAACCCCTCCGACATGGCGGTCGCGCTCAGCGCCCTCGACGCCCAGGTGGAGCTGCACGGTGTGCGGGGGCGGCGCACCCTGCCCGTGACCACATTCCACCGGCTGCCCGGTGACCGCCCTGATCTGGACACCGAGATCGCACCCGGCGAGCTGATCACCGGTGTGCTGCTGCCTGCCGCGCCCGCGGGGCTGCCCTCCGCCTACCGCAAGGCCCGCGACCGCGCCTCGTACGCCTTCGCGCTCGCCTCGGTGGCCGTGGTCCTTGACGTCGAGGACTCCGTCGTACGCCAGGTACGGATCGCGTTCGGCGGCCTGGCCCACCGGCCCTGGCGTGCCCGGCGTGCCGAGCGCGAGCTGCTGGGCGGCCCGCCGGGCGACGAGGCGTTCCTGCGGGCCCTGGACGCCGAGCTCTCCGCTGCCGAGCCGCTGCGGGACAACGCGTTCAAGGTGCGCCTCGCCCGCAATCTCGCCTGTGACGTCCTGCGGCGCCTGGCCGCATCGCCCTCCGCCTCCTGACCAAGACCACGTCTGTCCTCCGCTCCCAGGGAGAACCCCATGCCGGACACCGCAAGCGCCCTCGGGGCGCCCGCCGAGCGCAGGGAGGGCCCCCAGAAGGTGACCGGGACCGCCCGCTACGCCGCCGAGCACACTCCCGAAGGGTGCGCCTACGCCTGGCCGGTGCCCGCCACGGTGGCGCGGGGCGCGGTCAGCGCCGTCGACGCCACGGCGGCCCTGGCGGTGCCCGGCGTCGTCGAGGTCCTCACGCACCTGAACGCGCCGCGCCTGGGGAAGCCGGACGACGCCACCCTCTCCGTGCTGCAGGACGCGCGCGTCCCGCACCGGGGCTGGTACGTCGCGCTCGTCGTCGCCGACACCCTGGAGGCTGCACGCGAAGGCGCGGCGGCGGTCCAGGTCACGTACGCCGAGGAACCGTACGACGTCGTCCTGAAGGCCGATCATCCAGGGGCCTACGTGCCGGAGGACTCGGACGGCACCTCGGGCGAGCACGTGCGCGGCGACGCCGAGGACGTGTTCGCCTCCGCCGCCGCACGCGTCGATGTCCGCTACCGCGTGCCGCCGCTGCACAACCACCCCATGGAACCGCACGCGGCCACCGCCCAGTGGCAGGACGGCCGGCTGACCGTGCACGACAGCAGCCAGGGCGCCACCACCGTCCGCGACGTCCTGGCAGGGCTGTTCGCGCTGCCCAAGGAGCAGATCACGGTCGTCTCCGAACACGTCGGCGGCGGCTTCGGATCCAAGGGCACGCCACGCCCGCACGTGGTGCTCGCCTCCATGGCGGCCCGCATGACCGGCAGGCCCGTCAAACTCGCCCTGCCACGGCGCCAGTTGGCTGCCGTGGTGGGCCACCGCTCGCCGACCCTGCACCGGGTGCGCCTCGGCGCGGACGCGGACGGCACGCTGACCTCCGTGATCCATGAAGTCACCGCGCACACCTCGCGCGTCAAGGAGTTCGTCGAGACGGCCACCGCCGCCACGCGCATCATGTATCCGTCGCCGCACGCCCGCACCACCCAGCGCGTGCTGCCGCTCGACGTGCCGAGCCCCTCCTGGATGCGCGCCCCGGGCGAGGCGCCCGGCATGTACGCCCTGGAGTCGGCGATGGACGAACTCGCCGTGACCCTCGGCATCGACCCCGTCGAACTGCGGCTGCGCAACGACACGCAGACGGAACCCGACAGCTCCCTGCCCTTCAGCAGCCGTCATCTCGCCGAGTGCCTGCGCGAGGGCGCCCGCCGCTTCGGCTGGTCCGAGCGCGACCCGCGACCCCGCTCACGCGCCGACGGTCCCGTCCTGGTGGGCAGCGGGGTCGCGGCGGCCACGTACCCGGTGATCGTCTCGCCGAGCCGGGCGAGCGCGCACGCCTACCCCGACGGCAGCTTCGTGATCCGCGTCAATGCCACCGACATCGGCCAGGGCGCCCGCACCGTGCTCGCGCAGATCGCCGCCGACGTGCTCGGCGTCCCGCTGGACTCCGTGCGCGCCGACATCGGCAGCAGCGACCTGCCGGCCGCGCCGCTGGCGGGCGGTTCCTGTGGGACGGGCTCCTGGGGCTGGGCCGTCCACGAGGCCTGTACGCGGCTGGCCGAGCGCCTGGCCGGACAGCAGGGGCAGCAGCTGCCGCCGGAGGGGGTGGGCGCCACCGCCGACACGGCGGGCGAGGCCGACGCGGACAGCGACTACTCCCGCCACTCCTTCGGCGCCCACTTCGCCGAGGTCGGCGTCAACACGGTGACCGGCGAGGTCCGGGTGCGCCGACTGCTCGGCGTCTACGCGGCCGGGCACATCCTCAACTCCCGTACCGCGCGCTCACAGTTCATCGGCGCGATGACGATGGGCCTGGGCATGGCGCTGACCGAGGGCAGCACCATGGACGCGGCCTTCGGCGACTTCACGGAGGCGGACCTCGCCGCCTACCACGTACCGGCGCACGCGGACGTACCCGCGATCGACGCGCACTGGATCGACGAGGACGACCCCCACCTCAACCCCATGGGCAGCAAGGGCATCGGCGAGATCGGCATCGTCGGGACGGCCGCGGCCATCGGCAACGCGGTGCATCACGCGACCGGTCTGCGGCTGCGCGAACTGCCCCTCACGCCGGACCGGCTCCTGGCGGGCGGCATCTGAATCCGGCGAGGGCGCAGGGATGCCGCCGCGCCCTCACGCCGCGGCCCGGTTCTCCCGCGTCCAGGCCAGCAGCTTCTCGGCCGTCCAGGTCGTCACCACGCGCTCGGCGGGCACCCCGCACTCCTCGGCGCGGGCGCACCCGATCACCTGCCAGTCCAGCTGACCGGGCGCGTGCGCGTCGGTGTCCACGGAGAAGAGCACTCCGGCGTCCACGGCACGGCGCAGCAGCCGACGCGGCGGGTCGAGCCGCTCCGGACGGCTGTTGATCTCCACGGCCGTGCTGGAGGCCGCGCACGCGGCGAACACCGCGTCCGCGTCGAACTGCGACTCCGGCCTGCCGCGCCCGGTGACGAGCCGCCCGGTGCAGTGCCCGAGCACGTCGGCCCGGGGATTGCTGACGGCGGCGACCATGCGCCGGGTCATCGCGGCGGCGTCCATGCGCAGTTTGGAGTGCACGGAGACGACGACCACGTCGAGCCGGTCGAGCAGCTCGGGCTCCTGGTCGAGCGAACCGTCGTCGAGGATGTCGCACTCGATGCCCGTGAGCAGCCGGAAGGGGGCCCACCGCTCGTTGAGATCGGCCACCACCGCCAGCTGCTCGCGCAGCCGCTCCGGGGACAGGCCGCGTGCGACGGTCAGCCGGGGCGAGTGGTCGGTGAGCACGGCCCACTCGTGGCCGAGCGCCCGTGCCGCACGGCCCATCTCCTCGATCGGGCTGCCGCCGTCGGACCAGTCGGAGTGCAGGTGGCAGTCGCCGCGCAGGAGGGCCCGCAGCCGGGTGCCGCCCTCGGCGAGCGGGGCGTCCGCCTCGCCTTCAAGCCGCTCCAGGTATCCCGGCACCTCGCCTGCCAGCGCCTCGCGGACCACCCCGGCGGTCTTGGGGCCGATCCCCTTGAGCGACTCCAGGGACCCGTCGGCCACGCGCCGCGCCGCCTCGCCGTCGGGCAGATCGCCGATCACCTCGGCCGCGGCGCGGAAGGCGCGCACCCGGTAGGTCGGGGCGCGGCCTCGCTCCAGCAGAAAGGCGATCCGTTCCAGCGCCTCCACGGGGTCCATCGGCACCTCCGGCCGTCGGGGACTGCCGACGGCGTACGTGTGCTTCCAGCGTCGCCCACAAAGGGCGGCGGGGCACCCGAGGGCCGGGGCCTTCGTCGCCCCGGGGACGCCTACGCCGCGGGTTCGGCGGGTGCGGCGTCCGGGACGGACGCGATCGGCCCCCTGAAGTCCAGCACGGCCTCGGCTCTCTGCTGCGTCTCCTCGGCGGCCTTGCGGGCTGTCGCGAGGACGTCGCCGTGCTCCTGGACGAGGGTTTCGTAGATCGGCGCCTCAGCGGCGTCATTGGCTGGCATGACCAGCGGCTCCTTGTTCGGGTGACTGTATTGGTCGGTACGGCCGCATGCGGCCGGTCCGCGACCTTACGCTGCGCTTGCGGGCCTCCGCGGACCGGGGTCGACCGCTGAGACGGCCGGCCCGGTGTACCGGGGAGGGTGTTCGCAGGCCGGAAATCCGGCGGGCGCAAGCGAAATGCGCCTCCCGCGCGCAGGCAGCCGGGCGGGATCCGGGGCCCGGTGTGAGACTGCTGATGAGGCGGTGATCACAGATGTCGAGCCAGCCTGCGGAGCCCGAAGCCGGAAACTCCGGCTCCGGAAGCACCGTCCCCGAAAGCACCGGTTCCGAAAACACCGCTTCCGGAAGCACCAGTTCCGAAAGTTCCGGTTCTGGCAGGCAAGGCCCCCGGCAGCCCGGCCCGGGGGAACAGCTGTTTGAACAACTGCTCGCTGCGGCGCACGCAGCGGCGCCGATGGAGCTTCCCGCACTGGCCCAGCGGTTCGCCGAGGCCGTCGGGCTCGACCGGATCGACGTGTACCTCGTGGACCTCCAGCAGCGGTGCCTGGTGCCGCTGGCCGAGGGGCCGCCCACCCTCGATGTGGACAGCTCCGTCGCCGGTTCGGCCTACCGGGCGCACGCGCTGCGCGTCGAGGAACTGGCCCAGGGCAGGATCGTCGCCTGGCTGCCGCTGATCGACGGCGCCGAACGCCTCGGCGTGATCGGCGCCACCGCGGCGGTCATCGACGTCGCGCTGCTGCGCCGCTGCCGCATGCTGGCCTCCGTGATGGCCATGACGATCACGTCGAAGCGGGCCTCGAGCGACAGCTTCGCGCGCCGGACACGCTCCGAGGACATGCAGCTGCCCGCCGAGATGCTCCGGGCCTTCCTGCCGCCCAGGACGATCGGCAACTCCCATGTGATCTCGACCGCCGTGCTCGAACCGGCGTACGAGATCGGCGGCGACGCCTTCGATCACTCCCTGACCCCTTCGACCCTGCACGTGGCGATCCTGGACGCCATGGGCCACAACCTCGCGTCGGGTCTGACCACCGCCGTGGCCATGGCCGGCTGCCGCAACGCCCGGCGGGCCGAGGCCGAGCTGCCCGAGCTCGTCGACACCGTCCAGCACGCGCTGGCCGGATGGCTGCCCGAGCAGTTCTGCACCGGGATCCTCGCGCAGCTCGACCTGGCCGACGGCCTGCTGCGGTGGATCAATTGCGGCCATCCGCCTCCCCTGCTGATCCGGGACCACCGCGTGCTCGACCGCGCCCTCGAGCGGCCGGCCCAGCCGCCCATGGGCACACCCGCCCTGCTGGCCGACGTGGAATGGCAGGTCCACGAGGAGGCGCTCCAGCCGGGCGACCGGGTGCTGATGTACACCGACGGCGTCACCGAGCTGCGGACCGGGGGCGGCGCCGAGTTCGGCCTCGAGCGGTTCACGGACAGCATCATCCGCGCGACCGCGGCGGGCGAACCGGCACCTGAGGCACTGCGCCAGCTGATCCACGCCATCCTCGACCGGCAGGACAACCAACTGCGCGACGACGCGACGCTGTTGCTCCTCGAATGGCGCCCGCCCGGAACGCGGTGACCTGCAGGGCCCGGCATGCACTGACCGCCTCACCCCCTCCCCACATGCCGGAACGTGTGTTCTGGATCAGGGTGGATACACGGCACAGCAGCACCATCAGTCGCGCGTGAAGGAGGACGAGCACCGTGGGAAACGACGAGGTCATGGGCGACGACGTCTACCAGCCCGATGCGGAGGAGGTCCGCGAGGACGAGGGCATCCTCGACGCGGAGGACACCCTCAGCGACCGCGGGGCGGATCCGTACGACGAGGGCTGGTCACCGCCCGAGCGGCCCCTGGGGGTGGCCCACACCGGCACCACCGCGCAGGAGCAGCAGGACGGCGAGAGCCTGGCGGAGCGCCTCTCCGAGGAGCGGCCCGACCCCGCGCTCGCGGTTCCCGGCCCTGCCGAGGATGACGACGGCATCGGGGACACGACCGACACCGACGGCGAGCCGATCGACGAGACGGAGGTCGGAGACGCCCGCGCCGGGCGCCTGTTCGCCCCCGACGACGGGGCGAGCGACGACCCGGAGTCCGACGCCGCGCAGGACATGATCGGCGAGGACATGGGCATCGACGGCGGGGCGGCATCCGCCGAGGAGGCGGCGGTGCATGTCATCGACGCGGACGCCGCCGACCGGGCGGACTCCGCGGGCTGATGTGCGCCGCAGCGGCCCGGGGCTGCCGAGTCAGCGCAGGTCGAGCCGCATCAGGACCCGGGGATGACCGGCCAGCACGGAGGTCGTGTCGGCGGCGTGGGTGAATCCGGCGCGCTCGAAGTTCTTGCGGAGCCCGGCGTACGCCATGGTCAGGTCGACCTTTGCGTCGCCGTTGTCGAGCGGGTAGGCCTCGACCGCCAGTGCGCCGTGGGCGCGGGCGAACTCGACCGCCCCGGCGATCAGGGCGTGCGAGATCCCCTGCTTGCGATGGCCGGGCCGCACACGGACGCACCAGAGGGACCAGACCGGCAGGTCGTCGACGTGCGGGATCTTCCGGTTGCGCGCGAAGGACGTCTCCGAGCGCGGCGCCACGGCCGCCCAGCCCACCGGCTCTTCCCCGTCGTAGGCGAGCACCCCTGGAGGGGTCTTGGCACGGCACAACTCGGCGACGTACTCACCGCGGGCCGGCCCGCGGAGCTCGTTGTTGAGCTTGGACGGGATCCGGTAGCTCAGGCACCAGCAGACATTGGCGGCAGGTGACTTCGGGCCGACCACGGCACGGACATCCTCGAAGACCGAAGCCGGGCGTACGTCGATGGGCATGACACCAGAGTGGCACGCGCACCTCACGCGCACCCGCGGTCGCGGTGACACGACGTACGGGGCCGTGCGCTGAAGTCACGGGCCCGCCTGCCCGTCCCCTGCCGCATCGGCCACGGACGCGGCGGCGCGGACCAGCGCCGCCGTGGCCCTCGAACGGGACTGCTGCGGCCAGGCGATGGCGAGGATCGCGGGCGGTGCGTCCGGGACCGGCCGGTAGACGACGCCGGGGCGCGGGTAGCGGGCGGCGACGGAGGCGGGCAGCAGCGGCACCAGGTCCCCGAGGCTCACGAGGGTGAGCAGTTGGGCCAGGTCGCGGCTCTCGCTGCGGACCTCGTCGAGGTACTGGTGCAGGTCACCGGGGCGCAGACCGAGGTCGGCGAGGGCCAGGCCGTCCCGGGCGGCGAGGGGATGGCCGGCGGCGAGGGCGGCGACGCGCGGTTCGGCGGCCAGTGTCTCGGCGTCCAGGCCGGTGCGGTCGAACGGCTCGTGGACCAGGGCCGCATCGGCTTCGCCCTGACGCAGCAGCCGCGGCTGTTCGTTCCAGCCGCACAGCCGGACGACGACGGGCAGGGCGGCCGGCTGTGCCGCGAAGCGCGCCAGGATCGGTTCAAGGAGCCCCGCGTCCCCGTCCGCCTTCACGGCGAGGACCAGCTTCGGATCCGTCGCGGCAGCGCGCTGGGCCCGCCGTCCGGCGGCCTGCAGGGCGTCCAGGGCGATGCTCGCCTCCGCGAGGAGCACCGTCCCGGCGGGGGTCAGAGCCACGCTGTGGGTGGTCCGCTCGAAGAGGGTGACGCCCAGCTCCGTCTCCAACCGGCGGATCGCGCGGGACAGCGGTGGCGGGGAGATACCGAGCCGCTCGGCGGCGCGGGCGAAGTTGAGCTCCTCGGCGACGGCGAGGAAGTAGCGCAGCGGTCGGGACTCCACGCTTCCCACTCCCCTTCCTGCCGGTATTGACCTGAGGGTATTGCCCTGAGGGTAACAAGCCGGAGCGGATCGATCCTTCAGTTCGAACGCGCGACGCAGCAGGCTCGACGGCATCCGACCCACGTCCCCGGGAGCCCTTTCATGATCGTCGTCACCACCCCCACCGGCCAGATCGGCCGGCAGGTACTCGACCACCTCCTCGAATCCCCGGACGCCTCCGCGGGAATCCGGGTGATCGCCCGCGACCCGGCCCGTCTGCCGGCGCGGGTGCGCGCGCAGACCGAGGTCGTACGCGGCTCGCACGCCGACCCCACCGTCCTGAAGGAGGCATGCGCGGGCGCCGACCGCGTGTTCTGGCTGGTTCCGCCGACCCCTGAGGCCGACAGCGTCGATGGCCACTTCCGCCACTTCACCGAGCCGCTGCGCGAGGTGATCGGCAGTCAGGGCGTACAGCGCGTCGTCGGCGTCTCCAGCCTGGGCCGCGGCGTGGCGAAGAACGCCGGCCAGATATCCGCGTCGCTCGCCATGGACGAGGCGATCGCGGCCACGGGCGCGCACTACCGGGCGCTGTGCCCGCCGTTCCTGATGGAGAATCTGCTGGGCCAGGCCGAGTCGATCCGCGACGCGGGCGCGTTCTTCCTGGCGCTGGCGGAGGACCGCGTACTGCGCACCTGTGCCACCGGCGACATCGCCGCCACGGCGGCCCGGCTGCTCCTGGACGACGCCTGGACCGGACAGGAGGACGTCCCGCTGGTCGGCCCCGACGATCTGTCCCCCCAGGGCATGGCGCAGATCATCTCCGAGGTCCTCGGCCGCCCCGTGCGCGTCCGGCGCACCAGCAGCGAGGAGTACAAGGCGACGATGCTGCGCCACGGGGCGAGCGAGGCCTGGGCCCAGGGACTGGCCGACATGACCCGGGCCATGGACGCCCAGGGCTTCTACGGCGCCGACGCACCGAGCACCCCCGAGTCCGCGCCCACCGGCTTCCGCCAGTGGTGCCAGGAGGTGCTCAGGCCGGCCGTCCTGGCGTAGGCGTTCCTCAGCGGGTTCTCTCGAACTCGGGCAGGGTGAGAGCCGAGTGGGCCGGTTGTCCCTCCGGGGAGGGGGGCACGGCGCTGAGCCTGCGCAGCATGTCGTTGCGCTGCTCCAGGGCCCGTGCCGTGGTGGGGAAGAGCGTGGCGTCGCCCTCGCCGACCTTCGCCTGGTTCACGGCCACGAACTCACGGGTGGTGTGTTCGTAGGCGGCGAAGCCCGCGGCGTGGTCCCGGTCGGCCAGGGAAGCGGCGAGCATGTACGCACCGACGAGCGCGAGGCTGGAGCCCTGCCCGGTGAGGAACGAAGGTGCGTACGCGGCGTCGCCCACCAGCGCGACCCTGCCACTGGACCAGCGGGGCATGCGGATCTGGCTGACCGCGTCGAAGAACAGGTCGTCCGCGTCGCGCAGGGCGGCGAGCATGCCGGGGACCTCCCATCCCGCGTCGGCGAAGACCGCGGCGACCAGGTCCCGTTGGGCCTCCGGGTTCCGGAACGCGTCGAACGGCGGTTCCGGATGCGCGAAGTTCAGGAAGGCGTGCACGTCGTCGCTGTCCCCCACGGCGTAGAGCGCCGCGGCTCTGCCCGGGGTGTTCCACATGACGGTCTCGTGCGACAGCCCGAAGGTGTTGGGCAGGGTGAACACGGCGAAGCAGTAGCCGAGATACCGGTGGAACTGCTCCTCGGGGCCGAACAGGGAGGCGCGGGTATGTGAGTGCAGACCGTCGGCACCGAACACCATGTCGAACGTACGCCTGCCGCCCCCGCGGAAGGTGACGTCGACCCCGTGGCCGGACTGGTCGAGGGTGTCGATGGAGTCGTTGAACAAGAACTCCACGTCGTCACGGACCGCCGCATGAAGAGCGCGGCTCAGATCCCCGCGCCGCACCTCCAGGTCCCGTCCCGCGACACCGCCGGTGACGGTGTGCGGATGGAGCGAGGTGACCTCGCCGCCGTCCCCGTCGAGGAAGGTCAACCGGCGCAGGTCGATGTGCGCGTCCCGCAGGCGCGGCAGGATTCCCATCCTCCGGACGACCTCCAGCGCGGTGCCGCGCACGTCGATGGGATAACCACCGTCACGAAGCGTGCCCGCCTTCTCGACGACCGTGACCGCGAATCCGCGGCGGTTCAGCCAGTACGCGAGTGCGGGACCCGCGATGCTGGCACCGGATATCAGGACCTTGCGCCTCGACGCCGTACGGCAATGCGTGGGGACATCCGTCAACAGATCAGTGCGGGTCATTCCTTGACTCCTTTGCTCATGGTGCGGGTGACCAGCAGGGACAGGGCCGTGACGGCGCCCGCGACGACGAAGCCGGTGACGAAGGCGGATTCGGCCGGGATGTCCGACCCGGAAGGGGTCCCGGCGGTGAGGATCGCTCCACTGACCTGGACGCCGACGGCGAAGCCGATCACGCGAGTCACCAGGACCAGGCTGGTGGCGATGCCGGTGTCGCTCCGATCGACGGATGTGGCGGTCCTTGTCACCATCGCCGTGACGCACAGGCCGTTGGCGAGCGCGACCAGCATCTTGCCGACGACGAGGTGCCAGACCTGGGTGTGCACAGCGGCCAGGGCGATCAGGGCGGTGGCCATGATGACGATCCCGGCGGTGACCACGGCACGCGAGCCGAAGCGCCGCGCCCCGATCCCGCCGATCGGTCCGGCCAGCGTCGCGGCCACGGCGCCGGGCAGCAGGAAGAACCCGATCTCGGTGGCACTGGCCCCGAAGCCGTACGCGTCTTCTGACACCTCGAACAACTGCGGGACGAGATAGACCGCCCCCGAGGTACCGACGCAGATCACGAACGTCAGCACGCACGACTTCCACACCGCGGGCCGTGCCAGCATGCGCAGATCCACCATCGGCGAGGCCGCACGGCGCTCGACGGCTGTCCATCCGGCCGCGAAGGCGGCCAGCACCACGACGAGGGCGCCGAGCACGAGTGGCTGCGAGCCGATCTCGGGTGCGATGGCGAGCGCGAGCATGAGCGTGACCAGCGTGCCGCTCAGGAGAAACAGGCCCGGCCAGTCGAATCGGGCGTCGTCCGACCGGGCCGGAGGATCAAGCGGCATCAGCCGGCTCACCAGCAGGGTGGCCCCGATGACCGCGAACGTCGGCAGCGCGAACATCCAGTGCCGGGAGAGCCCTTCCGCCACGGGACCGGCCGACAGCGTCCCCGCCATCCCGCCCCCCACGAACAACCCGCTGACCACCCCGATGGCCACCTTCGCCTCTCCCGCGGGGAGGTGTTTGCGCACCAGGATGAACGACAGGGGCAGCGCGCCCACCATCGCTCCCTGCAGTACCTGGCCGAGCAGCAGCACGGGCAGGTTCGGCGCCAGGGCGGACACCAGGCCACCGGCCGAGACCACCGCCATCAGCCGTATCAGGACTCGTTTTCCGCCGTAGCGGTCGCCGAACTTGCCTGCGACCGGCGTGATGAGCGCGCCGGTGATGAGGAGCACGACGCTGAGTAACGCCCCTTCGGCCCGGCTCATGCCCAACTCGCGTTGCAGGAGCGGGAGGGTCGGTGTCACCACCGACTCCAGGGCCCCGGTGGCGACCGCCAGCATGCCGAGGGCCCAGACAGTGGCCTTCCCGATGCGGACCGGGGGAGCCAGCGTTGCAGTCATGGACGTCCTTTCCGTCGTTGCCGGGCGAGTTGTCCGAGGACAGGTCCGTACTCACCCGGCGAGATGAACTCGGGGAAGCGGTAACCGAGATGACGCCTGCACGGCTCCGTCGGGCGGAGCGGGTGCACGGGGACGGCACGCCATGAACCGGAGATTACACTACACCGTGCAGTGTAGGACGGTTAAGATGTGGCCATGCCGACCACGAAGACACCGACGACGAAGACACTGCGCGAGGGGTCCACGCGCAAGCGGGCCGCCATCCTCTCGGCGGCCCGGGAACTGTTCCTCGCCGACGGCTTCGACCGGTCCAGCGTCGACGCGGTCGCCGCCCGGGCGGAGGTCTCCAAGCGGACGGTCTACGACTACTTCGGCGACAAGCAGACGCTGCTGCAAGCCGTCGTCGACGGCGTCGGCCAGTCACTGATCACCACGATCCGGCGCACCCTCGACGACACCCTCAGCGACCTCACCGAGGCCGCCGAACTCGAGGACGCCCTGGTCGCGTTCTCGATGCGCATCGCGACCGACATGCTCGGCTCGGCGGAGTACGCGACGCTGCAGCGACTGGTCCGAGCGGAGTCCGGCCACCTGCCGCACCGGGGCTACAACTCCATGGCCGACACCCCCGACGAGGCGATCGCCGAGCGGTTCGCCGCCTTGGGTGCCGCCGGGCTGCTCGACGTCCCCGACCCCCGACTCGCGGCCGACCAGTTCATCGCGCTGGCCTTCGGCGTCGCACTGGACAGGCTCGGTTCCGCGAACGCGGCGGAGGACACCCGTGTTCAGCCACTTGTCGTCGAGGGCGTGCGGACTTTCCTGCGGGCATACCGGACCAATCAGGTCTGAGCGGTACGCAAGACCAGTGCGCCGTCAGCCAGATCAGCCGCTGCGGACAGAGCACGGACGGCACAGGCAAGTCGTCGCGACTGCAAGCGTGTGCGAACAGAACGGCCGCGCGGACTCCACATGATCTCCACATGAACCTTGCCCAACGGTTGAGAGTTCGACCAACTCCCAGTTCAGGGGCGTTTATTACTCAATCTTTGGCAGATTTTTGCTCTGTCATCAGAGGTTAATGCGATGGCAAAGTGAGAGTCACAGCCGCAGTACAGGCTGTCTCTCGGGGCGACGTGGAACCCGCTGTCACTCAGCGGCCCGCGCCGCCTCACTGTCACCATCGACCCGACCACACCGCGTCCCGGCTCCGCCGCAGTGACGCAGGAGGCAGGCCATCATGAAGTCCCTGATCGACAACGCCCGTTCCTTCGCCGCGACACACGTCGCGGCCCCGCAGAACGCCGCGGCCTTCCAGGCCCTCGGAACCGGGCAGTCGCCCGAAGCCCTCTTCGTCACGTGCTCCGACTCACGCGTCGTACCGGCCCTGATCACCGGAGCACGCCCCGGCGAACTCTTCGAACTCCGTACGGCGGGCAACGTCGTACCGCCGTACCCCACCGGCAACGACGCCGGCCGGGAAGGCCGCCCCATGAGCGAGGCGGCCACCATCGAGTACGCGGTGTGCGTGCTCGGAGTCCGCGACATCGTCGTCTGCGGACACTCGCACTGCGGCGCGGTGGGCGCCCTGGTGCGGGGCGAAGACCTGTCGGCCGTACCGGCCGTGCGCGACTGGCTGGACCACTCCGTCGCCCCTGACGCCACGGTGCGCTCCCTCGCCCCGGCCTCAGCGGACGTCGCGGAAGCCGTGCAGACACACGTGCTCGCGCAGGTGGAGAGGTTGCGCGCGTACCCATGTGTGAGAGAGCGGATCGAGGACGGCTCGCTCACCCTGCACGCCTGGTACTACGAGGTGCACACCGGCACCGTCACCGCCCATCGCCCGTCGTCCGACGACCGGCCGGCGTTCGGTCCGCTGTGAGGGCCGCCGCGCCCCACCGACCGGCCCGCTTCCACGACAGGACCCCCCACCCTCATGTCCTCCTTCCTCTCCTCCCTCCGCTCCCCCTTCCGCCCGCTGCGTGAACCGGGCGTCCTGCGCCAGGACTTCCTCGCCTCGCTCGTCGTCTTCCTGGTCGCCCTGCCGCTGTGCGTCGGCGTGGCCGTCGCCTCGGGTGTGCCCGCCGAACTGGGCCTGGTCACCGGCATCGTCGGCGGTCTTGTCGTCGGCTTCCTGCCGGGCAGCGCCCTGCAGGTGAGCGGGCCGGCCGCCGGACTCACCGTGCTCGTCTTCGAGGCGGTACAGGAGTTCGGGCTCGGCATGCTCGGCGCCATCGTGCTGCTCACCGGCGCCCTGCAGATCATCCTGGGCCTGCTGCGCTGCGGCCGCTGGTTCCGCGCCATCTCCGTGTCCGTCGTACAGGGCATGCTCGCGGGCATCGGACTCGTGCTGATCCTCGGCCAGCTGTACACCATGGCCGGGGCCGAGCAGCCACGCTCCGGGCTCGACAAGATCGCCGGGCTTCCCGGCCTTCTCGCCGACGTGCTGGCCGACACCGCCTCACTGACCGCCGCGGCCCTGGGCCTTGGCACCATCGCCGTGCTCGTGCTGTGGCCGAAGCTGCCCGCGGCCGTGCGCGTGGTGCCCGCCCCGCTGGCCGCCGTCGCTCTGGCCACCGCGGTCTCCGCCGGGCTGAGCCTGGACGTGGCCAATGTGACGGTGCGCGGACTGGTCGATGCCATCCAGCCGCCGGGGTTCGGCGACCTCGCCGCCCTGGGCGGCGTGGCCGTACTCGGCACGGTCCTGGCCTTCACTCTCATCGCCTCGGCCGAATCACTGTTCAGCGCGGCCGCGGTGGACCGCATGCACGACGGTCCGCGCACGCAGTACGACAAGGAGCTGGTCGCCCAGGGCATCGGCAACGCGGCGTGCGGTGTGCTGGGGGCGCTGCCGATGACAGCCGTCATCGTGCGCAGCTCGGCCAACGTCGAGGCCGGCGCGCGTACGCCGCTCTCCCGTGTCCTGCACGGCGCGTGGCTGCTGCTGTTCGCCGTGCTGCTTCCGGCCGCGCTCGGCATCATCCCGCTGGCGGCGCTCGCCGGTGTCCTGGTCCACGCGGGCTGCAAGCTGATCCCCGTCAAGGAGATCGTCCCGCTCGCCCGCGCCCACCGGGGCGAGGCCCTGGTCCTTGCCACCACCGCGATCGCCATCGTCGTGACCAACATGTTCGAGGGCGTCGTGCTCGGCCTGGTGCTCGCGGTGGTCAAGTCCGCCTGGGACACCTCCCATGTGCACCTGGACGTACGGGAGTTGACCGGTGGCCGGATGGTGGTCACCCTCACCGGCAACGCCACCTTCCTTCGGCTGCCACGCATCCTGGAGACCCTGGAGGCCCTGCCCAAGGACCGGCCCATCGAGCTGGACCTGACCGCGGTGCGCCATCTGGACCACGCCTGCCGTACGACGCTGGAGAACTGGGCCTTGCGGCACAACGACAGCGACACGGAAGCCGTGCGGATGAAGACGTCTCCGGTGGCCGCTTCCGGGACCGAGAGTTCCACCGCGCAGGCACCCGCACGGCACTGAAGCCGGGCATCCACCCCTGATCGCCGTCTGCCGCCCGCCCCGGCGGCAGACGGTGCGCGGCCCGCGGCGGGCCCCCTCGGCATGCCCACTGCGGCCTCCCTTGCCGTGCCCGCCTTGACATGCCCGCGGGCGCACCTGGATCTGGGCAACAACCGCGCTTCGGCATGCGGTTCAGCCATCCAGCCCACCCCCATTGACTTTCCCTTGACCATCTCTTTACCTTCAAGGGGATGGGACGAAAGCCGATAAACCCATCAAAAAAAATCAATCCGTCAGTTATCGCTACATATCAATCGCCTATGGAGGTTCACCATGGAGCAGCTCATCAAGCGCATGACCGAAGAGTCCGTGTGGCAGAAGTGGGTCGCCACCAACTCGGCCCAGCCGGGCTCCGGGCAGGGCTCGAAGGACGGCTGCATCAGCTCGGCGCCCAAGAGCGGCTGCATCAGCGCCACCGGCAAGAGCGGCTGTATCTCCTGAGCCGCTGATGCCGCGGGGCCGCCGCCGCACCCTTCGCGGCGGCGGCCCCGCCCCGCTCCCCCACCCCCCGCCTGCACCGGAGCCGCCTTGAACCGCCTGCCGAGCGCCGACGTCCTGGACCGCGTACGCGACATCCCCCTATACCGCGCCTCGGCCGAGCGCGGCGAGTTCCCGGTCCTGGAGAAGCCGGACATCGCCCGGGGCTTCCCCGACAACTGGATGACACCCGAACTGGCCCGTGCCCTGGAGACGGGCGAGGCCGAGTTCGTGCTCTCGACCGGGACCAACCACGCCCGCATGCAGATCATCCGGCCGCCGTACTTCCTGCTCCGCTCCTACTACCGCCTGTGGAGCGAACACCCCGACCTCGGCACCACCTGGCACGCCGGCGCCCGGCGCATCTCCCTGACCACCGTCCTCGCCACCGAACACGTCGCGCGCGTCAACGCCGCCAAGCCGGGAGCGACTCCGGGCGAACGATGGCTCGACGACCGCACCCTGTACCTCAACCGGCAGCTGGACCCGGCCGGTTGGGAGCGTCCGGAGGTCGAGCGAATGCTCGCCGAGATCCGTGAGGTCGCCGCCGCACACCCCGACGGCTCGTATCTCCTTGACTGCTCCGGGTATCACCTGGCGCATCTGGTCCGCAGAGTCAACGAATGGGGCCTGTGGGACGGCTTTCCGCGACCGGCAGGCATCGTGCACGCCTACGAATACACGCCGTTGAACGTCCGCGCCTACCTGCGCGCCCACTTCGACTGCCCCGTGGTCGACCTCTTCGGCAGCACGGAACTCGGCTACCTCTTCTACAGCGATGCCGAAGGCCGCTATCAGCCCTATCTGCACGACATGAGCGTGGAGTTGATCCCGGTGGAGCCGGGCAGCGGCATCCACAGCCTCATCGTCACCAGCATCCGCAATCCCTACATGCCCCTCGTGCGCTACCGGTCCGGCGACTGCGTCCGCACCCGCGACGGCAGCACGGACCCCAAGGAGATCGTCTCCTTCTGCGGCCGCGAGAAGGAACTGCTGGCCACACCCGGCGGCGGCCCCGTCGCCCAGGCCGACCTGGATGCCCGCATCGCCGCCGTCTGCCCCCGCGTCTTCCTGCACCAACTGCGGCTGACCGGCGAGGACCAGTGCCTGCTGTGGTGCACGACCTTCGACGACGTGCCGCTGACGCCCGCCGAGGAGAGCGAACTCGCGGCATCCGTCGGTGTCCTGACGGGCCGCTCCTGCCGTGTCGAGCACCGCACGCACGTACCGATCGGACGCTCGGGCAAGTACGCCTGGCTGTCCACGCCCGATCCCTCCTGACTCTCCCCTGCCTCCTCCCTTCTGACCACCGCCCGACTCCCGCCCGCAGCACCGACGCCCGGCGCCGACTCTCCGGCGTTCGCGGCCGGTTGCCCCGCCCAGGCGCGGCCGGTCGCCCCGCCTCCGCGCCGCCGTGCCTCCGCCGACAGGACGACGCCATGTACACAACTGCCGCCCCCGCCTCTTCCGAAGCCAGCCCGGAGACAGCCCCCACCGCCCACGAGCTGCTCGGCAGCGCTCTGCACGACGAGGTGGTGGCCCATTTCGCGGCGAAGCCCGGCGCTCCGGACGCCTCCGTCGTCACCCACCAGGTCCGCGAGTGTCTGCGCTATCTCTACCTGGTCTCGCGCCATCCCGACCGGCTCGGCGGCCTCTTCCTCCCCGTCGAGCAGGACATCGACGAGATCTGGCACTACCTCATCCTGCAGACCCGCGAGTACCACGACCTGTGCGAACAACGGCTGCCCGGCGGCCACTTCATCCATCACCGCAGCATCTCGTACGACGCCTACCAAGCGGCCCCGGGGCGTGAGACGGCCGCCGAGGAGGCCCTGCGGTGGATTCCCCTCTACACCGCCGCGTTCGGGCCGTTCGACGAGGACGCCCTGCCGCACTGGACGGTCGTGCGGTTCCTGCACGACGTGCTGGACCTGTCCCTGGCGCAGATCGCCGACATCGCCGTCGACGGGAAAGCGCCGGTGCGGGGAACGGCATGACCACCACCGTCACGCGAACCGGAGAAGAGGCGTCGCCGCACGTGCTGCGGCGCGTGTTGTCCGTGCTCGTCCTCTCCCAGGCACTCGGCGGCGCGGGCATGGCGGCCGGCATCACGGTCGGCGCACTGCTCGCCGAGGATCTGCTCGGTTCCACGGGTCTTGCCGGGCTGCCGACCGCCCTGTTCACCGCGGGCGCGGCCCTGGGGGCCGCGTTCATCGGGCGGGTCTCGCAACGCCACGGGCGGCGCCCCGGCCTGGCGCTGGGGCACGGCATCGCCGCGCTCGGCAGCGCCGGAGTCGTGGCGGCTGCCGCGGGCCAGTGGGCGGGGCTGCTCCTTGCATCGCTCTTCGTGTACGGAGTGGGTACGGCCACCGGGCTGCTCGCCCGGTACGCGGGAGCCGACCTCGCGCCGCCCGAGCGGCGGGGCCGCGCCACCGGCACGGTGCTCCTTGCCACGACGCTGGGCGCTGTCGCGGGACCCAACCTCGTCGGCCCCACCGGTGCACTCGCACACGCCTGGGGCATCCCGCGGCTTGCCGGGCCCTTCCTGCTCGCGGCGCTCGCCTACACGGCCGCGGGTCTTGTGCTGTGGGTGTGGCTGCGTCCTGACCCGTTGTTCCTGGCCCGCCTCCAGCAGCCGCGGAGCACCGCGAGCCCCGGGAGCACCAACGTACAGGCGTCGGCGCGAGCGCCTGTGCCTGTCCCTGCGCCGGAGGCCGTGGCCACCTCACCGGCATCCCGGGCGTCGGAACGCTCCTCCCCCGGGGTCGTCACCGGCGCCACCGTGATGATCACCGCCCAGCTGGTCATGATCGCCGTGATGACGATGACTCCCCTGCACATGACCGGGCATGGCCACAGCACGCAGGCCGCGGGGTTTGTCATCGCGCTGCACGTGGGCGCGATGTTCCTGCCCTCACCGCTGAGCGGCCTGCTCGCCGACCGGATCGGCAGACTGCCCGTGGCGGCAGCTTCCGGAGCCGTCCTGCTGGGCGCGGGCGTGCTCGCCGGCCTCGCACCGCCGGACAGCATGCCGCTCCTGTCCTGTGCGCTGGTCCTGCTCGGCCTGGGCTGGAACCTCGCGCTGGTCAGCGGCACCGCCCTGATCACTGATGCCGCCCCGGCCGACCGCCGTGCCTCGGTGCAGGGCCTGGCCGACGTGGGCATGTCCTTGGCGGGCGCGACGGGTGGCATGGCCTCGGGCCTTGTGGTGGCGGGCGGCGGCTATCCGCTGCTGGCGGTCACCGCGGGAACCCTGGCCCTCGCGGTGATCCCCGCGGTGGCCCTCCGCGGCGCTTCACGCTGACGTGGTGCTCCGGCGAATCTCATCGGAAGTCGAATGCGTGACCCGCGTTTTCCGGGGCACCCGCCCAGTGAGCCCCGCCGCGTCCCCCCGTCGCGGCGGGGCCGCTGCGTGCCACACAGGTGGACGGCGCCGCTAGTCGACGATGGCCCCGCAGGAGATGTTCACGTCCGTCGACGTCAGCGTGCGGGCCCGGTCAGAGGCCACGAACGCGGCCACGTGGCCCACGTCGCTCAGCTCGGCGGTCCGCCCCAGCAGCGTCATCCGTTCAAGTCCTGCGGTGATCTCGTCGCGTCCGGGGAAGCCCTCCGAGATGGACTGGGGCACGCCTCCCGACTTCAGGGTGACCACGCGGATGCCGTGCGGCCCGAGTTCACACGCCCACTGGCGGCGCAGCCCTTCCAGGGCGTCCAGGGCGACCTTGAAGCCGCCCAGGCCGGGCAGGGTCTGCGTCCCACCTCCGCCGAAGGCCAGGATGACGCCCGCGCCTCGGGGAACCATGTGCCGGGCGGCGGCCCTGGTGGTCAGGAACTGCGAGCGCAGCACGGTGGTGACGGGCTGCAGGAAGTCGTCCACCGAGATCTCGGCGAGCGGCTTTTGTACATCGGCCGCTCCGATGGCATTGAACGAGATGTCGATCTGCCCGGCTTGGGCGACGACGCCCTCCACGCACTCGTCCACGGCCCGTTCGTCCAAGGCATCGACGACGACGGACTGCGCCTGGCCGCCTGCCGACCGGATCTCCGCGGCAAGCGCGTCCAGGGTGTCCTGCGTGCGTCCGGCGACGAACACCCGGGCCCCTTCCTCGGCGAAGGCTCGGGCCGCTGCTCCTCCGATCGTCCCGCCGGCCCCGTACACCACAGCGACCTTGTTCTCCAGCAGCATCTTCACCACGCCCTTGCGACACCGACGTCTCCGGAACATTCCGGCTTCCATGAGATACGTCGGAGCCGCTCACCGGAATTCGACACGGCACGCGGCCGCCGCCCGCTAGCGGCGGCTGCGCACCAGCAAGTACACGAAGTAGGGCGTCCCGACGACCGCCGTCATGAGTCCCGCGCCCAGCTGGGCCGGGGCGATGACCGTCCGGCCCAGCAGGTCCGCGAGGCAGACGAGGGCCGCGCCGAGCAGCATCGCGACCGGGACGACGCGTACGTGCCGTCGTCCCACCAGGGCGCGTGCCGCGTGCGGTGCCACGAGTCCCACGAAGCCGATCGTGCCCGCCGCGGCCACCGCGGTGGCGCTGAGCAGCACGCTCACGATGAGGAAGCCGAGGCGTCCGCGAGCCAGGTCGAGGCCCAGGAGCCGGGGGGTGTCCTCGTCGAGCGACACGAGGTCCAGTTCCTTGCGGCGTGCGACGGCGACGGCGGTCGCCACCACGAGCACGCCCGCGACCGGCAGGAGGTCGGTGCCGGAGCGGCCGTAGGTGGAGCCCGAGAGCCAGATCAGCGCCTTGGTCGCGCTGAACCGGTCGGTGAGCACGATCAGGAGGCTGATGAGCGCCATCGTCCCGGTGGACACACCGAAGCCGACGAGGACGAGCCTGCTGTTCTGGAAGCCGCCCTTCGCCGCGAGTCCGAAGACGACCACGGCGCTGACCGCGGCGCCCGCGAACGCCGCGCCCGCGATGCTCCACGAGCCGGAGCCCGGTGCCGTGGTGACCAGGAGGATGGCGCCGAGCGCCGCTCCCCCGGAGACGCCGAGGACACCGGGTTCCGCGAGCGGATTGCGGGTCACGGACTGCACGAGGGTGCCGGACAGCGCGAGCGCGGCACCCGCGAGGAGCGCGGCGAGCACCCGTGGCACGCGGGTGTCGAGGACGAAGGTGATGGCCTGGCCTGATTGGCCCCGGACCCAGTTGGCCACGTCGCCGAGCAGGAACGTGCTGTCGCCGACGAGCACCGCGGTGATCGTGACGCCGACCAGCACGGCCACGAGGAGCACCACAGTGATGACGTACGCGGTCCGGCTCGGGATGCGCAGCCGGTCCGGCGCCGCCGCGCCGGCACCGTCGCGGGTGCGCATCGCCATGATGACGAGGAACACGGCGCCGACGACACTGGTGATGACGCCTGTGGGCACGGTGACCGCGGTCTGGGACGACGTCACGGCGCGCAGCATCACGTCGGAGCCCAGCACGAGTGCGGCGCCGACGAGCCCCGCGACGGGGATGCGGGTCCGGTGGCGCAGGAGGGCACGGACGCGTCCGGCGAGCGGTCGCACCAGGGCAGGGGCGCACAGACCCACGAAGGCGATCGGCCCGGCCAGCGTCACCGTTCCCGCGGCCAGCAGCGACGCGAGGACGACGGCCGTGACGCGGGTGCCGCGGACCGGGATGCCGAGGCCGCGCGCGGCGTCGTCGCCCAGGGCCAGGGCGTCGATGCGGCGGGCGATCAGCAGGAGGCCCACGAGTGCGGCCGCGATGACGGGGGCCATCTGGGCCACGCCGTCGAATCCGTTCTGGCTGATGCTCCCCTGGCCCCACTGGTAGAGGCCCTCGGTCCGTTCGGGGAACAGCAGGAGCAGCGCCTCGGTGATGGCGTTGAGCCCGAGGGCGAGCGCACTGCCCGCGAGGACGAGGCGCACCGTTCCGGCGCTCCGTCCCGCGAGTGCGAGGACGACGGCGGCAGCGGCGAGGCCGCCGACGAACGCCACTCCCGACGAGGCGAGCAGCGGAGCCGTCGCACCGCTGGCGACCAGGAGGGTCAGCGCGAGGTACGAACCGGCGTTGACGGCGAGGGTGTCCGGCGCGGCGAGCACATTGCGGCTGATGGCCTGGAGGGCGGCACCGGCCGCGCCGAGCGCGACGCCGACGAGTATCCCGGCGATCATGCGCGGCAGGCGTGAGGCGATGACGACGGAGGAGTCGCCCTGCTCGGCCTGGCCCGTGAGGGCTCTCCACACCTGGCCGGGACCGACGGATGCGGTGCCTTGCGTGATGTCGACGACGGCGAGGACGGCGACCAGAAGAACGAGACCGGCCGTCACCGCGACCGCGCCCGTGGGGGACGCGACCGCGCGCTCGGGCGTGGTTGAGGGCGTTGCGGTGACGGCCACGGTCTCCTACTTCTTCAGGCTGTCGACGAGGGCGTCGATGTACGCCTCCATCGCCTCGGGGCCGCCGAACATCCAAATACCGTCGGGCAGGCGGTGGACCTCGTCGTCCTTGACGAACGGCAGGGACTTCCAGACGGAGTTGTCGGCGAGCTCGTCGGTGAACACGTCGGAGCTGTCGTCGCTCTTGTTGCCGAGGTAGACGAACTTCACGTCGTCACCGAGCGCCGTGAGGCCCTCGACGTCGGTGGTGGCCAGGCCGTAGTCCTTGTCGCCCTTGATCTTCCAGGCGTTCTTGAGGCCGAGCTCCTCGTTGACGGCGCCGAGCAGGGAGTTGCTGGTGTATCCGCGGATGGAGACCTGGTTGGAGGCCGCGTAGCCGTCCGCGAAGGCGACCTTCGAGCCGTCGAGCTCGGCCTCCTTCAGCGCCTTCTTGCCTTCGGCGACCTTCGCCTCGTACGACTCCTTGGCCTTCTTGGCCTCGCTGGTCGTGCCGGTGGCCTTGGCGATGACGTCCAGGGTGTCGAACATCTGGCCCACCTGGTCGGCGCCGTCGGCGGCCTTGACCTGGAGGACGGGGGCCACCTTCTTCATCTGCTTCACCGCGGAGGCCGACATGTCGGTCGTGGTGACGATGAGGTCAGGGGTGAGACCGGCGAGGGTGTCCATGCTCGGCTCGCCGCGGGTGCCGATGTCCTTGGGGTCGTTCTTCAGCGGAACTGCGGAGTCCCACGCCTTGTATCCCTTGACGTCGGCGACACCGACGGGGTCCACGCCGAGCGTGACCATGGATTCGACGACGTTCCACTCGGTTCCGACGACCTTCTTGGCCGGGCCGTCGAGCTTCACCGAGGCGCCATTGGCGTCAGTGAGGGTGATCGGTTCGGACTTCTTGTCCGAACTGGCCTTCTCGGGCTCGGACGTGCCACAACCGGACAGGATGAGGGCAACGGCGGTGGCGGCCGCCGCGGCAAGGAGGGGGCGTCTCATGAGGAGGTGTGGAGCCTTTCGCTTCTGCTGTGGTGGCGGCCTATCGCGCGGGTGCGCAGCCGGCCGGTGAGGGGGTCGGTGTCGACCTCGATGCGGATGCCGTACGTCTCGGACAGGCGCTCCGGCCGCAGTACGTCCTCGGGGGCGCCGTCGGCGACGATGCGCCCGGCGTCGAGGAGGGCGATCCGGTCGGCGACGGCGGCCGCCTGGTCGAGGTCGTGCAGGACGACGCCGACCGCGATGCCGCCGTCGTCCGCGAGGTCACGCATCAGGTCGAGGAGTTCGATCTGGTAGCGCAGGTCGAGGTAGGTGGTCGGCTCGTCGAGGAGGAGCACGCCGGTCTCCTGGGCGAGGCAGCTGGCGAGCCACACCCGCTGCAACTGCCCGCCGGACAGCTGGTCGACGGCGCGGTCGGCCAGGTTGTCCACGCCGGTCAGGGTGAGCACGCGCTCCACCACGGCGGCGCCCCCGACATCCGCCTGGCCCCAGCGGCCCCGGTAGGGGTAGCGGCCGAACTCCACGACGTCACGGACGGTCAGGCCGCCGGGCGTGGGGCGTCCTTGGGTCAGGAGCGCGACGCGACGGGCGAACTGGCGGGCGGTGAGGTCGAAGCCGTCGGCGGCATCGGCCGTGCCGGAATCGAGGGTCAGCGTGCCGAGCCGTGCGCCCTGCAAGCGGGCGACGGTACGCAGAAGCGTCGACTTGCCGCTCCCGTTGGGGCCGACGAGAGCGGTCACTTCGCCGGGCCTGAGCTGGATGGCAGCGTCGTGCACGACATCAACACCGTCGTACGACACCGTCATGTGCTCGGCGGACAATTCGTGACCGCGCGGACGTGTGGCGCTACCTGCGCGTTCACCTGATCTCACGGCGTGCAGGTTAGCCTAACCTTAGTCTGGCTGGAAGTAGGGGGTCCGAACCCGGGCGAAGGCCACGAGGCGGCACACCCCTGGCGAAGGCTGCGGCTCATCCCCCTTATGCCGTTCAACCAGGCGGCTTGTCAGTCCAGTTGAAGCGCGCGGCCCACGCGCGCATAAGATCGGCGGCATGGCGACACGGCTTGTTCAAATCGCAATGAACGCTCGGGACGACTCCGCCCTCGGCGGGTTCTGGGCCGAGGTGCTCGGCTGGGGCGTTTCCAGCGAAGGCCCCGGCGTGACCAACATCGAACCCGAGGGTCTCGACTATCCCGACCCCACGGCCCTCTTCCTGGACGTCCTGCGCGTCCCGGAACCGAAGACCGTCAAGAACCGTGTGCACATCGACCTGGCCAGCACCTCCGCAGCCCATCAGGCGGAGCTGGTCGCACGCCTCAAGGGGCTGGGTGCGAAGCCCGTGGACGTGGGCCAGGGCGATGTCCCCTGGACGGTCCTGGCGGACCCGGAAGGCAACGAGTTCTGCGTCCTTGAGCCTCGGGAGATCTATCGCGACACCGGGCCGATGGCCGCGGTGGTGGTCGACTGTGTGGATCCGCGCGTCATGGCCCGGTTCTGGGGCGAGGCGATGGACTGGACCGTGCACGAGGTGACCGACGACCGTGCGGCGCTGCGCTCCGCCCAGGGCGTCGGCCCGTATCTGGAGTTCCTCCGCTCTTCCGACGCGAAGACCGTGAAGAACCGCATCCACTTCGACCTCCGCCCGTACTCCGGTGACGATCACGAGGCGGAGGTAGCGCGGCTACGAGCTCTGGGCGCCATCGACGTCGACCTCGGTCAGGGCGATGTGCCGTGGGCGGTCCTTGCCGACCCTGAAGGAAACGAGTTCTGCGTCCTCACCCCGCGCTGAGGTCCGCCCGATGCGGCCGGCACCGGTGACATGTCGGTGCCGGCCACACACACGCGCCGTCAGTACAGCTTCGCGACGGCCTTGATGGTCGTGGTCTTGAAGTCGGCCACCTGCGCGTGGGCGAAGTTGCCCATCTGGCCCCACTGGACCACTGTCACCGTGTTCCCGTCCCGGCCGACCGAGAACAGGTTGATGTCGGAGGCTCCCCACGTGGCCTCGGTGTGGACGCCGTAGACGTGGGCACCCTCCTCGACGTTCAGCTTTCCGTAGTACTTCTGCGTCGCGGTGATCTCGGGATCCTGCTCCATCACCTTCGCCGCGCAGCCTGCGAGGTCCTTGCGCAGCAGGGCCGCGAAGTCCTTGGCGCGCTGCTCGCTGCGCTCGACCACCGTCACCTGGAGGGCGCCGGTGTCGTAGTCCGTGCGGTAGGCGCGGTGCACGGAGATCGACGGCAGCGCCTCCCCCACACACATCGGCAGCGGGTCGGGCTGCCCCGCGGTCACCGGTCCCGCGCTCCACGCCGACGTCGCGTGCGGCGGCAGTTCGGCCGGAGCAAGGAACCGGGGCGAGTCGGCGGCAGCCGCCGGACCCGTACCGGCGACCACACCCGCCACGGCCACAGCGGCCCCCAGCGCACACAGTCCTCGGCTCATGCGAACACTCATGATCGTCAACTCCCCGTTCTCGGAAGCACAGCCTGCCTGTTGCTCCCACGCCACGTACGACCCGCGACACCCCGAACCCGTTGCCCTCGCCCACGTCACAGGCCTGTCCGCGATGTCACCGAACGGTAATACGCACACCTGGGGCGCCTGCGGCCGACAAGCGGGGGCAGGGGAAGATTGTGTGCCGCCCGCATCCGCGTAACGGACACGGGCGACCGGCGTCCAAGGGTGGAGCGGGGATGGCGGTGCGACAAGCCGCCGGCGACAGACAACGAGGAGTAGCCCATGGACAGTTCCGCGACGCCTGCGCGTGCGACGTCCGCCCGCGTCTCGGACGGGTCCGGCACGATTCCCGCCCCGGCCGGGCGGGCCGGTTCCCCGTCCCCGTGGGGGCGACGGGGCGCCGCGCTGCGCCGCACCCCGGTGGCGATGTGGAACGACGACGTGTCGGACTGGGCGGCGGCGCTGACGTACTACGCGATTCTGGCTCTGCTGCCCGCGCTCCTCGTCACGGTCAGCCTGATCAGCCTGGTGAGCCCCGGCACGACCCAGACGCTGATCGCCGAGGTCACCGACTGGGCGCCCGCGCAGTCGGGCAGCGCCTTGAACGACGTGCTCACCGAGATGGCCGGTGCGCGTTCCGCGGCCGTGACGGTCGTGGTCGGCGGCGGTGTCAGCGCGCTGTGGTCCGCCTCCAGCTATGCGGCCGTCTTCCGGCGGGCCCTGCACGCGATGCACGGCGTGAAGGACACGCGGCCCGTGTGGCGCAAGGCGCACCGGGTGCTGATGACCGCCCTCGCGCTGCTCGCGCTGCTGGCCGCCAGTGCGGTCGTGCTCGTCCTGAGCGGCTCACTCGTCAAGGCCGTCGGACGGCGCGCGGGCGTCGGCGACGCGGGGCAAGCCGTGTGGAGCGTCATGAGGTGGCCCGCCCTGGTCTGCCTGGTGGTCCTGCTCGTCCTCGTGCTCTTCCGCAACGCGCCGCCCTCCGCACGCGGTTGGCGCCACAGCCTGCCCGGCGGATTGCTGGCCGCGCTGCTGTGGCTCCTGTCCTCGGGCCTGTTCACCCTGTATGCCTCGGGGTTCGGCACCTACGGCAAGCTGTACGGCTCGCTCGCGGGCGTGGTGGTCTTCCTGGTCTGGCTCTGGATGTCCAACCTGGCACTGCTGGCCGGAGCGCAGTTCACGGTGGAGATGGCCCGCGCCCCGGTCGCCGTGCCCACGAGCTGACACATGGCCCGAGTCGTGCGCCCCCGGGCGGAAATCCGGGTCCGTGTGCCCGCGTGTGCCCTTCCCTGCGCGCCGTGTGCGCTCCCCCCGCAGGGGTTCGGGGCAGGCACACACCGGTGATACGCCTGAAGGACAAACTACTCGTGTACGTGTTCGCCCACGCGGCATCGAAGAGGAGTGATCCCATGGCCTCGTTCGACACGGGACGGTTGTGTGCGATCGTCAAAATCCTGGACCAGGCAAGCACCCACCTCCGGCTGGCGGCACGCGACTGTGCCCTCGCCGGACCCGCGACAGCCGTCCCCCGGCCGGTCGCAGGACCCACCCCCACCGCATCCGGCATCACCGCCCTCCTGAGCGTCTCGGAACAGGCATCAGGCAGCGTCCGGCGCGCTCTGGTGCACATCCACAACGGCGAGGTCCAGCGCGCCCAGCACGAACTGGACCGGGCACGGACCCAGCCGTGCTCGGCCGCCCTCACCCCGGCGGGGCTGCCCCGCCCCCTCCCTCAGCGCGTTGCCACGGCGCTGCGCCTGATGCAGGGGATCACCAATTTCTTCCCGTCCGAGACGGAACAGGTCCTGGTGCGGGCGGCCCATCCCTAGCCGGCCCCGGCTCACTCGCATGGGCTAGTCGGCGGGCCGGTGGACCCGATCGCCCCGATCGCCGCAAACAACCCGCCGTAGTGCTGCCGTCGAGCTGTCCGTGCACCCTCCGTGACTCTCCTAGTTGCGTCGCGCGCCTGTGGGGCGCGCGATGGAGGGGACGCGTGCGACGTCCGTGGCGAGATTCGATTCTGCCCGTCGCGCGCCGCGAGGGAGTGATCACCCATGGCTCAGGGCGAGGCCTTCACCAGCGCTGACGGGCTCGCGGGCCTGACGGCCTACGACCGGACCGGCGAAAAGATCGGCAGCGTCGAGCAGGTGTATCTCGACGACCGAACTGGGCGTCCCGAGTGGGTGACCGTCAAGACCGGTCTCTTCGGCATGAAGCAGAGCTTCGTGCCGCTCACCGGAGCCCGCCGCGAGGAGGACCAGCTGCACGTGGCGGCCACGAAGGAGGCCGTGAAGGAGGCCCCGCGCGTGGACGCCGACCAGCACCTGGAGCCCGGCGAGGAGCAGGACCTCTACACCCACTACGGGCTCACCCGGCCCGGCGGCACTCAGACGCGTACCGCCCCGGCGACAGGTGGTCGCGACCGCGCCGGGACCGCGGGCATGGCCGGAGCGGGCGCGGGCATGGGCGACGGCCACAAGGCCGGCGCGCGTGAGTTCGCGACGCGCTCCGCCGCGGGCGACGACAGCAAGGCGGACGAAATGGTGCGCTCCGAGGAGCGGCTGCATGTCGGGACGGAGGAGCAGGAGGTCGGGCGTGCCCGACTGCGCAAGGTGGTCGTCACCGAAGACGTGAAGACCTCTGTCCCCATCTCCCACGAGGAGGTGCGCGTCGTACGCGAGCCCATCCGCGAGGGCGACCGCACCCGTGCCGACATCGGCGAGGCGGAGACCGAAGTGACTCTGCACGCCGAGAAGGCGGTGACCCGCAAGGAGACCGTGCCGGTCGAGCGCGTCCGCCTGGAGACCGAGAAGGTCACCGAGACCCAGGAGATCTCCGACACGGTGCGCAAGGAGCAGATCGAGTTCGACGACGCCAAGGGCGAACGCGGCGCGCAGGGCGAGGCCTTGCGCGACCGGAAGCAGGGCCCGCGGCACTGACGTCTCTCGGCACGCCCTGATCGAGGGCAGCTGACGGCGGAGGAACGGTGGAGGGAGGGAGCACTCGCCAGGAGTGCTCCCTCCCTCCACCTCTGCCGGGTGCCTCCTCCCCTGCCGGGCGCCTCTTCTCCTGCTGGGCACCTCTGGATCAGCCGGGGGAAAGCTGGTTTGCTGGGGCACCGTGAGCCGCGCCGCCGAGGAGACCAACCGCCGTATGCTCCGGGCCCGGGACGCGATGGACCGGTCCTACGCGCAGCCGCTGGACGTCCCCGCCCTGGCCCGGATCGCCCATGTGTCGCAGGCGCACTTCACGCGTACCTTCCGCGCCACGTTCGGCGAGACGCCGCACCGCTATCTGCAGCGCCGCCGCATCGAGCGGGCGATGTCCCTGCTGCGGGACACCGACCGCAGTGTGACGGACATCTGCTTCCAGGTCGGCTTCGGCAGCCCGGGAACGTTCAGCCGCACCTTCCGCGACATCGTCGACCGGTCGCCACGGCAGTACCGCAAGGAAGCGACGGCCACGGACGTACCGACGTGCTTCACGATGGCATGGACGCGCCCGAGAACCGACCGCCCACTGAGCAGCTTTGGACAAGTTTCCGTCCGGCGTGCCCAGTAGCGTGACGGACATGTTCAACGCCATCACGCACTCGCAGATCTACGTACTCGACCAGGACGAGGCCATCGAGTTCTACGTCGGCAAGCTGGGCCTGAAGGTCAGCGCCGACGTCGACCTGGGCTTCATGCGCTGGCTGACCGTCAGCATCCCCGGCCACCCGGAGCGCCAGATCCTGCTGGAGAAGCCGGGCCCTCCGGCGCTGTCCGACGAGACGGCCCAGCAGGTCCGTGAGCTGGTGACCAAGGGCGCGATGGGCGGCTCCCTCATCTTCAGCACGGACGACTGCCGCAAGACGTACGAGACGCTGCTGGGCCGGGGCGTCGAGTTCACCGAGGAGCCCACCGACCGCCCGTACGGCACCGATTGCGGCCTCCGTGACCCCTTCGGCAACAGCATCCGCTTCACTCAGCCGAAGGCCTGAGGGGGCGCGGGGGCCGAACCGGCTATGGGCCTTCGCCCTCCGACCGGTCGCGGCCCGCGTCCGCGCACTCGAGGCAGGCAGGCTCGCCGTCGATCGTCACCCCGTCCTCGGATGCGGCCTCGCAGATGCCGGGCCGGCCGGGGTGGTTGGCCCGGCAATGGCAGGTGCAGGTGTCGGTGACTGCTTCCAGGTCGGAGGCGCGTTGCGGGGCCAGACCCATGTGGATGTCGTGGCAGTTGCGGCACAACGGCACGCGCCGCGTGCCGGTGGTGGGCGAGTTGGCGACGATGGTGTGGCCCGGTTCGGCGTAACCACGGCACGTTCCGGGGAATTCGGGGTGGGTGCCGCACGCGCAGTGACAGGAGCCGGGCTCGGGGGGCCGGCCCATGAGCGGAGCCGGGTCGTGCTCGCGCCGGTCGGCCATCGGCATCATCGCGGTGTGCAGGGCCTGGGCCTGGTCGGCCATCCGCCGCACGGCGGGCACCATCGCCCGTCTGAGCGCCTGGGCGCAAGCCTGGAGCTGCTCTGCGTTCGGCGCGGGTGCAGGCTTGGTCATGGATCCATTGTTGCGCCAAGTCGGGGATCAGGGGCGGTACCTGAAGAACGCCGTCCTCTTGTGCGGCACCCACTGCTCGGCGCTGGGGCCGATGCTGGAGGGGAAGCTCACCGCGCAGGCGATGGGCGTCGCCCCGAAGAGGAGAGAGCGAGCCGTGACCAAACGTATGGGCAAGGTGATCTGCGACATCACGATCTCGGCCGACGGGTACTCGGCCGGGCTCAACCAGACCGAGAAACGGCCGTTCGGCGACGACGGCGGCGACGGCACGGGCGCCGGGCTGCACGCCTGGATGTTCGACACTCCCGACGAGAACCGGGCCGAGGTCGACCAGATGGCCGCCGCCGGGGCATTCATCATGGGGCGCAACATGTTCGGCCCGGTGCGCGGCGAGTGGGACCGGCAGTGGAACGGCTGGTGGGGCGGCGATCCGCCGTTCCACGCCCCGGTCTTCGTGCTCACCCACCACGCGCGCGAGCCGCAGCCGATGGACGGCGGCACCACGTACCACTTCGTCACCGACGGCATCGAGTCGGCTCTGGCACAGGCACGCGCGGCAGCCGGTGACGGCGACGTCCTGGTCCTGGGCGGCGCGACCACCATCAACCAGTACCTCGCCGCCGACCTGATCGACGAGCTGCGGCTGCACGTCGTGCCGCTCACGCTCGGCGCCGGCACGCGGCTCTTCGAGGGCGTCCCGCCGCTGAAACTGGAGCAGGTGGCCTCGCGGGGAGCGGAACTCGTCACGCATGTGACCTACCGCGTGCTGTCCTGATCCGGAGGGCGGAGCCGGGTGTGGTGCGACCACCGCGGGGGCGGACACCGCGGTGGTCGTCCGGTCAGGCGAGCGTGACGGCGCCGGTCCGGCACGCCGCTGCCGCGGCGGTGAAGACCCTCTCGTACTGGCCGTCGTCGAGAAGGACGGCGAGCCCGCAGGCGGTCGCCCACGCGACCTGAGCGGCGTCCTCACCGAGGGACTGATCCTGCTTGTGCAGTTCCCGGCCCAGGTGCTGGCCGTGGAGGTCCCTGGAGTCCTGCCCTTCCGCGCGCCGCCGGATGGCTTCGACGGCACCTTCCACGAACGTCTCGTAGTCGGTGTCACCGAGCAGTCTGCGCAGTTGCTCGAGCTGGGCGTGGGCGGCACGCAGGTGCAGCGGCCAGTCCCGGCAGGTGCCGAACCGCTCTTCCATGGCCTGCGTCAGGTCGATCCGCCGGAACATCTCGTCGAGAGGGTCGTAGGTCATGATCTCTCGGTAGCGGCTGCCGAGGTCAGAGCGGCGAAGGCTCGCTGCGGGCTCCCCCGTGTGGCTGCACACCGGACGGCCCCGCGGCCTTCCGACCGCCGCAGGTGGACCTCGCGACCGCTGTCCCGGGCACGCGTCCTCGTCTCCGTACCTGAATAAGAATCATGTACATGACCATTGACGCGCTCATGGCATGGCAATAGCTTCCAGGAAAGCGCTTTCCAGCGGCAGGTGCAAGGCCTGGCCACTTCGCTCATTCACCCTGCCGAACCATCCGTGATCGACCGCCCATGCCCGCGCCGTCCGACGAGCCACTCACCCTGGAGACCATCGATGCGAACCAGACCCATCACCGCCTGCTTCGGCTTACTCGCCGGCACGCTCGTCGCACTGTCCGGCCATACGGCGCAGGCCGCGCCGACGGGCACCCACGCGCAGTCCACCGTGAACGCCTCCGCGCTGTACGTGGCACCGACCGGAAGCGACAGTGCCGCCGGGACGGAGTCGGATCCCACGACACTCACCTCCGCGATCACCCGCATCACTCCCGGCGGAACGATCTACCTGCGCGGCGGGACCTACCGCCACTCGCAGACGGTCACCATCCCGCAGGGCAACAACGGCACCGCGAGCGACCGCACCGAACTGGCCGCCTACCCGGGCGAGAAGCCCGTCCTGAACTTCTCCGCCCAGAGCGAGGGCACGTCGAACCGCGGGCTCGCCGTGAACGGGTCGTACTGGCACGTCAAGGGCATCGTCGTCGAGCGTGCCGGTGACAACGGCATCTTCGTCGGTGGCAGCAACAACATCTTCGAGCGCACGGTGACGCGCTACAACCGCGACACCGGCCTGCAGCTCTCACGGACGCTCTCCAGCACCCCCAGCAGCCAGTGGCCGTCCAACAACCTCATCCTGAGCGCGGAGTCGCACGACAACGCCGACTCGGACGGTGAGGACGCCGACGGCTTCGCCGCGAAGCTCACCTCCGGGCCCGGGAACGTCTTCCGCTACGCCGTCGCCCACAACAACATCGACGACGGATGGGACCTGTACACGAAGTCGGACACCGGCCCCATCGGCGCGGTGACCATCGAGGACTCACTCGCCCACGACAACGGCACCCTCAGCGACGGCTCCCAGGCCGGCAACGGTGACCGCAACGGCTACAAGCTCGGCGGCGAGGACATCGGGGTCAACCACGTGATCCGGCGCAACATCGCCTACAACAACGGCAAGCACGGATTCACCTACAACAGGAACCTCGGGAAGATGTCGGTGTCGGACAACGTCAGCATCGACAACGACGAGCGCAACTTCTCCTTCGACGGCGGCACTTCGGTGTTCCGGAACAACACCTCGTGCCGCGGCGGCAGCGGCACGAACGACAGGATCGTCGGCAACTCCGACAGCTCGAACCAGTTCTGGTCCGGCTCGAACGGGTCCCGCTGCTCCTCGTACTCCGGGGCCTTGAAGTGGTCCTTCGCCACGGACGGACGCCTCGTCGTGACCTTCGGCGGCACCGCGCTCGCGCCCTGAGCCACCCCCGCCCGGTGTTTCTGCCCCCCTGCCGGTGCCCCACGTGCGCACGTGCGATCTGACCGCCGTGCGCACGCGGGGCACCTCCACGCTCAGGCGGCAGGGACCGAACCGGTGGCGAAGTACGGCTTGCAGACCGAGCCGGACCAGTCCGTGGCGATTTCGAGGAGCCTGTTGCCGTCGGCCGACGGCAGCAGGCTGGAGCTGTAGTTGGGGCAGTAGTCCACGGTCGTCGACTCGACGGCGACCGGGGCGGGGATCTCGCGCCAACTGCCCGCGCCACCGGCGCTGTTGACCCAGACGGTGCGCCCGCTGCCGGCCGCCTTGCTGCCGTCGCGGTTGTACATGACCTGCCCGACGAGGAAGAGCCTGCCCTTCGGGTTGCCCGCCTCGGGCGCCCACGCCAGGTTCGGCGCGTGCTTGAAGTACTTGCCGTCGGCGGTCTCCGGGCGGATGCCAAGGGAGGTGACGGCGCCCCAGTTCCAGCCGTCGGACGAGGTCCGGTAGTGCACGACGCACTGGAACTGGCCCGCGGCCGCGCAGATCTCGAACGACATGAAATAGGTCCCGTCGCCCATCTTGCGCACCACCGCCATGCCGGGCCGGTCCGATGCGAGCGTGCTGGCGACGGTGTCGTGGTGGCCCGTCCAGGTCACCCCGTCCGCGGTGCGGGCGGCCACCAGCTTCTGGCTGTGCGCGGCATCGGTCTCGTCGGAGTAGTGCGCCACGAGTTGCCCCGACGCGTCGACGGAGAACTCCGGCTCCCACAGCCCCCTGTCGTTCGACGCCGTGGCGATCGTGGACAGATGGCTCCAACTGCGGCCCACGTCCGTGCTCTTGAAGACCCGCAGGGCCATGCGCCGGTTCGGCTCGTCCTGCCCGACCGATGCCGCCCACAGCAGCGTCCCCGCGGGCATGTCGCCGATGCGCCGCGGGAGTTCGTACAGCGTCGAGCAGCACAGCCCCTGCCCGCCCGCGGCCTCGGGGTCCCGCACCGTGCCGACTTCACGGAACGACGTACCCCCGTCCGTGCTCTCGTGGATGGCGCCGAGCCCGTCGTTCCCGGAGAACGTGACCACCGAGGCCAGGATCCGGCCGTTGGCGTCACCGCTGTGGGCGAGCCTGACGGCGCGCGGGTAGAGCCCGGTGCCGTCCCGAAGCAGGGTGCCGGTCGCGGCGTCGGCCGACGACCCGGACTGCGTGACGAACAGTGCCGCCAGGAGGGCGAGCAGCAGGGGGAACAGGACAGTGGGGCGGAGGAGACGTGGTCGTGCGGGGTCGTGCGCTGACATGGGCCTCTCCTGACTCTGCGATGGATGGGGGGACGTACGTAAGGAATGGCCTGAACACCCGGTGTCCTCAGGCGACTTGGGGCGCGAGCCGGATGACGTTCCAGGAGACCGGCGGCAGCTCGGCCGCCAGCGCGCCCTCGGCGGTGATGTGTGTGCCGGACGCGCGGCGCGGCACCACCCGGTCCGGTTCCGCCTCGGTGTTGACCGCGTCCGGGTCCTGGTCGGCGAGGACCAGGTGCTCCACGACGCGGTAACCCGTGGCCGCTCCGCGCAGCGCGGCTTCGAGGCGCAGCGGCTGCTCCTGGTCGCGGTTGACGGCGAGGACGGTGAGCGCGCCGCTCTCCTCATCGTGCGTCACCACGGTGTCGAGGGTGGACACGTCCCCGTACTGAGGCGTGTCGATGCGGGGTCCGGTGGCGTCCGTGCGCAGCACGCGGCCGGTCGCGAAACGGGCCGCCTGGGCGAACGGGTGGAAGATGGTCTGGCGCCAGCTGGCGCCGCCCGGCTCGGTGCGGATGGGCGCGATGACGTTCACCAGCTGGGCGAGGCAGGCGATGGCCACCCGGTCGGCGTTGCGCAGCAGCGTGATGAGCAGCGAGCCGACCACGGCGGCGTCGGTCACGCTGTACGTGTCCTCGATGAGCCGGGGCGTCTCGGCGGTCTCCAGATTGCGCTCGCCGGGGAAGCGGGCGGCGTACCAGACGTTCCACTCGTCGAAGGAGAGCTTGATGTGCTTCTTGGCGCCCCGCACCGCACGGACGTGGTCGGCGGTCGACACCACGTCGCGGATGTACTGGTCCATGTGCGCGCCCGATGCGAGGAAGCTGGCGCGGTCGCCGTCGAACTCCTCGTAGTAGGCGTGCAGGGAGAGGTAGTCGACCTCGTCGTAGGTCTGCTCCAGGACCTCCCGCTCCCAGGTGCCGAACGTGGGCATCCGTGAGTTGGAGCTGCCGCAGGCGACCAGCTCGATCGACGGGTCGACCTGGCGCATCGCCTTTCCGGCCTCGGCCGCGAGCCGACCGTACTCGGTGGCCGTCTTGTGGCCCGTCTGCCACGGTCCGTCCATCTCGTTGCCCAGGCACCACAGCTTCACGCCGTGCGGATCGGTCACGCCGTGCTTGATGCGCAGGTCCGACCAGGCGGTGCCGCCCGGGTGGTTGCAGTACTCGACCAGGGCTCGGGCGGCGTCGATGCCACGCGTGCCGAGGTTCACTGCCATCATCGGGTCGAGGCCCAACTGGCGTGCCCAGCCGAGGAATTCGTTGGTGCCGACCCGATTGGTCTCGATGGAGCGCCACGCCAGGTCGAGCCGCCGCGGACGGTCGGCGACGGGGCCGACGCCGTCCTCCCAGTGGTAGCCGGAGACGAAGTTGCCCCCGGGGTAGCGCACGAGGCCGGTGCCCAGTTCGCGTACCAGCTCGGCGACGTCGCCGCGGAATCCGTCGGCGTCGGCGGTGGGGTGCCCGGGGTCGTGGATGCCGGTGTAGACGCAGCGCCCCATGTGCTCGACGAAGGTTCCGTACAGGCGCGGGTCGACGTCGCCGACGCTGAACTCGGGGTCGATGACGAACCGTGCGGTGTGCGGCATGTTCGGGTGCCTCTCTCTGTGGTGTCTCTCTGTGGTGCGGAGTGCTGACCGGGACAAGGGGTGGGCTATTTGAGGCCGGTGCCTGCGATGCCCTCGACGATGCGGCGCTGGAACAGCGCGAAGACGGCGAGCAGCGGGATCGCGCCGAGCACGGCGGACGCCATGAGCTGGGCGTAGGGCACGCCGAACACGTCCTGGACGGAGGTGAGTCCGACGGGCAGCGTCATCATCTCCGGGTCGGTCACCACGAGCAGCGGCCACAGGAAGTTGTTCCAGACGCCGACGAACACGAAGATCGTGACGGCGGACACGGCCGGACGGGAGATCGGCATCACGATCTGCCAGTAGGTGCGCAGCCAGCCCGCGCCGTCCGCGCGCGCCGCGTCGATCAGCTCCCGCGGGATCCCGTCGAAGAACTGCTTGAAGACGAACACCGCAACGACATTGGGGACTTGGGGCAGCACGACGCCCCAGTAGGTGTTCAGGAGCCCGGCTGACTGGAGGGCGAGGAACTGCGGGATCATCAGGACCTGTCCCGGGATCATGATCCCGGCGAGCAGCATCACGAACGCCGCCCGGCGCATCCGGAAGCGCGTCTGCGACAGGGCGAACGCGGCGAGGGAGGCCATGATCACCGTGAGGACGGTGGTGAGGATCGAGGTGATGAAGCTGTTGGCGTACCAGTAGGGCAGCTTGCCCGCGTCGAATATCTCCCCGTACGCGTCCAGGGTCGGATGCGCGGTGAACCATCCCGTCGGGTTGGTGACGACTTCCTGGGCGGGCCGGATCGACGTGGCGAGCGCCCACGCCAGGGGGACGAGCCACAGCAGCGCGAGGGCGATGAGCGTGCCGAGCGCCACCCGGTTGAACAGGCGCTCCGAGTCGCGGGGGCGGGCCGGAGGGGCGCTGGTGCCGCGCTGTCCGGTCTCGGGGCGCGTGGCGATCGCGGTCATGGTCAGTTCTCCTTCTCGGCACGGCGTACGAGGGCGAACCAGACGAGGGAGACGAGCAGGATCACCAGGAACAGCAGCAGTGACACGGTCGAGGCGTAACCCACGCGGCCCTCGACGAACCCGGTGTCGTAGATGAGCTGCAGCGAGGGGCGGGTGCTGCCGTCGGGGCCGCCGCTGGTCATCATGTAGATCTGGTCGAAGACCTTCAGCGATGCGATGACCTGCAACACCGTCACCAGCGTCGTCGTACGGCCCAGCATCGGCACGACCACGTGACGGATGCGCTGCCAGGGTCCGGCCCCGTCGATGGCGGCCGCCTCGTGCACCTCGCGCGGCACGTCCTGCAGACCGGCCAGGTAGAGCACGAAGTTGAAGCCGATGGTCCACCACACCGTGGCCGCCGCGATGGAGATCATCGCCCAGTCCGGGTCGCCGAGCCAGGAGGGTGGGGTGTCGACGCCGAACCACTTCACCGCCTCCTGGGCCAGGCCCAGTTGATCGGCGTAGATGAACATGAAGAGCAGCGAGACGACGGCGGACGGCAGCACGAACGGCGCGAAGAACGCGAACCGGAAGAACCAGCGGCCGCGCACGAACCGGTCGGCGAGCAGGGCCAGGACCAGACTGAGCAGCACAAGCGGCACCGTCGTCAGAACCGTGAACCACAGCGTGTTGCGCAGGGTCCGCCAGAACTCCGCGTCGCCGAGCACCGCCGTGTAGTTCGAGAGGCCCGCGAAGTCACCGAGGCCGCTCTTGAGAAGGCTCGTCTCGAAGAACCCGGCGACCACGGTGTAGATCAGCGGCCCCACCAGGAACACCAGGTAGAAGAGGGCGAAGGGCAGGAGCATCCCCGGTCCTGCCCAGCGGTCGCCTCTGCTGGACGTCGGGGAGGGGGCGGTCGTCGTGGCCACGGTTCGGCCTTTCGGTCAAGGCGTACGGGATCCAAGGGCGGGTGGAACAAGGGGGGTTGGGCGGCGCTCGCGGGTGGTGCCGCTCACACGGGAGCGGGGCGCGACGCCAGGGTGCGCAGATCGCGGCGCAGGCGTGCGGCGCCGGCCGTGGGGCTGGTTTCGCCGGTGAACACGGATGTCACCGCATCGCCCACCACGTTCTGCATGGTGCTGCCCGCGCCGCCGTACCAGGCTGCCGGGTCGTAGACCGCTCCGTCGGCGGCCGTGGCGTAGTGCGACTGCGGCACCAGTTCCTTGTACGCGCGCGATCGCTGCGTCGGCAGCCAGGCCGGCACGTGGCCGCCCTCCGCCCACAACTTGCTGGAGTGCAGCATCGAGGCGACGAACCCCAGGGAGAGGCCGAGGCGTTGGGCCGTCTCGGTGGGCGCCTTCGGCAGCACCAGGGCGTGCGAGTCGGCGGCGCAGGCGTAGGGCGCGTCCTTGAAGATGCGCGGCAGAGGCCTCATGTCGAACTTCACCTTCGCCGACTGGACCGCGAGGGCCTGCCAGACGCCGTCCATCAGGAATCCGGCCTTGCCGGTGGTCAGCAGCGTGATGGCGCCCTTCCCGTCGGTGTTGGCGGGGACCACCTTCTCCTGGCTGAGGCGGCGGATGTACGCGAGCGCCTCGGCGGCGGCAGCCGTGTCGATGACCACCCGCTTGCCCCGGTCGGCGACGAGATCCCCGCCTCCGACCTGCCGGTACAGCGACCAGAAGAGCCGGAACTGCATCGAGGCCTCCTTCACCGAGGCGATCGAACCGCCCCAGGCTCCGGTCACCTCCTTCGCCGCACGCAGCGCGTCGATGAACGCGTCGGGTCCGTCCACGTCCACCAGCTGGCCCCGCCCGTCGAGCAGTCCGGCCTTCTGCGCGATGTCCGTGCGGAAGAAGAGCACGAAGGGGTGCGTGTCGAGCGGCACGGCGTGCGGCGCCCCGCCGAACTGGGACTTCCGCCACGGCCGTGCGTCGAACTTGTCCTCGGTCAGACCGTGCCGGGCCAGCTCCTCGGTGTGCAGCTCGGTCAGCAGCCCGGCCTCGGCGAGCGTGGGCAGCTTCGACAGATGGACCACCGCCACCTGCGGCGGCCGGTCGCCGAGCGTGGAGAGGGTCAGCTTCGTGTAGTACGGGTTGCCCCACAGGAACGTCGCCGATTTCAGTTCCGTCGAGCGATGGGCGGCCCGGTAGGCGTCCTGCATCGCCAGCATCCGCTCGCCGTCGCCGCCGGTGAACGGGTTCCAGAAGTTGAGCCGCGACGGCGAGGGCGCGCCGCCGGTGAACCCCTGCGCGAGCGTGCTGCCGCAGCCTGACGCGGTGAGCGCGGCGGCGCCGGCCGCGCCGAGCGCGATCCCTCCGCGCAGCACACGGCGGCGGGACGGGGCGGGCGGCGACGGGGTCGGTATGCGGTCCCGCATGGGCATGCGTCCTTCCACGGCGGAGTGCAACGTTGGAATGCTCGGCGACGACAACCGCACTGCGTGGCTGCCTGCTGCGTTTACAACGTTGTACTCAGCTGGCAATACGGCGTCAACACCTAGGCCTGCATTACCTGTTCACGCACTCGAAGGACCCTGCCCCCTCCTCACCAGTTACAACGTTGGACCATGACGTACGCTGCTGCTGTCGGCGGAGGTCAGGGGGAGGGAGAAAACCGTGGCAGGCACACGCCTGAAGGACGTCGCGGAGCGCGCCGGGGTATCGATCAAGACGGTGTCCAACGTCGTCCGCGGCGAGACCCGAGTCGCCGACCGGACACGCGAACGCGTCCTGCGCGCGATCGCGGACCTCGACTACCAACCCAACGCGTCGGCACGTCACTTGCGCACCGGACGCAGCGGGATCATCGCGCTCGCCGTCCCCGAACTCGTCGCACCGTACTTCGCCGAGCTGGCCGCGCAGGTCATCGCCGCCGCGAAGAAGCGCGGCTGCACCGTGCTCATCGAGGACACCGGCGGCAGCGCGGACGAGGAACTCCGCATCGCCTGCGGGCTCAGCGACCCGCTCATTGACGGCGTGCTGCTCAGCCCGCTGCGCCTCGACGAGCAGGCACTCGCCGCCCGCGAACGCCGCGTACCGCTCGTGCTCCTGGGCGAGCGGTCGTACGAGATCCCCGCCGACCACGTCCTGATCAACAACTCGGCGGCGGCGCGCGAGGCCACCGACCACCTCCTGTCCCTCGGCCGGCGCCGCATCGCCGTCATCGGACAGCCATCGGGGCCCGCCCACGCGACGACGGTCCAGCGCATGCACGGCTACCTGACCGCGCTGCACGCCGCGGGCGTCCCGCATGACCCCCGACTGGCCCCGGACACGAAGGCGTTCACGCGCACCGAGGGCGCGAACGCGATGCGGGCGCTCCTGGCCCTCGACGACCCGCCGGACGCCGTCTTCTGCTTCAACGACCTGCTGGCCTCCGGTGCACTGCGGGTGGCGCACGAGCACGGCCTGCGCGTCCCGCACGATGTGGCCGTGGCCGGGTTCGACGACGTGGAGGAGTCCCGCTACAGCGTGCCGAGCCTGACCACCGTCGCCCCCGACAAGCGGGGCATCGCGGAACTGGCCGTGGACGCACTGCTGCGCAGGATCGACGCCGGAGCGATGGCCCCGCACACGCGGCTCACAGCGGGCTACGAGCTCGTGGTGCGGGAGAGCACGCGCGCGACCGACTGACGACCGCGACCGCGACGCTGTTCCGACGCAAGTACGGCGCCGCCACCTAAGGAGACCACCGACTACCGGCTACCGGCTACGGGTCACCGGATAACCGAAGGAAGGCCCACACCAACCCTCACCCTCACCCTCACCTTGAGGGTGAGACGCCACTCGATGAGCCCAGCAGGAAACGCCCAGAACCGCCCCCGCATCACCGTGGCCAGATCCTTGCACTCCCTGGCCATCTGGCCACTCGTCCCCCGCCCGGCCGCGGCGGAGGATCGAAGGCATGAAGATTCTTTGGGTATTCGCACACCCCGAACCGCAATCCCTCAACGGCTCCTTGCGTGACGACGGGATCCGGGAGCTGCGCGACCTCGGGCACGAGGTCCGCGAGTCCGATCTCTACGCCATGGACTGGAAGCCCGTGGTGGACTCCGGCGACTTCCACCGCGAGACGGTCGACCGGCTCCTGGTCGGCGCCGAACAGGAGCACGCGTACAGCGCGGCCAAGCTGACCGACGACATCACCGCCGAGCAGGAGAAGATCGCCTGGGCCGATGCGCTGGTGTTCCAGTTCCCGCTGTGGTGGTTCGGACCGCCCGCCATCCTCAAGGGATGGTTCGACCGGGTCCTCGTACAGGGCTTCGCCTTCGGGCTCCAGGACCCCTCCGGACGCACCCTGCGATACGGCGACGGCGGCCTGGCAGGGAAGCGCGCCATGGTCGTCACCACCGTCGGAGCGCGGGAGTCGGGCTTCGGGCCACGCGGGATCCACGGCCAGCTGGACGAGGTGCTGTTCCCGCTGCTGCACGGCACGTTCTGGTACACGGGGATGGACGCCTTGCCGCCCTACGTCGTCTACGGCGCCGACCGCCTCACTCCCGCCGCCTACCGCACCCGCGCAGCCGAACTCCGCGAGCGCCTCCGCACACTGCCGGTCACCGAACCACTCCCCTACCGCCACGAACACCGCGGCGACTACGACGACGCACTGGTCCTGCACCCAGAGATCGAGCCGAACCTCACCGGCGTCGCGGCACACCGGTCGCGGACATCGGGCCGCTGACGCATCTCACTCAGCCCTGGAGCCGTTCGGCCAGCTGCCGCAGGACGCCGGCAGGCAGGGCCGGGTGCCGGGCCGCGTCTCGTGCGGTGTCCCTGTCCCCCAGGAGCCGGACCAGCACGCGTGCGGGCAACTGCGGGTGCCGGGCGGCGGCCTGGCGCACGCAGTCATGCGGATCGTCGAGCAGCCGTATCGCCGACGCGGTTGTCAGCCGTGGGTCGGCTGCCGCTCGGTGGCGCACTTCCTCGCTGGGGTCGCGGCTCAGTCTCTCCACCAGGTCCGGTGTCGACTCCGGGTCGTCCAGGGCCAGTTGACTCATGCGGGGGTTCGCGTCGTCGGCGTAGCGCAGGAGGTCGCCGCGGGGGAAGTTCGGGTGTCCGCGGGGGCGATCGGGGGCGCTGAGACTGCCGGTCCACCATTGCCATACCTCCAGGAGCATGGCGGCGGGTGCGTCGTCGCAGGACTCGGCCAGGAAGAGGCGTACGACTCGGTCCTCGTCCTGGGCGAGGAGTTCGACGACATCCGGTGGGAGGTGGCGGGCGCGGGCGACGCTTCTGCGTACCAGGGGGTGAGCCGAAGCGGCCAGGCGGCGCAGGGCATCGGGGTCGTCGTGCAGCTCCACGACCCAGTCGAGTGCGTGGTGGTGGACGCCCGGATCGAAGGTGATGGGGATGGCTGCCCGCTGCTCCTCGGTGAGGTCGGGACGCTGGGCCACCTCCCCGCGAACGCCTTCCTCGGGGTCCTGGGCGAGAAGGGCGACAAGGTCCGGGTCCAGACGCGGATTGCGTGCGAGGGAGCGGCGCTGGGCCGCATCACCGTGGCGGACCAGGTGTTCGGCGAGGTCCCGCTCCAGGCTGCAGGTCTCCACCGCGCGATCCGTGAGTCCCTCGGCATCGCAGACCGTCCGGGACAGTGGGTGATCTTGATGGTGCCGCAGCAGCGCCGTGGCGCGGACCTTGCTGTCGGGGTCGGCCAGGAGTCCGTGCCGCGCAAGGTCGTCGAGATGCGTCCACGCGGCGCGGCAGGCCGCAGCGCGTACGCCCGGCTCGGGGTCGTCGGCCAGGGCGACCAGGATCCGTGCGGGCAGTCCAGGAAGACGAGCGGCCTCTTCGCGGATGGGGGCGTACGGGTCGGCGGCCAACTGCTCGTACGCGGTGTCGCTCAGCTCGGCGCGCCGGTCCGCCGCGATCATGGTGAGGCCCCACCGGCGCCGGACGTTCTGCTCGCCGATCACGAGGCGGGTCCACTGCTCGGCCGTGAGGGGCTGGGCCTCGGCCAGCAACTGCCGCACTTTCCATTCCGGATGGGCGATGGCCGCCTCCACGACCGCGGCCGGAAGCCGACTCCACAGCAGGTGGTGCGAGAGCCCCAGCAGATCGCCCCGCAGGTCATCGGGGGTGGCCGGGTTGAGCGTCAGCCCATGCGCCCACGCCTCGCGCAGCGCCGCCGAAGGGGCCGCCCCCTCGAACAGCGAGGCCCAGGCAGCCGCCCGCTCCTGCGAGGTCTCCCGGGCCTGCGCCTCGGCAGCCGCCTCCTGCCGCTCGCGGACCCCCTCCACGGCGATGATCCGGACGGCGGATTCATCGGCGGTCACGCCGAGCAGCGCGTCCCCGCCCGTCGAGAGCGTGACGAACTCCGGCCGCCCCGCGCGCTCACCCGCCACCGAGGCGAGGCTCCAGTCCACGGCGAGCCGCACCCGCGTCCAGCGCCGGGGCGTACAGCCCGTCCAGCCCCCGGCGACATCGATCAGGAACACACCGTCCTCGCCCAGGATCCCGAGGTCGACGGCGAGCCGGTGCCACTGCGCGTCGACCTCGGCGCTCAGGTCGGAGCGGTCTGCCCGCACGGCGACGACCGGCCGGGCTTCGCTGGAGCCGATCCCCCGCCACGCGGCCGACGGCCGCAGTACGTTCTCGACCCGGCTCTCCCCCACGACGTCCAACCCCGCGCGCCGCAACAGCTCCGCAAGTTCGTCTCTCCCATCCGTCATGGGGACTCATCCTGCCGTAGCCACTGAGTTCGTCCGCGGCCCTGCCCCGGAGTCACCGCCGCGGTTCCCAGCGGAAGAGCCGGGAGGCCAGTGCGACCGACACGGCGACCCAGCCCAGTGTGGGCAGCAGCAGCGGCAAGGACTCCGCCACGGGAACGCCGCCGTTCCAGGCGTTGAGGACCAGTTCGGTGGCCGAGCCGCCGGGGAGCAGTCGCTTGAGCAGCGTGAGCTCCTCCGTGCCGGTGATGGCCACCCAGTTGGCGACAGCGATGGCGCCGAGGCTGACGGGCAGCGTCGTCACCTGGGCGTGCTCGGGGGAGTTCGTCAGGCCCGCCGTGGCAAGGCCCAGGGCGAGCATCATGATCAGCGTCGAGAGGACCGCCGCCGCCAGGAGGAGGATGCTGTCCGGCTCACCGGCGACGACGGCCAGCACCGCGAGGATCACGGTCACCTGGACCAGCGCGAGAACGGTGACCGGGAGCATCAGCCCGGAGAGAATGCCGGCGTCGCCCGCCGGGGTCGAGCGCAGCCGCTTGAGGAAGAGGGTCTGGCGGCGCGAGGCGAGCGTGGTCACCGTGGTGGCGTAGAGCCCGAAGGCCGCCACGGTGAACATCACCACCGCCGCGATGTATCCGAGGCTGCGCAGGTCCGCGAAGGTTTCGTGCTGGTGGACGAAGAACGCGCAGGCCGCCACGGGAATGATGAAGCTGTTGAGCAGGATCAGCCGGTTCCGGAAGATCTGGGTGAGCTCGCTCCGAGCGATGGAGAGCATGGTGAAGGTCCTCTTCTGGGAAGTTCCGGGAGTGGGAGCGGGCTATGCGCTGCCGATGGCACGGAAGACGTCGTCCAGCCGAGTCGGCCCGGCTTCGAGCTCCCGCAGCTCCACCGCGTTGGCGTGCGCCCAGCCGAGCAGGATGTGGAGGTCCTTCTGCAGGCCGAAGGTCTCGACGACGACCTTCCCGTCACTCTCGTGGTGCGCCCGCAGCGGTAGCGCGGGCGCGGTGGCAGGCAGGAAGAAGCGGATGGCGGCCGGCAGGGTCCGCGTCAGCTCGGCGACCGTCCCTTCCTGGTGGAAGGCGCCCTGGTGCATCAGCCCGATGCGATCGGCGCGCTGCTGTGCCTCTTCCAGGTAGTGCGTGGTGAGCACGATGGTGGATCCGTCCTCGCGCAGTTTCTCCACGGCGTCCCACAGAGCGTCCCGGGACCGGATGTCCAGGCCGGTGGTCGGCTCGTCCAGGAAGATCAGCTCAGGGCTGCCGTACACGGCGGTGGCGAAGTCCAGGCGTCGCTTCTCACCGCCGGACAGCTGGGAGACCTGGGTTCCGGCCTTGTGCGTGAGGTCGACGATGCTGAGCACGCGTTCGACCCGGTCCCTGCGCCGGGAGAGGCTTCCCATCAGGCCGACCGATTCCTTCACGGTCAGGTCCGGTGAGAATCCGCTCTCCTGCAGCATGATGCCCATCCTGGGCCGCACGGCGCGCCGGTCCCGCGGGCTCTGCCCGAAGACCCGCACGGTGCCCGACGTGGCCGCACGGTGGCCTTCGATGGTCTCCAGGGTCGAGGTCTTGCCGGCGCCGTTCGTGCCGAGCAGGGCGTAGAGCTCCCCCTTCGCCACCTGGAAGGACAGGTCTTTCACGGCATGGAAGTCGCCGTAGCTGAGGTTGAGGCGTTCAACGTCGATGACGGGTGTCGAGGCGGATGTCGAGGTCATGCATCGATCTCAGCCGTCGTCACGCCCGTCCGGCAGGGGCGTGGTGTCACCACTGCGCCATGACATTCCTCGGGCTCGGGGTGAAGGCATGACGCGGTGTCACTGGTGACACCCTCGGAGCCGGAAGAATACTGCGGGCAGACTCTGCAGTTCTGCAGCTCTCAGCTCTCAGCTCTGCAGTTCTCAGCTCTGCAGTTCTCAGCTCTGCAGTTCGATCCCGGAGACCCGGAGACCCACCCATGGAGCCCACGGCCGAGCACGCCCGGACGACGCAGGGACGGCTGCGCAACGTCAACCTCACCATGTTCATCCCGCCGCTCGCCGTCGTGGGAGCGGTGCTGGTGGCCATCGATGCCCAGAGCTTGTGGGAGGCCGCCGTCCTGGCCCTCGGCGTGGTGGCGGGCCTGGTGATCGTCGAGCGGTGGACGGCCGGCGACACCTCCCGCGTCGTGCTCCCCTGCCTGGTCATCGCCGCCGCCGTATGGCTGGTCGGCGTGCTCGTGACCGACAGTCGCACGGCGTGCTACGGCATCACGATCGTGGGGCCGTACTTCATCTCCCAGTTGCCGCGCCACCACGCCGCGGCGACCCTGGGCCTTGGCGCCTTCATCGCCGCGGTGGGCGCGGCGAGGCTGCTCGAATCACCGGACGACGTCGTCGGCACCCTGATCGTGTACGTCCTCCTGCCCACGGGCATCACCCTCGCGGCGACCGGCCTCATGTTCGTCAACCAGCGCTTCTACAAGGTCATCGAGCAGTCGCGGGAACGTGAGGCGGAGCTGGCGGTCGTCCGGGAGCGCATGCGCTTCGCCAGCGATCTGCACGACATCCAGGGCCACACCCTGCACGTGGTCAAACTGAAGATCACGCTGGCCGAGAAGCTGCTGCGCAGCGACGTCGGGCGCGTGGAGGAGGAACTGCGGGAAGTGCACGCCCTGGTCAGCGACACCATCACCCGGACCAAGGAGCTCGCCTACGCACAGCGGCGGCTCAACCTGTCCGTGGAGCTGGAGAACGCGAAGAACCTCTTCGAGGCCGCGGACATCCGCGTGCGCGTCAACCGCGAGGCCGACGTCAACGTCGACGTCGACGTCGACGAGAGAATCAACGGTCTGCTCGGCCAGGTCCTCCGCGAGACGACGACCAACATCCTGCGCCACGCGCAAGCCACGCGGGTGCGCATCACTCTCTCGGAATCGGGCATCACGATCACCAACGACGGCGCTCCGGAGACTCCCCTTCCCGCCCTCGGCGGACTGGCCGCCCTCAGGGAGCGGGTGGGCGCCGACGGAGGCGAGCTGACGGTGGAGCAGAAGGACGGGCGCTTCCTCACGGCCGCGGACTTTCCCTCGCTTGCCTCAGGTCCCTCGCTCTCCTCACGTCCCTCACGTCCCTCGGCGACGCGGCCCTCCGCCGCGCGGGAGGGCGACCGATGACCAGCGTGGTGCTCGCCGACGACGAGGCCCTGCTCCGTAAGGCCCTTGCGGCATTGCTGACGCTCGAAGGCGAGATCACCGTGCTCGCCGAAGCGCAGGACGGCGCCTCGGCCGTCGAGGCCACCTTGCGGCACCGGCCCGACGTACTCGTCATCGACCTGGAGATGCCCGGTCTGGACGGCCTCGGCGCCGTCGCGGAGATCCGCCGCGTTCAGCCGGACCAGGTGATCCTGATGCTGACCCGCCACGCCAGGCCCGGGGTGCTCCGCAAGGCACTGAAACTCGGCGTCCAGGGCTTCGTCAGCAAATCGGCGGAACCCGCGCACATCACGGAGGTCATCAACACGCTGCACGAGGGCAGGCGTTGGATCGACCCGGACGTCTCCGCGCTCGCCGTCGTGGACGACTGCCCCCTCACCGACCGGGAGATCGACGTCCTGCGGGTGACCGGTGACGGCTACTCGGTCGCCGAGATCGCCATCCGTCTCCGCCTCGCGCAGGGCACCGTACGCAACTACCTCTCGAACGCCATGCAGAAGACCCAGACACGTACCCGGCACGACGCGGCGCGTTACGCGCGTGAGCACGACTGGCTCTAGGCGCGCGCACGCGACGGAGTGCGTACGATCCTGGACCAGCTCGGAGGGGTCACGCGGCAGTGGTCGCTCCAACGCGCCTGACGGGGACGGGAGTTGCCGCACCACGACCGGCTCCAGAAGCTCCAGCAGCCGCGGGCCACGGGAGATTGACCCACCCCGGATGCACACTGATCATCCGGACACGTCGGCCGACTGCTCGGAGGCACCTGTGCCCCCGCCGCCCATCCGCGCAAGGTACTCGTCGACCAGCGCGATCTGCCGCTCGGCGGGGAACTCCTGAGGCGCGAACAGCGCCTGGACGACAAGACCGAGGACGAAGCTCTGGGCCGCCGCAGCGGTGTCATCGGGCCGTGGGCCGAGCGGGAGTTCGCCCAGCTCCTGGGCCTCGGCGATGTGCCGGGCCTTTCGCTCGCGCGCTCGGCGGTAGCGCTCGGCGTGCTCCCGCGCCAGCTCCGGGTCGGCGAGCGCCACGTCCCAGGAGGCCACCCAGATCCGGTTGCTCGCCGCGCTCTCCGCGTCCAGCGGGAGGATGTCGAGCAGCGTCGCCCGCAGCATCACGAGCCCCGATGCCTCACCGGCCCGCTCCGCCGCCGGGCGCGGGCGGTCGGCCGAGCGCCGGTCCAGTACCTCCAGGGCGTGCTGCAGCAGTGCGCGCTTGCTGGGGAAGTAGTGCGTCAGCAGGCCGGTGGTGGCCCCCATCTCCGCGGCGACCGCACGCAGGGTCAGTCCGCCGAAGCCGTGGGCGGCCAGGACGCGCCACACCGCCTGGGAGACCTCGGTCCTGCGGGCGTCATGATCTGTACGGGCCGGGGGCGTCATAACCGTTAGAGTACATACCCAACGTTCGTTACGTACCTGGTGCGCAGCGCCCGACACCGCTCCCGCCCAGCCGGACAACCGCATAGGACCAGCCATGTACGCCATACCGCTGACCGAGAATGCCGAGCTCCGCACGCTGGAGCCCTGGCAGGACGCCGAGTTCCTGGCCCACATCGACCGGGCCCGGTCCCACACCGACCCCTGGATCCCCTGGGCCTCCCGCTCCACCGATCTGGAGTCCGCCCGCGCCACCCTCCAGAGCTACGCGGACAAGCAGGCCGCCGACTCCGGACGGATCTACGGGATCTGGCGGGACGGCATCCTGCTCGGCGGCGTGATGTTCGTGCAGTTCAACGCGGAGTCCGGCACCTGCGAGATCGGTGTCTGGGCCGAACCGGCGGGCGAGGGCCACGGCTTGATCAGCGCCTCGGTCCGGCACTTGATCGCGTACGCGTTCGGCGAGCGCGGCATGCACCGCGTCGAGTGGTGGAACAGCGCAGGGAACGCCCGCAGCCGTGCCGTCGCCCAGCGGATGGGCATGCATCTGGACGGCACCTTGCGCGAGCAGTCCCTGTACAAGGGGGTCCGCCATGACATGGAGATCTGGTCACTGCTCGCGCACGAGTGGAGCGGCGAGCCGAAGCCCGCGTGACGTACCCGCCTGAGCGCGCGGCGGGCCACCTCAGGGCTTGCGCCGGTCCCGCCTGAGGGCGCGCGGCGGGCCGCCTCAGGGCTTGCGCCGGTCCCGCGTCAGGCTGCGAGGCGTTCCGCGAGCAGCAGTACGCCGATCACGATCATGGCGGCGCCCGACACACGGGTGACCATGCGCGCGGCTGTGGGGCGTGCCCGCAGGATGGTGCGGGCCAGTACGCCCACGCACAGATAGATCGCGGCGCAACTGAGCGTGTGGACCAGGCCGAGCGTGCCGATCTGGGCTGCCAGTGGCCAGCTGGCGTGCGGGGCGGTGAACTGCGGCAGCAGGGCAAGGAAGAGCAGGAGCGCCTTGGGGTTGAGGCCGCTGATGCCCACCCCCTTGAGGACCCGGGCCCCCACCGCCCCGCTCTCCGCGTCCTGCGATCCGGTCCCGGCCACGGCGGGCCTGGCCAGCGTCGTGGCGCCGAGCCACACGAGGTAGAGCGCGCCGAGGACGGTCAGGGCGGTGAGGACGGACGGCGTCCGTGCCACGACCGCCGCCACCCCGGCGGCGACCACGGCGGTCAGCGCGACGTAGCCGAGCAGGAGACCGCTGACGGCCGGCACCACGGACCGGTCACGGAGCCCTGCGTTGATCGCATAGGCCCAGTCCGCCCCCGGCACGAGGATGAGCAGGACTGAGACCGCCCAGAAGGCGGTGATGGAGCTGACTGCCACGACGCACTTCTCCCTCTCAAACAGGTTCTGAGTAGGAGATTAGTTCTGATACGCCCAAAGGTGTTTCCAAGTATTGCCAGCTGAGGCGGCCTTCGTGGCAGGATCTTCCCCATGGACGATGTGGACCGGAAGATTCTTGCGGAGCTCCAGGACGACGGCCGTCTGACGGTCACGGAACTGGCCGCCCGCGTGCGGCTCAGCCTCTCCCCCTGCCACCGCCGGCTGCGCGAACTGGAACGCAGCGGGGCCATCCGCGGCTACCGCGCGATCCTGGACGCGCGCGCCGTGGGCCTGAGCTTCGAGGCGCTGGTCTTCGTCACCATGCGCCAGGAGGACCGCGACACCGTCTCCGCCTTCGAGCACGCTCTCACCGAGATCCCCGAGATCCAGCAGGCCGAGCGCCTGTTCGGGGATCCCGACTATCTCGTACGCATCGTCAGCAAGGACCTGCCCGCCTTCCAGCGGCTCTACGACGACAAGCTCGCCACCCTGCCGGGCGTGCAGCGCCTGAGCTCCACGCTCGTCATGAAACACGTGGTGAACGAGCGCGCCCTGCCCCTGTGAAGGCGAGGAGCAGAACAAGCGGGTTCCACCAGGCCGTTGGGGCGGCGTATCCGTGGATCAGCACCAGGGCGGGCATGTTCGGCGGCGATCCGCACGCGACGGCGTGCGCCTCGACACCGCTCCCAGGGTCATGGCTCTGCATGGCCCCACCCTCACCGGCCGCGGCGCGTCACGTCTTGGACGAATGTTCCCCGCCACCGGTTGTCGCGCTCGTCGTCACACGTGGCTGCCGCCTGCCGTGTCCGTGCCCGTACCCATGTCCGCGTCCGTGTCCGGCGGCGGGCCCAGCGCGCCCGGCGTGCAGCCCGCGAAGGCCAGTACGTCGCGATGCAGATGGGACTGGTCGACGTACCCGCACGCCACCGCGACCTCGGCGGCGCCCCGGCCCGCCGACAGGCCTCGTACAGCGCGGTCGAAGCGTACGAGCATCGCGGCGCGCTTGGGTGTCAGGCCGACCTGGGCGGTGAACCTCGACCACAGGCGCTTGCGGCTCCACCCGCAGGACACCGCCAGGTCACCGACCCGCACCTGGCCCCGGCGGGAGACGATGTGCTCCCAGCTGGCGACGACCTCCGGGTCCATCGACCGCGACGACGCGTGGCGCCGCGCCAGGAACTCGTCCATCAGCGCGAAGCGGCCTTCCCGCTCCTTCGCCCCGGTCAACTGCTCGCGGAGCCGGGGCTCATGGCGCCACAGCTCGTCGAGGCCGATCACGAGGCCGTTCAGATCGGAGAGCGAGACACCCAGCAACGAGTAGGCGCTCACCGGCGACATGCGCAGCTCGACGCAGTCCACACGCTCCCCCCGGATGCGGACTTCTCCCGGGGCGAGCCCGGCGGCGAGGCTCCTCAACGCCCTGCTGCCGCTGGTGTTGTCGACGGCCAGGGCGTCGTCGCCCAGTTCGATCACGACCGTCACGAGCGGCTGCGGGATGACCCGCATGTCCAGTCCGGCCGCCGACCGGTCGCGGAATCCGGCCACCTCCACGCCGTCGAACGGCGACGGGCGGCGCGGGCGCGCGACCTCCCACCCGCGCAGGCGGTCGCCCTCGTACTGAACCGGGTCCACGCCTCCCAAGCTACCGGCTCGCCCTCCGCGGCGCGGTCTTCGCACGTGCCGCCCTCTCCTGCCCCGCTCCCCTCACCACTCGGCTCACCACTCGGCGAACGAACCGTCCTCGTGCCGCCACACCGGGTTGTGCCAGTCCGCCTGGCTGTCGTCGGCCGCGCGCACGGCCTTCTCGTCGATGTCGATGCCGAGCCCCGGTCCGGTCGGGCGTAGCAGATGGCCCTGGTGGAAGCGGAACACCTCGGTGTCGGCGAGGTAGGACAGGACGTCCGCGCCGGTGTTGTAGTGGATGCCGATCGACTGTTCCTGGATCAGGAAGTTGGGCACGCTGACCGCGATCTGCAGGCTCGCGGCCAGCGAGACGGGGCCCAAGGGGCAGTGCGGGGCGATGAGGGTGTCGAAGGTCTCGGCGAGCGAGGCGATGCGGCGGACCTCGGAGATGCCGCCCGCGTGGGACAGGTCGGGCTGCAGGACCGCGACACCGGCCTGCAGGACGGGCAGCACGTCCTGACGCGAGAACAGGCGCTCGCCGGTGGCGATCGGCACGGGCGACGAGGCGACCAGGGCGGGCAGCAGGTGGTCGTACTCGGGCAGGATCGGTTCCTCGACGAACATGGGGGCGAGCGGCGCCAGGTGGGGCAGCAGGCGGCGGGCGTTCGCGGCGTGGAAGCGGCCGTGGAAGTCGAGGGCGAAGTCCCGGTCGGGGCCCAGGACTTCGCGGGCCGCGGTGGCACGGTCGACGATCTCGTCGACGTCCGCGACGGTGGCAAGGCGGTTCATCCGGCCGCTCGCGTTCATCTTGACCGCGGTGAAACCCGCCTCGACCTGGGACGCCACCTGATCGGTGATGTGGGCGGGGGTGTCACCACCCACCCAGCTGTAGGCGCGGACCCGCTCGCGGACCGGACCGCCGAGGAGCACGTGCACCGGCACGCCGAGCCGTTTGCCCGCGATGTCCCACAGCGCCTGGTCGAGCCCGGCCACCGCGCTGGAGAGAACGGGGCCGCCCCGGTAGAAGGAACCCTTCGTCATCACCTGCCAGTGGTCCTCGATGCCCGACGGGTCTTTGCCCATGAGGAGTTCGGCCAACTCGCCGACGGCCGCACGGACCGTGGCCGCGCGTCCTTCGACCACCGGCTCGCCCCAGCCGACCACTCCCTCGTCGGTCTCCACGCGGCACAGCAGCCAGCGGGGCGGCACCGAGAACGTCTCGATACGGGTGATCTTCATCAGGTGAACCTCCTTGAGCGGCACGGCAGATGGCCGACGGCGGCGGGCAGCAAACAGCGGGCAGCAGGACGGCGGGCAGCAGGACGGCGGCGGTTCGGCTCAGGCGGACGTCTCAGGCGGACGTCTTGTACACGCTCCAGCCGCCGTCCACCACGAGACTGGCCCCGGTGACGAAGGACGCCTCGTCGCTCAGCAGGAACGCGGCGCTCGCCGCGACCTCGTCCGGGCGTCCGAGGCGGCCCGCGGGCGTCTGCTCGATGCTGCGCGCCCGGTCGTCCTCGCCGATCGTGTCCCAGGCGCGGGTCAGGATGGGCCCCGGCAGCAGGGCGTTGACCCGTACGACGGGTGCGTACTCCACCGCCAGCTGGCGCGCCAGACCGGTCAGGCCCGCCTTCGCCGCCGCGTAGGCGGGACGTCCGGGCAGCCCCATGACAGCGTGCACGGACGAGACCAGGACCACCGCGCCGCGCGTGGCGCGCAGGTCGTCGAGACAGGCCCGTACGCCCAGGAAGGCACCGGTCAGCATGACCGACAACTGCCGGTTCCAGTCCTCCGGTTCGATGACATCGGCCGCGCCGCCGCGCACTGTGTAGGCGTTGCTGAGCAGGCCGGTCACCGGACCGAAGTGGGCGCGGGCGACCGCCACCGCCCGCGCCCACGCCTCTTCGTCGGCCACGTCACACGGCTCGAAGACCGCACGCCCGCCGTCCTTGCGGATGGCGTGCGCGGTGCGCTCGCCCTCCGCGACATCCACGTCGGCGATCACCACCCCGGCCCCTTCGGCCGCGACCCGCCGGGCCGTCGCGGCACCGATTCCCTGGGCTCCCCCGCTGACCACCACACAACGACCGACGAACCGCCGAGACGAACCTGACGCCCCCGGAGAACCGAGCGATCCCGATGCCCCCGGCACCCCTGACGAACCTGACGACTCACCACTCACAGGCAACTCCAGCCCTCGCACCGGCACACACGACAGCAGGCACTCCCCACCCACGCCATTAACCACCACGCGACACCCTGCCGCCAACACCCCCTCCACCCCCGGTCCACCGAGCGAAAGCTGGTGGACACGGCCGTGCCGTGTGGTCGACGATCAGCTGGTGGAACGACGCATCGATCTCGACGAGGCGGCCGCCCAGATCAGCGCACGTAGGCAGCAGTGGACGACCGCCGGCCTCCTGCCCGGGCCGCTCACCTGGCGTGACGCGGCTGCGACTTGGCCGTGGCGGCTGGAGCGGGACCGTGCGCGCGTGGAGGATCCCGACTCCGTCGGCATCAGCATCGCCGGGCCTGAGGATTCTGAGCTCCTCGTGGTTCTGTTCCGGGGCGGCTGGGCTGACGTGGACTTCCTTGCGAGTCTCGACGAGGCCCTCGTGAGCGAGGCGCCGGAGCCCGCTTCACCACAAGAGTTCGGGGAACTCCTCGACGGCTATGTGCTCCGAGCGTTCGGTTCGCCGTCGGCAGTGAACCCCGGGTGAGTCTCAGCATTGCCGGTGGGGCTCTCTAGGCTGCTCGCATGTGGAGAGAGGTTGCAGGCAGGGCGTTTTCCGGGGCCGGGTTCAGTGCGCCGGTCGACTCGGCCGGTGTGGCCGCCGCTGAGCGAAGGCTGGGGTGTTCCCTGCCGTCCGGGCTCGTGAGTCTGTTGCGCGAGACCGACGGCATCGTGGGGCATTGCGGCGTGGATACGGTCTGGCCCCTGGAGCGGATCGTCGAGGAGAATCTTCTCTTCTGGTCCGACAGGTCCTTCGCCGACCTGTACATGCCTTTCGACGCGCTCCTCTTCTTCGGTGACAACGGAGGCGGCGATCAGTTCGCTTTCGTACGGAGGCCTCCGCGAGCCGACATCTTCGTATGGGAACACGAGAACGACAGTCGGCGCTGGGTCGCCCGGGACCTGGAGGACTACCTCGGACGGTCACTCTCGGGGGACGGAGACGACTGGTACGACGACTCGTACAAGGAGCGGGGAGTCGGCGCTACGTAGCCGTGCCAGGGGGGGGCGGTTGACCAGGTTGTCCCAGTCCAGGGTGCTCGAACCCTCCCCGCGGCCGGTGGAGCGGCGGATGCCGTACCAGACGACGACGTGCCCGTGCGGCATGCGGGTGCGGTTGTAGGCAGCACAGACCCTGGTGCCCGCTCGCGGCACCTCCTCCTCATGCACGAAGTAGGGCTGACCGGCGTCCAGGCCCTCGCGCAGAAGCGAGGTCCGCGGCCGGACCGGCACCGGCTGCGTCGTGGCTCCGTCGAGCACCCGGGGCATGGCGCCGCGCTGGAGCTGGATCTCCCGGTTGCTGCCGGGCACGTGTACGGGGATGAACGGGATCCAGTTCTCCGGCACCGTGTTCATCGCCTCGTAGGCGATCGGCGCCGACGGGGGCGGCGGCGTGTGGGCAGGGGCGAGGCGCCTGCGGTGGGCCAGGGTCTCCTCCGCCGCCTCCTCGCCGCGCAGCGGATCCCCGGTGGCGAGCAGCACCGACCGTTCGACGCCCCACACCATGTTGGCGGCCTCGTCGCGGATCAGCACGACCTCTTCCATCGCAGGTCCGTCCGCCACCTGCGGCACACTCGGCGGCAGGAAAAGACCCGTGTCGGCGGCGCCGGAGTCCGCTCCCTGGATGTCCAGGTCGCACGGCAGCACGAACCAGTCGCTGCTGTAGACGAGCGCGAACTCCGTGAAGAGCAGCCGGATCAGGTCGGTGGTGTCGGCAGTGACCGCACCGAAGTCGGTGCGCCCGTCCTCCATCGCCCACAGCCGCGGCAGCGGCATGCCGGAGAATCGGACGGTGCCCGGCACCACCGTGCGGATCGTCTCTCCCGGCGCGCCGGTGGCGCCCAGCGTCAGGCCGGACTTGTCGTAGGAGAAGGCGTGCCAGTCCTGGTGTCCGCCCGCGTATTCCTCCGAGGCGAGCACCGACTCCCCGGCGCCCTCGGGTGCGGCCAGGTCGAATCGGTGCTCCAGGCGGGACGGGTCGTAGGCCGACGCGGCCGCCGGCTGCGTGATCAGGTCGTCGAACCAGCCCGTCAACTTCGGTATCAGCGCGTCGAGTTGCCGCTTCTGGGACTGGCCGGTCACCCCAGTCTCTGCTTACGGCAGGTTCATGCCCGGGGGCTTCCACGCATGCTCCATGGTCCCTGAGTGGTCCTGCGACGGCTGGGACAAGGCGCGGTACCGGTCGAACGCCTCACGAGCATCGGGCACAAACACCTCGTGGCGCACCAGGTCGGCAAGCTCGTGCTCCGTCAACCAGGCGTGCCAAGCGATCTCCGAGGCGGCAGGTCGCACCGGATCCTCCACGGCAACCGTGTGCAGCCCGAGCCAGTAAGGGCTGATCGCGCCCGCGCAGCGGAACTTGAACACGAACTGCGGCTGTCCCTGCACACCCAGTTCTTCCGACAACTCCCTCGCGGCAGCGTCCTCGTACGACTCCCCCACCTCTGTGGCCCCACCCAGCATCCAATTGAACTGCCCCAGGAAGCGCGACACATCATCGGGACGGCGGTGAACAAGGATCCGCCCGGCGGTGTCACGGCACACGATGCCAGGCAGCACATCGATGGATCGCTCCTGCCCTAACGGTGGAGCCCGCCTCCCCTCAGCCCCTGAGGAGAAGGGGTCAGTTGGCAGGACGTGTCGTTCAGCACGCGTTCGAGCGCCGGGCTCCTCCACCGTCGGCCGAGTAAAACCAAGTGCGGCCGGTCGCCGCGGTGGTGTGAGATGCGGGACATGACGATCGTTCTGAACATGCCCGGCGTCGACGGGTTGACCGGGGCCGTGGATGCCCTCCGCGTATGGCAGGACGACCGCACGCCGCTGCAACTCCATCCGGGAGACCTCGGCTGGGCCTGGGCGCTGGGCGCGGAGAGCCTGGCCGCGGCCGTCCGCACCTGGAGCGTGGACGGACGCATCGTTGCCGTGGGATACCTGGACGGCCCTGATGTGCTGCGCCTGACGACCGCGCCGGACCTGCGACAGGACGGTGATCTGGCGCGCCAACTGCTGGCGGACCTCGATGATCCGGAGCGCGGGGTCCTGCCGCCCGGGAAGGTCGGCCTCGAAGTCCCCAACGGCGCCCTGCTCCGCGAGGTCCTCTTGGAGGCGGGCTGGAATCCGGACGAACCGTGGACGCCGCTGCGCCACGACCTCGCCGAGCCGGTGAAGGACTCCGGCCTGCGGATCAAGGTAGCCGGTCCGGAGACGGCGGGGGTACGGACCGCGGTGCACCGATCGGCGTTCAACAGCCCGGCGTTCACCGAGGAGATCTGGCACGTCCTCGCGGCCGGGCCGGTCTACGCCGACGCCCGCTGCCTGATCGGCTACGACGACCAGGACAACGCGGTGGCCGCGGCGACGGTCTGGTCGGCCGGGCCCGGCAAACCCGGCCTGCTGGAGCCGGTGGGCGTACACGCCGACCATCGCGGTCGCGGCTACGGGACGGCGATCAGCGTCGCCGCTGCGGCAGCGCTACGTGAACTGGGCGCATCAAGCGCACTCGTCAGCACCCCCAGCTCGAACGCTGCCGCCGTCGCCGCCTACAGGGCAGCTGGATACGAGCCGTCGTCCGAACGGCTGGACGTCAGCCGAGCCGCCTGAAAAAGATCAGGCGGCGGTATCGGACAGGCCGCGTCGCTGCCCCTGGCTGGGGCCGAACGCCCCTTGAGGACATGGGGCAGGTCGGGGCGTCGTGGCCGGTGGCGCCGGTCGGCGGCTGCCCTAGGCCGATGCCTCGGCGCAGGCCGTCACATGTGCATTGCGCGCCTCGATGAGCTTCCGCATGTACCGGCCGAGGGCAACCGCCTCCACGCCCGCCCCCAACAGGCCGAACGGCGCGGCGAACTCGATCACGTCACGCATCACCGTGCCCCCGCGCCCGTCCGGCGCGAAGTAGTGCGTGTGGTGCCACCGCTTGAACGGCCCGGCCACCTGCTCGTCCACGAATCTTCCGGGCCGCTCGTACGCGCTGATGCGCGAGGTCATCCGCCACCGCATACCGAAGTGCCTGGCCTCCCAGGTCACGGTGTCACCGAGCGCCATACGTCCGGCCCGGATGCCGCCGACGATCCGCTCCCCGGAGCGGGCCATGGACGCGGTGTGCAGATCCACGTCCAACGACAGGTCGAAGACGGTCGCCGGAGACGCGGCGATGTGCGTGACGGTCTCGAAACACCTCATACCGGGATGCTCGCACGAGCACCCGATCGAGGAATCACCGGCTGCGCCCGCCTGGCCTCTGCCGCTCCTCCCTCTCTTACGGGGCCAGGCCGGCACCGTCCCTTTCGCGTCCCGGCCCGGCGGCAGCGGCAGGCATCTCACGCGCCGTCAGGGCCTCGCGCGAGGGCGCGCCGTCCAGATCTTCCGCTCGCACTGCGGGAGAACGGAGGCGATCACCGGGACGGTCCGGCGCGACCGGCTCGGATCCGTCACAGCAGCCGACCTCGGCATACCGCTTGTGCACGTCGCCGTGCTCGGTCGAGTCCGGCGAGGGCCGTCGACCTTCGCCCTTCGCCCCGTCACCCTTCGCTCCGTCGCCCTTCTTCCCGTCGCCCCTCGGCCCGTCGCCCCTCGGCCCCGGCCCCTGCGCTCCGGGCGATGGCGGCCCGCAAGTCGCGCCGGTGCAGGTGTCGCCGTCCGCACGCCGTTCGTCAGGGCCGGACTTCACCGAGGCGCCGCCCTTTCCGTCGATCGACCTGGTGTCCGGTGATGCCGTCGAGGGGTCGAGCATCCATCGCTGGTCGGCAGATCCGTCACGGACCTTGACCACGACATCCGCGCCCTTGCGCGAGGAGGCAGGCGTGACCGCGAGACCTTCGTGCCACCGGGGCAGCAACTCCCCCAGCACGGTCAGGTCGTAGCGCACCTCATCGGCGTGCGCGTCCGACGGCGCCACACATCTGCCGAGGGTGGTCACGCCGTCGTTCGCGTGGGAGTCCAGGCAGAGTTCGGGACGGGCGACGCTGCTCAGCAGTCCGTTCTTCGCGTACGACCACTGCTGATCCGCCTCGTCCGAGCACTCGGCCAGCTTCGTCTCGGCACCGGGCCTGGCCTTGCCGCCCCGGATGTCGAGGCACAGGTCCGCCGCCACGTTGCGGAGTCTGCCCTGGTCCGACCTGTCGGGATACCCCGCGGATGTGGGAGGGGGTGAACCTGCGGGCGGCGCCTCGGGATCCACGCTCGGGTGGGTTTCACGGCTTCCGGCCATGTCGGTCGGGGGCACGGACCCGCCGTCGCCGCCGTCACCCGACGAGAGGATGGCGACGAGCACCGCCGCGAGCAGCGCGGCGGACCCCAGGGCAGCTCCGGTACGCAGCGCCTTGGAGTATGTCCGCGCGGGCCCGAGCGCACCGCCCGGCAGGGAGATGCGCGACGGAGGACGATGGCGTCCGCCGCCGCCCGAGTGCCTGCCGCCGCGCCCGGCGGCTGCTCCGCCACGCGTCGCGGGGCGCCCGCGCCCCGGCCTCGACTCCAGGTAGCGACGGGCACCCCAGCCGAGTACCGCTTCGGCGAGAAGAGTTCCCAACCCGCTCTCTACAAGGCCGAGTTGGTCGGAAACGTCACGACAGTGGCCGCACTCCGTCAGATGGTGTTGAACATCGGGAAGTAAGGCGCCACCGCGGCGAATCGTGACGTCGATGAGTCGGTTGTAGAGGGGGCATTCCTTGGTCGGTGCAAGTTCCCGGTGGGCGCGGACGATGCCCGCCCGGAATTGTTCCCGTGCCTGCTCGAGGGCGTCGACCGCGAGGTCGGCACTCAAGCCCGACAAACCAGCGGGTATGGATATGTGCTCGGCCTCGACCGCGGTGTGCCACAGGAGGCACTGGGCCACTCCCGGAAGGGCCCAGAAGGAACGCGCGGCGAGTTGCCGCTTCGTGGGTGTCATGGAGGTTGCCGCACGCATGCCGCGACCGCCGGTCGGTTTGCGGAGTTCCGGCATGAGAGCGGATATGTGGTCGTCGACGCACCAGCCCCTGACCGTCTCCCTCACGGTCACCAGGAGAAGGGGACGCAGGGCACCGCCCGGCTCGCCGCGCGCCATGTGCCCGAGTACCTGATGGAAGGATGCCGTGGCGACCATCGAGGCCGAACTCGCCCACGTGGCGAGGCAGATGGCCGAGTAGTCGTGCGCCGACTGCCAGTGCCGCGCGAGCAGGAGGGCGACGGGCCGGTCCGACTCTTCCTCTGTCCGGCCTCGCAGTCGGGCGGCGAGGCTCATGTCGGATTCCGCGGGGCTCACACCGGGACGAGGGGGGTAGGACGGGCGTGGGGGGTGGGGCGCTTGCACAGAACCTTTTCCTTCCAAACCGAAGGACGGCACACGGGATATCGCGCCCATCGAAATGCGGGCGGCTGATTGGTTCATACCTGGGACTCACCAAGGCGGGAATTAGATCAACGAACCGCGAGCCTGAACCGCGATACTGAACCACAAGACTGTCCGAATACGGCCAACTGACGACCTTTTGGGTCGACGACCGGCACGAAATCGCGAACAAGAAAAGCGGGCCTGACCATTGCCTCGGCGCGAGGACGCTCACCTTGACACAGGCGACTCACGGGAAACAAGAAGTTCGAGCGACATCCATTCAAGTCGAGAGAGTACGGCCGACGTTACCGGCAGTACTCGCACCCGCTTTCGAAGAATGTCGCGGATCGCCCTCCCACAGGGCCGTCAACCGCAGGCACGGAACGTCCACTTGCACTCGCGTACACGCCAACTCCCTTGCCTGAGAGCCGCCTTCCCCTCCCCCGCCCGCATGCTCCACGTACCTCACGCGCCCTACGCGCCTACGAGGCAGCGAGTGCGTCTCGCCAGACGGGGCTGTTCACGTAGTGGTTGTCGAAGCGCTCCGAGGACTCCGCGATCTTCTTCGGGTCACTCTCGCCGCGCATCACGCTGCCCAGCAGGCGCAGGTAGTCGAAGCGGGCCATGCCGGGCGTGAAGAGGAACAGTACGTCCGCCTCGCAGCCCGGAGCCGCGGCGAAGGCGTGCGGGGTGTGCGGCGGCACGGCGAGGAAGTCGCCGGCGTTCAGGACGGTGATCTCCTCGCCCACCAAGACCTGGAGGGAGCCACTGATCACGAAGAAGAGCTCCGTCGCCTTGGTGTGGAAGTGCGCGGGAGCCCCGACGGCCCCCTGGGCGAACGAGGAGCGGTACGCGGTGAACCCCCCATCCGGTCCGTCCGTGTCGGCCAGCAGCGTCATCACACTGCTCGGGTCGGCGGAGGTCTCAGCTTCCGCGGCGCGGGTGAGGAGGGCGGCGAAGTCGGCGTTCTTGCTGTTCATGGTGGTGTTCCCTTCGATTCGGCAGCGGACCCGCTGTCGTTGTGATCACCACTCTACGAAGCCGAAAGACCTGCCACAGAGTGCAATTTGACGCCGAAATGCAGGGTCAATCCTCCGCGTCACGGCGGCCGTCGCTCATCAGACATCACCCCTCAGCCGATCGCGCTGGATCTCCCGGGCGATGGCGCGACGCACGGAAGCCGAGCCGGTGGTGGCGGTGGCAGTGGCGTTCTCGGGGATGTCGAGGCGGCGGCTGATCTCGTCGTACGCCTGCCGGTGGCTGCTCGGCAGTTGTGCCTGATGCCGCCTCAGGTCCTCTTCGAGGAGGCGTCGCAACTCGTCGACGTTCTGGGGCGTGAAGCGCTTCCTTCCCCGGGCGAGGGCATGGACGTATCGAGTGCAGTGCGCACCGTCGTCCAAGGCCTCCGAGACACCCTCGGTCAGACCCCACAGACGCCCCTCCAGCCAGGGGAGGTCCCGCTGGTCGAGGTGGAGATCCATCGGCGGCAGCATGTGCTCGCCCGCCCTGGACTTCGCCATCTGCTTGGACACGGCGGGCTGACTCATGTCCGCGAGCTCGGCGATCTTGTCCTGCGTCCAGCCGAAGCCTGCGAAGAGCTGGATCATTTCCGCGCGCAGCTTCCGCATCTCCTCGCCCGCACGGATGACCTCGTTCATGCCGGCGAGCATCCGCTCGGCCTGCCCCTCGGTCAGCGCCCCGGCGTTCTGGTGAGTGCCCTCGTCAGCTGCCATGGCTCGGTTATACCGTCCAGCCCCTCCGGCGTCATAACCGGGTTCTATAACGAGGTTGTATAACCTGGTTGTGAGTGCCACGATGGGCGCATGCCCACCTACTCCGCGCCTGACGGAACCCGGCTCGCCTACCACGTACAGGGAGACGGTGCCCCCGTCGTCTGCATCCCCGGCGGCCCCGCGGATTCCCGCTACCTCGGCGATCTCGGCGGCCTGGCCGCGCACCGGCAGCTGATCGTCCTGGACAGCCGCGGCACCGGACGGTCCGCGGTTCCCGAGGATCCCTCCTCCTACCGGTGCGACCGCCTCGTCGAGGACGTCGAGGCCTTGCGCGACCATCTCCGGCTCCCCCGAATGGACCTGCTCGGCCACTCCGGCGGCGCCAACGTCGCGACGCAGTACGCGGCCCGGCACCCACAGCGCCTCGGCAAGCTCGCCCTCATCAGCCCGGGGACCCGGGCCGTCGGGGTGGAGATCACCGGTGAGGTGCGACGCGAGCTCGTTCAACTGCGCGCGAACGAACCGTGGTTCCCGTCGGCGTTCGCCGCCTTGGAGGCGATCACCGAAGGCACCGGCACGGACTGGGAGGCCATCAGCCCCTTCTTCTACGGCCGGTGGGACACCGCCGCACAGCAGCACCATGCGGCCAGCCGGCCGGGCAACGAGGAAGCCGTCGCCGGCTTCGCCGCGGAGGGCGCCTTCGACCCGGAGACCACGCGTAGGCAGCTGGCACGCTGCGCGATGCCCGTCCTGCTGCTCACCGGGGAGTTCGACGTCAACAGTCCCCCTCGGCCGGTGGCCGAGTTCGCGACGCTGTTCCCCGACGCCGCTCTCGTGGTGCAGCCGTCAGCGGGTCACTATCCCTGGCTCGACGACGCAGAACAGTTCGTGACGGCCACCGCGACGTTTCTGGAGTAGTCAGCTCCAGCCCTCGGCGTGAGCAAAACGGAAGGCTCGCCACGTATTGGCGGCGCCAAGTCGGGCACTCGGTCAGGGTCCCGCGAAACTCCGCGTCCGGAAGCACGTGAACAAATGGCCACACCCGCATAAAAGACGCAAGATGGACACGATGCCGATGCACTGCCGAATCCGCCCAGCCACCAGCCACGAGCCGGGAGCAGACCCCTCGCACACGGCCCTTCGCAGCTGCTGACCCGGACCCTCGCGGCGCAGAGAACACCACCCACCGAAAGGCACTCGTCACCCATGAGCGACGTCACAGGTAAGGCGACCACCACGGACGCCGGCGTTCCGGTCGAGAGCGATGAGCACTCGCTCACGGTCGGCGCCGGTGGGCCGATCCTCCTGCAGGACTCCTATCTGATCGAACAGATGGCGCAGTTCAACCGGGAGCGGATTCCTGAGCGGCAGCCGCATGCCAAGGGCAGCGGCGCCTTCGGCCACTTCGAAGTCACCCAGGACGTCAGTGCCTACACGAAGGCAGCCCTCTTCCAGCCGGGCACCCGGACCGACCTGGTGACGCGCTTCTCCACCGTCGCCGGTGAGCGCGGAAGCCCGGACACCTGGCGTGACCCGCGCGGATTCGCGGTGAAGTTCTACACCACCGAGGGCAACTACGACATGGTCGGGAACAACACCCCGGTCTTCTTCGTGAAGGACCCGATGAAGTTCCAGCACTTCATCCGGTCCCAGAAACGCCGGGCGGACAACAACCTCCGCGACCACGACATGCAGTGGGACTTCTGGACCCTCTCCCCCGAGTCCGCCCACCAGGTCACATGGCTGATGGGCGACCGAGGCATCCCGCGCACCTGGCGCCACATGAACGGCTACACCTCGCACACCTACATGTGGATCAACGCGCAGGGTGAGCGGTTCTGGGTCAAGTACCACTTCAAGACCGACCAGGGGGTCGAACACTTCACCCAGCACGAGGCCGACCAGATGGCCGCGGCCGACACGGACTATCACACCCGGGATCTCTTCGAGCACATCCGGGACGGTGAGTACCCCAGCTGGACCCTGCACGTGCAGGTCATGCCGTACGACGACGCGGCGACCTACCGCTTCAACCCGTTCGACCTGACCAAGGTGTGGCCGCATGCCGACTACCCGTTGATCGAGGTCGGCAGGATGACCCTGGACCGCAACCCCACGGACAACCACGCCGAGATCGAGCAGGCGGCCTTCCAGCCGAACAACCTGGTCCCCGGCATCGGTCCGAGCCCCGACCGCATGCTCCTGGCGCGGCTGTTCTCCTACGCCGACGCACACCGCCACCGCATCGGCGGCAACTACCAGCAGCTGCCGGTCAACGCCCCCGTCGCGCCCCTGCGGACGTACTCCAAGGACGGGGCCATGGCCTACCGCAAGACGGAGGACCCGGTCTACGCGCCCAACTCCAAGGGCGGCCCTGCAGCCGACACGAGCCGCTACGCCCCGCCGAGCTGGTACGCGGACGGTGACATCACCCGCGCCGCCTACGTCGACCACGCCGAGGACGACGACTGGGGCCAGCCCGGCACCATGGTGCGCGAGGTCCTCGACGATGCCGCGCGCGAGCGCCTCGTGGACAACGTCGTCGGACACCTGCTCAACGGCGTGAGCGAGCCCGTGCTCGCCAGGGCCTTCGAGTACTGGTCGAACATCGACAAGTCCATCGGTGAGCGCATCGCGCAGGGAGTGCGCGCCAAGGCGGACGAGAAGGACCCCAAGGCCGGCGAACAGGCCAACCCGGCTCGCAGCAGCATGCAGGACAAGGCCTGAACCCTGGCCTACTGGCCTACTGGCCCGCTGGCCTGCTCGCACGACTGAGCCGCAATACGTCTGCCGCTGCCTGAGAGGGCAGCGGCAGACGTATTGCAGCGGGCAGAGGTGTGCAGCGGAGGCGTGGAAGACCATGTGAGCCGGGCCGTTCACGCCTCCGGCGCGGCGAAGTCGCACCAGACGGCCTTGCCCTCGCCACGTGGCTCGATTCCCCAGCGCGACGCGACCGCCTCCACCAGGAGCAGTCCTCGGCCGGAGGTGGCGGTCTCCACCGGGGACCTCTTGCGGGGCCGGGTGCTCGAGCGGTCCTTCACCCACAGGCGGACGTGGCGAGGCGGGCCGGTGAGCACCTCCAGCGTGAGGATGGCGCCCCCGTCGGTGTGGACGAGGGCGTTGACGAGGAGTTCACCGGCGGCCACCTCGACATCGTCGGCGACCGCTCCCAGCCCCCACGAAGCGAGGTGTTCGCGCAGCGCCGCGCGTGCGTCGGCGAGTCCTTCGGGGTCGGCCTGGTGGACGTACCGGTGGATGCGCGGCTCCTGGAGCGTGCCGGGGTCGGGGAGCCTGCGCAGGACCAGGAGCGCCACGTCGTCACTGCTGCCCCATCTCTTCCACAGCACGCGCGAGAGATGGTCCGCCAGGTCCTCGGCCGACTCGGGTCCGGTGGACAACACCTCGGCGAGGTGCTGGATCCCGGTGTCGAGGTCGAGACCGGCGTCCTCCACGAGCCCGTCCGTGCACAGCACCAGGGTCTCGCCCGGCACGAGGTCGAGCCGTACCTCGGGGTAGTCCTCCATGTCGAAGTCGGTGGCAATGCCCAGCGGCAGCCCGCCGCGGACCCGTGGCACGCCCACGCGGCCGTCCACATGGCGCACGAGGGGCGGCAGATGTCCGGCCCGCACGGCGCGCACGATGCCGGTGGTGGGGTCGAACTGGGCATAGGTGCAGGTGGCGAACCGCTCGGTGTCCAGCTCTGCCAGGAAGCGTGAGGCGCGCGAGACCACCGTCGCGGGCGGGTGCCCCTCCCCGGCGAAGGCCCGCAGGGCAATGCGCAGCTGCCCCATGATGGCCGCGGCGTGGGTGTCATGTCCTTGTACGTCGCCCACGACCACGCCGATCCGCCCGCGGGGCAGAGTGATGACGTCGTAGAAGTCTCCTCCGACGTCACGACCGCCCCAGGCGGCGTGATAGCGCACGGCGACCTCGGAGTCCGGGACATCGGGGACCCCGCGCGGCAACATCGTGGCCTGCAGACTCCTGGCGAGGTCCCGTTCCTCGTCGAACAGCATGGCGCGCTGCAGCGACTGGGCGACGATGCCGGAGAGACCGATGCAGAGGTTGCGGTCCGCGTCGCTGAAGTCCTTCCGGCCGCGGTAGAAGAGCGCGAGCCCGCCGATGGCACGGTCCTGGGCGACCAGGGGCAGGAACGCCGCCGAGTCGAGCTCCATCTCCGTGATGTACGGCCCCAGGCGGGAGAAGCGCCGCCCGAGGTCGGGCAGTGAGCCCACGAAACGGGGCTGGCGGGTCATGACGGCCTCGGCCAGCGGCAGCGATTCGTCGACCTTGTGCAGCTTGAGTTCGTCGAGGGCCTGCATCGTCTGGCCCACCAGGGCGATCAGCTTCAGGTTCTCCCCCTCGACCAGGCCGAGGACCAGGCCGTCGGCGGCGAACCGGTCGAGGCCGCTCGCACCCGACAGCACGGCCACCACGTCGTCGACCGTGACGGCCCGGGAGAGGGCTTCCGTGGTGCCCTGCACCATCAGGGCGATGCCTTGACGGCGCTCCTCCCTGGGGTCCGTGGCCGCGAGCTCCTGCCCGTCGTTCGAGGCCGTCCGCACGATGCCGACGGCACGCACGGCATGGCCCTCGTCGTCGCGCAGGATGTGTCCACGGGCGTGGCTGAGGTGCCGCGTGCCGTCACGGTGGCGGACACGGAAGTAGACGCCATAGGCGTCGACGCCCGTGCTGACCGCCTCGGTGACGGCGAAGCTGACGCGTACGGCCTCCTCTGGTGGCACCCGTCTCTGCAGAGAGGTGACCAGGCCGTGGAACTCATCGGGACGCAGGTCGAGTACCGCCAGGGCACTGGCGTCGAGACTGAGCTCACCGCTGTCCAGGTCCCAGTCGAAGCTGCCCATGCCGGTCAGGAGCAGGCACTGCTCCAGGTCGATGTGTGACTTCTTGGCTGACGTCATGGCTGTCTCCGTATGCCCTCGGTCACCATAAGCTCCAGGCGCCCCAGGCGCGCGGCCGTCGCGTCCTCGTGCGGCCGTCGCGTCCTCGCGCGGTCGCCCCGGCCGCACCCTCATCTCCTCTCCCTGCCGACACCCCACGCTCCACCGGCACAGAAAGTGGACATCACCCTTCCGGTGATCTATCGCGGCAGCGGGGTAACCGGGTGTTCCGCGGCCCCGACGGCCGCGGAACGACCGGAGGGCGCAGACGCGCCCCCAGGAGGGAGCAGACATGGCGAGGGGCAGCAGAACTCTGACGGCCGCGGTGACCGGAGCGGCCTTAGTGGCGCTGGCCGGATGCGGTGGCGACAGCTCGGACGACAAGAGCGGGCCGTTCGAGGGCAAGAGCGCCGATCAGATCGCCGCTGACGCGGTCAAGGCCACCCAGCAAGCCGACTCGATGCACATGAAGGGGACCACGCAGCAGTCCGCGGGTTCCTCAATGACCATCGACCTGTCCGTGGACCGGAACAAGAACTGTGACGGCTCCATCGAGACGGAGGGTGCGTCCGCGGATGTGCGGAACACGAAGGGGACGTTCTACCTGCGGGGCGACGAGAAATACTGGAAAACCGCCCTCAAGGGCCAGCCCGGCGGTGACAAGATCGTGCCGAAGATTGCGGACAAGTGGGTGAAGGCACCCGCGGACGACGCCACGGCGAAGAACGTGTGCGACAAGAAGGCGCTGACGGCTGCCATGGACAAGGACAAGTCGGAACGCAAGGGCATGAAGAAGGGCTCGACGACGAACGTCGACGGCGCCGAGGCGATCCGGCTGACGAAGAAGACCTCCGGCGGCGAGACCCTCACGCTGTACGTGGCCACCGAGGGCAAGCCGTACATCCTGCGCACGACGTCGACCGGCGGCAAGGAGCCCAACACCGCCACCTTCAGTGACTACGGCAAGTCCGTGAGCCCTGAGGAGCCCGCGCCCGGCGAGACCGTGGACCTGCAGAAGCTCGCCGCATCCGGCGAGAAGGCCTGACGCCCGCGCGACGACGTGACGTCTCGCATGGGCGGCCCTTTGAGGGGTACCGGAGTCCCATGCTCCACCGGCCCGGAGATCCGTGGCCACTCCCCACCCGGAAGACCCCGTACAGAAAGCCCCGTACAGAAAGAGGTGCGTATGTCCGCGTCCCTGCTCGAGTCCGTCGACATCAAGGCGCCGGTTTCCGTCGCCTGGGCGCTGTGGAGCGACGTGACACGCTGGCCCGCCTTCCTCAGTCACGTACGCCTGGTCGAGCCGATGGACGAGCGCCGCTTCGCCTGGCAGCTGGAGCTGCCCGGTGCGGAGAAGAACTTCGTCGCCGAGCTCACCGAAGTGGTGCCGGAGAACCGGATCGCCTGGCACACCGTCGAGGGGGTGGATCACGCCGGCGTGGTGACCTTCCATCGCCTCAGCGACACCACGAGCCGGGTGACACTTCAGATCGAGTACGACCCCAAGGGCTTCGTGGAACGCCTCGGCGCCCTCACGAACCTCGACTCCACCCTGGCCAACTACGACCTGGGTGAGTTCCAGAAGCTCGCCGAGAAGACGGCGCGATAGCCCCCGGAGTCGGGGACCCCTGACACACGGGGAAACGGCACCGCGCCCGCATCCACAGAAGTGGGCGCGGCGCCGTTTCCTCGCACGTCAGGCCGCGTCGCTGTGGTGCTCGGCGGCCGGATCTCGATGGCGTCCCGCGTGTCCGCCCCCGTGGATGAGGCGAAGGTGACGTACACGCCGATCGGTTCTCGGCCACGCTTGTCCGTTCATCAGGTCCTCGATGCGGTCCATGGCGACCATCAGGAGCCCCATGACCGGCAAGAGCAAAAGAGCGACAACTAGCATCGGCAGCGTCCTCCTCGCGGCTTCTCTTTTCGCCTGCCCTTGGCTGACATGCCCACGGCACCGAAGAGATGGAGAGCCTGCAACGCTCTCTTCACATCCGCGGCATGGACCGCGGTCTTCACCCTGCGGGCCGCCAAACGAGTGACGTTGTTCCCGCGGCTGATGACCCTGGTCCCGCGTGAGACGCCCTCGGCCGGACAGCCGTCCCAGTGCCGGACGGCGGATCAACCACCGACATGCGCACCGGGGAAAGGAACGTGCTCGTGAGCATCATCGCCCGAAACCCGATCAGTCTCATCTCGGGAGCCGTCGCCGGCGGCTACAGGTCCAGCCGTGAGCGGTCGAGTGTGGCCGCTGAGCTGGTGATGAATTCCTTGCGGGGTGCGACGTCGTTGCCCATCAGGAGATCGAAGACCTGCTCGGCGGCGTCCAGGTCACCGATGTTGACCCGCCGCAGCGTGCGATAACGCGGGTCCATCGTCGTCTCCGCGAGCTGGTCCGCGTCCATCTCACCCAGACCCTTGTAACGCTGGATGGAATCCTTGAACCGGATCCCCTTGCGCTGATACTCCAACAACGTCTCACGCAGCTCGTTGTCCGAGTACGTGTACACGTACTTGTCCTGGCCCTTCTTGGGCTGCACCAGCTCGATCCGGTGCAACGGCGGCACCGCCGCGAAAACCCGGCCCGCCTCCACCATCGGACGCATATAACGCTGGAACAGCGTCAGCAGCAGAATCCGGATGTGCGCACCGTCCACATCGGCATCCACCAGAAGAATGATCTTCCCGTAGCGAGCCGCATCGATGTCGAAGGTCCGCCCCGACCCCGCCCCTATGACCTGGATGATCGCGCCGCACTCGGCGTTCTTCAGCATGTCCGTCACGGACGCCTTCTGAACGTTGAGGATCTTCCCGCGAATCGGCAGGAGAGCCTGGAACTCCGAGTTCCGCGCCAGCTTGGCCGTACCCAGCGCCGAATCACCCTCCACGATGAACAGCTCGCTGCGCTCCACATCATCACTGCGGCAATCCGCCAGCTTCGCCGGCAGCGACGACGACTCCAGGGCCGTCTTACGGCGCTGGGCATCCTTGTGCTGACGGGCCGCGATCCGCGTGCGAGCCGCCGCCACCGCCTTGTCCATCACCGCCCGCGCCTGCGCCTTCGCATCACGCTTGGTCGACGTCAAAAACGCCTTGAGCTCCTTGGCGATGACATTGGCGACAATCCGGTTGGCCGCCGAGGTGCCCAGCACCTCCTTGGTCTGCCCCTCGAACTGCGGCTCGGCAAGCCGCACCGTGACCACCGCGGTCAGCCCCTCCAGGGCGTCATCCTTGACGATGTCGTCCTCAGCCACCCGCAACACCTTCTGCGAGCGCAGCACCTCATTCATCGTCTTCGTCAGTGAACGCTCGAAGCCCGACACATGCGTGCCGCCCTTGGGCGTGGCGATGATGTTCACAAAGGACCGCAGCGTCGTGTCATAGCCCGTGCCCCAGCGCATCGCCACATCCACGACGAGATCACGCGTGACCTCGGTGGGCGTCATCTGACCGTGATCGTCCAGGACCGGCACCGTCTCCTTGAAACTGCCCTGCCCGGACAGCCGCAGCACATCACACACCGCCTTGTCCTGCGCCAGATACTCACAGAACTCGCTGATGCCACCGTCGAAACGGAAGGACTCCTCACCCTTGGAGCCGCCCTCCCCCAGACCGTACTCATCACGCACCACAATCGTCAGACCCGGCACCAGGAACGCCGTCTGCCGCGCACGCTGATGCAACGTCTCCAGACTGAGCCTGGCGTCCTTCAGGAAAATCTGGCGATCGGCCCAGTACCGCACACGCGTACCCGTACGGGTCTTGGGGATCTTCTTGGCCTTGCGCAGGCCACCGGCGGGTGTGAAGTCCGCCGTGGGGCCGTTGCCGTTGTAGATGCCGGGGGTGCCGCGGAGGAAGCTGACGGCATGGGTGTGACCGTGCCGGTCGACTTCCACGTCCAGGCGGTGGGCCAGGGCGTTGACCACGGAAGCGCCCACACCGTGCAGACCGCCGGAGGCAACGTACGAGCCACCGCCGAACTTCCCGCCCGCGTGCAGCTTGGTGTAGGCGACCTCAACACCCGAAAGTCCTGAACGGGGTTCGGTGTCGACGGGGATGCCTCGGCCGTTGTCCCGGACCTCCACGGAGGCGTCGTCGTGGAGGATGACTTCGATGTGGTCGCAGTAGCCGCCCAGGGCCTCATCGACGGAGTTGTCGATGATCTCCCAGAGGCAGTGCAGCAGGCCACGGCTGTCCGTCGAGCCGACGTACATCCCCGGACGCTTACGAACCGCCTCCAGGCCTTCCAGAACCATCAAGTGGCGTGCGGTGTAGTCGGATCCGCCCGTCACGGCCCCGGCCAGGGCGGCGGCGGATGAGGGGAGCGGGGATGCACTCACGCGGGTTTTCCTCCGATGCGGCGGCAGTTGGGATCGGGGGTCTCGGACATCTCAGGTGTCTCAGATGTCGAGGAAACGGACGTCCTTGGCGTTGCGCTGGATGAAGGAGCGGCGTGCCTCGACATCCTCGCCCATGAGGACGGAGAAGAGGTCGTCGGCGACGGCGGCATCGTCCAGGGTCACTTGTCCAAGGACACGGTGATCGACGTCCATCGTGGTGATGCGCAATTCCTCGGCGTTCATCTCGCCCAGGCCCTTGAAGCGCTGGATGGAGTCGTCCTTGATGCGCCGTCCCTCCTGACGGCCCAGTTCGATGAGGGCGTCGCGTTCCCGGTCGGAGAAGGCGTACTCGGCGTGATCCCGGCTCCACTTGACCTTGTAGAGGGGCGGGCGCGAGAGATAGACGTGGCCGTGCTCGATCAGCGGCCGCATGAAACGGAACAGGAACGTCAGGAGCAGCGTGTTGATGTGCTGACCGTCGACGTCGGCGTCCGCCATCAGAATGATCTTGTGATAGCGGAGCTTCTCGACATCGAAGTCCTCATGCACGCCCGTGCCGAAGGCCGAGATCAACGCCTGGATCTCCTGGTTGTGCAGGATCTTGTCGATCCGCGCCTTCTCGACGTTCAGGATCTTGCCCCGGATCGGCAGGATCGCCTGGAACTCGGGATTGCGGCCGGACTTGGCCGAGCCGCCGGCGGAGTCGCCCTCGACGATGAAGATCTCGGACCTGCTCGGGTCGTTGGACTGGCAGTCGGACAACTTGCCCGGCAGAGCCGTGGATTCCAGCAGGCCCTTGCGACGGGTCAAGTCCCGGGCCTTGCGGGCCGCCACCCGCGCCGTGGCCGCCTGAACTCCCTTGCGGACGATGTCCGCGGCCTCGTTCGGGTTGCGGTCGAACCAGTCCGCCAACTGCTCGTGCACGACCTTCTGTACGTACGTGCGCACCTCGGTGTTGCCCAGCTTGGCCTTGGTCTGGCCCTCGAACTGGGGCTCGCCCAGCTTGACCGAGATGATCGCCGTCAGGCCCTCGCGGATGTCCTCACCGGCGAGGTTGTCGTCCTTGTCCCGCAGCAGCTTCCTGTCGCGGGCGTACCGGTTGACGATGGTCGTCAGCGCGGTGCGAAAGCCTTCTTCGTGGGTGCCGCCCTCGTGGGTATGGATGGTGTTGGCGTAGGAGTAGACGCTGTCGGAGAACTGGCTGTTCCACTGCATCGCCACCTCCACCGACAGCAGACGCTCGCCGTCCTCGGCGGCGAAATCGACGACGGTGGGGTGGACCGGTTCGCCCTTGCGGGCATTGAGATGCCTGACGAAGTCGCTGATCCCGCCTTCGTAGCGGTAGGCCACCGTCTTCGCCCGCTGCTCCTCGACGGTGTCGGAGCCTGCCTTGTCCGCGGTCGCGGTGGCCCGCGCCGCGGGCCGCTCGTCGGTGAGGGTGAGGGTCAACCCTCTGTTGAGGAACGCCATTTCCTGGAAGCGGCGGGACAGAGTCTCGAACGAGTACTGGGTGGTCTCGAAGATGGACCCGTCGGCCCAGAAAGTGATCGACGTGCCCGTTCGCTCCGTGGCCTCATGGCGGGACAGCGGAGCGATCGGCACGCCGGCCTTGTACTCCTGGGTCCAGCGGTGGCCTTCGGTCCAGATCTCCACGGACAACCGCGTGGACAGGGCGTTCACCACCGAAAGGCCCACGCCGTGCAGTCCGCCGGAGACGGCGTAGCCACCGCCGCCGAACTTGCCGCCCGCGTGCAGGACGGTGAGCACCAGCTCCACCGCGGGTTTCTTCTCCACCGGGTGCATGCCCACCGGAATGCCACGGCCGTTGTCGACGACCCGCACCCCGCCGTCCGCGAGGATCGTCACGTCGATCCGGTCCGCCACTCCGGCCAGGGCCTCGTCCACCGAGTTGTCGACGATCTCCTGCACCAGGTGGTGCAGCCCCCTCTCCCCCGTGGAGCCGATGTACATGCCCGGCCGCTTGCGGACCGCGTCAAGACCGTCCAGAACGGTGATGGCGTTCGCGTCGTAGGACGACCGGCCACCGGCGCCGGGCTGGGCAGGCGTGGCGGTGGAGGTACCAGCTTCGGTCACGGATGCTCCTTCTTCGGGCACGACGAACAGCGCCCCCGGCAAGGCAGCCGGAAACGCCAGATCACTGACAGAGAGATCGCCCCGCGGGCAGGCAAAGCCCTCCCACGCAGGCGGGAACCGGCCTCAGCACTCCAGACCGGAACAGCCTCCAGACTACCGGTCGCGCCACCACTCACCATGGCAGGAAGGCCCCTGAATGCCACCGAGAGGCGAGAACAGGGGTATCAATTACTCCCCCTACCGCAACCGAACGGCTAGGGCGCCAGAGGGGCCGCCAGGGGCGTCCGAGCGGGCGAAAATCTCGGCCAGTGACGCGGAACTTCAGCGCCCGTGCGCAGGCGGCGATTCGGGCTGGTCCGAGCTGCCTGATGGAAGACTTCCGCGTCGCAGAGAAGCAGGCGTACGCCCGAGGAAGTCCCGCGCGGTACGGGTGAGATGGGCCTGGTCGGCAAAGCCTGCGGCGGCTGCGGCCAGGGCTGTCGTGGAATTCGGCAGGTCGGCGATCGCGGTGCGGAGCCGGCTCCATCGGCGCAAGCGGGCCAGTGCGATGCCCACGTCCTGCCGGACCAGGGCGCGCAGCCGCGGGGCCGAAAGGCCGACCTCGTCGGCGACGAAGGTGATGGGCATGTCCGGATCGCGCACCGTGCACAGGTCGACGGCGTGGGCGACTCTCGGATCGAGCGGGGCCGGACACCCGGCGCGATCCCGCACCTCGGCGTATCCGGCGGCCAGGTCCACGCGGCTGCCCGGGGCGTCGGAATCGGTGGTGCCGAGCGCGGCGAGCAGGCGGCGGACCTCGCCCGCGTCGAGCCGGATCGGCCCCGGGCAGGGCGGCAGCCGCCACGAGTCGATGAACAGAGCGACGTACGGCGAGGTCGCCCCGCAGGTGTGGGCCAGCTGGGGCGGCACGATCAGCCCGGGGGCCGCCACCATGGGCCCCACCGACTGCAGGAGTTCGGCGCGGCCGCCGATCGGCAGCACGGCTTTCCACACGGGCAGCCGGTGTCGGGCGACGCGGAACGGGTGCGACTCGGCGAACATCGTCGCCTCGGCGCCGGAGGCGAAGACGATGCGGCGATCGTTTTGTTCAAGTGCCCAGGCACGAGGTGAACGGATCATCGTGCCATGCACGCTATCGCCGCCATCGGATTGACCGTCTTCCTGGCCGTCACAGGGGTCACGCACTTCCTGGCCCCCGGCTACTTCCGCACGCTGGTTCCCGCATGGCTCCGCCGGGAGCGGCTCCTCGTAGCCGTCAGCGGGGCGGCGGAGGTCGTGGTGGGTGTGCTGGTGCTGGCTCCCTGCACCAGACAGGCCGGGGGCTGGGCTGCCGCCGCCCTGATCAGCTGCTACCAGGTGTCCCATGTGGACGCGCTGCGACGCGCGCGGCCGGACCGTCCCCGGCTGCTGGAGCGGCCGGTCGGTGCGGTGGCTCGGCTGGTGGTGAACGTCCTCTACATCGCCTGGGCGGTCGCCGTGGCCAGGTTCGCGGCGTGACGGCCCCTGGTCACCATGCCTTGATGACCGGGACGTCCGGTTCGTGCTGGCTCCAGGCCTCGTTGACGCGCACGAGCCGGTTCGCGGCGGCGATGCCGCGCAGGGACGCGACCTTGCCGTCGCTGACTTCGAAGGCCACGGCGCCCACGACCCGGCCGTCGATCACGGCGAGGACGGCCGGGGAGCCGTTGACCACCCCGACATGGAGCGCGGGCGAGCCGCCGGCGAGGCGTCGCTTCGCCGGAGTGGGCCGGAAGCCGGCGCGCACATAGGAGGCCACCCGCTCGCGCGTCTTGTACCGCAAGAGGCGCTTGGCAAGCCCCGCGCCGTCCGAGACCGCCGTCACGTCGTCGGTGAGCAGCTCCACGAGCCGTTCGGTCCGCCCCGACATGGCGGCGGCGAGGAACTCCTCGACGACCCGGCGCGCGGACGCGGGGTCGGTCTCGCCGCCGCGCCGACGCTCGGCGGCGACCCGGACGCGGGACCGGTGGACGTGCTGCTGGCTCGCGGACTCGGTGATGTCGAGGATCCCGGCGATCTCGGCATGGCTGTACGAGAAGGCCTCACGCAGGACGTAGACGGCCCGCTCGACCGGCGAGAGCCGCTCCAAGAGGGTCAGTACGGCCAACGACACCGATTCGCGCTGCTCGAAGGTGTCGGCAGGGCCGAGCATCGGGTCGCCGTCGAGGAGCGGCTCGGGCAACCAGGCACCGGCCGCTCGCTCGTGGCGCACCTGTGCCGAGCGGAGCCGGTCGAGGCAGAGGTGGGTGACGACCTTGGTCAGCCACGCTTCCGGCACCTCGATCCGTTCGCGGTCCGCGGCCTGCCAGCGCAGGAACGCGTCCTGCACGGCGTCCTCGGCGTCGGCGGCCGAGCCGAGCAGACGGTACGCCAGCGAGGCCAGCCGGCCGCGGCTGGCCTCGAACCGATCGATGGCTGCGCTGTCCATGCGGAACAACCTAGAACACCCTCGAACGACCTACGCGGCGACCCCCACACCGGCCCGGTCGGACGAAGTGGCCAGGCGGCGCCTGCGCTTCGGCATGCCGAACGTCGGGTGGGCGATGCTCAGGGCGGACCCCTTGAGGATGCCCGCCTTGAAGCGCCTGGCGGCCCAGCCGCCCAGGTACCAGGACTTCGACCGGGCCTCCCCGTCCACCGCCTGGAAGATCGCGTCCCGCCGGCCGAGGCTGATGTGGTTGCCGACGTACTTCAGTCCGACGGTCGGGGCCTCGCCGCCCGTCAGACGCGCGATGATCGCGGCGGTCGCCTGCATGTTGGTGAAGCCGGCCGAGGCGCAGGACATCGGCAGCGGCCGGCCGTTGTCGCCGATCGCGTAGACGGCGTCACCGGCGGCGTAGACATCCGGGTGCGAGACCGAGCGCATGGTGCGGTCGACGAGGATCTGGCCGGTCTCGGCGACCTCCAGACCGCTGGCGGCCGCGATGGGGTGCACCGCGAACCCGGCCGTCCACACGGTCACTTCGGCGGGAATGGACGTACCGTCGGCGGTGATCGCCCGAGTCGGCTCGACGGCTTCGATGCCGGTGTGCTCGTGGACGGTGACGCCGAGCCGGTCGAAGGCCTGGCGCAGGTGGCGGCGGGCCTTCGGGGAGAGCCAGGCGCCCAACTCGCCGCGGGCGGCGAGCGCGACCGACAGGTCGGGCCGGGACTCGGCGAACTCGGTGGCGGTCTCGATGCCGGTCAGCCCCTCGCCGACGACGAGGACGGTGCCGCCCGCCTCCAGGCCGGCCATGCGCTCGCGCAGCCGTAGCGCCGATGGCCGCCCGGTCACATCGAAGGCGTACTCGGTCACGCCGGGGACGCCATGGTGGGCCACGGAGCTGCCGAGCGTGTAGAGAAGCGTGTCGTACGCGAGCTCCCCGTCGCCGTCCTCGCCGGTCACGGCGACGGTCCTGCGTTCGGGGTCGACGCCGGTGACGCGTGCCAGGCGCAGTCGCACCCCGGTGCCCGCGAATATGTCGGCGAGCTTGCGGAATCCGAGGTCCTGGCCGATCGCGAGCTGATGGAGCCGCATCCGCTCGACGAAGTCGGGCACAGCGTTGACGACGGTGATCTCGGTGTCGGCGGGGGAGAGCCGACGGGCCAGGTTCCCGGCGGCGAAGGCCCCGGCGTATCCGGCGCCGAGGACGACGATGCGGTGCTTCATGGCGTTGCTCCTGTCTCGTTCGCGTGCCCTCTGAACGAGACGGCGGCCCGATTGCTGACAGGAGCCGGATGTGACGCGCGTCACCGACTGGGGCGAGACATGCACATTAGTTCATACGTTCGAATCATTGGGTACACTGGCAGCATGGCGACGCACCAGCTCCAGGGATCACTCTTCGATCAGAGCGACGACGTGCGCCTGGGCCCCCTGAACGGAATCCGCAGGACAGTCCTCGGCGACGGGGCATGGATAGACCTCCTGCCGGGCTGGCTCGGTGGCGCCGATGTCCTGTTCGAGCGACTGGCAGCGGACGTCCCGTGGAAGGCCGAGCGCCGGCAGATGTACGAAAGGGTCGTGGACGTACCGCGGCTGCTCGCCTTCTACCGCGCCGGCGAACCACTCCCCCACGCCATTCTCGACGAGGCCCGCCAGGCCCTCTCCGCGCACTACGCCGCCGAGCTGGGCGAGGCGTTCACGACGGCCGGCCTGTGCCACTACCGCGACGGACGCGACAGCGTGGCCTGGCACGGCGACCGTATCGGCCGGGGCGCCCGCGAGGACACGATGGTCGCCATCCTCTCGGTCGGGGCACCCCGCGACCTGCTGCTCCGCCCGCGCCACGGCGGCGAGACCGTCCGGCGCCCGCTCGGGCACGGCGACCTGATCGTGATGGGCGGCTCCTGCCAGCGCACCTGGGAGCACGCCATCCCCAAGTCGACCCGGGCGGCCGGAGGGCGCATCAGCATTCAGTTCCGCCCGCACGGCGTGCAGTGACGAGCCCGCCTAGCGCCGGAGGCAGGCGGCGGCCGACTCCGCCAGTGTGCGGACCGCCGGGTGCCAGGGGCCTGTGCGAGGGCCGGTCAGTGCGAGGTCGCGTGACATCTCCGGCTTCAGGGGCAGCAGGACCAGGTCGGGCGGGAGCAGGGAGCGCGAGACCTCGGACAGGACCGTCACGCCCACACCTGCCTGCACCATGCTGATCAGCGTCGCCAGGTCCCGCACTCGGTGAGCGGGGGTGAAGGGCAGCCCTGCCTGGGCGTGAATCGCGCGGATGCGCGCTTCACAGTTGTTCGGCGATATCAGGAACTGGTCGTCCTCCAAGTCCCCGATGCCGACGAGCGGTTCGTCCGCCAAGGGATGGTCCCGGGGCAGCACGGCCCGGTAGCGGTCCTCCGTCAGGTGGATCCCCTGGCCGGGCGGCGGGTCGATCACGATGGCCGCATCCGCCACGCCGTCCGCCAGCCAGGCCGCGATCTCGGTGCTTTCGCCCTCGAAGACCCGGACTGTCACCTGCGGTTGGGCCTCGTTCCAGTGCCGGAGCAGGTCCGGGACCAGTCCCTGGCAGACCGTCGGTGTACAGGCAAGACGTACGGTGCCCGTCATCGTCCCGACGGCTTCGGCCGCGATCTCCGCCACGGACCGGGCCGCCGACAGTGCGGTGCGGGCGTGCGGCAGGATCCCCTCCCCCAGCGCCGTGGTCCGTACCGGCGCGGCGCGGACCAGCAGCGGGGCCTTCAGCTCGCGTTCGAGGGAGGCCACGGCGTGCGAGACCGCGGATTGGCTCATGCCCAGCTCCGCGGCGGCCGCGCTGAAGCCGCCGGCTTCGACGACGGCGAGGAAAGCTCTCAGCTGGGGAAGGTTCACGGTCATGCGGCGGCCTCATATGACTATGACGTTGGTGCGTTGGATCCATCGTTGCAGGTCGGCCAGGCTTGCTCCGTGCCGCCGACTCCGGCAGGCGCCCACCGAGCACGTACCCGAGGAGAGCCATGCCGTACATCCGCGTCACCGTCACCGACGCCGACCTGCCCAGCGACGTACAGCGCGCCCTCGCCGAGGGGCTCACCGGCCTCGCGGTCTCGGCCCTCGGCAAGTCCGGCGCGCGCACCATCGTCCACATCGACGTGGTTCCGGCCGCCCGCTACTTCGTCGACGCCAAGCCCCTGAGCGGTGGCCTCGACGCGCACGTCGAGGTCAGCATCACCCTGGGCACGAACAGCTCCGCGGAGAAGGCCGCGTTCATCGCCGGGGCCGATCAGCTCCTGACCGACCTCCTCGGCCCGCTCGCCCGGTGCGGCGTCGCACTGCACGAACTGCCTCCCGAGAGCTACGGCTACCACGGGGTGACCCAGTTCGATTACTACCGTCAGGCGGGCTGACCCTCGTCCATCAGCACCGCGGGTGTCGGGCCGTCCGGGCGGACCGTGATGCTGTAGGTGGCCTTCGCCGGGGTGGAGTGGAAGCGCGGGGTGTGGGCCGGCAGCAGGTGTTCCAGGAGGGTGGTCGACTCCTTGAGGGCGAACTGCAGGCCCAGGCAGGCCCGGGGGCCGATACCGAACGGGTAGTAGCTTCCCGGGTCGGTGGGGCGTCGACCTGGAGTGGTGAAACGCTTCGGGTCGAATTCGCCCGGGTCTTCCCAGAGTTGGGGGTCCCGGTGCGTGAGGTAGGGGCAGACCAGGACGTCGGTGCCCGCCTCGATCTCGTACCCCGCGAGGATGTCGTCCTGTGCCGCGCAGCGCGGCAGTATCCAGGCCGACGGGTAGAACCGCAGCGTCTCGTGGACGAGCGCCTGGACGGCCTGTCGCCGCTCGGACGAGCCGTCGGGGCCCGCGGCGAGAGCCTGCTCACGCGCCTTGGGGTTCTGGTCCAGCAGGAGGTAGAGCCAGGTCAGGGTTGTCGCGGTGGTCTCGTGTCCGGCGACCAGCAGGGTGACCAGCTCGTCGCGGATCAGCCGGTCCGTGTACTCGGGGCGCGTCTGGGCCGCGTCGAGCAGGACATGCAGCAGACCTGGACCGTCCGGTCCGGCCTGGCCCTCGCGCGCGGCGGCGATGGCCAGGCTCGCCACCGCGTCGATCCTGGCCAGATCGGCGGCGACCGCACCTTGGGCTGCGGCGCCGTCGGCAGGCAGGCTCGGCAGCGCGGCCACCACGGCGGCCACGGCGGCCAGTTCGCGCTCCGATGCGGGGTCGAGGGCATGTCCCGTCAGGGAGCGCCAGATGGTGTCCAGGGCGAAGCGGCGCATCTCGTCGCCGACGTCGAAGACCTGACCGGTGGCGGCGTACCCGGCCCAGCGCTCCGCTGCGGTCCGGGCGGCCTCGGTGATCCGCTGCTCGTAGCGGCGCATGCCACGGCCGGTGAACTGGGACTGCAGCAGCCGTCGTTGCCGCTGCCACGCATCGCCCGTCGCGGCCAGGAGTCCGTCGCCGATCAGCATCCGTGCGCGGTGCGAACGCTTCACGTACCGGTCGGGATGGAGCGCGAGCACGTGCTGCACGGCCTCGGGTGCGGTGACCAGGACGGTTGGCCGCGGACCGAGCCGGAAGGCTGCGATGCCGCCGAGCTGATCGCGCGCCTGAGCGAACAGCTCGATGAGTTCCCCTCCCCCGGCCTGCCACTGTCCGACGACGGCGGGATCGAGCTCCGGCACCCGGCGCCCGGGAGGCGACGGGAGGGAGCCGGGGCGGGCGTGGGTGGCCACGGGGCTGCTCCTGTTCGGCGGCTGTACGTCGACACGGACGGTGCGGCGGGCTGTACGTCGGCACGGACGGTGCGGCGGCCGTGCCTCGTCACGGACGGGTGGAGGCGTCACGCACTGTAGGGGAGGTGGAGCGATCCGCGACAGCCCGCGTCGCCGCGCGCGCAGGGGCCGGACCGCGCGGTGACGGTCCGGCCCCTGCGGTCGGCGTCGGTCAGACGCGGTCGGCCGCGATCAGGACGTACTGGAAGGAGCCGTCCTTGTAGGAGTTGATGAACGCCTCCTCGATGCCGGTGACCAGGGACGACGTGGCCCGCAGCTCCCAGTAGGGCAGGGTCGCCGGTGTGAGGTCGACGATGGCCTGCGGCACCAGACGGTTGTCGGCCATGGCGCGCAGGTACTCCCTGCGGGAGTGGATGTTGCACTCGAAGTGCGCGTTGATCTGGGAGACCCACTTCGAGGGCTGGCCGTAGCGCGGGTTCCAGCAGCCGGTGATGGTCACATAGCGGCCGCCCACCTCCAGGACCCGGGAGTGCTCGGAGAAGAGGTCGTGCAGGTCGACGTACATGCTCGACTCGTTGTTCCACGAGCCCGCGGCCTGGCCCGTCTCGAAGGGCATGTCGAGCATGTTGCACACGCGGGCGCGGACGTGGTCCTGGATACGCAGTTCGTCGGCGCGCTGGTTGGCGAAGTCGGCCTGTTTGGCCGACAGGGTCACGCCCTCGACCTTGCATCCGAACCGCTGGTGGGCCATGACCATCGAACCGCCCCGGCCGCAGCCGGCGTCCACGAGTGTGTCGTCGGGCCCGACGGAGCCGAGGTGGTCGAGCAGGACTTCGGCCTGCGCCGACTCCAGGCGGTGCAGCTCGGTGATCAGCTTCTTCTCGTGCTCGCTGTCGGCGGCATCCCCCAGGGCGGCGTGGTCGACGTCGCCGATGCCGTAATGGTGGTGATAGAGCCCGTCGACGTCGCCGAGGCGCAGATTCACGGGCCGCGCCTCGTTGTTCCAGTAGCGCGCGATGTCGCCCTGGTAGGGCGTCGCCGGGGCGGGGACGAACGCGGATGCGCTGTCGACAGTGGTGAACTCAGTGCTGGTCACAGGTGATTCCGTCCTTACCAGAAATCGGGCAGGCTGTATCGGTAGGTGTTGGTCTGGTGCCAGTAGTGGTTGCCGTCGACCCACACGGCCACGCCCCGCAGGAAGCGCTGCACGCTCGGGACGGGGCAGGAGGCGGCCAGCTCGGCGGCTTCGGCCTCGAAGTCGCGCATGAGGTCGTTGTGGACCTCGACCGCCTTCAGATAGGCGTCCCGCTCGGAGACGTCCTCGCGCTCGGCGATCACCACGGGCAGGTTCAAGTGCCGCCCGGGGCTGGCGAGTTCCTTGGTGTACGAGTACAGGTCGTTGACGATGGTGCTCGCGTTGCCGGCGAGTGCGAGGACCCGCTGCATGGCGGGCTGCGCGTGGAGGTCCGCCGGCAGTTCATAGCCGCCGACGGTGTCGGTGATGGTGGGGCAGGGGCGGAAGTTGTTGAACTGGCGCATCGCCAGGTACTCCCACACCTCGGGTGTGTGGTCCGTCTGGGCCCAGGCGGCCTCCGCGAGGTACCCCAGGTGCAGTCGGGCCATGTCGTGGCGGTACCGGTCGGCCTGGGATGCGGTGGACTGCCGGACGAAGTAGTCCATCGCGGAGCGGTAGGCGCGCCGCGGGGCGTCCGCGTGCAGCGACTCCGCCCACTGCGGCTGGTACTCCTTCGTCACGTGCAGGTGATCGAGGGCGGTGTGTGCCAGAAGAAGGCGCCCCCCGAGGCCGATCGGCGAGCCTCCGTGGTCCTCGCAGTAGCAGTCGTCGACCGCGTTCTCGGCGACCATGAGCCGGGTGGCGACCATCAGGTGGTCGACGGTCGGAGCATCGGGATGGCAGGCGACCATGTAGCGCCCGACGGAGAAGCCGTCGAACTGGCCCTCCCACTCGTCGGGGAACAGCTCGACCTCGTCCACCGCCCAGTCCTTGACCCTGCGGCTGACCTCCTCCACCCGCGCGGGGTCGGGCTCCGGCACGGGGTGGTAGTAGAGGCCCGGGATGTGAAGGGCCTCCGCCGGGGCCTCCGTTGCGGCAGGCTCCGACGGCTCCGAAGGCTCCGACTCCCCCGACACTTCCGACAGCTCCGGCAGTCCCGGCGGCTCCTCGCGCCGGGCCAGGTGCAAGCTCGCGGTGCCGAGGCCGCTGGGGCCGCGCAGGATCCGCTCCAGGTCGGGGAGAGGGGCCGATGCCAGGGCGGACAGGACGCCGTCGGCGTGGGCGGAGGTGGGGGTGGGGACGTGGTCCCCGAAGAGGGCCGCAGCGGCAGGCGGGCTCGACTGCGGAGGGGAGAACCCGGGATCGGGCATCCGTGGCTCCTTGGTGGGGTGGGTGGCCTCTCCCGGATCCGGGCACACTTGCCCGGCCCGGGGGGTTCCGGGCTGTCGTGGCCGTACGACGGATGCGCTAGGCGCGCCTGTGGGCGATCTGCACGTTCTCCAGGATGCCGAGCGCGTTGGGCACCAGGATGGCGGCGGAGTAGTAGGTGCTGACCAGGTACGAGATGATCGCCTGCTCGCCGATGCCCATGAAGCGCACCGACAGGCCGGGTTCGTACTCGTCCGGCAGTCCGGTCTGATGCAGCCCGATGACGCCCTGGTTGTCCTCGCCGATGCGCATGGCGAGGATCGAGCTGGTCTGCTCCTTGGTGATGGGGATCTTGTTGCAGGGCAGGATCGGGACCCCGCGCCAGGCCGGCACCTGCTGCCCGCCGAGGTCGACGTGATCCGGGTAGATCCCCCGGGCGTTGAGCTCGCGCCCGATCGCCGCGATCGTCCTGGGGTGGGCGAGGAAGAGCTTCGTGCCGCGGCGGCGGCACAGCAGCTCGTCGAGGTCGTCCGGGGTGGGCGGGCCCGAGTGGGGCTGGATGCGCTGCTTGAAGTCGGCGTTGTGGAGCAGGCCGAACTCACGGTTGTTGATCAGCTCGTGCTCCTGGCGCTCTCGCAGCGCCTCGATGGTGAGCCTGAGCTGCTCCTCGGTCTGGTTCATCGGCCCGTTGTAGAGGTCGGTGACCCTCGTGTGGACCCGCAGAACGGTCTGCGCGACGGAGAGTTCGTACTCGCGCGGCTTGAGTTCGTAGTCGACGAAGGCACCGGGCAGTGCGGCTTCGCCGACATGTCCGGCCGACATCGCGATCTCGGCCTCGCCGTGCTTGTTCTGGCGCTGCTTCGGGAGCCGGCTGAGCTCGTGGAGGTGGGACTGCAGGCTCGGGGCCGTGGACAGCACGGCGGCGAAGTCGGCGCGGGACAGGGTGAGCAGGGTGCCCGCGGTCTCGGCCGTCGCGGTCGATTCCCACCTGGCGTCGGCGTCCTGGAGGGAGCTCTCCCCGAACCGGTCGCCGTCGGCGAGGACCGCGACGCCGACGTCGTCTCCGTACTTCCCCACGGAGTGCTGGCTGATCCGGCCGTGGGCGATCAGGTGGAGGGCATCGGCGGGGGCACCGCGCTCGACCAGTACCTCACCGGCGCGGAAGTCGCGCTGGACGCACCGGCCGGCGAGCGCGGTCAGCACCTCCACGTCGTCGAAGCCGCGCAGCAGGGCCAGTTCGCCCAGTTCCCGGGGGATCACCCGGACGTCGACACCGTCCTGGACGAATTCGATGCGCCCGTCGCCGACGGTGTAGCTCAGCCGGCGGTTCACGCGGTAGGCGCCGCCCTTGGTCTCCACCCAGGGGAGCATCCGCAGCAGCCACCGAGAGGTGATCTCCTGCATCTGCGGGGCGGACTTGGTGGTGTGGGCGAGGTTGCGGGCAGCGTCGGTGCTCAGGCTGGAACGCCGGGGCGGTTGCAGATGTGCTTCCGGGCTGGTCTCAACGGTCATCGGGGCGAGCTCTCCTTCACGAGGGAGGTAATCGGCGTAGGCGCGCCAACCGGCGAAAGCGGAGGTAGAGGCGTAATGTCACGGAATTCGTCTTGATCCGGTGACCATTTAACGGCCGTTGCGCCTGGCTCGCCCGATAAGCCCGTGGGCAGCACACGAAACAGTGATCTTGTTTCGTACGGGGTTTATCCCGGCGACCGGCGACGTTCCGGCCACCTGGCCGAGAGGGCATGCACGGACGTGCGGGCACAAGAGAACACCGCCTTCGGCTCCGAAGGCGGTGTTCTCCAACTGACGTGCTGCTGGATGGATTTGGCTTCGCGGCGCCGAGCACGGCGTTCATGCCCAGCTCGACGGGCCGTTGTTACGGGATGAGGGCTTCCCTCAGCCGCTCGGGCGTGGTGAAGAGGTGGCCGCGTATGCCGACCTTCTCGGCGGCCCGGATGTTCTCGTCGCGGTCGTCGACGAACAGGACGCGGTCCGGCGCCGTGCGCAGGGCGTTCAGGCACCACTCGTACGCCCCGGGGTCCGGCTTCGCGTGGCCGATGCGGCAGGAGAAGGCACGGAGGGGGAAGTGCTTGAGCCAGGGGTGGTGCTCCTCGTAGTAAGTGGCGAGCTCCTCGGGGATGTTGGACAGGAGCGCGATGCGGCGGTCGGACGCCGCGAGCTCCTCGACCAGGGCGACCATCGTCTCGTCCACGGCGCTCCAGCCGGCGATGTCGGCCTCGATGAGCTCCGCGATCCGGTGCTCGTCGAAGCGGACGGCGAGGGAGTTGGCCACCTGGCGCCAGTAGGCGTGGCCGGTCAACTCGCCCTGGTCGTAAGGCTGCCTACAGGCCCAGTAGGCGTCCCAGAACGCAGCGGCGGGGACCTCGGCCGTGCGGACGAGGCGGTCCTTGCCCTCGATGGACTGATGGCGTGCGATGACCCCGAACAGATCGAAGAGCACGACATCAGGCGAGGAGGGCGGGTGGGGTGAGCGGGGCGAGTGGGGAGAGTCGGGAGAGTCGGGAGAGTCGGTCACGGGTTCACACCTTTCGTACGGTGACGCCTGCGGCGGACAGCGCGTCGGTCTCGTCCTGCGCGGCGGCCTCGTCGGTGACGACGGCGTGCAGGGCCGCGGCCGGGGCGACGAAGGCGAGGGCCGTGCGGGAGAGCTTGGGGGCGTCCGCGACGGCGATGACGCGGCGGGCCGATGCGATCGCGGCGCGTTTGACCGCTGCGTCGTCCAGGTCGTACGCGGTCAGGCCGTGTGTCGCGTTCAGTCCGCAGCAGCCGATGACCGCGGTGTCGAAGCGCAGGGCGGCCAGTGACGCCTCGGTCAGCGGTCCGGTCAGCGCCAGCTCGCCGGGCCGGGGCCTGCCGCCCGGGACCAGGAGCGTCAGCTGCGGCGCCCCCGTGAGTGCGTTCACCGCGTGGAGGGACAGCGGCATCACGGTCAGGCGGCGCTGCTCCAGCGCGCGGGCCACTTCCAGGCAGGTGGTGCCGCTGTCGATGACGACGGACTCGCCGTCCGCGATCAGGCCCGCGACCTCGGCGGCGATGCGCCGCTTGGCCTCGATGCCGTCCTGCGCCCGGAGCGCGAAGGGCGGTTCCTCGCCGCGCAGCAGCAGGCTTCTCGCGCCGCCGCGGTAGCGCTCCAGGACGCCCTGGTCCGCCAGGGCCTCCAGGTCGCGGCGGATGGTCATCTCCGATGCGCCGGTCAGCTCCGCGAGCTCCGCGACGCCCATCCGGCCGGCCTCGCGTACGGCATCGGTGATCTGCCTCAGTCGGTCTGTGCTGCTCGCCATGTCGATATTGAACATGATTGATGTGCGATACGCAATCTTCCGAACAGCTCACATGTTCGTTATGTTCGATGGCATGGAAAGATCGCTGCGCTCGGGCCGACTGGCCACCTTCGTCTACTTCACTCTCAACGGCTTCCTCATGGGGATGTGGATCGTCCACATCCCGGCCGTCGAACACCGCGCCGACGTCAGCCATGCCGTGCTCGGCTGGCTCCTGCTGCTGCTCGGCGCGGGCGCCTTCGCCGGGATGCAGCTCGTCGGTCCGCTCACCGACCGCTTCGGCGCCCGCACCGTCGTACCGCTCAGCGCGGCCCTGTGCAGTGCGGCGGTGGTCCTGCCGGGGCTCGCCGCGAGCGCCTGGGCGCTGGGGGCGGCGCTGCTGGTGCTGGGCTTCGGCAACGGCTGCCTGGACGTCAGCATGAACGCCCACGCCATCCAGGTCGAGCGCGGCTACGAACGCCCCGTCATGTCCGCCTTCCACGCCACCTTCTCCATCGGCGGCGTCCTCGCCGCACTGGTCGGCGCCCGCACGCTCAGCTGGGAGCTGAGCCCGTCGCTGACCCTCGGCGCTGTGGCGCTCTTCGGCCTCGCCGTCGCCGCACTGGCCGCGCCCGCGCTGCTGCGCCCCGAGACCGACCCGCCCGAACCGGCCTCCACCACCGAGAAGTCGGCCCGGCGCAGGACGCCCCGGCGCATCTGGATGCTGGCCGCGCTCGCCCTGATGCTCATGCTCTGCGAAGGCGTCGCCAACGACTGGAGCGTGCTCCACCTGCGGGACGCCCTGGACGCGCCCGCCGCGACCGCCGCCCTCGCCTACGGCGCCTTCGCCACGGCGATGACCGTGGGCCGGCTGCTCGCCGACCGGGTGTCCGCGCGCTACGGCCCGGTGGCCGTACTGCGCCACGGCGCTTCGGTGGCCGCCGTGGGCATGACGGTGGCCGCTCTGTCCCCGTGGATACCGCTGGCCCTGCTCGGCTGGACGGTGTTCGGGATCGGGCTCTCCGGCTGCATCCCACAGCTCTTCAGCGCCGCGGGCCATGCCGATCAGGACGCCGCCGGAGCCAATGTCTCCCGTGTCGCGGGCCTCGGTTACCTCGGCATGCTCGCCGGGCCCGCCGTCATCGGACCGCTCACGCACGCCGTCCCGCTCAACCTCACGTTCTTCCTGCCCGTGGCGTTCTGCGTCCTGGCCGCCTGCACCGCCGGGATCCTGCGCACCCGGCCCACCGCCGCCGCCCCTGCAGACAACAGCGACAGCGCGGTCATCACGTAAGCACTCATGAGGGGATCCGGCGGTGCATGTCCTCGACCAGGTTCCGCATCGCCATGCGGAAGATCTCGGCCTGGTGTTCGCCGAGGAACGAGGTGTGGCCGAACACCTCCAGGACCACGAGGCCGTGGAGGTGTCCCCACGCGCTCAGGATGAGTGCGGTCGCGGGGGCCGGCAGATGCCCATGACCGAAATGCGGAAGCTGTTCCAGGTACCCCCGCAGTGACGGCGAGAGCACGGGGGCCTCGGCCGCGGCGAGTTGCTCCGCGGTGAACCCGTCGAACAGCTCGCGCTCGAAGATCGCGCTCATCCTGCGCGAGGCCTGGGTGGTCGAACCCTCGGCGGGTGCCGCGTAGTCCCTCAGCGGCGTCCCGTAGAGGAGCTGGAAGTGCTCGGGATGGGCGATGGCCCACCTGCGATAGCCCTCGGCAGCGACCACCAGACCCGGCAGGTCCGAGTCGTCCGCCGCGCTGTCGACGGCGGCCTGCACCGCATCGGTGAGGTCGTCGTACGCCTTGGTGACGACCGCGGTGACCAGGGCGTCCCGGCTCGGGAAGTAGTGGTAGAGCGCCTGCACGGTCATCTGGAGGCTGCGGGCTATCGCCCTCAACGACAGGGCCGCGGGGCCGTGTTCGGCGATGTGGCGCTCGGCGGCGTCCAGGATCTCCTGCGTGGCGGCGGCCCGGCGTCGCTGACGCAGGGTGGTCGGGGCCATGGCGTGCTCCTTCGCGGGCATGCGGCGACCGTACGGCGGTCGCCCCGGTGGGCCACCCGGAAGCTTGGGGGTGTGCGGAAAATCTAACACTGCCAAATTTGCCGCCGCCTCACTAACGTCGTCAGCGGCGACGAAGAGTGCGACACCGCACCTGTTCTGACGGAGCGAAAGGCGCCCCGCCGAGCACCACGCCGGCCCTTCTTCACTCAACTCCGGCTGCTTCGCGTCGTTTTCGCCGTACGGACACCAAAGGAGAGCGTGCGTGTTTGAACGCATTGCCGAACTGGCCATTCGCCGGTCCCGGCTGATACTCGTCGTCGCCGTCGTGGCCATGGCCCTCATGGGCGCCCTGGGCGCCGGCGCCTTCGGCAAGTTGCTGGGAGGCGGCTACGACGACCCCGCCTCCCAGTCCACCCGGGCCGGCGAAGTCATCGACGAGAAGTTCGGCGGGGAGACCAACCTCGTCCTGCTGGTCCGCGCCTCCGAAGGCCGCATCGACGACCCGGCCGCCCGGCGGAGCGCCAAGGCCCTGGTGACCGACCTCAGGAAGGAAGAGCACCTTGAGAACGTGGTCTCGTACTGGGACACGGCAAGTCCCGACCTGCGTGCCAAGGACGGCCGCGAGGCCATGGTGCTCGCCCATGTGCAGGGTGAGGACCTGGAGCGGGACGAGAACGCCAAGGACGTCATCGACACCTACACCGGCCCGTACGAGGGCACACTCAGCGTCGAGGCGGGCGGCGCCGCCGCCGTGACCAGTGAGATGGGCACGCAGTCGGGCAAGGACCTCGTCCTTGCCGAGGCCATCGCCGTGCCGCTCACCCTGCTCCTGCTCCTGCTCGTCTTCGGCAGCCTGGTGGCGGCCCTGCTGCCGCTGGTGATCGGCCTCGTCGCCATCGCGGGCACGTTCGCGGAGCTCTTCGTCCTCGGCAGTGTCACCGATGTGTCCGTCTTCGCGATCAACCTGACGACGGCCCTGGGACTCGGGCTCGGCATCGACTACGCCCTGCTCATGGTCAGCCGCTTCCGGGAGCAACTGGCCACCGGCGCAAGCGTGGACGACGCCGTCCGCCGGACGGTGAGCACGGCGGGCCGTACGGTCGCGTTCTCCGCCGCGACCGTGGCGGCCGCACTCGCGGCGCTCCTGGTGTTCCCGCAGTACTTCCTGCGCTCGTTCGGCTATGCCGGGGTCGGCGTCGTCGCCATCGCCGCCATCAGCACCCTGTTCGTCATGCCTGCCCTGTTCGTCGTCCTGGGGCACCGGGTCAACAGCGGACGCCTGCCGTGGGCGAAGCGCAGGCGCCCCGCGTCCCGGGCGCCCCTGTGGGGTCGCCTCGCCGGCACCGTCATGCGGCGCCCCGCGCTCACCGCACTGCCCGTGCTCGCGGTCCTGCTCCTCGCGGCGAGCCCGCTCCTCGGCATCACCTTCGGCACGCCGGACGATCGGGTCCTGCCCGAGAACGCCGAGAGCCGCCAGGTCTCGTCCGTACTGCAGGAGAAGTTCAACGGCAACGACGACGCGGCCCTCCACGTCGCCATCGACGAGCCCCTGGGCAAGGCGCCACTGGAGACGTACGCGGCCGAGCTGTCCGGCCTCAAGGACGTCGTCCGCGTCGAGACCAGCCAGGGCACCTACGCGGACGGACGGTCCGAGGCGGGCGCCCCCGGCAACAAGGCCCTCGGCCGCCCCGACGCGCAGCGGATCACCGTGGTGAGCACCCTGGCACCGAAGTCGGACGAGGCCCAGAGCCTGGTCGCGGAGGTGCGGGCGGTCTCACCGCCCGCCGGGGCAGACCCCCTGGTGGGCGGAGTCGACGCCGAACTGGTCGACTCCAAGGACTCCATCGGCAGCCGGCTCCCGATCGCCGTGGCCCTGGTCGCCCTCACCACCTTCCTGCTGCTCTTCCTGTTCACCGGCAGCATCGTGCAGCCGCTGCGTGCGCTGCTCCTGAACATGATCAGCCTGGGGGCGACCCTCGGCGTCATGACCTGGATCTTCCAGGACGGCAACCTCTCCTCCCTGCTCGGCTTCACGGCGCAGCCCATGGAGGTGTCCATGACGGTGCTGATGTTCTGCATCGCCTTCGGCCTCTCGATGGACTACGAGGTGTTCGTCACCAGCCGCATCAAGGAACTCCACGACCTGGGCGAGGACAACGAGTCCGCCGTGACCAACGGCCTCGGTCACACCGGCCGCATCGTCACCGCCGCGGCCTGCCTGCTCGCGGTGAGCTTCTTCGCCTTCGGCACGGCCAAGCTCAGCTTCATGCAGATGTTCGGCCTGGGCAGCGGTCTCGCCATCCTCATCGACGCGGTCGCCGTGCGCGGGATCCTCGTACCCGCCGCGATGCGCCTGCTCGGCCGCTCGGCCTGGTACGCGCCCGGTTTCCTGCGCAAGGTCCACGGGCGGTTCGGCCTCAGCGAAGGCGGCCCCTCGCCGGAGCCCTCGCCCGAGTCGCCGTACGCGAAGGACTCGGCGCGCGTCTGACCCCACCAGCGACGCGCGCCCCGCCCGCCGGCACCTGCCGTGAGCGAGCGGGGCGCGCGGCTCGTCAGGAGAGGTACGCCTCCACTTCGCTGAACTGTGCCGCGGGCCAGCCCGTGTTGGCCGTGACACGCAGCCGCAGGTGGCGGACGCTCGGGGCGGAGGCGGGCAGCGTGACGGTGACCTTGTTGCCGCTCGCCGGGTCGAAGCGGTAGCCCTTCGAATCGGCGAGCGTGCTGTAGGTGGTTCCGTCGGTGCTGCCCTGGACCGACAGGGTCTGGGTCCTGGCCTCCCAGGCCCCGGGCGGCGGCAGCTTCAGGACGACCCTGCGCACCGCTTCGGCCTTGCCGAGGTCGACGGTGATCGACTGCGGGAAGGCGTTGTTGGTGGACTCCCAGTACGTCCCCGCGTCACCGTCGACCGCCTTGGCCGGGGTGTAGACGTCGGCGGAGCCGGTCGCGGTGGCCGGGCGGCTCTTGGCGAGGTTGCGGTCCGGGTCGGGGTCGGGGTTGCCGCCGCCGGGCTGCGGCCAGGTCGAGCAGTCGTCCCAGGTGCTGTCCCAGCCGGAGTTGCCGCCGCCGTCGGTGAGGGCGAAGGTGCCTGAGCCGGTCGGGTAGGGGCAGTTGTAGACGCCGGCCGCGCCGACGCCGGTGGCCTTGACGTTCGACATCTTCACCGCGCCGGGCGTCTCGGCCTGGACGACGACCGTGCCCACCTTGTCGATGGTCGAGCGATCGACGGTGACGTTCTTGACCGCCTTGCCGGTGCCGCCGCCCGACACGAATTCGTACGCGCTCCAGGGGCTGTCGGTGATCGTCGTGTCGGTGATGTTCACCGTGGCCTCGATGGGGCTGTCGTACGCGTCCACGCGCAACGCGCCCATCGGGTGCTGCCAGTTGGGGTTCATGGCCCCGGTCCGGACGAGGGTGTTGCCGGAGACGGTGATGGTGCCGGCCAGCGGGAAGAACGGGTCCAGGAACTTCTGGTTGGAGATGGCGATGCCGCTGCCCAGGGCGTTGGTGTCGAGGATCAGGTTGTCCTTGACGGTGATGTCCCTGCCGCCGTAGATGGCGATGCCGTTGGCCAGGTTGGGCTGCGAGATGGTGTTGCCCGCGAAGGTCGAGTCACTGTTGGTGGTGTTGAGGGACCACATGGCCAGGGCGTCGTCGCCGGTGTTGCGCAGGAAGTTGTTGCGTACCTGGACGCCCTTGGCCGTGCCGTTGAGGTTGAGGCCGTCGGCCGTCATGTCGAGGAAGCGGCTCTTCTCCACGACCAGGTTGTCGTTGTTGCCGGTCAGCCAGAGGCCGACCTTGAGGTGCTGCAGCCACATGCCCGAGACGGTGGAGTTCGGGCCGAGCGATCCGTTGACGAAGTTGTCCGGGTTGTTGTCGACCCGCTCGGTGACCTCGCCCAGCACCGCGAAGTCGTGCAGGCCCACTTTCCCTGTGGGTGCGCCCGACTGGTCGATGAAGCGCGAACTGCGCACCACCGAATGCCAGTTGCCCGCTCCGCGGATCGTGACGTCGTCCACGTTGTTGAGCGACTGGGTGAGCTTGTACTCGCCCGGCGGGATCCACACCGTGCCGCCCTTGGCCGCCGCGATGGCCTCGCGGAAGGCCTGGGTCGAGTCGCCCTGACCGGTGGGGTCGGCGCCCTTGTCGGTCACCGAGAGCGCGCCGGAGGGCTTGGCCGCGGCCGGGGCAACCTGCTCGAAGTCGGCGACGTCGACGGTGACTTGCGTGGACGAGGCCTCCAGTTTCACCTTGTCGCCGGACTGCAGGTTCTGGCCGAGCTGCAGCCGTGCGTTGTCGAAGAGGTGGTGGGTCTTGGAGCCCGCGATCCAGGAGGTGTCGACGTAGCTGTACTTCGACGTGACGGCCAGCGTCCTGGAGATCTTCTGCCCGTTGACGTACACGGCCATCGAACCCGACTGGCCGTCGGGCACGTTGTAGGCGACGTTGAGCGCGTTCGCGGCCTTGGTGAGCGTGAACTCGACGCTCTGGCCCGCCGCGAGGCGTACCGCCTGGCGGCCCGACGCCTCGGATGCGAGTGTGCCCTGCGTGTAGTCCGGACCGATCTTGGTGCCGTTCGTGGTGGCGCTCTCCGCCTCGACGGAGGTGAAGGGCAGTGTGGCGCCCGCGGCTGCCTCGGCGGCGTGCGCGCTGGTGCCCGCGATGCCGGTGACGAGGGTGCCGACGAGACCTGCGGTGGCCACGGCGGCACACCACGCGCGGCCGGGTCTTGTCGTGCTTCTTCTGGTGCTTCTTCTGGTGCTCCTGTCAGGTCTGTCCATGGGGTGGTGCACCTTCCTTGTGAGTGGGGAGGTCAGTGCTCGGTCTCGGGTGAGAGTCAGACGCGCAGCCAGACCGCCGTGTCCCGCGGGAGGCGGCCCGCCTCGTCCAGGGGGCCGCTGGCCAGCAGGAGGCGCGTATGGGCGGGGAGTTCGCAGGGCTCGGGGGCGAGGTTGACCACGCAGGCCAGGCCCGGCTCGCGTACGAAGGCCAGGACACCGTCGGTGCTCGGCAGCCAGGTCAGCGGGCCGTCGCCGAAGCCCGGTTCGATGCGGCGCAGGCGCAGGGCGGCGCGGTAGAGCGTGAGCATGGACCCGGGGTCCATGGCCTGGAGGTCGGCGGCGTACGCGGGCCAGCCCTCGGGCTGCGGCAGCCAGGGTGCTGTCATCGACCCGAAGCCCGCGTGCGGTTCGGTGGCCGCCCAGGGCAGGGGCACCCGGCAGCCGTCGCGGCCCGGATCGGTGCCGCCGGAGCGGAAGTGCATGGGGTCCTGGATGCGGTCCAGGGGGATGTCGGCCTCGGGCAGGCCCAGTTCGTCGCCCTGGTAGATGTAGACCGCGCCGGGCAGGGCGAGGGTGAGCAGGGCGGCGGCGCGGGCGCGGCGGGTGCCGAGTTCCAGATCGGTGGGGGTGCCGAAGGCCTTGGTGGTGAAGTCGAAGCCGGTGTCGTGGCGGCCGTAGCGGGTGACCGTGCGGGTCACGTCGTGGTTGCACAGGACCCAGGTGGCGGGGGCGCCCACCGGTGCGTGCTCGGCGAGGGTGGCCTCGATGGACGTACGCAGCTTCTCCGGATCCCAAGGGCAGGACAGAAAGGAGAAGTTGAAGGCGGTGTGCATCTCGTCGGGGCGCAGATAGCGGGCGAAGCGCTCGGCGTCCGGGAGCCAGACCTCCCCGACGAAGACGCCCGCGTACTCGTCGGCGACGGCCCGCCAGGAGCGGTAGATGTCGTGCAGTTCGTCGCGGTCGATGAAGGGGTGCGGGTCGACTCCCTCGGTGAAGTCGGGCAGGGCGGGGTCCTTGGCGGGCAGGGCGGCGGAGTCGATCCGTACACCTGCCACGCCCCGCTCGAACCAGAACCGCAGTACGTCCTCGTGCTCCTGACGGACCGCCGGGTGGGCCCAGTTGAGGTCGGGCTGCTCGGGTGCGAAGAGGTGGAGGTACCACTCGCCGTCCTCGACGCGGGTCCAGGTCGATGCGGTCGCGGAGAACTGGGACGGCCAGTCGTTGGGCGGGAGTTCGCCGTGTGCGCCGCGGCCCGGGCGGAAGTGGAAGAGTTCGCGTTCGGGGGCGCCGGGGCCCGCGGCCAGGGCCGCCTTGAACCAGGCGTGCTGGTCGGAGACGTGGTTGGGGACGATGTCGACGATGGTGCGGATGCCGAGCGCACGGGCTTCGGCGATCAGCTTCTCGGCCTCGGCGACGGTGCCGAACGCGGGGTCGATGACGCGGTAGTCGGTGACGTCGTAGCCGCCGTCGACCATGGGCGAGAGGTACCAAGGGCTGAACCACAGCGCGTCGACGCCGAGTTCGGCGAGATAGGGCAGCTTGGCCCGGACGCCCGCGAGGTCGCCGGTGCCGTCGCCGTCACCGTCCGAGAAGCTGCGTACGTACACCTGATAGATGGCGGCCGAGCGCCACCAGGAGGCATCGGTCGGGGAGGGGACTGCCACGTGAGGTTCCTTTCGGGCAGGTGGGACCCCGTCGCCGCGGCGCAGGGCGGGGGCGAGGGCGGGGTGCGCGGGATGGGCCCGGGGGTCAGCCCTTGAGGCTGCCGGCGGTCAGGCCGCTCATGATGTTGCGCTGGAAGATCAGGAAGACGATCAGGGTCGGCAGCGACGCGATGGCGAGGGCGGCCAGGAGCCAGTTCTCGGAGACGCTCGCGGCCAGGGAGTAGATGCCGACGTTGACGGTCTGCTTGCCGGGGTCGGGCAGGGTGAGCATCGGCCAGAGGAAGTCCTTCCAGACCGCCACGACCGCGAAGATCGACACCACGCCGAGGATCGGCCGGGACAGCGGCAGGACCACGGAGCGCAGGGTGCGCAGGGACGAGGCGCCGTCGATGGAGGCGGCGTCCAGGAGCTCGCGCGGGATGGAGTCGAAGAACCGCTTGAGCAGGAAGATGTTGAACGCGTTGGTGACCGACGGAAGCCAGATCGCCCAGGGCGAGTTGATGAGGTTTCGCTCCACGATCGGCACGTCGAGGACGGTCAGGTACTGCGGTACGACCAGGACGGTGGCCGGGATCATCAGGGTGAGCAGCATCATCCCGAGGATCGCCTTGCCGAAGACGGGCCGCAGCTTGGAGAGCGAGTAGGCGGCGGCCACGTCGAAGATCAGCTGGAAGGCGAGGGCGCCGAACGCGTAGTACAGGGTGTTGAACAGGAGCCGGGCCAGGTCCATCACGCCCCACGCGTCCGCGTAGTTCTGCGGGTGGACGGCATCGGGGACCAGGGTGGGCGGTGTCTGGGCGAATTCCTGCGGGGACTTGAGGCCGCTGGTGACCATCCAGTACAGCGGGCCGATGAAGACCAGGGTGAAGACGATCGTCACCACGGTGAAGGCGGTCCAGTACAGGACCTTGCCGCGGGGCCGGGCCAGTTGGGCCGGGGAGATCAGGGTGCGTGTGCTCATGTCCGTGCTCTCCCCCGGCTAGTCTTCGCTGCCCGCGCGGCTCAGCCGTGCGTACGCCGCCGAGAATCCGGCGAGCAGTACGAGCAGGACCAGGCCGAGCGCCGCCGCGCTGCCGTAGTTGTTGAAGGTGAACGCGTACTGGTAGATGAGGTGGACGACGGTGAGGGTCGCGCCCTCGGGGCCCGCGCCACCGGTGAGCAGGAACGGCTCGACGAACACCTGCATGGTGGCGATGATCTGCATGAGCAGCATCAGCGAGAGGATCAGCCGGGTCTGCGGGATGGTGACGTGCCAGATCCTGCGCAGTACGCCCGCGCCGTCCAGCTCGGCCGCCTCGTACAGCTCGCCGGGGATCGACTGCAGCGCGGCGAGGTAGATCAGTGTCGCGCCACCCATGTTCATCCAGGTGGCGGCGATGACCACGGAGACCATGGCGGTGTCGGTGTCCTGCAGCCATGCCTGTCCTGGCAGGCCGATGGATTCCAGGATGCGGTTGAACAGGCCGTACCCGGGGTCGTAGAAGTACTTGAAGAGCAGCACCGAGGCCACCGGCGGCAGCATCACCGGGAGGTAGACGAGCAGCCTCAAGTAGCCGCGGCCGTGCCGGAATTCATTAAGGACGAGGGCGACGGCGAAGGGCACGGCGAAGCCGAGGAGCAGTGCGAGGCCGGTGAACAGCAGGGTGTTGCGCCAGGCCTGCCAGAAGGCCGGGTCGTTGAAGATGTAGGTGAGGTTGGACCAGCCCGCCCAGACGGTCTCGCCGTTCTCGGTCTTCTGGAAGGCCAGGATGAATTCCCTGACCATCGGATACCAGGAGAAGAGCGAGAAGCAGAGCAGGGCGCCGATGAGGAAGGCGTGGGCGGTGAGATTGCGCTTCAACGCCTGGACGAACGCGCCGCGTTGGGGGCGGGCGGCCCGGCCGTCCGTCTGCGGGGACGGCCGGGCCTTGTTCCTGGAGAGGGTGGGTGCCGACATCACTGGTTGGCCAGAACCTGGTTGACCTGTTGTTCGGCGGTCTTCAGGAGCTTGTCCGCGTCGGCGTCCTTGTTCGTGAGGACGGCCGACATCAGCGTGTCAAGGACCTTGTAGACCTCTTGGGCCTTGGGCGGCTCGGCCTTGCCCGTGACCGGCTTGTCGGTGAAGGCCTGGAAGTTCTCGACGGGCATGGTCGCGCTGGCCTTGCGGGCCTTGTCGTCCGTGGTCTTGCTGTCACCGGTCCAGAAGTTCGGCTGCGGCAGACCCACGGGCAGTCCGTCCGCCTTGGAGCGGGCCCAGTCGAACTGACCCTGGCCCGGCTTGAGGAACTTGAAGTTGATCCAGGCGATCGCGGCCTTGATCTGGTCGGGCGAGGAGCCCTTCTTGATCATGTAGTCGTTGCCGCCGAAAAGGGTGGCCTTCTGACCGGGGATCGGGCCCATCCCGAAGTCGTCGTACTTCGCGCCGAGGTTCTGCACCATGTACGTGATGTCGTCGGGCGCGGCGAGGAACATGCCCAGCTTGTCGGCGGCCATCTGCTTCTGCAGGTCGCCCCACTTCAGGAGCTGGGTCTTGCCCATGCTGTTGTCGTCCCAGCGCATGGCCTTGAGGTTGTCGACGATCTGCTTGCCGGTGTCGTTGTTGAAGGCGGCCTTGGTTCCGTCCTCGCTCACGATGTCGCCGCCGAGGCCGTACGTGGTGGCGGTGAAGTGCCAGCCGCCGTTGTTGCCGGCGCTGTACTCGCCGAAGCCCGAGACGCCGTCGCCGAGTGCGGCGATCTTCTTGGCGGCCGTGCGGACCTCCGCCCAGGTGGTCGGGGGCGAGTTGGGGTCGAGGCCGGCCTTCTCGAAGAGCTTGCGGTTGATGAGCAGGCCCATCGTGTAGTTGCTGTAGGGCAGGCCGTAGAGCTTGCCGTCCTTCTTCATGACGTTGAGGACGTTCGGGTCCATGTCCTTCAGGGCCGGGACGGACTTGTCGTTGACGTAGGCGCTGATGTCCTGGGCGCCGTCGTTGTCCATGACCTGCTGCAGGTCGGTGAAGTAGGTGTAGAAGACGTCCGGTTGGGACTTGGCCTTCAGCATCGCCGTGAAGCGGGGAGGCTCCAGGCAGGGGTCGGTCTGCTTCCCCTGGATCGTGACGTTCGGGTACTTCTTGTTGAACGCCTTCACGTCCTCCTTCCACTGCCCCAGCTCGGCCTTCTCGGCGGCCGGCGGCATGCAGTCGATGGTGAGCGTGACCTTGGTCTTCGGGTCAAGGGGGGCGGCGGCGTTGGCCGCGTCGGCGCCCTTGTCCCCGCCGGAGTCGCCGTCGTCGCTGCTGCTGGTGCCGCAGGCCGCGAGGGCGGTGAGGGCGAGCGCGGAGGCGACGGCGACCGTGGCCGTGCGGGCGCGGTGGGTGCGGAGCCTCGTGCGGGCTGCCGCACGGCTGGTGGCACCGCCTGCCGCACGGCTGGTGGTGCGGCGGCGGATACGTCGGAGATACGGCATTCCGGAGCTGCTCATCGGTGGACCCCTTTGGACAGCGCCGCCTGCCCAGGGGGCAGGGACGGCATGGCAGGAGCAGGAAGCCCACAGCTGCGCGGACTGTGTGGCGGCGCTTACTCAAGCACCGTCGACAGATCAGCGCAATATCTCGCGCGATGATTGAAAGAAATTGACAGGGGAGTGACGACGGCTCTCCGCGGCGGCTCTCCGCGGCCCCACGAAACGGACCCCTCTGCTCCTACTCCTGCGGGGGCTGCCCCGTCGAGCCGCGCACCACCAGCTCCGGCTCGAAGAGCAGCTCCTCCGTGGGCACCGCGCTCCCGGCGATCTGCAGCGCGAGGAGCTCGACCGCGGCGCGCCCCATGGCCTCGATCGGCTGACGCACCGTGGTCAGGGGCGGTTCGGTGCACGTCATGAACGCCGAGTCGTCATAGCCGACCACCGAGACGTCGCGCGGGACCCCGAGCCCCCGGCGGCGCGCGGCGCGCACCGCCCCGAGCGCGAGGGGGTCGCTCGCACAGACGATGCCGGTGACCCCGGCGTCAAGCAGCGCCGCGGCGGCGGCCTGGCCGCCCTCGATCGAGAACATCCCCCGCGCGACATGCTCTTCCGGCAGCACCCCGCCGGCCTGCTCGGCGATCACGCGGGCAGCGGCGAGCTTGCGCTGCGACGGCATGTGGTCGGCGGGCCCGAGCACCAGACCGATGCGCCGGTGGCCGAGCGAGGAGAGATGCCGCCAGGCCTGCTCGACGGCGACCGCGTCGTCACAGGAGACCGCCGGAAAACCGAGGCGCTCGATGGCCGCGTTCACGAGGACCACCGGGATCTTGCGCGCCGAGAGCCGCTTGTAGTGGTCGTGCGGGGCGTCCGCCTGCGCGTAGAGGCCACCGGCGAACACGACGCCGGACACCTGCTGTTGCAGCAGCAGCTCGACGTAGTCCGCTTCGGAGACCCCGCCCTTGGTCTGGGTGCACAGCACGGGGGTCAGCCCCTGCTGGGCGAGCGCTCCGCCGATCACCTCCGCGAACGCCGGGAAGATCGGGTTCTGCAGCTCGGGCAGCACCAGACCCACGAGCCGGGCCCGCTCGCCGCGCAGCTGGGTGGGCCGCTCGTACCCCAGGACGTCCAGGGCCGAGAGCACGGACTGCCGGGTCGCGTCGGAGACCCCCGGCTTGTTGTTGAGCACGCGGCTGACCGTGGCCTCACTGACCCCGACCTTCCGCGCCACCTGAGCAAGTCGTCGCGTCATGCGCGCAAGAATAGTGCAATTCTTGCGTCCTGTTTGCGTGCTTGCTGAATCCGTTCGGGATCGTCACATGTGACCGGCAGACCGATCCGCCGGGGACCGAACGGGTGAGGGCGGATCGTTTCGGCGGCGGATCCTCGTCGGTTCAGGTATTCCTGCTGGTCAGGACGGGAATGCGGGATGCGTTCACGTGCCGTACCCAGCAAAGGAAAACGATCCATGCGTCTTCGTCACTCACTGGCCGCCGCGGCCGGTGCCGCTGTGCTGATCCTGACCGTGCCCGGCTCCGCGTACGCGGCCGAGGGCGACTTCAGCTACACGTACATCAACAGCAGCGGCAACGAAGAGCGGGCCACGCTGCACGACCCGGCCAGCGGCGAGTGCATCACGCTCGCCGAGGCGGCCCAGGAGTACAGCCAGCCGCCCGCCCACTCCCCCAAGAACCGCACCGACTCCTTCGCGATCGTCTTCACGAACGCCGACTGCTCGGGCGACGACTTCACGCTGCGCCCCCACACCGGCGGCGCGAGCGAGCGGTTGAAGCTCAGGTCGGTCCTGTTCTCCTGATCCGGCGCAGCGGTTCCCTGCCCGGACCATCGGCCTGGGCAGGTGCCCGCGTCACACCTCAGGGGATGCGGGCCACCGCGACGTAGAAGCCGCTCAACTCGGCCTTCGGTGCGGGTGATTCCTTGTACCAGTGCGTCGCCGTCACCAGGCCGGGCTCGACCAGTTCAAGGCCCTCGAAGAAGCGCTCGACCTCCGCGCGGCGCCGCATCCTCAACGGCACCTGGCCCTTCTTGTAGGTGTCGGTGACGGAGTCCGCGAGCTCGGGGTGCTCGTCGGTGGTGCCGTGGGACAGCACCAGATAGCTGCCGGATGGCAACGCGTCCACGAGGGTGCGCGTGAGGGCGTAGGGGTCCTCTTCGTCGGTGATGAAGTGCATCAGGGCGATGAGGGAGAGCGCGATGGGCTGGTCGAAGTCCAGGAGTTCGCGGGCGTGGTCGAGGATCGCCTCGGGTCGGCGCACGTCGGCCTGGACGTAGTCCGTGGCACCTTCCGGGCTGCTGACCAGCAACGCTTCCGCGTGCCGCAGCACGATGGGGTCGTTGTCGGCGTACACGACCCGGGAGCTGGGAGCGATCGCCTGGACGATCTGGTGGAGGTTCGGCGCGGTGGGGATGCCGGTGCCGATGTCGAGGAACTGCCTGACACCGTTGTCAGCGAGCCAGGCCGCGGCGCGGTTCATGAACGCCCGGTTCCGCGCCGCGTTCGCGCGCGCCTCGGCCGGCAGCTTCTCGCCCATCTCCTGATCGACGAGGTAGTTGTCCTTGCCGCCCAGAAGCCAGTCGTAGACACGCGCGGGGTGCGGCTTGCTGGTGTCGATGTGGACGTTGGTGTCGTCTGCAGTCATCCGTGGCTCCACTACGTGTCCGACCGGGTTCAGTGCGCGGCGGGCGACGTACGTCCCGTCCCAGCCGACAAGGATCTTCCGACCCTACAGGCCCGAACGTCAACTGTTCTGGCTGGTGAGGCAGTTCGTCGCGCGCTCGCCGGGGCTCCGCACGAGGCAGGTCCTACAGCTGCCGGAGGTGGTCGCGCAGGGTGCGGGCGGCCTGCGCCATGAGGGCGTCGGCGCCGGGCTGCGCACTGGCCGGCACGAGGGATTCGGTCAGGACGGCGATCGCGAAGGACTGGCCGTCGGAGTGCTCGACGACACCGATCTCGTGGCGCAGGTTGAGCAGGGTGCCGGTCTTGGAGGACCAGGTGCTCGCGTCGGAGCTGAAGTCCGGGGTGAGCCGGTGGCGCAGCACGTTGTGGGCCATGAGGTCGCGCAGTCGCTCGGCCACGTCCGGGTGGATCTTCGACGGCGTCCACAGCGCTTGCAGCAGGTCGGCGTAGGTGCGCGCGCTGCCGGTGTTGGCGCGGGTGGTGTCCAGCTGCGGAACCCGGTGTCCGCGCCCGCTGGTGCCCGCGTCGATGGCCAGGGCGTGGGCGAGATGGACCTGGTCGGCATCGAAGCGTTCCACGGGGGTGTCGAACAGCTCGCCCACGCAAGTCCGGACGGCGATGCCGCGGATATCGAGCTCGTGGAGGATGTCGGTGACCTGGGCGGGCGGGGTGAGCTCGAACAGGGCGTCCGCGGCCGTTCCGTCGCTCAGGCAGGTGCTCAGGTAGAGCAGGTCGTCGATCGCGATCCGGGCGGGGTGGCGGAAGCGACTCAGCCCGGTGGGGCCCGGCGTGGTGACCCGACCTGGCTGCACCTCGAGCAGCGTCGCTCCGTCGAGCTCGCCCCGCCGGATCCGCTCGACCGTCGCGAGCGCGAGCGGGACCTTGACCAGGGAGGCGGAGGGCAGGTGGGTGTCCGCCTCGATCCCCAGCTCGTCGCCTGTGTGCAGGTCCCGCACGAGCAGGCAGCCGTGCAGGCCGCCGTCGCGCAGCTGCAGGCGTATGTCGCGCAGCAGCGCCTCGGTGTTCGCTCCGGCCCCCATGCCGCTGCCCGCGCCACCACCCATGCCGACCCCCATACCGCTGCCCATGTCACCGCCCGGTCGCCCGTTCGTCCCGCCGATCATCGCGCCGTCCCTCCCCCGATCATCGCGCCGCCCCTCCCCCGACCCCTGCCGGGGCATCCACGCCCAGGCAGCGGGCCATGGCCTCGCCAAGGCGCGCTTCGATGTGCTGCGGATTGCCGTCCGCCGCGGCGGCCAGGGCGAACCCCCGGCCGAACGTGATCTCGCCGATGGGCCGCCAGGTCAGGGCGAGTTCCTCGGCCTGTGCGTGGGAGCACAGCAACAGGTCGCCCGAGCAGAGGACTTCGGCCGCCGCGCTCGTCAGGTCGGCCGCCGCGACCAACTGCGCGGGCCGCAGGCCCACCGCGTCGCGCAGGCGTGTCAGCGGATCGCGGATGTGCGGCACGTCGTCCTCGGGCTGGATCCAGACGCGGCGGGCAGGACCCGGCGAGGCGCGTCCGACCCGCAGCGTCTCCAGGTAGACGCGCCGCACACCAAGATCCTGGGCACCGGCGAGCCCCAGCGGCACGGACCACGTCGCCTCGTCCGCGGGCACCGCGAGCAGGGCGGCGCGCACCTGCTGCGCGTGGAGGAGTTCCCTGCGCTGTGTCGGCCCCGCGACCCGCAGGTCGAGCGTGACTCCGTGGCCGCGCGCCTCGGCGACGAGCCGGGCCAGACCGACCGTGGAGCAGATGCCGGGCACCGCGAGGCGCCACGGCTTGCGCTTGACGGCTTCCGCCTCGTCAAGGACCACGTCGGCAGCCTGCACGAGCTGCCGGGCCGCCGGCAGCATGTCCCGCCCGAAGGGGGTGAGGACGGCGCGCCGCGACGTGCGCTCGAACAGCGGCTCACCGAACCGTTCCTCGAGCGCGGCGACGCGACGGCTGGCCACCGACTGGGACATCCGCGCCGCCGCGGCTCCGTCGGTGAAGCTTCCGTACTCGCTCACGCTCACGAACGCGCGACACGCTCCCACCAGATCCACGCCCGGAACCCTATGCCAGATCAGCATGGAACCGCGCATGAGCGTATTGGACCGCATACGCACCCGCGAGCCAGGGTGGCTCTGGCACTCACGACCACGTACCGGGACGGAGCCGTGCCGCTCCGTCCCCTATGCGCCCTGCCTCTGGGGCGCCCCGGAGGTTTGGCCCATGCAGTACACCCGTGTCCGTAGCGCCGTGCTCGGTGCGTTCGCCACGATCTGCCTCGTCCCGCTGGTGGCCTGCTCGGACGGCGGCTCCTCGGCCGCGTCGTCGTCCTCCAAAGCGGCCACGAAGCCCGCGGGGACCGCGAAATCCGCTACGGCGGCCAAGCCGTTCGCCCGCGATTTCAAGGCACTTGAGCGCAAGTTCGACGCGCGTCTCGGCGTCTACGCCGTCGACACCGGCACCGGGCGCGAGGTCGCCTACAACGCCGGTGAGCGCTTCGCCTACAACTCCACGTTCAAGGCCCTGGAAGCCGGAGCCGTCCTTCGCAAGTACTCCCTGAGCGGCCTCGACCGGAAGATCACGTACTCCAAGGACGATCTGGTCGCCAACTCCCCCGTGACCGAGAAGCACGTCGAGACCGGAATGACCGTGGGCGAACTGTGTGACGCCGCCGTCCGCTACAGCGACAACACCGCGGCCAACCTGCTCTTCGACACGCTCGGCGGCCCCAAGGGCCTGGACGCCGTTCTCGAAGAACTGGGCGACGACGTGACGCGGATGGATCGCCGCGAGCCCGATCTGAGCACGTGGGTCCCCGGCGAGAAGCGGGACACCAGCACGCCGCGGGCGCTGGCCAAGGACCTGCGCGCGTTCGTGCTCGGGGACGCCCTGCACAAGGGCGAGCGCGCACAGCTCACCAAGTGGCTGCGGACCAACACCACCGGGGACCACACCATCAAGGCCGGTGTGCCCAAGAGCTGGGTGGTCGGCGACAAGACGGGAACCGGCTCCTACTACGGAGCCCGCAACGACATCGCCGTCGTGTGGCCGCCCGACGGTGCCCCCATCGTCGTGTCGATCCTGTCGAACCGCGCCGAGAAGGACGCCGAGCCCGACGACAAGCTGATCGCGGAGGCGGCCTCCGTGGTCGTCGACTCGCTGTCGTAGCAGGAGCTACGCCGTTCGCTGTCGTAGCGGGCGGCACGCCTTTCGCTGTCGTAGCAGGAGGTACGCCGTCGGGGCGCGCGCCCCGGCGGCCGAGCACCGAATCGTGCGCGCGGCGGGCCCCGCAGCGCCAAGCCACTCCAAGGAGCCCTTGATGACGGATGTCGCACCGCTCACCGGACCCGGCCACAGACCCGGCCGCAGCCCCGGCCGCGAACCCGCGAGGAAGGGACCCCGCGTGGTGGTCGCGGTGGGGCTGACGCTCGCGCTCGCCGCAGGCATCGGCTACGCCGCGGAGCTGGGCCCCTTCGACCCCGGGCCCCAGATACCGGACCCGGAGGCGAAGAAGCAGGCGCGTGCCTTCCTGGCCGACTGGGAGGCGGGCCGCATGGATAGGGCAGCGGCGCTGACCTCCAGTCCCGAGCAGGCGGAGCGTGTCCTGCAGAGCTTCACCGCCGGGCTCGACATCAGCAAGCCGACGCTGACCCCGGGGGCGGCCTCGGTCGGCGACGACGGCGCCGTGACCGTGGCCTTCACCGCCAAGATGCCCGTGACCGAGCTGGGCACCTGGACCTATGACTCGGCCCTGCCCCTGCGCAAGCAGGACGACGGCGCCTGGAAGGTGGACTGGGCGCTGTCCCTCGTCCACCCGAAGCTGAGCAGCACGGAGAAGTTCCGCCTGGAGCGGGAGGACACGGCCGGGCCCACGATCACGGACCGCGACGGGAGCGACCTGTCGGCCGAGACGCACCCGTCCCTCGGCCCGCTCCTCCCGCAGATCGCCGGGGGCAGCGGTGCCGGTCCGCGCGGCGCGGTCCAGCGCGTCGACCGGGCCACCGGTGACGTGAAGGGCACGGAGGCCTCCTTCGGCAAGAAGTCCGACCGCCCCGCCGACCGGCCGGTGGCCACCACCCTCGACGCCACCTGGCAGTCCGCCGCGGAGAAGGCCCTGGCCGCCGAGGCCGACGGCAAGGACGCCGCGCTCGTCGCCCTGCGGATCGACGACGGGGAGATCCTGGCCGTGGCCAACTCCCCCTCCTCCGGGTTCAATCGCGCCGTCTCGGGCACCTACGCGCCCGGCTCCACCTGGAAGATCGTCACCACCAGCGCGCTGCTGCTCAAGGGCGCGGTCGCCCCCGGCGATGTCGTGGACTGCCCCCAGTACCTCACCGTCGGGAAGCGGTTCCAGAACGTCGAGACCTCCGAGTACCGGGGCGCCACCTTCCGCAAGGACTTCACCGCCTCGTGCAACACCGCGTTCATCAGCCTGCGCGACAAGGTCGGTGACCAGGAGCTGGGCGATGTCGCCGGCAAGTACTTCGGGGTCGGGCAGAAGTGGAGGGTCGGCATTCCCTCCTACGACGGGTCGGTTCCGGCCCCGCGTGACCAGACCGAGAAGGCCGCGTCGATGATCGGGCAGGGCAGGGTGCAGGCCAACCCGCTGATCATGGCGTCCGTCACCGCCACGGCGGTGTCGGGCACCTTCCATCAACCCACCCTCACCAGCGGCAAGGACACGACCACGACCACCCCGCTGCCGCGCGAAGTCGTCAAGCAGCTGCGCGAGTTGATGCGTGCGACGGTCACCGACGGCACGGCCTCGGTCCTTGCCGATCTGCCGGGCGACGTGGGGGCGAAGACCGGCACGGCCGAGGTCTCCGACGACGCCCCCAACAACGGCTGGTTCGTCGCGCACCGCGGCAACGTCGCCGTGGCCTGCGTCGTCGAGAAGGGCGTCACCGGCGGCGCCTCCGCCGGGCCCGTGGTCCGCAGCCTCCTGGGCGCCGTGCCCGACGACCCCTCTTGACGGCGGCCTGACCGATGACCGGACGGGTGGCGGCCCAGGGCTGCGTCGCCCCTCAACACCGCCCTCGCCCAGGGCTGCCCCGACCGCCTGAGGTCCGCGCGCGGACCTCAGGCGTCGCGGCACTCCACGTGGCCCCAGCCGTGCGCGTTCTTCGCGATCTTCTCTCCGGCGGCGTAGGGCTTCTGGCAGTGGCAGCGGCCGGGGAACTTGGCCTTGATGACCGCGCCCGAAGCCCCCTTGCCCGCACGCGCGGCGGAGCTCTTGCGCGGCCGGGCTGCGGGTGAGGCCGTCATGCGCTCGGGCCGCGGCTCCGGGATCGTGAGCGCCCCGTGGACGGTGCCCGCGGGCTCCTGCGAGGTGGCCGCGTCGCTGGCCGCGACGTCGGCGATCGCGTTGAGGTGATCGCCGTCCACCTGGTGGGCGGCGACGTGCCGGAAGGTCACCGCCCGGCCCTGCAGCAGCGCGTCGATGCGTACGACGAGTTCCTTGTTGGCGACCGGCTTCTTCGCCGCCGTGAGCCATCCGTTGCGCTTCCAGGACGCGATCCACTTGTTGACCGCGTTCATCGCGTACTGGCTGTCCATCCGGACCTCCAGCGGCACCGCGGGGTCCGTGGACTCCAACAGCTCGGCCAGTGCGGTCAGTTCGGCCACGTTGTTCGTGGCGTGGCCCAGCGGACCGGCCTCCCAGCGCTGCGGGCGCTCATCGGCATCGGCGACCACCCAGGCCCAGGCCGCGGGTCCGGGGTTCTTCTTCGCGGCTCCGTCACAGGCGGCGATGATCAAGTCAGACATCCCTCGATGATGCCAGCCCGCGGACGGTACGAAGGCCACCGCCCCTCCGGCACCGGCCCGCCGAGTCCTACGCTCCGCCGTCCAGTGCGGGGGCGATGACGGCGAACGCCCGGTCGATCAGATCGGCGGGATCCTCGGTGCCGTCACTGTCGCTCCACCGCTGCAGCACGGCGTCGAAGGCGGTCAGCGCCATCCCGGCGGCAAGGCGTGGGTACAGGTCGGCGCCCGCGTCGCGCCCCACGCGCCGCGCCACCTCCCCCGTGAGGTCGTCGCTCCACTGCGCCTGGCGCTCCAGGAAGCGTGCACGCAGGGCCGGGGTACGCAGAATCAGCTGCACCACGGGCAGCACCCGCTCGGAGTGGTCTCCACAGGCGGCGAGCGGAACCCATACGGCGTGCCGCAGCGCCACGGAGGGCTGCTCCTTCGCGGGGCGAGCCGCCAATTCCGCGTGGATGCCCACACCCATGTCGGCCAGGAACTGGACGACCACGTCCTCCTTGGACGCGAAGTACCGGAAGAACGTCCGCCGGGAGACCCCGGCGCTGGTCACGATCTCGTCGATGGTGACCGCGTCGAACCCCTTCCGGGCAAGGAGTTGCAGCGCCGCTTCGGTCAACTCGTTCGAGACGAGCTGCCGTTTGCGCTCGGCCATGCTCACTTCGGGGCGGGAACTCACCGGGCCATGGTACACGCCATGCCTTGCATGGCACTCAGGATCCTCTTGACACTGAGTGCCACGAGCGACAACATGTGCCGCATGACGCAGCAACAGCGCTGGACAGCCGAGCAGATACCGGACCAGACCGACCGGGTATTCGTCGTCACCGGGGCCAGCAGCGGCCTCGGCCTGGCGACCACACGGGCGCTCGCCCGGCAGGGCGGGCACGTGATCCTCGCCGTGCGCGACGAGGAAAAGGGCCGCCGGGCGGTCGCCGAGATCACCGCCGAACACCCCGAAGCAAGCCTGGAAGTACGCCGCCTGGACCTGGCCGACCTCGACTCGGTACGCGGCTTCGCCGATCAGCTGCACGCCGACCATCCACGCCTCGACGTGCTCATCAACAACGCGGGTGTGATGGCGCCGCCCCGCACGCTCAGCGCGCAGGGCCACGAGCTGCAGTTCGCCTGCAATCACCTCGGCCACTTCGCACTCACCGGCCTGCTGCTCGATCTACTGGCAGCCGGGAGCAACTCCCGTGTGGTGACGGTGAGTTCGATCAATCACCGGCAGGGGCGCATCCGCTTCGACGACCTGCACGGCGAACGCGCCTACAAGCCCATGGGCCACTACAACCAGTCGAAGCTCGCCAACGCCGTGTTCGGCCAGGAGCTCCACCGCCGGCTGACCGAGTCGGCAAGCCCGGTGCGCAGCGTGCTCGCCCACCCCGGCTACACCGCCACCAACCTCCAGAAGGGCACACCGACCGGCCTGTGGCGAGTGGTGCTCGGCCGCATCGGCAACCCGCTCTTCGCGCAGCGCCCGGCCGACGGCGCACTGCCCCAGCTGTTCGCGGCGACCGAACCCGGAGTGGAGAGCGGCCAGTTCATCGGTCCGGGCGGCCTGGCCGAGCTGCGCGGCGCGCCGACGCGCGTACGGCTGGCGCCCGTGGGTGCGGACGCCGAGACGGGCCGCCGCCTGTGGCAGCTGTCGGAGCAACTGACCGACGTACGCTTCCCGTTCCCCGCCACCGTCTGACGGCGCCCGGGTCAGCGGGCGGCGGCGGGGCGGGTCAGCTCCCAGGCCTGGAGCGCGAAGTCGAGGGTCATGCCATGGCGTTCGTACAGGGCGAGCGCGCCGGTGCTGTTGTCGGTGTCCACGCCGAGACCGATCCGGTCACGGCCCAGCGCCGCGTAGTGGCCGAAGGCATGACGCAGGAGATGGCTGCCCAGGCCCCGGCCACGGGCCTGGCGCAGCACCCCGAGGGCGCTGATCCAGGCCATCGAGGCGCGGTCGTTGTGGGTGTGCAGCACCGCCGCGTCGCCCAGGCCGTCGACGTGCGCGATCCATATCCGCGACCAGTCGGCGCGCTCGGCGTCGATGTCGTCCAGCCACTGCTCGTACGTACGCGGGTGGTAGTCGAAGTGGTCGACGAACGTCTCCTGCAGCAGCGCGTGGGCGCGCCTGCGGTCCGGCTCGTCCAGGCAGGGACGCAGCGTCACACCGGCCGGCGGCTCGGGCACCCGGTCCGCGCCGGTGGACAGGGGACGGACCATCGAGTTGTAGCGCCGGACCGGGGTCCAGCCCCGTCCGCGCAGCGCGCCCAGGTCCACGGTGGGGGCGGTGTTGAGGTGCAGGTGCACCACTGCGCGCTCCGCGCCGTTGGCGGCGGCCCGCTCGGCGCTGCGCGCCTCCATCAGGTCGAGCAGATGCCCGGAGGCCTGGGGCCGGTCGGGCAGCGTGAAGTACTCCACGTCGATCCGCTCGCCGCCGGACTCGTCCCACAGCAGGCCGTACGCGATCAGCCTGCCGTCGTCGAACAGCAGCCAGGAGTCGTTGCGCAGGTCCACTTCGGGGTGCTTCAAGTCGGCCTGGATCTCGGAGAGTTCGGTGTCGGCGCGACCGATCTCCAGCAGGTCGATGTCGTTGAGCAGCGCGCATACCGCCGCCGCGTCGTCGAGCGTCGCCGGACGCACGGTCAGGCCGGACGGGAGGGTGGTGGGCGCGGTCATGAGCCCACTCTCCGCTGCCGGGGGCCTCGGCCGCAACGGACTTTTCCGGGCCGTGCCGGGGCCACGGGGCCCCGGCACGGCGGGCTCCGGCTAGATGCCGAACGGCGCGGCGTAGCGCACCGTGCCGCTGGGCAGCGGGTGACCGGCGTCGAGGGCGAGAGCCATCATGGCCTCGTCCGGGACGTCGATGCTGATGCCGATGCCGTACGCCGATGCACGGCTGAAGCCGAACCGCGGGTAGTACTCCGGGTGTCCGAGGACGGTGACGAAGCGCTCGCCCCTTTCCTTGGCGGCGTCGAGCGCGGCACGGATGGCCACGGACCCGGCGCCGGTCTTCTGATACTCGGGGAGTACGGCGACGGGGGCCAGGCACAGGGCCGGGGTGTCCCCGATGTGGCAGCGGGTCAGCAGCGCGTGGCCGACGAGCTTGCCGCCCCGGTCGGTGGTGACGATGGACAATCCGTCGATCCAGGCGACGTCGGCGCGCAGCGCGTCGACGAGGTCGGCCTCCGCCGGGGTGTCGAACGCGGCGGCGTTGATGGCGTGGACGGCAGGGATGTCAGCGCTGGTCTCGGCGCGCGTGATCCAGGCATTGTTCATGACGGTATTGCTCATGATGGACGGAGATCCGTTTCATGGTGGGTTCGTGTGGGTGCCGCCCCGCGAGCTCACGCTCCCAGCGAGGCGAATACGGCTGAAGTCAGGCCACGACCCGGGACGTGAGGGTGGTCCGGGCGGTGCGCATGGCAGTGGCCTTGTGCGCGGTCATCAGCCCCAACTCCCAACATCCTCGATCCGGATCACACACGAACGCGAGCAATCTTATCATCCGGCGGCTTTGCGGCCTGAGACGCACACACCGAAGGCGGGCGGGCCGGGGGCCGGCACCCAGCCCGCCCCGGCCCGCCCGCCCCATGCGTTCAGGAGAAGATCGCGTGGACCTGGTCGACCGCCTCAGGCCCATACCCGACCACGCCCACCGGGACCGCGCCGTCGATCGCCTCGATGATGCGCCCCGCCCACACCGGCCCGAACCCTCCGCACAGCTCGATCAGCTGAACCCCCTCGCCGACCAGGCGGCGCGCGGCCTCGATCCCGTCCTCCGGCTTGGCCACCCCCACCAGCACCGTGCGGCACTGGCCGGTGTCGACGACGTTCACGTCACCGCTCGCGTCACTGCCCGCCGCAGTGTAGATGAAGCCCCAGCTGGTGAGCGCCATGAATGTTCCCCCTCAATTCCGGTCACCCGGATCCGTCCGTCGACGTCGGCACCACACGAGCGGCCCGACCTCTTGCATGTCTATGCCACGCCCCATAAGTTACCGATAAGTAACCACGCCCTGCCCGAGGGAGTCTCCATGCCCATGCTCGACCGCCAGGACGATGTCTTCATCCTCGACCTCGGAGACGGCGAGAACCGCTTCCACCCCGACTGGCTCACTGCCGTCGACGCGGCGCTCGACGAGGTGGAGAAGGCGGAAGGGCCCCGCGCCCTGGTGACCGCCGCGACGGGGAAGTTCTTCTCCAACGGCCTCGATCTGGAGTGGCTCATCGCCCACGCCGACCAGCGGCACGACTACGTCCTCAGGGTCCACGGCCTCTTCGCGCGGATGCTCTCCCTGCCGGTCGTCACCGTGGCCGCGCTGCAGGGCCACACCTTCGCGGCCGGGGCGATGCTCTCCCTGGCCCATGACTTCCGGGTGATGCGCGCCGACCGCGGCTACTGGTGCCTGCCCGAGGTCGACATCCACATCCCCTTCACCCCGGGCATGTCCGCGCTGATCCAGGCCCGGCTGACCCCGCAGACCGCACACGAGGCCATGACGACCGGCCGCCGCTACGGCGGCCACGACGCCCTGGCCGCCGCCCTGGTCGACCGGGCGGTGGACGAAGAGGCCGTACGCCGGACGGCAGTGGAGATCGCCCGTTCCCAGGTGGGCAAGGCAGGCCCCACCCTCGCCGCCATCAAGACCCGCATGTACGCACCCGCCCTTGCCGCCTTGCGGGACAAGGACAACACGCTCGACTGACACCAGAAGCAGGCGTAGGGAGGGGTGGACGGGGGACTCGGGAGCGGGCGAGGCGGGTCGTGGTGTTCTCCCCGTGGAAGTACAGCCACATCTCCTTGGCGTCCTCGTTCCACAGCACATGCGGCGACGAGACGTGGCTGACCTTGTAGTGCGGCTGCCAGTCGTTGGTGACGAGCGGGTTGGCCGCGTACTCGGTGAAGGGCCCGTCGATCGAGTCGCCGTAGGCCAGACAGATGCCGCCGGGGGCGTCGTGCGGGGCGTAGTAGAGGTAGTAGCGGCCCAGTGCGCCGGAGATGCGGCCGACGGTGCCGCGCAGGCACGGGAAGATGATCTCGCCCGTGGGGTTGTACGCGAGGTCCGACGGCTTCAGGACCGTCCTCACGTAGGTGTAGTCGGGGAAGCCGCCGGGCGCCGCCGCGGCCGGTCCCGCCGTTCCCGCGCCGATCGCCAGGGCCGTGCCGGTCGCGGCGGCCCCGCGCAGGAAGACGCGGCGTGGGAAGGGGGGCTTCGACTGCTCGGTGGGGCGCTGGGCGTTCTGCTGCGGCTCGTTCATTTCTGTGCTCCGTCCCGGGAGTTGAAAGTCAGAGGTGGTCAGCGGTCGGTCAGAGATGGGTGGCTGCGGTGACGCAGAATCCGCCGAGGGCGACGGCCCACACGTACGGCAGGGTCCGCACCATGACCTGCTGGGGGCCGACGCCGGCGTACTGGGCGCTCCATACGGTCTGGGTGCTGGTGGGGTCGGCGACGCCGAAGACCTGGTTGTAGGAGGCGGCGAGGCCGAGCACGGCGACGGCGGGGTAGATGCCGGCCGCGATGAGGACGCCCGCGATGCCCGCACCGAGGCCGTAGACGTTGAGCGGACCCCGGTAGAGGCACAGCGGCACCAACAGGGTGAAGACCAGGACGAACAGCACCGGGTTCTGCGGGCTGACGGCCTTGACCAGGGGTTCCAACGCTTCGATGGCGCCCGGCAGTTTGACCGCGGCGAGCAGGATGCCGATGGCGATGAACAGGGCGATCGGGGGCGCGGCGACCTCGAAACCGCCGTACAGGGTGCGCAGCAGGCGCTTGTTCATCTCGCGCGGCCGGGTCGTGGTGACCAGGGCGTAGAGCACACCGGCCAACAGCGAGGGAATGATGGCCAGTTCGAATCCGAGGGCCAGGACGAGCGGCACGACGGGGGTGAGCAGCGCGTACCAGGGTGCGTCGCCGAGGCGTTCGCGACGTGACCGGCGCTTGTCGACGGCCGTCTTCAGCGCCCACGTGTGCTCGACTCCGCGGCGGCGTGACTCGACGAGGACGAAGGCGACGGCCGCGACCAGGGCCAGCGGGAACAGCTTCACCATGAAGCCGCGCACCGTCGGAACCGGCAGGTCCAGGGCGGTGGAGAAGAACTGCCAGATGGGCAGTTCGAACGGAACCCCGACGGCGATGCCCATCAGGATGGTGCCCGCCGCGGTGACCTTCGGGATGCCCACGGCGACCATCGCCGGGATGCCGATGATGCCGGCCAGCATGGCGGCGGGGGCCGAGCCGGTGACCGTGCCGATCAGCGCGGACACGGCGAGGACGCCGAGTGCCACGACCGTGGGCCGGTCGCCGCCGAACTCCACGATCTTGCGGACGATGGTCCCGGCGATGCCGGTCTCGTCGAGGAGTCTGCCCAGCCACGACCCGAGCAGCACCGCGATCATCGTCGAGGCGAGCATCGGGGCGCCCTCCTGGAGGACGGTGTCGAAGACGCTCTCCTTGCCGGTCAGCGGCGCACCGGCGACGAGTGCGATGACGACGCCGAGGAGGACGAGGGCGAAGGCGGTGGGGAGCTTGCGGGTGAGCATCGCTGCGACACCCACCGCCATGACGATCAGGATGACAACGCCCATGGCGCTACTTCTCTCTGTGGGTCACGGCGTCGGCGAGCGCGGCCGTGAGAAGAAGGGGGCTGCGGCCGAGACCGCAGACGGTCCGGGCGTGGGCGTGGGCCGCGATCTCCTCCGCGCCCGCCACGTGCCCGTACAGCCGGAACCGTCCCGCACGCAGGACGACATGACCAAGGGCCCGCTTCAGCGCGGCCTTCGCCGGACCGTGGTGGAGGTGTTCGTGCACGGATTCGTGGGCGAGGGCCGCCGCGCGCACCGAGCCCGGCGGGTACCAGTGCCGCCAGCCGCGTTCGTCGATCAGTGCCTCGGCCGCCGCGAGGGTATCGGTGTAGAGCTCCACCGTGGGTGTCGGCCGTGAGATGTAACGGGCGAGGAGGCCGCGCTCCAGGCCGTCGGCGCGCTCGACGATCCTGGCCAGGCACGGCACGGGGGCCAGCGCCGAGCCGAACTCCTCGGCCGTGCGCGCCCAGTGGCGCAGCAGCCGCGGGTCGCGGCCCTCGTGGGTGGGGGTCGCAGCAAGCAGGTCGACCGCGTGGTCCAGGTCGTCGCGGGTCTCGGGCCCCGGAGCCGTGGGCGGGCTCCTGTGCGGACCACCGGCCGTGCTCATGTGCGGACCTCCAGCACGGCTATGACCGGCTCGTCGGCGGTACGCGCATCGAGTTCGCTGCGGGCGAGCGCGAGCAGCGGCCCGGGATCGAGGACGCCTGACAGGTCCGCGATCCGGGAGCCGAGCAGCAGCCGCACGGCGGGGGCCCTGACACCGCCGTCGCCGTACGAGGTGGTCTCGCGCACCAGCTTCGCGAGGACCTCGGGGGCGTCGGCGACCCGGGTGGTCTCCACGCGGGCGTCGGGGACGTGCAGGCGTATCACCCCGTCGGCGTCGACGATCCGCACCGGATGCCGGGTGGCGCGCAGGGTGCGCCGAATCTCCGTGCCGTACACGGTGTGGGCGGCGGTCCTCGCGAGGACCGTCACCTGGGACGGGTCGCTCTTGAGGCTGGCCGCCGCCGTGCGCAGCCGCTCCGCCTCGTCCGCGCGGTGCGCCCGGTCCTGGGTGCGCAGCTCGGTGGCGCCGGTGGCGACGGCCCGCACGGTGCTGGTCTGCGGGTCGACGGTGACCTCGACCTCGACACCGTCGGCGGCGGCGCCCTGCGCGATGACGGCGGCCTCCGCCTCGGCCCGTACGGCGAGGATCTGTTCCTGTCCCGCGCCGGGGATGGTCCGCTCGATCTGCTCGCGGACCAGGGCGAGCGCGACGCCGATCGGGCTGATCACCTCGCTGTGCCGGGCGATGCGCCCTTCAAGGCCGCTGACCTCGGCCAGGTGCGGGGTGACGGACGCGGCCCCGCCGCCTCCGCCGACGAGCAGGGCGGTGTCCTGGTCGAGCCGGTAGTCACGGATCATCGTGTCGACGACCTTCTTGACGTGAGCCGTTCCCACGTCGAGGATCCGGGCCGCCGCGGTGGCGATGTCCACGCCGAGAGCGGCGGCGAGCGGGGCAACGGCCGCTCTGGCGACCTCCTGGTCGCTGCGGGCGAAGTCGCCCTCCGGCACACGTCCCGCCGCGTTGGCCGCGCACGTCATGGTGAGCGCGAACCGGCCGCCCGCCGCGTCGAGCACGGCGTAGTCCTCCGGGTCGTCGGCCATCGGGCGCACGGTGGTGAGCTCGGCGTCGCGCAGATCGCCGAGGGTCGCGAAGCACGCGTAGGGAAGCCCGGCGATGTGGGCGCTGCGCGGCCCGACCCCGGTCACCTTCCCGCCGCCGATCCGCACCATGGAACCGCCGCCGACTCCGACGGTGCGTACGTCCAGGGCGTTGAGGTAGGACTTCTTGCCCAGGATCGTGGCGTGCTGGACGGCCACCTTGCCGCGCCGTACGACGCTGATGTCGGTGGAGGTGCCGCCCGTCTCCAGGAACACTCCCTCGCTGATGCGTTCTTGCATCAGCGCGCCGGCCACGCCCGCCGCCGGACCCGAAAGGACCGTCAGGAGCGGTCTGCGCCGCATCTCGTCGAGGGACATCACGCCGCCGTCGCAGCGCATCACCATGAGCGGCGATTCGACCCCGGCCTTGGTGATGGAACCGTCGACGAGGTCGGCGGTGGCCAGCATGCGCGGCAGGATGGCCGCGTTGACCACCGCCGTGCGGGTGCGCTTGCGCAGCCCGTACAGCGAGGTGATCTCGTGCGCGGCGGTCAGCGGAAGACCGGCGGAACGCGCCGCGTCCACGACGGCCCGCTCACCCTCGGGGCGGTCCACGCTGAACGGCTCGGTGGCCACGAGGACTTGGGCGCCCTCCCGCGCCAGCGTGTCCGCGGCGCGCCCGACCGCCGCCGCGTCGTCCGGGTCCGTCACGTGGGCGTAGGCGAGCGGAAGGCTCTTGCCCGGGGTGAGTTGGAGCCTGCCGAGCGCGGCGAGCCTGCGGGTGAGGGCGGCGGCGGGTCCGGTGCCGATGCCGATCAGGCCCACGGTGGCGACATCGCCCTCCAGCAGGGCGTTGGTAGCCTGGGTCGTGCCGTGCGCCAGAAAAGCTACGTCCTCGGGCGCGCGGCCGGTCTCTGCCAGCAGACGGTCGAGGGCCTCCACGATGCCGTGGGCCACGCCGTCCTCATGATGGTGGCTGGTGGGGACCTTCACCTGTCCCAGGAGTTCCAGGGTCGTGGCGTCGACTGCCACGGCGTCGGTGAAGGTTCCGCCCACGTCGATGCCGACGCGGATGCGGTGGGTGGTCATGGTTGGGCACCTCCTTGTGCGGGTTGGCGGTGCGCGGGCGGGCCGGGTGGGACAGGTGGAGCTGTCCCACCCGGCACTTCCGCGTGGTGCGTGAACCGTCTTTGCGTCTTTGCGTGAACCGCCTTTGCGGGAACCGTCCTTGCGTGGCAGTCCTTGCGTGACCGTTCTGGTGTGCTCCGCTCTCAGTAGCCGCGTACGTCGGGCCAGTGGCGCTGCACGCCGTCGCGGTCCAGCAGCCGGGCGAACTCGTCGAACCGCTTGTCCTCGCCCTGGACCTGGTGGGGTTCGACGCCTTCGGACACGCAGTGCGCGGCCAGGGCGCCTGCGACCTCGCCGATGTTCCACTCCACGGGGTGGAGGCGGTAACAGCCGTTGGTGATGTGGGTGGTGCCGATGTTCTTGCCCGCCGGGAGGAGATTGCGGACCCGGCGGGGCACGAGGGCGCCGAGCGGTATCTCGAACGGCACCGAGCCGATGTCGATGTAGTTGTCGCCACCGGTGGAGGGGTGCAGGTCGATCCGGTAGTTGCCGACTCCCACGGAGTCCCGGTAGGCGGTCCGCCCGTAGGGACCGACGACGTCGATGGCCACGTCCTGCTCGGTGACGGTGGTGACGGCCTTGATCCGGCGCGACTCCCGGACGTAGGGGGCCTTGGCCAGGCCGTCCGCCGTGCCCGTGATGTCTGGGCGCAGCCGCAGTCCGGGGAAGCCGGTCCCGCCGTCCTGGCGGGGCGCCTCGGTCTGGAGCCAGTACAGGACCGAGAGCGACAACTGCCGTGCTTCCGCGAGTGCCTGGGCCGAGGTCTCCCGGCCACCCCCGATCAAGGGCTTCAACCAGTAGTCGTTGAGCGGCCAGTTGACCAGGGTGATGTCGGAGTCGAAGGCTCCGGGCCTGTGCAGCTTGCGGGCGAGGATACGGCGGAAGCCCCACAGTTCCTTGTCGCCCGCGTCGGCGCTCTGGTCGGCGTTGACGGCGAGCGGGTCGATCTCCGGGTTCGGCACGAACGTACGCGGCACGGCTTCGAGCGATCGCGGGTCGGGGGCGAGGAAGCCGAGGAGCGGGCCCGGCCAGAAGTCGGGCTTGTAGGAGCGCCAGAAGTCGTAGTCGACGGGGCGCTCGATGACGTGGTTCTCGCCCTCGTGGTGGGAGAGCGCGAAGCAGACGGTGATGCCCTGCTGGTTGAGGGGCTGTGCTTCCTCGGGTGCGTGCGGCTCGCCGAACTCGGCGCGCGACTCGGCGCCGATGGCGTGCTCGACGCCGCCCAGTTCGAGCAGTTCGCCGGTCTCGGTGGCGTCGATGACGTACCGGGCGTGCAGGGTGGTGCGGTCGCCGTCGCGCAGGTTCTCCAGGGTCACCGAGGTGATGACATCGTTGTCGGACTCGGCGGCGACGGCCCAGTGCTCGGTGAGAAGGGTCAGCCGCCCGGACGCGAGATGGGGCGCGAGCATGCCTTCCATGACGGCGAGGGCGACGCGGGGCTCGTGACAGAGCTTGCTCACGCGGCCTGCGCCCGGATTGAGACCGGTCAGGGACAGGGCCTCCGAGCGCAGGGGGTACCACTGGCGGTAGTAGTCCCTGATGGACTCGCGCAGCTTGCGGTACGAGGCGGTCGTACCGAACTGCTCCACCCACGGGTGCTCGTCCGGCGGGACGGCCTGGGAGGTGAGCTGGCCGCCGATCCAGTCGGTCTCCTCGGTGAGGACGACGGTCCGGCCGGCCCGGCAGGCGGCGAGCGCGGCGGCCACGCCGCCCAGACCGCCGCCGACGATGAGGATGTCCGGTTCAGGGATCACGGTTCTCCTTGTGCTGTACGGGTCGTGCTGTGCGGTACGGGTCGTGCTGTGCTGCACGGTCCTGCTGTGCGGTACGGCTGGTGGAGTGCAGTACGGGTGGTGGAGTGCGGGTCATGCTCCGTACGGGTCCTGCGGCCGGAGCCGCTCCGGACACCTGGACGGGGTCATGCGCTGTCCGGCAGCGCCTCGGGCGGTGGCCCCGTGCTCGCGCCGGGCCGGAAGGAGCAGGCCACCAGCGGATCGGGGGCGTCCTCGCCGGCGACGAGCGTGGCGAGCAGGCGTACGGCCGCCGCGCCCAACTGCGCGCGGGGGATGTCGAATCCCGTGGGCTGGGGCACGTCCGCGAGGTCGGGCGGCGGACTGCCGAGTACCGCCAGGGAGATGTCGCGCGGGCAGTCGAGACCGGCGTCGCGGGCAGCCGCGCTCAGCGCCCGCCAGGCCGCTCCGCTGTCGGTCTCCTCGGCCACCACCGCGGTGACGCCCTGTGCCACCCACTGCCGCAACTGCTCGGGGCCGAGGGCCCGTTCCGGATCGGCACGGCGGAACACGGCATCGGCACCGCCGGGCAGGCCCTCGCTCTTCAGCCCTTCCAGGAAGCCTCGCTCACGGTCGGTCGAGGCGGGCGCGTCGTCGTCCTCGCGCACGAGGACGATGCGACGGTGCCCGAGCGCGGCGAGCCGGTGGACGACTTCGCTGCTGGCGCTGACGTAGTCGGCACCGACCCAGGCGAGACCTTCCGGTTCGTCCCTGCGGCCCAGGTGGACCACGGGGAACCCGTCGTCCACGAGCCTGCGCAGTTCGTCCACCGGGGCGTGGCGGCCCAGGAAGAGACAGCCGTCGGCGAGTCTCGCCCTGTTGAGCGCGTGCGGCCCGGTGGCCCCCGCGCCGCCGGTACTCGACCCGGTGAAGAGCACCAAGTCGTATCCCTGCGCGGCGGCTTCCTGCTCCACGCCCACCAGGAACGGGTAGTACGAGTGCTGCACATCCGTGGGGAACGTGGCCGTGAAACTGAAGACGCCGAGCAGGCCGTTGCGCGCCGCCGCGAGACGCCGGGCGGCGGGGTCGGGCACGTAGCCCAGCTCGGCTGCCGCGTCGAGCACCTTCCGCCGGGTCTCGTCCGAGATGGCGATCCCCTGCTTCTTGCCCGCGAGCACCAGCGAGACCGTGGCCTGCGACACTCCCGCGAGCCGGGCGACCTCGGCCTGGCGCGGACGTCCGGTGCGCCCTGTCGCGGCGGGCGCCCGACCTCGTCCGGCCCGCTTCCTGGGTTCGTCCACCGCTGCCCCTCCGTCGTTAATGCGTATTAGTCATGCGCATTAACGAGTACTGTGCGCGGCACGGAACCACCGGTCAAGAGGCGGAACGAACTTTCTTGGCCTTGCTCAGGCGCTGACAGCGGGCCGGGACCGATAGGGGCTGTGCATGGTCAGGAAGCGGATGTCGAGGTCGGACTGCAGGTAGTCCATCCGCCGCTCCCAGAAGGCCCGCATGTGCGGGAGCGCCAGGTGGGCGTCGAGGTCGGCCTGGGAGCGCCAGGCCTCGTAGAAGACGAAGACGCCGGGCTCGTCCCGGTCCTCGTGGAAGTGGTACTCCAGGCAGCCCGACTCCTGCCGCGTCGGCTCGACGAACGAGAGCAGGAGCTCTTTCAGTTCGGCGGCGCGCTCGGGCTTGGGGCGGGCGGTGCCGACGAGCGTGAACGGCTGGTCCATGAGGGTTCTCTCCTCGCTAGAGACGATAGGTACGATCAATCTCATACCTAGGCGCCGGACGTTAGCGATCCCAGAGGTACGATGCAAGTCATACCTGAAGGGAGGCGCCCGGAATGCCCGACGACGAAGGCCACCCGACCGTCGAGGAGATGCGGCTCGGCCCGGTGCTCGCCGCGCTGGCGGACCCGCTGCGCCGACGCGTGGTGCGCGAACTGGCGGCCGCACCCGACGGAACCGCGCGCACCTGCAGCTCCTTCGCGCTGCCGGTCTCCAAGGCGACCGTCACGCACCACTTCCGCGCGCTGCGCGAGGCCGGGCTGATCCAGCAGGTCTCCCGCGGCAACAGCCGGATGGCCAGCCTGCGCCGGGCGGATCTGGAGCAGCGGTTTCCCGGGCTCCTGGGGATGGTGGCGGCCGAACCCGAGGGGTGAGCCGCGGGCGCGTCGACGCTCCTGGGTGCGTCTGCCGCAGAGCGGGGACCTGGGGAAATGCCGTAGTGCCACGGAACGGGGGTCCCGTAAGGTGCGGCAGCATGACCCACGTTTCCCGCGCTGCCGTCCGTCCGATACGTGCCGATGAGTGGCCCCAGGTGAAAGCGCTGCGGCTCTTGGCGCTCCAGGATCCGGCGGCTCCGATCGCCTTTCTCGAGACGCACGAGAAGGCCGCCGCCGAGCCGGACTCCTTCTGGCAGAAGCGGGCCGAGGGAGCGGCCGACGGGACGCGCGTACGCCAGTTCGTGTCCGAGGACCGGGACGGGACCTGGAGCGGCACGGTGACCGTGCTCATCGAGGAGGCGGGCGACGGCGATGTGTTCGGCGGGGCCATCGACCGGCGTCAGGCGCATGTCGTCGGTGTCTTCGTCCGCCCCGAGCACCGCGGAAGCGGTGTGATCGACGCGCTCTTCGAGACGGCCGTCGAGTGGGCGTGGTCGGTGACGGACGTGGCGCGGGCGCGCCTGTACGTCCACGAGGACAACGCGCGGGCCGAGACCTTCTACCGGCGCTTTGGATTCGAGCGCTCAGGACAGACCGTCCCGATGCAGGGCGATCCCGCCAAGCTGGAGCACGAGATGCTCCTCGACAGGCCCGCGCTTCCGTCGGACAACACCCAGGACTCCCTGGCAGGGGCCTAGTTCCTGGAGACCCGCGCGTCCCACGCAGAGGTCCCGCAGGTGGGCCGGGCTCCGCTCGGCAAGCGGACGCAGGGCCGCGGCCACGGCACGGGCATCGGCCCGCAGCCGGTCCTCGGCACCGGCGCCGAGGACCTCCACGGCTTCAGTGGCGAAGGACGGCTCGGCGAGCCAGTCGTCGAGGAGGCCGGGGGTGGCCTCCAGGAGGAGTTGGTCACCCAGGCACACGCCCAACGTCGGGATCCCGTCCCGCAGCGCGTCGGCCGGGAGGTCCCGCTCCAGCTTCAGCGCCGGATGCGCCACCACCTCGTCGGCGTTCATGGGACCGCCCAGCACGGCATCAGTGCCGGATGCGGACTCCATGGCGGGTGCGCATGCGGTGCAGCTCCCACAGGGCCACCGCGGTCACGGACACCGGGCCGCCGAGAACCGCGCACCACTGAGCGGCCGGCGGCCCGTACGGCAGTCCGCCTTCGAGCGCGACGCTGCAGAGCATCAGTTCCCAGACGAGTACGACGGTGAGCGCGGCCGGGAGAGCGGCGTGCACGTTGGACGTGTTGAACGCGTAGCGGGCGGCGTAGGCCGAGGCGAAGAGGAGGAACGGCAGCAGCCAGACGAGGCCGATGAGCAGCGCGAGCGCGATCAGGCCGTTCACGAGCGTGCCGTAGTTCTGTTTGAGCACCACGGCGCTGCCGGCCAGGACGAGTACGACGCCCACCAGGATGCCCACGTACCAGCCCACGGCCTTGAGCGGCGCGCGCAGCCGGGAGCGGAGCACGCGGCGCTGCTCGGCGGGCGCGTAGCGGATGAAGCCGAAGACGACCAGGGGCCCGGTGAAGATGAGCAGGAGCGGGGCGAGGATCAGCTTCACTACGCCGTCGTTGGCGACCCCGCTCCAGCCGTCGTCCGCGCCGTAGGTGTAGACGAGGAGAAGACTGGCGATCGCACCGACGATCGCGCGCCCCAGCTGCACTCGCGTCACGAGCCGGTCCGCGACGTGACCGGCGCCGGGCTGGTTGAAGATCGCCTCGGCGCGGCGGCGGGCGGAGCGGATCACCGGGATGAGCGGCGAGACGAAGAGGAACCCGAGTCCGGTACGCCGCCGCCGGACGGGCTGCGGCGGGTACGGGTACGGCTGCGGTGGCGGGTACGGACCAGGTTGCGGCGGTCCGTACGGAAGCGGGTCGCCCCCGCCCTGGGGCCGGCCGTTCCCCGGTCCCCAGCCCTGATATCCCCCGTGTGCCACGGTTCCCCCTAGCCTCCTGCGTCGCTTCTGAGCTGGCGCAGTTTACTGGCCGGAATTGGGTGGGCGACACCGGAGCCGAGGCACAAGAGCGTGAACATGTCGTATAGGTCGGTCAGTTGCTCCGATATGTGACACGGCCGAGGGTTCGCCCCCCTCACGGCCGAGGGGAAGGCGACCGAGGAGAGGTCGGGGCGGTGCCCGCCACGCCATCATCGGCGTGACGGGCACCGCCCCGCCCTTGTCGCCCCCCTGCGACGAGGACCTAGCTGACGCTGACCCGCTGCTCGTACCCCACGAGCCGTACGCACACGGCGAGTCCCGCGATGGCCTGCTCGAGCTCCGTGAGGCTCGGGTAGCTGGGCGCGATGCGGATCGTGGCGTCGCGCGGGTCGTCGCCGTGCGGGTGGGTGGCGCCGGCCGGGGTCAGCACGATGCCGGCATCGGCGGCACGGCGTACGACCTCCTTGGCGCCGCCGTCGGTCAGTTCGAGGGTGACGAAGTAGCCACCCTTGGGGTCGGTCCACCGGGCGAGGCCGGTGGAGCCGAGCTCCGCCTCCAGGATCCGGGCCACCGCCTCGAACTTCGGCTGGAGCAGGGCGCGCTGGCGCTCCATGTGGGCGCGGACCCCGTCGGCGTCCCGCAGGAACATCACGTGCCGCAGCTGGTTGACCTTGTCCGGGCCGATCGAGCGCTTGGCGTTGTTGGCGAGGAGCCACTTCAGGTTCGCGGGCGACGAGCCGAAGAAGGCGACGCCCGAGCCCGCCGCGGTGATCTTCGAGGTGGACCCGAAGACGAAGACGCGGTCCGCGTTCCCGGCGTCCGCGCAGGCGGTCAGCAGGTCGGCGATCGCGACGGGCTCGTCGGTGAGGTGGTGAGCGGCGTAAGCGTTGTCCCAGAAGATCCGGAAGTCGGGCGCGGCGGCCTGCATCGAGGCGAGGCGGGCGACGGTCTCATCGCTGTAGGAGACGCCGTCGGGGTTGCTGTACTTCGGGACGCACCAGATGCCCTTGACCGTCGGGTCCTCGGCGATGAGCCGCTCCACGACGTCCATGTCCGGACCCTCGGGAGTCATCGGCACCGGAATCATGTCGATCCCGAACCGCTCGCAGAGCCCGAAGTGCCGGTCGTAGCCCGGAACGGGGCACAGGAACGCGATCCGCTCCTGGTCCACCCAGCGCGACTCGGCCCCCGGCACCACGCTCAGCAAGGCGTGCACCAGGCAGTCGTGCATCAGCTCGAGGCTGGAGTTGCCGAGCGCGAGGAGCTGCGCGGCAGGCACCTGGAGCACGTCCGCGAAGATCTCCCGGAGCTCCGGCAGGCCCTGCAGACCGCCGTAATTGCGTACGTCCGTGCCGTCGGCGGAGGTGTGCCGCCCGCCCGGCAGGCTCAGCAGGTCCTCGGAGAGGTCGAGCTGCTCCGGCGCCGGCTTGCCGCGCGTGAGGTCGAGCGAGAGCCCGCGCCCTGCGAGGTCCTGGTAGTCCTGGCGGGCCCGCTCAAGGAGCCCGGTCAAGGAGTCGGGGCTCAGCTCGGTGGTCATGATGTGTCCTTACGTTGTCGGCGCTGCCGGGGCCTGTGAGCTGCCTCGGCCGGCGACGGGGGCATCGGCACTGCCTGCCGAGGATACAAAGCGATGGCCTGCCCATGGCCGGGCAGGTGGCGCTCGTCACCCTTCAGGGACCGCCCACACCCAAAGGATCAAGGCCAGCGGCACTAGTACGGCGACCCCGGCGCCCCCTCCCTCCCCGTCGCCTACATTCCATGCACACGCAAGAGCTGTACGCGCATCTATCATGGATACGTTGAGCCGAGACGCGGAGTTGAGACATGAGCCACGGTGACTCTGAACGCTGGACCCACCTGGTGACGCTGCACAGCCGCGTCGAGCAGCACCTGACCGAGGTTCTGCACCGCCGCTGCGCGCTGGGCCTGCGCGAGTACCGCACGCTCAGCCACCTGACGGGCGCCCCCGAGGGCGAGCTGCGGATGCAGGAGCTCGCCGAGGCGGTCGGCCTCGACCAGAGCTCGGCGTCCCGCCTCGCCGGCCGCCTGGAGCGCGCCGAACTGGCCGAGCGCTGCCACTGCCCCGGCGACCGGCGCGGGGTCTTCCTCGGGATCACCGAAGCCGGACGCGATCGCCAGGCCCAGGCGCAGCCGATCTACGAGGCCGCCTTGAGCGAGGCGCTGGACGAGGCCGCATCCGCCACCGACCCGATGCTCGCCACCCTGGCCAAGAGCCTCCGTACGTCTGCCTGACCCGCACCCCCACCCCCCTCACTCCCCACTCACTCCCGCCCTCGGCATTCCCTCCTCGCCCCCTGATGACAGATCGGCGGCAGACTCGTTAGTATTTGCATGCACCTGCATTTGTTGTAGGTACATGCACATGCTGCCGTGAACGTGAACGTGAAGGAGAACCGTGAACTCGCCCCTGCTCGCGCCGTACCGCGGACCCGCCCTCCACCTGCCCAACCGGACGGCCATGGCCGCGATGACCCGTGCCCGCGCGGACGACGCCACCGGGGTCCCCACCCCGCTCATGGCCGAGTACTACGCACAGCGCGCCAGCGCCGGGCTCATCGTCAGCGAGGGAATCTGGCCGCACCGCCTCGGCAAGGGCGGCCCCGGCGTCCCCGGCCTGACCGAGCAGGCCCACGTCGAAGGCTGGCGCCGGGTGACGCGGGCCGTGCACGCCGCCGGAGGTCGCGTCTTCGCCCAACTGTGGCACGTGGGACGCGTCAGCCACCCCGACATCCTCGGCGGTGAGCAGCCGGTCGCCCCTTCCGCCGTGGCCGTCTCACCCGGCCACGGCCAGATCTACACCGCCTCCGGGCCACAGGATTACGTCGTCCCGCGCGCACTGACCACGGCCGAGGTCACCGAGACCGTCGAGGCCCACGCCTCCGCCGCCCGCAACGCGATCGACGCGGGCTTCGACGGGGTCGAGATCAGCGGCGCCTACGGCTACCTCCTCGCCCAGTTCCTGTCCGACAACGCCAACCTGCGCACCGACGGATACGGCGACCACGTCCGGTTCGCGGTCGAGGTGGTGGAAGCGGTCGCCGCCGCGATCGGAGCGGACCGCACCGCCCTGCGCGTCTCCCCCGGCAACCCGCTCCTCGACACCGTCGAGACCGACCCGGCCCCGCGCTACCACCGCCTGCTGGACGCGCTGAACGGAAAGGACCTGGCGTACCTGCACGTGGTGCAGTCCGGAAAGTACGCCGCCCTGGAAGACCTGCGCCCCCGCTGGAACGGCACCTTGGTGGCCACCTACGACGGGCCCGAGCCCGGCAGCCGGGAACAGGCCGAGCAGGCGCTGCGCTCGGGGCTCGCCGACGTCTACTCCTTCGGCCGGCTCTTCCTTGCCAACCCGGATCTGCCCCGGCGCATCGCCGACGGCGCCCCGCTCAACCCGCAGCGCGCGAGCGGCATGTACGGGGGCGGCGGGGAGGGATATGTGGACTACCCCGTCCTCGAAGGGAGTTCGGCGGGTTCCGCGTCGGCCGGTGACAGCCGCTGAGTGATCCGGTTGAACAAGTCCGTCAGCGGCTCGCCGATGTCCTGACCGAACTCGGTCAGTCCGTAGGTGACTTGGGGCGGCGTCGTCGGCTCGACCTCCCGCCGGACCAGGCCGTCCTGGACCAGCCCGCGCAGGGTCTGAGCGAGCATCTTCTCGCTGATGCCCTGGATGCTGTCGCGCAGCTCGTAGAACCGAAGGTCGGTGCTCCGCAAGGCGATCAGCACCCAGACACCCCACTTGCTGGTCACATGGTCGACCACGTCGCGGGCGGGGCAGTCGGTGTGAAACACGTCATAGCGGTTGCCCGTCTCGGCCTGTGTCAGCTGCGCGCCTTCCCTCATGTCCGGAGCTTACCTCTGGGTATGTCCTTACGGAAAGTAAGCCCGGCTCCTAGCGTCAACTGCCGTAGTGCACAACGGACTAGGAGCTGAACATGATCGTGGTGACCGGGGCTACCGGGAATGTGGGCATGCCTTTGACGCAGGCCCTGACTGAGGCGGGCGAGCAGGTGACAGCGGTCTCACGGCACGCGGTGGCGATGCCGGACGGCGTCCGTCACGTGACCGCCGACCTGACTGAACCGGCGGGCCTCGCGCCCGCGTTGGACGGGGCGAAGGCGTTGTTCCTCCTGCTCTCCGGTGACCTGCACGCGCCCGAAGCAAGGCCGGCCGACATCATCGGCCTGGCCGCGGCCAGTGGGGTCCGCCGAGTGGTCCTGTTGTCCTCGCAGGGCGTGGCGACCAGACCGCTCGGCCCGTCCCGGGTCGCGATGCGCGCGGTGGAGGACGCATTGCGGGGGTCCGGTCTGGACTGGGCCGTCCTGCGTCCTGGCGGCTTCGCCTCCAACGCCTTGGGCTGGGCGGAGTCCGTCCGCACGCAGGGGACGGTCGCCGCACCCTTCGGTGACGTCGGGGTGCCGGTCATCGACCCGGCCGACATCGCCGAGGTCGCGGCGGCCTGCCTGCTGGACGACCGGCACACCGGCGAGGTGTACGCGCTGACCGGGCCGGAGGTGATCACGCCGCGTCAGCAGGCGGAGGCGATCGCCGCCGCGCTCGGCTCGCCCGTGCGGTTCCAGGAACTCACCCGCGACGAGGCCAAGGCCGCGATGACCCGGTTCGTGCCGGCGGAACTCGCCGACGACACCCTGGACATCATCTCCGCGCCGAACCCGGCCGAACTGCGGATCAGCCCGGACGTGGAACGAGTCCTCGGCCGCGCCCCGCGCCCCTTCGGCGACTGGGTCTCCCGGAACATCACCGCGTTCCGCTGAGACACCACTCGACGGCGCGGGCACCGGAGCCCGGGGCGAGGTCGGCACGTACGAGCCCTCACGAGGAGAAGAGCTCGGCCGCCTTGGTCATCGGCCCTCCGGCGTCACCGGTGTTCATCGTCCCCGTCGGCTCGAAGAGCAGGATGGCGGTCTCCTCGTCCGCCACCGGGCAGTGCTCGACCCCGCGGGGCACGACGAACAACTCCCCCGGAGCCAGGACCACATCGCCGTCCCTGAGCTGGATGGTCAGCCGCCCGCTGATCACCAGGAACAGTTCATCGGTCTCCTCGTGGCTGTGCCAGACGAACTCCCCGTGCAGTTTGGCCAGCTTGACCTCGTAGTCGTTGAGGACGGCCACCGTCTTCTGCGACCACAGCTCGCTGAACCCCGCGAGCTTGTCGGCGATGTTGACGGGTGCGGGGTCGGCGGGTGCGGGGATGGCGGGTGCAGGGTCGGCGGGAGCGGGGTTCCTGGACATGCGGCATTCCTTCCTCATGGCCGGCAGCGGGAGGACCCTTGGCCTTCCGGGACTCCCGCTGTCCGGCTGATGCCATGAGCCTGCCGCGCCCGCACTCCGCCGGTCTTGTACGTTCCTGGCATGACCGGAGAGCGACCCCGCACGTCGATCAGCGCCTGGCAGCCGTCGGTCCCGGGGATCGCCGAGGTCTTCCACGCGCACTTCACCGACCACGCCTATCCGGCCCACACCCACGACACGTGGGACCTGATGATCCTGGACGACGGGGCGGTCGACTTCGCGCTCGACCGCCGCCGTCATGACGCGACCGGCACGGCCAGTGTCCTGTTGCTTCCTCCGGGCGTGCCGCACGACGGGCGGACGGTCACCGCGGCAGGCTTCCGGAAACGCGTGCTCTACCTCGATGACTCCGTGCTCCCCCAGCGGCTGGCCGGTGGCGCGGTGGACGGCCCCGTCCTCGACGACCCCTTGCTGCGCCACCGGATCCACCAACTGCACTCTTCCCTGGGGCACATGGGAGAGGAATTCGAAGCCGAGTCACGCCTGTCCTTCGTCCGTGAACGCCTCCACGTCCACCTCGACGCGCTGCGGCCCCGCACACCGGGCTTCGAGGCCAACCGGCTCGCGGCCGCACTGCGTGAGCTCCTGGACTCCCGGATACCCTCCGGCATCTCGCTGCAGCAGGCATCCACCGTCCTGCACGCGCACCCCACCCACCTCATCCGCTGCTTCAGACAGACCTACGGCCTGCCGCCGCATGCCTACCTCACCGGCAAGCGCATCGACCGGGCACGCCGCCTCCTGCTCGGCGGCCAACGCCCCGCCGAGGTCGCGACCGCCGTCGGATTCCACGACCAGGCCCACCTGAACCGGCACTTCACCCGCCATGTGGGCACGACGCCCGCACGCTTCGGGCGGGGCGGGGGCCAGCCCCCGTATCCATCGACCAGGTGACCCGATGTCCCGTCACCGCCCATGCTTCTAGCGTCGACTCCATCCACTTTCGCGGGCCGGTTTCCGTCTTGAGCCGGTCGAATCCAAGGAGCACGATGCGCGGCGTCACCCCCTCACTCGTGGTCGGCCTGAGCCTGGCAGGACTCCTCGCCGGAGCCGTCCCGTCGACGGCGACCCCGTCCAAGTCCCCTCACCCGGCTCACCCGACCCACGCGATGTCGCCCTACGAGCACCAGCGACTCACCTGGGGCCCCTGCTCGAAGGCGCAGACCGAGCTGAACGCCGCGGGGGCGCAGTGCGCGAAAGTGACCGTCCCCCTCGACTACTCCGCTCCCGGCGGCCGCACCCTCAAGATCGCGGTCTCGCGCATCAAGGCCAAGTCCACGTCCCACCGGCGCGGCATCCTGCTCTCCAACCCCGGCGGCCCCGGAGGCAGCGGTCTCGCCAACACCCTGGCGCTGCGGCCCGCGTTGAAGCAGGTGGCCGACGGCTACGACCTCATCGGCTTCGACCCGCGGTTCCTCGGCGAGAGTTCCCCGATCACCTGCGCACCGGCCGGGCCGCCGACCCCGCCCGCACCGTCGACCTCACCCCGTGCGGACTTCGACGCATCGGTGCGGGACGCACGGAACACGGCGCTGCGCTGCCAGGAGCACGGCGACAACGCGCGACTGCTTCCGCACGCGTCGTCCCGCAACGTGGCCCGGGACATGGACGTGATCCGAGCCGCCATCGGCGAGCGGAAGCTCTCCTACTACGGCATCTCCTACGGCGCCGATCTGGGCGCCGTCTACACCCAGATGTTCCCCCGGCGCACCGACCGCATGGTCATCGACTCCTCCACGGACCCGTCGGCCACGCAGTACGAACTGTTCCAGAGCGCCGGTGAACCGGCCGAGGAAGCACTGGACGAATGGGCCGCCTGGACCGCCCGGCACCACGGCACCTACCGCCTCGGCCGCACGGCCTCCCAAGTCCGGCTGCGTGTCGAGCACTTGCTCGCGCAGGCCGAGCGTCACCCGGTCGGCATCGGCGGTCAGCGTCTCAACGCCCCTGTCCTGCGGCTGCTGTTGAAGCAGCCCGTCCAGCACGCGGAGAACGATCCGGCGCTTGCCGCGATCGTGCGGGACCTGGTCGACGCGGCGGCGGGCAGGCCGGTCGAGCCCGGCCCGGAGCTCGCGGCCATGCTGGAGCTCCTCGCTTCGCCCGATCTCGCGGACAGCATGGTGGGCGGGGCGCTCTTCATGTGCGGCGACGGGGGCTGGCCCGCGGGCGGTTGGCCGAAGGATCCGGAGACATACTGGAAGAACAGTGTGCGCAGCCGCACCACCCAGCCCGTGTTCGGACCGTACGTCAACGGCATGATCGCCCCGTGTGCGTTCTGGTCCGCCGAGCCCCGCGAACCGGGCACCGCGATCGCCAACGACGTACCCGTCCTGATGCTTCAGGCCCGCCACGACAACAACGTCCCCTACGAAGGCGCCCTGGCCCTGCACCGCAAGCTCACCGGCTCACGCCTTGTCACCGCGGACATCCGCTCCCACGGCGTCTACGGGCGCGCGCTCGAAGGCCACCGCCCTGTCCCCTGCGCCGACCGCGCGGTCAACGACTATCTGCGCACGGGAGACCTGCCCGCCCACGACATGACGTGTGCTCGGCGCTGACTCCCGACCCGCCTTGTGTGCGGGAGCGATGGACCGGGCCGTTCGCGGCGGGTGTCATGTCAGGTGCCTCATTCTCCTCCTGCGCCCGCCGCCGCCCCTGGCTTACCATCGGTCGGACATGGCCATACGGGAGAGGCGACCTCAGGGCAGTGCGGTGTGCACTGTCCTCCTGGCCATGGCCTTCCTCTTCCTCATCCCCCTGCTCGGAGTCGACGGGCCGTCAGGGACCGCCCTCGCGTCGGTCACCGAAGAACGCGGCGCGACCGCCGTCGCCTTCGGACCGTACGACGGGAGCCGTGACAGCGGCGGTGACCGAGTCGGCGGCCGCGGCTGTCACGAGGGCCAGAACAGGACCCCGCGCGAGGCGTTGCCCGCCCCCGAGCGGACCACCTCACCTGTCTTCGGGGCGGCACCCGCGTCGTACGAACCGCGGGACGACGTCCCCGCGCTGCCCGGAGCCTCGCCCCCGGACGCGACATCCGTCGACCTCTACAGAACCCAGGTCATCAGAACGTAGCCGGGATCTCTCCACCCGCACCCACGCCGACGAGACCGATCGGCATCGCACCACCCCATTCACCGATCACACCGATCACACCGATCGCATCGATCAACTGGAGAGATCCGCATGCCCCTTTCCTCTTCCGCCGGTTCCACCGACACGCACACCGCCGCTCCGGGCGGCACCGGCTCCCCGCTCGCCGCCTCGCAGTCCGGCATGGACATCGGACTCCTGCTGCTGCGCTGCGCCGTCGGCCTGACCATGGCCGTCCACGGCACCCAGAAGCTGTTCGGCTGGTTCAACGGCGCCGGCCTCGACAGCACCGCGGGGTTCTTCGCGAGCGACGGCTACTCCGCCCCGAAGGCCATGGCCACGGTCGCCGGCCTCACCGAGACGTTCTGCGGCCTGGGCCTCGCCATCGGCCTGCTCACGCCGCTCGCCGGGGCGGGCATCCTCGGCATCATGCTCAACGCCATCGCCATGAAGTGGGGCAACGGCTTCTTCAACCCCTCCGGCATCGAGTACGACCTGGTCCTGCTCACGGCTGCCGTGAGCCTGGCACTGGCAGGACCCGGCAGGTACGCCGTCGACCACTTCCTGCCCGTCCCGCGCACCCACCGCCTCTCCCACGGCATCGCCGCCCTGGCACTCGGCGCCGCCTCGGCCGCCGTCGTCCTGGTGGCCCTGCACGACTGACCGCACCGCACCGGGCGGTTGCTGCCGGGCGGGCCACGGCGCCGTGCGCCGTGGCCAGCGCTCGCCTCACTCGGCGGGCAGGCTCCAGATGGCGGGCTCGGCGTCGTCCTTCTCCGCCCAGTGCACTTCCAGGTTCTTCGCGGACTGGGGAACCAGGTAGGTCTCGCACAGGACGTGACTCTCGCCCTTCTTCCAGCCCTCGAGGTCCAGCGGGTCCTCGCAGCCCTGCGCGTCCTCGGCCGCGCCGATGAGCAGGCCGCCGCGGGTGCCGTCCGCCCAGATCTCCGTGGTGTCCGCCACGTCGGGGGTGTCGGTGAGCGGGGCACCGCCCTTGTGCGTGAACTTGATGTGGGCGACCGCGGGGACCAGGCCCTTGGCGTCCTCGGGGTCCTGGACCAGCTTCTCGGCGTCGGCTGCCGTGCCCAGTTCGACCTTCTGGGCGGCGACGTCGTAGGTGACGGCGGCCCCGTCCTCCTCCACCTTCCCCGTGGTGCTCGCGCCGGCGGCCAGCTTCTCCACCTTGGGCTGGGAGCTGGCGGCGCCGTCCTTGGGCTTGCCCTCGGAATCCTCCGACTTCGAGTCGCCGCCGCCGCAGGCCGTCAGGGCCAGGGCGAGCGCGGCGGTCGGTACGGCGAGGCGCAGTGCGGTGTTGCGGTGGAACAAGGTGACCTCCTGGTCGATGGCCGGGCTGTTCCCGGCGTGTGTGGGGGGGCGTGGGGGGGGCGGGAGTTGGGGTGCTCCTCCGCGTAGTGCAGCGGTGGGCGGGGGTCAGGCAGCCGTACCTCGGTAGAGGCCACGGCGCTCGGCCGACCTGATGGCCCGGTGGTCTCTGTCGACGTCCGTGCGGCTGTCGGCTGCCAGGACCAGCTCGCCCGGGGAGCTGGCCCTGTCCACTGTTCTTCGCACCCCGGCACCGGGGCGCAGGTCGCCCACGGCCTGCCGGACGGTGGGGAGCGTCGTGACCGTACGCAGCAACTCCTCGTCGAGCGCGCCGTCCTGCGGAGCGATCAGGGACACGCGTGCGACGTGCGGCCGGGGCGAGGAACCTGTCGCGGTCCGGGGGCTCTCGGGGAGCACCGCCTGTACGGCGTCCTGCACGAGGTTGCTCCCGGTCAGCTCGCGCAGGACGCGGTCGGCGGCGTCCATCGGCGGCCCGGACTCGGCGCGCACCAGGACCGGTCCCTGCCCGTGCACGACCACGAGTCGGCTGCGGAGTGCGCCCGTGGTCACCCCGAGGATGTCCAGGACCCGCTGCATGTAGAGGGTCAGGACGCGGGGCGCGTGACCGCGCGGGTCGACCAGGTCCGACCTGTCGTGCAGTCCGGAGGGGGTCCGGGTCTCGGCCCAGACACGGGTGACGCGGTGCTGCACGGCGCCGAAGGGGCCGCTACCGGTGACGGTGTCGAGGTGGTAGACGGCCCCGGACAGATGCTCCTGGAGGACCAAGTGCGGGTCGAGGCCCTGCTGATGGGCGATCCTGCGGATCGCGCGCCAGGCCACGGCGAGGTCGTAGCCCGACCGGCACCGCCGGACGGGAGCGTCGAGCGCCGTGTCGGCTGCTGCGACGACGTACTCCGGCAGGTCGTAGAAGGCGGCCCAGTCGAGCGCGGCGGCCAGGTTCGCGGTGCGGATGCCGCGCGGGGCCGCGACGCCGGCGGCCGCCAGTGTCTCGGCCTGGAGGCCGATGTCGTGGCGCAGCGGCGAGCTGGAGGGGTCGTTGCCCGTGCTCCGCAGCCGCGCGGCCAGTTGGTCGGCGAGGTCGATCCCCAGGGAGCTGCCGGGGACCACCGCGCCCACCTGGTGGGGCGCCAGTAACTTGACGGTCTCGCGCAGGGATCCGGTGTGCACGATCCGGCGGCGGTACTCCCCGCTGACGGTGGAGCCCGCGAGCTCCGGCGGGAGCGTCTCGGGGGCCAGTTCGATCGCCACGCAGGGCCAGCCGCGAGCGGTGAACTCGCCTGCGTACGCGCCGTCATCACCGTAAGGGGCCACGACCACCGCCACGCGGTCCGGGTGCGATGCGGTCTCAAGGGCAGCGGGCGCGACCGGCTGGAGGGCCATGACGGATGTGCTCCTCAAGGATTGACGATCAGCACCTCTGCGGTGCTCGGCGGGGCCCGGTGGGGTGCGGGCGGCCGCGGAGTCACGGGGTGAACCGAAGCACCCTGGAGTTCGGGGGGTCGACCGAGCCTGGGATCACGTAGATCTTTGTGTATGCCCGACGACCTGTCAACAATTGGGGCACTCAGGGGGTGATCGCCTACTCGTCCCGTGATTCCGGCATCGCCCGCCGCGCACGCTCCTGGAGCGCGAGGGTGTCGAGGGCGGGGAGGATGTCCCGCAGCACGTCGACCTCGCCGTTGCTGCGCAGGGCGAGACTGTCGGCCCCGAGCCGCTTGAGGGCCACCTTGGTCGCCAGCTTCGGCAGATCTTCGTTGACCATGCGCCTCAAATGCTCGACCAGCGCCTCGCCCTCACTGCGGAAGCAGAACCCGAGGGGGGCGTGGAAGAAGTTCTCCAGGGTGCCGACCATGTCGTGCCGAGGCTTGCGCTCGCCGTTGAAGATGTTCCAGACGGTCTGTCGCGTGATGCCGGTCCGGGCGGCGATGTCGGCGTCCTTGTACGGCCTCTGAGTTGCCGGGTTGAGTCGCGTGGCCCTGAGGAAGCTCAACCGCGGCAGAAGCAGGGCCAGTCGGAAGCCTTCCCGCTCCCTGGCCTCCGCCGGCTCCTCCTCGGTGAGAGGCGCGCCGTTCAGCAGCGCTTGCGCGCGCTCGGCGGCGATCCCCGTCATGTAGGAGACGTGCTCGGGAGGCAGCAGGTCCCCCCGCGTCTTCCCCAACCGGCCCGCGTAGGCGTCGACATCGACCAGGAAGCGGTCGATGGCAAATCTCAGAAGGTACTCCCGGGGCGCCTCTTCCCGATGGGCGTCCGGGTGGGTACCGGCCGGCAGGCGGTCGATGTCGCCGCCTCTGGGGTCGGCGTCTGCGTTCACCTGTAGGTCTCCAAGGGCCACGGGACACGATGGGCTGTTGTGAGGATAGCCACTGACGAGCCACCCCTCTCTGCGTGCTTCCCCGATCGTTGACACCCTGTCGCGGGGTGCTGGAAGATCACAGACCAGATCAGGGCCGCAGCCCGGCCGGTCGCGCCAGCCGCAAGCTGCGAAATTCCCCAATTGTGGACAACGAAATCGGTGTCATGACTTCATATCCTGATTCTCCCGCTGGTGCCAGCACTCTCTTACCTCCCGCCGCCTGCCCCGCTCACCAGGCGGCGCTGCCGCTGGCGGACATCGACGCCCACCCGGACCCGCGGGAGATGTACCGCATGATGCGGGCCGAGCACGGCCCCGTCGTTCCCGTCACCCTGGACGGCGTATTCGGCTGGCTGGTCATCGGGTTCGGGGAGACGAAGCGGGTGATGCGCGAGGGGGTGCTCTACAGCCGGAGCCCCCGGCACTGGCGGCCGCGCGGTCCGGTACCCGCCGACTGGTCGCTGGCGCTGCACACGCAGGAACGCCCCAACGCCCTGTTCGCCGCGGGCGAGGAACACACACGGCTGCGCGGGGCCCTCACCCGCAGCCTGGGCCGGACCCGGCCGGGGACCGTGCGCCGCTACACCCGCGACCGAGCGAACCGCCTGATCGACGAGTTCTGTGAGACCGGGAGCGCGGACCTCGTCGCCCACTACGCCGCGCAACTGCCCCTCATGGTCCTGATGCGGATCTTCGGGTTCTCCGAGCGGGCGGCGCTGCAGCTGGTGACGGCCCTGCCCGCGCTGCTCGACGGCGGGGACAAGGCGCTGCGGGCCAACCAGCAGATCATGAACGTCATCGAGGGCCACATCGCCCACCGGCGGCGCGAGCTCGGTGCCGACGCGATCGCCTGGCTCATCGAGGAGGGCGACGCCCACAGCGCGGAGGAGATCGCCCGCAGCAACGAGGAGATCCGCGAACAGGTGTGGCTCACGCTGGCCTCCGCCATGGGCGCCATGGGCAACTGGATCTCGAACGGCCTCGAGCGGCAGGTCAACAGCGCCAAGATGCGCAACGACGTGAACCACGGCCTGGCCGACATCGAGGGCGCCATGCGGGCCACGCTGTGGGAGCAGCCTCCACTGCAGCGCGTCATCGGCCGCTGGGCCACGCGGGACACCCGCCTGGGCGAACGGGACATCGCGGCCGGCGACATGCTCGTGCTCGACCTGGCCGCCGTCAATCAGGACCCGTGCATGGGGTCGGACGCCGAACGTGCCGCGATGGCCGCCCACAGCGAGGCCAACCTCCCGTACGGCGCGGGGGAACACGAGTGTCCGTTCCCCGACCTGGCGGAGGCGATCGCGGTGACGGCGGTCGACTGCCTGCTGCAACGGCTGCCCGATGTCCGGTTCGCCGACGGAGCGTCCCTGACCTGGCGCCCGTCCGTCATCGTGCGCGCCCTGGAGGCCCTGCCCGTCCGGTTCGCCCCGACCGCTCGCTCGGTCCCAGCCTCGGAGGTTCCCCCTCGTGCTTGATCCGACGCCACCTCAAGTGACCTTGCTCGACCCGCGCGACCCCGTCGTGGCCGAGGGGCGCGGCCTCAGGGACCAGGGCCCCGTGGTGCGGGTCCGGCTCACCGGCGACGTGGAGGTGTGGGCCACCGGGGACCACGCCACCGCGCGCGAGGTCCTCACCCACCCGGACTTCCGCAAGAACCCGGCGCACTGGCAGGCGTACACCGACGGTGAGGTGCCCGACAGCTGGCCCTTGCTGGAGCTGATCACGCTCTCCGGCATGCTCAACGCGGACGGCGATGACCACACCCGGCTGCGCAAGCTGGTGGGCAAGGCCTTCACACCGCGCCGGATCGAGGCCCTGCGGCCACGCGTCGAGGAGATCGTCCGGGGCCTGGTCGACGAGCTCGCGGCCGTGCCCGGCCCGGTCGACCTGCGGCAGGCCTTCGCTCTGCCGCTGCCCATGGCCATCATCTGCAGCCTGTTCGGGCTCGATCCGGATCGGAGCGAACAGCTGGCCGACAACTTCGCGGCGCTGCACGACGAGAGTCGTGCCGATGAGGCACCGGCGGCGAAGGCCGGTCTCGCCGCCGTGATCGGTAAGCTGATCACGGAGAAGACCGCGGCGCCCGGCGACGATCTGACGTCGGCGCTGATCTCCGCCCACGGCGACGGGCAGGGCAGCCTCAGCGAGAAGGAGCTGACGGAGACCCTGCTCCTGTTCCTCTTCGCGGGGCACGAGACCACCGCCAACCTCATCGGGAACGCGGTGGTGAACCTGGTCGGCCATCCCGAACAGCTGGCCCTGGCACGCGAGTCGGACGCATGGCCCTCGGTCGTGGACGAGACGCTGCGCCGCGACAGCCCGGTCCGCACGGTGATGTTCTACTACGCCGCCAAGGACGTGCCCCTGTCGGGCACTCGGATCAAGGCGGGTGAGGCCGTGGTGATCCATGTGGCGGCCACCGGGCGCGATCCCCGCCAATTCGGCCCGACGGCAGAGGAGTTCGACACCCTTCGGCAGGCCGCCGCCTCCCACCTCGGGTTCTCCCACGGCATCCACTACTGCATCGGGGCCCCGCTGGCGAAGATGATGGGCACGACCGCCCTCCGGGCCCTGCACGGCCGGTTCGACGTCGAACTCGTCGGCGATCCTGTGCCGGTGGCCTCGTACTCATCCAATGCCGCCCGAGCGTTGCCGGCTCTGCTGAGGAACCGGACGAGCCCCTAGCCGAGAAGAGGCGACAAAGGTGGGCTGATAGTGTCCCGGCGCAGGCCATCGGACACAGCCTGTCACGGACGGGGAGCGTGAACGTTGGGAGGGCTGACCCCCATGCATTCCACCGGCACCCCCGAGCCCGAGCACCGTTCCGGCCCCGGTCGCCTGGTCCCCGGACGGGTCTCGACGGCCCTGCGCAAACGCCTTGCCTGGAGCCTGGAAGAACGTCGCGCCGCTCGCCTCATCTACAAGGAACTCCAACTGGCCCCCGACGCGGGGCTCATGGACCTGGTCGAGGCCGTCGGGAAGAAGCGGGGCCGTCCCATCGAGATCGTCCAGCGCCCCCTGAGCCCGCAGGCGACGGGCATGTGCCTGCCGGGGAAGGACGGGGACCGCATCGTCATCACCACCAACACCAGCCCGCATCACCAGCGTTTCATCCTGGGCCACGAGCTCTTCCACCTGCTCGAGGGCGAGGAGGACGACTGCGTCAGCGGGCACCACTTCCAGGGCGCCGACGCCCTGGAGAGCGAACTGTCGTCGCTGCCACCAGGGTTGGTGGACGAAGTGCTGAGCGGTCCCGTCTTCTTCCGTACGACGTTCGAGCGCAAGGCGGAGTGGCGCGCGGAGGCGTTCGGGACGGTCGCCGCGCTGCAGCTGACCGGGAAGAAGGGCGCGGGGTCGCTCACTTCCGCCTTCGCCAACCGGCGGTTCCACTGATGTGGCACCTGGTCCTCACCACGGTCAACCTCGCCATCGCCGCGTTCTCCCTCATCCTGGGATGCGCCAAGGCCCATGCGGCGCGGGGCAATCCCGACCTCACCCTCAAACTGACGGCCTCGGTCCTGATCCACTGCGGCGTGATCTTCCTGCTGTGCACGCCCGCCGTCTACCGGGCGGTGGGAGCGGCAGCGGGCTCCGCCAACCTTCCCGCCCTCATCGTCAACTCGGCCACCCTGCTGTGCCTCGGCCACGCCCACCTGATGACTCAGCTCTGGCACCCGGCCCGCAAAGAACGGACCGCGCTGCGCCGCACGATCGCGACCTGGGCACCGGTGTACGGCACCGCGGTCATCCTGATGGCCGTCCTCTACGCCTGGGCCGACGTGCAGGGCCCCGCCCGCCCCCTCCGCTACGCCGCGGCCTACGCCGACATCTGGCAGGTCGTCGCCTTCCAGGTCGTCTACTCGGCCGGCATCGTCGCCACCGCGCTGGTCACCATGCAGCAATGCCGTGGAGTCGTCATGCCGGGGCGCCCCGACCTCGACGTGGCCCTGCAGAAGAGCCTCAAGGCCTTCGCGACCGCCGTTGCCCTGGACATCGTCAACATCGCCCTGACCCTCACCGCGGTGATCTCGGCCGTCAGCACGGGCACGCACCGTCTCGACTTCCTTGCCGAGTGCGCGTGGCTCGCCACCATCGCCAGCGGCGTGGCCGCCAGTTTCGCGCTGGCCCGGCTCGTGTTCAGCTCCCGGCGCGCGGAGCGCCGCGACTGCCGGACGATGGAACAGCTGTGGAAGGTGGCGACCCGGCTCGGCGAGGACAACGGACAGCTCGTCCTCGCCCCGCAGCCGCTGTTCTGGTGGCGGAACTGGCGGGTGGAACTGCTCCGCCGGCTCGCCGAGATCCGCGAGGGCGAGCGCGTCCTGAGCCCGTGGTGGAGCGGGGCACCGGCCCAGGCCGTGGCCGGTCTTGCGGACCAGGAGTCCGACCTGCCCCGCGACTTCGACCTCGTCGCGGCGCAGGCCGCCGCCGTCGTGCTGCACGCGGCACACGCGCGCGGCCAGGGCCGCCCGCCGCTGCCGGACGCATCGCGCCTGAAGGCCATGCCCGGCGGCAGAGTCCCCGAGGAGGAGGAGCGGGCCCACCTCGTCCTGGTGGCACGGCACCTGAACCTCCCGCTGGTCTTCGAAGCCGTCACCCGCTCCAGCCGCTGAAGGGCGCCGTCAGTCCCCCAGCGGCGCCGCGAGGAGGTCGCGGACCTCTTCCGCGGATGTCTCCTGGAGCTCGTCCGTCACGAGCACCCAGCGCGTGATGCCGACCGACTCCAAGAAGGCCAGGTCGTGGCTGGCGATCAGGAGTGCTCCCTCGTACGACTCGAGCGCGCCGGTCAGTTGGCGCACGCTGGCCAGGTCGAGGTTGTTCGTCGGCTCGTCCAGCATCAGGAGCTGAGGAGCCGGGGCGGCGAGCATCATCGCCGCGAGCGCGGCGCGGAAGCGCTCGCCGCCCGAGAGGGTGCCCGCCTGCTGTTCGGCGCGTGCCCCCTTGAACAGGAAGCGCGCGAGCTGGGAGCGGATGTGATTGTCGGTGAGACCGGGAGCCAGCCGTGAGACGTTCGCCGCGACGCTCAGGTCGTCGTCCAGGACATCCAGGCGCTGCGGCAGGAACCGCACCGGCACGGACGTCCTGACCTCGCCGGACAGCGGGGCAAGATCCCCGGTGAGGGTGCGGAGCAGCGTCGTCTTGCCCGCGCCGTTGCGCCCGACGAGGGCGATCCTTTCCGGCCCGCGCACCTCCAGGCTGCCGTCCCGCAACTTGCCGAACTGCGGGCGCAGTTCGCGCAGGGTGAGCACCGTGCGGCCCGTGGGCACCGCGGTGTGCGGAAGGCTGACGCGGATCTCGGCGTCGTTGCGGATCGCGTCCGCGGCCTCCTCGCGCCGCTCGCGCGCCTCGTTGAGCCGGTCCTCGTGCAGGCCCCTGAGCTTGTCCCCCGACTCCTGCGCGGAGCGCTTCTTCTCGCCCGCGACGATGCGCGGGGCGCGCCGCTGGGCATCCATCTTCTTGCTGTGCCGCTGGCGCCGGGCCACCTTGACCTGGGTCTCCTCCAGTTCGCGCTTCTGGCGTCGTACGTCGGCCTCCGCTGCCCGCAGCATCCGCCCGGCCGCCTCCTGCTCGGTGGCAAGCGCCTCCTCGTAGGCGGACCAGCCGCCGCCGTACCAACTCACCGATCCGGCGCGCAGTTCGGCGATGCGGTCCACTCGCTCCAGCAGGTCGAGGTCGTGGCTGACGACGACCAGGACACCGGTGCGCCAGGAGTCGACGGCCTCGTAGAGCCGGCGCCGGGCGAACAGGTCGAGGTTGTTGGTCGGCTCATCGAGGAGCAGCACGTCAGGGCGTTCCAGGAGCAGTGCGGCCAGGCGCAGCAGAACGGTCTCCCCGCCGGACAACTGACCCACGGTGCGGTCGAGTTCGACGTCGCCGAGCCCGAGTGAACCCAGCGTGGCCAGGGCTCGCTCCTCGACGTCCCAGTCGTCGCCGACCGTCTCGAAGTGCTGCTCGCGCACGTCTCCGGACTCGATGGCGCGCAGCGCGTCACGCCGCTCGGCGATGCCGAGGGCCTGGTCGACGCGCAGGGTCGTGTCGAGGGTGATGTTCTGCGGCAGGTAGGCGAGGCTGCCGCCGACGGTCACCGAGCCCTGGGACGGGCGCAGTTGACCGGCGAGCAGGCGCAGCAGGGTGGACTTGCCCGCACCGTTCGTGCCGACGAGTCCGGTGCGGCCGCGTCCGATGCTGACGGAGAGCCCGTCGAAGACGCTCGTGCCGTCCGGCCACTGGAACGACAGGGCGGAACAGGTGAGGGAGGCGCTGGGCGTGGTGGGTACAGACATGATGACTCTCGCAGTCGCAGGCGCGGTGGACAGGGGGTGTCGTATGCGAGCACCACGCGGCGACCGACCGAGAGAGAGGAGGTGCGGCGGTCCGGAAGATCGAGGGACGGCTCATGCACCGAGGTCGCATCCACGCGGGGTCACGGGCGGCACGGCAAGGCCGGCTGCGGCGTGACGGGCGTACGGCGAAGGCCGTACGGCGCGATGATCGCGAACCTCAGATGCGCAACGTCCACCTCTATCGGAGACAACAGGACCGTTGAAACGATAACGACCGCGGGAGCGAAAGGCAAAGCCTTTGGTCACCTCCTGAGGCTCCGGAAGGCCCCAGAGGTCACCGCCGCGCCTGGATCAGGGCGTGCGTGCCGCTGGTGCGCCACCCCTGGCCGTGCTCGGCGACGAGCGTCGCCTCGGTCCGCTCGTCGAGTCCGACGATCACGTCGGACTTCAGCGTCCGCAGGGCGGCCACCGGGCCGGGGAAGTACGCGGTGCGCTCCTCGAACGGCGTGGTGGCCGGCCACAGTTGATCGCCGACAAGGCGCCGGTAGTTCAGGTCGCCCTTCATGACGGTCACATCGGCCCCGGCGAACTCCTGGCGCAGGTCGTCGGGCATGTCGGCGTACGGCAGCGGGGCGCAGGAGAAGGTGTGGCTGCGGACGGTGAGCCGGCCGGTACCCATGGCCGACCACAGGCGCTCGCCCACCTCGGCCGCGACGCCCCGCGCGCCGGTCAGGTGGCGCAGGCAGTCGATCACGTCGGCGGTCATGGCGTCCGAGACGTAGTACGGGTAGGGCTTGACGTGCAGCACGACCCGCTCGGCGCGCCGGTGCCGCAGGAGGTGGTCGATGAGGATGAGGTCGGGCAGGAGCTCTCGTCCCGCGTTGTCCGCGACCAGGCACAGCGTGGCCGCGCCGCCCTCGGGCAGCAGCGACCACAGCAGCGCGGAGTCGTCGGCGACGAGACGTGAGTCGGCGGCCCCTGCCGCGCCGCCGCCCACGGCGAAACCCAGGTCCGCGCGGTTGCCCCACAGCGCACCGAGGAGCAGGGCCTGACGCTGCTCGCCGAGGGGCCGCAGGGTCAGCCCGTCCAGGGCAGCCAGCTCATCGGCGGCCTCCTTGGTGTGCAGCTCCGCCTGCTTGAACGGACGGAACGGATCGATGCCCTGCCAGGGCCCGGCCTCGAAGTACCCGACAGCGGTGAGAAGTTGACGGTAGAAGTAGCTCTCGGACCACAGGAAGGGCGCGTCGAACCAGGACAGACCGACGTACTCACTCCCCCAGGCCTCCCACAGGTGGCGGTCGTGCGCGTCGGGTCCCGGCGGTTCGATCACTCCCTGCGTGGCCTGCGTCAGCAGGGCGTCGAGGGCGCGATGCTGACGCGGGCCGTAGGGGAAGGCGTCGCGCACCTTCTTGATGAGCGCGGGATGCCGCTCGGCGAGCACGCTCCGGGGGAAGGAACCGGGCACGTTGCTCAGGATGACGCGCGCTTCGACTGCTTCTGGCATGGCCTGCTGATCCTCCGGTTCGGTACTCATTTCGCACTCGGCGCCCATGCGGCACTCGACCGCTGGCGCGAGGAGCCGGGCAAAGGGTCTCATCAACCGGGCGGCGTCGGCCTGGCGACGTCCCGAAGGCCCGCTCCGTTGCCTCCGAAGGTGAAATGTCCCCGCTCCTTCACCTTTCCTTCTCACCATTTGACGTCTCATGGGCGGGCCTGACTACGGTGTCCGGCCCTCTATCCCCCACGTTTCAGAGGTACAGCTACATGCCCGCATTCAACCGCCGACGCTTCCTCCAGGCCGCGGGTGGCACCGCAGGCGTCGCGGCTCTGTCCGCCAGCATCATGCGCGCCGCCGACATCCCGGCCTCCGCCAGGTCGGGGTCGATCGACGACGTCGAGCACATCGTGGTGCTCATGCAGGAGAACCGCTCCTTCGACCACTATTTCGGCACGCTGGGCGGCGTACGGGGATTCGGCGACCCCCGCCCGTTGATGCTGGAGAGCGGCAAATCCGTATGGCACCAGTCCGGTGGCGGCGAGGAAGTCCTGCCCTACCACCCGGACGCCGACGATCTGGGAATGCAGTTCATCGCCGGGCTGAGCCATGACTGGGAAACCGGTCATCAGGCGTGGAACAAGGGCAAGTACGACGACTGGATCGCGGCCAAGACCTCCGGGGCCATGGCCCACCTGACCAGGGAAGACATACCGTTCCACTACGCGCTGGCGGACGCCTTCACGGTCTGCGACTCCTACCACTCGTCCTTCATGGGCGCGACCGACCCCAACCGCTATTACCTCTACTCCGGGCACGCCGGCAATGACGGCAAGGGCGGCGGACCGGTCCTCGGCAACGAAGAGGCCGGTTATGACTGGACCACTTATCCCGAGCGCCTGGAGAAGGCCGGCGTGTCGTGGAAGATCTACCAGGACACCGGCGACGGACTCACCGAGGACGGGCTGTGGGGCTGCCTGGAGGACGCCTACCGCGGCAACTATGCCGACAACTCCCTGATGTTCTTCAACAAGTTCCGCGACGCCCGCCCCGGCGACGCTCTTTACGAGAAGGCGTGCAAGGGGACGAACGTCAAGGAGAGCGGCCATCTCCTCGATGACCTCCGGGCGGACGTCAAGGCGGGCAAACTCCCGAAGATTTCCTGGATCGCCGCTCCGGAGGCGTTCTGCGAGCACCCCAACTGGCCCGCGAATTACGGTGCTTGGTACATCTCGCAGGTCCTTGACGCACTGACGTCGAACCCCGAGGTGTGGAGCAGGACGGCCCTGTTCATCACCTATGACGAGAACGACGGCTACTTCGACCACGTTCCGCCGCCCTACCCGCCGGCCGACTCCTCGTGGGGCGCGTCCACCGTCGACACCGAGCTCGACTTCTTCCCCGGCGACAGCGATTACAGCGCGGGTCCCTACGGGCTCGGCATGCGGGTCCCCACCCTCGTCGTCTCCCCGTGGTCGACCGGCGGCTACGTCTGCTCCGAGGTCTTCGACCACACCTCCGTCATCCAGTTCATGGAGCGCCGTTTCGGCGTCCACGAACCGCACATCTCCCCCTGGCGCCGCGCCATCTGCGGCGACCTCACGTCGGCCTTCGACTTCGGCCTCAAACACACCAAGCCCGCGTCCCTGCCGAGCACCGACGCCTATGAGCCGCCGGACGACGAACGGCACGACAGTTACACCCACTCACCGCCGGCCTCCCCGGCCCTGCCCAAGCAGGAGAAGGGCGCAAGGCCCACCCGGCCCCTCCCCTACGCGCCCCTCGTCACCGCTGCCGTCAAACCCACCGACGGGAGCATCGAGCTCACCTTCGCCCCCGGTGACGAAACCGGGGCCTGCTTCCTGGTCACCTCCGGCAACCGCGACGACGGGCCCTGGACCTACACCGCCGCGGCCGGCAAGAAGATCTCCGACACCTGGAGCACCGGCCCCTCCGAAGGGGCGTACGAGCTGACCGTGCACGGCCCCAACGGTTATCTGCGGACCTACGAGGGCACCGCCGCGACCACGAGCCCGGAAGTCAGCGCCCATCACGACAAGAGCACCGGCCGCCTCAAGCTCACCTTCACCAATCCCGCCAAGTCCGCCTGCCACCTCACCGTCACCAACGCCTACGGCGGCAAGAGCACCGGGCTCACCGTCGCCGCGGGTGGCCGAAAGACCCGCTGGGTCGACCTCGGCCACAGCAAGCGCTGGTACGACCTGCGCGTACGGTCCGACAGCGACAGCGCCTACCTGCGCAGGTTCGCCGGACACGTGGAGACGGGCGAGGCCGGCACCAGCGACCCGGCGCTGCGCACCGCCTGACCGCTCACACCTCGTCGCCCTCGCTCTCGCCTTCTCCTTGGCCTTCGCCGGCCGGCCTGACCCGTACGTGCATGCGCTCGCCCTGCGCCCCGAACAGGACGAGGAATTCCACGGGGATGTCGCCGGCGTTGGCGAAGCCGTGGGGCGTGCGGGTGTCGAACTCGGCGGCTTCGCCCGCCGTGAGGACGAGGTCGTGGTCGCCCAGGGCGAGCAGCAGGCGGCCGGAGAGGACGTAGAGCCATTCGTAGCCCTCGTGCATGCCCTGCTCGGGGCGTGCGGTCTTGCTGCCGCTCTTCTTGGCGACCGGCATGACCTGCTTGTAGGCGTGCATGCCGCCGAGGTACCGCGTCAGGGGGACCCAGGTGTTGCCGTGGCGCAGGAACGGCCTCGGATGGATGCGCGGGTCGCCGGTCTGCGGCGCGCCGACCAGTTCGTCGAGCGGGACGCCGTACGCCTTGGCGAGGGGCAGCAGGAGCTTGAGGGTCGGCTCGCGCTGCCCCGCCTCCAGCCGCGAGAGCGTGCTCAGGGAGATGCCCGTCTCCTCGCTCAGCCGGGCCAGGGTGGCGCCCCGCGCCTTCCGCAGCGCCCGCAGCCGCGGCCCGACGGCGGTCAGCACATCCGTGAGTTCGGCCTCGTCGCTCATCCCTCCATTTGCCGATGCGGCAAATAACTTTGTCAAGCCGAGGCGGTCGCACGCAGGGTTGCCACAGAGCAGAAGGAGCCCACATGAGCGACCAGCACACCCACGCCCACACCGCCCCCACCTCCCCGGCCGCCGGGGCTTCCACGACCTCCGCCGCAGCGGCCGAGGCGTTCTGGGACGAGCGCTACAACCAGAGCGGCCGCCTGTGGAGCGGCGAACCCAATGCCGCACTCGTCCGCGAGACCGAGGGTCTGACGCCGGGCAGCGCCCTGGACCTGGGCTGCGGAGAAGGGGGCGACGCGATCTGGCTCGCACGGCAGGGCTGGCGCGTCACCGCCACCGACATCTCCCGCGTCGCCATGGACCGGGCAGCCGAGCACGCGGCTCAGGCGCAGGTCGCCGACCGCGTCGACTGGCAGCACCACGACCTCGGCGCGTCCTTCCCCGCCGGGAGCTACGACCTGGTCTCCGCCCAGTTCCTGCACTCCCTGCACGAGATGCCACGCGAGCAGATCCTGCGGGGCGCCGCCGCGGCCGTCGCGCCGGGCGGCACCCTCCTGATCGTCGGCCACATGGGCTTCCCGGCCTGGGAGACCGCATCGCACCCCGGAGTGGACTTCCCCACCCCGCAGAAGGTGCTGGCCTCTCTCGACCTGGCGGCCGACCAGTGGGACGTACTCGTCTGCGACACCCATGAGCACTCCCTGACCGACCCCGACGGACAGCCCTCCACACGCACCAATTACACCGTCAAGGCGCAGCGCCAAGCCCCGAAGGACTGACCGCCCGCCAACACGATCGGACCGTGGTCTAATCGCTGCGGCCATCGTGAGGGAGGCGGAGCATGTCCACGCGCGGCGCGCCCGAAGGCGCGGCATCGGGCTCCGGTGCGGACCGGTCCGATCCGCCTCCCGGCTTATGGGCCAACCCCAACTACCGTATTTTCCTGGGCATCCAGACCCTGTCGGCCCTGGGTGACTCCTTCTCGTACGTCGCGATCCCGCTCCTCGTCCTGCACAGCACAGGATCGATCGTGCAGATGGGGCTCGTCACGGGGCTGACCGGCGTCGCCTCGATCGCCACCGGTCTCTTCGCCGGGGTGATCGCCGACCGGGTGGACCGGCGACGGCTCCTGATGGCCGCCGACGCGGCGCGCTGTCTCCTGTACGCCGTGATCCCGCTGGTCTGGCTCTTCGCGGCGCCGATGTGGCTGATCTACTCGGTGGTTCCGCTCGCCGGCGCCTTCTCCATGCTCTTCCAGGTGGCGTACGTGACATTGGTGCCCGCCATCGTCGAGCCCGGCCAGATCACCAAGGCGAACGGGCACTTGTTCGGTACGTACGCCGTGGCGAGCACGGGCGGGCCGACGCTCGCGGGCTTCGTCGCCTCGGCGTTCGGACCCGCCACCGCCATCGGGATCGACTCCGTGACATTCGCCGTCTCCGCGGCCGGCATCCTCTTCGTCCGCGTCCGCGCGACGCGGCCGCCCGACGACGACGCGAACCAGGACCAACGGGCAGGCGTGCGCGGGGAGTTCCTGGCCGGGGCCCGCTTCTTGTGGGCGCATCCGGTGCTACGCCCCCTGACGGTGCTGCTGTCGCTCCTGACGTTCCTCACGTACGGACTGACCGACGTCATCATCTTCCGGGTCAAGGAGGACCTCGGCCACGCGGACAGCACGGTCGGCTACGTCCTGACGGCCGGGACCGTCGGCACCTGCCTCGCCGCCTTCGCGGTGGACCGGGTGCGCAAACGCCTGGGATTCGGGGTCAGTTGGATCACGGGATTCGCCCTGGCCGGCATCGCCATCGCGTGCCTGGGCCTGTCGGAGAATCTGCCGACGCTCGGCGCGCTCGCGGCCGTCATCCTGTTCTGCACCGCCTTCACGGGGATCTGCTCGATGTCCTTGCGCCAGGAGGTGACGCCGGGTCACCTCCTCGGGCGGGTCACGGCGTCCTTCTGGACCATCCACTCCGCGCTCGGGCCGCTCGGCGCCGCCGCCGTCACGGCCGCGGTCGCGGGATTCGGCGTGGCCGCGGTCGGCCTGCTCATCGGGGTGAGTGTCGTGTGCATCGCCCTCAGCGGGGCGGCGACGGGCATCGGCGGAGCCACCGGCCGGGACCGGTACGTCGCCGGTTCAGCCCGTGACGATGCCGGCGACGAGGTTGATCGTCGTGGCCAGGATGCTCGCGCCGAAGACATAGGAAAGCAGGCAATGCCGTAGGACCACCGCGCGGATCGTGGAGCTGGAGACGTCCGTGTCGGAGACCTGGTAGGTCATGCCGAGGTTGAAGCTGAAGTAGAGGAAGTCGCTGTACGCGGGCGGGTCGTCGGAGTTGAAGTCGATGCCGCCCGTGGGGGCCAGGTAGAAGAGGTACGCGTAGCGGGTGGCGTACATCAGGTGGAGCGCCGCCCAGGCCATGAACACGCCGCCGAGTGCCGTCGCGGCCGCGGCGTGGCTCATGCCCGAGTCGCCGAGCAGGAGCAGCACCACGATGCCGATCAGGCCGCACAGGGCGGCCCCGACGACGACGAGTTCCTCGGTGACCGGCCGGAACTCCTCGCGCCGCACGTTGCGGTGGGTGGTGGCGGCGTCCATGGGCCACAGCACGATCCAGCCCGCCACGACGAAGAGCGTCTGCGCCGCGGCGATACCCGCGAGGATGCCGAGCGGCGCCCTGGTCAGTGCGCCGACCACCGCGCCGATCGCCGCCCCGAGGACCGCCGCCCCGGCCAGGCGGGGCACCGCGGAGAGCGGCAGCAGACGCTTCACGCGCTCAGTGCTGCAGGACGACGACTGCCTCGTCCGTGTAGGCCAGGAAGGTGAGTGTCTCCTGCAGGTACAGCTCGATGCCGCTCGCGTCGTGCGCCGTGTAGCCGATCGCCAGGTCGTGCCCCAGGAGCAGTTCGAAGTCGCCGCCGCGGGTGGACAGGACGAACGCGCCGCTCAGCGCGGGCGCCCAGATCGGATCGCTGCCCATGATCCGGCCCAGGTGCGCCGCGATCGGGTAGCCGTGGTCGGAGGTCTCGCTGACCTCTCGGTACTCCTCGGCGCCGAGCAGAAGTGCGTAGGGGCCTTCGACTCCGGCCAGCCTCAGCGCCGTGAGGGCCCGGCTGATCGCGTCGGGGTAGTCGAGCGGTTCGCCGGGCAGGGTGAGCACCGGGTTGGACGTCCGCTCGCGCAGCCCTTCGACGCCCGCCGCCGCGTATCCGTCGAAGATCGTGCGGTCCTCCGCGAACGCGATGGCGCGCGCCGCGTCCTTCACCGGCTGCCAGTCGGAGTCGCTCGAACCGCGCTCGACGTCGTCCACGGCGGCCCGGCTGACGGTGAACGGCACCCGCAGTTCGACCAGCGGCTTCGCCTCGCGCAGCCGCGCGCTCACGCCGGGGGCGGGCGAGGTGATGTCGGCGAGGTGTCCGGTGCCCGCGGCGGCGAGCTTCGGCCCGGCCGGGTCGGGGACGTCGACGACCCGGCGGCCCGCGACGAGGCGGCGGAAGGTGCGGCGGGCCTCCTCCTCGATCTCGGCCCAGGCTTCGGGGGTGATCGGGGCGAGCTCGCGGTGCAGGTTGTTCGGGGCGGCGGGGGTCGTCATGGCGCTCAGGCTCCTTTCAGACTGCCGATGCCCAGGGAGGCGTCGGAGGCGGCGTCGGCCACGGGGGCGGTGTCGGCATCGGCTTCCGCATCGACTGCCGCATCGGTGGGCGCGAATTCGGGGAGGTCGCCGAGCAGGTCGGCGTCGGGCACGAAGAACAGGCCGCCGGTCACGGCAGTGGAGAAGTCGAGGATGCGGTCCGTCCGGCCCGGAGGGTCACCGAGGAACATGTTGCGCAGCATCTGCTCCGTCACGGCGGCCGTGCGCGCGTAGCCGATGAAGTACGTGCCGAACTCGCCGCGGCCGACCTGCCCGAACGGCATGTTCTCGCGCACGATCTTCCGCTCGACCCCGTCGTCGTCGACGATCGTGTTGAGCGTGACGTGCGAGTCGTCCGGCTTGATGTCGTCCGGCAGTTCCACGTTGTCCTGCTTGGTGCGTCCGATGACGTGTTCCTGCTCCTCGACGGTGAGCGCCTGCCAGGCCGCCATGTCGTGCACGTACTTCTGCACGATCACGTAGCTGCCGCCCCGGAACCGCGGATCCTCGTCGCCGACGAACACGGCGTCGGCCGCCGCTCCTCCCCCGGGGTTCTCGCTGCCGTCGACGAACCCGAGCAGGTCGCGCTCGTCGAAGTACTTGAAGCCGTGCACCTCGTCGACGACGGTCACCGCGGGTCCCAGCCGCTCCACGATGAGCCGGGCCAGCTCGAAGCAGAGGTCCATGCGTCTGGCGCGCAGGTGGAACAGGAGGTCGCCCGGGGTGGCCGGTGCCTGGTGGCGGGGGCCTCGCAGCGGCTCGAAGGGGTGCAGTTCACGGGGCCGCGGCCCGGCCACGAGCAGGTCCCACCCGCGGGAGCTGATGCCCGCCACGCAGGTCAGTCCCTCGTCGGGGTGGCGGAACGCCACCGATCGGGTCAGCCCCGCCAGGTCGGCGAGTGCGTCGCGCACGGCGGCCTCACCACCGGGGGCCACGGTGGCCACCAGGAACACGGCGGCCCTGGCAGGCGGTGTGACCACGGGCTGCGGGGTGACCATGAAACTCCAGAGGGACCAAAGGATCAAAACGGACAGGGTCAGCGTATGCGCGCCCGCCTGGACGCGCAGGTCATCGGACGGCGGTGATCGTGACCTTGACGTGTTTCATGATCGGCTGGTCGCTCTGGGTGCTGTAGTCGCCGAGCGCGCACAGCACGTTCATCTCGGGCATGTAGCCGGCCGCGCAGCCCCGGGGGATGTCGTACGGGATGGCGAGGTAGCCGTTGAGGTGGCGTCTGCTGCCGTCCTTGGCGGTGCTGGTGATGTCGACCGGGGCGGATTCGGTGATGCCGCGCTCGCGCATGTCGTCCCGGTTCATGAAGACGAGCGTGCGCAGGTTCTTGATGCCTCGGTAGCGGTCGTTGTCGGAGTAGATGGTGGTGTTCCACTGGTCGTGCGACCGCATGGTGCCCAGGGCCAGCGTGCCGGGCGCGGGGACGACGTCGGGCAGGGCGGCGACGGAGAACTCGGCTCGCCCGGACGGCGTACGGAAGACCAGCTCGCGGGCGGGCTGCTTGATGCGGAAGCCGAGGGGAAGGCGCACTCGGCGGTTGAAGTCCTCGAAGCCGTCGAGGGCCTGGGCCATGGTGTCGCGGATGCGGTCGTAGTCCTCGATGTACCACTCCCAGGGGGTGGCGCTTTCGGGCAGGGCCGCTCGGGCCATGCCCGCGACGATCGCCGGCTCGGAGAGCAGGTGCGGTGAGGCGGGGCGCTTCATGCCGACGGACAGGTGCACCATGCTCATCGAGTCCTCGACGGATGTGCTCTGGACGCCCTTGCGCTGATGGTCCTTCTCGGTGCGGCCCAGGCACGGCAGGATGAGGGCCTTGCGGCCGTGGACGAGGTGACTGCGGTTCAGCTTGGTGCTGACCTGGACGGTGAGGTCGCAGGTCCGCAGTGCCTCGTAGGTGTACGGGGTGTCGGGCGCCGCGAGGGCGAAGTTGCCGCCCATGCCGACGAACACCTTCACCTCGCCCCGGTGCATCGCCTTGATGGTGGCGACGGTGTCCAGGCCGTGCTCGCGGGGCGGCTCGATGTCGCAGACCTCGGCGATGCGGGCCAGGAACTCCTCGCTGGGGCGGTGGTCGATGCCGCAGGTGCGGTTGCCCTGGACGTTGCTGTGCCCGCGCACCGGGGAGGGACCCGCCCCCTCCCGACCCAGGTTTCCGCGCAGGAGCAGCAGGTTGACGATCTCCCGCGCCGTGTCGACGCCGTGCTCGTGCTGGGTGACGCCAAGACACCAGCTGACGATGCTGCGGTCGGCGTCGCGGTACACGCGGGCCGCCTTGAGGATGTCGGCGCGGCTGACCCCGGACTGGTTCTCGATCTCCTCCCAGGGCGTGGCCTCGCACAGGGCGCGGTACTCGTCGAAACCGGTGGTGTGCCGGTCGATGAACTCCCGGTCGAGCGCCTTCGGGTCGGTCGGCGACTGTTCGAGGACCGCCTTCGCCATGCCGCGCAGGAGGGCCATGTCTCCGCCGATGCGCGGTTGCAGATTCAGGGTGCTGGTCCGTGTCGCCTTGTTGAGTGCCATGTCCGTGAAGTCGTGCGGGACGATGGTGCGGGTGGCGGCGGCCTCGACCAGCGGGTTGATGTGCACGATCTGCGCGCCGCGGCCGTACGCGTCGGCGAGGGCCGTGAGCATCCGGGGCGCGTTCGAGGCCGCGTTGACGCCCAGGATGAACAGCGCGTCGGTGACTTCCCAGTCCTTGAGGTCGACGGTCCCCTTGCCGGTGCCAAGGGACGCCGTGAGCGCACGGCCGCTGGCCTCGTGGCACATGTTGGAGCAGTCGGGGAGGTTGTTCGTGCCCAGTTCACGGGCCATCAGCTGGTAGAGGAAGGTGGCCTCGTTGCCCAGGCGGCCCGAGGTGTAGAACGCGGCCCGGTTCGGGTCGTCGAGGCCGCGCAATTCACGGCCGACCACATCGAACGCGTCCTGCCAGCCGATGGGCACGTAGTGGTCCGTGTCGGGGTCGTAGACCATCGGCTCGGTCAACCGGCCCTGGTTCTCCAGGTCGTAGTCGCTCCAGCCGTACAGCTCGGTCACCGAGTGGGCGGCGAAGAAGTCACGGCCGACCCGCTTGCGGGTCATCTCCCAGGTGACGTGCTTGATCCCGTTCTCGCAGATGTCGAGGTGCAGCCCCTTGGTGTCGTCCGGCCAGGCGCAGCCGGGGCAGTCGAATCCGCCGTCCTCGTGGTTCATCCGTTTGATCGCCCGCGGCCCGTCCACCAACGCGCCCTCGCGCACGAGGAATTGGGTCACGCTCTTGGCGGCGCCCCAGCCGGCGGCCGGATGATGATAGGGACGAAACTCCGGATCGCCGGTGGGTACGGGGCCCGCACCGGGCTCCGGCCGCTTCTGCTCCTCGTCGGACGCGCTCAAGACTGTCAACCTTCCGCCCTGCGGACATGCGCCCATAACGGCACTTTCCGCCCAGGCTAGGCCTGCCGTGCCATCCTCGCCACGGCTGGCGGCCTCCGGACCGAACCGGTACCCGCCCTGATGGCCGCGGTCAGCCGTGGGCCTTCGGCAGTCGCACCGTCAGGGTCACCATGCTCCCGCCGGGGCCCGCGGAAATGGTGAGCTCGTCGGTGAGCAGGCCGGCGAGCCACAGTCCACGCCCGCCCGCATGACCGTCGAGTCCGGGAGCCAACTCAGGAATGACGTCGGCACTGAAGCCGGGGCCCATGTCGTGGATGTGGCAGGCAAGATGGCCGTTGCTGCGCTGCAGGACCAGCGTGCCGCCGCCACCCGCGTGCTCGACCGCGTTGACCGCGACGGCGTCCAGAGCCACGATGAACTCGCTGCGCCGCGGCTCGGCCAGGCCTTGGTGGTCTGCGTACTGTTCGACGAGCATCCGCAGCCGGGGCAGGTCGTCCTGGGTGAAGCGCGATTCCAGCAGCGTGACGGGCGGGACCTCGCGAGGACTTGGCGTGGTCGTCATCAGCGGCCCACCTCACTGATCACCATGTGCGGCACCTGGTCGGCACCCGCTCGGCGCAGTATGCGGGCCGATGTCGGTGGACAGTGGACCCGGACCGGTCCGTGCGGGTGCTCCAGAACCAGCCGCAGCAGATCGACCGCGCAGGCCACGCCGAGGAAGACGAGGCCGGACAGGTCCACGGTCAGCGGCCCGGAGCCCTCACTGCGCCTGAGCCCTTCGCGCACGGCGCCGATGAACTCCTCCCGGGTGGCGACGTCCGCCTCACCGACCAACTGCACCAACCCCTCCGCCTGTTGCACGTGCAGGGCACCCAGGTGGGGAAGCAGTCGGCAGGGGTGTGCCTCGTGCATGGCCTCCAGGACACCGGGGTTGAACCAGCGGCTGTCGTAGGCGCAGATCTCGGTGTAGGGGCGGTCGGTGAACAGATGCTGGGCGTGGGACTCACGGTGCATCATCACCTCGACGTCGGCGCCGAGATCCCCCACCCAGTGCATGTCGATGTAGGTGCGCAGCCCGCTGTAGCCCTCGGCCAGGGCCCGTTCGGTCTCCTCCGTGATGCGCTCCCACTGCCGGTTGGGCGTGAACGCGTCCTGGGGGTGGATGAGGGCGCGCATGCTGCTGAGCACCAGCTGCCCCTGTTCGCGAGCGGCTCCCAACAGGGCCCCCGGCGCGTCCAGCCGGTCCCACACCTGTTCCTCGTGCATGTGCGGAGCGGCGAAGACCATCACCTTCTCGCGCTTCACGAGCCCGGACCAGGCGAAGGCGGACACCACGTCGCGGCCCGCATCGTCGTCGGCGTAACTGACGAAAGCATGGTCGCCCGCCCGCAGGTGCTGGACCGGGATCGTACCCACCGACGCCGAGCGGGCATCCGCCATCTCTCACCTCCGGGACCCAAGGGCCCGACGGGAACAAGTGCGGGCCATACGTTAGCGGCCCGTACCGCACGGCCGCGCAGCCCCGCAGAAAGCGACAGCCGACTGACGCTGCCGCCTCTCAAGGCGATCGAGAGTGCGCGAAGTTGATCCGTTCCGGGCTGGTTCTGTTCGCCGGATTCAGGACTTCGCGAGCGTGCGCTCCACGAGTGTGCGCGCGTAGGCGGTGTCCAGCCGGCTGGGGCGGAAGAGGATGCGGTACATCATCGGCGCCACGATCTGGTCGATGACCTGCTCGATGTCCGGGACGGCCTCGCCCCGGTCCGACGCACGGGACAGGACGATGTCGATCTGGTCCGCGGCGAAGGCGGAGCACTGGCCCGCGTTGCTCCCGTCCGGGTCGCCGAGGAGCGCGTCCCTGATGTACGCGCGCCCCGGCGGGGATGCCATCTCGTCGAGGAACTGCTCCGCCCAGGCGCCGAGGTCCGCACGCAGGGTGCCGAGGTCGGCCGGCGGCCCTTCAGGGCGCAGGTGTTCCACTGCGACGTCGGACAGGAGCTCCTGCAAGTCACCCCACCGGCGGTAGATCGTCGACGGCGTCACCCCCGCGCGGGCGGCGACGAGAGGAACGGTCAGTGCCTCGCGGCCCACCTCGGCCTGCAGCTGACGGACCGCCGTGTGGACCGACTCCTGGACACGGGCGCTGCGCCCTCCGGGCCTGACCATGGGCTTGGGACTCATGGCTCCACTTTATCTCCCTAACGCAAAATCGTTGCTTCTAAGCGCCGCCACCGCCACTCCAGCCACTCGCGATGACCGTTTCCTTTCGCGTGGCCACCTCATAGGCATGCCCGGCCCGCAGCACGGTCGCTTCGCCGTGGGGGCGGCCCATCAGCTGCATCCCGATCGGCATGCCCGCGTGGTCCTGACCGACGGGCAGGGTCAGCGCCGGTACGCCCGTGATGTTGGCCGGGGCACAGAGGCGGACGTAGCTGTCGGAGACGGCCTCCACCGTGCCGTCCGCCCACTCCACGCTGTCCTGACCGGACTTGACCGCCGTCATCGGTACCGACGGCGCCGCGATCACGTCGACGTGGCCGAGCATCTGCGCCCAGGCCTGGCGCATGAGCGCCCTCGCGCGCTGGGCCCGGAGATAGTCACCGGCGGTCACGAGCTCGCCCGCCTCCAGCAGGACACGGACGTCCGGCGCGTACAGCTCAGGCGTCGAGCGGAGCGTCCGCTCGTGGTACGAGGTCGCCTCGGGGACCATCAGTCCCCACTGGACGGCCTGGATGTAGCGCGCCATCGGGATCTCGACCTCGACGAGTTCGGCCCCCAGTTTCTCGAGCTGCCCGATGGCCCGGCGCACGCTCTCCTCGACCTCGGGGCTGATTCGCTCGAAGTAGTGGTTGCGCGGCACTCCCACCCGCAGCCCCGCCAGGTCACCCGCCTCCGGGGTGTCCCAGCCACCGGTCACGGCGGCGTGTCCGGCGGGGCCGCGCCGGACACGCCCCACCAGCGCGTCGAGGACCAGTGCGGCGTCCCGCACCGTGCGGGTCAGGGAGCCGACGTGGTCCAGGGACCAGGACAAGGACGTCACGCCGTGGCGGGGGATCAGGCCGTACGTCGGCTTGAGACCGACCACGCCGTTGAGCGCCGCGGGGACGCGGATCGAGCCGCCGGTGTCGGTCCCCAGCGCGAAGGTGGCCTCACCCGCCGCGACGGCGACGGCCGAGCCCCCGCTCGACCCGCCCGCGACACGGCTGTGGTCCCAGGCGTTGTGCGTCTGAGGGGTGGTCAGTCCGTACGCGAACTCGTGGGTGTGGGTCTTGCCGAGCAGCACCGCTCCGGCCCCGGACAGGCGCGCCGCGACGGTGCTTTCGCCTTCGGCGACGTGGTCCGCCCTGACGCGGGAACTCGCCGTGGTGGGCATGCCCTTGACGTCGATCAGGTCCTTCAGGCCCATGGGTATTCCGTGCAGCGGGCCGCGCGAGCGCCCCCTGGCTATCTCACGCTCGGCCTCGGCCGCCGATCGTCTGGCGGAGTCCGCGGTGACGGTGACGTAGGCCTGGTGGCGGTCTTCCACCGCGGCGATGCGGTCCAGCACGGAATCGGTCAGCTCGACCGGGGACAGCTCCCCCGCGGCCACCGCGGCGGCGGCATCGGCGAGCGACAGCTCAAACGGCTGCATCTGCGTCCTCCAGCCCTGCCGCATGTACGTCTTCCGGCGCGGCCGAGTAGGACATCGCGGGCGGCGTCTCCCCGAAGTCCAGTTCGCGCAGCATGGCGATGACGGAGTGGATGTGACGGGCGGTCGATGCCACCACCTCGTGACGGTCGTCTGCCAGCGGCAGGCCCGCCCGGAGTGCCCCTCGGGCGGCCTCCTGCGGGGTGAGTTCGGCGGCGTCCATGCGGGCCCTCTCGAATCGGTTCGGCTCGTCGCCCTGTGCCGGTCGGAGGCCCACTCCAGCGCGACGACACTCAAACGCTAATTGTTTGCTTTAACGCGACGATAGGCCCTACGCTCACTTAACGCAAACGCATTGCTTTTAGTCATGGGGCAGCGTCACGCCCACGCACAAGACGAAGGAACACCGCATGCCCGCCACCGCACACCGCGCCGCCATCCGCCACGACCCCCCGGCCTGGACCGTGGGAGACATCACCGTCCACCGCGTCGACGAAGTGCCCCTGCCCCCGCAGACGGGCCCCTGGCTGCTGCCCGGAGCCACTCCCGAGGTCGTGGCCCAAACCCCTTGGCTACAGCCGGACTTCGCGGACGAACAGCGCGTCCCGCGGCTCGCGAGCCACAGTTTCGCGGTCGACGTCGACGGACTGCGCGTGCTCGTCGACACCGGGATCGGCAATGGCAAGCAGCGGGCCAACCCCGCGTGGGACAACCTGGACAGCGACTACCTGAAGCGGCTGACCCAAGCGGGGTTCGCCCCCGACTCGGTGGATCTCGTCGTCCTGACCCACCTGCACACCGACCACGTCGGCTGGAACACCCGGGCGGACGGAGACAGTTGGGCGCCCACCTTCCCCAACGCCCGCTACCTCACGACCCGCACCGAATGGGACCACTGGGCCGGCGCCGACATGGACGAGGCCCGGCGCCAGATGTTCCGGGACTCCGTGCACCCCATCAAGGACGCGGGACTGCTCGACCTCCTCGACCTGCCTCTCGACGGCTCCGGCATCGGCATCGCCCCGGGCATCCGCCTGCGCCCCACTCCGGGCCACACGCCGGGCCAGGTGGCGGTGGAGCTGAGCAGCAACGGCGAGCGCGCGCTCATCACCGGTGACTGCATCCACCACCCGGTCCAACTGGTCCACCCCGACCTGGGAAGCTGCGTGGACACGGACCCCGCCACGGCGGCAAGGACCCGCCGGGAGCTCCTCAGCTCACTCTCCGGCACCGGCACGCTGCTCCTCGGCAGCCACTTCCCGCCGCCGACCGCCGGCCACGTGGTCCCCGAGGGAGACGCCTACCGCCTTGTCCCCGCAGCCGACAACCCCAAGCTCTCGGCTACTTGAGGTACGGACCGTCCGCTTCTCGGCGAGAGGGCCGACGCACCATCAGCCCGGACCGAACATCTCTCGGGGGCCGGACAGGCCCCCGGTTCAGCCTCGCTCGAAGACGGCGACGCTCCGTGCGGGGACGCAGAAGGTGCCCGAACTCTTCTCGTACGAAGACGACTTGACCACCGGGTCGGCACCCTTCGCCTGGACGGGGTGCAGCGAGTACGCGCTGCCCTTGAGATCCGCGACGCGCTGCTTCTGCGCGTCCGGGGTCGCGTTGAAGACGACCACGAGGTTCCCGAGCTCCATGGTGATGACGCCGGGAGTCTCGGCGGACGTACCCGAGAGCGGGTACGAGAGCCGCGACTGGACCTGGCCTACCGTGGCCAGGGAGAACGCGGGCTCGGTCGCGCGCAGCTTCACCAGGTCCCGGTAGGCGGCCGACGTGCCGTTGATCTCCGCGCAGCCCGGGGTCAGGGACGCGGATGTCAACAAGGGCTTTCCGTAGGGCCACTTGTCCTTGTTGTCGGCGGCCGGGGGCAGTCCGCGTCCGAAGCCGTTGCCGTCCCTGCAGTCCCAATGCAGTGCGTTGAACCAGTCGCCGCTGTCGTAGGAGTTGCGGTCCAGGGACTTGGAGCGCAGCAGGTCGCTTCCGGCCTGGGACAGGGACGGGCCCTGGGCCAGGGTGGAGGTCGCCATCGCGAGCACCTGCATGCGGGAGCGCTCGGCGGCCGTGGTGTCCGCGGGCAGCTTGAAGGCCAGGGCGTCGTACAGCGATTCGTTGTCGTGGGCGTCGGAGTAGGAGAGGGCGTCGCCGGGGGCCGCCGCGTAGCCGGCCGGGGCGCCGTTGTAGTCGACCTCGGAGCCCTTGACCCGCTTTCCGGCGGAGTCGGTGAAGGTGTACGCCGCGAGATTGCCGGTGAGGGCCACCTTCAGGAGGTCCTGGTAGTGCAGGAGCCGGGCCTTCTGCTCGGCCGGGGTGCCGTTCGCCTTCGACGCGTTGGGGTCGGTGAACAGGCCGCTGGCGAAGCCCTGGACGCCGGGGTCCTCGTCGAAGGGGCCGCCGCCGCGCACCGCGTCACGGCCGCGGTCGGAGAAGGTGGCGATGCCCGTGCCCGCCATGTTCTTCTGGGTGGCCTGGACGAAGCGTGCGTCGTCGGCGATCTCCCCGAAGTTCCAGCCCTCGCCGTACAGGACGATCTTCTTGCCGTCGACGCCGTCCTTCTTCGGGGTCAGCGCGTCCAGGGCCTTGCGTACGGCCAGGATGTTGGCCTTGGGGTGGTGTCCCATCAGGTCGAAGCGGAAGCCGTCGACCTTGTACTCCCTGGCCCAGGTGACAAGGGAGTCGACCACGAGTTTGCCCATCATGGCGTTCTCGGGGGCGGTGTTGGCGCAGCAGGTGGAGGTGGCGACCGTGCCGTCGGCAAGCAGGCGCTGGTAGTAGCCGGGCACGATCTTGTCCAGGACGGACTTGTCGGCCTGGCCGCTCGCGACGGTGTGGTTGTAGACGACGTCCATCACGGTGCGCAGACCGGACCCGTTGAGGCCCTGCACCATCTGCCGGAACTCGACCGTGCGGCGGGTTCCGGAGGGGTCGCTCGCGTAGCTGCCCTCGGGCACGGTGTAGTGCAGGGGGTCGTAGCCCCAGTTGTAGGCGTCCTTGGCTGCGGTCTTGGTGACGCAGGCCTGCTGTGCGTCGGAGTCCGGGGCGGGCGCCGTCAGGTCGCAGTCGGGCGTGGCCTGGTCGGCGGCGCGCTCGGGAATGGTGCCTATGTCGAAGGCGGGCAGCAGGTGGACGTAGGAGGTCCCCGCCGCGGCCAGCTCGCGCAGGTGCTTCATGCCGTCGGACGCCGTGTCGGTGAAGGCAAGGTACTGACCGGGGTGACGCGCCGTGCGGTCCTCGACGGAGAAGTCGCGGATGTGCAGTTCCTGGATCTGCGCGTCGCGCAGCGGAGTAGCCTTCGGCTTCTTCAGCCGCTCCCAGCCCTTGGGGGCGAGCCTCGGGTCGGCGAGGTCGACGGCGATGCTGCGCCGCGAGTCGGCGGTGAGCGCCGTGGAGTAGGGGTCGGTGACCTTGTTGGTGACGACCTTCTGGACGCTGGGCGCCCACACCTTCACGATGTACCGGTACTGCTTGCCCGTCCAGCTCCTGGCGCCTGCGACGGACCACACGCCGCTGGTGTCGTCGCGGCGCATCGCCACGCGTCTGCCGTCGAGTTCGAGGCTGACGGACTGGGCGGTGGGAGTCCACAGGGCCAGGGTGGGGCGGCCGTCGCGGAACTGCGGGCCGAGCGCGGCCTTGGTGGCGGTGGCGCTGTAGAGGTCGTCGAGTACGCCCTGCGTCTGGACTCCGGTGGCGGTGAGCAGGGTGCCGTCGGCGCTGCTGCGGGTGGCGACGAGCTGGCCGGTGAGGGCGTGGCGGACCCGGTCGCGGTCGCGTGGGTCGACGGTGAAGGCCGCGTAGCCCTTCAGGTGCGGGTACTTCTTGCGCTGGGCGTCGGTCAGGCCGGCCTCGGCCGGGGCGAGGCGGATCCGCCGTCCCTCGCCGGCGAGTGCGCCGTCCTTGACGGTCAGCTGCCCGTCTTGGGCGTACACCAACTCCTGGGTGGCGGCGTCGTCTTGGACGTCCCAGGCGACGGTGTTGCGGTCGACCCACTGCGCCCGGGACGTGGACAGGTCCAGATCGGCGGGCGCTTCAGCGGCGGCAGGTGCTCGGGGCGCCGCGGTGGCCGAGGACGTCAGGGGCGCGACCGCGGCGAGCAGGGCGAGGGCCGTGGTCACGAGGGTGCGGCGGGGGGAGCCGGTCAAGGGTGCTTCTCCTTGCGGATGACGGGATACAGGGACGGCGGCGGAAGGGGTACAGGGGTGTGGCCGCCCGGCGGCGGGTAAGCGGAAGCCGGGCGGCCTGTCGTGCGGGCTGAGCGGGCCGGGCGGGAGACGCTCAGCAGCTCTTGGCCCCGGTGTGCAGGGCGAGCGCGGTGTTCGGCGCCACGGTGGCCGTGAACTGGCCCGAGCCGTTGACGGTGACGCTCCTGCCGCTCTGGACGTCGCAGTAGCTGCCCGCGGCGAGGGACGTCTGGAAGGTCCGGGCGACCGAGGAGCCCTCGTGGTTGATGACCACGTATGCCTTGTCGCCGCGGCCGAACGCGATGGCGTTGTTGCCGTTGTCCCACCAGTGGGTGATGCCTGTTCCGCGTGCGGTGTTGCGGAACTTGACCATGCTGCGGATCTCGGGCCAGGCGTGCTGGCACTTCCAGCCGTCGCTGTAGCAGGCGTTCACCTGGCCGCCGCCCGGCGATCCCGCGTCGATGTTGCTGAACTCGTAGCCGGAGTGCACGTCCGGTGAGCCGTAGGGAAGGGCCAGCATGAAGACGTGCGCGAGGGTGTAGTTCGCGCCGTCCTTGTAGCTGAGGGTCTGGCCGTGCCGCTCGGTGTCGTGGTTGGCGACGAAGACGGCGGCCGATCCGCTGGGCATGTAGCCCCAGCCCTCACCGAAGTTCTTCAGGTAGGCGAGCTTCTCGTTGGTGAACACGCGCTTGAGGTCCCAGCCGTAGCGGAACTCCTGGGCGTCACCGGTTGCGGTGTACTCGCTCGGGGAGACCGCCTCGCCCGCGCCGTGGATCGTCTCCTGCTTGAGGTAGACGCCGGGGTTGCTGAGCCGGGACTTGATGTTCTTCAGGTCGTCCACGGGGATGTGCTTGGCCGCGTCGACCCGGAAGCCGTCGACGCCCAGGGACAGCAGGTCGTTCAGGTAGGCCGCGACCCGTCCGCGGACGTACTCCTCGCCGGTGTCGAGGTCGGCGAGGCCGCCCAGTTCACAGTTCTGGACGTTCCCGCGGTCCTGGTAATTGCTGATCTGCGACCGGCAGTCGTCCATGTCGGCGCCCGAGTACGTGCCCGGGTAGTCGTACTTGGTGAACGCTGAGCCCGCCGAGCCGGTGCCGGAGGCGTTCGTCATGTGGTTGATCACCGCGTCCGCGACGACCTTCACTCCGGCCGCGTGGCAGGTGTCGACCATGTTCTTGAACGCGTTCCGGTCGCCGAGCCGGGTGCCGATCTTGTAGCTGACGGGCTGGTAGGCGGCCCACCACGCCTCGCCCTGGATACGTTCCTGGGGCGGGGAGACCTGTACGTAGCCGTATCCGTCGGGGCCGAGCTGCTGCGTGCACGCCTTGGCCACCGAGTCGAACTTCCACTCGAAGAGCACGGCGGTGACGTCCTTGCCGCCGGGCGGGGCGGCCTGCGCCTGCGGGGCTCCGGCGACGATGCCGCCCGCGGCACCCGCCACCAGGGCGAGGGCCGCGGCGACGGGTCTGCGGACTCTGGTCTTTCGGCCGGCCATGAGGGCCTCCTGCATGAGTGAGGTGTGACTGCATGAGTGAGGTGTGACCTTGTCCGGCAACGCGCCGTGCCCGTCAGGCCGTTGAAGGATGTTGCAGAAACATTTCAACGCCGTTTTCGGTCGAGACCGTACGACCCCCGGGAACCTCGGTCAACCCTCCGCGCACACTCTCGCGGCAGACGCGGAGCCCTGGGATGCCATGCGCCGCAAAACCTTCCGCAAGACCTTGCGACGATGTTACGTTCAACCATGACTCCGGTCCGGGCGGCCGGGGGTCCCGGACAACGGGCCCCACGCGCCCGGCCGTTCGGACCGGTCATGGAACGGGGAGGCCCCGGAGCCACCATCACGACCCCGCTGCCCCGACCGGGCAGGCACCGGGAGCCTCCCTCTCAGCGCCCCGGCTGCGCCGTGGAGCCACGCACCACCAGCTCGGGCTGGAAGACGAACTCCGTGTGCTGCACCGGGTTTCCGTGCAGCTCTTCGAGCAGGGCCCCCACCGCGGCGCTCGCCATGGCCTGCACCGGCTGGCGCACCGTGGTGAGCGGCGGGTCCGTGAAGGCGATCAGGGGCGAGTCGTCGAAGCCGACCACGGAGACGTCACCGGGCACCGAGAGACCGCGCTCGCGCACCGCACGCACCGCGCCGAGCGCCATCATGTCGCTGCCGCAGACCATCGCCGTGCACCCCTGGTCGAGCAGCGCGCTGGCCGCCGCGTGCCCGCCCTCCACCGTGAACAGCGTGCGCTGCACGAGCTGTTCGGCCTCCCCCTGTTCCAGGCCGAGCAGCGCGTGCAGCGCCGCCGTGAACCCCTCCGCCTTGCGCAGCGAGGGGACGTAGCGGGTCGGGCCGATGGCCAGACCGATCCGCTGATGGCCCAGGTCGACGAGGTGGCGCACCGCCATCCGCGCGGCCGCGCGGTCGTCGGGCGAGACGAAGGACACCGGGATGTGCTCGTTGTAGCCGTTGATCAGGACGAACGGCACTCCGCGGGCGTGCAGTTCGAGGTACCGGGTGGGATCGGCCGTGGTGTCGGCGTGCAGCCCGGAGAGGAAGACGATCCCGCTGACCCGGCGCTCCTCCAGCTGCTCGACCAGCTCGTCCTCGCTGGCGCCGTCCGGCATCTGGGTGCACAGCATCGGCGTGTAGCCGTGCCCGGACAGGACCTGCTCCACGACCTGCGCGAAGGCGGGGAAGATCGGGTTGCTGAGCTCGGGTATGACCAGGCCGACCAGGCCCGCGCTGTGCCGCTTGAGCCGCATCGGCCGCTCGTAGCCGAGCACGTCCAGGGCGGCGAGCACCCGGCGCCGGGTGCCGGCCGCCACCCCCGGCTTGCCGTTGAGCACCCGGCTCGCGGTGGCCTCGCTGACGCCGGACTGGGCCGCGAGGTCCGCGAGCCGCGGGGCGCCCCGGTCCGACCGGTCGGCGTCCCGCGGCGGGGAGAGGGTCACACCGCCCACCAGACGGTGGTGTCGGCGGGCAGCTCGATCTTGCCGTCCGCGGTCTCCACTTCGGCGTTGGACAGGAGGATCCGGCCGGGGGCCGGGATGCGCACCGCAACGCCGGTGGTGTTGGCCGTGCACACGAAACCGTCGCGGCGGAAGGCCAGTACGCCCTCGGGGGCATCGAGCCACTCCAGCGAGTCGCCCGCACCGAGCCCCGGCTGCTCCCGGCGCACGGCAAGGGCGCGGCGGTACAGCTCCAGGGTCGACGCGGGATCGCCGGTCTGCGCCTGGACACTGAGCTCGCCCCAGCCTTCGGGCTGCGGAAGCCAGCTGCCGCCCGCGCCGAATCCGTAACTGGAGCCGTCGGTGGTCCACGGGATCGGCACCCGGCAGCCGTCGCGGAACCCGTCCTGCCCGCTCGCCCGGACGAACGAGGGATCCTGCCGCACCTCGTCGGGCAGCTCGGTGACGTCCGGCAGCCCCAGCTCCTCGCCCTGGTAGACGTACGCGGAGCCGGGCAGCGCCAGCATCAGGAGCGAGGCCGCGCGGGCGCGGCGCAGGCCGAGCGCGCGGTCGCCCGCGGTGCGCAGCTGGGTGCCGAGTCCGGGCGGGTTGGCGAACCGCGTGGCGTGGCGGGTGACGTCGTGGTTGGAGAGCACCCAGGTGGCCGGGGCGCCGACGGGACGCATCGCGGCCAGCGACACGTCGATGACCTCGCGCAGCTCCGTGGCGTCCCAATGGGTGCCCAGGTACTGGAAGTTGAAGGCCTGGTGCATCTCGTCCGGGCGCACATACGCGGCCGCGCGCTCGACGGTCGGGGTCCACGCCTCGGCGACGAGAATGCGCTCGCCCGCGTACTCGGTCAGGACCTTGCGCCAGCTGCGGTAGATCTCGTGCACGCCGTCCTGGTCGAAGAACGGCATGACGTCGTTGCCGAGCAGCTTGAGTTGGTCGCTGCGGCCGATGTCGGGCAGACCTTCGGCCTTCACCAGGCCGTGGGCGACGTCGACGCGGAAGCCGTCGACGCCCATGTCGAGCCAGAAGCGCAGGATCGAGCGGAACTCGTCGTGGACGGCGGGGTGTTCCCAGTTGAAGTCGGGCTGCTCGGGGGCGAAGAGGTGGAGGTACCACTCGCCGTCCGGCGTCCGCGTCCAGGCAGGACCGCCGAAGACGGACTCCCAGTCGTTGGGCGGGAGTTCACCGTTCTCGCCCTTTCCCGGGCGGAAGTGGTAGCGCTCGCGCAGGGGCGAGCCGGGGCCCTCGCGCAGGGCGCGCTGGAACCAGTCGTGCCGGTCGGACGAGTGGTTGGGCACCAGGTCGACGATGATGCGCAGGCCCAGGTCGTGGGCGTCCCTGACCAGGGCGTCGGCGTCCAGGAGGCTGCCGAACATCGGGTCGATCGCGCGGTAGTCGGCGACGTCGTACCCGGCGTCTGCCTGCGGCGACGAGTAGAAGGGGCTGAGCCAGACGGCGTCGACGCCCAGGTCCCTGAGGTAGGGCAGGCGGGCGCGGACACCGTCCAGGTCGCCCATTCCGTCGCCGTTGCCGTCGGCGAAGCTGCGCGGGTAGACCTGGTAGATCACCGCGCCACGCCACCAGTCCGTGTGGGTGCCGGAGGCGGGGGCTGCAGGGGCAGCGAGATGCTGGGTCATGTCTTCCCTGAGATCGAGAGGTCGAGTGCGAGGGGGGTTGCGTGCCGTGTCAGGACTTCGTCGCGCCGGCCGTGAGGCCTGAGACGAGGTGGCGCTGGACGAAGCCGAAGATCACCGCCGCGGGCACCGCGACGATCACGGCCGACGCGGTCAGCGAGCCCCAGTCGCTGGTGTACTGATTGACGAAGGTCTGCAGGCCGCCCGCCAGGGTGAGGTTCTCCTCGCCGGTCATGAAGGCGGAGGCGTACGCGACTTCGGCCCAGCCGGTGATGAAGCTGTAGAAGCCGGTGACGGCGAGACCGGGCTTGGCCAGCGGCACGATGAGCCGCCAGAAGGTGCCGAACGGGTTGAGTCCGTCGACCCGCCCGGCTTCGTCGATCTCCACCGGGATGGTGTCGAAGTACCCCTTCATCATCCACGCGCAGAACGGCACGGCGATCGTCAGATAGGTGACGACCAGGCCGACGGGCTGGTTGAGCAGGCCCAGGTTCGCCAGGAGGTTGTAGAGCGGCACGATGAGCACCGCGACGGGGAACATCTGGGTGATCAGCAGGAGCCACATCAGCGAGCGCATGCCGGGGAACCTGAAGCGGCTGACGGCATAGCCGGTGGTCGCGGAGATGAAGACGCCGATCACCGTGGTGAGGCCCACGACGAGCAGGGAGTTGCCGAGCCAGCTCAGGAACTCGGTGTCGTTGACGACGTGGTCGTAGTTGCGGAACGTGAAGTCCTTGACCAGGTCGGTGGAGAACGCCTCGCTCGTCGGCTTGAACGAGGTGATCAGGAGCCACAGCGGGGGAAGCACCGCGGTGGCGGAGGCGAGGAGGAGGCCCACGTGGAGCGCGACGGAGGCCAGCGGACCGCGTTCGCCGCGCTCCCCGACCTTCGCCTTCGGCCGACTCGGGGACGGGGTCTTCCCGTCGGTCATGGTGGTCACCACACTTCTCCCTGCTTGCGGAGCGCGCGGCGGTAGACGACCGCGAAGAGCGAAAGGAGCAGCAGAATGATGACGCCCCAGGCCGCGGATCCCGCGAAGTCGCGCGGGCTGACGACGAACGAGAGCCGGTAGGCGTACGTCACCAGGATCTCGGTGGCGTCTCCCGGACCGCCCCGGGTGAGCAGGAAGATCACCGGGAACATGTTGAAGGTCCAGATGCCGCTGATCAGGATCACGGTGCTGCTGACGGTGCGCAGACCCGGCAGGGTGATGTGCCGGAAGCGCTGCCAGGCGTTCGCGCCGTCCATCTCCGCGGCCTCGTAGAGCTCACCGGGGATCGACTGGAGTCCGCCGAGCATGGCGACCAGCATGAACGGGACGCCCAGCCAGACATTGACCGTGATCACCGAGAGCTTGGCCCAGGTGGGGTCGTTGAGCCACGGGATCGCGTCGATGCCGCCACCGGCGAGGATCTTGTTGAGGATGCCGTTCTTCTCGTTGAAGAGCAGGCGCCAGGTGAAGACCGAGACGAAGGCGGGCACCGCCCACGGCAGGATCAGCGCCATCCGGTAGAAGGAGCGCCCCGCCAGCTTGCGGTTGAGCATGTTCGCCAGGACCAGGCCGAGCGTGAAGGAGATGGCGACGCAGGAGACGGTCCAGATGATCGTCCAGGTCAGCCGGTCCCAGAAGATGCCGTCGGAGAGGACGGCGGTGTAGTTGTCCAGACCGACGGACTTGTAGGTCGCCGGGATGTGGTTGACGCCGATGGTGCGCTCGACGTTCGCCTCGTTGGCGTCGGTCGTCGAGAGGTAGAGGCCGCGCACCAGCGGGTAGCCGATGATCACGCCGATCACGGCCACCACGGGGGCGACCATGGCCCAGGCGTACCAGTGGGTGGACAGCGACCTGCGCAGCCGTCCGGGGGTCTTGCCGGTCCGCGGGCCGCGGCCGCGGACGCTCTGGGCGCCCGCGGCCTTGGCCAGCGACTGGCTGCTGTCAACAGCCATTTACTTGTAGTCCTTCAGCAGCTTGCGGTAGGCGTCGCCGACACCCTTCGCCCCGTTCTCGGGGGAGGTCTTGCCGCTGAGCACCTTCTCCATCTGCAGCCGGATCGGCTCGAACAGGGCGTTGGCCTCCGGGATCCAGGGCCGCTCCACGGACTTGTCCACGGCCGGCTTGAAGAACTGGACCATCTGGTTGTCCTTGACGGACTTCACGTCGTACACCGAGGTGCGGGTGGGCAGCAGGCTCAGCTTCTCGGTGGTCTGCTGCTGCACCTTGGCCGAGCTCATGTACTTGATGAACTCGTAGCTCGCGTCGAGGTTCTTGGATCCCGCGTAGGCCGCGAGGTTCCAGCCGCCCTGCGGGGATGCCTGCCGGTCGCTGCCGCCGGGGACCGGGGCGATGCCGAGGTTGTCCTTGTCGCCCTTGAACGACTTGCCCTGCAGAGCGCCTTCGATGGACCAGGGGCCGTCGAGCGCCATCGCGACGTCGCCGTCCTTGAAGGCGTTGAGCTGGTTGTTGTAGCCGTCGCTCGCGTCGGTGGTGGCCGCCTTGGAGTCGACCAGGTCCTTCATGACCTTGAAGGCCGCGGCGCCCTGGGGGTCGTCGACGGTGATCTTCTTGTTCTTGGTGTCGAGGAGGTCGCCGCCCTCGCCGTAGAGGTACGGGAGGTAGTAGTACGGGTCGTCGCCGCGGAGGTAGAGGCCGGTCTTGCCGGACTTCGACTTGATCTTCTTCGCGGCGCTCTTCACCTCGTCGAAGGACTTGGGCGCCTCGACACCGGCCTCCTTGAGCATCTTCTTGTTGTAGAAGAGCGCCAGGGTGTCGATGGTCTGCGGGGCGGCGTAGGTCTTGCCCTTGAACTTGGTGCTTGCCGCGGCCTGCGGGAGGTAGTCGTCCGCCTTGTCCAGGGCGGGGGTGCCCTCGAGCGGGGCCAGGTAGCCCAGGTTGGCGAAGTCCGCGACCCAGGCGACCTCGGTGCGCATCACGTCGGGGGCGCCGGAGTTGCCGCCGGCGGCGTTCTTGAACTTGGCGTTGGCCTCGCCGAACGCGACGCTCACGTAGTTGACCTTGACGTCGGGGTGGAGCTTCTCGAAGCCCTTGGCGAGCTTCTCGTAGGTCCCCTTCTCGGCGTCGTTCGAGGTGTCCCAGAAAGTGACGGTGCCGGACAGCTTGCCCGAACTGTTCTTACCGCTGTCACCGTCATCGCCACCGCACGCTGCCGCTGTCAAAGCCAGGGCCGCGACCAGTGCGGTGGCCGCTATGCCACGCCGCATGTGAACTCCTTCAACTGATCCCGGAACAAGGGGAGGCGAAACCCCCAACAGAGCTGCCTCCTACGAGCCGCACTCGACGCGGCGCCGGGTTGCCAGGGAACGTAACAGGATTGAAAAGCGCCGGAAAGACCTTGCGAGAAATTTCTGCAAGGTCTGCTGATCGTTACTTCTGTGTGTCCTTACGGTTGCTCTTGCTGCGCTTGACAGGCCCCTGAGGTGGGGTAATTACTCCCCGCTTCGCCCCGAATGCCCCGCAAGTACCTTGCAGAGTCAGTACTTGCTGCAAGCTTTCACAACCAGTGGGCAAGCAGGCAGATCACCGGTACAGTCCCTGCATGACCGCACGGCTCGTCGACATCGCAGCGCAGGCGGGGGTGAGCGAAGCCACCGTCAGCCGCGTCCTCAACGGCAAGCCCGGTGTCGCGGCGGCCACCCGCGAATCCGTACTCGCCGCCCTGGACATGCTCGGCTTCGAGCGACCCACCCGGCTGCGGCAGCGCAGCGCCGGCCTGGTCGGCCTGATCACGCCCGAGCTGGACAACCCGATCTTCCCCGCGCTCGCCCAGGTCATCGCCCAGGCCCTGACCCGCCAGGGCTACACACCGGTGCTCGCCACCCAGACACCCGGCGGCTCCACGGAGGACGAGCTCACCGAGATGCTGGTGGACCGCGGCGTCTCCGGGATCATCTTCGTCTCCGGACTGCACGCGGACACCACGGCCGACATGGAGCGCTACGAAGTGTTGCGCGGCAAGGGCGTGCCCTTCGTCCTCGTCAACGGCTTCTCCCCCAAGGTGCAGGCCCCCTTCGTCTCCACGGACGACCGGGCCGCGGCCCGCCTCGCCGTCACGCACCTCGCGTCCCTCGGCCACACCCGCATCGGGCTCGCGGTGGGCCCCAAGCGCTTCGTGCCGGTGCTGCGCAAGATCGAGGGCTTCCAGATCGGCATGCGCGAACGCCTCGGGATGTCACCCGAGGACTCCGAGCAGCTCATCGAGCACTCCCTCTACACCCTGGAGGGCGGACAGGCAGCGGCGGGCACACTGATCGGCCGGGGCTGCACCGCGATCGTGTGCGCCAGCGACATGATGGCGCTCGGCGCCGTCCGGGCCGCCCGGGAACGGGACTTGGAGGTGCCGCGGGACATCTCGGTGGTCGGTTACGACGACTCCCCGCTCATCGCGTTCACCGATCCCCCGCTGACCACCGTCCGCCAGCCGGTCCAGGCGATGGGCCAGGCCTCGGTCCGCACCCTCCTGGAGGAGATCGGCGGAACCCCGGCTCCGCACAGCGAGTTCGTCTTCATGCCGGAACTGGTGGTCCGCGACTCGACCGCATCCGGCCGGTCCGAGCGTCGCGAGACGTAGGCCGTGCCCGTCGCCGGCGCGTACGCCTGTACAGGGCGGGCAGCCGACCGGACCACCGCGTACCTGAGCGACGATGGCCGGGTCCACCACGGAGCGACACGGAGCGACACGGAGCGACACGGAGGAGGAGACATGGCATCGCAGACCGACGTGCGCACCGGCCGTGTGCTGTACGGGTGCATGGGGATCGGCGGAACGTGGGACACCACGCCGTACACCGCCAAGGACATCGCCGGGGCAGAGGCCGCCGTGGAGGCCGCCCTTGAGGCCGGCGTCACGGTGTTCGACCACGCCGACATCTACCGGCACGGCAAGTCCGAGGCGGTCTTCGGGGAAGTGCTCGCGAGGTCGTCCGGACTGCGCGAGCGGATCGTCCTGCAGACCAAGTGCGGCATCCGCCTCGCCGACGGCGAACGGCCGGGGCTGTACGACCTGCGGGGGCCGAGCATCGTCCAGCGTGTCGAGGAGAGCCTCACCCGGCTGCGCACGGACGTGATCGACGTACTGCTCCTGCACCGCCCCGACCCGCTGACGGGCCCGGAGGACATCGCGAAGGCGCTCACCTCGCTGCACGGGCAGGGCCTGGTGCGCAGGTTCGGTGTGTCGAACATGAGCGCCGCGCAGATCGCACATCTGCGGGCCCACCTCGACGTGCCGCTGGTCGCCAACCAGCTGGAGATGAGCCTGGAGAGCCGCGACTGGGTCGAGGCGGGCGTGCTCGTGAACACACCGGCAGCGGCCGACAACGGCTTCCCGCACGGGACGCTCGAGTACTGCGCCGCCAACGGCATCCAGCTGCAGGCCTGGGGAGCGCTCGCCCGGGGCCGCTTCACCGGCGGCGGTGACTCACCGACCGCTCGGCTCGTCAGCGACCTCGCCGCCCGCAAGGGGACGACACCGGAGACGATCCTGCTGTGGTGGCTCCAGCGGCACCCGGCCCGGATCGCCCCGGTCATCGGCACCAGCCGCCCCGAGCGCATCCTCGCCTGCCGGGACGCCGTGCACCGCGAACCGGAGCTCACCCACGAGGAGTGGTACGACCTGTGGGTCACCGCCCGCGGGGGCCCGCTGCCGTAGGCGCCGGGCAGCAGGCGCCAAGCGCTCCTACAGACGCCGGATGATCTGTGCCCCCACCCTCTCGACCGGCGTACGGCTGTAGACATGCACCAGGGCAAGGTGGAAGAGCGCCGGAGCCAGCGGGGCCCACCGATGGATGCGGTCGTCCCGCAGGACGTACTTGATCACGGCTGCGGGACGGAACGGCACGTAGTCGATGGTCTGGTGCTCCCATCTGTCCGCCACTCCCCTGCTCATACGGGCCTGCAGGTCCTCGCGGGTCAAGTCCTTCAGGCGAGCGTAGAAGTGGGCGCTCCAGTGGCGCTTGTCGATGTCCAGGACGAAGGCGAGCAGTTCGAGCGAGTACTCGTGCGGCTCGACGGCCAGTTCCTCGCGCATGCCGCGCCGGGCCACCGCGTGCAGGTCCGGGGCGCTCCTGCCGGACGAGTCGATGTGCCGGGACATCCCTTCGTTGACGGAGGAGTTCCACACCCCCGGTGCCATTCTGACCCGGTCGCTGCGCCGACTGACGACGAGCGTGTCGTCGGCGGTCACCACCGCGACGTTCACCGCGAAGCTGCACTGCAGGAACGCGGGGGCCCGCAGGGGGTCGTCCGGGTCGAGATGGCGGGAGCGGGGTGTCGTCCCGTCGGCAAGTCGGCGGTCCAGTTGCTGGGCGGCGAGAAAGGTGTAGTAGTCCGTCGGGCGCAACCGCAGGTGCACTTCCGGCTGCTCGTCGAGTGCGGTCCGCGAGACGTCGAACGACTCGACGGCGTAACGAGGGCCGTTCCACAGCGGTGTCCGGCCCTCGGCCCGCAACCGTGTGCTCTCCTCCTCGATCTCCGCACGCCACGCGACCATGTCGGACGGCAGCTCGATCTCCTCGTCGAGCACCTGGATGTAGACGGCTTCGGCGGGGATGGACGACTCGCCGTCCCCCTCCACGATCAACGCCGAGGTGTGGAGCGGCCCCACCGAGAAGGTCCTCCAGGCAGGGCTTGACTCCTCACGCTGCCTCAGGCTGCGTACCGCGCGCGTGGAGCGCGTACGCAGGCGGTACCAACCGTTCTGCAACGGCTGCTGGAACAGCACCGCGAACAGCATCCCCAGCATCGCGCCGACGACTCCATTGGCTACATCTATCCCGCCCATGCCACGCAGCGTAGAGGGATGTTGATCACGGCGGGCGTCAACTCCGCTGATTCCGGCGGCCATTATGGATGCCGTGCCCAAGCCGGCCGTCTACGTCCAGCCCCTCGTGAGCCAGAAAGCCCGCAGCCTCGGAGCCCTCGGTGAGCAGTGGCTGGCCGAGCTGCCCGGTCTCATCCGTGAGCTGGAGCGGCGCTGGTCCATCGAGGTCGGGCCGTCGCTGCCCGGCGGGACCGCCTCCTACGTGGCGCGGGCCCGGACCGGGGACGGGCGGGACGTGGTGCTCAAACTCTCCCTTCCCGTAACGGACTTCGCAGCCCAGGTGCAGACCCTTCGCCTCGCGCGGGGCCAGGGGTACGCCGTGCTCCTCGCCCACGATCTCGACCGTCACGCGATGCTCCAGGAAGCGCTCGGTCCTTCGATGGATCGGCTCGGTCTCGCCCCGCGGCAGCAGATCGAGACGTTGTGCGCCATGCTCCAGAGCGCTTGGCGGGTGCCTCGCGTCCCGGGGCCAAGCGTCGACCCGGCCCAGGAAAAGGCCCTCGCCCTGGGCGAGTTGGTCGGGCGGCTGTGGGAGAGCCTCGGCCGGCCCTGCTCGGAGCGGGTCCTGGCGCAGGCCCTGACGTACGCCGAACGGCGCGCCGCCGCGTTCGATCCCGAGCGTTGCGTCGTCGTGCACGGCGACCCTCATCCGGGCAACGCGCTGCGGGTCACCGCGCCGCGGGCCGGGGCAGAGGCGGGGTTCGTCTTCGTGGATCCCGACGGGTTCCTCGCCGATCCCGCGTACGACCTGGGGGTCGTACTCCGCGACTGGTGCGGGGAGTTGAGGGGCAGGGACAGGGCTTCGGCCGTGGCGCTTGTCCGCTCGTACTGCGCGCTGCTCGCGGGGCGGACCGGGGTGGAGCCGCGGGCGGTCTGGGAGTGGGGCTTCCTCGAGCGTGTCTCCACCGGGCTCTATGTGCTCGGCTTCGGTGCGGAGGAGCTCGGTCGGCCGTTCCTGGACACGGCGGAGTTGCTGGCCTGAAGAGGGGCTGCGCAGCGCCGCCGCCCCCATGTCCTTCGAGGAACAGCCTCAGGCGAGCCCCCCGGTCGCTCCCACACCACCAGCGACGGGCTGCGGTCGGACGCCGTACGTCCGGAGGGAGGCCATCGATCCTCCGGACGACCGCGCGGCCCGTCTGCTGTCCCGTCTAGCCGCAGTACTTGTCCCGGCTCGGCCGCTCGCCCGTCGCCAGGTAGTGGGAGACGGTCCGGTCGCCGCACGCATTGCCGTTGTCGAGGTAGGCGTCGTGTCCGGTCGAGTCCACCGTCACCATCGTGGCTCGCGCGCCCAGGGACGTGCGGAGCTTGAGGGCGCCGCCGAGCGGGGTCGCCGGATCGCGTTCGTTCTGGATGAGGAGGATGTTGGACGGGCCGCTGTCGGTGATCCGCACCGGGGCCTCCTCCGGCTGGAACGGCCAGGCCGCGCAGGGCATCGCGTTCCTCGGCATCCCCGCGGTCAGGGGGTACTTGGACCGGCTCTCGGCGACCTCCTTCGCGTACGCGCCTGTCGACCCGGGCCACTCGATGTCGTTGCAGAGGACCGCGGAGCCCACCGCGACGGCGTTCTGCAGCACCGCCTCCGGGGGAGCCTGCGGCGCGGGCAGGACCGTGCCCTTCCGGGCGGCCAGGATCAGCTTGGCCAGGCCGGGGAAGTCGTCGGGGTCGTAGAGCGTGTTCAGGAGGGTCTGGCGCAGGACGTTTCCGTTGAGCTCCTCGGGGTTGGCGCCGGGCCATGGGATCGGTTCGCGGTCCAGCTCGGCGGCCAGACGCAGGAAGAGCGGGCGCACCTCGGCAGCCGTCCGGGCCAGGCGGTCCGGATTGCCGGGCGCCGAGGCCCACTTGGCGAACTCCGGGAAGGTGTCCTCGACGCCCTGCTCGTGCCCGGCGAGCCAGCCGCGGGAGACCCGCGCGGGGTCGGGGTCGTCGTTGCTGTCGAGGACGATCCGGTCGGTGCGGTGCGGGAAGAGCTGGCTGTAGACCGCGCCGACGTAGGTTCCGTACGAGACTCCCCACGCGGAGACCTTCCGCTCGCCGAGCGCCGCGCGGATGCGGTCGAGGTCGCGGGCCTGGTTGGCGGTGCTGATGTGGCGGATGAGGTCGCCGCCGTTGCGTGCGCAGGCGTCCGACACCCGCCGGGCGGCGGTCATGTTCCCGGTGATGGAACCATCGGGAGCGGGCCAGGGGCGCAGTCCCGTCGTCGCGAGGTCGGCTTGGCCGAGGCCACAGCTGACCGGGGTGGAGCGGCCGAGGCCACGGGGGTCGAAGCCGATCAGGTCGTAGGCGTCCCGGACCGCCTGCGGCAGCTTCTGGCCCTTGCCCGAAGGGTTGTTGATGCCGGAGCCCCCGGGCCCGCCGGGGATCAGGAGCAGTGCGCCGCGGCGGGCCGCGGGGCTCTCGGCGGGGATGCGCGAGACGGCGATGCCGATCCGCTTGCCCTTGGGGTGGGCGTAGTCCATCGGGACTTCGACGGTGACGCACTCCTGGCGGGGGTCGAGACCGCTGCCCTTGCACGGCTGCCAGTCAAGGGACTTGGCCGTGGCGGGAGTGATGGGGACGGCGGGCGTGGAGGCCGTCGCGGCCAGCGGCGCCGTCAGGCCGAGGACGGCCGCGGAGGCGGCGAGCAGGGCTGCGTTTCGCTTGATCTTCGTCATGGGACGAGCCTGGCCGATCCTTTACGGCCGCCACATCCTCCCAACTGTCTTATGCGGATGGGGGTTTGCCCCCGCCTTCCCCCTAGGGGACGCAGGGTCGGATGTGGCGGGCGCCACACAGATCAAGGTATGTGACTTAGGTTAGGCTAAGCTAAGTTATCGAGTGCTCGCCTCTTCCGGAGGCGCTTCTGCCAAGGAGATTGACGCAGCATGACCTCACTCACCTGCCGCATCCGCCGTACCGCCGCAGTCGCCGTGGCCCTCGCCGCGGGCAGCGCGCTGGCCCTGACCGGCACCGCGTCCGCGCAGCCCGGCAAGACCACCGGCAAAGCGTCCGGCTCGACCGTCGAGTCCGCGCCGCTCGTGAAGGGGCTCTACCAGTCCGCGTACTCCGAGCGGAACAACGTGCTGTGGGCCACCTCCGCGGTGGGCCGACCGCCCGTCACCACCTCCAGCCTCCTGAAGGTCGACCCGCGCACGCTGAAGGTGAAGGAGACTTACACGCCTCCGGTCACCAACGCCGAGACCGGCGCCGTCGAGGCTGTCTACGGAGTCGCCGTCGACGACGAGCACAACACCGTCTGGACGACGAACACCCGCGACAACTCCGTCGCCGTCTACGACCAGCGCACCGGCAAGCACCTCGTCTCGCTGCCCGGCGTGAACCACGCCCGTGAGGTCGTCGTGGACGCCAAGCACAACACGGCGTGGGCGAGCAGCTTCGGCGACGGCACCGTCGTGGCCTTCGACACCCGCACCTTCAAGGAGAAGAAGCGCGTCACGGTCGAGGGATCGAGCCCGACCGGCCTCGCGGTGAACGCACGGACCGGCGCCGCCTACGCGGCCGACCTCAACGGCGACCGCATCATCGAGATCACCCGGAAAAGCGAGAGCCCCCGCCTCATCCCCACCGGTGACGGCCCGATCTCCATCGCGCTCTCCAAGGACGGCCGCACCGCCTACACCGCCGACCAGGCCGCCGGCGGCCTCTCGGTCGTCGACCTCAAAAAGGGCACCGTCACGAAGTCCGTGCCGACCGGCGCGGGCGCCCTGTCCGTCGCCACCGACCGCCGCTCGGGCAGCGTCCTGGTCGCCAACCGGACCCCCGGCACCGTCACGGTCGTCGACCCCGCCAAGGGCGCCGTCGTGGAGACCCTGGCCACCGGCGCCAACCCCAACCACGTCCAGGTGACGGACGGTACGGCGTTCGTGCTCGACAAGTCCGGCACCGGCCCCGAGGGCCAGGACCAGGCGCACCGCATCCGCATCGGCCGCTGAGGCTCGCGACAGCTGATGTTCGCGGCACCTGCGGCTCGCGGCCTCTGAGGATCAGGCCGCTCCGCACCTCCCCAAGTCCGGCCCGCCACCCACCCGTGGCGGGCCGGACGCCGTCACCGGTCGGTCGCCGGTGAGGGGCTACGACCCGAGCCGCTGGCCTCGTTCGCGCAGCGCGCCGCGTGCCTCCGCGGGGCCGCCCGGCCTGCGCAGCCTCGTACGTACGAGATGGCTCTGCGCCGCGACGGTCGCGATCACGCCCGCGCCGAGCAGCGGCCAGGCGAAGGGACCCGCGGCGATCACGGCGGTGACCAGGAGCGGTCCCCCGCTGCGCTGGGCGGACGAGGAAAGGCCGTGCACCCCGAGGTAGGCACCCTGGGCGTCATCGGGGGCGAGCGCGATGGAGAGCTCCCAGGACGCGATGGCGTGCAGGATCTCCGCGAAGGTGAACGCGATCGCCGCGACCACCAGCGCCGTGACGGTCGGCCAGATGCCACCGGCCACCGAGGCGGTCATGGCGGCGCAGCCGACGACGAAGCACGCGGCGAGCGGCACGAGGAGCCCGCGGGCCTTGTCCGGCGTGCTCCCGAAGCGGGACAGCGGGACCTGGCAGCAGACCACGAGCACGCAGTTGAGGACCATGAGCAGCGGCGCGAGACCGTGCGGGGCGTCGGTGGCGTGGACGATCCACAGGGGCATGCCGACCTGCAGCACCGCGTCGTCGAGGAAGAGCGCCGCCTCGGTGGCGGTGAACAGCAGGTAGGGGCGGTCGCGCCAGGGACTGGACGGCCGGGCCCGCGGGGCCGGTGCCGTGGAGTCGGTGACCACCCGGGAGGGGGAAGGCGGTTCGGCGCAGCGCAGGGTGAGGACCGCGGCGGCGAGGAAGCTGAGGACGTTGCCGATGAGCAGGACCTGGTAGGCGTGGGTGGTGCCGACGGCGAGGGCGAGCGCACCGGCCAGGCCTCCGATGGCCCAGCCCGCGTTGGAGACGGAGCGCTGCACTGCTTGGTACTTGGTGCGGTCCGGGCCCGCGATGCGGGCGGCGTACAGCTTGGTGAGGACGTTGGACCCGCGATCCGCGAGGCTGCTGACGGCCGAGTAGACGAGGAGCAGGGAGAAGTTGTCCGTGGTCAGCAGCGCCAACAGGGCGATGGCCTGCTGGACTTGGGCGCCGATGATGACGCGGGTGACGGGGAAGCGGTCGGCGAGGTGGCCCGCGAGCGGTGCGCCCGCGATGCCGACGGCCCCCGAGACGCCCATGAGCACGCCGACCTCGGCGACGGAGAGCCCGGTGACCAGGGTGAAGTAGAGGGCGGCCGCCCCCATCCAGAGTCCGGTGCCCGCCTTGTTGATCAGTGCGATCCAGAGCATGCGGCGGCCGTCGACACCCCCTGGTATGCGTGCGTACAGCGCGGCCCGCCTGCGGCTGAGGCTCACCTCACCACTCCCCCTTGACTCCGGCTTTTGTATTGATACATACTTGATTACGTGGCAGCACAATATGCGATCAGTGGCGCGACCGCCAAGGGAATCACCTCCTCCGTCGAACAGGCCGTGACCGAGGGCGGTTTGGCGCCGGGTGACGCGCTGCCTCCGGTGCGCAGGCTCGCCGACGATCTCGGGGTCAGCGCGGGGACGGTGGCGACTGCCTACAAGGAGCTCCGGCAGCGCGGGATCGTCGTGACGCGCGGGCGCGGCGGAACGGTGGTGGCACAGGCCCCGGCCGTCGGAACACGCCGGCCGCCGAAGGTGCCGCAGGGGGTGCGCGACCTGGCGGGCGGGCATGCGGATCCGGCGCTGCTTCCGGTGCTGCTGCCGCCCGACCGGGTGGACCCCGTCAGCGGTTCGCACCGCGGTTCGCCGCGCCGTGCGGAGCTTGAGGAGCTGGCCCGCGCGTGGTTCGCGCGGGACGGGGTGCCCGACGGCCGGGTGACCTTCGCGCACGGGGCGCTCGACTGCATGGCGCGGCTGCTGTCCGTGGAGTTGAAGCCCGGGGACGCGGTGGCCGTCGAGGACCCCGGGTTCCACCATCTCCTCGATCTGGTACCGGCGTTGGGCCTTCGCATGGTGCCGGTGGCGGTGGACGACGAGGGGATCAGGCCCGATGCGTTGCGCGGTGCGCTGCGGGCCGGGGTCAGGGCCCTGGTGTGCAGCCCTCGCGGACAGAACCCGATGGGTGGCTGCTTCTCGGAGGCACGGCGGGACGCCCTGCTCGGCGTTCTCGGCGGTTTCCCTGACGTGCTGGTCGTCGAGGACGATCACAACGCGGACATCGCCGGGCCGCCCGCGTACTCGCTGGCCGCCGGCGGACTCGAACGCTGGGCGCAGGTGCGGACCGTGTCCAAGCATCTGAGCGTCGACCTGCGGTGGGCGGCGCTGGCGTGCGATGCCACCACGCTGGCCCGGCACGAGGGGCGGATGCTGCTCACTTCGGGGTGGGTCAGTCACGTACTGCAGGAGACGGTCGAGCGCACGATGGCCGATCCCGCCGCGCGAGCGCTGGTGGGGCGGGCCGAGCGCGCCTACACCGAGCGGCGCCGGGCACTGATCGAGGAGCTCGCGCGGCGCGGGATCCCGGCGCGCGGGGCGAGCGGGATGAACGTGTGGGTGCCGGTGCGGGACGAGTCCGCGGTGGTCAACGGACTGCGATCGCGGGGGTGGTGGGTGGCCGCGGGGTCACGCTTCCGTATCGCCACGCCCACCGCCGTACGGATCACCACCGCCATGCTGGAGGTGGCGGACACGGCGCCGCTCGCCTCGGACTTCGCCGCGGTGCTCGGCGAGTCCGAGGCCACGTACGGGGGTTGATCCGACGGCGAGCGGGACAATGGACACGGCGTCCGCCGTCCCGCCTCGCCAAGGTCCGCTCCCCCGTGATCCGCTCCCCGAGTTCCACTCCCCGAGGTGCCCGATGATCAGCTGGCGTCGACTCGACGAACCGGACTTCCCTCTGCTGCGGCGGTGGCTGGAGCAGCCGCACGTCGCGCGCTGGTGGAACCACGAGACGTCGCCCGAGGCGGTGGAGCGCGACTTCGGCCCGGCGGCCCGCGGAGAGGAGGCGTCGGAGGATCTGCTCATGCTGCTCGACGGCGAGCCGTTCGGCCTCGTCCAGCGCTACCGCTTCGCCGACTACCCCGAGTACGGCGCCGAGTTGGCCGGCCAGGTGGAGATCCCCCGGGGCGCCATGTCCATCGACTACCTCATCGGGGATCCCCTCCGGGTCGGCCAGGGGCTCGGCACGCGCATGATCCGGGCGGTCGTCGAGGCCACCTGGACCGACCACCCCGATGCCACCGCGGTGCTCGTCCCCGTGCATGCGGGCAATCGCGCGTCCTGGCGCATCCTGGAGAAGGCGGGCCTGCGGCGGGTCGCCGACGTGTCACTGGAACCGGACAACCCCATCGACGACCGCGCCCACCACCTCTACCGAATCGACCGCCCCACGGACTGAGCCGCGGGCGGCTCAGAAGGGCTTGGTCGGAAGGTACTTGCCGTCCAGGGTGATGACGGCGCGCTCCCCGCCCTCCGGGTCGGCGACCTTCTTCACGTCGAGCCTGAAGTTGATCGCGCTGATGATGCCGTCGCCGAACTCCTCGTGGACCAGGGCCTTGAGCGTGGTGCCGTAGACCTGGAGCATTTCGTAGAAGCGGTAGATGGTCGGGTCGGTGGGGATCCCGCCGGGGATGGAACCACGCGTCGGAATGGTCTGGAGCAGCATCGCCGCGTCGGCGTCCAGACCGAGGAGCTCGGCGACGGCCTGCGCGGCCGGCTCCGGCAGGGCGTGCTGGCCGAGCACGGCGGCGGTGACGAAGGCGACCGAGTAGCCGGTGACGTCGGCTATCTGCTGCCAGGACAGATCCTTGCGCACCTTGGCCTCGACGGCGGTGACGGCCAGGGTCTGGCGGGCGGCGGGGTCGAACTGGGCTTGCGTCATGGGAAGACTTCCTTACGTGGTTGACGTGATGGGGGTGACGGGCGTGATGGGGGTGACGGGCATGGTGGGCGTGGTGGCGTCGTCGCGTGACGGTCAGGCGTTGACGGCGGCGGCGTCGAGTTCCTCGACCGTGCCGGTGGGGATGTCGTAGACCCAGCCGTGCAGCGCGAGCGTGCCCCGGAGCAGGGCGCGGGCCACCGAGGGGTGGGTGGCGAGGTTCGCCAGCTGGGCCCGCACGTTCTCCCGTACGAGGTCGGCCAGCTGTTCCGTACCCGGCCCATCGGAGTCCCCGGCGCGGACCCTGGCCAGGGAGGCGTCCGCGTGGCGCAGCCAGTCGGCGACGGCAGGCAGGCCGCCCAGGTCGTGCTGCTCGGCGAGTGCCGTCATCGCCCCGCAGGCGGAGTGCCCGCAGACGACGACGTCCGTCACGCCCAGGACGGCGACGGCGTACTCGATGCCGGCCGCCACCCCGTCCGAGCCGGGTGCGTAGGCGGGCACGAGGTTGCCTGCGGTCCGGATGACGAACAGCTCACCCGGCTCGCTCTGGGTGAGCAGCTCCGGCACCACCCGGGCGTCGGAGCAGCCGATGAAGAGCGTCGTCGGCGTGTGGCTGTCCGCGAGGTGGGTGAAGAGGTCCGCCTTCGCCGGAAAGACGTCGCGCCGGAAGCGCGCGACACCCTCGGTGAGGTCCTGCATGGTCACTCCCTTCGGTGGCATCGGCCCCGGTGGGGCTGACGAGATCCACCATGCATGACCTGGACCTATAGCGTCCAAGACGTAATTGCCATACCAGTCATCGATGCCATCTATAGTTGAGGGCATGGCCTTGGAACTGCGCCACCTGCGCTATCTGCTCGCCGTCTCCGAGCACGGCAACTTCACCCGCGCCGCCGAAGACCTGCGCATCTCCCAGCCGACCCTCTCCCAGCAGATCAAGCAGCTGGAGAAGTCACTGGGCGTCCAGCTCCTGGACCGCACCGGCCGCAGCGTGCGCCTGACCGACGCCGGGGAGGCCTACGTCCCCTACGCGCGCCGCGCCCTGCGCGACCTCGCCGCAGCCGAGCGCGCCGTCCTCGACGTACAGGACCTGACCCGTGGCCACCTGCGCCTGGCGATGACACCGACGTTCACGGCCTACCTCATCGGTCCGCTCATCGCCCGGTTCCACACCCGCCATCCGGCGATCAGCCTCGACGTGCGCGAGATGAACCAGGACAGCATCGAGGCCGCGCTGCTCGCCGACGAACTCGACCTGGGAATCGCCTTCAGCGCGGACCACCTGCCCGGCATCACCGGAACGGCGCTGTTCACCGAGACCCTCGGCCTCGTCGTGGGGCCCCGCCACCCGCACACGGGACGCGACGAGGCACTGCCCGTGCGGGAGATGACCGACGGGCTCGAACTGGCCCTGCTCAGCGGCGACTTCGCCACGCGCGGCCACATCGACGCCTACCTCGCCGCACACCAGGTACGGCCGCGCATCACCGTGGAAGCCAACTCGATCAACGCCCTGACGGAGATCGTCCACCGCACCGGCCTGGCCACGGTCCTGCCCGACGCGCTCACCCGCGACCACCCCCACCTGCACCCCGTCCCGCTCACCCCGGCACTGCCCGCCCGCACGGTGGTGCTCCTGCGCCGCGACAGCGCCTACACCAGTGCCGCGGCGCAGGCGCTGACCCGGCTCATCCGGCAGTGGGAAGCGTGATCCCGTCGAGGCGCTCGCGCTGCTCGTCGCTCAGCCGCAGGTCCCCCGCGGCGACGTTCTCCGCCAGGTGGTCGAGCGAGGCGGTGCCCGGAATCGGTAGCACGACGGGTGAGCGGGCGAGCAGCCACGCCAGCGCGATCTGCGCCGCGGTGGCGTCGAGTTCGGCCGCGACGGCAGCGATCTCGGCCGTCGCCGTCGAGGCCGCCGGGTGGACCGGACGCCAGGGCAGGAAGGCGATCCCGGCCGCGTCACAGGCGTCGAGCACGGCCTCGTGCTCGCGGTCGAGCAGGCTGTAGCGGTTCTGCACGCTGGCCACGTCGACGATGCTCCGCGCCTCGTCGAGTTCGTCGACGGTGACCTCGGACAGGCCGATGTGGCCGATCTTTCCCGCGAGTTGGAACTCCCGCAGCGCGCCGAGCTGATCGGCGAGCGGGACCTCCGGATCGAGGCGGTGCATCTGGAGCAGCCCGATCCGCTCGACGCGAAGCCTGCGCAGGGCCTGCTCGACCTGCTCACGCAGGAACTCCGGCCGTCCGTTGACCGAGGCCTCTTCGCCCGGCCGTGGCCGCTCGATGGCGACCTTGGTCGCGATCAGCAGGTCGTCCGGATAGGGATGCAGCGCCTCGACCAGAAGTTCCTCGTTGGCGCCCCAGCCGTACATGTACGCCGTGTCGATCAGTGTGATGCCCAGTTCGACGGCCCGCCGGGCCACCGCGACGGAGGCCTCCCTGGCCGCCCCGGCCTCGGTCGCGAGGCGCATCGCCCCGAACCCGATCCGGCGCACGCCGATCTCACCGCCGATGCGGAAGGTGCTCGATGTCATGTGTCGCGTCCACCCCTCAGTCGACGCGCCACGTTACCGGCGAACTGACCGCGCCGCGTGTGCGGAATAACTTCGCGGCGCCCGCCACGAATTGCGCATCCCCGTGCATTGACGGCGCACCCCGCCCGGTTCAGGGTGTTTCCTCCGACAAATCTCCGGCGCGTCTCCCACGCACCTCCGGACGCACCTCCGACGCACCTCCGACAGGACCTCAAGAAGGGCTCCCTTCATGCGAAGACGCGTCTTTGTCCGTGGACTGACCATCACCGGCGCGGGGTTGGCCCTGCCCGTGCCATTAGCCGGCGCCGCTCCCCCGCGGCCCGGCACCGGCACCGCAGCTGCTGCCTGGCAGCAGGTCGCCGCCCCGGCCGCACAGGCGGCCGCCCACCTGCTCGCGGTCGCCGCCGCGAGCCCCGATCGCGCCTGGGCCGTGGGTGAACAGGGGCGCAACGGAAGCACCGTCGGCACCCCGCTCGCCCTCAGCTGGAACGGCTCCGCCTGGTCGCTGACCGACCTCTCCCACCTGACGTACCGCGGTGGCCTGCGTGCGGTCGCCGCCGGTCCGGACGGCGCGGCCCGCGCCATCGGCACGAACACCGCGGGGCACGATCAGCTCCTGGCGTGGGACGGCACGACCTGGCGCGAGGCGGACTTCCCCGGCCGGGGTGAGCCGGGCACGCGGCTGACCGGCGTCGCGTCCGCGCCCGGCGGCGGGTTCTGGGTGTCGGGGCGGCACGGTGACCGCGCCGGGCTGATGCGCGGCAACGGCACGACGTGGCGCTGGTGCAGGCCGCTGCCCGACGAGGCCGCGCCCACCCCGTCCGGCGTCCACGTGACACCCGGTGGTGAGGTGTGGGTCCACGGCGACGTCATCGCCCGCTGGGACGGCGCCTGGACGGTGGTGCCCCGCACGCTCGGCATCCGCGCCTCGGTGACCGGTCTGCTCCCGGTCGCGCACGACGACATCTGGCTCACCGGATTCGCGTACGGCGTGGGCGGGCCGCCCGGCAAACCGCCCGGCGTCACGCTGGAGCACTGGGACGGCACCCGGTGGAGCAGCGTCACGTCGCCTTTCACCGTAGGCCTGTTGAGCGGCATCACGGCGGACGCGGCGGGGCGGCCCGACCGGATATCCGGCTGGGACTTCTGGGACCAGAAGCGCGCCCACTACCTGCGCTGGGACGGCACGGCCTGGATCAGTGAACGCGGACCGGAGACGCCATCCACCTTTCTGCCCCAGGGCATCGCCCCGATCCCGGGCACGGACGGCGGCTACTGGTCGGTGGGCACGACGTCCTTCTCGCCGTTCCCACCCGCCCAGCTCCGTGTGGAGCGCTTCGGCTGACCCCGACCGGTGCTGCCCGCCCGGCCGCTAGGCGCGCGGCGCGATGCTGAAGTCGAACGCGGAGGTTCCTGGGTCCACCGCCGTCACCCCGCCGTCGACGGTCAGTGTCGCGCCGTTGACGAAGGACGCGGCGGGCGAGAGCAGCCAGGTGATCGCCTCGGCGACCTCCTCCGGCTCACCCGGACGGCCCGCGGGGACGAGCCGCGTCGCCTCCTTGTACGCGGCGTCGGCGCTGCCGTCCCCCAGTCCTGCCTCCTCGGCGAAGCGCGTCATCCGCCGGTCGGCCATCTCCGTCCGCACCCAGCTGGGGCACACGGTGTTGGCGCGCAGCCCTGCCTTGCCGTAGTCGACGGCGAGGGAGCGGCACAGTTGGAGGAGCGCCGCCTTGGACGTCGCGTACGCCGCGTTGGCCACGCCGTTGCGCAGTGCGGCGACCGAGGCGACCGCGACCACCGAGCCGCGCGCCTCAAGGAGGTGGGGAAGCGCGGCCCGCAGCAGGAGGAAGGGCCCGGTGAGGTTGGTGCGCATCACGGCCTCCCAGTCCTCGTCGGAGAGGTCGCCGACTGCTCCGCTGCGCCCGACCCCGGCGTTGAGCACGAGCCCGTCGATGCGGCCGTAGGCCTCCATGGCCGCATCGACGAGGCCCGCGACCTCCGCGGGGTCTCCCGCGTCGGCGGGGTGGGCCAGCGCCCCGGTCTCATCGGCGACCCGGTGCAGCGGCTCGGGACGCCGCCCGGAGACGACCACGCGGTGCCCGGCCGCACGCAGCTGCCGGGCCGTGGCGGCGCCGATGCCCGTTCCGCCGCCGGTGACGACGACAACTCGGCTCTCTGTCATGCCTGTTCAGCCTCCGGACGCAGTCGTGAGCACATGACCGCGATCATACGTAGGCCGCTCACGACCACGTCCGGATGGCCTGCCGCAAGGCCCGCTGCGGGCCCCTTGGCCCCTACTCGTCGATCGCCGCGCCGAACGCCGCGGCCGTGCCCGGCGCACCGAGCGACTCGGCGCCGTACGTCCAGGAGCCCGACGCGGTGATGCCACCGGCCCCCGCGGACAGGACCCACACCACTCCGTCCCCGGCGTTCTCGCCGGGCGCGGCGGCAAGCAGACCGAAGCGGCCGTCGCGGTTCGGGTCCGTCAGGCGCACCTGGGCGCCCCACTTGTCGCCCTTCTCGGCCACGCCGGGGATGTCCGCGGAGTTCTGGTCCCAGGACTTGGCGCCGATCCCCGTCATGCCCTCGTGCGAACCACGCAGCACCCAGGCCGCTCCGGCGTCCGCGACCGTGCCGATGTCCTCGCCCGGTGCGCCGATCGCGACGTCCGCGAAGCCGTCGCCGTTCGTGTCCGCCACGGACAGGTCGGCGCCCCAGCCGTCACCGCGCTCGGCGGTGCCGGGCACGTCCGAGCTGTCCTGCGTCCACCACTTGGCCTCGTCCTTGAGGCCGTCCGCGTCGCCGTAGCGGACGCCCACCAGGCCGCCGGTCATCGTTTCGCCCCCGTCGTCGGGGGAGTTGGGCTCGCCGGTCACCAGGTCGTCGTAGCCGTCGTTGTTGATGTCGCCGGACGCGGCCACGGGGCCGCCGCGCAGATCCTGCTCGTACGCGAGGCCGTCGGCGTTCCCCGAGAAGTGCGCGGACCAGCCGTGCCCCGGCTCGTCGCCCACGGACACGCCGGACACGACGAGGTCCGCGTAGCCGTTGTCGTCGTAGTCGCCTGTGGTCAGCGACTTCGGCAGGATGTCGCGGCCGTCGGCCGCCGCGGACAGCCGCTCGGTCGCCTGCCGCTTCAGCGGGGCCTGCCCGTCGGCCTGCGGTGCGGCGTCGTACGCGAAGAGCTCCAGGTCGTCACGGTCCAGTACGGCGAGCACGTCGCCCGGCGTCTCGCCGGTGAAGTGCGCCGCGGCCAGGCCGAGGCCGAACTGCTCGCCCTTGGTGGGCTCCTGGGTCTCCAGCCAGTCGCTGGCCTCCCCGCTGAGGCCCTGCTTCGAGCCCCACAGGATCGCGACACCACCGGCGTCCGCCGTGTCGCCGATGTCCTCGCCGGGGATGCCGACGATCGCGTCGTCGAAGCCGTCCCCGTCCAGGTCGCCGGTGGCGACGGCCTTCCCGAAGCCGTCACCCGCCTCAGCGGCGCCGGCGACGCCGGCCGTCGACTGGCTGAACCGGGCGACGTTGGTGGTGCCTATGCCTCTGGACGATCCGTACTGGGCGGTGACGAGACCGGCGCCCTTCTGGCCGCTGACCGTCGCCCCTGGGGCTCCGACCAGCACGTCCTCATATCCGTCGCCGTTGAAGTCACTGTTGCGGTCGTTGGCGTGCGTACCCCCGGGGGTGCCAGCCACAGCGGAGGGGGCAGCGGCGATGCACGCCCCGGTGAGAAGGAGGAACGAGGCCGCGGCGAGGGCGGCCGAACGGTTCTTGCGCACGAGCGGCTCCTGTGAAGGAAAGTGGCCGGGCAGGCGCGAGGGTGTCCGGAAAGGGCCCGTTCCTTGTCCGGCGCCCTGTTCGACACCGCATGGGGCACAAGGGTTGTACGCGGCCTTCGATTCCAGGCTGATCCTCGGCTCAGCCGCCCTTCTTGGTGACCACGAACCGGCCGATGACCAGGCAGTCGATCTCGGTGGCGAGGAAGCACTCCAGCGCGTCGCGCGGTGAGCAGACGATGGGCTCACCGGCCACGTTGAAGGAGGTGTTGAGGAGGCAGGGCACATCCGTGTGCGCCGTGAAGGCGCGCAGCAGCTCCGCGAGCGCGGGATTCTGCCGCTCGTCGACGGTCTGGACCCGCGCCGTGCCGTCCACGTGACACGCGCCGGGGATCCGCTCCTGGAACTCCTTGCGCACCGGGAAGACGAACGTCATGTACGGGGAGGAGGTCTTCTTGCCCATCTCGAAGACGCGGGGAGCCTCGGATGCGAGGACGACGGGCGCGAACGGGCGGAAGGGCTCCCGGTGTTTCACCCGGAGATTGATGATGTCCTTGATGTCGGGGAAGGCCGGGTTGGCGAGGATGCTGCGGTTCCCCAGGGCGCGCGGTCCGAACTCGGCGCGGCCCTGGAACCACCCCACGACGTTCTTCCCCGCGAGCAGCCGCGCCGTCCTCTCGGCGACCGCGGAAGTGTCGGGCTCCTCCTGCCACTCGACGCGGTCCGTGTACTCGGCCAGTGCGTCGAGGATCTGCCGCTCGTCGTACGAGGGGCCGAGGTACGGGGTGGTGACAGCGTCCGCGGGCCGGTTCCTGAGACCGGCGGTGTACACGGCAGCGCCGATGGCGACACCCGGGTCGCTGGCCCCGAAGCTGACCTCCATGCCGGTGAACGAGGACCGCTCCAGCATCTTCGTGTTGGCCACGCAGTTGAGCGCGAGACCGCCCTCGAAGAGCAGGGTGTCCAGGCTCGATGCGGCGGTCAGGGCCCGCAGCTGATGCGCGGTCACGGCCTCGACCATGTGCTGGGCGAGACCGGCCACCTTGACCCGGAAGTCGAACTCCTCGCGCTTCTCGCTGTCGCCGCCGAACAGGTCGTCGAACAGTGCGTGGTAGCCGCCGATGTCGCTGGGGATCGACAGGGTGTACGAGCCGTTCTCGTGCAGCCGCACGACGCGCTCCAGCAGAGGGTTGTGCTGCGGCGGCGGGCCGTAGGCGGCCAGGCCCATCACTTTGTACTCGTCGTTGTTGGGGACGAACCCCAGATAGCGGGTGATCCTTCCGTAGGCCACGCCGAGCGAACTGGCCATGTCGACGGTGCCCTCGTCGAAGAGCCGGACCACGCCGTCGCGCAGCTCACCCATGACGGAGGAGAGGGTCTCGGCCCGGCCGTCGCTCACCAGGAACGCCGCGTCGCCTCCGCCCGCCAGATAGGCGCCGCACATGAGGTGGGCCAGGTGATGGGGCACCAGGGTGAGCTTGTTGGGGTCCAGCGCGTGGCCGGTGCGCTGGACGAAGTCGCCGTACACCGCCTCGCGGCTGAGCATGTCGGTGTAGAGCTCACCCGTGCGCCGCAGGGCGTCGAACTTGGCCGCGACCGGCATGTCGGCGCCGGATATCCGCGCGATCATCTCCTCGGCCACGGTCGGCGAAAAGCGCCAGGGGAAAGCGACGACGTCCACCTGGTCGAGTTCGACACCTGCGGATTCCAGGCACCATCTGATCGCGTTCGCCGGGAAATCGGAGGTCTTCTTGACCCGGCTCAGCTGTTCCTCCTCGACGGCGGCGACCACCTCGCCGTCGATAGTCAGAGCCGCCGCGGCGTCGTGGCCCACCAGAAGATTGCGGCCGACTCCGGTCGCCCCGTAGAGACGTCCGAAAAGCTCCGCGCCCCTGGTGAATCCGTTGTATCCGAGCACGATCACGGGCGTTCAGCCTCCTCATAGGCTCAATTGCACTGCTGGAACTGCTACTTGACTCACGTAGATTTCAGTTAGAGTGCCATCGATGTACATCGAAGACCGAAAGGAACCGCTTCGTGGGCAGCAATTCATCCACCGATCTTCCGCTGGTCAGCACGGTCGTCGCCGAGGGGTTCGACCGCTGGAGCCCGCCACTGCACAAGGAATTCGAGAACAACACCCATAACGGATGCATCAGCCGGACGCTGGTGAAAGAGACCGAATCGGTGCGCGTCTGGGAGGCCCATCTCCAGCCGGGAGAGCGCATTCCCGTCCACCGGCACGTACTTGATTACTCGTGGACTGCCCTCACTCCTGGAAAAGCCCGCCAGCACGCGAGTGACGGCAGCAGCCGCGAAATATCGTATGTCCGCGGGCAGACCCAGCACTTCAGTTTCTCCGGCGGGCAATACCACCTCCATGACCTGAAGAACATCGGCGACGAAGTTCTGTCGTTCGTGGTCGTCGAGATCAAGGACGGGGCGAACGAACCCCTTCCGTTGGATGACACCGTCGGTTCCTGATCCGGTTCCTGACCGGGCTCACACGGCGGCGGAGAGCGCCGCGAGCAGCGCGTCGTTCGCGCGCCGGTTGCCGATGGAGATGCGGCAGGTGGCGGGGATGAGGAACCCGACGTCGGCGACCACGATCCCCGCGTTGTGCAGCTGCTCCATGACGCGCTCGTGCTTGTGGAGCCGCACCAGCAGGAAGTTCGCCTCCGAGGGGAACACCCGCTCCACAGCCGGGTGTTCGGCCAGCATCCGGGCCATCCGGTCGCGCTCCGCCCGGATGTGCCGGACGCTGGCCAGCGCCCGTCGCGCGTTGGTCAGCCGGTCCCGCACGGCGCTCTGCGACGCGTCGGTGAACCCGAAGGGCACCTGCACCCGCCGCAGGGCGTCGATGATGCCGGGCTGCGCCAGGGCGATCCCGCAGCGGGCGCCGGCCAGCCCCCATGCCTTCGAGAGGGTTCTGAGCACGATGAGGTTGTCGTGCTCGGCGACAAGACCGGCGTACGAAGGCTTCTCGCTGAACTCGACATACGCCTCGTCGATCACGACCAGGCCCCGTGTGCCGGTGACGACGGCCCGCACCTGCGCCGGATCGAGCCTGGTCCCGACGGGGTTGTTCGGATCGCACAGTATGGTCACCCGCGGATCGGCCGCCAGGATCCGCTCGGTGTCGAGCTCGGACAGGTCGTCGCCGCGCAGGGGCACCTCGACCAGAGGCAGGCGCAGCAGTCGGGCGAAGTGGGCGTAGAGCGGGAAGGTGGGCGGCGTGACACACACGCTCTCACCGGGCGAGGCAAGGGCCGCCAGGAGCAGCATGACGCCGTCGACCGATCCGCTGGAGAACAGTAGATGGTCCGCGGTCAGCGCTCCGGTGCCCTCGTGGCCGGGCAGCTCGGAGATCGTGGACAGGTACGTGCCGGCGAGCTCCGCCGTGTCGAGGTGGGGGTATTGACTCGCGGTACCCAGGAACGGGTTGGTGTTGCTCGACAGGTCGATGGTGTCGAACCTCGGCTGGTGACGGGCGCGTGCCGGCCCCGGGACCGGCACGGTCGTGACGGGAGGAGCGGCGAACCGCGACAGTGCCGACTCCCCCGACGCCTCCTCACGGGCCGTGAGGCCTTCGGCGCGCAGCCAGTGGTCGAGGGGGACGAACAGGTCGGCTCCGTGGCGGCGCTTGTCGTGGGTCTCCCCCGGGCCGAGATGGACCCAGTGCAGTCCGGAGCGCCGGGCCTGGAGGTAGAGCCCGTACAGGGATGTCGCGTGGAAGTCGCTGTCCGCGGCGGGGTCGTCGGGGTCGGCGGCCTGCGTCAGGTGGTAGAGCCCCCGGCCGTTGTGGGACCTGGCCGTGAGCGCCACGTGGACCACGCTGTCCCCTCGGCGGCGCACGAGCATCTCCGTGCGCTCCGCGAGGACACCGTCCGCGAGTGCGGCGAGGGCCTCGGCGCCGTACGGGTTGTGGCCGCCTCCGTGCCGCTCCGCGCGGCGGCGGTGGAGTTCCACGAAGGCGTCGCGCGCCCAGGGCGACCCGCCGAGCTCGCTCAGGCGGATCCGCTCCCAGGTGAGGTCGCGGGAGAGCGCCTCGTGGCAGCGTCGGAGGGCGCGTTGCCGGCGACCGCCGAGGCGGGCGCGCAGGAGCTCGTCCACGTCCCCGGTCAGGCGGACGACGCACTCGGCTCCGGCGGCGAAGGGGACGAAGCCGGCCGCCCGCAGCGCGCCTGGGTCGTCGGTGCGGCGTACGTGGGGCACCAGGATCTGGGGTACGTCCAGCGCCTCCGCCCGGCGCACGAGCTCATCGACCGTGTGGGCGGTGGGAGCCGGGCCGGTCGGGTGGTACAGGGCCGCGCCGCCGACCAGGGTGGGGCGTTCAAGGACGCCGGGCTCCAAGCCGCTCAACGCGGCTTCACCTGAGCCCAGTTGGGCCAGGGAGCCCACCGGTTCGTGGTGACCGAGGGCCGCGCTCAGCACCCGCTGAAGCGCCTCTGCATCTGTGGGTCCGCGCATGCTAGTGCCCCGCTCCTTGCTCCGCCGCCTGCTCGTCGACGTACGGGTCGATACGGTCGCGGTACTCCTCGAACAGCTCGGCCAAGGTGCGGGCGATGCCGGCCTTCCAGTCGATGGAGCAGTCGCCGATCAGCCCGCGGCGGACCTCGTGGTCGAAGATCGCCGTCTCCCGGCTGTAGTCGCTACGGTCCAACTGGACCGGCACGCCGGTGAGTTCGGACATGTACTCCAGCAGGTCGGTCATGCCGACCTCCTCGTCGCCGCCCCAGTTCACCACCCGCGCGGGCGTACCCGCCGCGCCCCACAACAGCGGCACCTGCCGGACGAGGTCATCGGTGTGCAGCAGGTTGCAGTAGTTCTGTCCCTGGCGGGGCACCGCGCACGGCTGCCCCTTCCGCATCTGCTTGAACAAGATCATGGGTACGCCGCCGTGGCCGTACGGGCCGTAGGCGATGTTGAGCCGGGCGATGACCGTCGGCAGTCCGAGCGCTTCGGCAAGCCCCCGCGCCACTCCTTCGGCGGCGAGCTTGCCGACGGGGTAGGTCGGCAGCCACGGCACCGCTCCGCCCACGGCGTCGCCCTCGCGGTACCGGTGGGTGCTGTCGGCCCGGTCGTAGACCACCCCCGACGAGACGTACAGGAACGCCTCGGCGCCGGAGCAGTGGGTCATCAGCCGTGCGGTGCCCGCGGCGTTGATCCGCGCGGTCTCCGCGAAGTCCTGGCCGTCTCCGCGGTGCACCGCCGAGTGCAGGACGTGGGTGAAGTCGCCGGGCAGCTCCCCGAGTTCGTCGGTGGCCATGTCCCAGGTGAAGGTGCGGGCGCCCATGTTCTCCAGGGCCTTGCGTGCGGCCGGGTCGCCGAACCGGCCCAGGCACCACACCTCGTTGTCCGGGGCGAGCGCCTCGGCGACGGGCATCGCGACCTGCCCGGTCCCACCCGTGACGAGAATCTTCTTGCCTTGCATTCCTGTGTCCGTCCTTAACCGAGCGCGCGGGTCAGTTCGTGCCGCAACGTTGCCTGGAAGGTCTGCACGTGCTGCGGGCTCATCAGGGTGTAGTGCTCGCCGTCGACCTCGATGTACTGGTTGGGGTTGCGGGTGAAGTCGTCCCAGTGGCGCAACTGGCCGTCCAGCCACTCCTGTTTGGTGCCCTTGAGCGGCGTGCAGTAGAAGACGCGTACGTCGTCGACCGACCCGGAGGGTTCGTAGGTGCGGCCCAGGTGCACCATGTTCTGCGCCAGGTGCACCCAGGTGGTGAACCGCTCGACGGTGAGGTCCAGTTCGGTCAGGCGCCGTTTGGGTGCGTGGTCGACCAGGTAGGCCAGTTGGTCGGCTTCGGGCAGGGGGCGCAGGGTGGCGGTGAGGCCTTCGATGTCGGCGGCGGCGATCAGCTCCAGGAACAGCGCCAGGTTGATCGCGCCGTCGGTGAAGGTGATCTCGTTCATGCGCACGGAGATGCTCGGCGGCAGGTTGAAGACGCCCACGAACCTGACCTCGTCGCCGTCGGCCTCGAGGCGCTTGGCGATCTCGAAGGCGACCGCTCCACCGTAGGAGTAGCCGGCCACGGCGTACGGACCGCTCGGCTGGGCCCGCCGGATCGCCCCCACATAGGTGGTGACCATGTCGTCGAACGACTCGAAGTGGCTCTCGCCCTGACCGAACCCACGGGCCCGCAACGCGTAGAACGGCCGTTCGCCGGTGAAGTACTTGGCGAGATTGACGAACACGAGGACCTCCCCCAGGCCCGGGTGCACGCAGAACAGCGGCGTTCCGTCCCCGGTGACCTGGAGGGGAACCAGCGGGTCGTAGGCGGAGTCTCCGTCGGCGTTCCGTGCGGCGGTCAGGCGTCCTGCCAGGGCGCGCACGCTGGGGGCCTGCAGGAGCGTGGACATCGGCACGTCGTCGATGCCGAACTCGGTCTGTATCTCCAGTTTGAGCCGCAGCACGTCCAGCGAGGTGCCGCCCAGGTCGAAGAAGCTGGCGGTCGTCGAAACTTTCTGGGTGTTCAGGACGCGTGCGTAGACATCGGCCAGGGAGATCTCGACGTCGCCCTCCGGCGCCGCGTAAGCGCCGAGGAAGCGGGAGGTCACCGCGTCCGACCTGCGGACCGCCCGGTCCAGGGCGCCGGCCTCGACGGACGCGCGCAGCCGCGAACGCTGGATCTTGCCGAGGTTGCCGCGGGGGATCTCCGCCTCGTCGACGGGCAGGATCAGCTGGGGCCGGAAACCCCAGTGCATCACCGTCGAGCTGCGGATCGCCACGAGGGCGCGGTACACGGCCGAGTCGTCGGCGGGGTCGCCCGCGGGGACGAACGCGACGGCGAGCTGTTCGGAGTCGGCGCCGTCCGGCCGGATCGGGAAGGCCGCGACCTGCCCGCGCTTCACCCCGTCCAGTTCGTCGAGGACCGCTTCCAGGTCGTGGCTGTAGTAGTTGACGCCGTTGACGATGACGGAGTCCTTGGTCCGGCCGACCAGTGTCAGCCGGCCCGCGGCGTCGAGACATCCCAGGTCGCCCGTGCGGAACCAGCCGTCGGGGGTGAACGCCTGGGCGGTGGCCCGGTCATTGCCGAAATACCCGTCGGTGACCATCGTGCCGCGCAGCTGCACCTCCCCCGATTCGCCCGACGTGGACCGGTCGGCGGCGGTGGAGGCAAGCACCGTGCCGTTGCCGTCGACGATGCGGATGTGCAGTCCTCGTACGGGAGCGCCCAACGGAGGGAACTCCGTCTCCAGGTCACGGGCGGCGAATTCACGGTTGAACACGCTGCCCGCGCACGTCTCGGTCATCCCGAACGCGGGCACGATCACGTCGTGGCGCAGTCCGTACGGGGAGAGTGCGTCCAGGAAGGCCCGGACGGTGCCGGTCACGGTGGCCTCGCCGCCGGAAATGATGTGCCGGACCCGCGAGAGATCCAACTCGGCCTGGGGTACGGGGCGTTGGGCGAGCGCCTGGTTGATCTGCCCGAACAGGAAGTTGGGCGTGAACGTCACTCTCACCCGGTGGGCCGCGAGCAGCCGGAGAAATTCGACGGGATCCGCGAGAACCGTGGCCGGGGTCGCCATGACCTGATCGGCGCCGTTGAACATCGGCAGCAGGTTGGCCTCGATCGCCGCTATGTGGTCGGCCGATATCCAGTTCAGCGACGTGTCGTCGGGCCCCAGATCCAGCGCCCCCGCCTTCCCCGCCTGCGCCGCGACGAGGTTGGCGTGGGTGAGCCTGACCGCCTTGCTCGATCCGGTGGACCCGGAGGTGAGCATCAGTACGGCGAGATCGTCCGGGGCGGGTGCGGGCAGCTGCTCCTGCTCGGCGGAGGCATGGCTCAACTCCTCGACCGTCACGGTCCGCAGGCCGATGTCGGGCAGGTCGCCGAGGGTCTCCTTGGACGCGATCACCAAAGGGCCGCCCAGGAGCGTGCGCAGGTGTTCCAGCTGCGTGCGCCATCGGGTGGGGTCGGCCGGCGGCGCGACCGGGCAGGGCACGACACCGGCCAGGACGCACCCCCAGAAGGCGCGGAAGAAGGTCTCGGGATCGTGAGCGGAAATCAGCACCCGTTCGCCCGGGGACGTGCCGTGGTTGCGCAGCCCTTGGGCAATCCGGCAGGCGCACTCCCGCAACTCGGCGTACGAGAGGAACGGGCCTCCGGTGAAAGTGATGCCGCGGGATGCGTCCCGGGCCGCGTGCTCGAGCAGTTGCGGGAGCGTCGAAGCTTGAGGTTGGTCCGGCATGGGGGTGACGACCTCCGATCAGAGAAAAGCACCACGGCTGAGAATCGGCTCAGGCCGGACGCACATCGGCGCCCAAAGAGATGTGCCGAGCTCGGAATTTCTCGCCGATCCAGAATTGCTCGCAGAATCCGAACCGCAGGTGCGCGGCTTCCGTCAGCCGCCGACCTCGTTGAAGCGCACGATTTCGTCGATCGTCTTCTGCAGCTTCAGTTCATCCGGGTCGGACACGATCGCCTGCCCGAAGCGGCCGTAAGGGCCGATCGGCGCATCGGGCGACGAGGGATATGAGATCTCGTCGAAGGAGAAGTTGCGCTCGAAGTCCTGCTGGGTCAGTGTTCCGTCGCTCGAGCGCCGCAGGAGAAGATATCCGTAGAAGCGCTCGGGTGTGCCGTCGTCCGGAATCCCGGCAGGCTCTTCTCCCAGCGCCAGGCTGATTTCCACGTCGAAGAGGTCGACGCCGAACGTCAATTGATTGACCTGCGGGGACAGCGCCCCGGGGAGGCGGATGGCGCACTCGCCGAACGTCAGTCCGGCTTCCTGCGCGAACGCTTCCATGTGGAATACGCAGTCAGGTGCCTCAAGGCTCTCCAGGACCTGCCCGGCGAGCTCCTCGGCCTGCCGGAACAGCTCCGGGTGCAGCCGCCTGTCCAGGATGTGCGCGGACAGGATGCCACCCTGAACGGCGCTGAGCGGCGAGATGTGGTTGCTGCTCAGGGACGACCACTGCAGACGGCCGTCCCTCCAGATGCCGTCCATGTAGACCTCGGGGGCATCGACGAAGGACTCGGCGACGATCGCGACGTCCGACTCGCCAGGGAACAGCTCCAGTGCTCGCGCATACTCGTGCGACGTACGAACGATGTTCGTGCGCAGCGACCCGGCTCCGGTCGCCGGCTTGACGACGAAGACGTCCCCCAGGTCCCTGGAAAGCTCCAGGAACGAGGTGTCCTTCGATACGTACCGGCAGCGGGCCCGCCTGATGTGTGGCGGCAGCTTTCCCTTCTGGAGATACTTGTCCCGGAAATAGAGCGCGGCCTTTGAATCGGAATTGCCGGGGAGGTCGAGCTGCTGCCTCACATAGGCAGCAGCGAAGACGCCCATTTCATGGACGGTGAGCACTCCTGCCACATCATCGACACGGGCGGCGAGTACGGCTCGCAATACTTCCTGCACGTTCTCCATGTCGGCGACCCGCTTGAAGGTCCGCCCTGCGGGCACACTCGCGGGCGCCTGCACGATATAGCAGGGGTCCAATCCTCGGCGCTTGAGCGCCTGGTCGAGGTCATCCCTGTATCCGATAACAATCATCGTCGGCATGCTTGTCTCCCCGTATTAAAGCTAGCCAACCAACACGTTGCATCGTGTCACACGGGCCACAGGAATGTGCACATGCATAATCATGATCATTTGCTCGGCAAGATGTGATTTAACTCACAAGTAAAGCTTTAGTCGAATGGGCATGGAATGACTCGCATGAATAGCAGGGGCCTGCACACAGGCGATTAATTCAGCCGGTACGGGAAAACAAGGCCCATATGGCACCGCACATACAAGAAGAGACAAGAAGGGCGACGCGGTAGGCCACGTGGAGCGGGCGGCGGTCGCCGCCCGCTCCACGTGGCCGTCAGCTCGGCAAGTGGCTGTCGGCTCAGGTCAAGGGACCCGGGGCCGGGAGCGAGGACGACGCCCGCCGCTCGCCGGGGGTTGCCTCACACGTCACGTCGGCTGCCGGGAGTCTGCCGGTGACCAGATAGGAATCGGCCACGGAGTCGGCGCACGGGTTCGTGCCATAGACACCGTGCCCCTCGCCCTCGTCGACCGTCACCATGCGCGATCCCTTGAGCTGACGGTGCATGACCTGTGCGGCGACCAGGGGGGTCTGCGAGTCCCACTCGTTCTGCACGATCAGCGCGGGGACCTTGTTGTTCACCTCGGTGACAGGCTCAACGGGCCTGTCCCAGAAGGCACAGGGCACGACACCCGATGCGAAGTCCCCGTACAAGGGGTAGCGGTCCGCGTCGCGGACCGAGTCCCTGCGGTACGTCTCGGGGTCGCGCGGCCAGGAGGCGTCACCGCACAACACCGCCATGGCGGCGGAGATGTCGGACTCCGACGGAGGCTCCTCGGCAGGAGCAGGGCCCTTCGCCCGCCCCTCTGCGGCCTCCTTCAGCTTCACGACCCGCTCGGCGGCGGCGCGGACGGTGAAGAACTCCGGTCGTACCAGCTCGCGTACCCCGGCTCCGTCGAGCGGGACCCCGTCGACGACGATCGGTTCGCGGTCGGCCCTGGCGATCACATCCCAGAAGCTCTTGCTCACCGCGGCCGGTGTGTCACCCAGTCCGTACGTCGCGTCGCGCGCGGCGGTCCACTTCGTCCACCGCTGGAACGCCCGCTCGGCCTGCGGCGCCCAGGTCCGGAACATCCCGCGCCACATCTGCTTCGGGTCGACGGCGCTGTCGAGAACGAAACGGTCGGCACGCCGGGGGAACATCTGCGTGTAGACGGCGCCGAGCGCGGTGCCGTACGAGCCTCCGTAGTACGAGATCTTCCGCTCGCCCAGGACTGCCCGCAGGACGTCCATGTCGCGCGCCGTGTTGCGGGTGGTGATGTGCGGGAGGGTGTCCCCCGCCTTCGCACGGCACTTGTCCGCCACCGACTTGGCCCAGGCGACGTTCTTGTCGAACGTCCGCAGCGGACGCAGGAACACGTTCTCATCAGCGCTGAGCCCGCACCGGACGGGTGTGCTGCGGCCGATTCCGCGCGGGTCGAACCCGATGAGGTCGTACCGGTCCTTCACCTTCTGGGGCAGCTGTTCTGCCAAGTAGAGCGGCATGTCGAGGCCGGGGCCGCCAGGGCCGCCAGGATTCGAGAGGAGCACGCCGTGGCGTTCGCCGGGGGCGCTGGTCCTCAGCCGCGATATCGCGATGTCGATCTTCTTGCCGCCGGGGTCGCGGTAGTCCAGCGGAACCTTCAGGGTCGCGCACCGCAAGGCGGCGGGGATGTCGGCTCCGCAGCGCCCCCAGACCGGCTTCTGCTGGGTGTACGGACGCAGGGCGTCGGCGTCGGCTGCGGCTGGGGCCGCCACAGGGGCTGCGGCTAAGTCAGGAGCCGTACGGATCAAGGGAGTTGCGGAGGCCGGAGCGGCTGCGAGGCCGGGGGCCAGAGCCGCCATCACGCTCACCGCGAGCAGCGGGACGAGCTTGCGTCTTTGCATGTGGACGGTCCTTCCGATCGGCATTACTGGACAAGAATGATCATTTCTGGCTCAGCGGCTGTGCGACTCATCCCGTGAGCCGGAGTTTGTCCAACTCACGTGCCATGCCGGACAGTTGCGTGTACTCCGCTGGTAGGAGCCATCGCACGGTGCGGCCCCGACCTGAGTCCTGGCCGCACCCGCACGTCGGTCGGATCCTGCGCACGTCGGCTCAGAACTCGTCGGCTCCGGCGCGCAGTTCGGGCGTCCAGTAGCCGGTCCTCGCGACCGCGTCGTCGACCGCGATGCCGCCGGTGGGTGCGGTGACGGCCTTGGTTCCCTCGGCGGGCCCGTCGGCGGCGAAGAGGTTCACGTTGAACGAGGTGACGGCACGGTTCTTCTCGTCGGCACCACCGTTGTTGATCCGCACGGCCGCATAGGCCGGGGCGCCCGCGTTCAGCACGACGGGAGAGCCCGGCCTGCTCTTGGCGACGGCCGGAACGTCCTTCGCGGTCTGGATGTCGCCGAACGCGATCAGCGGGTGCTGCAGCAGTGTGCAGGCGTGACCCGAGACGTTCGTGGCGGTCAGCGTGATGTGCGTGGTGGGCACGCCGTCCTGCTTGGCCGCGGAGATCTTCACGTCGTCGGCGGCACAGGCCACGGCCTTGACGCCGGGCCTGTTCTTGGCGCCGGTCCGCGCGGCGGAGCCCGAGGCGTCCGAACCGGCGGTGTCCCCGGCCGCGCCGCCCTTCGCGGCCCCGCCGTCGGCCGCCGCGTCCTTCTCGCCGGAGTCGCCGTCCGCTCCGGTTCCGGCGGACGCCGAGGGCGAGGCGGCTCCCTCGTCCTTGACGCCGCCGTCGCCGCCACAGGCGGTGAGCGTCAGGCTGAGCGCGGCGAAGGCGGCCGCGGCGAGTACGGCAGGGCGGCGGATGGAGGTACGCATGTGGGGCTCCCCGTGTGATGCGGTGCTGTGGTCGACGCCATCGGCGGTCAACTGGTCTGCCCACAGCCTCGGTTCCCGCGCCGACGTCCCGCTCACGTCCGGCTGACGCCTCGCTGACGCTCCCCCGCTCAGCGCGCTCGCGGCCCCCGCGTCCACCTGCTCAGGACCCTGCGCGGGCAGTTGATATGCGCCAGATACACGGCCCGGCACTCGGCGATTACCGCGTTCGAGTGTCTTGGCGGACCCGGTGCAACCAGACGGAGGCCCGTCCGCTTCCTGTCCCACACAGGCATCGCCACCCGTCGTGAGGAAGCCGCCATGACTTCACCCGCCACCGTCCTGCCGACCGTCAACACCATCCTGCCGACCGTCAACTGGGACGCGGAGGCCGACTTCCTGCTGCCCCCGCCCGACCCGACGCAGCGTCTGGACATGGCGGCGCCGACCGTTCTGACGCCCCGTGACCGGCACCGCCTGAGCCTGCACGCCACGCTCACCACGGCCGGGATCCCTCCCCACCCCGACGACGCCAAGGCCATCGACGCGCTGAGCACCCTCGATGACACGGTCGCCCTCGCGATCCGCCGGTGGCTCAGCACCCACGCCCATCCCGCGACCCCTCTCACGTGACGCGACGCGCGCACTCACCGAGCGCCCGCCCACCGCGGCAGGCCCGGCCGCTCAGCCTCTGTGGAACAGGTCCTGCGGATCGACGCGCTCCCAGCCCGAGCGCGGGGCGGGCGGGCGCGGCACCTCCCGGTCCTTGGCACGCCATTCGGCCACCAGCGCGTCGTAGATGGGGGATCGCGAAGGAGCTTCCCCACCACCGGCCCTCGTCCCGGCACGGGGCGGCCGCGGCGAAGGAACTCCATTCCCCGCATCGCTCATGCCCGGTCCAACGATCCTTTCCGCTCCGGGCAACGCCGCCCTCGTACCGAACGATTCCGAGAGGCCGTGGGCGCACCGCTCCCGGCTCAGGAACCCACGTACGCCGAGAGGTGCTCGCCGGTGAGCGTGGAGCGGTCGGCGACGAGGTCGGCGGGGGTGCCCTCGAAGACGATCCTGCCGCCGTCGTGTCCCGCGCCGGGGCCGAGGTCGATGATCCAGTCCGCGTGTGCCATGACCGCCTGGTGGTGCTCGATGACGATGACCGACTTGCCGGACTCGACGAGCCGGTCAAGCAGGCCGAGCAGCTGCTCGACGTCGGCGAGGTGCAGGCCGGTGGTCGGCTCGTCGAGGATGTAGACGCCGCCCTTGTCCGCCATGTGCGTGGCCAGCTTGAGCCGCTGCCGTTCGCCGCCGGACAGCGTGGTGAGCGGCTGGCCGAGGCTGATGTAGCCGAGGCCGACGTCGGCGAGCCGGTCGAGGATCTTGTGCGCGGCCGGCGTGTGCGCCTCACCGGAGCCGAAGAACTGCTCGGCCTCGGTCACCGACATCGCGAGCACCTCGCTGATGTCGCGCCCGCCGAAGGTGTACTCCAGGACCGCGGGCTGGAACCGCTGGCCCTCGCAGTCCTCACAGGTCGACTCGACTCCGGCCATCATTCCCAGGTCGGTGTAGATGACGCCTGCGCCGTTGCAGTTGGGGCAGGCACCCTCGGAGTTGGCGCTGAACAGCGCCGGCTTCACGTCGTTGGCCTTGGCGAACGCCTTGCGGATCGGGTCCAGGAGGCCGGTGTACGTCGCCGGGTTGCTGCGCCGCGAACCCTTGATCGGCGCCTGGTCGACCGAGACCACACCCGCGGAGGCGGGGACGGAGCCATGGATCAGTGAGCTCTTGCCGGAGCCCGCGACGCCGGTGACGACACACAGCACGCCCAGCGGCACATCGACGTCGACGCCCTGCAGGTTGTGGCGGGTGGCGCCGCGGATCTCCAGGGTGCCGGTGGCCTCGCGCACCGTCTCCTTGAGCGTGGCCCGGTCGTCGAGGTGACGCCCTGTGACGGTGTCGCTGGCCCGCAGAGCGTCGACGGTGCCCTCGAAACAGACGGAGCCGCCGCCCGTGCCGGCGCCGGGACCGAGGTCGACGACGTGGTCGGCGATCGCGATGGCCTCGGGCTTGTGCTCGACGACAAGGACCGTGTTGCCCTTGTCCCGCAGCCTCAGGAGCAGGTTGTTCATCCGCTCGATGTCGTGGGGGTGCAGGCCGATGGTGGGCTCGTCGAAGACGTACGTGACGTCGGTGAGCGAGGAGCCCAGATGGCGGATCATCTTGACGCGTTGCGCCTCGCCGCCCGACAGCGTGCCCGCGGGACGGTCGAGCGAGAGGTAGCCGAGGCCGATCTCCACGAACGAGTCGAGGGTCTGCTGCAGCGCGGCGAGCAGCGGCGCCACCGACGCGTCCTTGAGTCCGCGCACCCACTCGGCGAGGTCGCGGATCTCCATCGCGCAGGCGTCGGCGATGCTGATCCGCTTGATCTTCGAGGACCGGGCCCCTTCGGTGAGCCGGGTGCCGTCGCAATCGGGACAGGTGGTGAAGGTGACGGCCCGCTCCACGAAGGCGCGGATGTGCGGCTGCATCGCCTCCTTGTCCTTGGAAAGGAACGACTTCTGGATCTTGGGGATCAGGCCTTCGTACGTGAGGTTGACGCCGTTGACCTTGACCTTCATCTGCTCGCCGTAGAGGAAGTCCCGCAGTTCCTTCTTGGTGTACTTGCGGATCGGCTTGTCCGGGTCGACGAGGCCGGACTGGGCGTAGACCTGCACGGTCCACTGGCTGTCCGACTTCCAGCCAGGGATGGTGAAGGCGCCCTCGGAGAGCGACTTGGAGTCGTCGTAGAGCTGGGTGAGATCGATGTCGGAGACCGAGCCACGGCCCTCGCAGCGCGTGCACATGCCGCCGGTGCGGTTGAAGGTCGCCTTCACGGTCTTGGTCTTGTCGGCACCGCGTTCGACGGTGATCCCGCCGCTCGCCCGGACCGATGCGGTGTTGAAGGAGTACGCGCTGGGCGGGCCGATGTGCGGCTTGCCGAGCCGGCTGAAGAGGATGCGCAGCATCGCGTTGGCGTCGGTGGCGGTGCCGACCGTGGAACGGGGGTCGGCGCCCATCCGCTGCTGGTCGACGATGATCGCGGTCGTGAGCCCGTCGAGTACGTCGACTTCGGGGCGCGCCAGCGTCGGCATGAAGCCCTGCAGGAAGGCGCTGTAGGTTTCGTTGATCATCCGCTGCGACTCCGCGGCGATCGTGCTGAAGACGAGCGAGCTCTTGCCCGAGCCGGAGACGCCGGTGAACACCGTCAGGCGGCGCTTGGGGATCTCGATGCTGACGTCCTTGAGATTGTTCACGCGTGCGCCGTGCACCCGGATCAGGTCGTGGCTGTCGGCGGCGTGGAGCGCAGGCGACCGCGTGTTCTTTCTCTTGGCGGGGCTCATGGTCTCTCCATCTGTTCGGGCGAAGCCGCCTGAGCGGTCTCCGCCGGTGTCGCCTGGCTCGATCTGGTCGGTGTCGAGCAGTACGTCAGGTTCTACTTCGTCGGCGTGATGGCGGCAACGCGTTCCTGGATTCGGAGCAGATTGCCCGCGGGATCACGCACGGCGCAGTCGCGCACTCCGTACGGTTGCTCGGTCGGATTCTGGACGATCTCGGCGCCCTCGGCCCGGAGCCGCGCGAAGGTGCCGTCGAGGTCCGCGGTGGCGAGGATGATGCCCGCGTAGGTGCCCTTGGCCATCATCTCGGCGATGGTGCGGCGCTCGGCTTCGGTGATGCCGGGGTCGGTGGCCGGCGGCTGCAGGACGAGGGATGTGCCGGGCTGATCGGCGGGCCCGACGGTGATCCAGCGCATTCCGTCGTGACCGACGTCGTCGCGGACCTCGAAGCCGAGCGTGTCGCGGTAGAAGGCCAGGGAGGCGTCCGGGTCGTCGTGCGGGAGGAAGCTCGCGTGCAGGGTGACGTCCATGGCCATCACGCTAGATCCGGCTCGGGGCCGACGCTTCTCGATTCCTGATCGGTCCCGGCCGGGCGGCCTGCGGCCGGGTCGTCGCCCGGTCGTCCGCTGCTGAACACCGGGAGCAGGCGTCCGCTGCTGAACACCGGGAGCAGGGATGCACCCGGGAACGCCTCGGGGGCGGCACCAGATGGTGCCGCCCCCGATTGCCGCGCCCGCCGTCAGGACTGGGGGCGGCTGCCGTGGTTCGCGCCGTTCTTGCGGCGGGCCTTCTTCTTGCGACGTCGCTTCGAGGACATGGATACCTCCGTGGTTCCGGTGTTGCTTCCCGGGCTCGAGCCCAGGCGATCATGCCGCCCCTACCCAGCCCGACGCCTCGCCATGATGTGGCCTACGTCACCACGGACGCCTCCCGTGGCAGCCGGCGCCCCATGACCGGCCTGACCGGCCGCGACACCAGGTACCGGCTCAGGCCGGGAGCGCGTCGACGGTGGGAACGACGGTGCCGAACAGGTCGGTGATGGTGGTCAGGGCGGCGCTCTGGAGCGCGGCGGCGGACAGGACGGTGCCGTCCGGTGCGGCGAGGGAGCGGGTGGCGGTGGCTTCCGCGATCACGGTGGGGCGGTAGCCGAGGTTGAAGGCGCCCTGGGCGGTGTAGTTGACGCACATGTGCGTCATGAAACCGGCGAGGACCAGGTCCTTGCCGCTGCCCGGGGCGACGCCCAGGTCACTCAGCGTCTTCTCGAGATCGGTGGCGTGGAAGGAGTTGGGGAACTGCTTCACCACGACCGCCTCACCCTCCACCGGAGCGACTTCGTCGCTGATGGCCCCGATGTGGGCGCGGATGTCGTAGGGGGTGTTCTCACCGCCGTCGTTGAGGATGTGGATGACCGGGGTGCCCGCGGCGCGGGCTCGCTCCAGGAGGCGGGCGCCCGCCGCGAGCGCCGTCTCGGCGCCGTCGAGGGCCATGACGCCGGTGCGGTAGGTGTTCTGGAAGTCGATCATGATCAGGGCGGATTCGCTCAGCCGGGGCGGCTGGTTGTCCAGGCCGATCACGTCGCGCAGGGTCGTGGAGGGCTGATGCGTGTGCGTGCTCATGGGGTGCCTTTCGTGTTTCGCGGGCATGACGGGTCGCGGCATGAGGCAGGGCGGAGCCGAAGAGCTCGGGCTCGCCTGCATGCCGACGGGGTGGTGACGGTTGAAGGGGGTGAGGGTGCAGAGAGTGCAGAGGGTCAGGTGGTCTGGACGCGGAAGCGGCGACGGTAGGCGGCCGGAGTGGTGGCGAGCTGCCGGTTGAACGCCCGGTGCAGCGTCTCCACCGAACCGAGCCCGGCCGCTGCCGCAACCTGGTCGAGAGAGCCGTCGGTGGTCTCCAGCAGGCGGCGCGCCACCTCTACGCGGGCGGCTTCGACGTAGTCGGCCGGGCTGGTGCCCGTCTCCTGTTTGAACACCCGGGCGAAGTGCCGCTCGCTCAGGCACATCCGGGCCGCCAGTGCCGCCGCCGACAGGTCCGCGTCCAGGTGCTCGGCGATCCACAACCGCAGTTCGTCGATGTCGCGGCGGGCGGACGCGGGGCGGCTGAGCGGCACGGAGAACTGGCTCTGCCCGCCCTGGCGTTTGAGGTACATCACCAGCTGCCGGGCCACCGACAGGGCCACGTCCTCGCCCTGGTCCTCGGCCACGAGCGCCAGGGCGAGATCCAGGCAGGCACTGATCCCTGCCCCGGTCCACAGCCGGCCCCGGTCGGTGCGTACGAAGATGGGGTCCGGGTCGACCGTGACGGCCGGGTGCTCGGCTGCGAGCTGGGCGGCGGTCGACCAGTGGGTGGTCGCCGTCTTCCCGTCGAGGAGTCCGGCCGCGGCCAGCACGTGCGCACCCACGCACACCGACGCCACTCGGCGGGCGTGCGGGGCGGTGGCCCTCACCCACTCCACGACGTCCGTGTCGATACGGGCGAGGGGACCGTCGTCGGTCATGTCGACCGCGCCGGGCACCAGCAGGGTGTCCACCTGCCCGCGCACCTCGTCGAAACCCAGATCGGCCACCAGCCGCACTCCGGCCGACGTGCGGACCTCACCGGCGACCGGCCCGGCAAGGCGTACCTGATAGCCGGCGCGGCCCGCGGTCTCCCGGTTGGCCAGCGCGAAGACCTCGGCGGGGCCGGTGACGTCGAGGAGGTCGACATCGGGGAAGACCGCGATGACGACACGGTGCGGAGTGGGCATGGACCCATCCTCATCGCCGCCACCGATGGCCGCAATGACGATTCCCTGTCACATCCGGACATGAGCCAGGACGGCTCGGCTGAGGGCGCGGGCGCCGGGGCCGAGCGGCTCCACCGGGGCGGGAACATTCGTCCAAGACATCCGCTGCCGGTGTCGGCACAGTCGAGGGCACGGGCCAGGGCGACACCACTCGCCTCGACCGCGGCCCGGCAAACCGAGGGGAAGCGACGATGACGAACGACGACACCACGACGACGAACGACACCGAGGACGGCCGTGAGCTGGTCGCACGACTGGTGTTCGGAAGCCTGGCCGCGCAGACCGTTCGCGCGGCCGTCCGGCTGAGGGTGATGGAGCTGATCGGCGACAAGGAGCGGTCGGCGGCCGAAGTAGCCGCCGATGCCGGGGCACGTACGCAGCCCATGACCAGGCTGCTGCGCGCCCTGGCGAGCCTGGGCCTGCTGCGCGAACACACCGCGGGTTCCTTCTCGTTGACGCCCGCGGGCGCCGCCCTGGACCCCGGGCGGCCCGGCTCGGTCACCTCACTGGTCCGGATGTTCACCGAGCCGACGATGCTGCGCGCCTGGGAACACCTGGACGACAGCGTGCGCACCGGTGACGTCGCGTTCGACGCGATCTTCGGGAAGGACTTCTTCAGCCACCTCAAGGAATTCCCCGAGCTGTCCGCGGAGTTCAACGCGGCCATGAGCCAGGCGTCCAGGGCGACGGCCGCGGCCTTGCCGCACGCCTTCGACTTCGGCCGCTTCACCACGGTGACCGATGTCGGCGGCGGTGACGGCACCTTGCTGAGCGCCGTGCTGCGCGCACATCCGACCCTGACGGGCGTCGTCTACGACACCGAGGAGGGCCTGGCCCAGGCTCCGACGACGCTGGAGCGGCAGGGGCTCACGGCACGATGCTCCCTGGCGGCCGGGGACTTCTTCCGGTCCGTGCCGGGCGGCGCCGACGTCTACCTGCTCAAGAGCATCGTCCACGACTGGTCGGACGAGCAGGCGGTCACGATCCTGACCCACTGCCGCGCGGTGCTGCCGCCCGCGGGCCGCGTACTGATCGTGGAGCCCGTTCTGCCCGAGGTCGTCGACGCCCAAGCAGCCGGACTCACCTACCTCACCGACCTCAACATGATGGTGAACGTGGGTGGCAGGGAACGGACGCGGACCGACTTCGACGAGGTGTGCCGCAAGGCAGGCCTTTCCCTCACCTCGGTGACCCCGCTCGAACAGGCGGATCCGTTCTGCCTCATCGAGGCGACACCGGCGTGAGGACGAGCACCGTCACGACTTGATCACATCCTGCATGATTCAACCGTATGTGACCTAGCGTGTTCCGCCTGGCTCAACCTTGGGGGGACATATGCGCGTTCGCGCTACCGCGGCTGCCGCCGCCATGCTTCTGGCCGCTCTGACCGCGTGCGGTGGCAGCGATGGCGGCGACAGCGGCAAAGCCGATGCGAAGTCGTCGGACGGTTCGAAGGCCTCGACGGCGAAGAAGGTCGACTGCGCGGACGAGGACATCAGTCAGGCCGACTGGATGGAGCACTGCTCCGACGAAGGTGCCGGCGCCGACGCCGACGGGGACGGAACCGCGGGGAAGGCGACGGGCCTGAAGTTCGGCGAGTCCTACACGTGGCCGGACGGCCTCAAGGTGTCCGTCGCCGACGCGAAGGTGTTCACGGACTACGACGCCGAGCTGATGGAGTCCGCCGAGCCCGGCAACACCGACTTCCGCGTGAGGCTGAAGCTGACGAACTCCGGGAAGTCAGCGGTCGCCCTCGACGACCTGTCCGTCATCGTCGAGGGCGCCACGAAGGGCGGCGAGGCCGCGGCGACCGCGTTCGAGAAGGGGTCCGAGCCACTCGAGGGCCGCCTGGCCCCGGGGGTTTCCGCGACGAAGACCGACGACAGCGCCCTGGAGACGAAGTACGGCAAGAAGGTCGTCGTCACGGTGCAGCGCAACAGCGAGGACTTCGACCTGGACTTCCCGGAGTTCACCGGATCCATCACCGGGTGAGGTGACCTGCGGGTCGAGTGCCGATCTTGACGGCGTAGGTTGACCACATGGTGGAGGGGGCGAAGCCTGCGGTGCGGTCGAGGCCGCAGGAGCAGCGGGAACGGGGACGGGGACGGCATGCCGTCCGGCAGGAGAAGAAGCAGGGCGGTCTTGTCCGTTCGTCGATGCTGATGGCCGTCGGCACGGTGGTGTCGCGTGCGACGGGTCTCATCCGGCAGGTGCTGCAGGCCGCCGCGCTGGGCACGGGCTTGCTGGCCAGCACGTACAACACGGCGAACACGGTGCCGACGAGCCTGTACACGCTGTTGATCGGTGGCGCGCTCAACGCCGTCCTGGTGCCGCAGCTGGTGCGCGCCAGGGCGACACAGCCCGATGGCGGCCGCGCCTACGAACAGCGTCTGGTCACGCTCGTGGTGTGTGTCCTGGGAGTGGGGACGGCGTTGGCGGTCTGGGCGGCTCCGCAGATCGTGGGCCTGTACATGCGCGACACCCCCGAACGTCACGAGGCGTTCGAGCTGACGGTGACGTTCGCCAGGTTCCTGCTTCCGCAGATCTTCTTCTACGGCCTGTTCAGCATCTACGGACAAGTCCTCAACGCCCGCGAGAAGTTCGGCGCGATGATGTGGACACCGGTGCTGAACAACGTCGTGCTGGTCGGCATGTTCGCCGCCTACCTGACGCTGATGACGGTCCCCGACCAGGTCGAGGACATCACCACGGCGCAGGTGCGGTTGCTCGGGCTCGGCACCACGGCGGGCATCGCCGTACAGGCCCTGGCGCTCGTCCCGTTCGCGCGGGCTGCGGGTTTCCGCTTCCGGCCGCGGTTCGACTGGCGCGGCACCGGCCTTGGCACGAGCGTCCACGCGGCGAAGTGGACACTGCTGTTCGTCCTGGCCAACCAGGTCGCCCTGACCGTGGTCACGAATTACGCCAACGCCGCCGACCAGGAGCTGCCGCGGGCCGGCGCGGGCTACTCGGCCTACACCTACGCGCAGACCATCTGGCTGCTGCCGCAGTCGATCGTGACCGTGTCCCTGGTGACGGCTCTGCTGCCGCGCATGAGCCGGGCCGTCGCGGAAGGGCGGCTGGAGGACCTGCGCGCGGATCTGTCCCGGGCGCTGCGGATCAGCGGCGTGGTCATCGTGCCTGCCGCCTTCCTCTTCCTCGCCCAGGGGCCGCAGATCGCGTCGCTCCTGTTCGCCCACGGAGCAGCGGACGCCGCGTCGGCCCGCCCTCTGGGGTACATGCTGCAGGCCTTCGGGCTCGGCCTCATCCCGTTCTCGGCCCAGTACCTCCTGCTGCGCGGCTTCTACGCGCAGCAGGACACGCGTACTCCCTTCTTCGTGGCGGCCTGGATCGCGGGCGTGAACATCGCCCTGGCCACGGCCTGCCATCTGCTGCTGCCCGCCCGCTGGGCGGTCGTCGGCATGGCCGAGGCCTACACGCTGTCCTATCTGGCCGGCCTCGCGCTCACCGCGTACCTGCTGCGCAGGAGACTCGGAGCCCGCATCGACGACGGCAGCCTGCGCCGCACCTATACGAAGCTGCTGTGCGCCGCGGGTCCGGCCGCGGGCCTGGGCTGGGCCGCGACGCGTGCATGCGCGGGCCTGGGAAGCGGAACGTGGCCTACCGCAGCCGGGCTCTCGGCCGGGGTGCTCACGACGGCCCTGGGATATCTCGTCCTCGCACGGCTGATGAAGGTCAGCGAGCTGCGACGCCTGCCCGGCATGCGCTGAGTCCGGCGAGGCGAGTCGCAACCAGCCGGGCGGTCGGCGGCCGGGCCCGCGCATACACCTCTCCTGGCAGGGCACCCGGCTGACACGCCTCGACCCAGGGAGCACCTCATGATCATTGTCGGAATCGTCGCTGTCTGCGTCGTAATGGCCGTCCTCGCCTTCTTCGTGCCCCGCCTCTCGCGGCACCCCGAACGCGGCACTCAGCGCACCCTGGGGGCCGGATCGCGCGCCGGTGGCAAGGCCCCCGGCATCCTCGGCCGGATCTTCAGCAAGCCTTTCCGCAGCAGCTCCAAGGCCGTGGGCCGCAGCGGCGCGGCCGGTCGGCGCACCCGGGGCCGCATGCCCTTCTGAGCACTCCAGTCCCCTGTCCCCTGCCCTCTGACGGCTGTTCCTGAGAGGAGGCCAGGCCCTCACAGGCTCGTGAGGAGGTCGTCCAGCGGGGCCGGTGTCAGATCGGGGTCAAGGGCCTCGACGAGGAGGCGGCCGTAGCGGATCTTGCGGCCCTTCTTCGTGCCCAGGAAGCGCCGCAACTGCTGCTGCCGGGGCCTGCCGTGCTGGGCCGGCTGGCGCATGAAGGTCTGCCAGGCCCGCAGGTCGCCCTCGGCCCGGATGGCGTCCTCGACCCTCGCCGTGCCCAGCGCGCGGATGAGCTCGTCCTCCAGGTCGGACACGCACACGAAGAAGTCCACGCGCGGCGCCCCTGCCCGCTCCAGACCCCGGTCGTAGAAGCGCTGTTCGGCCACGTCGCACAGTCCTGCCAGACGCAGGCCGAGGCCGGGCGGCCCGAGGATCTCGGCGTAGCGGCCGATGCTCATCGCCCCGCCCATCGACACGACGCACACCCCCTCGGCGGCCAGGTCCCGGCCACGCCGTGCGGCCAGCGCCTCGACCGCCTCGCGGTCACTGGGCCCTTCCAGCAGCACGGCGGTCCGCACGCCCACTCGCTCGGCCAGATCACGCGCTGGGCCGCCGGGCCCGCCGGCCGCCCAGCCACTGACCGCGTCCCGGAACGCCCGCATGTCTGCCATGGAGGGAGTCTGCACCTTCCCCCTCGGCATGGCACGGCATATTCAGCGGTCACGGTCGGCGCGCCCGGCGCGCTCAGCCTCGGTAGGCGGAGATCGCGATCCGGACGAACGACCTGAGCAGCGGGTTGGTGTCGCCCTCGTTCCATGCCACCACCACGCGGCTCGCGGGCATGTCGGCCAACGGCACCACGGTGAGCCCCTCCCCCGGCTCGTGGTCCAGGAGGGTCATGCCGACGGTGCCGTTCCAAAGAACGGCTTGCCTGCACTCCGCCACGGCGCTGACCACCGGGCCCTCGCGAGGTTCTCCGCCGTTCCAGTACGACTGCCAGAGGGGATCGGTGCCCTCCGGGAAGACGAACCAGCGGCGATCGACCAGGTCCGCGGTCTTCAGGCTCTCGTGGCGGGCCAGTGGATCGTCGGCGCGCAGCAGCGCACCCACCGGGTCGGTGCGCAGCTCGTGGACCGTCAGGCCGGTCTCGTCGAACGGCCCCCGGGTCAGGGCGACATCGACAAGGCCGGCATGCAGTCCGCACGTCGGATCGGTCAGGTCGGTCTCGCGGATGCGCACCTCGATCTGCGGGTGCCTCCGGCGGTAGGCACCGGCCAGCCGCGCCACGCCAGGATCGGTGCTGTCCCCCAGGATGCCGACGGTGATGCTCGCGGCACCGGCCGCGGCGGCCACCCGTACGCGTACCCGGTCGGCCTGGTCGAGCAGGGAGCGCGCCTCGTCGAGCAGCACGGCACCCACGGCGGTGAGCGTGACCCCGGCGGACGATCGGTCGAACAGCGCGGCGCCGACCTCGGTCTCCAACTGTTTGATGGCCCGGCTCAGCGGCGGCTGGCTCATGTGCAGCCGGGCGGCGGCCCGGCCGAAGTGGAGTTCCTCGGCGACGGCCACGAAATAGCGCAGCGTGCGTAGCTCCATGCTGCGACGATACCCGTTCGGTATCGGGGTGGCGGAACAGGTCTTGGACGGTCGCGGTGCTCTGGCAGTGGAATCGGGGGCATGACCGACGAACCGAGAAACACCGAGCCGCCCGCCGCCCCCGCCGTATCGGTGGTCGGTCCGGGCGAGGGCGAGACGATCGTCCTCGGCACCACGCGACTGCGCGTGCTGGAGGACGGCAGCAACACCGGGCACCGCATCGGGCTCGCCGAATCGGTCCTCGCGCCGCACACGCCCGGACCGCCGCAACACCGTCACGCCCAGCACGACGAGGGCTTCTACGTCGTCTCCGGCACGGTGCGGTTCACGGTCGGCGAGAAGGACTACGACGCGAGCGCGGGCACGCTCGTGATGGTCCCGCCCGGTGTGCCGCACACCTTCGCCAACACGACCGGTCAACCGGCCGTCATGGTCAGCACGTTCACACCGGACCTGTACGTGCAGTACTTCCGTGACCTGCGGGCCATGATCGCCGGCGGCCAGGCCATGACCCCTGAGGCGACCGCCCGAGTGATGAGCCGCTACGCCACCGAACCCGCCACCGACTTCGCCTGAAGGTCCCGACCTCGACCATGGACCGAATCATGAACATCGCCTATTGGATCGTCGCCGGCCTGCTCTGCCTGTTCTACCTCTACGGGGGCGGGGTGAAGCTGGCCCGGAGCCGTGAGCGACTCCGTCCCATGATGGCCTGGGTCGACAGCACACCGATGCCCGCCGTGAGGGCCATCGGTCTTGCCGAAGTGCTCGGCGCGATCGGCCTGATCCTCCCGCCGCTGACCGGCATCGCACCCTGGCTCGCGATGGCCGCGGCCATCGGGTTCGTGGTCCTGCAGATCGGCGCGACCAGGGTTCACCTGAGCCGTGGAGACCGCCGGATCGCCCTCAACATCACGCTCCTGGTCACCGCGTGCGTGACCGTCCGGCTTGCGACGACATGGCTCTGAGGGCATCTCTAGCCTGCGTTCATCAGGGTCTCGAAGCCGGATTCGTCGCAGTACGACACGGCATGCCCCTCAGCGGTCCTGTCGCCGCTGATCGCCCGCGCGGTGTCGTCGAGGATGTGACTCCCGCCCTGGTCGAGCCCCTCCCGGTCCAGCCGCTTCGCGGCGGCGATGACCGTATACCCGGCGATGCCGGGCTCGGACGGCTGGGCGCTCTGTCCGTCATCCCCGTCGACACCACTGTCATCCTCGTCGACACCGCTGTCATCCTCGTCGACACCACTGTCGTCGGCCGCCGACTCGTTCCTGGTGTCCTGCCAACTGCCCAGCGCGGAGCAGTAGGTGTGCCGCCACTCCTCGTCCTGCGCGGAGTCGCGCGACGAGCAACCGCCCATCAGACCGACGACGACGAGAGCCGTCGCCGCTCGCATGGCTCTTCGCATGCCTGCCGTACCCCTGACCCTGCCGACCCTGCCGCGCCGCATGAACAGCCCCTCCCCTGAGCAACCAGTGAAGAGTACGGGCCCGCACTACCTCCCGTTGGCCGAGAAGTGCTGGTAGTCGGGGTTCACCCAGTGTCCGCCCCACTTCCAGCCGATCCTCCGCATGGCGGTCGACACGACGTCACCGGGGCGGATCATGCCCTTGACCACGCGGTCTCGCCGCAGGTACTTCTCCGCCGACTCCGGATGGACCCGGCCATGGACATCGACGTACGGATTCTCGACCGTGTTGATGTCGATCGCGTCGCCGTACGAGTGCTGCGACGTCCGGCCCGGGTTCCCGGTCACCCGGCGGCAGTTGAAGGCGGAGGTGTTGTCGGCCGCCATCGCCGCCGAGTCGTCGCCGCCGAACCCGGCCATCACCCGCATCCGGCGAATCGGGAACTTCGCCGCGAAGGCCTTCCGGAAGACGTACAGGAGAGGCTTCACCGAACGCTGATGGACGATCAGTTCACCGGCATGGACCCGGCCGTCGAAGCCCCAGTGGTTCATGCGGATGAGCCGGAGCCGACGGGGCGGTACGGGGCACCCGCGGTGGTAGGTGGAGCCGATCTTGGCCTTCGGCACGGCGGTGACCCGCGCGTCGAGGCCGGGCGCGGGGGCGCTGCGGGAGACCGGGGCGTCAGGAGTGCGCGCGTGCGCACCCGCATGGACGTCCGAGCCGCCGACGAGCACCAGGGCCAGGACCACAGGAATGACGCGAGGCATGATCTGCACGTTTTGACCCTAAATGCGTTCGGCGTCATCCTGGCGGAAGCCACCGCACCCGGCTGTTGAGGGAGGCGGGGAAACCGCCTGTCGACGCATGACCGGTCGACCGGCGGCAGGAGGTCAGGAGTTCAGGGGGTCAGCGCTGTCCGGCGGTCCTGCGTCGGTGCAGGTACACCGCGCCCGCGCCGACGGCGAGCACCGCGGCCCCGGCAGCCAGCTCGACCGGGTTGCTGCTGCCCTGGGAACCGCCCGTACCAGCGTGCACGCCGCCCCTGACGGCCGGGTCCGTGGAGTCGCACAACCGCTGCGCCGTGGACGCGGCCATGTTCGCCTCCTCCTCGGCGGCCTTCTTCTCCTCCGGAGTGGCGGACGGGTCGGCCTTCACCGTGTCGGCGTTCTTCTGCGTGATCTCCGCGTCGTCCAGAGCCTTCTGACAACTCGGCGACACGGCCTGCGCGTTGGGGGCGGCGATCGCCAGCGCGGCGCCCGCGAGGGCCAGACCGGTCAGCACTCGGATGGAACGCATGGATGTACCTCCAGTACGGACACGGCCCCCCGAAGCTCTCGTGCCCCGGAACGTGTTGCCGGCGTCGACCGCGCCCCTACCAACAGCCCTCCCGCCCCACGGCGTGTCCCTACCGGCAACACGCCGCGCGTCCCTCGCTCGGCCCACACGGACCCACTCGTCTGGCCGGAGAAGCTCCCCGGACGATCAGCCCTGCCAGGACCAGTCCCGCACTTCCGGCAGGTCGACGCCGTGCGCCCGCACATAGGCGTGGTGGCGCAGCCTCATGTCCTCCATCTGCTGGCGCACCTGGACCGCGCGGACGCCCAGGCCCGGCACGCGGTCGATGACGTCCATCACCAGGCGGAAGCGGTCCAGGTCGTTGGCGACCACCATGTCGAAGGGCGTGGTGGTCGTACCGCGCTCCTTGTACCCGCGCACATGCAGGTGCGGATGGACCGCACGCCGGTACGCGAGGCGGTGCACCAGCCAGGGGTAGCCGTGGAATCCGAAGATCACCGGCTTGTCCCGGGTGAACAGCGCGTCGAACTCGGCGTCCGGCATGCCGTGCGGGTGCTCGCCCTCCGGCATCAGGCGCGCGATGTCCACGACATTGACCACGCGCACCGCGAGGTCCGGCAGATGGCCGCGCAGCAGGCTCGCCGCTGCCAGCACCTCCAGGGTGGGCACGTCCCCGGCGCAGGCGAGCACGACGTCCGGCTCGCGCTCGGTGGTCTCGCTGCCGGCCCAGGTCCACACCCCGGCGCCCCGCGCGCAGTGCGCCCGTGCCTCGTCCAGGCTCAGCCAGTCGAAGCCGGGCTGTTTGCCGGCGACGATCACATTCACGTAGTCGCGTGAGGCGAGGCAGTGCTCGGCGGTGGACAGCAGCGTGTTGGCGTCCGGCGGCAGGTAGACCCGTACTGCCTCGGGGCTCTTGTTGAGTACGTGTCCGATGAATCCGGGGTCCTGGTGCGAGAAGCCGTTGTGGTCCTGCCGCCACACATGGGAGGTCAGCAGGTAGTTCAGTGAGGCGATCGGCGCCCGCCAGGGCAACTCGCGGGTGGTGCGCAGCCACTTGATGTGCTGGTTGACCATCGAGTCGACGATGTGCACGAACGCCTCGTAGCAGGAGAAGAGACCGTGGCGTCCCGTCAGCAGGTAACCCTCCAGCCACCCCTGGCAGGTGTGCTCGGAGAGGATCTCCATCACGCGTCCGTGCCGGGAGAGGTTCTCGTCCACGTCGTGGATCTCCTCCTGCCAGGCCTTTCCGGATGCCCCGTAGACCGCTTCGAGCCGGTTGGACGCGGTCTCGTCCGGGCCGACGAGCCGGAAGTCGCGCCGCTCGGCGGTGTCGGCCATGACCTGCCGCAGGTAGCCGCCGAGGACCCGCGTCGGCTCGTTCAGGGTGGCGCCCGGCTTGTCCACGTCGACCGCGAACTCCTCGAGCGGCTTCAGCGGCAGCGAGCGCAGGAGCAGCCCTCCGTTGGCGTGCGGATTGGCGCCGAGGCGCAGGGTGCCCTGCGGGGCGATGTCGACGAGCCCGGGGGCAGGGCGACCCTCGGCGTCGAACAGTTCATCCGGCCGGTAGGAGCGCAGCCATTCCTCCAGCTGGTGGCGGTGCTCGGCGCTCTCCCGGACGTTGGCGAGCGGCACCTGGTGCGCGCGCCAGGTGCCTTCCACCGGCTTGCCGTCCACCGTCTTGGGGCCGGTCCAGCCCTTGGGGGTGCGGAGCACGATCATGGGCCAGCGGGGCGCGGGGGCGTCCTTCGGGCGCTCGGCATCGGAGTCGGCCCTGGCCGTGCGCTGCAGCGCGGCGATGCGGTCCAGGCAGCGGTCCAGGGCGATCGCGAAGTCCCGGTGGACCGTCATGGGGTCGTCGCCGGTGACGTGCACGGGCTCGTATCCGTATCCGCGCATCAGGTCGTCGAGCTGGGCCTCGGGCAGCCGGGCCGGGATCGTCGGGTTGGCGATCTTGTAGCCGTTCAGGTGCAGGATCGGCAGCACCGCGCCGTCGTGCACCGGGTCCAGGAAGGTGTTCGAGTGCCAGGAGGCGGCAAGAGGTCCGGTCTCGGACTCTCCGTCGCCGATGACGCACACCGACAGCAGGTCCGGGTTGTCGAACGCTGCGCCGTAGGCGTGCGAGAGGGAGTAGCCGAGCTCGCCGCCCTCGTGGATGGATCCCGGCGTCTCGGGGGCGACATGGCTGGGTACTCCGCCGGGGAACGAGAACTGGCGGAACAGCCTCGCCATGCCCTCCCCGTCGCGGGTGACGTCGGGATAGGTCTCGGTGTACGTGCCGTCCAGCCAGGAGTTGGCGAGTACCGCGGGCCCGCCGTGCCCGGGGCCCCAGATGCAGACGGTCTGCAGCCTCCGCGCCTTGATGGCCCGGTTGAGGTGCGCGTGCACCAGGTTGAGACCGGGCGAGGTCCCGAAGTGGCCGAGGAGGCGCGGCTTGATGTCATCGGCCGCCAGGGGGCGCCGCAGCAGGGCGTTGTCCATCAGATAGATCTGCCCCACCGAGAGGTAATTGGCCGCCCTCCAGTACCGCTCGATCGCCTGCAGTTCGGCATCGGAGGGGGGTTCGGCGGGTGAGGAGGTGGTCACCGCGGGATCGCCCATGGCTGCTCCTTGTAAGAGGGACGGCAGACCGGACACACCACAGCGGTGGACCGGCACGGCGGCGCGCGCCCTCCCGCCCTGGGAGAGGGGCGAGAGCCGCAGGGCGCCACCGGATGAGTGACCGGTCACGCTCAACGTAATCGCGCGCCGGACCACCCGCCTCCCGGAGTCGGCCGGACGCATGGCCCGCGCCACCGGGTCTTCCCGTCGCCGAGTTGTCTTGCTCGGGCGAAGGCGCTGGGCCGTCTGGCCGACAGCCATGGGCCGTTGGCCGTTCCCGCGAACAGCCGGGCGGCTGGAACGACGCCAAGCACCTGCTGGGCTTCCGCGTCTTCGGCGTGGCCATCGGCGCCCCGGACGCCGCCGGGAGCGGCTCGGTCCTCGAGGTCCTGTGCGACAACCTCAGGTCTGTCGAGGACCTCACGGACGTCCACGCCGCCGCCGACCTCTTCCGCGTGATCTGACTCCTGTCAGGTGCGGGCGGTGTCCCCGGCCGTCGGCGCCGGCTCCCGCTCCTTCGATGGCTCTGTCGGCCCCGACGGCTGGGACACCTCTGCCAGGTGGTCCCTCTCCGCGTCCGGATCCGTGAGCCGGTTCAGGCGGGCCGGTACGTCGAAGCCCACGAGGAGCACCACGATCACCGTGCCCCCGAACGTCAGCACGGCCAGGGCCTGCCCCAGATCCATGCCGGAGGCGAGATGCGCCCCGAGGACCGGCGCGACCGCACCGCCGAGGGCGCCCACGTTGTACGTGAAGCCGAGCGCCGCGCCCCGGCTCTCCGTGGGGAAGTGGCCGCCGATGTAGCGCGGGAGCAGACCGGAGATGCCGAAGCTGGTCGCCTGGAGCAGGAACAGCAGGACGCCGAGCAGGAGCAGGTTGTCGTGCACCGCGAACACGGGGTAGACGAAGGCGAGCGAGCCGAGCAGCGTCAGCGCGTACGCCTTCTTCGCGCCGATCCGGTCGCCGAGGAAACCCGCCGCCCAGCAGCCCACCATGGTGCCGAAGCCCGCGAAGTAGAGGACATCGGTGACCTGGTCCGTGCTGTAGCCCAGGTCGGTCTTCAGATACGTGGGCAGCAGCGCCTGGATGGGCCAGGAGTAGAGGAACGCGAAGAACAGCGTGACGATCATCGACAGGTACAGCGCCCAGCCGCGCTTCCCGCCGAGCTGGACGGCGAAGGCGGCCAGCGAGAGCCCCGCGACCACGGAGAGCACGGGCACCAGGCCGGCGCCGCCCGGCGTGAAGACCAGGAAGAGGGAGAGGGTGGCGACCACGGTCAGGGCCGTGTTGGCGGTCGCCCGGCCACGGGTGGCGAAGAGCGGACGGAACGGGTTGGGCTTGGCGCCCTTCTCGGCGACAGACTCGGTCCACTCCGCCGCTTCCGGCAGCGCGCGCCGCATCCACAGCGCGACGGCGATCGGGATCAGGCCGAGGTAGAACATCCACCGCCAGCCGAGCGAGGGCACCACCCAGTTGTAGACCTGGGCGGCGAGCACCGAGCCGACCGAGAAACCGGAGATGAGGAAGCCGCTCGCCCGGCTGCGCAGCTTCGCGGGCCAGCTCTCCATCACGTACGTGGCGCTCGCGCTGTACTCCCCGGCCATGCCCATGCCGATGGCGAGCCTCGCGGCGAAGAGGCTGTGGTAGTTCCAGGCGAATCCGCAGGCGAACGTGCCCAGGGAGTAGAGCAGGATGCTCAGCACCATGGAGGCCTTGCGGCCGTACCGGTCGCCGAGGGCGCCGAGGACCGCGCCGCCGAGCCAGCGGGTGATGAACGCGCCGGAGATCAGACTGGCCGCCTGCACGGTGCTGAGGCCGAACTCGTCGCTGATCTCGGTGAGGACCAGCGTGATCAGGACGAAGTCGAAGCCGTCGAGGACATATCCGATCCAGGCGGCGAAGAACGACTTCCACTGGGTACGGCTCACTTCGCGGTACCAGCGGGGCTTGGCGGGTGATGAGGTCTGCACGGTGACTCCATGATGCGGGGCGACGCTCGTCTTTGAGCAGCCGGTCGCCTGAGGGGACAGGTCAGTGCTGGAACGGACAGGTCGGTGATGTGACGGGTCAGTGCTGGGCGAGGCCCGCGACGAAGCGGGCGGTCAGGGCCGTGGGTGCGGTGATGGCGGTGCCGACGACGACGCAGTGGGCGCCTCGGACGAGGGCCGCGGCGGCGTCTTCGGGGGTGTTGATACGGCCTTCGGCGACGACCGGGACGTCGATCGCGGCGGCCAGCTCGGCGACCAGCGTGAGGTCGGGGCCGGTCTGCCGTGGTGTGCCGGGAACGTAGCCGGACAGCGTGGTGGAGACGAAGTCTGCGCCCTGCGCGGCTGCGGCGACCCCCTCGGCGAGCGTGGAGACGTCGGCCATCACCAGCGCCCCTGCCGCGTGGACCGCGGTGACGAGCTCGGCGAAGGCGGAGCCGTCGGGCCGCGGCCTGTCGGTGGCATCGGCGGCGACGACGGCCGCGCCGGCTTCCGCGATCGCCAGGGCGTGCCGCACGGTCGGGGTGATGTAGACGCCGGTGTCGCCGTCCTTCCACAGACCGATGACCGGCAGGTCCACGGCGGCCACGACGGCCGCGACGACGTCGGGTTCATTGGCGCGGACGGCCACGCCTCCCCCGGCCGCCGCCGACCGCGCGAGCCGTACGAGGGTGCCTGTCTCCCGCATCGGATCACCGGGCGGCGCCTGGCAGGAGACGATCAGGCCGCCTCGGAGCTCGGCGGCGAGATCGGACGCGGCCCAGGTCTGGTGCGTGCTCATCGAAGGGCTCCCGGGTGGTGGAGGGGCAGGCTGGTGGTGAGGGCGGCGGCGCCGAGCACCGCCGCGTCGTGACCGAACCGGGGAGCCTGCGGGACGAGACCACGCAACGGCGGCATCAGTTCAGCGGCGAAGGCGGCGGCCAGGGCGTCCGTGTACAGGGCGCCGATCCGGGGGACCCCGCCGCCGACGACGACCCGGTCGGGGCCAAGGGCGTTGGCGAGCCCGCCGAGCGCCTGTCCGGCGGCGGCCGCACCCGTGGTGATCGCGTGGACGGCGTCCGCGTCACCCTGGGCGGCCCGCCCGGCGACGGTCTCGAGGCGGTCCACCGCGGTGCCGGTGAGCCGCCGGTAGTGGGCGGTGATCGCGGGCCCGGATGCGATGACCTCCAGGTGTCCGGTGGCGCCGCAGGTGCAGGGCAGCCCGGCCGCCCGGGGGCTCGGCACATGACCGAGGTGGCCCGCGATGCCCGCGGCGCCGTGCAGCATCCGACCGTCGACGGCGACGGCGCCCCCGACGCCGGTCCCGATCGCGGCGAACAGCAGCGAACCGTGCTCCGCGTCCAGCGCCGCGAGCTCCGGACCGGCCGTGGCCCGTACGTCGTTGTCGCAGGCCACCGGCAGCCCGGTCCGGTCGGCGAGCCCGGCTGCGAGGGCCGTGCCCGCCCAGCCGCTGATGGAGTCGGTGGCGCTGGTGACCCGGCCGGTACGGGGATCGATGACCCCGGCGGCGGCGATGCCCAGCGCCGCCGCGCCGCGGTCCGGGTCGACCTCGGCGGCGGCGGCCGCCAGCGCGTCGAGCACGGCGTCGGGACCGCTGCCGGCCGGGGTGGGCCGGGTGTGCCGGGCGAGGACGGTGCCGTCCTCGCCGACGAGCGCGGCAGCGATCTTCGTACCGCCGAGGTCGAGGCCTATGAGCGCGGCGCCGATGCCGCCCTGCGGGAAGCCGGAGCTCATCGGACCGGCGACAGACCGGCCGCGCGCAGTCGCCGCGCCACCAGCGCGACCGACTCGGCGGACAGCTGGATCTGCGGGAAGGCGGTGTCCCCGCACTCGATGATGCCGAGCAGCTGGAGCGCCGCCTTGAACGAGCCGAGCGCGGAGGAGCTGCGGCCCATGTCCGCCTCCGGACCCACGTCGACCATGGCGAACAGGTCGACGAGCTGCTCCTGCTCCTTCGCGGCGAGCGCCCAGTCCCCGGCCCGCGCGGCCTCGTACAGCCGCACGTATCCGGCCGGGTCCACGTTGCCGATGCCCGGGACGACGCCGTCGACTCCGGCCAACAGGGCCGCGTCCACGGTCAGTTCGGACCCGGTGAGCACGCTGAACCGCGGGGCCGGTCCCTGGGTGCGGCCGTCGCGGCCGCCCAGTTCGACGATCAGGCGGCGCAGTCCGCCCTCGTCGCCGCTGCTGTCCTTGAGTCCGGCCAGCGTGCCGTCCTCGGCCAGGGCGCGCACCAGGCCCGGGGCGAGCTTGCTGTGGACGGCGACCGGGATGTCGTACGCGAACAGCGGGAGGTCCACGCTCGCGCGCAGGCGGCGGAAGTGCGCGGCGATCTCCTTCTCGTGGGTGCGGGTGTAGAAGGGCGCGGTCGCGACGAGGGCCTGCGCACCCAGTGCGGCGGCGGCCTTGGCGTGCTCGACGACGCGTGCCGTCGTCGTGTCGATCACTCCGGCGAGGACCGGGACCCGGCCGTCGGCGGCGTTGACCACGGTCTCCAGGACGGTGGCTCGCTGCTCGTCGGTGAGGTAGGCGACCTCGCTGGTGGACCCGAGGGCGAAGAGGCCGTGCACTCCCCCGTCGACGAGGTGGTCGACGAGCCGGGCGAGGGACGCGGTGTCGACCTCTCCCCGGGAGTCGAGCGGGGTACAGACCGGCGGGACGACGCCGCGCAGCGGTGCGGACAGAGACATGGTGAGGGCTCCAGCTCAGAGGGGGACTCAGGGGGGACTCAGGGGGATACATCGGCCCGCCGTGCGAGACGGCGACGCGGGCAAGACATGGGACGTAAGATGTCCTACGTCTTGCCGTACCTTAAACAGATGCTCCCGCCGCCGGTCAAGGGGCAATCGCACCTCAGGAGGATGTTGTGGCTCGCCCGACCACGGCCCAGGACACCGAGCGTCGACTGAAGGAGCTGATCCTGGAGCGCAGGCTGGCCCCCGGTGACGCGCTCCCCACGGAGGCCGAGCTGACGGAGCTCTTCGGGGTCGGCCGGGTGACGGTGCGTGAGGCGCTGAAGGCGCTCCAGGCCGTCAACGTCGTCGAGATCCGCCGGGGCTCCGGCACCGTCGTCGGCTCGCTCTCGCTGTCACCGTTCGCCGAAGGCCTCGCCTTCCGGGCCGCCATCCGGCACCGCCTGGGCGAGCCGGGGCTCTTCGAGCTGATGAAGGTGCGGGAGGCCCTGGAGGCGGGCCTGGTCGGCGCGGTCAGCGCGGGGATCCCCGCCGAGGACCTGGCCGTGCTGCGCGGCCTCGTCGGCGAGATGGAGACCGAGGCGGTCGACGGCCGGGTGGCGCGCTCCACCGACCGCGCCTTCCATCTCGCGCTCTACGCCTCGCTGGACAGCCATCTGCTCAGCGAGGTCCTCGACGCGTTCTGGGCAGCCATGGACCGCGTGCGCGGAGATCTCGACGACGGCCATCAGAACCCGGCCGTCACCTGCGCGCAGCACCGCGAGATCGTCGACGCGGTCGCGGCGGGGGACGGCGACCGCGCTGTGCGCGCCATGCGGACCCACTTCGACGGCATCCGCACCCGCCTGGAACCGTCCGCGGACCCGTCTACGGAGTGACCGGGGCCCCGGTGTCCGGGCACCCGCCGCCCAGCCGGCCCAGGTCGAAGGACGTGCAGGCGATGTGGGCGTAGTCGCCGCGCTCGTAGAGGAGCCCGACGCGCCCGCCCGGCAGCCGGGTCAGGGTCGCGTAGTCCGCGCTGCCGGGATCGACGACCTTCCTGATCGGCCGGGTCCCGCCCCTGCAGGGCCATCGGGAGGACGTACGACCAGGTCAGGCCTGCGCGGCGTCCCGGGCGCGGGCCTCGGAGATCCGGCGCCGCACCGGCGCGTAGTGCTCGCCGAGCGACTTCATGAAGGCGGGGACGTCACCGGCCCGCGCGGCGTCCACGATGCTCTGATGCGCGGCGATGGTCTCGGTCTCGTCGGCGTGCGTGAACCCGTCCAGGTGCGGCGCGACGATCGCGAACACATCCCAGAAGGCCATCGAGAGCTGCTCGACGAGTTCATTGCCGAGCGGTTCCACGAGCAGCGCGTGAAACGCCCGGTCCGCCTCCACGAAGCCGCGCCCCTCCCCCTCCCCCGCACCCTGCTCCCGCATGGCGGCCACGAGGCCTTCCAGCGAGTCGAGTTGACCGGGGCTGAGCTGCGTGACGATCCGGTCGGCCATCCCGCGCTCGACGAGTTCGCGTACGTCGACGAGGTCGGCGAGGACCTGGAAGTCGTCGCCCGGCGAGAGCAGCCCGCGGAAGGTCAGGCTCTCGACCAGGGCCGAGAGGCTCAGCCTGCCGACGTACGTGCCGTGGCCGTGGCGGACCTCGACGATGTCCAGAGCGTCGAGGATCTTGACGGCCTCGCGCACGCTGGAGCGGCTCGCGCCCAACGCCTCGCACAGCGCAGGCTCGGTGGGCAGCGGATCCCCGGGGCGCAGCCGCTCCTCGAGGATGTAGCGCTTGATGCCCTCGGCAACCTCCTGCCGGAGCAACTGCCGGCCGGGCTTCGCGCCGGACATGGATGAACTCCCCACCTCTTGACCCCTTTCGACTGCCGAGCTGCGTTCACACGCTACCAAGGCATCAGACATCTGACGTCTCATGCCAGAAGGGGCGAATCCCGGCGGAGCCGCTTGGGGGAACGGGTACGTCATCCAGGATGGTGGGCCGTGAGCACCCTCGAGGATCCGATCACCAAGGCCATCGCGCGCTCGCTCCCTTCCGCGACGGACGGCGGTGCGCCATGCCACCGCGCGGGATGTCGCCGTGGTCGCCTCGATGCTGCTGGTGCAGACCGTCCTGGCCGTGGTGCCCGCCGCCCAGAACGGCCGCGCGCCGGACATGTGGGGCTGGTTCCTGCTGACCGCCATGCCACTGGCGCTGGTCCTGCGCAGGCGTGCGGTATGGACCGCGGCCATCGCCGTCCTCGTACTCAACGCCCCTTACCACCTGCTCGATTACACGCACACCGCGGCGCTCCCGGTGGGCATCGTCGTGCTGTTCCACCTCGCCGCCGCCGGTCCACCGAGCCGGACCCTGCTCACTCTCGGCGGCGCGTTGGCTCTCATGACGGCCGCCGCGCTCGCGCTGGGGCAGGCGGACACCGTGCCCGACATGCTGCGCGACGCAGGCTGGCTGGTCGCCGTCGCCCTGATCGGCGAGGCCCTGCGGATCCACCGCCGGTACGTGGACGCCCTCATCGACCGCGCCGAGCACGCCGAACGCACCCGCGAGGAGGAGGCCGCCCGGCGTGTGGCCGAGGAGCGTCTGCGTGTCGCCCGCGACCTGCACGACCTGCTCGCGCAGAGCATCACGCTGATCGGTGTGCAGACCTCGGTGGCGGCACACCTCCTCGTCGAGAATCCCGACGGGCTCGACCGCGCGTCCGTCGCCGAGGCGTCGGAGGGCATCGCCAAGACCTGCCGGAGCGCGCGCGGTGAACTCCGGACGACCCTCGTGACGCTGCGGACGAGCGACACCGACGCCGATCCCGACACCGACGCCGATTCCGATTCCGGCTTCAGCTCCGGCTGCGGCTCTCCCGACCATGCGGGTGGCACCGCCCAGGCGGCCACCGCCACTGCGGACGCCCACGACCTGCGGCGACCGCCGCACATCGCGGGCCTTGCCGACCTGGTGCGGACGGCGCGGGCGACCGGCGCCCACGTCGTACTCGACGTACGGAACGCGTCGGCCCGGCAGGCGGACCCCGCGATCGCGAAACCGGTGCCCGCGGCCGTGGGAACCGCCACGTACCGCATCATTCAGGAGGCCCTGACCAACGCGGTCCGGCACTCCGGCGACGGCGTCCATGTGTGGGTGACGGTCGAACACACCGAGAACGGCGACGCGTTGAGAGTCGTCGTCCTCAACGGCAGCAGCAAGGGCGGCAAGAGCAGCAAGGTGAGTACGGGCCCAGTCGCGGCCGGCTCGACGGGCGGGTTCGGCCTCATAGGAATGCACGAACGCGCCCGCAGCGTGGGCGGGACACTCGCCGCCGCACCGAGCAGCGACGGCTCGGGGTTCGCGGTCCGCGCCCGCCTCCCCCTCGACGCACCCCCCGGACTGCCATCGCCTCCGCCCCCGGCGTGAGCGCCGTCAGGGAGGCCGCGACCGGAAGCTTCCCGAATCACGAACCGGTCGACGGAGCCCAGGCGGGTTCCACTATGCTTCCTCGCACCACCGCCCGCGCCGAGATGCGATCCGAGCCGGGTGCTCCACCAACGCGCCCGTCGCACCGTGCCCCGTCAATGGAGAGATTCGCCGGGGCCGACGCGGTTTCCTGGGGCTGCCGGCCGTCGTACGCACCGTCCTCGGACTCCGCGGCATGAGTGTCCCTGTCAGCCGAAATCGGACCACGGTGTGTGGGCCGTGCCCCGGTGGCAAGATGTACAAGTGAGACAACGCCGATCGGAGTGTCATCGATATGGGTCTGAGTCCCGAACCCGATCGCAGGTCCCGGGATGCGGCTCATGCGGGTTCCGAGTTCATCGAACTGCTCGAGGTCATGTGGGAGCAGGGGCGTGAGGCCGTTCCGACGGGACCTGTGTCTCCGTCCCAGTTGCGTGTGCTGTACGCCCTTGACCGCGAGGAGGGCATCAATCTGCGGATGCTCGCCGAGGCCCTGGGGTCCGCTCCCCCGTCCGTGAGCCGCCTGTGCGACCGCCTGCAGGCCACGGGACTGATCGAACGTACGGCGAGCCCGGTCAGCCGACGCGAACTGGAGCTGCGGCTGACCACCCACGGCAGGGCATACCTCGCCGACCTGCGAAAGCAGCGGGAGAGCATCCTGATGTCCACCATCGACGCCATGCCGCCCAAGGCCCGGCGTGCCCTGCTCGAGGGACTCAGGGGCTTTCGTGACGTCGCGACCGCTTCGGAGCAGGACGGCGACGGAGCGAGAACCTGGCGCTCGGTCGGTTAGACCTGGCCACTGAGGTGCCGGGCCGAGCAAGACGCCGGGCCGACCCCTTGGCCGGCCCGCTCGCCCACCGTCCTCGCCTACCGCCCGAACCAGTCGAGGCAGACCACGAGGGCATCGTCGTCCAGGGGCAACGAGCCTCGGTAGTCACCGAGATCACGCAGCACGGCCTGCGGCACCTGCGACGCAGGCAGCAGGCGATGCGCGGACAGGGACCGTGCGAGCGCCCGCTCCCCGTACAACTCCCCTGCTGCCGATACGCCGTTGTAGACGCCGTCGCTGCCCACCAAAATGCGGTCACCCGGTTCCAGCTGCAGCCGCTCCGCGACGTAGGCCGTCTCCTCGAACATGCCCAGAGGCAGCTGCGCGTCGAAGCCGACGGACTCGACCGCCCGCCCCCGGAGCCTCCACATACGGGGGGATCCGGCATCGACGGCCTCCACCTCGCCGGTGGCGAGATCGAAGCGCAGCAGCAGGACAGAGGCGTGCAGCGCTCCCCTGTACTGCGCGTAGACGGCCTGGTCGGCGAGGCTTGCCTGGCCGGGGAGATCGAGCCCCGCGCGGCGAGCGTTGCGCAGCGCGTTCACCACGAGGTTGGTGAGCAGCGCCGCCTCCATCCCCTCGCCCATACCGTTGGTCACGGTGAGCGTGAGGTGGTGCGCCGAGACCGACCAGTCGAAGTTGTCGCCGAAGATCGCATACGCGGGCTCCAGGTGGGCGCCCAACGAGAATTCGGGACGTGCCACCGAGCGCCCGGGCAGCAGCTGCCACTGCATCTCGGCGGCGAGCGTGAGGCGGGCGGCCCTGCGCGCGAGGAGGTACAGATCCGTGTCGCGTTCGGCGACCAGGATCTCGTGGCCGAGCGCCTCGCAGATGCTCTGCATCTCCGGCAAGTGGCCCGGGTCGAAGCGCTCGTCGGGAACGGTGACGGTGAGGACGCCCATCCGGTCTCCCCGGACGGTCACCGGCAGATGCACGGTCGCCGCGCCCTGAGCGGCCTTCGGCTCGATGCGAGGTTCCTGGGCACCGAAGGCCCTGCCCTGCGGACTGCCCTGGATGGACACCGGCTCAGTGGTGTACGGCACTTCCTCCACCACCTGCAGGGTGGTCAACCCGTAGTCGGCGAGCCGGAGTTCCACCCTCTCGACCCCGTACTGCTCCCGCAGGGCCGCGGTCACGGCATCGAGCAACAAATGGGGAGCCGCACTGCGCAGTGCCCGCTCGACGGCAGCGAATCTGTCCACTTGATCCTGCTTCTCGTTAACGAATGCCTGGCTGATGCCGGGCAACCTCTCACATCGTACGATGCACGGAGACAACTATTTCCTCACAGCAAGAAAAATTGGGTCAACGCACATGCCTCCCGCGCTGCGGGGCAGGGGCCGTACGAGGAAGTCGTACCACCAGGGGAGGTAGGGATATGTCACTGATCTCTGAACATGCTGTCGAGGGCGCGCTGCCTTGGATCGAGGACACGGACAAGGTGGCCCCGAAGGATGCCCGAGCGCTGTCGAAGCTGTTCTTCGACCGGTTGCAGACCTTGGAAGAGGGCACCCACGAATATCAGTACGCACGCAACACCCTTATCGAGATGAACCTGACCCTTGTACAGTTCGCGGCCCGCCGGTTCCGCAACCGGGGCAACGGCGACATGGAAGAGATCATCCAGGTCGGCACCATCGGCCTCATCAAGGCCATCGACCGCTTCGACCTCAGCCGCGAGGTCGAGTTCGCCACCTTCGCCGTCCCTTACATCCTCGGCGAGATCAAGCGGTTCTTCCGGGACACCACCTGGGCCGTGCACGTACCTCGCCGGCTCCAGGAGCTGCGCGTGGAACTCGCCAAGGCGAAGGAGGAGCTCTCCACCCGTCTCGACCATGATCCGACGGTCAAGGAACTCGCTGAGCACCTGTCCATCACCGAGGACGAGGTCCTGGACGGCATCGTCGCTTCGAACGGTTACACCGCGGGCTCCCTGGAGGCACCCACCGACGGCGGCGAGAGCGCGGCCGCGCCGACGCGCACCTTGGCCGACGTACTGGGCGGCCCTGACCCCGCCATGGAGACGGTGGAGGACCTGCACACCCTTGCGCCGCTGCTCGACGAACTCGACGAGCGGGAGCGCCGCATCATCGAAATGCGCTTCGGCCAGGAGATGACGCAGTCGCAGATCGGCGCCGAACTCGGCTTCTCGCAGATGCACATCTCCCGCCTCCTCACCGGCACCCTCAACAAGCTCCGCGCCGGAATGCTGGCGTGACGCCGAGATCCGCACCACCCACACCCCGACTGTGCCGAGAAGGAGAATCCCCGTGCTGAAGGCTCACCCCGCGATACTGCGTGACCTCGTCGAGCAGTACGGCGCGCTCAAGCTTCGGCAGGCAGAGCAGGACTCCCAGGACACCCGGCGCCAACTGGAAGACGTCACCTACACGCTGTGCGTCTCCACCGGCACGCACACCGCCGAAGCAGCGCTGGTCGCCGCAGGGAAACAGCTGACCACAGCACTCCGCGACACACCGACCGCGAGCGTTTAGCCGCCTGCCGCCCGTCACCTCGCCTTGCCCAGCGGGCACATCTGCTGATGGATCGCCGACAGCCGGCCTCGGGTCACCATGACCGCCCCGAGGCCGGCACCCCATAGAGTGTGATCACGCTCGATCTGTCCCTGAGCTCCCTGGGTTCCCTGTCCTCCGTGAGCCGGACGTCCGAGCCGGGGACACAGGCGCATTCCACCAGGAGAAGCTCATCGACCGTAACGCGGCCATATCCGTCGTCCTGCTCCCTTTGCTGCTCGCCACCGCCTGCTCGGCCGGCGACAGCTCTCGCACCGCCGACAGGCCGTCCGCAGCGACCGCCTCGGCCCCTGCCTCATCGGCGCCGAGCGCCGACGCGCGCGCCGTGGCCAAGAGCCTGAGTCTTCCGGCTCACTCGAAGTACCTCGTACCGGTGCGCAAGGGAGAAGGCTCCGCGGACCTTCCCGACTTCACGCCGAGCAAGGATGCGTACTCGGTGCACATCAAGTGCTCAGGGGCCGACACCCTGAAGGTCGTCCGGCGCGGGCACCCGAAGGACGACCCCAGCACCATCAGCTGCGCAAGCCCGGTGACCGTCGGCATGGTCCACATCAAGCCTGCGCGACAGAAGCTGGCCGTCCAAGCGGATGACCGCGCTCGTTGGACTCTCGCGATCGTGGACGGCGTCGGCCCCAACGAGCCTCGTCCCAGCGCTGGTTGATCAGGTGACTCACTCGCGGTCCCCCGCCGAGGGAGGCCGCCGGTCTGCCGCACCCCAATGCGGCCGACCGACGGAGCCGAGCGTCCGAGGCCGTTCCGACGCTTTGCACCCCGCGTCACGTGTGCCCCATCCGTCCCTCGGCATGCACCCTCCGTCGGGTGAACGTCGCCCGGCCGGCGGTGGCCTCAGCGGCCGAGCGCCTGCTTGAGTTCCTGCTTGTTCATGGCCGAGCGGCCCTCGATGTTCTTCTTCTTGGCCTCGGCGTACAGCTGATCCTTGGTCGGGCCCTGCGCGCCGCTGTGCGAGCGCTCCCCGCCCCGCTCGTAGGCCGATTTCCTGTCCCCTGTCGACGTCTTGCTCGCCGTCTTCGACTCCCCCGAACGCGCCCGCTCCTTGTTGACCGTCCGGGCGGCGATCTCCTTCGCCCGCTCGGCCGATGCCCCGCGGTCCTCGGCGCTGTCCTTGATGTGCTCGTACTGGCGTTCACGCTTCTTGTTCGATCCAGCAGGCATGTGCTGCCCCTTCCTCATCTTCCTCATCAGCGGGTTCGAGCGCGTCGATTCGTGTCTCCATGATTCTTCTTGGCCGTGCGATCCGCACGTCAGCGGCCTCGTACAGCGCCTGCTCCGACCCTGCCGTGCGCATGCACACACCTGGCGGTTGTTTCCTCTCCGAGTCGGGGGGCAGGCGGAGTTCGTGCTTCGGACCGGAGGCGCATTCGCGGGGAGCGGTATGCCCACTCCCGCCGGATGTCCGGCTCCGGGCCATCCCGTTCCTCGCGGTCACTCGCTGGCCCACCGTTGAGGAGCGATTCCAGTTGCTTACCGATCTCAATGCACCCCAATCCCGTCGTCGCACGTCGACCCGGCACCTGCACGACGACGCCCCCGACACCAAGGCGGCCGCCGCCCACCTGGCCACGCTCAAGGACGGACCCGAGTACGACCTGCTGTGCGAGGAGATCGTGACGGCATGGCTGCCGATGGCGCACCGGCTGGCCAGCCGGTTCCGCAACAAGGGCGAGACCCTCGAAGACCTGCGTCAGGTCGCCGCGATGGGCCTGATCAAGGCGGTCAACCGCTACGAGCCCGAGCGCGGGGCCTTTGAGAGCTACGCCGTGCCCACCATCACCGGCGAACTGCGCAGGCACTTCCGCGACCGCATGTGGGACGTACGCGTGCCCCGGCGCGTCCAGGAGCTGCGCAACAAGGTCCGGGTCGCACGCCGCGAGCTCATGGACCGGCCGGGAAGCGACGCCGAGCCCGGCATCGCGGCCATCGCCGAGCAGGCGCAGCTGACCGAGTCCGAGGTCCGCGACGGGATGGAGGCGATGACGAGCTACAGCGCCCTGTCCCTGGACGCCGAGATGTCGTCCGCCGACCCGGACGGATTCAGCCTGGCCGACACCCTCGGGGCGACCGACCCCGCCTACGACTGCATCACCGACCGCGAGGCGGCCAAGGCGGGTCTGCGGCGGCTGCCGGAGCGCGAGCGGACCATCTTGTACCTGCGCTTCTTCGAGGACATGACGCAGAGCAGGATCGCGGAAGAGCTCGGTATCTCCCAGATGCACGTCTCACGCCTCATCACCACCAGCTGCGCCCGTGTCCGTTCGGAGGCCACCCGCGGGGACGGCGGCGCCGGGCACGCCCAGGCGGCGTGACAGCGCATCGCGTACGAGTGCGCGCCGTGCTCGGCGGTTGAGCTGCCCCTGGGGCGCCAGGGCCGCCCCAGGGGCTCGGAGCATGTCGGCCCCGGCATGCTCCGGTACGGATCCCGATGTCCGTCCGGATACTGGAGCCATGGAGTTCGTCTTTTTCATGACCTTGCCCGGCCTGGTCATCGTGCTGACCGTCGTGGCCTTCGCCGATCAGCTGCTGCTTCGCGCGGGGCGAGCCGGCATGCTGCCGTGGCGGAACAGCGTCCGACAGGGCCAGATATCGGCGACGGGATTCGAGCAGCTCCACGCGAGCTTCTCGCCGGGGAAACAGAACGAGCTCAAGGAGCGGCAGTCGGCACTGGTGATGCCGGACGACGAGGACGACGGGGCTCCTCCGCACCGGACGACGGTGAACCTCGACGAGGGGGTCGCAGTCGTCCGCATGCCCCGGTCCGACCGGTGACCAGTGCGGGCCCACCACTCCCTACCGCCGAGTAGTATCGCGAGCCACCCTGCCTCGTACCGCCGAGCCGTGAGGAGACCTCGTGTCCGCGCATCCCCCTCGTCCACCCCTCTCTTCGTCCGCCCGCCTCCACCCCGGCCAAGGAGCACAGCGATGACCCGGATCCAAGTCGGCTCCCTCGTCGATGACTTCACGCTGCCCGACGAGACGGGCACGCCCACGTCCCTCTCGTCGCTCCTGTCCGAAGGGCCGGTGGTGGTGTTCTTCTACCCGGCCGCGATGACACCCGGCTGCACCGCCGAGGCGTGCCACTTCCGGGACCTGGCCGCGGAGTTCGCCGCGGTGGGTGCCAGGCCGGTGGGGATCAGTTCGGACGACGTCGAGCGCCAGCGCGAGTTCGCGGGACTGCACACGCTCGGGTTCCCGCTCCTGTCCGACCCGGAGGGCGTGGTGCGCGGGCAGTTCGGCGTGACGCGCGGCTTCGGCCCCCTGCCGACGAAGCGGGCCACCTACGTCATAGGACCCGACCGGCGCGTTCTCGAGGTGGTGCGCAGCGAGTTCCGGATGAGCGCCCACGCGGACCGCGCTCTGGCGGCTCTGCGGTCCGCAGCCGGCTAGGAGGGCGTCCAGGCCTCTTCGGCTGCCTGCGCGGTGGGGTGTGCCGGGAAGACCCGGTCGAGCCCCACGATGAAGAGGATGCGGCTGATGTGACCGGGGACCGCTGCCAGGACGAGACCTGCCTCGGCGGCCAGGGCGTGGTTGCGGGCCGCGATCAGGGCGGAGATACCGCTCGAATCGCAGAAAGTGACGCCGGCCAGGTCGACGACGAGCTGCCGGCCCGCCTGAAGGTGCAGCTCGGGCAGGAGTTCGCGCAGCCGCGGGGAGCTGTCGTGGTCGAGTTCTCCGGCCAGTTCGACGACGGGCCCGGCGGCGGTGGTGCGGACATGGATGGCGAGCTCGGTCACTGCTGCTCTTCACTGGTGGGTCGGGGCACGCTGACGGCGAGGACGGCGGTGTCGTCGTCGACTCCGGTGCCGAAGGTGTCGAGCAGGTCACGGATCGCCGCGACGGCGCCCGGGGCGGTGGTCGGCGCAAGCGCCTGGGCGAAGCCGAGGAGCGCTTCGTCCCCGTAGCGCTCGTCGTCGCTTTTCAATGCCGTGTGTGCTTCGGTGAGGCCGTCGGTGTGGAGCAGCAAGGTGTCGCCCGCCGTGAGGTGGATGGTGGTGGTGGCGATGTGGGCGTCGGGCAGGACGCCGATGAGCTGTCCGCCGGGGGTGGGCAGGTGGTCGGCGCTCCCGTCCGCCCGCAGGAGCAGGGCCGGGGGGTGGCCGCCGCTCGCCAGCGTGATGCGAAAGCCGCCCTCGTCGGTGTCGGGGGTGAGCAGTCCGAAGATGACGGTGCAGAACCGCGGGTCGTGGCTGTTGTATTCGTGGTTGAGGACCGTGTTGAGGTTGCTCAGGACGGCGGCCGGGTCCGGGTCGTAGACGGCTGCGGCACGCAGGGTGTAGCGGGCCAGGGAGGTGACGGCCGCGGCGGCGGCGCCCTTGCCGCAGACATCCCCCAGGAACAGTCCCCACGCCCCCGCCGCGAGGGGAAAGAGGTCGTAGAAGTCGCCGCCGACCATGTCGGCGGAGGCGATGTGGTAGTGCGCGGCCACTTCGAGGCCGGGCACGCCCACCAGCGCCGGGGGCAGCAGGGTCTGCTGGAGGGCGGCGTTGAGCCGCTTGAGTTCCTCGCGTTCGCGTTCCGCTTCTTGCCGGGCGCGCAGCAGCTCGGTTTCGTACGCACGGCGTTCGCGGGCGTCGAAGACGGTGGTGCGGATCAGCAGCGGCTGTCCGTCGCCGCCGGTCTTGACCGTGGACGTCACAAGGACGGGCAGCCGGCTGCCGTCGGCGGCCTTGAGCTCCAGGGCGATCCCGCTGATCTCGCCCTGCATGCGCAGCAGCGGGCTGAAGTGCGTCTCGTGGTAGAGACGCCCGCCCACGGTCAGCAGGTCGGAGAACGTCCTGTTGCCCACCAGGTCGTCGTGGGCGTAGCCGAGCCAGTCGAGCAACGTCGTATTGATCTTGGCGATGGTGCCGTCGAGCAGCGTGGAGAGGTAGCCGCACGGCGCGTGCTCGTACAGGTCCTCGGCACTGTCCTCCAGGAGCGCGGAGAACGCGGCGCGGTCGCCTCCGGCCGCCCCCTCCCCGGGGTCAGGACGCTCACCGCTCCCGCCGTCGCTGATCTTGGACATCATGGTCTGGCTCTGACGAAGTCGGTGATCGCGGCCGCCGTCTCCTCCGGCGCGGCGAGCTGGGGGCAGTGGCCGGTCGCGTTCAGGGTGACGAGACGGCTTCCGGGAATCCGGGCCTGTACGAAGGCTCCGACCTCCGGGGGCGCGATCGCGTCGCTGGAACACTGCGCGACCAGCGCCGGAACGGTGACCTTGGAGAGGTCTTCGCGGTTGTCGGACAGGAACGTGACACGGGCGAAGACGCGGGCGATGTCCGGATCGGTGCGGCAGAAGCTGTTGGTCAGCTCCTCGCCCAGTTCCGGCCGCTCGGGATTGCCCATGATCACCGGAGCCATGGCGCCCGACCAGCCCAGGTAGTTCGCGTCCAGCGAGCCGAGCAGTTCATCGATGTCCTCGGCGCTGAACCCGCCGCGATAGCCGGTGGCCGGATCGTCGATGAAACACGGCGACGGGGCGAGCAGTACCAGACCCTCGAACGCCTCCGGCTCCCGCGCCGCAGCGAGGACGCCCATCATCGCGCTCACCGAGTGCCCCACGAATGTCACCGGGCCGAGCGCGAGCTCACGGCATATCTCCAGCACGTCATCCGCGTAGCCGTCCAGCGAGGAATAGCGTTCCTCGCTCCAGGCCGACAGATCGGAGCGCCCGGCGCCCACATGGTCGAAGAGCACCACGGTGAAGTCACTCTCCAGGAGCGGCACGACAAGGCGCCACATGTGCTGGTCGCATCCGAACCCGTGCGCCAGCATCACCACCGGGCCCCCGGCCCGACCGGACACCGTCACATGATTCCTGCCCCGAACAGTCATGCGACACATCCTCGCAGAATCCCTGCCGACCGCTCTCTCGACGGTCGCAGCACCGATCCACCCGGACCCAGAGATGAGCAGGCCGTGCCGGGCCGGTGTCTGTCACCATGTTCTCGACTGCACTCGCTGGTACGACGCGACCCCGGAGCGTGCGCCGGAAGTCCTGCTCACGGGACGGGCGGCCAGACCAAACGGATTATCGATCCGGGTCGGAACAGTATGCGACGCGTCCAGCAGGGTAGGTGAGCGCAGACAACGGGGACGAAGGTGAGAGGAAATGGAGTCAGCCGGCAGCGACGGCGAGGGGTCGTCGGGATCTCACACCATGGGCGTCGCCGTCTCTTTGAACGGCGGGGACTCCTCCATCGCCGAGGCACGCCACCTCGCGGTCGACTTCCTCACCCGCGCCCAGGCGGACCAGAACGTGGCCGTCTCCGCCCGCGCGATGGACCTCACCCAACTGGTGGTCAGCGAACTGGTCACCAACGCCCGCAAGTACGCACCCGGGCCCCTGCTGATGGAGCTGTGCATCGAGGACGCCACGGTGGCGGTGACCGTGCACGACAGCGCCCGCGTCCAGCCCGTCGCCCGCGCCGAGGACCCGCACCGGATCGGCGGACACGGCCTGGAGATCGTCATGGCCGTCGCCCAGCATTTCCACGTCCACCTCGAACCGGCCGGCAAACGCGTCACCGCCCACATCTCCCTGGGCGGCGAACCGGCCGCCGACACACCCCGAAGCGGCTCGCCCCGCGGCACGCGGTGATGCACTTCCGGTGATCCACTCCCGGTGCCCCCCCCTCACGGTGACCCCCTCACGGCTGTTGTCCTCGGCAGGCCGCAGGAGTGACACACGCAAGGGCCGGGTACACGAGTCACCTCGTGGGCCGGTGCGCAGGCCACGTATCTGCACGCAGGCACTCAGGCGCCTGTACACGCAGGTACGCAGGCACCCACCGCACTGAGCCCGTATCCATATACACCCCCGATGAGAAGGAGCCCCTGACATGCCGGACAAGGCAACGGCGACCGACGTCGTAGAGCTGATCCTCGACGATCACCGGCGGATGGAGGAACTGTTCCGCCAGATGCGCAGCGTGGAAGCCGAACGGGCCGATGCGCTGCGGGAGTTCGCCGACCTGCTCATCGCGCACGCACACGCGGAGGAGGCCGAGGTCTACCCCGCGCTCAGGCGCTACCGGGACATCGACAACGAAGAGGTCGAGCACGGCGTCGAGGAACACGAGGACGGCAACAAGGCGCTGCTGGCCCTCCTGGAGGTGAACGACGTCGGCTCCGACAGCTGGGACGAGAAGCTGGAGGAGCTGGTCCAGGCCGTGTCCCACCACACCGACGAGGAGGAGCGGACGATCCTCAACGGCGCACGCGAGAACGTGACCATGGAACGCCGGGAGGAACTGGGCACCGCGTTCACCAAGGAACGCGACAAGCACATCAAGGCGGGCTGCGGAAGCATCGACAGTGTCCGGCGCCTCGTGAAGGCCTGAGACGCACTTCCAGCGCACCTCGTGCCGAGCGTTGCTCAGTGGGCGCAGGCCCCGAACTCCGTGTGCCGGGCCCGTACCGCATAGGTGTCGTCGTCCCGCTCGTCCTGGGGAGGGGGCGGAGCGAATCTCCTCTCGCGGATCTCCCCACGGGCCTCGACCATCAGCTCGTCGAACTCTTCGTCCGTCATCTCGCCATCACCTCCTTCTCCACAAGTAATTCGTAACTGCCGCGATCACCGGATTGGTCCGCTTTCCCTCGACTTCTGCGGTCCTCTTCGGGAGAGGTACCCATGCCTTCGGAGCGGTGGGCGGGTGCGGATTGGTCGAAAAGAATTTCTCCCTCGAACGAGTGGCTGACCAATCCGCACCCGTCCACCGCTCCGGATAACCCGATGTGAGCGAACAAGCGAAAACATCGAGGCGCACGGGCGTGTGGCGACTTGGCGCGCTCGGCGCCTTGAGCGGCCTGCTGGCGGGTTACTCCGCGCTGGCGACGGCCGAGCTCACGTCTGCCGCGGTACGCCCCGAGTCCAGCCCCGTGATCGCGGTGGGCGGGGCCGCGATCGACCGCACTCCGGCCGCCGTGAAGGACTGGGCGATCCGGAATTTCGGTACGGACGACAAGCTCGTCCTGCAGCTCGGCATCCTCGCCGTCCTCACCCTTCTCGCGCTCGCCCTCGGAGCACTGGCGGCCCGGTACCGGCGTATCGGCTCGGCAGGCGTTCTCTTGTTCGGCGTCGTCGGGGGCGTCGCCGCGACGGGTCGGCCCGACTCCACGAGCATCGCGGACGCGCTGCCTTCGGTGGTCGGCGCCGTGGCGGGAGCGGGACTTCTCTACTACCTCGTCGGGCGCCTGCGGCCACGCAGGATTCCGGCTGCTGAACCGGCTCACGACGAGGCGGGTGAGGAGACCGCTGAGGAGAGGGGCTGGGACCGGCGGGGATTCATCGTCGCCGCTACGGCCGCGGCAGCCGCGTCCACGGGGGTCGGTCTGCTCGGCCGCTCCCTGAACGGTGCTCAGGGGCAGAACGCCGTGGCCTCACGCAATCAGGTCAGGCTGCCCGCCCCCACCTCGGCCGCATCGCCCGTCCCCAAGGGTGCGGCGCTGCGCGTCAAGGGCGTCAGCCCGTTCATGACGCCCAATGAGGACTTCTACCGTGTCGACACCGCGCTGGTGGTGCCCAAGGTCGACGCGACCTCATGGAGGCTGCGGATCCACGGCAAGGGCGTCACCCGCGAGACGACCGTCTCCTTCGCGGACCTCCTGCGCATGCCGCTGATCGAGCGGAACATCACGCTGGCCTGCGTCTCGAACGAGGTGGGCGGCCCGTATGTGGGCAACGCCCGGTGGATCGGCGTGCGTCTCGCGGATCTCCTGGCGCAGTGCGGTGTGGAGCCGCCGTCGAAGGGCGGGCCCGCTGACCAGCTGGTCGCGCGCTCCGTGGACGGGATGACCATCGGCAGCCCGGTCGAGGACGTCATGGACGGCCGCGACGCGATGCTCGCCCTCGGGATGAACGGCGAGCCGCTGCCCTTCGCGCACGGGTTCCCGGTGCGCATGGTGGTCCCCGGCCTGTTCGGATTCGTATCCGCCTGCAAGTGGATCCAGGACATCGAGCTGACCACCTTCGACGACTACGACCCCTACTGGGTGAAGCGGGACTGGGCGCGCAAGGCCCCGGTCAAGACCCAGTCCCGGATCGACACCCCCAAGCCCTTCGCCCGGCCGAAGGCCGGCACCGTGATGGTCGCCGGGGTGGCCTGGGCCCAGCATCGCGGCATCGACAACGTCGAGGTGCGCGTGGACGACGGCCCCTGGCGGCAGGCCGACCTGGCCGCCGAGGACACCCGGGACACCTGGCGCCAGTGGTCCTTTCCCTGGAAGGCCACCTCCGGTGGTCACACCGTGACGGTCCGGGCCACTGACCGCACGGGCGAAATCCAGACCGAGAAGCGGACCCGCACCATCCCCGACGGGGCCAGCGGATGGCATTCGGTGGTGGTCAGCGTGGATTGACCGCAGATCCCTGAATCTCCGCGACGGCCGAAAAAGGGCCTAGTCCCGTTCTTCTTCACCCTTCTTCACCGCACGCCTGACGACCGCACGAATTTCCCTCACTGCGCGAAACAATCAAGGAGCAGAAATGAACGCCATCACCCGCCGCACTCGTCGTGGAGCCCTCGTTCTCGCCGCGGCGGCGATGCTGCCGCTCGCCCTGACCGCCTGTTCCAGCGACGACGGCAAGGACAAGGCGTCCTCGGACACGAAGTCGTCCGCCGCTTCGGACAAGGCGACCGACGAGGGCACGGACAGCGCTTCCGGCGGCACGAGCAACACGGACGAGCCGTTCGGCCCGGCCTGCGCCTCCGTGCCCAAGGACGGCAAGGGCAGCTTCGACGGCATGGCCAAGGACCCGGTCGCCACCGCGGCGTCCAACAACCCCGAGCTGTCCACGCTCGTGACCGCGGTCAAGAAGGCGGGCCTGGTCGACACCCTGAACAACGCCAAGAACATCACGGTGTTCGCGCCGACCAACGACGCCTTCGCGAAGATCCCCAAGGCCGACCTCGACAAGGTCCTGAACGACAAGGCCATGCTCACCAAGGTCCTCACGTACCACGTGGTGGGTCAGAAGCTGGCGCCCAAGGACCTGGAGAACGGCTCGTTCCCGACGCTGGAGAAGTCCAAGCTGACGACGGCGGGCTCGGGCGAATCCTTCAAGGTCAACGACTCCGCCAACGTGGGCTGTGGCAACGTCAAGACCGCCAACGCCAACGTCTACATCATCGACACGGTCCTGATGCCGAAGATGTGACACCGGTAGGCACCCGTAGACACCGGTAGATGCGAGAGGCCGCACCCCAGAGGGTGCGGCCCCTGCCGACCTGACCGTTACGCCGGGTCGATGCGGAAGACGCTGCCGCCGATGTCGAGCACGTACAGCTCACCCTTGCCGCCCTGCACGAACGAGATGACCTCGCCGCCGTTGACTCCGAGGTCGCTCGCCCCGGTCACCTTGCCGTTCTCCATCTGCAGAGCGCGGATGGTGCCGTCGCAGTAGTCGCTGAACACGTACTGCCCCTTGAGGCCGGGGATCGCCTTGCCCCGATAGACGTATCCGCCGGTCACCGAGCAGCCAAGACCCGTGCGGTCGTACTCGTGGACCGGCGGCACGTGGTTCGCCGGCTCCGTGCCTTCCCTGAAGGGATGGTTGCCCTCCATCTGGGACCAGCCGTAGTTCTCGCCGCCCTCGCTGTCGGCCGGGGCCCAGTCGATCTCCTCCCAGGCGCTCTGACCGACGTCACCGATCAGCAGGTCGCCCGTCCCCGCGTCGAAGGAGAACCTCCACGGGTTGCGCAGCCCGTACGCCCAGATCTCGTCCTTCGCCTTCGGGTCGCCCACGAAGGGGTTGTCCTTCGGGATCGCGTACGGCTTGCCGCCTGCCGGGTCGATCCGCAGCAGCTTGCCGAGCAGTGTGTCGAGGTTCTGCCCGTTGCCGTGCGGGTCACCGCCCGAACCGCCGTCACCCAGCGCGATGTAGAGATAGCCGTCGGGACCGAACTTGATGTCGCCGCCGTTGTGGTTCGGATAGGGCTGCGTCTGGGTGAGGACGGTGCGCCGGGTCTCAGGCCGGATCTTGCCGTGCCGCACGGCGAACTCGTCGATGGTGCTGGTGCCTTCGAGGTTCGTGTACGAGATGTAGAAGTGCGCGAACTTCTTGTCGAACGCGATGCCGAGCAGCCCGCGTTCACCGTCGGTGGTGGTCTCCTTGGTGATGTCGAGGACGGGCTTGCCGAGCCCATTTCGGTCCAACACCCTTACGGTTCCTGCGCGTTCGGCTATCCAGACCGTGCCGCCGGGACCGGCGGCGCCGGCGGTCGGGTTCGCGGCCGTGGTCACCTTCGTGAGCGCGACCTTCGGGACGGCCTGGCGCGGTGCGGTGGGCTCGTCGGCGGACGCCGCGGTCAAGGCGAGGGAAGCGACGAGGCAGATGGTGGCGATGATCGCCGAGCTTCTGGTGCGGACTTTCACCGTGATCCTCCTGGAGGCGGCGAATGGGGGGACCACCCGGCTGCTTGGGACAGAGTTGGGCGGGGGCCACCCGCGCCAGCACGCAACCTGAGTGGGGGGATGGTGTGCTACTGGCCACGGACGAGGATAGTGGGACGGGAGCGGTTGGTATAGACCAGGACCGTCCTCAACCGGCCCAATCTGACGGCGCCTTGGGGAGCCCTGTCGTTGCCCCGAACAGCTCGGCCCCACACCGGGGGCCCGCGGGCACGGATCGGGAGGCGAGGCGGTCGTAGGCTTCCCGCGAGGCGTACAGCCGCAGGTCCTCGACAGGCGGCGGCCGGACGACCGGGCCGGAGTGGGACCGGCCCGAACCCGAATTCGATGGAACGGAGAGCACTGATGCACCACATTCACCTGCGCGATCTGGAGGTCTCCCGGATCGGTCTCGGGGCGATGGGCATGTCCCAGGCGTACACCGGTGCCGGAACGGACGAGGCGGAGTCGATCCGTACCGTGCACCGCGCCCTTGAGCTGGGCGTCAACTTCATCGACACCGCCGAGATCTACGGTCCGTACACGAACGAGGAGTTGCTCGGCCGCGCCCTGAAGGGGCGCCGCGACCAGGCGGTGCTGGCGACGAAGTTCGGCCTGGTGTCGCACGAGGGCGAAGGGCCGGGGAACCTGGACTCCAGCCCGGCCAACATCCGCACCGCAGTGGAGGGATCACTCGCCCGCATCGGCACGGACCACATCGACCTGTACTACCAGCACCGGGTCGACCCGATCGTCCCCATCGAGGAGACGGCGGGCGCCGTGGGCGAGCTGATCGCCGAGGGCAAGGTCCGCGCGTTCGGCCTGTCCGAGGCCGGACCCGACACCATCCGCCGGGCCGACGCCGTCACACCGGTCACCGCCGTCCAGTCCGAGTACTCACTCTTCACCCGCGAGCCCGAGGCCCGCGTCCTGCCGACGCTGCGCGAACTCGGCATCGGCTTCGTCCCCTTCTCGCCCCTTGGCCGCGGCTTCCTCACCGGGACGATCCGGTCCACCGACGGCTTCGACAAGGACGACTTCAGGCGGGACAACCCGCGCTTCACCGGCGAGAACTTCCAGCACAACCTGCGCCTGGCCGACGAGGTCCAGGCCGTCGCCGCCGAGGCCGACGCCACCGCGGCCCAGATCGCCATCGCCTGGCTGCTCGCCCAGGGCGACGACATCGCCCCCATCCCGGGCACCAAGCGCGTGAGCCGCTTGGAGGAGAACGCGGCCGCCGACGCCGTCCGGCTCACGCCCGCCCAGCTCGACCGGCTGACGAACCTCCCGCCCGCGGCCGGCGCCACGCACAACGAAGCCCAGCTGAACATGCTCGAACGCTGACCTCCCGCACTGTCCCGCACCCTCCCTCGGGAACGACCTGTTCGGCTGGATCGAGGGATCCGTCAGTCATGCGGAACGATTGCCACCGGGCTCTTGGCATGATGGATCACCGAGTGCGCGGTCGGTCCGAGGTGCTCCCCGGCAGACCGACGACGGCCTACGACGAGCAGACCGGCCTCCGCAGCCGCTTTGACCAGGTGGTGTCCGGCCCGACCGTGCACGAGCCTCTCGGTGACCTCCGTGGCCGGGTACTTGTGCCTCCAGGGCGTCAGCGCGGCCGTAAGAAGGCGGGACTTCTCCAACGCGGGGTCGGTGGCGTCAGCGCTGGGGACCAGGGGAATGGCCCAGGTGTGCACGACATGAAGTGGCGCGTGACGGCTGGCCGCGGCAAAGAGGGCGAACTCCATCAGCTCGTCGCAAGGACGGTCGAGGTCGAGGCCGAGCACCACCGGGCGTGATGGGCCTGCCGCCGGCTCCTCGGACTCGTCCTTGGAGTGCTGTGCGGCCCGGACCAGGACGACGGGGCAGATGGCCCGAGCCGCGACATTCAGTGCCACCGAGCCGACCAGGACTCCCGCGAGCGCGCCGAAGCCGCGTGAACCGAGCACCAGCAGAACCGAGGAGTCGGCCGCTGCCGCCAGGGCCTGCGCCGGTGGCCCGCCGACCTGCTCGTCGAGGATCCCCAAGGTGGGGTGTGCGTGGGAGAGCTGAAGGACGGCGCGGTCGAGCGCACCGCTCTCACGGTGGAAAGGGACCTCGATCTCGGGCAGTCGGCTTCGCTCCGAGGGCTGGTCGTAGGCATGGATCAGGTGAAGCGGCATATCGCGACGCAGGGCTTCGCGGGCCGCCCAGTCGGCGGCGGCCAGGCTCTCGGGTGAGCCGTCGATGCCTGCGATGATGGTCGGTTGCGGGGTCATGGTGCGTACCTCCACGGTGCGGTCGGAGGATCAACCGGTCGAAGTCTGGTCGGCTGATTCAAAGTGGCCGGGCCCGGTGAAGTGCCGCACCCGCGGCTGCCGATCGGTGGTCCTTTACGGCGCCTCCTGCCGCATCTCCCTACGCGATACGCAGGGGCGACGGGGTGTGCGCTGGGTGGTCAGGAGTGGTAGTCAGGGCCGACCATCATGGCGACGATCAGGGCCTGTCCACGGTGACACCGCCCTCCGGTCGACCCCTCGCCGGGGCTTCACCTCGGACAGTTCCACCCTTGAGGACGGCCCGGGAGGGGCGAACCGGCCCCACTACGGGACATTCGGCCCTCCCTGCCGGTCATCACACTCCGCACGCAGGACGACACAACGCCCGACGTGTACCAACTTTGGCCATAAGCCCACGGTCCGTACACATGAGTCCCGGTCCGGCTGCTCAGCTACTACGGTGAGGCGGAGGAGCACGATGCGCTGCGCCTTGTCTGCATCAGCTGGAGGAAGCCATGAGCGGGGAAGGACGCAGCGGCTCCGAGCAGCATCTGCCCAAGCTACGGCTCGACGAGTTGCTGGATGAGCTGCAGTCGCGGATCGATACGGCGCGCGGGACGCAGGACCGGGTGCACAGCCTGCTGGAGGCGGTGCTGTCGGTCGGTCGGGAGCTGGATCTGCCGCAGGTGCTGCGGCGCATCGTCGAGGCTGCCGTGGTGCTGGTGGACGCCGAGTACGGGGCACTGGGTGTCATCGGGGACGACAGCCGGCTCTCGGAGTTTCTGACGGTGGGGATCGATGAGGAGCGGAGGGCCGAGATCGGTGACCTGCCCAGCGGCCATGGCATCCTCGGCGAGCTGATCCGGCACCCCGAGCCGCTGCGGCTGCCGGAACTGTCGCAGCACCCCTCCTCGTACGGCTTTCCGGACCACCATCCGCCGATGCACTCCTTCCTGGGAGTGCCCATCCGGGTGCGTGACCGGGTGTTCGGGAACATCTACCTCACCGAAAAGCGTGGTGCCGAGGAGTTCGACGCCGAGGACGAGGCGGTGCTGTCCACTCTCGCCGTCGCGGCCGGGGTAGCCATCGAGAACGCGCGGCTGTACGAGGAGACCCGGCTGCGTGAGCGGTGGATGCGGGCCGGTGCGGAGGTCACCAGCACGTTGCTGTCGGGTGCCCCCAGTGCTGAGGTTCTGGAACTGATCGTCGGGCAGGCCAGGGAGATCGTCTCCGCAGATGTCGGGATGCTCGCGGAGTATGTATCCGGCGCTGAGGAACTTCGGCCGATGCTCGCGGTCGGCGCGGACGCAGAGAGACGTAGCGGGCTGGTGCTCTCTGCGCGGGAGGGCCTCGTCGGGGCCGTACTGACGACGACGGAGCCGGTGGTCAGTGCCGACATCGCGCAGGATGCCCGCACTGAGGAGCGGGACGCGCAGTGGGCTGGGCTCGGGCCGGTGGTCGCGGTGTCGCTGGGCGCGGGCGGCAAGGCGCGCGGAGTGTTGCTGTTGGGGCGTCTGGCGGGCGGTACTCCGTTCGTCGATGCCGACACCGGGCCTCTGCTCGGTTTCGCGGGCCAAGCGGCGCTGGCACTGGAGCTCGCCGAGCGGCGCCGGGACGCGGAGCAGATCACCTTGCTCAAGGACCGCGACCGGATCGCACGCGATCTGCACGACCTGGCGATTCAGCGGCTCTTCGCGGCGGGCATGACTCTGCAGAGCACCCAGCGCTTCGTGGACCATCCCGAGGCCACCGAACGGCTGGCGCGGACCGTCGACGACCTCGACGACACCATCAAGATCATTCGGTCCACCATCTTTGGGCTGCGTACGCACGGGGGCACGGCCAGAGAGGACAACGGACTGCGAGGGAGGGCATCCACGGTGGTGCATGCCTCTGCCTCCTCGTTCGGCTTCACTCCCGCGCTGCGGATCGAAGGGCTGGTCGACACCGACGTTCCCGGCGAGGTCGCGGACCACGCGCTGGCCGTGCTCGGCGAGGCCCTGAGCAATGCCGCACGGCACTCGGGGGCGCGGTCTGTGGACGTCCATCTGCGGTGCGCTGAAGGACAATTGGCGCTGAGTGTGACGGATGACGGAAGCGGCGTGCCCGATGGGGTTGAACACAGCGGGTTGAAGAATCTGGAGGATCGGGCCCGTGCACTGGGTGGCGTGCTGACGCTCGGTGAACGGCCAGGTGGCGGCGGAACTCGTTTGATGTGGCGCGTCCCGACGAGCTCAGGGAGCTGAAGTCGCGCCGCCCGCAGGTCAGGCCATTCCAACGCCTGGTGAAGGAGCGACGCCGCAGCGGCCGGGACGAGCGTCTCCAGGGTCGGGGCATCGAGAGTCGGAGACTTCATCGGAAACTGCTCCCGCCCGGGACCGAAGAGGCTGCGGGGCTGTTCGGCAACTGTTCCCGGCGTGCGGTTGCCGAGAGCGACGGAAAGAGGGGCCGGACGGCCCCAACCGGCACCGGATGGCCCGGATGTGCGTCACCTCGCGGGCCGTTCACCGGATTCGGGATGGTCGAGTTGGGATGCGAGGACCGCCGCCTGGACCCGCCGGTGGACGCCCAGTTTGGCCAGCAGGCGAGAGATGTGGTTCTTCACGGTCTTCTCTGAAAGGTAGAGCTTCTTGCCGATCTCCCGGTTGGTGAGCCCATCTCCGACGAGCTCGAGGATGTCCCGCTCGCGCGGCGAGAGACTTGCCAGTTCGGGGGCCATGGCCGGGGTCTCGGCGGGGCCCGCGCGCAGAGAACTCATCAGCCGTGCGGTCGTCGCGGGGTCGAGCATGGACTGGCCCGAGGCGACGGTACGTACGGCCGAGACCAGGTCGGATCCCTTGATCTGCTTGAGCACATAACCCGCTGCTCCCGCCATGATCGCGTCGAGCAGGGCGTCCTCGTCGTCGAAGGAGGTCAGCATCAGCACGGCCAGCTCCGGCATCTGGCTGCGCAGTTCGCGGCAGACGGTGATCCCGTCCCCGTCGGGCAGGCGCACGTCGAGGACGGCGACGTCCGGTCGGAGGGCAGGGCCGCGTACGAGCGCGTGCTCGACGTTCTCGGCGTCGCCGACCACCGAGATGTCCGGTTCGGCGTCCAGGAGGTCGGCCAGACCACGCCGTACGACCTCGTGGTCGTCCAGGAGGAAGACGCGGATCGGTTTCTGCTCCGTGAAGTCGCGCGCCTCGGTCATGACGACCCCTTGTTCCCCGGTGGCTGACAGACTGCGGGCTGTCCCTGAGGCGATCATCACCCTCCGGGCCTGGATGCACTAGGGCCGACTGGCCCCATTCACGCCCATAATGCGCTGTGCTCGTGCTCGTCGTGCGCGTGAGGGGGTGTGACCGTTGCGGGGCCGCGCGAAGGGCCCCAGCGGCGTATCTCGACCGATGTCAACGGCGCCTCGGCCACGTCACCGAGCACCTCTGTAGCCAGATCCGACTGCTACGTCCGATTCCGGGTGTGTTCACAGGGTGCTGCCGCTGCCGTACGGGGCGTACAGATCGAGCAGCCGCGTGCGGGATGCGCGCAGCCTGCGGGCGAGGATCTCGCCCACCCACTGGGTGACCGCGTGCCCCAGGGCGGGGTCCTCATCACACATGGCCCGGACGGCCACGGCATCGAACTCGTACGCTCGTACAGGCGTCGTGGTCTCGGCCCCCAGGTGCCAGGAGTGCGGCGCGAACAGCCAGGACCAGCCGACGAGTTCGTTGTGACTGAGGGTTTCGACGACGGCCGGCTGACGGCCGGGCACGTGGATGTCGAGGCGGATGGTGCCGGTGCGGATGATCCAGAACCGGTCGGCACGCCAGCCCTCCTCGAAGAGACGGGTTCCCTGGGGGAATGACACCTCGCGGGCGATGCACATCAACCGCTGGGAGTGCTCGGCGGGCAGTGCCCGCAGAATGCTGTGCGTGGTCGAAGAGCTCATGACGTCCCTCCAGGACGGGCGTACTGACCTGCCACGTTCAAGCATGCGCCTGTCCCATGGGCGCCCGCCATGGGCCACCCGGGCCCGCCGGTCGGGCCACCCGGCACCCCGCGGAAGTCCTTGAACCGGCGCAGGCCGCGATGCGCCTCCGCGAACGCTCGGAACTCAGCCGAGGATCAGTCGGCGGACCTGCTGCCGGACGTCAGCCGAACCGGCCCGAGCACCCGGCAGCAGACGTTGGGCCGAAGGGGCCCGTGAAGGGGCTGGGCGGCCCCTGCCCATGAGCGCCTTCCCGTACGAGGCTCGAAACGAGATCGAGCAGGACCGGATACAGGAGAGCCCATCATGCTTCCGCACATCACCGCAGGAATCGACGGATCCGCCCAGAGTCTCGCCGCCGCACACTGGGCGGCCCGTGAGGCCATGCGTCGCGGCGTCTCGCTGAATCTCCTGCATGCCTGGACGTGGCACCCCCGCCCTGCCCCCTCCGTCCCAGCGGGCAGGGCCGAGCACGAGTGGGCCGAACAGATCCTGGAACGGGCGGCAGGCAGCATCCGTGCCGCGCACCCCGGGCTGCAGGTCGTCGAGCGACTGGTGAGCGACTCCGCGGCAGCCGCCCTGGTGGCCGCCGCGGACGACACGGATCTGCTGGTGCTCGGCTCTCGTGGCCTCGGCGGAGTCTCTGGATTCCTGCTCGGTTCGGTGTCCCAGCGGGTCATCGCCAGGTCCTCCCGCCCCTTGGTGCTCATACGGGCGGACGAGAGCACCGCCGACGAACATCTTCCCGCCGTGGACGGCATCTCCCCCGATGAGATACCCGAGACCCCGTACCGCGACGTCGTCCTCGGCCTGGGCGTCCAGCACCCCTGCGACGAACTGATCGAGTTCGCCTTCGAGTCCGCTCGGCGTTGCCGATCCACACTGCGGGTGATCCACGCCTACCGCGTGACACACGACCAACCGGCCGATGAACCGCAGGTACCGGTCTCCGGACCGGAACTGCTCGCGGCACAGGAACGCGCCGTACAAGCGACGCTGCGGCCATGGTGCGAGAAATTCCCGGAAGTCCCCGTGACGGAAACCGTCCGCGAAGGGCGGGCCGCCACCGCACTGGTGAGCGCGTCAGCGGGAGCCTCCCTCGTCGTCGTGGGACGCCGGACACGAGACAGTCGCCTCGGCGCGCACATCGGTGCCGTCACTCACGCGGCGCTGCACCACGTCCGCTGCCCGGTGGCTGTCGTCCCGCACAACTGAAGCCGCCGGGACGGCGCTCCAGTCGTCACGGGCGGACCGGCTCAGGGCCGAACGGCCCCAGCCATGCCCCTGTGGCCCCTGCACGACCGGTCCGGTCGGCACGACGCTGGAACCGGAAAAGGATTTCAGGAGGTGGAGACCATGCCCCGCCCCATCATCGTGGGCCTCGACGGCTCACCCGAAAGCCAGTCTGCGGCTGAATGGGCGGCCCGTGAGGCCGAACTGCGGCGAGTGCCGCTGAAGTTGGTGCATGTCTGGGGGCCCGTACCGGATCCGATGGCGCAGGCACCGCTCCTGGGCGCAAAGACGCAGCAGCACTGGAGCGAGCGGGTTCCGCGCGAGTCGGCCGAGGGACTGCGCCTGCGGCACCCCGGCGTCGAGATCACCGCGCAGCACCTCTCCGGGCGGCCCGCCGAGATGTTGTCCTCAGTGGCGAAAGGTGCCGCGCTGCTCGCCCTGGGCTCCCGTGGCATGAGCGGGGTCGGAGGGTTCCTGGTGGGGTCGGTGGGCCAGGCCGTCGTGGCGCGCGCAGAACGGCCGGTGGTGCTGGTCCGCGCCTTGGAACAGGCCGCGGACGAGCATCTGATGGACCCGGCAGGCATTCCGTCTGCCGCGACTCCTTACCGGCCCGTGGTCCTGGGTCTGGCCACTGACCGCGACCCGGACCCCGCGCTCGTCGAGTTCGCCTTCGAGGCGGCTCAACTCCACGCAACCGCTCTGCGGGTGGTCCACGGCTGGAATCCGCCGCCCTACTACGGCTATGGCCTCGCCACCGACCTCGACTTCCACAACGAGCTGTCCCGGCAGGAGGCCCTCGCGCTGCAGGACATCATGCGGCCGTGGCGGCAGAAGTTCCCCGCCGTCGAGGTCGTTGAGGAGTCCCGGTACGGAACGCCGGCCGACCAGCTGGTCAGCGCCTCGCGTGAGGCCTGTCTGGTCGTGGTGGGCCGTCGCGTCAGGCGGATTTCCCTCGGCGCCCACATCGGTCCCATCACGCACGCTGTCCTGCACCACGCCGCGGTCCCCGTCGCCGTCGTCGCGCACGGCCTCGGCACAGGAAGGTGACAACCATGGAACTGCCTCTGGTAGTGGGCGTCGACGGGTCGGAGACCAGTCTGCGCGCCGTCGACTGGGCTGTCGGCGAAGCCGCCCTGCGCGAGGTGCCTCTCCGGCTCGTGTACGCCTCGCTGTGGGAGCGCTACGAGGGGGCCGCTCTCGCCGAAGCGCTTGGCATGACCTCGGAACAGGTACAGGCCGACACCATCGTCGACGCCGCCGCGGAACGCGCACATCGCCGCGAGGCGAACGTGAAGATCTCCACCGAGGTACTGCGCGGAGAGCCGGTGCCGGAGCTGCTGCACGAGGGGCGTAACGCTTGCGCGCTGGTCCTGGGGTCCCGCGGACGCAGCGGCATCGCCGAGCTGCTTCTGGGCTCGGTGTGCCTCGCGGTCGCCGCCCGTGCCGACTGTCCCGTGATCGTGCTGCGCGGCAGTCACGACAACCAGGCGAAGCCCGCGGTGCGCGGGCGCGTGGTGGTGGGGGTCGGCGAACAGCCTCGGAGCGCGGCGGCCGTGCGCTTCGCCGCCCGGGAGGCGGCGCGGCGCGCGGTGCCCCTGGAGGCGGTACGTGCCTGGCGATGCCCCGCGCACGAGACCACTGACCATCCGCTCCTTGTGGGCGAACCGGCCCGGCTGCACGAGGAGCAGGCCGCAACGACCCTGGAAGCGGCACTGCTGGACGTCCCGGCGGAAGTGGAACTGCACCGGCGTACCGCCGAAGGCCCCGCCCAGAAGGTGCTCTTGGCCGCATCGACCGAAGCCGATCTGCTCGTCGTCGGCGCCCGACGCCGACACGGGCACTTCGGACTCCAGCTCGGCCGGGTCGCGCACGCGGTCCTGCACCTCTCCGCCTGCCCGGTCGCCGTCGTACCGCAAAGGGTATGAGCGCCGTGAGCGGCTCAGAGGCCCGCCACGTGGTCAGGGACGTATGTCTGCAGGTCACGCGGCGGACGTACGTAGCCGGTCGACGGTGGCCGGGAGGGCAGCTCCAGCACCGGCGGCGGCACCTCGTGGTACGGCAGGGAGCCGAGCAGGTGGGCCATCATGTTCAGCCGGGCCCGGCGCTTGTCGTCGCTCTCGACGACGAACCATGGCGCCTGCGAGACATCGGTGTGCACCAGCATCTCGTCCTTCGCCCGGGAGTACGCCTCCCAGCGTGTGATCGACTCCAGGTCCATGGGCGAGAGCTTCCAGCGCCGCGTCGGATCCTTCAGCCGGCGCCGGAACCGTTCCTGTTGCACCGCATCGCTCACCGAGAACCAGTACTTGCGCAGCAGGATGCCCTCCTCCACCAGCATCCGTTCGAAGATCGGGCACTGGCGCAGGAACAGTTGGTACTCCTCCTTGCTGCAGAAGCCCATCACGTGCTCGACACCGGCCCGGTTGTACCAGGACCGGTCGAACAGCACGATCTCTCCGGCCGCCGGCAGGTGCTCGATGTACCGCTGGAAGTACCACTGGGTGCGCTCGCGTTCCGTCGGCCTGGGCAGGGCCACGGTGCGCGCGACGCGCGGGTTCAGATGCTCCGAGACCCGTTTGATCGTGCCGCCTTTGCCCGCCGCGTCCCGGCCCTCGAACACCACGACAAGGCGGGCGCCCTCGGCCCGCACCCATTCCTGGACCTTCACCAGTTCCGTCTGCAGGCGCAGCAGCTCCCGCTCGTATGCCGCACGCGGCAACGTCGCCGACTTCTTTCCCGCCATGCCGCCCCCTCTGCTCGATGACGTGCCTCGATGACGTGCCTCGATGACTTACGGAGTCACCATGACCAAGGCCGAACACCAGGACAGCACGGTATTGACCGACAAGGAACTGCGCACCCTGGACGCCCACTGGCGAGCCGCCAACTACCTTGCCGTGGGCCAGATCTACCTCCTGGCCAATCCTCTGCTGACCGAACGTCTGACGCCCGCTCACATCAAGCCACGGCTGCTCGGCCACTGGGGGACCTCGCCCGGCCTCAACCTCGTGTACACCCACCTCAACCGGGTGATCAAAGCGCGGGGTCTGGACGCACTGTGCGTGTGGGGGCCCGGTCACGGCGGCCCCGCAGTGCTCGCGAACTCCTGGCTGGAGGGCAGCTACAGCGAGACGTACCCCGATGTCCCGCGCGACGCCGCCGGCATGGACCGGCTCTTCCGGCAGTTCTCGTTCCCCGGCGGAGTGCCCAGCCATGTCGCGCCGGAGACACCGGGTTCCATCCACGAGGGCGGTGAACTGGGCTACTCGCTCGCTCATGCCTACGGCGCCGCCTTCGACAACCCGGACCTGCTGGTCGCCTGTGTGATCGGTGACGGAGAGGCAGAGACCGGACCGCTCGCCGCTTCCTGGCACTCCAACAAGTTCCTCGACCCGGTGCACGACGGTGCGGTCCTGCCGATCCTCCATCTCAACGGCTACAAGATCGCCAACCCGACGGTGCTCTCCCGGCTCCCGGAGCCCGAACTCGATGCGCTGCTGCGCGGCTACGGCCACGAGCCCATCCACGTCACCAGCGACGACCCCAACGAGATCCACCGCGCCATGGCCGAAGCCTTCGACCAGGCCCTGGACCGAATCAAGGTGCTGCAGTCGACAGCCCGCGATGAAGGCGTGGCCGAACGGGTGCCCTGGCCCGTCATCGTGCTGCGCACCCCCAAGGGCTGGACCGGGCCCGCCGAGGTGGACGGCGTCCAGGTCGAGGGCACGTGGCGCGCCCACCAGGTCCCCTTGTCCGGTGTACGCGAAAACCCGGAACACCTGCGGCAGTTGGAGACATGGCTGCGCTCGTACCGCCCGGAGGAGCTCTTCGATGCCGCAGGGCGGCCTGCCGCCGATGTCCTGGCCTGTATCCCCGCCGGCGCCCGCCGGCTCGGTGCCACCCCGCACGCCAACGGGGGCCTGCTCGTACGGAACCTGCCCGTCCCGCCCCTCGACCGCTTTGCCGTCCCCGTCGACAAGCCCGGCGCCACCCAGCACGAACCCACCCGGGTTCTGGGCGACCTCCTCGAACAGGTCATGAAGGACACATCGGAGCGCCGCGACTTCCGTCTCGTCGGGCCGGACGAGACGGCCTCCAACCGGCTGGAAGCCGTCTTCAACGTCAGCGGCAAGGCCTGGCAGGCCCAGACCCTCCAGGTGGACGAGCACCTGGACCGCCACGGGCGGGTGCTGGAGATCCTCTCCGAACACACCTGCCAGGGCTGGCTGGAGGGCTACCTCCTCACCGGCAGGCATGGCCTGTTCTCCTGCTACGAGGCGTTCGTCCACATCGTCGACTCGATGGTCAACCAGCACATCAAGTGGCTCAAGACATCACGGGAGTTGCCCTGGCGGGCCCCCATCGCCTCTCTCAACTACCTCCTCACCTCGCACGTCTGGCGCCAGGACCACAACGGCTTCTCCCATCAGGACCCCGGCTTCGTCGACCATGTCCTGAACAAGAGTCCCGAGGTAGTCAGGGTCTATCTGCCGCCGGACGCCAACACGCTGCTGTCCGTGGCGGACCACGCCCTGCGCAGCCGCGACTACGTCAACGTGATCGTCGCCGGCAAGCAGCCGTGCTTCGACTGGCTCTCCATGGACCAGGCACGTGCCCACTGCGCCCGCGGTGCCGGAATCTGGGACTGGGCAGGCTCCGGCCACGGGGACCGCGAACCGGATGTCGTCCTCGCCTGCGCGGGCGACGTCCCCACCCTGGAGATCCTGGCCGCCACCGACCTGCTCCGCCGTCATCTGCCGGACCTGGCCGTGCGGGTCGTGAATGTCGTCGACATGACCCGGCTGCTGCCCCGCGAGGAACACCCCCACGGTATGAGCGACTTCGAGTACGACGGGCTCTTCACCACCGACAAGCCGGTGATCTTCGCGTACCACGGCTACCCGTGGCTGATCCACCGGCTCGCCTACCGCCGCGCCGGACACGCCCGCCTCCACGTCCGCGGCTACAAGGAGATGGGCACCACGACCACGCCGTTCGACATGGTCGTCCGCAATGACATGGATCGCTATCGCCTCGTCATGGACGTCATCGACCGGGTTCCCGGCCTCTCCGTGCGCGCCGCCGCCGTTCGCCAGGACATGGCCGATGCCCGCACCCGGCACCACGCCTGGATCAGGGGACACGGCACGGACATGCCCGAGGTCGCCGACTGGGCCTGGACCGCCTGAAACCCCCTACGTCGCAAAGGAGTTCACCGCCATGACCACACGTGTCGGCATCAACGGCTTCGGCCGCATCGGCCTCCGCGACCGCCAGTCCCGACTTCGCTGAGGAAGGAACGCTCATGAAGCACAACAAGGTCGGCTCCGTGATGACCACGGATGTCATACGCGCCGACTACGGCACCCCGTTCAAGGAAGTGGCGCGACTGCTCGCCGACCATCACATCAGCGGGCTGCCGGTGGTCGACGGCGACGAGAAGGTCGTCGGGGTGATCTCCGAGACCGACCTGATGGCCCGGCACGCCGCGGCCGCCCCCGACCCGTACCCGCCGAAGCGCCGCTTCCGGCTCCCCGCGCTGACCCGCAGCACCAAGGAGCAGGCGGCGAAGGCGAAGGCCCGCACCGCCGGCCAGCTCATGACCGACCCGCCCGTGACCGTGCACGCCGAAGACACCATCGTCGAAGCCGCCCGCACCATGGCGCAGCGGCACGTGGAGCGGTTGCCCGTCCTCGACGAGGAGGAGCGGCTCGTCGGCATCGTCACGCGGCACGACCTGCTGCAGGTCTTCCTGCGGCCCGACGCCGACATCCGTGCCGAGGTGATCAAGGAGGTTCTGGTGCGCACCCTGTGGCTGGCGCCTCAGATCATCGAGGTGTCCGTGGCCGAAGGTGTGGTCACACTCGCCGGACAGATGGAGCGCAAGAGCGAGACGGAGATCGCCGTCTCCATGACGCGCCAGGTCGACGGGGTCGTCGCGGTGGTCGCCAAACTCACCTACCGGCTGGACGACTCACACCTCAGGCCGGACGACCAGGCACTGCACGGCGTCACCGAAGACTGGCTGCGAAAACTGTGAGAGGAGGCGGACCGCCATGCCCAGCAGCGTGTTGGTCGCCTACGGAACGACGAACGGTTCAACTGCGCGGATCGCGCGGACCATTGCCGAGGTCCTGCGCAAGGCAGGCATGTCGGCGAAGGCGATGCCCGCCGGATCTGTGACGGATGTGGGTTCCTACGACGCAGTAGTGGTCGGAGGCGGGCTGTACGCCGGGCGCTGGCACAAGGACGCCCGGCGCTTCATCCGTCGCCATGACCGCGAACTGGCCGGTCGGCCCCTGTGGCTCTTCAGCAGTGGTCCGCTCGACGCGTCGGCCTCGGAGCGCGACATCCCGCCTGTACCCGGCGTGAAGCGGGCCATGGTCCGGCTCGACGCCAAGGAACACACCACCTTCGGAGGGTGCCTCGACGAGGGGGCGAAGGGATTCATCGCCCGGAAGATCGTCTCCTCCGGCAAGGGCGGGGATTTCCGCGACTTCGCAGAGATCGAGGCCTGGGCGGGCCGGATCGCGACCCGCCTCACGGGCGAGCCGAAAGCCGGCTGACCAGCGCAAGGAGGCAGTCATGAAGGCGCTGGGTGACGTCCCGGCCGTCGAGCCGGGCCGGGTCCTCGGCCACGAGGCCGTCGGCACCGTGCAGTAGGTCGGAGCCTCCGTCACCACGGTGCGTCCAGGAGACCTCCTGGAGGACCTCTGGATCCGCAATGTCAGGATCACCACTGGGCTCGTGGACACCTGCTCCACACCGACGCCGCTGCGCATGGTGGCAGCCAAGCAGTTGGACGTCGGCGGGTTCGTCACGCACCGCTTCGGCCTGTGGGAGATGCAGGAGGCGTACGACGTCTTCGCCAGGCCGGAGCAGAGCAGGGCACGCTAGAACAGCCGCTTCACGTTGTCGCCGAACGTCCAGCCCTTCGAGCCGTCCCAGTTGATGGACCACGTCATCAGGCCCTTCAGCGCGCCGTTGTAGTGGTTCCACGCCTGCGACACCAGGCTCGGCGCCATGTAGCCGCCGCCCGCGCCCGGTTGTGCGGGCAGGCCCGGGACCTGCTTGTCGTAGGGGACCTTGATCGTGGTGCCCTGGATGACGAGGCCCTTGTTCAGGCAGTCCGTCTGCGCCACGAAGCCCTGGACGGTTCCGGCGGAGTAGGAGTCGCCGGAGCAGCCGTACATGCTGCCGTTGTAGTACTGCATGTTCAGCCACCAGAGGCGGCCGTTGTCCGCGTACTTCTTCACGATGGGGAGGTACGCGCCCCAGATCGAGCCGTACACCACGCTCCCTCCGGTGACGTACGCCGTTTCGGGCGCCATCGTCAGGCCGAAGTTGGCAGGCATCCGGGCGAGGACACCGTCGATGATGCGGATGAGGTTGGCCTGCGAGGCGGAGAGCTGGTTGATGTTGCCGCTGCCCACTAGGCCGGTCTCGATGTCGATGTCTATGCCGTCGAAGTTGTACTTCTTCAGGATCGGCACCACGGTCTCGACGAAGCGGTCGGCGACCTTGCTCGAACTGAGGTCGATACCCGCCGTCGCGCCGCCGATCGACATCAGGATCGTGGCGCCGTTCGCCTTCGCCTGGCACATCTCGGCCGGAGTGGCGACCTTGACCGTCGAATCCATCCCGTCCTCCCACAGGACGGTACCGTCGGAACGGATGACGGGGAACGCCGCGTTGATCACGTTGTAGCCGTGGTCACGCATGCGGGTGTCGGTGATCGGGGTCCAACCGAACGGCGGGTGAACGCCGTTGGCGGCTCCGTCCCAGTTCTCCCAGTAGCCCTGGAGCACCTTCCCTGCGGGCTTCGACTTGACCGCGCACGTCTCGTCCTGGGCGCCCTTGACGCCCTGAGTTCCCTGAGTGCCCTGGGCGTTGGGGGCCGCTTGCGCGGCGGCCTGGGTGCTGTCCTGGGGGTCCTGCGACGGCGCGGCGCCCACGAGCACCGGCACGGCGAAGGCCATCGCCAGACCGATCGCCAGGAGGCGGGACGGCGCACGGCGCGGGGCGAAGGCGCGAGGAGAGGTTCGGGATGACACGCTTACCTCCTGGACTGTGGTGCCTGGAGACGTAAGTGGTGCGACGCGCCACACCGTAAAGAGGTCCAGACCTGCCGTCAATAGGTCTGGACCAGACCGATCGACGAGCAGGAGACCTCCCCCTCATGGACATCCTCGACTCCCAAGACCCACTGGCCGTCACGGTGACCGAGGCCATCCGGAAGGGCGACGTCCCCGCCCTGCGTCAGCTCCTGGCCGACCACCCCGCCCTGGCCGCCAGCGGCATCAGCCAGGACGGCCCCGCCGCGGGCCGGCGGAGCCTCCTGCACATCGCCACCGACTGGCCCGGCCACCGCCCCGACTCCGCGGCGGTCATCGGCACGCTCGCCGCGGCGGGCGCCGACCCCAACGCCCGCTTCGTCGGCGCCCACACCGAGACGCCACTGCACTGGGCGGCAAGCAACGACGACGTCACCGCACTGGACGCCCTCATCGACGCGGGCGCCGACATCGAGGCCCCCGGCGCCGTCATCGGCGGCGGCACCCCGCTCGCCGACGCGCGCGGCTTCGGCCAGTGGCGGGCGGCCCGCAGGCTCCTGGAGCACGGGGCCCGTGCGGATCTGCAGGACGCGGCCACCCTTGGCCTCCTCGACCAGGTCGAGGCCTTCCTCTCCGCCCCCGACTCCCCCACCGGGCCCGAGATCACCAGCGCCTTCTGGGGCGCCTGTCACGGCGGCCAACTCCCCACGGCACGGCGCCTCTTGAAGCAAGGCGCAGACGTGAACTGGATCGGCTACGACGACATGACGCCTCTGGACATCGCCCGCACGCAGGACGCCGCCGACGACGTAGTCCAGTGGCTGCTCACCCAGGGCGCGAAGGGACACGCGGAACTCGGGTGAGTCACCGAGCCCGGCTTCACGCGCCTGAGCCCCCGAGGGCGCCGTCGGCCGAGAAGGCGCCGTCGGCCGCGAAGGCCAGCTTGGCAAAGCGTTCGCCCATGCGGCGGTGGGTGGCCGCGTCCGGGTGGAGCTGGTCGGGCAGCGGCAGCTCGGCCGAGTCGTCGTCCCCGTACAGTTCGCGGCCGTCGAGGTAGTGCAGATTGGGATCCTCGGCCGACCGCTGCTCCACGATCCGGGCCAGCTCGTCACGGATGATCCCGAGGGTCAGCTTCCCGCTCGCCGTCTCCTCCGGTTCGCCCATGGCGACGAACCCGAGCCGCCCCTCCCCGAGGGCATTGAAGTCCGGCGCGCTGGGGCCGGGCGTGTCCTCGTGGATGGGGCACAGGATGGGCGACACGACCAACAGCGGTGCGGTGGGGTGACCTTCGCGGATGGTGTCGAGAAACCCGTGGACTGCGGGCCCGAAAGCACGCAGGCGCATGAGGTCGGCATTGACCAGATTGATGCCGATCTTGATGCTGATCAGGTCGGCAGGGGTGTCCCGCAGGGCGCGCGCGGTGAACGGGTCGAGCAGGGCGCTGCCGCCCAGACCGAGATTGATCAACTCCGTGCCACCGAGGGAGGCGGCGAGCGCGGGCCAGGTGGTGGTGGGACTCGCGGCGTCGGAGCCATGGCTGATCGAACTGCCGTGATGCAGCCACACCTTGCGGCCCCGGTCATGTGCGGGCTCGATGGGCGCGTCGGTGCGCAGCGCGACGAGTTCGGTGCTCTCGTTGTGCGGCAGCCAGATCTCGATGTCCTTGTCGCCGCCGGGCAGTTCGGTGAAGCGCAGGGTGCCGACGGGGCCCGACGTGCGCTCGGCGGATCCGGTGGTGAGGTCGATGGTCAGGGTGTTGCCGCCGTTCACGGTGGCCTGACCGGCCAGGCGGCCGTCGACGAGCAGGTCGTACAGACCCTCCGGGCGGGGCGGGGCGCCCACGTAGACACGCTTGGTGGGCAGCGCGTCCAGTTCGACGGCGGTGGCGCGGGTACGGAAGGCGAGGCGTACGCCGGAGGGCTGGGCCTCCGCCATGGCCAGTTGCCCGTCGGTGCACTGGGCGCGGGCCCGCGCGGGCAGCCGGTGCGGCAGGACGCCGTGCTCGGTGTGCTCCAGGTCGAGGGCACCGCGCAGGATGTCCGCGGTGATGGGCGTGCTGATCCAGTCGTGCTCGGTGTCCATCTCGGTGTCCGTCTCGGTGTCCATGTCTCCGCCTGCTGATCAAGGTGGTTGGGGGCGTGGGGCCCGGGTCAAGGCACGGGCCCCGATACGGGCACAAGGCCCGGGTCAGGGCGCGGGCCAGTTCCGCAACAGGGCGTCGAGGGCGTCCAGGACGCGTGACCACGTCTCCTGCGAGTCGGGCTCACTGTGGCTGAAGCCGCCCGCCAGCTCCAGGCTGACGTAGCCGTGGAAGACGCTGCCCAGCATCCTGACCGCGTGGGTCTGGTCGGGCTCCGTCAGGTCGTAGCCGCGCAGGATCGCCCGCGTCATCTGCGCGTGCCTGCCGCCGGCGCTGGCGGCGGCCGTCTCCGGGTCGAGCCTCAGCTGGGCCGCGGCGTAACGCCCGGGGTGCTCCCGGGCGTAGTCGCGGTAGACGTTGGCGAGCGCGGTCAGGGCGTCCTTCCCGGCCCGCCCGGCCAGGGCCGCCGCACCCCGGTCGGCGAGTTCCTCCAGGGAGAGGAGGGCGATCCGGGTCTTGAGGTCCTGGGAGCTCTTCAGGTGCGAGTACAGACTCGCGACCTTGACGTCGAACCGTCTGGCCAGAGCCGAGACGGTGACCTGCTCGAAGCCGACTTCGTCGGCCAGCTCCGCCCCGGCCAGGGCCAGGCGCTCCGTGGTCAGTCCTGCGCGAACCATGCCCTCACCTCTCCTTCGACTCCCCGACAGAACCGATTATGCAGCTGCCTAATACCTTTAGGCAAATCTGCTAGTCGCTTAGGGAGACGGCGGCACCATCAGACCGTCTTGACCGTGCCCCCGTCGATCACGTAGTCGGCACCGGTGACGTTGCCCGCAACGCCCGACAGCAGGAACGTGATCAGCGACGCCACCTCCTGGGGCTCGGTGATGCGCCCGCTCGTCACGCCGAACGCCTCCGGGATCTGCGCGAGGAACGCCCCGTGCTCGACCCCCGCACCGGCCGCGACCTTGCCGCCGAAGCCCTCGGGGTCCTCCCAGATGGCGGTGCGCACCACTCCGGGCGAGACGGTGTTGACCCGCACGCCCCGGGGCCCGAACTCCTCGGCGAGCGACTTGCTCAGCGAGGTGAGCGCCGACTTCGCCGCGCTGTAGGCGACGGGACCGGCCGCGGGCAGGCGGGAGTTGATGGACGAGACGTTCACGATCGCGCCGCGGCGCTCGATCAGACTGGGCAGCGCGGCACGGCTGACACGGACCGCGCTGAGCAGGTTGAGGTCGAAGACGCCCTGCCACTGCGCGTCGTCGGTGGCGAGGAAGCCGACCGGTTCCACGGCGTCACCGGCGCCGACGTTGTTGACCAGCAGGTCAATGCCGCCCAGCTCGGCGAAGGCGCCCTCCATGAGCGCGGCCACCCCCTCCGGAGTACCGAGGTCGGCCGACACGGCGAAGGCTCCCGCCTCCTTGAGCTCGGGGGTGATGGTGCGGGCCGCGCCCACGACGCGTACACCCTCGTCGATCAGGGTCCGGACGGTGGCCAGACCGATCCCCCGGCTCGCACCGGTGACGACGGCGGTCTTGCCATTGAGGTCGAGCTTCATGCTGTTCCAGCTCCTTCAAGCAACAGTTTTTGAACTACAAGTACAGAACACGGGTACACGTCAACAGCGCAGATCGACTGAAGATCGAGGACTGAACTACAGAACTACGAAACTCCGGAACCACCGAGCACCCAGCACCCAGCACCGGATGCGGCGGCACACCGAACCGACGAACTCAGCGCGGGAGAATCAGGGTCAGAGAGAGTCGACCGTCGCGTCGATCACCCGGGAAAGGCGCTCCGGCCCCTCCGCGACCCGCGCCATCAGCCGCAGGCCGACGACCGTGGTCAACAGGAGACTCCCGACGGCGCGCGCGTCCCGGCCGGAGTCGATCTCCCCCGCCCGCTGCCCCTTCTCCACCAGAGCGGAGAAGGCCTCCTCGGTGCGGTCGAACATACGCCGCACCAGGTCGGTCGCCACCTCGTCCGTCCCGGCCAGCTCCGCAGCGGTGTTCACCGCCATGCAGCCGCGCCGGTCCGGATCGGCGAGGTCCATCTCAACGAGCAGCCACAGCGCCGCGCGCAACCGCTCCTTCACGGGCCCCGACTCCTCGAGCATCTCGATGAGAGCCACGGCCTGACTGTCGCGGTAGCGGCGCAGCGCCCGCTCGAAGAGCGCGTGCTTGCTGCCGAAGGTGTTGTAGAGACTGCCCTTGCCGATACCGAGCGCGTCGACGAGGTCCTGGGGCGTGGTGGCGGCATAACCCTTGCGCCAGAACACGTCCATGGCCCGCTCGACGGCGGCGTCCGGATCGAACTGCTTCGGCCTTCCCATGATCAGGAGCCTAAGCCTTTCTTGACCCGAAGGTCAAGAACTCTGCTCAGGCTGCGCGACGCACCCGTGCGGCCTTGCGGGCCTCCGCCATCTCGCGGGATTCGGCGGTCCGGCGCGAGCCGCCGCCGGAGCGGCCGGGCTGCCCCGGACGCGTACCCATCCCCCGGAAGGGGGCGCCGCCGCGCTGCTTGGGGCGCTCCGTCGGCGTGCTGCCGGCGATCGGCACACCGGAGGGGGCCTTCGCGCCGGTGATGCGGCTCAACTCGGCCTCGCCGGAACGGACTTGGGTGATCTGCGGCCGGATACCGGCGGCGGACATCAGACGGCTCATGTCGCGACGCTGGTTGGGCGTCACCAGCGTGACGACACTGCCGGACTCACCGGCGCGGGCCGTACGCCCGCCACGGTGGAGGTAGTCCTTGTGGTCGCTGGGCGGGTCGACGTTCACGACCAGGTCGAGGTTGTCGACGTGGATCCCGCGCGCGGCGACATTCGTGGCGACCAGGACCGTCACGGCACCGGTCTTGAACTGGGCGAGGGTGCGGGTGCGCTGCGGCTGGGACTTGCCGCCGTGCAGCGCGGCGGCGCGCACACCGCTGCCCATCAGGTGCTTGGTGAACTGGTCCACGGCGTGCTTGGTGTCCAGGAACATGATGACCCGGCCCTCACGCGCCGCGATCTCCGTGGCGGTCGCCATCTTGTCGGCGCCGTGCACGTGCAGTTCGTGGTGCTCCATCGTGGTGACCGCGCCCTTGGAGGGGTCGACGGAGTGGACGACGGGGTCGTGGAGGTAACTGCGCACCAGCAGGTCGACATTGCGGTCGAGCGTGGCCGAGAACAGCATCCGCTGGCCGTCGGGGCGCACCTGGTCGAGCAGTTCGGTGACCTGGGGCATGAAGCCCATGTCGGCCATCTGGTCGGCCTCGTCCAGGACGGTGATGCTCACCCGGTCCAGACGGCAGTCCTTGCGCTCGATGAGGTCCTTGAGCCGACCGGGTGTCGCGACGAGCACCTCGGCCCCGGACCGCAGCGCACCGGCCTGCCGGCCGATGGACATGCCGCCGACCACCGTGGCGAGCTTGAGCTTCAGGGCACGGGCGTACGGCGTGAGTGCCTCGGTGACCTGCTGGGCGAGCTCCCGCGTGGGAACGAGGACCAGGGCGAGGGGCCGCTTCGACTCGGCGCGCTGTCCGGCGGTACGCACGAGGAGCGGGAGCCCGAAGGCGAGGGTCTTGCCGGAACCGGTACGGCCACGGCCCAGTACGTCCCGGCCCGCGAGGGCGTTCGGCAGCGTCGCCGCCTGGATCGGGAAGGGCTCGGTCACGCCGAGGTCGGTGAGCGTCTTCAACAGCGGGGCCGGCATGTCGAGTTCAGCGAAGGTCTCCGCCGCCGGGAGGCCCGGGGTGATGGTGACCGGGAGAGCGAACTCGCCCTGCGGGGCGGCGGGACGTCGTCCCTGGCCGCCGGAGCGATTGCCGGGTCGGAAGCCGCCCTGACGGCTGTTGGCGCCGCGGGGGCCGCCGCTGTTGCGGGGGGTGGAATAGCGGTCGTTCGTGCGAGCTGAACGGTTCATGGAGAACCTTCCTCGATATGGCACGCATCGAGGAATTCTCGGTGGATTTCAACCGAACGAATTGCAAGCACGAGCCGAATAAAAGACAAACTTCTGTAAACAGCAACGAGCTGGTGCCCGCACCGTGAGGTGCGGGCACCAGCCTCGTCTTACGCTTCAGCGTCAGGCAGGAACGATGTTCTCGGCCTGCGGGCCCTTCTGGCCCTGAGTGACATCGAAGTTCACCTTCTGGCCTTCCTGAAGCTCACGGAAGCCCTGGGTGGCGATGTTCGAGTAGTGGGCGAAGACGTCGGGGCCGCCACCCTCCTGCTCGATGAAGCCGAAGCCCTTTTCCGAGTTGAACCACTTCACGGTGCCAGTAGCCATACTAAATATCTCCTTCGGGGCAAGCCCGGGACCCGCACTGTGCGGACCCCGGCGTCGCCACGTTGATTGCCCCGTCCGGAAAACGTCTCCGGAAATACAAAAGTGCCCGGCGGAATAGATCCACCAAAGGCACTTGAAGTCTTATGGGAACCACAACTGCAACTACGATCAACAGTAGCACGAGATCGCCTTCACGGCACGGGCAACCTCTACATATTTCGCCCGACCGGCCGATGGCCCACCACACATTGCGGAAATTTGCGGACCTCTGGTCTCACCGGGGCCGAGAAATGGCCCGCTGGAGCACGGCCGCCCGCGGAGCGGTGAGCCCCAGGCTGACCGCGCGCCGGCGCAGGCGCTCCGCGCCCGCCTTCTCCCGGGCCGACTAGGCACCGAAGGTGCGGACCGCGGCGGACGGCCAGGAGGTCTTCCCTGGCGTACGGGTCCAGCTCGTCCTCGACCATCCGGGTTAGCCGGGCACCCGCACGCAGCGCAGCGGTGCGGACGTGCGCCCGGGGGTGCCGGTACGGGCGAAGGTGATCCAGGCGGTACGCAGCTTCGAGCCGAGCGTGTCCACCTCCTGCCAGGGGACGTTCCCGAGCATCGGCGACGCCCGCCAAGCCTCGCGCGAGCCGAAGAGGAGCGGGAGTTCGAGGCAGTGGGTGGCGCCGAAGGGTGATGCGGCCGGGCGCCAGTCAAGGCGGTACCGGTGCACCTGGGCGCCCGCCCGCGCCGCGCGCGTCCCGAAGAGGGACAGGGGTTCTTCGTAGACGCGGCGGGTCACGTCCGCCGTGTCGTCGCCCTCGCCGGGGAACGCGGTCATGTCGTCGAGGTTCCAGCCGTACAGGATGTCGAGGCCGCCTACGTTCTCCTCGAAGGAGTCGAAGGGCTCCGCGGAGGAGTGCGCGGAGGGGTGCGCGGCCTCGACAGGGGTGAACGCCGGTTCCATCGTGCTGCCGGAGCGGCTCACATTGGCCAGCGCGGTCTCGCGCTGGGCCGCCAGGATCGCGCGTATGTCAGCGGTGCGCGGGTCGGAGGCGACGAAGTCGGCGAAGAGGCGGCCCAGGACCTGGGCGCCATCCCGGGGGCGCGCCGCGAGTGCGAGCGGGGCGCTCTGCAGGATCGCCCGGCGGAACAGCCCCTTGGCCTCCGGCATGTCGAGGAGGATGCGGATGGACAGGCCGCCGGCCGACTGGCCCATCACCGTGACGTTGCCGGGGTCTCCCCCGTACGCGGCGATGTGCGCGTTGACCCAGCGCAGTGCTTCCAACTGGTCGTGCAGGCCGAGGTTGCCCTCGCTGATTCCGTCGAGGAAGAGGTAACCGAGCGCGCCGAGGCGGTAGTTGACACTGACGACCACCACATCGCCCTGGGCGGCCAGTGCGCCGCCGTCGTACCAGTCCATCAGCCCGGCGCCGCTGCTGAACCCGCCGCCATGCAACCACACGAGCACCGGGCGGGCCCCGGCGTCACGGGCCGGTGTCGTGATCGACAGGTTCAGGCAGTCCTCGCCCTGCGGGTGGCGGTCGAGGGGAGGGCCCATCACCGTGTCGAGCCTGGAGGGCAGCTGAGGACAGATCTCACCGCTCGACGGGCGGGTGTCCGGGTCCTGCACAGGCCTTGGACGTGCGAAGCGCTCCGCGATGGCATAGCGAATCGGTCCGGTCCTGACCATCGTCGATTCGGTCATCCTTCTACGCCCTCCGTGACGAGTACGACTGCACCGCGCGCAGTCTCCGTCACCGAATGGAACAGCGCCACCACCGGTGGAGGAGAGCCCGGAAACGCGGCCGACCGTCGAGGAGACGGGAAACCTCCACGTGGCGGGCTTGGCCGCGGCTTCTCTCGCTCGGACTGGCACGCTCCTGCATTGGCACGTGTCAATGCAGGACAGTTCAATACTGAAACGCACATTCCATTGCAATCTCGTTATGCATTGACTCCTTGACGCCGGGAACGCTCCGGGGTTGGCTTTCAGCCACCTCGGATCACAACGAAGCGGTCCGATCGAGGAAGTGGGCGAATGAGAACCCGTACGCGTGAAGCCACCGTCGCCGTATCAGTGAGCGCCTTGGCACTCTCGCTCGCCGCATGCGGCAGCCTGCTGGGCTCCGACGACGGAGAGTCGCAGACCGAGAGGAAGGGTGACGCGGTCACCATCGGTCTGCTCCTGCCCGAAGCGGAGACGGCGCGCTACGAGAAGTTCGACCACCCCATCATCGAGAAGCAGGTCAAGAAGCTCACGAACGGCAAGGGCAAGCTCGTCTACGCCAACGCCGACGAGGACGCCGCCAAGCAGAGCAGCCAGCTCGACCAGATGGTCGCCGACAAGGTCGACGCGATCCTGGTGAGCGCGGTGGACGCGAAGAAGATCGCTCCGTCGGTCAAGAAGGCGAAGGAAGCGAACATTCCCGTCATCGCCTACGACCGGCTCGCCGAGGGACCCGTCTCCGGGTACGTGGCCTTCGACAACGAACTGGTCGGCCAGGTCCAGGGCCAGGCGATCCTGAAGGCGCTCGGCAGCGGCAACCGTCAGAACAGCAAGATCGTCATGATCAACGGTTCGCCGACCGACCCGAACGCGGCCGTCTTCAAGGAAGGCGCGCTCTCCCAGCTCCAGAACCAGGTGGACATCGCCAAGTCGTACAACACCGTGGGCTGGAAGCCGAAGACGGCCGGCACCCACATGACCGAGGCGATCACCGAGCTGGGCAAGGACAACATCGCGGCCGTCTATTCCGCCAACGACGGCATGGCGGGCGGTGCCATCAAGGCCCTCAAGGCCGCGGGCCTCACGGACCTGCCGCCGGTCACCGGCCAGGACGCGGAGCTGCCTGCCGTGCAGCGCGTCGTCACGGGCGAGCAGTACATGAGCGTCTACAAGCCCTACCCCGAAGAGGCCGTCGGCGCCGCGCAGATGGCGGTCCGGATCGCCCAGGGCCGCATGGTCGAGTACGACGCGCTGGCCGGGGACAGGTCCGAGAACGCCAGCACGAAGAACATCCCCTCGCTCCTGGTCTCGGTCCGCCCCCTGACGCGGGACACCATCAAGTCCACGGTCATCAAGGACGGCATCTACACGACCAAGGAGATCTGCACGGCCGAGCTCAAGGCGGCGTGCGCGACGGTCGGCCTCAAGAGCTAGGGGCTGAGGCTGAGGGCTGGGGCTGGGAACTGGGGGCACGCGCATGAGTACGCCACCGACCCCATCGGGAGCGGGTGCGGGTGCGGGTGCGGGAACGGGAGCGGGACGAGCTGACGGTTCAGCCGTCCGGATCGGCGCTCTCGTTCCCCTGACTCGCCCTGGCTGGGTCGAGGCAGGCCGGCACTTGCTCGCAGGACTTGAGCTGGCCGTGCGTGAGGTCAACGACGCCGGCGGGATCACCGGAAGGCCGCTCGAGCTGGTGGTCCGGGACACCGCGGCTGATCCCGCGAGGGCCGCCGCGGCCGTGGAGGAATTGGCCGGTCTGGGTGTGGCTGCCGTGGCGGGCGAGTATCACAGCGTCGTCGCTCGCGCCGCTGCTGCCAGGGCCGACACCATCGGCCTGCCGTACCTCTGCTCGTCAGCGGTTCTCGACGCCCTCACCGAACAGCCGACGGAGTGGGTCGCGCGCCTCTGCCCGCCGCAGTCCCGCGGCTGGCGCGTCTACGCGGACTTTCTTCTCGACGCGGGCCACAGCCGCATCGCCGTGGCTGCCCAGCAGAGTGTCTACTGGGCAGCCGGGACCCGCGTTCTGCGGGACTGCCTCACCCCACGTGGCGGCGCCGTCGTCGAACTCGACATGAGCGCGCTCTCGCCCACGGCCCTGTGCGGCGAACTCGCCGACGAGCAGGCGACAGCCCTCCTTCTGCTGGTCGGCCACCCGGATCCCGCGGTGCCGATCGTCAAGTCCGTGCGCAGCGATCGGCGTCTCGCGGAAGTCATGATCGGTGCTCCGGCCGGGCAGCCGGAGTTCGCCGAGTGGGCGGCGCTGCTGGGCGACGACGGCGCCGCGATCCCGTTCTTGCGCTATCTGCCCGAGCGCCTCACCCCGCTCGGCGCACGCGTCGAGAAGGCCCTCAGGGAACGACTGGCCGAAACACCCTCCTTCGTCGCGTTTGAGGGCTACGACACGGTCACCGTCCTCGCCGATGTGCTGCGTTCGCACGGCGCGGACCGGGCGCGTACTGCCGCGGCCTGGCCGCGCGTCGATGTCGAAGGCACCCGCGGCCGGATCCAGTTCTCCCGCACGCCGGGCATCAGCGTGTGGCAGTGGGCTTCGACGCCCGTCCAAGTCGTCGACCGGGATCCGGCGGAACCCGATCGCATGCGGATCCTTCACTCCGGCTGAGGGTGGGGAGGAGGGGAGGCAAGGGAAGCGTCCGGAGGATCAACTGGGATTCGCCACCCCAGTCTTCGTATCAAGCTCTCAACAGCAAGGAAAATGCGGCCAGATGGGTCGCATCCACGATTCCCTTGGACAGCGGCCGGGTACGACTGGCGGCAGCCACGACTGGTGTCTGGAGGGGGAATCCGATGAGCCGAACCGGCATGCCCACGCGCACGATCCCCGTACGCACGGGTGTCCTCTCCCTGTGCGGGGACATCGACCGTCCCGTCACGCTGACCGTGGCGGACCTGCGGGAGGGTTGGGAGCAGCACAAGTCGGACGTGGTCTTCGACTGCGCCACCAACGGACCGCAGCGTCACACCTTCACCGGTCCCCTGCTCCGGGAGGTCGTCGGCGACGCACGGCCGGCGTTCGACGCACGGCGCCGCAAGGACCGTTCGCGCTTCCTCCTTGCCATCAGCAGCGGGGACGGTCACCACACCGTCCTGTCCTGGGCGGAGATCGACGCGGACTTCGGCAATACGCCCATCCTGCTGGCCACCCGTCTCGACGGTGAGGAGCTGGACGCCGTGGGGAGCCAGCTCGTGGTGCCGTCGGACCGCTGCGGCGCGCGCTACATCAGCGCGATCAGGAGCATCTGGATCGGCGCGTGCCGCGTGCCGGAGGAATCCCCGCGCCCTCAGTGCCAGTAGCCGCGCCGGGGCAGCTTGAGCCATATGTCGGGCGGGCCTGTGACGGCGCGTGCGTCGGTCAGGCGGAGACCGACATGGGCGCAGGAGTAGGCCACAGCGCTGTGACGGTAGAGGTAGGAGGCGAGGACTTCCTCCGAGGAGTCGTCCTCGGACGGCCCGCCTCCCGGGTGCAGGTCCCAGCCTTCTCCGGCGCCGTCGCGGAAGATGCTGCCTTGGTTGCCGCTCTTGGGATTGGCATAAAGGCCGTAGCACACGGTGCCCGCGGAGAGCAGGGCCTGCACTCCGGGCATCTGCGGTGCGTACCCCCAGGGCTGGGTGATGACGCAGCCGCCCGGCACATCGGTGGCGCCGATGATCTGCAGGGAATCGTCCATGTCGTACGACCAGGGGTCCTCCAGGAGTTCGTCCAGCTCGGGGTCTTCGTACGGCTCGGCCCCCAGTCGGCGCGCGGCGTCGGCCGCGCCGATCCCGGCCACACAGGCGAGGCCCAGGCCCTCGTAGTGGACGTCTCCCAGAGCCGCCGTCAGCCGTCTGCCCTCCGTCGCGGCAGCGGACTCCGCCGGGGTCAGACCGCGCTCGCCGGCCGGAACCCTGAAGAGGTCCGGGGTCGGACCCGCGAGGCTGAGCCTGCCCGGTGACCAGCCCGCCAGCATGGGCCGCCACGGGTCGGCCCCCGCGGCCGCGAGAACGCGGGCGTTGTCCGCGCGATCGGACAGGACCGCCGCCCACAGAGCGGTGCGGCCCTCGTCCTCCGCGTCGACATCGTCGACACGGCGGGCCAGTTCGGCGACCACTTCCGGTGAGCCGAACACGGCCGCCCGGTGCAGGGGGCGGCCGCCGCTCCACACATTCGGATCGGCCCCGCGCTCCAGCCGATCGCGGACCAGCGCGTGGTCCCGCCAGCCTTCCCAGCCGAGACCCGCCCAGCCGTCACTCTCGCCAACAGCCATGACTCTCCCCCTTTGTGGTGGCCGCGGCACCTGTCGTCGTGCCGTCGTCGGCCACTCACTGAACGCTACAGACGACCACTGACAATCACGTCCGACGCCTGCACCGACGTCTGCTCCGACGTCCGCTCCGACGTCTGCTGGGGGACTCGAGCCCCCGGGCAGTTGTGGCTGACCGTGTCCGCGAACGCCTTGGCCAGTGGAGACAGCGCATCCCAGCGGCGCACCGCCCAGCCGGTCCACAGGGTGGGCAGTTCCGGGATGGGGATCAGGCGCAGGTCGGGGTGGCCCGGACCGCGCCAGCCCGGCAGATCGGGGACGATCGCGTGGCCCAGGCCGAGTTCGGCGAGCAGCAGGGCGGTGTCCCAGTCCGCGACGCTGGTGTCGGAGGCCGGGCTGATGCCGCGCTCGGTGAACCAGGCGTCAAGGCGCGCCCGGGAGGTCGTACTCTCCGGGAGCCCGATGAGCTGGATGCCGGCCAGGTCACCGGTGGTGATCAACTGCTTCGTGGCGAGAGGGTCGTCCCGGTGGACGGCGAGCACCCAGGGAAGTTCGATGACGGGGCGCTGCTCGATGCCCTTCACCGGTGCGCCGATGCTGATCCAGGCCAGGTCGAGGCCGCCCGCGATGAGGGCGTCGAAGCAGCTGCGGCTGGAGTGGGCGGTCTCGAATTCGAGGCTCACCTGGGGGTGGCGTCGGCGGAACGCCACGATCGCGTCGGACATGAAGTGGCGCACCGTGGTGGCGCCGGTGGTGATCCGCACCGACCCGGCCTCACCGTGCACCAGGTCGCTCAGTCGGCGCAGCGCGTGGTCGATGTCTCCCAGGCCACCGGTCGCCGCGTTCTGCAGGAGCAGTCCGGCCGGGGTGGGCACGACTCCGCGCGGGTGGCGTTCGAGCAGGCTGAGCCCCAGCTCCCGCTCCAGGCGCTTGATGTGCTGACTCACCGCGGGCTGCGTACAGGAGAGGTCGCGGGCGACGGCGCTGAGGCTGCCCGCCCGGCAGACGGCGACGAAGACACGCAGATCATCGAGGGTCATAGAGGGTGAAGCTACAGCTTGGGGGTCTGCAAGGAAATCCGAGGATTGACTTGGAGGTTGGGTGGGCGGGACGATCATTTCGGGCCCAGGGCGGCAACCCGGCCCGGCGTACACGTCATCCGGATGAGGTGCACGCCGGGCCGGGTGCCGACCCGCAGGACCTGCAGGACCCGCAGGACCCGCAGGACCCGCACCAGACTCTTCCGTCCCGGGCTGCCCGCACTCCGGTACGCCGACCGCCCCAGGAAGGGCCATCCATGGACGCACTCGAGGCGGTGGCCATCGGGGCCGCGGCCGTCGCGGCAGGCGGCATCAACGCGGTGGTCGGCTCCGGCACCCTGATCACCTTTCCCACGCTGCTCGCCTTCGGATACCCGCCCGTGCTGGCCAACGTCTCCAACACCATCGGCCTCGTCCCGGGCGTCATCAGCGCGGTGTACGGATATCGCGCCGAGCTCAAAGGCCAGTTGCCCCGCCTCCTCAGGCTCGGCATCGCATCGCTCCTGGGCGGCGTGGCGGGAGCGGTGCTGCTCCTGAAGCTGTCCGCCGACGCGTTCCGCGCCGCGGTACCGGTGCTGATCCTGCTCGCCTGCGCCCTTGTGCTGTTGCAGCCCCGCATCCAGAAGTGGCTCGCGCGGCGCGACAGCCGTGGCCGGGAGGACGGCGGCATCCCCCTGTGGACCGGTGTGCTGGCCACCGGCGTCTACGGCGGCTACTTCGGCGCTGCCCAAGGGGTGCTGCTCATGGGCCTGTTCGGGTCGTTCCTCCGGGATGACCTGCAGCGTCTGAACGCCGTCAAGAACGTTCTCGCGGCACTCGTGAACGGCGTCGCAGCGGTCATCTTCATCGCGGTGACGACCGTCGACTGGAAGGCGGCCGGTGTGATCGCTCTCGGCTCCACCGTGGGCGGTCTGATCGGCGCGCGGGTGGGCCGCCGTCTGTCACCCGCCGTGCTGCGCGGGGTCATTGTCGCCGTCGGCGTGACGGCGGCCATCGCGGTGGCCGTGTGAGCGTGCCGAGGCCGTTCGGCGGTTCCGTGACCGCCTTCACGCCGGTCCCCGGCTAGGCCGCCCTGCTCTGACGCCGGTAGCCGCCCGGCGCCAGGCCGTACTCCCGCTTGAAGGCCTTGGCGAAGGCGAACTCCGAGCCGTATCCGGTGCGGGCGGCGACCGTCGTCAACGGGGCGTCGGACTCGCGCAGCATGCGGGCGGCGGTCGTCATGCGCCAGCGGGTCAGATAGGCCATCGGCGGTTCGCCGACCAGCGTGGCGAACCGCCGGGCGAACGCGGCACGGGAGAGTCCGGCCCGCTCCGCCAGGGACTCGACCGTCCACGAGGCCGCGGGGTCGTCGTGCATGGCCTTCAGGGCGGGCGCGACCGCCGCGTCGCCGAGGGCCGCCGCCCAGCCCTGCGCGGCGGCCGACGGCTGATCGTCCAGCCAGGCCCGCAGGATGTAGAGGAGCAGCGAGTCGATCAGGGCGGGCACGATGCCGTCCGAGCCGATGCGCGGGTTCTCCAGTTCGGAGCCGAGGAGTTGGACGGCGGCGCTCAGCTCCGGATGGCGCCCGTGCCGCGTCGGCAGGTGGATCACCTCGGGCAGCTGGCGCACCAGAGGGTGCGGCCGCCCCTGATCCAGGTGGTAGCTGCCGCACAGCAGGCTGGTCTCGGCGCCCTCGCCGCCGAGCGTGATCGAGCCGATCGGTGAACTCTCGTGGAACTCCTCGGCCTTGAGTTCCTCGGCCGGGGTGGAGGGATGGTCGGCGAGGACATGGCCCCGCCCGCCGCGCAGGAAGATCACGTCGCCGGGGTTGAGCGGGATCGGCTTCAGGTGCGGCAGGGCGTCGGGCAGCGGGACCAGCCAGCAGGTCCCGTAAAGGACCACGTGGAAGCCTGCGCCCGCGACGGGTGGCAGGTGCAGGCCCCAGGGGGCGCGGCCGTTGGTCCGTACGGACGCCGGGTGCCCGGTGCGCATGGAGGCCAGCGCCTCGGTGAGGATGTCCATCCGGCCTCGCCCTTCCTGGTTCCGTGCGCCGCCCGGCTCCTGGTGCCGTGCGCCGCCCAGCGCGGTCGGCCTGTTCAGACCGTCAGGACAATCTTGCCCTGTACGTGTCCCGTGGCGACCAGCTCGTGTGCCTTGCCCGCATCCGCCAGCGGGAACGTCTCCTCGACGTGCGGACGGATCTGGCCCGCGTCGATCAGCTCGGCGATCGTCTGAAGCCCCTCGGCGTCCGGCTCCACCAGGACACCGGCGAAGCGCCGCCCGGCGGCCTCGACGCGCTCGGCGAGCTCCCGGTCGCCGTGCTCCAGGATGCTGATGAGTACGCCGCCGGGGCGCACCACGCCGAGCGAGAGATCGCCCTGGGCGGTGGAGTCGAGGAACACGTCCACGTCCTTGACGGCCTCCGTGAAGTCGGTGGTGCGGTAGTCGATGACCTCGTCGGCGCCGAGGCCGCGCAGGAAATCGTGTCGGCCCGCGCTGGCAATCGCGATCACGTGGGCGCCGCGTGCCTTCGCGATCTGGACGGCGAAGTGGCCGACGCCGCCGGCCGCCCGCTGGATCAGCACCCGGTCGCCCTCCTTGATGTCCGCCGCCCGCACCAGGCCCTGCCAGGCGGTGAGCGCCGCGAGGGGGACGGCGGCGGCGTGCACGTGGTCGAGCGAGGCGGGCTTGCGGGCCAGCTGGCGGGACGGCGCGATGACGTACTCGGCGTACGCGGTGGCGGCGCGGGGGAAGAGCGGCATCCCGTACACCTCGTCGCCCACCGCGAACGTGGCGCCGGGGCCCGCCTCTTCGACCACCCCGGAGATGTCCCAGCCCACGCCGAACGGCGGCTCGCCGAGCAGCGGAAAGGCGCCGGACCTGACGGCCACGTCCGCCGGGTTGACGGCGCTGGCACGGACCTTGACGAGTACTTCGCCGACCAGCGGCTTCGGTCGTTCGGTCTCCACGACTTCGAGGACCTCGGGGCCGCCGAAGGACTTCTGGATCACTGCGCGCACGGTAATTCTCCCTGGGTTACGTGTCCTGCTCGGCTGCCGGGACGGGCCGCTTCGCCTGATGTCCTCAACCCTAGGGAGATCGAATGAGCCGCAGAATAGCCTTCTGTCTCGTCTACATGTCTCATCGTCTTGTTGCGCGACACCCTCGGTCATGCGTGTCCCAGGTCACACCACGAGTTCCGTTCGCCGGTCACATTCCCGCGCCGCGGTCCGTCAGAGCAGTGACGCACTCAAGACGCCCGGCCGGAGCAGGTCCGTCCAGGCATCCGCCCGATGGGAGCATTTCTGATGTCCACCGCCTACGTTGTCGTCACCGTCCTGGCCGCCGTCATGGTGGGTTTCTCGGCCGCCTCCGTCTTCCTCCGCGCCAAGTGGGTCGTGGAGCCCATGGCCGACTACGGCGTCCCCCTCTCGTGGCTGCCCTGGCTCGGCGCGGCGAAGGCCGCGGGGGCGGCGGGCCTGCTGGTCGGACTGCTCGTGCCGGCCGTCGGCGTCGCGGCCGGTATCGGCCTCGCGCTGTACTTCGCCGGCGCCGTCGTCACCGTGATCCGGGCCCGCTGGTACGCGCACATCCCGTTCCCGCTGCTGTACGCGGCGCCGGTGGTCGGCGCCCTGGCCCTGGGTTTCGCCGCCTAGCCCTCAGCCGTACCCTCCCCACCTTCCGCACCACGGAGACCGCCCCAATCGCAACTTCCGCACCACGCGCATTACTTGAAGGGTTGACTGAGCCACGACAAGGCGTATGGTCTAGGCCAATGAGTCGACCGAGGCGCCCGGTTGTCTCTCGCCCCTCCTCCCCCCATACAGAGGGAACAGAGATGAACAAGAAGCAGAAGCTGGCAGCCGCCCTGGGTGCGGGAATCGCCCCCATGCTCGTCCTGGCCTCCGTCACCCCGGCCAGCGCGCACGGCTATGTCTCCTCACCCCCGAGCCGTCAGGCACAGTGCGCGGCCGGGACCGTGTCCTGCGGCGAGATCACCAACGAACCGCAGAGCGTCGAAGGCCCCAAGGGGCAGACGACGTGCAGCGGAGGCAACGCCCGGTTCTCCGATCTGGACGACGACAGCAAGGGCTGGAAGGTCACCGATGTCGGCTCGTCACAGGAGTTCAGCTGGAAGCTGACGGCCCGTCACAGCACCAGTACCTGGCAGTACTTCGTCGGCGGCAACAAGATCGCCGAAGTTGACGACGGAGGCGCCCAGCCGGGCGAGACCGTCACGCACAAGGTCGACTTCGGTGGCCTCAGCGGCAAGCAGAAGGTGCTCGCGGTGTGGAACATCGCCGACACCGCCAACGCCTTCTACGCCTGCATCGATGTGAACATCGCGGGCTGATCCCCCGCACCGGGGCGGCTCCCCCACACCACCCCACCCGGCCTGCCGGGCCGCGGCGCCATCGCGCCGACGGTCCGGCAGGCCGGGCTTTTGCGTGCCATGACGCTCAAGTCCAGGTCCGGCTGAGATGGTGGTCGCATGGCCGATCTGCGCAGAACTCTGGAGACACACGTCAACAACGGCTCGGTGGCGGGAGCGGTGGGCCTGGTGGCCCGCGGTGACCGCGTCCAGGAGGTCGCGGCCGTCGGGTCCGTCGACGCCGAGGGCACCGCCCCGATGGCCAGGGACTCCATCTTCCGCATCGCGTCGCTGACCAAGCCCGTCACCGCCGCGGCCGTCATGATGCTGGTCGACGAGGGCCGGATCGCGCTTGACGACCCCGTCGGCGAGTGGCTGCCCGAACTGGCGGCGCCGAGCGTCGTCCGCGCTCCCGACTCACCGGTGGACGACGTGGTCCCGGCGGTCAGGCCCATCACCGTGTTCCACCTTCTCGCCTCCCGTACCGGATACGGGTTCCCCTCCGACTTCTCACTGCCCGCGCTCGCGCCGCTCTTCAGCGAACTGAAGCAGGGTCCCCCGCAGCCGCAGGCAGTCCCTGCTCCGGACGCCTGGATGGCCGCGCTGTCCCACATCCCGCTCCTTCACCAGCCCGGCGACGGCTGGCTGTACAACCTCAGCTCGGACCTTCAGGGCGTGCTGATCTCGCGGGTCACGGGAGTGCCGCTGCCCGACTTCCTCGCGGAGCGGATCTTCGAGCCCCTCGGCATGGCCGACACCGCCTTCTCGGTGCCGCCGGGGAAACTCGACCGGTTCACCAGCTACTACGCGGCCGGAGCCGAGGCCGGCCCCGAGCGCGACCCCGAGACCGGACTCGAACTGCTCGACGCCGCCGACGGACAGTGGAGCACTCCCCCCGCGTTCCCGTCCGGCGCAGGCGGTCTGGTCGCAACCGTGGACGACTGGCTCGCCTTCGGGCGCATGCTGCTCGCCGAGGGGACGGCGCCGGACGGGCGACGGCTGCTCACTGCCGATGCGGTGCGGCAGATGACCACCAATCAACTCACCACGCCCGAGCGGGAGTCCGCCGGCCTGTTCCTCGAAGGGATGGGCTGGGGGTTCGGCGGGGCGGTGGACGTCGAGGCCGCCGAACCGTGGAGCGTGCCGGGACGCTATGGGTGGGTCGGCGGCACGGGCACGACGGCACACATCACACCGTCCACCGGCGCGGTCACCGTCATGTACAGCCAGTTGCAGATGGGCGGACCCAGCTTCCCCGAGCTGATGCGGGACTTCTGGCGGTACGCGGCCGGGGCCTGAGGCAGCCTGGCCCATGCCGCGAGAAGCCGGCGGGCCCGGGAGGCCTGTCCAAGAGCATGGCCGAACGGCCGAGCACGCCACGGTCATGTCATGCGCACCGTGGCGCCCGGCTTCCGGGCGAGGATCTGGATGCCCGTCGACTCGTGTCCGTTCATGGTGGCGACCGTGATGTGCCGGGTGCCGACCGTGTCGAACCCGGCAAGCAGGTCGGGGAACCAGTCGTCGGCGTGGTGGCGGCAGACCGCTCCGTCGCTCGTCTCGAACACGCCGTACCTGCCGTGGTGTTCGGCGAAGCGCGCGTAACGGCTGAGGTTGCGTTCGTCGTCCTGCAACAGAAGATCGCTCAGGTAGAGCAGCCCACCGGGCTTCAGGACACGGTTCAGTTCGGCGATCAGGCGGTGTTGCGCCTCGTCACCGGGGATGCAGGTCAGCACGGCGAAGAGGATGACCACGTCGATGCTCGCGTCCGCCTCGGCCAGGGTCGGCGGGTCGTCCAGCACGGCGAAGCGCATGGCCGGGTGCTCCCGACGGGCCCGGGTGATCATCCTTGGTGAGGTGTCGACGCCCGAGAGACGGGTGAACCCCTGCGCGTCGAGCGTCCGCATCGTCCGGGCGTATCCGCAGCCGTAGTCGAGGATGGCGGCATCCGGGGCGACTCCGTCGAGCCAGGGGCGGTGCACGGGGTGGGTGAACGTCTTCGTCGTCGCGGCGGCGTCCCAATAGGCCACTTGGCTGTCGAGCTCGGACATGGCTGGTTGCTCCTCCTCGCTTCGGCGGTGGCGCTCATGCTGCCACGCCCCTGCGAGGGGCGGTCCCAGGACGGTGCAACCCGACGGCTCAGCTCAGCTGTCGGCGCACCAGTTCGTGCAACCGCCCGCCCGTGTCCGCCAACAGCTGTGCGGGCGGCCCCTGTTGGACGACTTGGCCCTCCGACATGACGATGACGCGGTCCGCGTCCAACACCGTGGAGAGGCGGTGGGCGATGACGATGCGGGTGGCGTTCAGGGCGCGGGTGCTGTCGATGACCGTGCGTTGCGTCTCGTTGTCCAGGGCGCTCGTCGCCTCGTCTAAGAACAGGACGCGCGGGCGGCGGATCAGGGCCTGGGCGATCATCAGGCGTTGGCGCTGGCCGCCGGAGACCGCTCCGCCGCCGGAGATCATCGTGTGCAGGCCCATCGGCATGCGCTTGATGTCCTCGGCGAGGCCCGCCATCGCCGCGGCCTCCCACGCCTCCTCCTGCGTGAACGTCTCGGCGCCGCAGATGCAGTCCAGGATCGAGCCGGTGAGCGGCTGCGCGTTCTGCAGGACCACTCCGCACTGGCGGCGGACGGCTGCTTGGTCCAGGGCCGACAGGTCCTGGCCGTCGTACAGGACGTTGCCCGAGACCGGCTTGTCGAAGCCGATCAGGAGACGAAGGAGCGTCGACTTGCCGCAGCCGCTGGGGCCGACGACCGCGACGAACTCCCCCGGGCGGATGGCCAGGGACACGTCGTCCAGGACCAGGGGGCCGTCGTCCGCGTAGCGGAAGGACAGGCCGCGGGCCTCGATCTCGCCCTGCAGCTCACCCGGCTGCGTGCTCGCGCCGCGCACCTCCGGCGCCTCGTCGAGCACCGGCTTGATCTGCTCGAACATGGGCAGCACCGCGGCCGCCGAGATCAGTGCGCCGGTGAGCTGCGTGACGGATGTCAGCAGCATCGTCACCGCCGTGCTGAAGGTGAGGAACTCCCCTGCCGTGAGGCTGCCGCGGGCCGGGCCCGCGAGGAGGATGAACATGATGAGCGTGCAGAGCGGGAGGTAGACCGAGTTGAGGACCGTCGTCACGTTCTTGATGCGGCCCGCACGCTGCTGGAGCTCGCGGCTTCGTGCGAACTCCCCCGCCCACGCCGCGTACGCGAAGCTCTCCGCTCCCGCGACGCGCAGCTTGGGCAGGCCGCGCAGCGTCTGGAAGGCCTGGTTGTTGAGCTTGTTGCTCAGCTCGATCAGGCGGCGCTGCCAGCGCAGTTCCCACAGGCCCAGGGTCAGGAACACCGCCGCGATCACGAGCAGCATCGCCAGCGCGGCCAGGGCCAGGGGGACGCTGTAGAGCAGCAGCAGGACCAGGTTCATCGCCCCGATCGTGCCCGCCTGCAGTGCGACGGGGCCGATGCCCGAGAGCACCCGGCGGATCGCGCTGACGCCCATCGCCGCGCTCGCCAGTTCACCCGTCGAGCGGGAGGCGAAGAAGCGTGTGGGCAGGCGCAACAGGCGGTCCCAGACCGCTGGTTGGAGGGCGCTCTCCATGCGGCCCTCCATCCGCAGGATGGTGAGGTTCTGCAGCAGCATGAAGGCCGCCGAGACGATGCTCGTGATCATCACCGCCAGGGACACCTGGACGATGAGGCTCTTCTCGCCGTTCGGGACGAACACACCGAGGACCTGGCCTGTCGCGATCGGCACGAGCGCCCCGATCGCGACCGTCACCAGACCGGCGATCGCCAGATTGCGTACGTCGCCTCCGGTGCCTCGCAGGCTGAAGCGGAACAGCCGCCAGGGCGTCAGCGTCCGCTCCGGCAGCGGGCGGTAGAACATGACCCCCTGCGGCTCGAATTCGTCCGCGTTGGTCTTGTCGATGCGCATGCGGCGCCCGGAGGTGGGGTGCACCGACTCATAGCCGCCGCGCCGCCACAGCAGCGCGACCGGCTGCCCGCTGGCCGCGCGGTGTCCCACCAGCGGCCCTGTGTTCTCTCGCCACCAGCGCCCGTCGAGCCGGACGGCACGGGTGCGGATCCGCGAGGCCACCGCGACCTGCTCCACCGGGTCGATGCGGTCGCTGACCGCACCTCCCTCCGCGGCGCCGGACAGGGTGATGCCCGCCGCTTCGGCGACAAGACGGCAGGCCGCGTACGTCGCGTCGTCACCGCCCCGGGATTCACTGCGGCGTGAACTGCCCCTGCCCGAGCGGCCGATCGAGGCGATCAGGGTGCGGTCGGCCTGCTCGCGGACCGTCTCGCCCGCCTTGATGCCTGCCGCCGTACGGTCCTCGTGGGCCCGCTCCAGGCGTTCGATCCAGCGGTCCAGCGTCGACAGGAGCCGGTACTGCTGGTTGACCATGCGCTGCCACATGGCGGCGTCGACGAGCAGGTCGCCCGTGGCCTCCGCGCTGTAGGCGGAGCCGTACTGCACGCTGCCCGGCGCGACCGGCATCCAGAGGATGTCGTCGTCGGTCACCACGTCGTCGCCCGTGGTGCGCCCGTCGAGCGGCGCCTCGAACAGGACCCGGTGGCTGCGTCCGATGCCGAGCGCGAAGGCGTGCTCCAGCAGGCTCAGGGACGCGTCCTGGGTGTCGTACTGACTGGGGTACTGCTGCTCGTAGGCCCAGGTGTCGCCGTAGTCGGGGCGGTACAGCTCGCGCAGCGGGATGCGGCGCAGTTCGCAGCCCTGGAGGGGGCGGCCGACGAGGGTGTGCTGCGGGCCTTCGACGGGGCCGAGCAGCAGGGTGCCCGGTTCGAGACGGCCGAGGAAGTGCCAGTGGCCCTGCTGCACGGCGTCGACCGCGAACAGGTCGAGCGCGCCGGCCACGACGAGCCAAAGCACCTGCGGACCTTCGAGGTGCACGCTGCGCAGGCCCGTGCAGTCGGCCGGTGTGCCGAGCGCGCCGAAGGCCGCGGCCACCGCATCATCGGTGTACGGGGTGTACTGCTCCGGTACCGAGGTCACCTCAGTGCTCCTTGACCAGGTCGGCGTAGGCTCCGCCGGCGGCGACGAGGTGTTCGTGGCGTCCGCGTTCCACGACCTGGCCGTGGTCGAGGACGACGATCTCGTCGCTGTCGCGCACGGTGCTCAGGCGGTGCGCGATGACGACGCAGGCGCAGCCGCGGCGGCGCAGGTTGTCGATGATGACCTGCTCGGTCTCGGCGTCCAGGGCGCTTGTCACCTCGTCGAGGACGAGGATGCTGGGACGGCGGACCAGGGCGCGCGCGATCTCCAGGCGCTGGCGCTGCCCGCCGGAGAAGTTCCGGCCGTCCTGCTCGACGCGGCCGTGGATTCCGCCGGGCCTGCGGGCCACGACCTCGTACAGACAGGCGTCCTTGAGGGCGGCGACGACGGCGTCGTCCGGGATGGAGGGGTCCCACAGCGCGACGTTGTCGCGGATGGTGCCCTCGAAGAGGAAGACGTCCTGGTCGACGAAGGAGACGGAGGCGGCGAGCGCTCCGCGCGGGATGTCCTCCAGGCGCTGTCCGTCGATGCGGATCGTGCCCTCCCAGGGGCTGTAGAGCCCCGAGATCAGCCGCGAGACGGTCGACTTGCCGCTGCCCGAGCCGCCGACGAGTGCGACCTGCTGGCCGGGGCCGACCGAGAGCGAGAAGCCGGTCAGGAGCGGCTTGTCGAGGGGGCTGTAGCCGAAGGTGATGTCGTCGAGGGTGACGTGCCCCTTGAGGCGGCGGGTGCTCGCGGCCGGTTCGGGGCGCGAGTAGAGGGTGTCCACGGGGAAGTTCTCGACGTCCTTGAGGCGGGCGACGTCGGCGCCGAAGTCCTGGATGCGCCCGGCGACGCCGTTGAGGCGGGTGATCGGCGCGGTGAAGCGGGTCACGAGCGCCTGGAACGCGACGAGCAGACCGATCGACAGATGCCCCTCGACCGCGCGCAGGCCGCCGATCCACAGGATCAGCGCGCTGTTGAGCGTCGCGAGGGTCGGCGCGACGACGCCGAGCCAGGCGCTGGGCACGCCGAGGCGCTGCTGTTCCTCCAGGGTGGTGGCGTGCTGGCCCGCCCACCGCCGGAAGTAGCCGTTCTCGCCTCCGGTGGCCTTCATGGTCTCGATCAACTGCAGGCCGGTGTACGAGGTGTTGGTGAGCTTGGCGCTGTCGGCGCGCAGCTTCTGGGTGCCGGTGGCCCGCAGCCGGATGACGATGCGCATCGCGACGATGTTCAGCAGGGCGATGCCGACGCCGACGAGGGTGAGCTGGGGATCGTACGTCCACAGCAGAGCCGCGTAGAGGAGTACGACGATGCCGTCGACGCCCGCGGCCGTGAGGTCGCGGGCCAGGGTCTCGGCGACCGCGTCGTTCGACGCGAGCCGCTGGACGAGGTCGGCGGGGCTGCGCTGGGCGTAGAACGTGACGGGCAGGCGCAGCAGATGGCGCAGGAAGCGTGCGCTGCTGAGCGTGGAGGAGATGATGCGCCCGCGCAGCAGGTTCGCCTGTTGCAGCCAGGTCAGGACCACGGTGAGTGCGACCATCGCGCCCATCGACGCGAACAGCGCGCCGAGCAGCGAGGTCTGATCACCGATCAGGAACAGGTCGATGTACGTGCGGCTGAGCGCGGGCAGCGCCGCGCCGACCGCGACGAGCAGCAGACTGGCGAAGAGCGCGGCGAGCATGGTGCCCGTGGTGCCGCGAAGGCGTGCGGGCAGGGCCCGCATGACGCCGGGCCTGCGCCCTCCGGTGCGGAAGTTCTCGCCGGGTTCCAGGACCAGGACGACTCCGGTGAAGCTGGTGTCGAAGCCCTCCGAGGGGACGAAGCGCCGCCCCTTGTCCGGGTCGTTGATGTGCACGCCGCGGCGGCCAAGGCGGCGCCCCATGCCGTCGTGGACGACGTAGTGGTTGAACTCCCAGAAGAGGATCGCGGGCGCCTTCACCTCGGCGAGCGCGGCCGGTTCCATCTGCATGCCCTTGGCCGTGAGGCCGTAACTGCGCGCCGCTTTCAGGAGGTTGCTGGCCCGCGAGCCGTCGCGGGAGACGCCGCACGCGATGCGCAGCTCCTCCAGCGGAACGTGCCGTCCGTAGTGGGCGAGGACCATGGCGAGCGCGGCGGCGCCGCATTCCACGGCTTCCATCTGCAGGACGGTGGGGGTCCGTACGGTCTTCTGCCGCTTGCCCTTCGACGCGGGGCGCGGCGCTGCGCGGCGGCGGCCGCGCTGCGGAGGCTCGGGGCGGTGCCTGCGTCGGCCGCCGGGGGGCGGCAGTTGCTGCTGGTGCGCCGGGGAGGGGTGCGGTGCGGTCACGGAAGCAGCCAATCGATCGGGCGCTGCTCGGCGAGGTGGAAGGCGCCGGTGGCCAGGGTCATGGAGTCGAGCGCGAAGGGCGGGCCGCCGTCGGACGACCACTTGTAGCCGGACTTGGCGGACGAGGAGCGTTCGAGCTGCACCAGGACGCCCACGGGCGGCCCGTCCTTGGTGAACTGCCCGGCCAGTTCCTTGTCGCCGAGGAATCCGCCGATCTTCTGTTCGCTCTGTGCGGCCCGTCCGATCGCCTTCACGCGGCCTCGCAGCGTGCCGTACTCCTGTGCGGGCACGGACTGGACCGTGAGATCCACCGAGGCGCCGACGGGCACGGTGGCCGCGCTGTCCGCGGGTACGTAGATCATCGCGAGGAGGGGGTCGTTGCTGCCCGAGACCCGCTCGACGTTCGCGACGTCGGCGCCGGTGGTGACGACGGTGCCGATCCTGGCGACCAGCGTGGTCACGCGGCCGGCGGCGATGGAGCGTACGACCTTGTCGCCCTGGTCCGTACGGACCTTGAGCACGGGAGCGCCCGCGGCGATCCGTTTGCCCTCTTCGGCAAGGACGCGGGTCACCTGTCCGGTGACGGGGCTCTGCAGGACGTAACTGCCCTGGCCGTGGGTGAGGATGCCGGGCGCCTTGAGCGTGGAGGAGATCGATCCTGTCACGGCCCAGACGCTCGCGGCGGTCATGACGACGACCGTCACGGCGAGCACGAGCAGGCCCTGAGGTCGGGCGTAGCGCACCGGCAGGTCGAGTTCCTCGGGCGACTGCAGTTTGGACAGGGCCTGTTGGCGGAACTGCACGGAACGCTTCCCTTACTTGGCCTGTGGCGTCAGCTTTGCCTGTGGCGTCCGTGAGCCCCGGAACCAAGGGTTCCGGGGCTCACGAATCAAGGCGTCTCAGTGAGCTGGAGGCTCAGAGACCAGCGGTCAGGCCCGAGGCCAGGCCCGTGACGGCGCCGGTGTTGAGACCGGTGACACCCTCGACCGTGCCGACGACGCCGCCGACGACGCCCGAGACCGGGGCGATGGAGTCAACGGTGCTCGTGACGTTGCCCGCGACACCGGCGACGAGGCCACCGGAGACGTTGTCGAGGTCGGCGTCGGAAATCTCGAGGGTCTCGACCTGGGGGGTGTAGTTCATGGTGTGAGCTGCCCTTCTCATGAATGTTGCAAAGGTGTTTCCAACACTGCGGAACTTGATGTGCGAATTCCGCGGTGGCCAGGATCAAAGCACGTTCGCACGTCGTACATCCAATCGACGAGGCGACAGATGACGGCGCCCACGGCATCGAATCACCGCTGCGTGCAGGCATGTTCACCGCGTGGGAGCAGCTCCTTCACAAGATTCACAGAAGGAAATCCCGTGAGCGGAAGGACTCCCTCCACCAAAGCGGACACTCTCGCATCAAAGCGCGAGTTCTGTGGTCAATACACAAGGGCCGCACGTGGAGTGTTCGCCGAATAGCGTGACTGGGCTGCGTATTCGATGTGCAGGTTTATTGAAGGCGTGCCGAATCATCGCCGAAGGGGACACCGCCCTACGGACTTCGGCGGCTCAGGCCTCCGCCACCGCGCCGTCGGTGGAGGCACCGGAGGCGATTCCGTGGCCGGGCACCGGCACCGACTCCGGGGCGAGCAGCACCGAGCGGCGGCCGTCGACGCCGACCGGCACGTCGCCGTCGATGGTGACGCGGCGCAGGGTGCGCTCGTGGTCGTCGGAGTCGTCGACTCCGTAGTGCTGCGTCGCGCGGTTGTCCCAGATGGCGACGTCACCCGCGCGCCACTGCCACCGGACCGTGTTCTCCGGCCGCTCCACGTGTGACTGCAGTACGCCGATCAGGGCGCGGGAGTCGGCGGCCCGGAACCCGCTGAGCTTCTGCAGGAAGTTGCCCAGGATCAGGGTGCGTTCACCGGTCTCCGGGTGCACGCGGACCACGGGGTGCTCGGTCTGGAACTTGACGGCGGTGAACACCTTCCGGTGCTGTTCGAGCGCCGCGGACGAGGCGCCGGGGCGGGTGGCCGCGTAGTCGTAGTCGTTGGTGTGCACGCCGCGCACGCTGTCGGCGAGGGTCCGCAGCGGCTCGGGCAGGTCCCGGTACGCGGCGGCGGTGTTGGACCACAGAGTGTTGCCGCCGTACGGCGGGATGACCTCGGCGCGCAGGATGGAGAACGCCGGGTAGGCGGGCACGAACGTGACGTCGGTGTGCCACTGGTTGGCGCGGCCGCCGCGTTCGTTGTCGATGCCGAGGGCGTAACGGCCGTCCACGGAGGGCACGGTGGGGTGGGCGACGGGCGTGCCGAGCAGCCGGGCGAAGGCCTCGTGACTCTCTCCGTCGAGGTGCTGTTGGTCGCGGAAGAAGACGACCTTGTGCTCCAGGAGCGCGGCGCGTACGGCGGCCACGGTCGCCTCGTCCAGGTCACCGCCGAGGCGGACTCCGGATATCACCGCGCCGATGCGGCCGCCGACTTTCTGGACGGTGAGGGTGGACGACGTGCGGGTGGGGGTGGGGGCGGGGGTCTGCACTACGGGTGCGGACGTCATGGGGTGAAATCCCTTCGGTGAGGCGGGCGTTAGTGCTCTTCGGTGGGCGGGCGTTAGATGCTCTCGGAGCGGAACGAAATCAGCGCAGGTCAGACGGCATCGCTGTCCGACCGCGGTGGGGCGTGAAAACGCGAGGGGCGCGAGGGGCGCGAGGACGCACAGCTGAGCGGCTGAACGGCTGCGGGGCAGCCGGGGCAGCCGGGGCAGCGGCAGTAGACGAAAAGCGGCGGTCAGGCCACGCGCAGACGACACGCCGCGGATACGCGGCGGCCCAGGTCTACGTGGAGCCGCGGGACGAGAGGGGTCATCGCGGTCATGTCCAGGAGCATGGCTGCCCGCCGGAAGCGTGGTCAAGGCCTCCCCCGCCCGCTTCACGACCCTGCAACGCGCCCGTCACCGCACGCGTGACGCGGACCACTGCACCTCGCCAAACCCCCTGCGCACAAGGCAAGTTGGACCGCCTGGCCCGCGAACTCCCGCACTCCCCCCTCTCCCTCCCTCCCGCTCCCCTCCCCCGGAAGGCGCAGTCATGCCGCACACCTCCGCCCCGCCCACCACCGGTGACGGCCGTCGCGAGGCAAACGTCGCGGCCGTCCTGCGCACCGTCCTCGACCACGGCCCGGTGTCCCGCAGCGCGATCGCCCGGCGCGCCGGGCTCAGTCCGGCCGCGGTCTCCCGGCAGTGCACCGACCTGGCCCGCATCGGCCTGATCCGGGAGGTCCCGGAGCTCGCGGCCTCCGGCGGCGTGGGCAGGCCGCAGATCCCGGTGGACCTGACCACGGGAGACGGCGGTGGCCCGGTCGCCGCCGGGATCCACATCGGCGTACCGCGCTCCACCTTCTGCGTGGCGGACCTGCGCGGCCGGGTCCTGTCCCGCGGCGCCTTCCACCACGACGGCATCCCCGCAGGGGAACTGCCGGACGCGGTGGGGCGCGCCCTGGCCGCGTTCCTCGCCGGGCGCGCGGCGGGCGGCCCGCTCCTGGGGGTGGGCGCGGCCGTCGGCGGCTGGGTGGATCCCGCCACCGGCACGGTCGTACGGCACGACGCGCTCGGCTGGCATCAGCACCCGCTCGGCGCCGGACTGCGGCGGCACACCGGGCTTCCGGTCCGCGTCGACAACCATGCGCGCGCGGTGGCGCAGTCCGAGCTGCTCTTCGGGCGGCCCGCCGCGCGGCGCTCCCTGCTGCATCTCTTCGTGGGCAATGTGGTGGACGCGGCGCTGGCGATCGCGGGTGTGGTGCACCGTGGGCCTCGTTCCGGCGCGGGCGACGTGGCCCATCTCCCGGTGCCGGACAGCTCGGTCGCGTGCCCGTGCGGGCGCACCGGCTGCCTGGAGGCGACGGCATCGGACACAGCGCTCGCGCACAAGGCCTTCACGCGCGGCATCGTCCCCGAGCCCAGCGCGTCCCTGGTGGTGGACGCGGCGGCGGCCGGTGACCGGCGCGCGGACGCGCTGCTGCGGGAACGGTCCCGCGCGGTGGGCCGGGCCGCGGGTCTCCTGCTGGACGTACTCAATCCCGACCTCGCCGTGATCACCGAACAGTCGAGTCTGCTCAACCCGGAGTATCTGGAGGAGATCCGTGCTGCCGCGACCGGCCACTCGCTGGTCTGCGACGATCCAGAGCGGATCGTCGGCCCGCACGCCGGACCGGCCGCGCTTCCGGTGGCCGCCGCGACCGTGCTGCTGAATCCGCTGTTCAGAAGCCCACTGCAGGCGCTCGCCGACGTCACCTCATGACCAGGGGCGATACGTTCCGTTCGGGGCGGTGCAGCATAATGCGGCCATGCGGATCTCAGCCAGGGCGGACTACGCGGTACGTGCCGCGCTGCAACTCGCCGCGTGCCATGACGACGGGCCGCTGAAGGCCGAGGCCATCGCGGACGCCCAGGAGATCCCGCACAAGTTCCTCGAGGGCATCCTCAACGACATGCGGCGCGGCGGTCTCGTCCTCAGCCAGCGCGGCGGCAACGGCGGCTACCGCCTGGCCCGGCCCGCCGACAGCATCAGCATCGCGGACGTCATCCGCGTCGTGGAGGGCCCCCTGGTATCGGTGCGCGGGGTACGCCCTCCGGAGCTGGCCTACAGCGGCCCCGCGGAATCACTCCTTCCGCTGTGGATCGCGCTGCGGGCCAACGTCCGCCAGATCCTCGAGGGTGTATCGCTGGCCGACGTCGCGGGCGCCGAACTGCCCACCACGGTCACGGCACTCGCAGCGGACCCCGCGGCCTGGACGAACCCCTAGCGACAAAGCCTTGGCGACGGACCTTCAGCGACGATTGCGCGGGTGGTTGCGTGCCGTGCGTTCATTGCCGTGCTTGTACGCGCCTGTCCAGCGGGCCATCACCAACTGGGCGTCGCCCGACTCGACCTCGGCGAGGAACTTCTCGGCGCGCGCACCGCGCAGCGTGCCGGCGGCGCGGCCGTGGTGCGTGATCGTCACGCTGGCATCGGCGTGCTGCTCGTAGGTGAAACCAGAAGGTCTTGGCATGGTCGGATGCTAGGCACCCGGGCCGTGGTTCCGTAACCGAATTTCGGTGCGGCCGCGCGGTGGTCCACACCAAGGGCCCTGGCCGGAACACCTCCTTCGCCATCCCGCATCCCGAGACGCCACCGTCCACCCCTTGAACGCCCCCTTGTCGCAGCAGGAGTTCGCGCCCACTATTCCTATCAATCAGGTAGGGAAACTAGGAATCTGTGAGGCGTCCCCGTGACAACGCTGATCCCCTCCGCCTCGCCGCGCGTCGTCCGGGAACTCGCCGACGACCTCGCCGTCGACGCGGACCTGCGCGACCGGGCGGGCAAGCCCCCGTTCGACGAGGTCTCGCGGCTGCGCGAGGCGGGGCTGCCCGCGCTCCTGACGCCGACCGGCCAGGACGGTGCGGACGGCCGGGGCAGCGACTGGCGCACGGCGTGTACGGCGGTCAGGGACATCGCGGCGGCGGACAGTTCCATCGCGGAGCTCCTCGCGCACCACCACGCCCTGTCGTGGAGTCCGCGCCTGTTCGGTACGCCCGAGAACGCCGCCGCGCTCGAACTGCGCGCCGTACAGGAGCAGTGGCTCTGGGGCGGCGACATCGAGCTGCCGGACGCGCAGACGGGCACCGACCTCGCACTCACCCCGGCCGCCGACGGGTACGTCCTGCACGGCCGGCGGCCCCTGACCGCCGGCGTCGCCGTCGCGGACCGGCTCGTCCACACGGTGCGGTGCACGGACAGCGGCGAATGGGTCGTCGTCCATGTCGACCCGGCGCACCCCGGCGTCTCCACCGAGCCCGCGCACGACCTGCTCGGCCAGCGCCTCAGCGGTGCGGGCGGCGTCAGCTACGACGACGTACCGCTGTCCGGGCACCAGGTCCTCGGCACGGTCCCCGTCGACGAGCACGAGATCTCGCCGTTCACCGCGCTCGCGCCGCTCACCCGCCGCCTCCTGCTCGTCCAGGTCGGCCTCGGCAACGCGGAGGGCGCCCTGGCCGAGGCACGTGACATCAGCCGCGCCCTGCCGCGCCCCGGCCCGCTGTCCGCTCTCGACGCCGCGGGGGACTGCGGGCCACCGCCCACGGACCCCTATCTGCTGCTTGCCTACGGCGAGTTGGCGACGGCCGCGCACAGCGCCGCGGCGGTGGTGGAACGTGCGACGGAGGCGTTGGCCCGGGGCCTGGAGACGGGACCCGCGCTCGGCGCCGACGAGCGTGCCGACATCGCGTTCCTCGTGGGCGCGGCCGAGGCGGTCACCGCCCAGTCCGCCCTGCACATCACCACGCGTGTCCTCGAACTCACCGCCGACGCGCCCTCCCTCTCGACCGACCCCGGCCTGGACAGGTTCTGGCGCAACGCCCGCGCCCTGACGGCCCACAGCTCCGCCGCGCACCGCCTGCGCGACATCGGGGAGCACTACCTCAACGGGCTGCAGTAACGGTCCGCCCTGCCCCCTTTCTCCGGTCGGTACGATCTTCGGACACTGGAACCCCGGCCGAGAGAGAAGCACCCGTTGAACACCGGCAGCTACTACGAGCCCACCGACGAGCGCCGCTACAAGCCCACGCCGCACGCGGGCGGTGCCTGGGCCACCGACGAGCAGCACTTCAGCCCGCTCGGCGGCCTCATCGTGCACGCCATCGACCGGTACCTGGCCGCCAGGCCGGACAACGGCCTCGTCCTGTCGCGGATCAGCTTCGACATCCTCGGGCGCCTCGCCCTCGACGAGTGCGAGATCCGGGTGGAGACCATCCGGCCGGGCCGCACCATCGAACTGCTCGAAGCCGTGGTGCTCATGGCGGACCGCCCGGTGGTGCGGGCGCGGGCGTGGCTCCTCGGCTCCGGCGACACCAGTGCCGTCGCCGGCGGGGGCGCCGACAGGCTCACCCCGCCCGAGGCACTCACACCCTGGCCGATGGCCTCCCTGTGGCCCGGCGGGTACATCGCCTCCCTGGACGTCCGCCCCCTCGCACCCCCGCAGCCGGGCCGCACGACGGCGTGGATCTCCAGCGGCCTCGACCTCGTCGCCGGGCAGCCCGCGAGCCCGCTCGCGTCGTACATCGCGCTCGTCGACACGGCCAACGGCATCGCCGTGCGCGAGCAGCCCACCGAGTGGATGTTCCCCAACGTCGACCTCACCGTCCACCTGCACCGTCAGCCCGAGGGGAACTGGACCGGGCTCGACACCACGGTGACCTTCGGACCCACCGGCCAGGGCATCACCAGCACCGTGCTGCACGACACCACGGGCCCCGTCGGACACGCACAGCAGATCCTCACCGTCCGTCCCCTGTAGACCACTTGGCCGTACGCGCACCGCCGGGTCGTCACATGAAGCGGCGGATCAGCCGCTCCTTGGCCGCCGTGAAGGGCGGGTAGACGGCTCGTACGGTGTCGGGGAGCAGCGGCTTGTCGAGGACGGCCTTCGTGTGGCTGAAGGTCTCGACCGAGTACTGCCCGTGGTAGCTGCCGAAGCCGCTCTCCCCCACGCCGCCGAAGGGCAGTCCCGGCAGGGTGAGATGGGCGTTGGGGAGCCCGAAGCCGACCGCGCCCGACGACGTCTGACCGAGCAGCCGCCGTCGTGTCTCCCGGTGGGGCGTGAAGGCGTAGAGGGCGAGCGGCTTGGCACGGGCGTTGACGTAAGCGATGGCCGCGTCCAGGTCGGGCAGGTGCAGGACCGGCAGGACAGGGCCGAAGATCTCCTCGGTCATCACAGGTGCGTCCGGGTCGACGTCAGCGAGCACGGTGGGCGCGAGGTAGCGGGCGGCCCGGTCGTGCGTCCCGCCGGTCACCACGCGGCCGTGTCCGAGGAGTGCGGTGAGCCGGTCGAAGTGTCGGTCGTTGATGATGCGGCCGTAGTCGGGGCTGCGGGCGGGGTCATCGCCGTACATCGAGGTGATCGCCGCTGCGAGGTGGCCGGCCAGCGGTCCCGCCGTGCCGCCGATGGCGAGGACGTGGTCGGGGGCGGTGCAACTCTGCCCCGCGTTGAGGAACTTGCCCCAGACGATCCGTCGCGCGGCGGCGGCCAGATCGGCGCCCGGCTCGACAAGCACCGGGCATTTTCCGCCCAGTTCCAGGGTGACCGGGGTGAGGTGGCGGGCGGCGGCCGTCATGACGACGCGGCCCACCGCGCCGTTGCCGGTGTAAAGGATGTGGTCGAAGCGCTGCTCCAGGAGGCGCGTGGTCTGCTCGGCGGCGCCCTCGACGACCGCGACGGCGTCCACGTCCACGTACCGCGGCAGGAGGCGGGCCAGGGCGGCCGAGGTCGCCGGTGCCAGTTCGCTCGGCTTGAGCACGGCGCAGTTCCCCGCGGCCAAGGCGCCCACCAGCGGTGCGAGCCCGAGCATCACCGGGTAGTTCCACGGGCTGATGACGAGGACCACGCCCAGCGGTTCACGTACCGTCCCCGCACGGGCCGGGAGCATCATCACGGGGACCCGTACGCGGCGCGGGCGCAGCCAGCGGTCCAGGTGGCGCAGCGTGTGGTCGATCTCGTTGACGACGAAGCCCAGCTCCGAAGTGTGCGTCTCCACCGGGCTCTTGCCGAGGTCGGCGGCGAGAGCTTCGGTGAGCGCGGGCGCCTGCTCGGTCAGCAGCACACGCAGCGCGCGCAGTTGGCGGCGGCGCCAGGCCGTCGGCCGTGTCCGGCCCGCGTCGAAGGTCGCGCGCAGCCGGGCGACCGTCGCGGCGGCGTCCTGGGTCTCGCCGAACGGAGCGGCGGCGTCCTCGACCGCCACTCCGGCCTCGGTGAACGCTTCTCGGGCCTCGACCGAGCCCAACTCCCCTGTTCCGTCAGCGAGTAGCTCCTGCTTCACGGCTTCCCCTCCCCGTAAATGCAACGGTGCGTTGCTTTTTGACGACCGTAGCCTCCCAACCCCTCATATGCAACGCACCGTTGCGTTGCACTAGACTGCGACACCATGACGACGAAGCACCGCCCGCACTCCACCCCTGGCGGTGGTCCGCGCCGCAAGCAGCAGATCTTCGACGCCACCCTGCGGGCCCTGGCGCGCGACGGCTTCGAGTCCATGACGATCGAGGGCATCGCCGAGGAATCCGGCGTCAACAAGACGACGATCTACCGCTGGTGGCCGTCCAAGTCCGCGCTCCTCGGGGCGGCCCTGATCGACGCACCCCTCCTGGAACTGCCGATACCGGACACCGGACACCTCCGCGGCGACCTGGAGCACCTCGTCGACAGCCTCGTCCGGCTGCTGACCACGCAGCCCTCGGGCTCCGTCGCCCAGGCGGTCCTGGGAGCGGCCGTCGGCGATCCGGGGCTCGCCACCTACATCCAGGACTTCTTCGCCGATCGCCTCGCACGCGAGCAGTCACTGATCGACCGCGCCATCACACGCGGCGAACTACCGCCCGGCACCGACACGATGCTCCTGATGGACCTGCTCGCCGGCGCGGTCTGGCTGCGCGTGGCCTTCCGCCGTCTGCCGCTGGACGAGGACTTCGCCCGCCGCACGGTCGCGGTCGTGCTCGACGGCGTACCCACGGCCTGAGTTCGCCCCCTTCACACCCGATTCATGCCGCATGTCGCGTCCATGACATCGTCACACAGTCGACCCACAACGTTCATACAGTGATGCGCTCACCCGTGCCACTCTCCCGTTGGCCCACTTGTCAACTCGCGTAGACCGCAGGCCCCGTTGGTGGGACCCGTGGCGCGCGAGCCTCCGGGAGAGGACACCCCCACATGCCCGTCCCTCACATACGCCGCTGGAAACCGCTCGCCATGACGGCCGCCGCGGTCCTCGTCGGGATCACCGTCCCGGCCGCCGCCGACGCCGCGACCACGGCCCCCACGCCGACCGCGGCACCCGTCAGCGCCTATGACGACACGTACTACAAGGACGCGCTCGGCAAGACCGGTCCGGAGCTGAAGAGCGCCCTGCACACGATCATCAGCGACCAGACCAAGCTCTCGTACGACCAGGTCTGGGACGCCCTGAAGGTCACCGACGAGGACCCGGCCAACAGCAGCAACGTGATCCTCCTCTACACCGGCCGCTCGCAGAGCAAGGACAGCAACGGCGGCGACCCGGACCAGTGGAACCGTGAGCACGTGTGGGCCAAGTCCCACGGCGACTTCGGCACCGCGACCGGGCCCGGGACCGACATCCACCACCTCCGCCCGGAGGACGTGTCGGTCAACAGCACCCGCGGCAACAAGGACTTCGACAACGGTGGCAGCGCGGTCGGCGAGGCGCCGGGCAACAACACCGACTCCGACTCCTTCGAGCCCCGTGACGCCGTCAAGGGCGACGTGGCCCGCATGATCCTCTACATGGCCGTGCGCTACGACGGCGAGGACGGCTTCGCCGACCTGGAGCCCAACGACAAGGTCGACAACGGCAGCGCCCCCGCCATCGGGCGCCTTTCCGTGCTGAAGCAGTGGAGCGACGAGGACCCGCCGGACACGTTCGAGAAGAACCGCAACCAGGCGATCTACGACCAGTTCCAGCACAACCGCAACCCGTTCGTCGACCACCCCGAGTGGGTCGGGGCGATCTGGTAGATCGCCGTCCGCTGTTGTGGCAGCGGCCTCTGGGGCGCTGCCACAACAGGTTGTTGACGAGACGTCAGGAGACGACGTCCCCCAACGGCTTGCCCTCCAGGTGCCCTGCGACGTTCTGGATCGCGGCGAGGCCGATGCGGACAAGGGTCTCGCGCGTGACGCCCGCGACGTGCGGGGACAGCACCACGTTCGGTGCCTTCAGGAGGCGCAGCGCGGCCGTCGGCGGTTCGGGGTCGAAGACGTCGATGCCCGCCCCGGCCAGCGTGCCGGCCGTGAGCGCGTCGGCGAGGGCGTCCTGGTCGATGAGCGCGCCCCGCGACGTATTGATGACGAAGGCCGTCGGCTTCAGGAGGGCGAGGCGCTCGGCGTCCAGGAGGTGGCGGGTGTCCTGGGTGAGCGGGGCGTGCAGGGTGACGTAGTCGGACGTACGGAGCAGTTCGTCGAGTTCGACGTGGCGCGCTCCGCCGAGACGGGCCTCCATCTCCGCCGGCACCCGCCTCGGACCGGCGTAGACGATGCTCATGTCGAACACGACCGCGCGGCGGGCGACTTCCTCACCGATGTGGCCGAGTCCGACGATGCCGAGCGTCTTGCCCGAGAGCTCCGTGATGGACTGCTGGAGCCGGGGCAGCGCCCAGTCGGCCTCGACGAGAGCGGTGTGCGCCGGGATCAGCTGCTTGGCGAGGGCGAGCATGAGGGCGAAGGTCTGCTCGGCGACGTTCTGCTTCTCGGCGCCGCTGGAGCCGATCGAGCAGACGGATACGGAGCGCGCACGGGCCGCGTCCACGTCGACGTAGTCGAAGCCGTGGCTCGCGCACTGGACGACTTCCAGGTCCGGGGCAGCGGCGATGTGCTCGGCGGTGACGGGCGCGAGGCCGGTGATGATGACGTGCGCCTCGCGCAGGGCGACCGGGTCCTCGTCGGCCGACTCCACGACGGTCACATGCGCCGTCCCGGGGAGCAGCCCGGCGAGTGCGCCTCCCGCGGCACGGCCGCCCACGTGGGGAGAGACGATGGCGAGGACGTTCTTCACGGTGGTCATGCGGTCTCCTCGATCAGGTCGTCGGGGGTGAGCGTGGCCGGTCCGGCGTGTCCGGACAGGGCCAGGGTGAGGTCGAGTTCGGCGAGCAGACAGCGGATCACGTGGTCGACGCCCGCCTGGCCGTCCAGGCCCAGCCCATAGGCGTACGGCCGCCCCACGAGGACGGCCTCGGCGCCGAGCGCGAGCGCCTTGAAGATGTCGTCACCGGTGCGGATCCCGCTGTCGAACAGGACGGTGAGCCGGTCGCCGACCGCCTCCACGACGCGGGGCAGGGCGTCGGCCGCCGCGACGGAGCCCGCGACCTGGCGGCCGCCGTGGTTGGAGACGACCACGCCGTCCATGCCCGCGTCGGCGGCGCGGCGCGCGTCGTCCGGGTGCAGCACGCCCTTGAGCACGATGGGACCGTCCCAGTTCTCGCGCAGGAACGCCAGGTCCGGCCAGGTCTTCGCGGGGTCGGCGAACATGCCGACGAAGTGCATCACGGCGGCGTTCGGGTCCTCGTGCACCGGCTTGGCGAGGCCTGCCTGGAACGCGGGGTCGCTGAAGTAGTTGGCGGTGCCCACGCCGTGCAGGAAGGGAAGGTACGCCTGGTCGAGGTCGCGGGGCCGCCAGGCCAGGAGCGGCGTGTCGAGCGTGACGACCAGGGCCGTGAAGCCCGAGGCCTTCGCCCGGTCCAGGAAGCTCTTGGTGACGTCACGGTCCTTGGCCCAGTACAGCTGGAACCACCGCTGGGCGTCTCCCATCTCCTTGGCGACCTGCTCCATGGGGGTGCTGGACGCCGAGGAGAGGATGAAGGGGACGCCGCGGGCCGCTGCCGCGCGGGCGGCGGCGGACTCGCCGTCCGGGTGCATGATCGACAGGACGCCGACGGGTGCGAGGGCGAGCGGTGCGGGCAGCCGGTGGCCGAGCACCTCCACGGACAGATCGCGTTCGTGTACGTCGCGCAGCATGCGCGGCACGATCCGGCGCCGCTCCAGTGCCGCGCGGTTGGCGCGGGCCGTGCTGCCGTTGCCCGCGCTTCCCGAGACATAGCCGACCGGGCCGGGCCCGAGCCGCTGCTCGGTCAGCTCCTCGAGTCGGGTCAGGTCGGTGGGCAGGCGCGGTACGGCGCCGGTCATGCCGTTGAGATAGATCTCGTACTGGAAGTCCGCCCAGTTCGGCTGTGTCATGTGGTGGGTCCCGTCCGGTGGCCTTGAGACTGCGTGGGGCTGCGTGCGACTGCGTGCGAGGGCACTGTCTACCCGACGATCCTTGCCACAGTGACAAGTCCCGTCCATGGCCGTACGCACTTCGTACGCACCTTTTTCCGATGGCACTATCACTCTGTGACAAACAAGCGGGAAAGCGTCCGGCAGGAGCTCCTGGCCGATCCCCGCCTCGTAGAGGCGGTCGTCGACGCGGTGCACGAACAGGTTCCGGCGTACACGGCGCTCGACGGCAGCAGGTTTCCCGAGGTGCGGGCCATCGCGGCGTGGGCGACGGACCGCCTCCTCGACCACTGGGTCACGGACGGCGCGATCGGCGACGCCGATCTGCGGCGCTTCCGCGGGATCGCGGCGGCGCGGGCAGCGGACGGCCGCCCCTTGCAGGCCGTCCTTCGCGCCTACCGGGTCGCGGCAGCGGTGCTCGCGGACGAGGTCGCGGCCCGAGCGCCGCAGCTGTCCGCGAAGGACGCCTTCGCGCTCGCGCAGCTGCTGCTCACCGCCATGGACACCATCTCCGAGGAGATGACGACGGCGTACGCGGCCACCAGTGAACGCCTCACGGGTGACCGCGACAGGTCGCTGCAGCTGCTGCTCGACGACCTGATCGCGGGCCGCCACGCATCGCTGGGCGCGCTCGGCGCGCGGGCGTCACGCCTGGGTGTCCAACTCCCGGAGCGCTACTGCCTGTTGGTGGCGGAACCGGCGGACGCCGGAGCCCCGGACGGCGGCTCGTCCGACATCTCCCTCGCCACGTCGACCGCGCTGCTCACGGCCCTCGACGGCGGCGGAACCCGCGGCGCGTCCCTCGCGACCACCCACGGCTCGCGTGCCGTCCTGCTCCTTCCTGCCGCGTCCGCCGACGCCGTGCCGGACGTCCTGCGCGGGCAGTCCTGGCGCGGCTGCGCGATCTCGGGCGAGAGCCTGGACCGCGTCGCGGTCGCCCACCGCCTCGCCGCGGGCGCCCTGGACACCGCTCCCCCGCACGCCCACCACGCCGACCGGGTCCTCACCGACGCCGACGCGCACGTCCTGGCCCTGCTCGCGGGCCACCCCGTGGTGAGCCCCGACCAGATCGGCCGCATCGTCCTCGGCCCCCTCGTCGACCGCGCCCAGCGCCACCTCCTGGAAGCCCTCACCGCGTACGTCGACACGGGCTCCGCCAATGCCGCGGCCCGCGAACTCCACCTCCACCCGCAGTCCGTGCGCTACCGCCTGCGCCGCGTCCGCGACCTCACGTCCCGCGACCCCCAGGACCCGTGGCAGCGCCTCACCCTGGACATCGCGCGCACGATCGTGCTCGGGGGACGGAACGGATGAACGTCGGGGGGACGGAACGGATGAACGGATGACTCCCTCCGTCAGACCGCCGCCGCGTCACGGGTGGCGGCCGCCAGTTCGGCGCGCAGGGCCGCGAACCGGGGCGCGCCGCGCAAGGCGGCCACGTCCGTCGTCGCCGCGCGCGGCAGGGGGACCGCCACTTCGTCGATGACGCGCCCCGGGCCCGCGGCCATCACCAGGACCCGGGAGCCGAGCAGGACGGCTTCCTCGGCGGAGTGCGTGACGAACAGGACGGTTGTTCCCGTGACGGCCGCCAGTGTCCTGACCTCCTCCTGGAGGCGTTCACGGGTGAGCGCGTCCAGTGCGGCGAACGGCTCGTCCATGAGCAGGATCTGCGGTTCGGTGGCCAGGGCACGCGCGATGGCCACGCGTTGCTGTTGTCCGCCCGAGAGCTCCCAGGTGCGGCGTCCTGCCATGCCCGGAAGCCCGACCAAGGACAGCAACTCCTGGACGCGGGCGGCACGTTCGGCCCGTACGACACCGTGCCGTGCCAGCGCGAAGGAGAGGTTGCCGCCCACCGTGCGCCAGGGGAACAGGCGCGGCTGCTGGAAGACGACACCTACCTTCCGGCGCACCTCCACCGACCCGGTGGCGGGCCGCTCGAAGCCGGCCACCAGTCGCAGCAGCGTCGTCTTGCCGCACCCGGACGGCCCGACGAGCACCACGAACTCGCCGGGCTGCACGGCCAGGGACACGTCGGAGACCGCCGTCACCGGTGCCTTGGCCGTGCCGTAGCGGACGCTGACGCCCGACAGTTCGATGTCGGACGCGGTCGAGTCGGTCTCAGCCTGCGACACGGGCCAGCTCCTTCACCGCGAGGTCCTTCTCGAAGGCCGACCGGTCCGGAACCGCGTCGATGGCCTTCTGCGCCTTGAGGAAACCGGCCGCGTCGTGCAGGTTTCCGGCGAGCGCTCCCGGAGCGCCGGGCCTGCCGATGTGGTCGGCTCCCCGCTGCTGCTCCGCGGTGAGCAGCACCAGTTGGGCGAGCTGCTTCCGGGCGGCCTTGGGGCTGAGGTTCAGCTCGGCGCCGATGGCCTCTGCGGCCTTGTCCGGGTCGCTCTTGGCCAGCTTGACGGCCTGGTCCTCCGCCGTGAGCCAGGCATCGACGATCTTCGGGTGCTTGGCCGCGAACGCGTCGGTGACCACACCGAGGTCGGCGGTGGGCTTGCCCTGCTCGGCGAGCTGACGGCTGGTGACCAGGACCTTCCCGTCCTTCTTGAGGTCGGTGAGCGTGGGCGTCCACACGTAGGCGGCGTCGATGTCACCGCGCTGCCATGCGGCGAGCGCGTCCTGCGGCTGCAGGTCGACGAGCGACACGTCGGAGGCCTTGAGACCGGCCGAGTCCAGTGCCGCGAGGAGCGAGTAGTGGGCGGTCGACCCGAAGGGCGTGGCGATCTTCTTGCCCTTGAGCGCCTTGACGGACGCGATGCCCTTCTTGGCGACGAGTGCCTCGTTGTCGCCGATCACGTCATGGATCCACAGCACCTTGTACGGAATGTTCAGCGGCGCCGAGAGACCCTTCGTGACCGGGCTCGACCCGGCCAGCGCGAAGTCCACCGACCCGGCGATCACCGCGGTGTTGACGTCCGCCCCCGAGTCGAACTTCACCCACTTCACCTCGGCATCGGGCAGCGCCTTCTCCAGGAGCCGGTGGTTCTTGACCACCAGATCGGCGTTGGGTATCGCCTGGTAGGCGATGCGGACCTGGGTCTTTCCGCTGCCGGACGCGGCGTCGGCGCCGTCGCCGCAGGCGGTCGCGGTCAGGGCGACCAGAGCGGTGGCCGAGGCGAGGAGAGTGGTGCGGCTCAGGTGTGAGGGCATGACGGTTCCTTCGTACGTTGACGTGGAGCGGGAGGGCCGGAAAGCGAGGGGAGGCAGGGAAGAAGGGGTGGGAACGGGGCAGCAGGCGGCCGGGGCGTCAGACGCGGCCCCGCCACGGCACCGCCACCCGCTCCAGCCCCTTGAACAGCGCGTCCAGGACGATCCCGGAGAGGCCGATGGCGATGATCCCGGCGATCACGACGTCGGTCTGGTTGTAGCGCTGGGCGTCACGGATCATGCCGCCGATGCCGGGCACGCCGTTGACCGTCTCGGCGGCGACGACCGAGGTGTACGCGATGCCGACCGCGATCCGCACACCGGTGAGGATCTCCGGCAGTGCGGCGGGCAGCCGTACGGAGAGCAGCAGCACCACGGGCCCTGCGCCCAGCGCACGCGCGGCCTCCACCAGGTCGCCCGGCACCCCGCGTACGGCGGCCGCGGTGGCCGCAGCGATGGGCGGCAGCGCTGCGACGACGAGCAGCCAGATCTTCGGGGTCTCGTCGATGCCGAACCAGATGACGAGCAGGGAGAGGTACGCCAGCGGAGGCAGCGTACGCAGGAAGGTGACCGCTGGTTCCAGGACCACCGCGAGCGGTTTCACCACGCCGATGAGCAGCCCCAGCGGGATCCCGGCGAGAGCCGCGTACGCGGTGCCGATGCCGATCCGGCGCAGCGAGACGGCCAGGTGCTCGCCGAGCAGGTGGCCGCTGAACCCGCGCACCCCGTCGTGGACGGTCGACGCCTGCACGAAGGCGTGCCACACGTCTCCGGGCGACGGCACGAGGACGCGCGGCCAGAGGTCGGCCACAACTACCGCCTGCCAGGCGGCGAGGAGCACGGCGAGCGCCAGGAGCCGCAGCGCCGTCCAGCGCAGGGGCGCTGCCGCGGCCCACGTACGCCGTGCGGGCCGTGGTGCTGCCGCCGATACGGGCCGGGTGCTCTCTTCCGTGTTCTTGAGCAGGTCCGAGTTCTTCAGCAGGGTCACGCCGTCGCCTCCGTGAGTGCGCGCAGCCGGGGAGCGACTTCTTCGCCGACCCGGTAGGCCTCTTCGAGGTGCGGATAGCCGGAGAGGACGAACTCGTCGATGCCGAGCGCGCGGTACTCGAAGAGCCGCTGGGCGACCTCGTCGTGCGAGCCGACCAGAGCGGTGCCCGCACCTTCGCGGACGAGGCCGATGCCCGCCCACAGGTTGGGTGCGACGGTCAGGTTCCCGGCCGAGCCGCCGTGCAGGGCGGTCATCCGGGCCTGCCCGGTGGAGTCCATGCGGGCGAACCGCTCCTGGGAGGCGCGGACCGCCTCCGGGTCGAACCCGGCGAGGATGCGGTCGGCCTCCGCCCACGCCTCGGCGGCGGTGTCGCGGGTGATGACGTGCAGCCGGAGGCCGAAGCGCGGGGTGCGGCCCAGGAGCGCGGCCTTGCCGCGCACCCTGGCGATGCGTTCGGCGAGCGCGGCCGGGGGTTCGCCCCACAGGAGCTGCACCTCGGCATGGCGCGCCGCGACCTCCTCGGCGGCCGGGGAGGCACCGCCGAAGTAGAGGGGCACGTGCGACGCCGATGCGGGCGTATCCAGCCGGGCACCCTCCACCCGCACATGACGGCCTTCGAGGTCGACCGGCTTGCCGTCGAGCAACTCGCGTACGACCTGCATGAGTTCGCCGGTCCTGACGTACCGCTCGCTCTTGGGAAGGTGGTCGCCGTACGCCCGCTGCTCGGCCGGGTCACCGCCGGTGACGACGTTCAGCGCGATGCGGTCACCGAACAGGCGGCGGAAGGTGTCGGCCTGCTGGGCGAGCAGCGTCGGACGGGCAAGGCCCGCGCGGAAGGCGACGAGGAAGCCGATCCGCTCGGTGACGGCGGCGAGGGCCGAGGTCAGCACCCAGGGGTCCACACAGCCGAGGCCCACGGGAGTCAGGAGCTTGGCGAAGCCCGACTGCTCGGCAGCGCGGGCGACTTGGGCGAGATACCCGAGGTCGGCGCCGCGCCGGGTCGCGGCGGCGGTGCGGCCCTGGACGGCGGTGACACCGCCGGGGTCGCGGCCGTCGCCGCCGGTGGGCAGGAACCAGTGCAGCACGGGGGCAGCGGGGGAGGACATGCTGGGGCACCTCGGGAGAGAGCGGACGCGGGCGGGCCGCCCCGCGTCATGCGCAGGGGCGTGCCGGGCTGCCCGGGTGTCCGGGGCTGAGGAAGGAGTCAGGTGCGGCGGCGGCCGACGACCGGTCGTATGCGGTCGTCAGCGGAGCGAAGGGGTGCGGAGGCTCGGTGGAGCGCTCAGCAACAGGCCGCGCGACAACAGGAGATGGCCCGACACAGCATCCCCGAGACACGCAGAAGGTCCACGTGGCGACGGGAGACGAGGGCGGGGTTCATGCGTGCATCCTGACCGGGTCCTCGTCCCACCGACAACCCGGTTCCGCCATGTGGACAGGGAGATCCCGAATCGCGATACCGCCAGGTGCCGCCCCCGCTGCCCCTCCCCCGGGAACGACCGTGCGCCTGCCGCGAACGGTCGGCAGGCGCACAGGTGTTGGCGGGCGACGGCAGTTGGCCTCAGGCCGCGTGCGGCTCCGCCGACTCCACTCCGATGACCTTCCGGTACGCACGGGCGCCGTCGCCGTAGTCGTCCACGGCGTAGTGCCAGGTCGCCCGGTTGTCCCAGAGCACGAAGTCACCGGGATTCCAGCCGAAGCGGATCGTGTAGTCGGGAGACGACGCGTGCCGGAGCAGGTGATCGAGCAGCGCCTTCCCCTCCTGCGCCGTGACACCCGTCAGGCCGATCGCCGACGTGCTGATGAACAGCCCCTTCCGGCCGGTCTCGGGGTGTTCAAGGACGACCGGATGCTCGACGGTCTCCTCGACAGCGGCACGCTTGCTGCCCTGCGCGTAGTTCTCCGCGTTGGCGTCGTAGACCGCACCGACCGATGCGAGCAGGGCCTTGAACGGCTCGGACAGGTCGTCGTACGCCGCCTGGAGATCGGCCCACAGGGTGTGGCCGCCGAGGCCGGGCACGACCTCGTAGCTCAGCGACTCGATCGCGAAGACGGGCCGCCGCCACAGCCCGCCGATGTGCCAGGTGCTCGCCTTGCCCGTCTGCTGCACGTTGTAGGGGTAGACCAGCGGATTGCCTGGGTCCTTGACCGCGGTCGGGTGGTCGAAGGGCTCCGCGAAGATGCTTACGGCCGACACGTGCTGATCAGGCGTCAGGTGCTGGTCGCGGAAGACCAGCACCTTGTGTTCGTGGAACGCCCTGCGCAGGTCCTCGGCGGTTCGGTCGTCGACACCGGCCGTCAGGTCGATGCCGGTGATCTCCGCGCCGAACCGGGGACCTGCTCGCCGTACGTCGAAGCTCGCGACAGTGGTCATGGATGCTCCTCCATGTGTTGCCGTACAGGAATGACGTGTTCGCTGTTCGCCCTCACCCGGACAGGGGCGAGGGCGAGGTCAGGAACGTCGACACGCGGACGCGTGGACGCGCGCCAGATCCACGTACAACCTGCGGTACAGCACTGGAGTGCTCACCCTTCATGTCTAGCAGGCCGGTGGGGAGGAGATCGTTGCGGCTGCGTGAATTCATGACGCTCGGATCGCCTCCGCCCGGATCACCTGCGCCGCCACTCCTCGGCGAGCAGTTCGTAGGAGCGCACCCGGTCGGCGTGGCCGTGGGTGATCGTGGTGATGAGCAACTCGTCCGCGCCGGTGGCTTCCTGGAGCTGTTCCAGCTGGTCGGCGACGCGCCCCGGGGACCCGGTGAACTGGGTTTCGGTGCGGTCCTCCACCAGCGCCCGGTCCGCGTCGGTCCAGACGTGCCCGCGCGCCTCCTCCGGCGTCGGGTACTGGATGGCACCCTCGGCCGTGCGGATGCTGCGGACCCACGGGCCGTAGCCCGCGGCGAGTTCGCGGGCGGTCGCGTCATCCTCGGCGACGACCACGTCCGCGGAGACGCTGACGTAGGGCTTGTCGAGTACGTCGGATGGCTTGAACGCGGCACGGTAGCCGTCCGCGGCCTCCAGCACCGTCCCCGGGCTGACGTGGTAGTTCGCCGCGAAGGGCAGGCCGTTGCGGCCCGCGACGTCCGCGCTCTGGCCGCCGCTGCTGCCCAGGATCCACACCTCGATGTCGGCGCCCTCACCGGGCACGACATGCGCTTCGATGCCGTCCTCGGAGCGGTACGTCCCCGCGAGCAGCGCGAGGATGTCGTCGATCTGCTCTCCGTAGTCCTGCGACTGGGCGTGCGGCAGCTGGAGCAGCTTGCGCTGCAGGGCGACGCGGGGCGAGCCCAGCAGATGCTCGTAGGAGAACCGTGGCGGGATCCGCAGCCCGTTGGGTGCGTGGCCGTCGACGACGGGGGTCGCGGTCGGCGGCGCGGCAGCGGGCGTTCCGGGCGGCTTGCCGCCGGACCGGCCGAGGCCCAGGTCGAGGCGCCCGGGGTGCAGCGCGTCGATCAGGCCGAACTCCTCGACCGTGGAGAGAGCGGTGCGGTGACCGAGCTGTACGGCTCCCGCACCGAGCCGGATCGTCGAGGTCGCCGCGGCGGTCAGGGCGAGGACGACCGCCGGTGAGGTGCCGGCCACGCCCGGGTTGAGGTGGTGCTCGGCGAACCAGTAGCGGGCGTAGCCGAATCGCTCGGTCTGCCGGGCCAGGTCGATGGAGTTGTGCAGTGCGGCGGCCGCGGTGGAGCCGGACGAGACCGGGACCAGGTCGAGGACGCCGAGTGGGATGGCTGACATGGGGGTGGTCCTCCTCAGTGGTCGGCCGACGCGGGCACGGGTGTGGGTTCGGGTGTGGGTACGGGCTCGGGGTAAGGCTCGGGCAGGCGCGCCTCGGCGTCGGGGTGGGCCAGGCCGAGGTGGTCGCGCAGGGTGGTTCCCTCGTACTCCGTGCGGAACACGCCGCGCTCCTGGAGCAGCGGGACCACGGTGTCGGCGAAGGCGTCCAGTCCGCCCGGGGTGATGTGCGGGACGAGGATGAAGCCGTCGGACGCGTCGGCCTGGACGAAGGAGTTGATCGTCTCGGCGACGGTGGCCGGGGAGCCGACGAAGGACTGGCGGTTGCCGGTCTCGATGACGAGGTCGCGGATGGACCACTTGTTCGCGGCAGCGAGCTCGCGCCACTCGCGCGCGGTGGCCAGCGGGTCGCGGTACATCCGCACCTGGGCACGTCCGCGGGCGATGGTGTGCTCACCGACGTCCGGATCGATGTCGGGCAGCGGGCCTTCCGGGTCGTACGCGGAGAGGTCGCGGTTCCAGACGAACTCCAGGTGCTTGATGGCCGTGGCACCGCTGACCTGCTTGCGCCGCACCTCACGCGAGAGCTCCTCCGCGTCGGCGTCCGTGTCGCCGAGGACGAAGGTCGCGGCGGGCAGGATGAGGAGCTGGTCGTGGGTGCGGCCGTGGCGGGCCAGGCGGCCCTTGACGTCCGTGTAGAACTCCTGGCCTTCCTTGAGCGTGCTGTACCGGCTGAAGATGGCATCGGCGCCCTCGGCCGCGAACTCGCGCCCCTCGTCCGAGTCACCGGCCTGGAAGACGACCGGTCGCCCCTGGGGGCTGCGCGGGACGTTGAACTGCCCCTGGATGTCGAAGTGTTGACCCTGGTGGACGAAGGCTCCTGCCCGCGCGTCGCGCAGGAAGGTGCCGGTCTCCTGGTCGGCGACGATCTCGTCCCCGCGCCAGGAGTCGAACAGCTCGCCTGCCGTGGCGAGGAATTCCTTCGCCCTGGAGTACCGCTCATCCTGCGGGAGGAATCCGCCGCGGCGGAAGTTCTCGCCGGTGAAGGCGTCCCAGGAGGTCACGACGTTCCACGCGGCGCGCCCGCCCGAGAGGTGGTCGAGGCTGGCGAACTGGCGGGCCACCTCGTAGGGCTCGTTGAAGGTGGAGTTGATGGTGCCGGTCAGGCCGAGGTGTTCGGTGACGGCGGCGAGCGCGGTGAGAACGGCGAAGGTGTCGGGCCGTCCCACGACGTCCAAGTCGTAGATCTTTCCGCCCTGTTCACGCAGCCGCAGCCCCTCGGCGAGGAACAGGAAGTCGAACTTGGCGCGCTCGGCGGTCCGCGCGAAATGCGCGAAGGAGCTGAACTCGATGTGGCTCCCGGCCTCGGGGTCGCTCCATACGGTGGTGTTGTTGACGCCGGGGAAGTGTGCCGCGAGGTGGATCTGCTTGAGCGGCTTGTCCGGTGACTTGCTCATGACGGGGTCCCTTCCGGTCCGGCTCAGGCGGTGGCGGCGTAGCGGCTCGCGGGGCGGGTCAGGCCCAGCAGGCCGCGCAAGGTGTCGGCTTCGTACGCGCGCCGGAAGGCGCCGCGGCGCTGGAGTTCGGGCACCAGGCCCTGAGTGATCGCCGGGAGGTCGTGCCCGACGACGGCGGGACGCAGCCGGAATCCGGTCAGCCCGGCCTGCCCCCACTCCTGCAGCAGGTCCGCCAGTTGGGCGGGCGTGCCGGTGAACACCCGCGCGTCACTGGTGTACGGCTGACCCGCGAGGGCGTCCAGACGCTCCCGCCGGGCCACGGCGGCGGCCGGGTCGTCGTCGAGGAACACCACCAGGTCGCCGAAGAGGTGCAGGGGCTCATCGGTCCGCCCGGCCGCGTCCTGTTCGGCACGGACGGCCGTGACGACGGCGCGTGCGTGCCCGGCGTCGCGCGGGGTGACATATCCGATGTCGGCGGAGCGGCCGAGGAACTGGAACGGATCGTCACTGGCGCTGTCGTGGGCGAGCGCGCTGACGACGGGGCGGCCCTGGGGCGGCCGGGGCGTGATCGAGGGACCCTTGACGCTGAAGTGCTTGCCCTCGAAGTCGATGTAGTGCAGCTTGTCGCGGTCGATGAAGCGGCCGGTGGCGACGTCCCTGATCTCCGCGTCGTCCTCCCAGCTGTCCCAGAGCCTGCGCACGGCTTCGATGTAGTCGGCCGCCTCGTCGAAGAGGTCGGCGGTCAACTCCCGTACGGCCGGTGTTCCGAGGTCCTCGATGCGGAAGGCGGGGAAGGTGCGGCGGCCGAAGTGCGCGGCCTCGTTCCGGCGTGCGGACACCTGCACGCGGACGCCGGCGCGGCCTTCGCTGACGTAGTCGAGCGTGGCGATCGCCTTGGATATGTGGAAGGGCTCCGTGTGCGTGGCCACCACGGTCGGCACAAGCCCGATGTGACGGGTCAGGGGCGCGACACGGGCGGCGATGAGGACGGCGTCGAGCCGCCCTCGTACCTGATCGGTGCGTCCGTCGGGTTCGGTGAAGTGCGAGGACTGGAGGCCGAGTCCGTCCTCGATCGTCACGAAGTCCAACAGGCCGCGTTCGGCCTCGGTGACCAGATCGGCCCAGTACTGAGCGGTGAGCAACTCCCTTGGGCGGGCGTCGGGTTCGCGCCAGGCGGCGGGGTGCCAGCCCGCGCCGTCCAGCGCGACGGCGAGGTGCAGCGAGGCAGCGGAGGGAGCGGAAGAGGGCAACGCGGACGAGGGTGAGGGTGATGACGACACGAAGGAGTGCCTTCCTGATCGACCGTACGAGAACACCGGCCCCTCGGTTCCGAGGGTGCGGCGGCGGGGTGACGGGTCAGGAACGACAGAGCGCGCCGGCGACGCGCTGGAGGTCGATGTGCGGCCGGGAGTACAGATGCACCTGGCGGCTCGGGGCGATCGTGACGACACGCAGGTCGGACACGGGCGGCAGCACGGACGACGTGGACGGCACAGCGGAGACCGCCGACATGTCCGCCACCTCCGCTCGGCAAGCCAGGGCTTGACGCCGATACTCGTAACCTGCTCGGGACGTTACGTGAGGTCCCAGCGGTGCGCAATGCCCGTCGATCATGGGCGTCCTCACATCGCCGTACGCGCCTCGTCGTCCGTCTCCGTCAAGGACAACCGCCGGGCCACTCCTTCTGTTCCGCCTCCGGGCAGGGAGTCGCACGGCCTTCTTGACGGGGCCCTGTGCCCGGACCCAGACTTCCGGGGACGGTCACGATTGTCAGCGCCCGCCCGGCAGGCTCCCTGCCCGAGCGGTTCATCGGCCCCGGCCCGCTGACAGGCAACCCTTCCGCCGCGACGGGGTGCCCCGGGTGACGACCGGGTCCCGCCGTGGCGGCGGGGCAAGCGCGGCCCGGTGGCAACGGGCCTCGACGGCAGGGCTGGTGGACATGTCCAGGGCGGTCGGTGAGAGGAACAGCACCCAGCGGCCTCTCCTGTCCGCGCCCCGGCCCCGCCCCCGCGTGTTGACCAGACGGCTGCACATCGACCTGCTGCGCGTGTGCAGCGCATCGGCTCCAGCCGTCTGACGTCCACGCGTCACCCCTCTCCCTCCGCTGTGCCACCGCCGCCGTGCGCGCGGTCGGCGCGCCCCCTCACCTGTCTGGAGAGCCATGCCCGAGACCACGTCGCACCCGTCCCACCCGGCTTCCCTCGCGGATCCGTGTCCCCCGCACGAAACCGTCCCGGGCGGCAGCTGTCGCGCGCCGATCCGCAGCCGCATCGGCGCCGACCTGGCCGGCGGCTTCTACCCGGCGCCGCACCGCTACCACCTGTACCTCTCTGCCGGATGTCCGCGCTCCTTGCGCGTCTCGATCACCCTCGACCTGCTCGGGCTCCGGGAGTCGGTCACCACCACGCTCCTGACACCGCACACCACCGCGGCGGAACTCGACGCGCTGCACCGCTGCTACGAGGCCACCGAGCACCACTTCGACGGCCCCTTGACCGTTCCCGCCCTGTGCGACCGCTGGAGCGGGCACGTCGTCAGCAACCACACGCCCGACATCCTGCGCGACCTCGCCTGCCGCCTCGCCGCGCACGGCAGCGGCCCTCGCCTGCGCCCATCGGCCCTGGCAGCGCACATCGACACCTGGCACGAACTCCTCGCGAGCCCCCTCACCCACGAGACGCTGGACCGACTCGACAGCCGTCTGGCCTCCCACCCGTACCTCGTGGGCGACGAACTCACCGCAGTGGACGTGGACTTGTGGGCAGCGCTGGTCCACCCCACTCCGGACGCGGCCGAGCCCGGCGACTCCCACCCCCACGTCCGCGCCTACGTCCGCCGCCTGCACACCCACCCCGCCTTCTACGCCAACGGCCCTCACCCCAGGGCCGCGAGCACCTCCCGCGCCACCCGTTCCCCGCTCTCCACCCCGCCGTCGAGGTAGCCCTGGCCGTGCGTGCTGGTGTGTTCGCCGCTCGGACTCCCTCATCAGGGACCACCCGTTGTGCGGTTCTCGCAGCGGCGGCCGCGGCAGGATCGCCGCGGCCGCCGGTGGATCACCAGATCCGGACGCGCTCCGCGCGGTCCAGCCAGAGACCGTCGCCCTCCGCCGTCCCGAACGCCTCGTGGAACTCGTCGAGGTTGCGGACGATGTTGGCCCGGAACTCGGGCGGCGAGTGCGGGTCGATGGTGAGGTACTGCTGCTCCTGCTCCTTGCGGCGCTTGGTGCGCCAGCAGTAGGCCCAGTTCATGAAGAGCCGCTGCGAGCCGGTCGTGCCGTCGCTCTCGGGCATCGGGGCGCCGTCGAGCGCGATCTTGTACGCCGTGTGCCCGATGGTCAGGCCGCCCAGGTCGCCGATGTTCTCGCCGACGGTCAGGGAGCCGTTGACGAACTCGTCGGGCAGGTTGCGGGGCGAGAAGGCGTCGTACTGCTTGACCAGCGCCTTCGACTTCGCCTCGAACGCGGTCTTGTCGGCCGCGGTCCACCAGTCGTTGAGGTTGCCCGCGCCGTCGTACTGCGCGCCCTGGTCGTCGAAGCCGTGGCCGATCTCGTGGCCGATGACCGAGCCGATGCCGCCGTAGTTCTCGGCGGGGTCGGCGTCGGGCGAGAAGAACGGCTTCTGCAGGATGCCCGCGGGGAAGCAGATCTCGTTGGTGCCCGGGTTGTAGTACGCGTTGACCGTCTGCGGCAGCATGAACCACTCGTCGCGGTCCACCGGCGCACCGATCTTGGCGAGCTGCCGGTCGGACTCGAAGGCGTCCGCCGCGTGCGCGTTGCCGAGCAGGTCGTCGGGGGACACCTCGAGCGCCGAGTAGTCGCGGAAGGTGTCCGGGTAGCCGATCTTGGGACGGAACGTGGCGAGCTTCTCGTACGCGCGCTCCTTCGTCTCGTCCGTCATCCAGTCGAGGCGCGCGATCGACTGACGGTAGGCCTCAAGGAGGTTGGCGACGAGGTCGTCCATCATCGCCTTGGAGCTCGGCGGGAAGTGCCGCGCCACGTACTCCTTGCCGACGGCCTCACCGATGGAGCCCTCGACGAAACCGACCGCCCGCTTCCACCGGGCGCGCAGCTCCGGGGTGCCGTTGAGGGTGCGGCCGTAGAACTCGAAGTTGTTCCGGACGAACGCGTCCGTGAGGTACGGAGCGCACGAGCGGAGCACCCGGACCAGCGTCCAGTCACGCCACTGCCCGATCGGCACCTCGTCGAGGACCGCGGACAGGTGACGGAAGAAGGACGGCTGACGGACGCACGTCTCGGCGATGGTGGCGTCCGAGCCGCCGAGCCCCTCGGCATAGCCGCGCCAGTCGAAGTGCGGCGCCAGGGTGATCAGTTCGTGCAGGGTGAGGAGGTTGTAGGTCTTCTGCACGTCACGCGTCTCGGCCCGCTCCCAGTGGCCCGCGGCGAGACGGGTCTCCAGGGCGAGGACCGTCTGCGCGGCCTCGGCGGGCGCGGCGTGCTGCCCGAGCGTGAGGAGCTCGGTGAGATAGGCGACGTACTTCTCGCGGATCTCGGCGAACTTCTCTTCGCGGTAGTACGACTCGTCGGGCAGGCCGAGCCCGCCCTGGAGGACGTTGAAGAGGTAGCGGTCGGAGTCGCGGTCGTCCGTGTCGATGTACGTGCCGAAGAGGCCGGAGCCGCCGGTCCGCTCGAAGCGGCCGAGGAACGCGGCGAGCTCCCGGGTGTCCCGCAGCCCCGCGACCTCGTCGATCAAGGGCTGCGCGGGGGCGAGCCCGCGGGCGGCGATCGTCTCCTCGTCCATGAAGGAGGCGTACAGCGTGGCGATCTTGCGCGCGTCATCCGGGACGGCGCCGGACGACGCGGCCGACGCCAGATCCTGGATGATCACCTTCACTTGTTCCTCGGCCGTGTCGACCAACTGCACAAAGGGGCCCCAGCTGGAGCGATCCTCGGGGATCGCCTCGGTCTCCAGCCAGTGACCGTTGACGTGGCCGAACAGGTCGTCCTGCGGCCGGATCTCAGGGTTCATGCCCGCGCGGGCGTCATCCAGCATGCTCATTCACGCACCCTACGCGGACACGCCCCCCGAGCACGATCGGCCGGTCACCGCGGGCACGCCTCATCCAGCGACGTACTCCCGCAGGTGCTGCGCCGTCACGGTCTGCGCATCGGCCACCAGGGACGCGGGCGTCCCGGTGAACACCACTTGACCGCCGTCGTGGCCGCCGCCGGGGCCGATGTCGATGATCCAGTCGGCGTGCGCCATCACCGCCTGGTGGTGCTCGATGACGACCACCGAGTTGCCGTCGTCGACGAGGCGGTCGAGCAGGGCGAGGAGCTTGTCCACGTCGGCCAGGTGCAGTCCGGTGGTCGGCTCGTCCAGGACGTACGTCGATGACTTCTCGGCCATGTGGATGGCGAGCTTGAGGCGCTGGCGCTCACCGCCGGAGAGAGTGTTGAGCGGCTGGCCGAGCCGCAGATAGCCGAGGCCCACATCGCTGAGGCGGCCGAGGATGGTGTGCGCCTGGCCCGAGGGGAAGAAGTCATGCGCCTCGGCGATCGACATGCCGAGGACCTCGCTGATGTTCTTGCCGCGCAGCCGGTAGGTGAGGACCTCCGCCGTGAAGCGCTCCCCCTCGCAGGCCTCGCAGACGGACGCCACCCCGGCCATCATCGCCAGGTCGGTGTAGATGAGCCCGATGCCGTTGCACTTGGGGCAGGCGCCCTCCGAGTTCGCGCTGAACAGCGCGGCCTTGACGCCGTTGGCCTTGGCGAACGCTGTGCGGATCGGGCCGAGCAGTCCGGTGTAGGTCGCCGGGTTCGAGCGGCGCGAGCCGCGGATCGGCGACTGGTCTGCCACCACGACGCCCTCCCGGCCGGAGAGATAGCCGTGGATCAGCGAGCTCTTGCCGGACCCCGCGACCCCGGTCACCACGGCGAGCACCCCGAGCGGGATGTCGACCTCGACGTCCTTGAGGTTGTGCAGATCGGCGCCCTTGATGGACAGCTGCCCCTTGGGCACGCGCACCTGTTCGCGCAGCTGGGCCCGGTGCTCCAGGTGCCGTCCGGTCAGCGTGCCGGAGGAGCGGAGCCCCGCCACGTCGCCGGTGAAGCAGATCTCGCCGCCCGCCGTTCCGGCCCCCGGGCCGAGGTCCACCACGTGGTCGGCGATCGCGATGACCTCGGGCTTGTGCTCCACCACGAGCACCGTGTTGCCCTTGTCGCGCAGCCTGATGAGCAGGTCGTTCATGCGCCGGATGTCGTGCGGGTGCAGGCCGATGGTCGGCTCGTCGAAGACGTACGTCACGTCGGTGATGCTGGAGCCGAGATGGCGGACCATCTTCACGCGCTGCGCCTCGCCGCCGGAGAGCGAACCCGATGTGCGGTCCAGGCTCAGATAGCCGAGCCCGATCTCGACCAGCGATTCGAGCAGCTCGCGCAGGCTCGTGATCAGCGGCGCGACAGCGGGGTCGTCGAGTCCGCGTACGAACACGGCCAGATCGCTGATCTGCATCGACGAGCAGTCGGCGATGTTCAGGCCGTCGATCCTCGACGACAGCGCCGCCGCGGTGAGACGCGTGCCGTCGCACAGCGGGCACCGCGCGAACACCACGGCCCGGTCCACGAAGGTCTTGATGTGGGACTGGAGGGATTCGCGGTCCTTGGCGAGCCAGGTCCGCTGCATCTTGGCGATCAGGCCTTCGTACGTGAAGCCGTTCGAGCCCACCTTCACCTTGACCGGGGGCTTGTGCAGGAGGTCGTTCCACTCCTGCTCGGTGTAGTCCTTGAGCTTCTTGTCCGGGTCGTGGAAACCGGAGTTGACCATGATCTGCCAGCTCCAGGAGTCCACCGCGTAGTACGGGATCGTGATCGCGCCCTCGTTCAGCGAGAGCTCGCGGTCCACGAGCTGGTCGACGTCGACCGTGGAGGCCTCCCCGGTGCCCTCGCACTCGGGGCACATGCCTTCGGGCAGATTGAAGCTGAAGGCGCCCGATGTCCCTATCTCCGGGACGCCGAGGCGGCTGAAAATGATCCTGAGCATGGTGTACGCGTCGGTGGCGGTGCCCACCGTGGAGCGCGAGTTGGCGCCCATCCGCTCCTGGTCGACGACGATCGCCGCGCTGAGATTGCGCAGGCCGTCCACGTCGGGGCGGCCCAGGCTCGGCATGAACGACTGGATGAACGCGGTGTACGTCTCGTTGATCAGCCGCTGGGACTCGGCGGCGATGGTCCCGAAGACGAGCGAGGACTTCCCGGAGCCCGAGACTCCGGTGAAGACGGTGAGCCGCCGCTTGGGGATGTCGAGCGAGACGTCGCGCAAGTTGTTCTCGCGGGCGCCTCGCACCTGAATCACGTTGTGGCTGTCGGCGGGGGTGACCGTCACTGATGCTCCTTGGCCTGAACCGGGCGGAAGGAAAAGCGTACACCGTACCCAGTCCTCGTCCGGCATCAATTTTCCGACACCAATTGCCGCCCAATGGCGCTGAGTTGGTATGGACATGACGACCAAGCCGCTCCTATGCTCCGCCTGAACTCATCGTGAGAGCGCTCTCATCACCCTGTTCCTCCCCACCACGATGGAACGACAGAAAGGGCACTGCCATGAGACGCAGAACCGGAGTGCGCATCGCCTTCTCCTCCTTGCTCCTGGTCGGCACCTGGGCGAGCGCCTCGCTCGCCCCCACCGCGAGCGCCGCCCCCGCACCCTCCGCTCCCCACGCCTCCGCGGGCATGCTCACCGCCCTGCAGGACGACCTCGGGCTCACCGCGAGCCAGGCGCGCGCCCGACTCGCCTCCGAGAAGACCGCGATCCGCGTCGACCGCGCCGCACAGCGAGCGGCCGGATCCTCCTATGCCGGGTCCTGGTACGACGCGGACACCGGAAAGCTGACCGTCGCCACCACCAGCGCGGGCAGGACCGACGCCCTGCGCGAGGCCGGCGCCGCCGTCCGCGTGGTCCGCCACAGCGCGAAGGAACTGGACGCCGCCAAGGAACGCATCGACGCCCTGCCCGCGCCCAAGGGCGTCAGCAGCTGGCACGTGGCGCCCCGCAGCAACAAGGTCGTGGTGAACGTCGTCGCCTCTCAGCAGGACGACAACGATGTCCAACGCTTCGTCGAGCGTGCCCGCGAGGCGGGCCCCGTGCAGGTCGAGACGGTCGGCAAGGCGCCGAGCACCTTCGCGGCGGGGACCGTGGGCGGCGACCCGTACTACACAGGCAACGTCCGCTGCTCCATCGGCTTCTCGGTGCACGGAGGGTTCGTCACGGCGGGCCACTGCGGGCAGGCGGGAGCCGCGGTGCGCGGCTGGGACAACTCGAACATCGGCACCTTCCAGGGCTCTTCGTTCCCCGACAACGACTACGCGTACGTCAGCGTGGGCAACGGCTGGTGGACCGTCCCGGTGGTTCTCGGCTGGGGCACCGTCTCCGACCAGCTCGTGCGCGGCTCGGCCGAGGCTCCGGTGGGAGCGTCGATCTGCCGCTCCGGTTCCACCACGCACTGGCACTGCGGCAGCGTGCTCGCCAAGAACGAGACCGTGAACTACAGCCAGGGCGCCGTCCACCAGATGACCAAGACCAGCGTCTGCGCCGAACCGGGCGACTCCGGCGGCTCGTTCATCAGCGGCGACCAGGCCCAGGGGGTCACCTCGGGCGGCTGGGGCAACTGCAGCGGCGGTGGCGAGACCTGGCACCAGCCGATCAACGAGATCCTCGGGCGCTACGGACTGACCCTGCACACGGCCTGACGGCGGCGGACCGTGCCGGGCTCGCGCAAGGGCCCGGCACGTACGCCGCTGCGGTGAGTCCTGGCGGCTGGATGGCCCTAACCGGGTTCACCGCGGGTGCCCCGGAGGAAGGACTGCGGCTGCCACTGCCAGGAACGAACTGGTCCCGGAACCGCGTGTTCGGGGACGGACGGAGAACCGCGATGACCGCCAGGGCCCGCCGCCACAGCCGCATCGGCACCCGACTCCTTGCCACGGTCGCCGTGGGCGCGCTCACCATGGGAGCCGCACAGGAGAGCGCACCGGCGGACCCCGGCGCCCCGCCGCGCGACCGCTCCCCCTTCACCGGCGTGAACGCCGATCAGGGCCCGGTACTCGCGGTGAAGTTCGACAACGCGCGCATGGCACGGCCGCACACCGGTCTCGCGCAGGCGGACATCGTGTACGTGGAGAAGGTCGAGGGCGGCATGAGCCGGCTGATGGGGGTCTACTCCAGCCGCCTGCCGCAGTACGTCGGCCCGGTGCGCAGCGCCCGGGAGTCCGACGTCGAGCTGCTGCGGCAGTTCGGCCGCCCCGCCCTCGCCTACTCGGGAGTGCGCAGCTCGCTCAGCAAGATGCTCAAGCGGTCCCCGCTGTACGTCCGCTCGCACGGCCGACTCCCGGGTGCCTACTTCCGCACCGGCAGCCACCCCGCCCCGCACAACCTCTTCGTCCGCCCCCGGTCCGTGCTGCGCTCGGCCCCGAAGGCCGACCACCCCACCGACATCGGCTTCCGCTTCGGCGCGGCCCCGGCCGGCGGCGCCCCCGCCACATCGCGGACCGTCCGCTACGCGTCGGCGAGCCACACCTTCCACTGGTCGCCCCAGGAGCGCCGCTGGCTCGCGTCGTTCGACGGGGCCCCGGCCCGCAGCACCTCGGGGGCGCGTCTCGGCGCGAAGACGATCGTGATCCAGTACGTGGACATGCCCCCGTCGCGCTACAAGGACGTCAACGGCGCGGCGACGCCGTACATCAAGACGATCGGCAGCGGCAGGGCGACCGTCCTGCGGGGCGGCAAGGCGTACAAGACCCACTGGAAGCGGTCGAGCGCCACCGGCGGCACGACGTTCACCCGCCCCAACGGAGAGCGGATGCCCTTCGCGCCCGGCCAGGTGTGGATGGTCTTCGCGGACCGCTGAGCGGGCGGGCCGGGACAGGCGTCAGCCCGGTGACCGTGATGGGTCACCGGGCTGACGGGGGGGTACTCCTCACGGAGCGTCAGGTGCTCAGCCGCGTACGGACGCGAGCTCCCGGTCCTCGTCGTCCTTGCGCGCCTCGGGGAAGTCGCCGAGCTGCTTGTGCAGCTTCTCGCCCTCCACGTCGACGTTCGGGAGCAGCTTGTCGAGCCACTTCGGCAGCCACCACGCGGACTTGCCCAGGAGGGCGAGCACGGCGGGGACGATCGCCATCCGGACGACGAAGGCGTCGAAGAGGACGGCGATGGCAAGGCCGAAGCCCATCATCTTGATCATGTCGTCGTTCTCCATGATGAAGCCGGAGAAGACGCTGATCATGATGACGGCCGCCGCGGCGACGACCCGTCCGCCGTGCGTGAAGCCGGTGACGACGGACTCGCCGGGGCGCGCCCCGTGGACGTACGCCTCGCGCATGCGGGTCACGAGGAAGACCTCGTAGTCCATCGCGAGGCCGAAGACCACGCCGATCATGAAGATCGGCATCATGCTCATGATCGGGCCCGGCTGGTCCACGCCGACGATGTCGGCGAGCCATCCCCACTGGAAGACCGCGACGACCGCGCCGAGCGCGGCTGCCACCGACAGGAGGAAGCCGAGCGCCGCCTTGAGCGGCACGAGCACCGAGCGGAAGACCAGCATCAGGAGCAGGAAGGCCAGGCCGACGACGAGTCCCAGGTAGGGCAGGAGCGCGTCGTCGAGGGTCTGCGAGAAGTCGATGGTCATGGCGGTCGCGCCGGTGACCAGGACCTCGGAGCCCGTCTTGTCCCCGAGACCGTCGACCGTCGAGCGGATCGTCTTGACGACGCTCTCGGTCTCGTGGTCGCTGGGGCCGGTCTTCGGTACGACGTTGAAGATCGCGGTGTCGTCGGACTTGTTGCCGTTCGCCGGCGTGACGGCGGCGACGCCGTCGATCTTGGCGATCTCCTTGCCGACGGTGCCGGCCGCGGCGGCCGCGCCCTCGTCCTTGTCGGTGTCGACGGTGACCATCAGCGGGCCGTTGAAGCCGGCGCCGAAGGACTCGGACAGCATGTCGTACGCCTTGCGCTGCGTGGTGTCCGGTGCCGATGTGCCCTCGTCGGGCAGGCCGAGCTCCAGGCTGGTCGCCGGTACGGCGACCACACCGAGGCCCACCACGGCGAGCAGCAGGACCGGGATCGGGCGGCGCAGCACGAAGCGTGCCCAGCGCGTGCCGAGCTTCGGCTTGGCGTTCGGGTCGTTCAGGGTGCCTGCGGGCTTCTTGCGGTCCTTGCGGCGCAGCACCTTCTTGCCCGCGAAGCCGAGCAGCGCGGGGATCATGGTCAGCGCGATGAGGACGGCTATCGCGACCGTGCCCGCGGCGGCCAGGCCCATCTTGGTGAGGATCGGGATGTTGACGATCGCCAGGCCGGAGAGCGCGACGATGACGGTGAGTCCGGCGAACACCACGGCGGAACCGGCGGTGCCGGTGGCGCGGCCCGCTGCCTCCTCGGGCTCCCGGCCGTCGGCGATCTCCGCCCGGTAGCGGGAGACGATGAACAGGGCGTAGTCGATGCCGACGGCGAGGCCGATCATCATCGCCAGCGTCGAGGTCGTGGCGGAGAGGTCGAGGACGCTGCCGAGGGCCGCGATGCCCGAGACGCCGATGCCCACGCCGATGATGGCGGTGAGGAGCGGCATGCCGGCGGCGACCATCGAGCCGAAGGTGATGATCAGGACGACCGCGGAGACCGCGATGCCGATGAGTTCGGCGGAGCCGCCCATCTCCTGCTCGGCCATGACGGCGTCGCCGCCGGTCTCGACGGTGAAGCCCGTCTTGCGGGCGTCGTCGGTGGCCTTGGTCAGCGCGTCACGCGCCTTGTCGGTCAGCTCGGTGGCGGCCACCTTGTACGTGACGGACGCGTACGCGGTGGTGCCGTCCTTGCTGACGGCGTTGGCCTTGTACGGGTCGGCGACCTCGGAGACCTGCGGGCCGGTGCCCAGGGTCTTGACCAGCTTCTCGACGTCGCTCTTGGGGCCGGACTGCGTCAGCTTCTCGCCCTCGGGGGCGCGGATGACGACACGCGCGGTGGCGCCCTCGGCGCTGGCCGCGGGGAACTTCTCGTCGAGGAGGTCGAAGGCCTTCTGGGACTCCGTCCCCGGCATGGAGAAGGAGTCCTCGGGCGGTGCGGGTGCGGCCGACGCGGAGAAGCCGACGCCGACTAGCAGCACCACCCACATCAGTGCCACATAGCGGCGTCGCCGGAAGGCGAGGCGGCCCAGTTTGTAGAGGAACGTAGCCACGGCGAAGGGGCTCCCGTCGGTTTCGGCAGGCAGGGTGACACCCCCCGCGGCACGATCAGCGCACGTCAGGGCGGTCAGCAGGTTTCCTCTCAATAGTCCAGGCCCTGACAGGCCCGGAAGTCAGACTCAGAGCCGGACTATCGGCCCACGGGCGCTGTAGTGCCGTGCACCCTGGGTCATCCTCGGGTAGGAGATGTGGTCATGTTGTGTAGGACCCACACCGCACGCCTGATCGCCGGAGGATTCGCCTCCGTACCGTGGGACACCTCTTCACCACTCAACAACTCGCCCTCATAACACCTCAATAGGAGCGATAAGGTGTCGAGTCAGCTCTCAGATACTTGTCATCACCATCCAGGAGAACCTTCGTGACTCTTGCCATCGCGCCGTCTGAAGCCGCCGACCCGGCCGACGCCACCCCGGCCGACGCAACCTCGGCCGATGCCACCTCGGCCGACGTGCCCGAGCCGGTGGCCCGGGACGCCCGCGACTTCGGCGCCTACGCACGGACCGGCGGCTGGACCTTCGCCCTGAAGGTGGCGCGCAGCGTGCGCCCCGGCGGGCAGGGCGCCGACGAGACGCCGAAGGTCTCGGCGAAGGAGTTCAGCGAGCTGGCCGGCTGCTCCGCCGAGCGCGTCATGCGCTACTACAAAGCCTGGGACAAGGCCGCTGACGACGGCCTCGTACCCCACTTCGAGGCGCTCACGCCCGGCGAGGACATCGAACTTCCGGACTCCGACGTCTGGTTGACGTACTACGCATCCCGCTCCAGCGCCCTCACCCCGCGCGGCACCGCGATCACGGAGGCCGCCGAGGCCGAGGGCATCCGCCCCACCAAGGCCCTGGAGGTCGCCGAGAACCCCACCGCGCTGCGGGCCGCGATCCTCGCCGACCCCGGCACCGCGGAGGCGGCGCGGCGCGCGCTGATGGACCGGCTGGAGGAGGACCCGGCGCTGCGCACCGAGATGGTGCGCGACATCGTCAGGGCCGACGACCTCAAGAAGGCGGTGGCGGCCGAGGCCAAGGCGGGCGACCGCGTCGACTACGTCCGTCAGATCGTCGACAAGGGCCAGGTCAAGACGCCGGCGGGTCAGCTGATCGACGCGCCCGCCGAGCTGAAGGAGGAGGCCGAGCGCCACCTGTCCCTCATCGACGAGCTGGACGACGGCGAGGACTCCGGCGAGTGGGCCCGCGAGGCGTACGACACCGTGAAGGACCTGGTCGCCCAGACCGTCCAGAGCGACCCGCAGCTGCGGGTGCAGGAGCGCCGCGCGAAGTTCTACAGCAGCCTGCAGAAGGCGACGAAGGTCTTCGAGGAGCTGACCTTCGACGACGCCGAGGTCGACGACATCTACGAGGACGACATGCTGCTGCGCCTGGAGGAGCTGCAGAAGTCGATCGCCGCGTGCATCACGGCCTTGCAGGCGGCGACCACGGGCGCCGCCGCACCCACCGGGGACGCCGCCTGACGTCGGCGGAACCCCACCCTCCCCGTACATCCCGATGATGACCATGGCCTCTCCCGTAGCCCTGGAGTCGTACGGAATGACCCATACGCGGAGGGATTCGCCGCACCCCGCCCCGCTCGTAGCTTCTTGATCAACGTACGGAGACCGACGTACGGAGTTGATCGAGAGGTCATGGATCTATGCACGGCAAGGCATTCGCGCCTGAATACCAAGGCGAGTTGGGCACGGCACTCGGGGTGAACTCCTCCTACGAGGAGGTGCTGACAGCGGCGGACCGCGCCCTCTCCCAGGCGGACACCGCACTGGAGAGGGCGCGCGCCGCTCTCGCCCTGGCCGAGGCCAACCGGCGGCTCGGCCAGGTGGACGACGCGGGGACCGCCTGGCGCCAGAGCTACCGCAGCGCGCGCGTCGCGGGGGACGAGGGGGCCATGGCCTGGGCCCTGTGGAGCGGCGGCACGCTCGCCCGCCAGTGCGGACAACTGCGGCTCGCCCGAAGGCTCTTGACCTGGGGGGTCGCACTGGCCGCCGACAGCGGTGAACGGCTCGCGCACGGCTACGCGCTCGCCGGGCTCGCCGAGACGGGACGCATCCAGGGGGACTACGCGGCGGTGGCCGCGCTCCACGAGCAGCTGCTCGAACAGGGCCGGGCGCACGGCGAGGCGCGGCACATGGTGTGGGCGATGTCCGGCATCGCCCAGATGCGGCGGAACACCGGCGACTACACCGAGGCGCTCGAACTCTTCGAGGAGTGCGTCAGGATCGCGGCCGACGCGCAGGACGCGCGGGGGCGCGCCTGGTCGCTGCGCGGGGTCGCCGACGTCCTCTCGCTGCGGGGCGAGACGGAGCGGGCACTCGCACTGCTCTCGGAGGCGGAGGTCATCTGCCGGTCCATGGATCTGGCGAGCGCGCTCGCGTACAACCACAAGATGCGCGGCAATGTCCTGTTCCGGGACGGGAGTTACGACGCGGCACGCGAGATGTACGCCATCGCGCTCGATGAGTTCAGCGTCATGCGGGAGCCGCGCGGTGTGGCCCTCGCCCGCCTCGGCCTGGTCAAGTCGCGCGCCCGCCTCGGTCGCGACCACAGCGAGACGCTGGCCGAACTGACCGAGCTCGAAGGTGACTTCGCGCGTATCGGGCTGCGTCACGCGCGGGAGACGGCCGTCGCCTTCCGCGGCGAGCTGGCGGCGGAGCCGAGCCTGACGTGACGGCGGGGCGGCACGGGGGAAGCGGTCGGCGGACGCGGGGCGTCACGGGGTCGGCGTGATGCGGATGCCCACTGTTCCCGTCGCGCCGCGCCGGAGCTTGCTGCCGAGCAGGGTGAGGCGGCCGACCAGACCGTACTTGCGCTTGATGAGGGTGCGGTAGCGCTCGGTCGTCTCCGGGTCGCAGATCTCGGCGGTGGCGGGGACCGACTCGCCGGTCGGGTTGCCCCGCAGGTCGCAGGGGCCGATGAGGACGTCGGCGCGGTTGCGGATCCGCTTGACCTTCCAGGAGTCCGTGACCGTCCAGATGCCGAGCGCGGAGCCGTCCTCGACGACCCAGACGGGGCTCGGCACCCCGTTGCCGTTCTTGCGGAAACTGGTGACCAGCAGGTACTTCCCGGCGCCGAGCCCCGCCTGCGCTACGTCGTCCACTTAACCGCTCCAACCTCTTGTTTGACTCAGATTCAAACAGCCTGTGGAGCGGATGTTACGCGCGATGAGGTTCGCTTCCGGCGGTGGACCCGAACCTCACGGTCACCACCGGCCAGGTCCCGCTCTCCGGGACCCGGACGGATCCGGGTCCCGGAGGCATGGGCCGTGCGATGCTCAGGCGCCCCAGGTGCCCTGGTTGACGGCGCAGTTCCAGCCGTTGCCGTGGACCTTGAACTTCACCTTGTACGACCTGGTGTTCAGCAGGCGCGTCTTGACCCTGACCCCGAGGCTGGCCTTGCCCTTGAGGCTCTTGTCGTAGACGGAGATGGTCTTCGAGGTCTTGTGCGTGACCTTGCCGCCCTTCGCCTTCGCCGTGCCGAAGCGGACGTTCTTGACGTTGCTGACGGTGAAGGTGACCTTCTTGAAGGTCTTCGTGCTCTTGTTCTTGAGGCCGAAGTACAAGCCGTCGCCCTTCACCCAGCCACCCGGACCGATGTAGAACCGGGACGTGTAGACAATGTCGATCGGGCAGCCGGCACTCTGCGCCGCTGCGGCCGACGCCTTCGGTGCCTTCGGTGCGTCCGCCGCGGACGCGGATCCGGCCAGGCCGAGCTGAGCGGCCGTGAGCGCCCCCGCCGTGGCCAGGACTGCGGCGGTCGTGCGTGCGTGGTTCATCAGGCTGTTGCCTTTCCCCCTGCGGCCCTCTCGGGCCCAACTGTCGAAATACTGCGATGCAGGCACACAAGGCGGTCTGCGTCCCTGCGCCGCCCGTATTTTTAGCAGGCGGACGGACATGAGGGGACATCAGGTTGTCCGCGCGCACAGCACCGTGACAGAAGCCGGACAATCGCTCAGCGGTCCGCCCTCACATCGGCGGTGGCGCGGGCGCGGGCCCCAGTGTCGTCGTGCCCGGAGTGGACCGGTGGGCGAGGCCGGTGCGGTAGGCGTCCAGGGCGGCCTCCGTCCGCCCCGTGCGCCGGAGCAGATCGCCGAGGAGGCAGCACAGGTCGGCCACGTCCCCGGCCACGCCCGCGCGTTCGAGCAGCGGCAGTGCGGCGCGGTAGTGCTCCTCGGCGGCCTCCGTGTCGCCGCACTCCTCCGCGATGAGGCCGAGCAGCCGGTGCGCCGCGCCCACGTGCACCGCGCCGCGTCCGGCCCGCAGGGCCGGGATCTCCGTGGAGTCCACGGTCTCCCTGCCGGTGGCCAGCAGCGGCCTCAGCAGCGCCTCCGCCTCACGGGCCTTGCCGCGCCGCCGCAGCACGTCCGCGAGTTCCACCTCGACCTGCTCGGCGTAGAGGGCGGCCCGCTTGGCGGTGAGCATGGCCTGTGCGGTGCGCAGTTCGCTCTCGGCGCGTTCCAGTTCGCCGTCCTGGGCGTGCACATAGCCGCGCATCCAGTGGCAGTGGGCGAGTTCGGTGCGCATGTGCAGCTGCTGATAGAGATCTTGGGCTTTGGCGAGCGATGTGTCGGCCTCGGCGATACGGCCCTGGGCGATGAGGGTACGGGCCACCCCGCGGTGCATCCCTGCGAGCAGTGCCGGATCGTCCACGCGCGGCGCGAGCGCGAGGGCCAGTTCGGCGGCGTGGGCGGCGCGTTCCGGTGCCCCCATGTCCATGTACGGGGCGATGGACGCCGAGTAGAGGAGGAGCAGCGCGTCGGGGTCGTGCAGGCCCGACGCGTTGAGCTGGTCGAGGGCGGTCTCCAACAGGTGGCAGGCGTAGCGGAGTTCACCCGTGAGGCGGTGGGCGTTGGCGCGGCCGCGGATGGCGGGGACGCGGCGTGGCAGCGGCTCATCGGCGAGCAGCCGCTCCACCGATGCGAAGCACTCGTGCGCGTCGTCGAGGTCGCCGGACTCCAGGAGGCACTCGCCGAGGCCGAGGAGCGCGGTGGCCTGCTCTCCCGGCAGCGCGTGCTCGACGGCCTCGGCGCGCAGGGTGCGGAAGAGGGCGGCAGCGTCCTCGGGGGCCCCGGTGGCCAGGGCGCGCCGCGCGTCGGTGAGGCGTAGGCGCAGCTCCGCGGCGAGGCGGGCGGGGCGCCCCGTCGCGAGCTCCTCGGGAGTCACGCCGAGCCGCTCGGCCAGGTGCCTGAGGGCCGCCTCGGAGGGTCTCACCTTGCCCGACTCCAGCGTGGAGACGTAGGCAGGCGTATACGCGGGCTCCGCCAACTGCCGCTGGGTGAGCCCGAGTTCCGTACGCAGGCGCAGGACGCGGCGCCCGATCACCCCGGGCCCGTCGAGCCGCACACCCCCAGATCCGCTCTCCGTCATCTCTTCCTCTCCGGTTCCGAGCCAAGTCCATCGACGCCTGATGCACGGGAATTTGGGACCACGTGGCGCGAACTCACCACTCCCACAGCCACCTTGCGTCCCAGGCATTGCCTGGCTTCCCGACAGCCCCTACATTGAACCGCGCCTTAACCTCCCTTAACCCCCCACTTACGTCGCGGACTTGCCGACCCCAGTCCGCACAGATCCCGGGAGATCTTCCATGCGCCGCAGACACTCATCTCGCATATCCCCCATATCCCGCATATCCTGCAAGCACCTCGCCATCGCCACCGGTGTCGCCCTGGCCGCCGCGCTCGCCGTCACCGCGCCGGTCGCCGCGGACCAGGGGCAGGACAGCACCGCCGCTGCCGCCCACGACACCGGCCAGGTCGAGGTCGAGTACTTCGCAGGACCCGGCAGCCACCCCCGCCACACCCAGGTCCCCGCCTCCGCCCCGCTCACCAGGAACGAGCGGTCCACGATCAAGGGCGACGGCGACGTCCTGCCGATCGTGGAGGCCGGAGCGAGCGACACCAAGGTCGACGTCGTCTTCATCGGCGACGGCTACACCGCCGCCCAGCAGGAGGACTTCCACGCCGACGTGCGCACCAAGTGGAAGGAGATGGCCGCCGTCGAGCCGTACGCCGAGTACGAGGACCTCTTCAACGTCTGGGCCGTCGACGCGCACTCGCAGCAGTCCGGCGTCTCGGGCGACCCGACGAGCGACGTCCGCAAGAACACCGCCCTGGACTCGGCGTTCTTCTGCGACGGCATCGAGCGGCTGCTGTGTGTCGACACCAACAAGGTCGAGGCGTACGCGAGCAAGGCCGCCGACCCGGACCTGGTCATCGTGCTCGGCAACTCCACCAAGTACGGCGGCGCCGGCTACAACGCCATCACCTCGCCCTCCGGGTACGACGGCATCGGCACCGCCTCCTCCGACCACCCCGACTCCGACCAGGTCGCCGTCCATGAGACCGGCCACTCGTTCGGCAAGCTCGCCGACGAGTACTGGTACGACGAGAGCACCTACACCGGCCCCGAGCCGGGCGAGTCCAACCTCACCAAGCTCAGCGCCGACGAGATGGCCGCGCAGAAGACGAAGTGGCACCAGTGGCTCGGCCAGGAGTCACCTGACGGCGGCGCCGTCGGCGCGTACGAGGGCGGCGGCTACCACGGGCACGGCCTCAACCGCCCCACCGAGGACTCGATCATGCGCACGCTGGGCCGCGAGTTCAACCTGCCAGGACGTGAGGCGATGATCGCGGGCTTCCACCAGCACGCGCCCGTCCTCAGCGGTGTCACCCCCTCGGACCGGCAGGTGCGCGGCTCCGAGCGGATACGCGTCGAGGCGTCTTCCCACGCACGGGTGCGCTGGTACGTCGACGGCCGCGAGGCACGCAAGGCCAGGGACGCGAGCAGCGTGACCGCCGCCGCACTCGGCGTACCGGCCGACGGCCGCGCGCACACCGTCACGGCACGCGCCACCGACCCGACCAAGGCGGTGCGCGCCCCGGAACTGCGCAAGCACCTGACCGGCTCGCTGAGCTGGCAGGTCACTCGCTGATGTGCCGTAGCGCCATGACGTACGCCATGGCATAGACGGGAGCCGGGGCCCGCTCGGCGCCGATGGCGCCCCGGCCCCGTTCCGCCGGTCATGGCCGGGGATACTCCGGCCATGACCACACATGCGAAGCAGTCGCGGGAGGCCGCGGCGTCTGTTCCGGGATGGGCGCTGCGGGCCGCCGAGCAGACCGACCTGGAGGCCATCGTCGAGCTGCGCGCGAGGGTGATGCGCCCGGATCTGGAGCGGCTCGGCCGGTTCGACGAGCATCGGGTGCGCCAGAAACTGCGGGACGCGTTCTCCCCCCGGGACACCTCGGTCGTCGTCGCCGACGGCTCCTTCGCGGGCTGCGTCGCCCTGCGTCCGGCCACGGACGGGCGGTGGCTCGAGCACTTCTACCTCGACCCGGCGCTCCAGGGCCGGGGCCTGGGTTCGGCGGTGCTGCGCAGGCTGCTCGACCGGACCGACGCCGACGGCGACCTCGTCCGCCTGAACGTCCTGCAGGGCAGCGCGGCCCAACGCCTTTACGAGCGCCACGGTTTCAGCGTCGAGCACGAGGACCCGGTCGACGTCTTCATGGTGCGAAGGCCAGGCTGATCCTGGGGGGGGGCGGGGCGCATCTTCGTGGCCGCCCACCCGGCTTCGGGCAGGAAATTGGCCCGCGCTCACGACCCGTGAATGGTCCACGAGCTGGACCATCTGGCTGGCTAGCCTCTTCTCATCAGCGAAGAATCCGGCCCAACGGCCGCCTAGCCAGGGAGCCTTGTGCCGCTCGAGATCCTGCCGCCGGCCGGAGCGCCACGCGTGCTCGCCGCCGCCCAGCTGAGCAACTCCCTGGGCGACGGCGCCTACTACGTGACCTCGGCCCTGTACTTCAGCCGCGTCGTCGGCCTCTCCCCCACACAGATCGGACTCGCGCTCACGGTCGCCTGGGCCATCGGTTCCGTCACGGGTGTGCCGCTGGGCGCGCTCGCCGACCGGAAGGGGCCGCGCGGCACCGCGGTGCTGCTCGCCCTGGCCACCGGCGCGTCGGTCGCCTCCTTCCTGTTCATCCGCTCCTTCGTCCCTTTCCTCCTCGCGGCCTGTCTGTACGCGGTCGCCCAGTGCGGGCTCGCCGCGGCACGGCAGGCGTTGCTCGCGGGGCTCGTGCCGCCCGCGGCACGTACGGGCGTCCTGGCCCATCTCCAGTCAACGCTCAACGCGGGGCTCGCCATCGGTGCCGCGCTCGGCGGCCTCGCCCTGCACCACGACTCGCGCGGGGCGTACCTGGCGGTCTTCGCCCTGGACGGGGTCAGCTTCCTGCTCTGCGCGCTCGTACTGCTCCGACTGCCCGCGGTGCCGCGGTCCGTGGCCCGCGGGAAGGGGGAGCCGCGCCTTGCGGTGCTCCGCGACCGGCCGTACGCCGTCATCACCGCACTCAACGCGGTCCTGCTGCTGCGGATGCCGCTGCTGAGCCTCGCGATTCCGCTGTGGGTGGTGGACCGGACGGACGCGCCGAGCTGGCTGGTGTCGGCGCTCTTCGTCCTCAACACCCTTGCGGTGACGGCCTTCCAGGTCCGCATGGCCCGCGATGTCGCCGGGCCGCGCACGGCCACGCGTGCGGTGCGCCACTCCGGTCTCGTCATGCTCGCCGCGTGCGCCGTCTTCGCCTTCTCCGCCGCGGGGCTTCCGGTGTGGGCGACGGTGGCCGTCCTGGTGGTGGGGGCGGTGCTCCAGGTCATCGCGGAGATGCAGCAGTCCGCCGGTTCCTGGCAGATCAGTTTCGACCTGGCGCCCGCGCACCAAGTGGGGCAGTACCAGGGCTTCTTCGGCACCGGAGTCCCCGTCGCCCGCACCATCGGCCCGCTCCTGCTCACCTCGCTCCTCGTGGTGTGGGGCGTGCCGGGCTGGTTGCTCCTCGGCGGGATCTTCCTCGCGGCGGGACTTGCGATGGGGCCCGCGGTGCGGTGGGCGGAGCGCTCACGGACGGGCACGGCGGCCCGCTCCCCGCGAAGGTCGCCGTCTCCGGCAGGAAGCCCGAGCGACCGAGTGTCAACGCAGGGTTGACGCTCACTCCACTGTCAACCTAACGTTGACACATGACGCAGCCCACTCAGCCCACACAGCCCGTCCGTCTCGACGATCTGATCCAGGCCATCAAGAAGGCCCACCCCGAAGCCCTCGACCAGCTCTCCGACGCCGTGATCGCCGCCGATCACCTCGGTGACATCGCCGATCACCTGATCGGCCACTTCGTGGACCAGGCGCGCCGCTCGGGTGCCTCCTGGACGGACATCGGCAAGAGCATGGGGGTCACCCGGCAGGCGGCCCAGAAGCGGTTCGTGGCCAAGGACCCCGGCGAGATGTCCGACCTCGACCCCCGGCAGGGCTTCAGCCGGTTCACCCTCCGGGCGAAGAACGTGGTCATGGCCTCGCAGGAGGAGGCCCGCGCGGCGGGCAACGACGAGATCGGCCCCGGCCATCTGACGCTCGCCCTCCTGACCGACCCGGACGCCCTCGCCGCGAAGGCACTTCTCACACAGGGGAGTTCGCTCGACGCGATCCGCGAGCGCGTCACCGAGGCGCTGCCGCCCGCGGTCGGCGAGGTGCCCGACCTGATCCCGTACGACGCCGGGGCGAAGAAGGTCCTTGAGCTGACCTACCGCGAGGCACTGCGGCTCGGTCACAACTACATCGGGACCGAGCACATCCTGCTCGCCCTCCTGGAGGCGGAGGGCGGCACGGGCACACTCGGCGGGCTCGGCGTAGACAAGGCGGCCGCCGAAGCGAACATCACCGAGGCCCTGGAGGCGATCCGCACCTCCCTCAACCAGGGGTGACGGAGCCCGAGTCGGCCGCGGGACCGCCCTTCCCCGCCTCCCGCCCCGCGGCCGCGCGCACCCGCGCCGCCTCCCGGACGGCCGCCACGTTCGCCTTGCCCTGCCGGGATCCCGCGAGCTTCGCCTTGATGTGGTCGCGCACGAGGATCGGTTCGTAGGCGAGTTCGTCGGCCGCTTCGAGGTGGCTCGGCAGCGTGGAGATGACCGCGTCGACGTTGCCGTCGTGGAAGTAGGCGGCGGACCGGCGCCGGACGATGCCGCCGTCCACGATCGGCGGCTTGACGCGGTGCAGGGTGGACATCCAGCGGTCGTTGGTGAGCCGGGCAGTGAGGTCTCCGAGGTTGACCAGGAGCGCGCCGTCGACGGGGGACACGTCGTGCCAGGCGCCGTCCGTGCCGAGCACCTGCAGTCCGGCGACCTGGTCCGCCCACAACACCGTGACCAGACCGAAGTCGGTGTGCTCCCCCATCCCCGTCAGGTCACCGTCGAGGGTGACGGTCCCTTCCGGCAGCGCGTAGTGGTTCATGCGCAGTACGTCGATGGAGTGGTCGGTCAGCGACTCGAAGAAGTCGGCGGGCTGCCCCAGGGCGTCCGCGAAGATGCGGGTCAGGGTGCGTGCCACGCGGCCTGCGCGGGCGAAGTAGCCGAGCACGGCCGGTTCGAAGCCGTCGACCTGCGTGGGCCAGACGTTGAGACCGTAGTCGTCCTCGAACAGGTCGAGTCCGGGAAAGGAACGGGCTTCGGTGCCGATGTTGAACGCTTCGAAGAAGTCGTTCATTCGGGCGGCGGACTCCACGCCGAGGCTCAGGCTGAGGGATTCACTCCTGGGCGGGCTGTAGCCGCGGTTCGCCCCGGTGACGCGGTAGCTCTTCTTCGTCTCCAGGGGCAGTCCGAAGAAGCCGTCCACGGCGGCGGCCAGACCGTCCACCGTCTCGTCGGGGATGCCGTGCCCGAGGATCTGGACGAAGCCGACCGCGGAGCAGGCTTCGTCCATCTCGCGCGCCACACGGGCGCGTTCGGCCGCGGAGCCGCCGTCGACGTACGGCGTGATGTCGATGACGGGAACGTGGAAGGGCACGGGCGTCTCCTGGCGCGAGCGAGGGCTACGCCAGATTCCCTATCACGATTCCCCTTCCAGCCTCCGCAGCCGTTCCGCGTCGCAGACGCGCGGGCAGGTGCCGCACGCCTCGGCGGCGCGGATCGTGTAGTAGAGGCAGCAGCCGAGACGCGTGCGGGTCGGGTGCCGTTCGCCGTCGAGGGTCGTCAGGTGACGGAAGGCGGCGCCACCGGGGAAGGGTCCCACGGGGCCCGGGAGCAGGGCGTCCACCGCGCGCAGCGCCTCGTCCTCCTGGCCGAGCATGCGGCCCAGATACCAGATCCCGGAGATGAGATCGTCCCCGGCCATGCCCCACAACGCCCGCTGGCCCCGCCGCAGTTGAGGCCCGATCGCCGCGAGCAGCGGGCGCATGTGCGCGACGACCGCGGCGCGGAGTTCGGCGCGCAGCGACTCCTCGTCGGGCAGGACCCGCACTCCGGGAAGTCCGGCCGCGGGGTCGTCCGGGAGGCAGGCGAAGGATCCGGTGACGACCTCGAAGGCGCCGGTCTCCAGGTGGACACGGACGTCCTGAGGGCGGATCCGCGGCACGCGCCGATCCAGGTACCAGGCGCCGCTCATCAGCAGGGAAACCGACCAGAGATAGCCGTGCAGCGCGCGGGACGCGGCGACATCCGGGCGCGGGACGTGGTCGTGACCGGCGCGGATCCGTGCGTCCTCCGCCGCGACGAAGGCTCGCAGCGCATCTTGATGTGCCGTCAGTTCGGCGCCGGTGAGCCACCCTTGACCCGCGGCCGAGCCGGGTTGCGCCACCGTGACGGCGAGCGTCCCGCAGTGCGCGACAAGCCGCCGATAGGTCGTGGCGAGCAGGGCGGCGGGGCTCAGGGCGGTGGCGGTCGACGCCAGGGCCGGGGCCACGGTCAGCGGCACGCGTAACTCCTTGAAAGGCAGGTCCATCGGTCGTTCGGCGGCGAACCCGTCCACCGCGAACTAGGTAAGGCTTACCTTATTTCACTTGAACTTGCCTCATCGGGGGCGACGCACCGCGCACTCTGCCGTCCGAGTGACCCGCGAGCGATCCGCTGGTGACCCACGAGTGAGACACAAGCGAGTCGCGAGTGAGCCACCCCTCACAGCGAGTTGACATCGTTAGGTATACCTAACCTAAACTCTCACCCCGTGTCCAAGATCGCTCGGGCCGTCCCGCCAGACAGCCTCGTCACGCGGCGGATCCCTCTACTCCTCGCCGGATTCGGCACGTTGGTGCTGTGCGCCGCCCTGAGCCTGGCCCTGGGATCACGCCCCGTGCCGCTCGCCACCGTGGCCGAAGCGCTCTTCGGCGACGCCCACGGACGGGACGCGATCGTCGTCACCGGGCTGCGCCTTCCGCGCACCGTCGTCGCACTCGCCGTGGGCGCCGCCCTCGGCGTCGCCGGAGCCGTCGCCCAGGGCATCACCCGCAACCCGCTCGCGTCGCCGACCACGCTCGGCATCAACGCGGGCGCCGGTTTCGCGGTCGTCGTCGCGATCTACGCCCTGCATCTCACGCGGCCCGTCGAGTACTTGTGGTTCGCCTTCTTCGGGGCCGCGGCGGCCGGGATGCTGGCCCAGATGCTGGCCCGGCGCGCGGGCGACCTCGATCCGGTGCGCCTCGCGCTCGGCGGAGTCGTACTCCAGATGGTGCTCCTCTCCTGGACCCAGGCCGTGATGCTGGCCAGCGAACGCACCCTGGACGAGGCCCGCTTCTGGCTGGCCGGATCCTTGTCCGGGCGTACGTTCGATGTGCTCTGGCCGGTCCTGCCCACCCTCGTCATCGGCCTGGTGCTCGCCCTCGCGATCTCGCCCGCCCTCAACGCCCTCGCGCTGGGGGATGATTCGGCGCAGGCCCTCGGTGTGCCGGTGGCCAGGATCCGCGTCGCCGGCGGCATCGCGGTCGTATTGCTGGCGGGCTCGGCGGTGGCGGTCGCCGGGCCCGTCGCGTTCATCGGGCTCGCGGCCCCGCACCTGGTGCGGCTCGCGGTCGGCTCCGACCACCGGCTGCTCGTGCCGGGGTGCCTGATCGCCGGACCTCTGCTGCTCCTGGCCGCCGATGTCCTCGGCCGCGTCGTCGTGCGCCCCTCCGAGCTGGAGGTCGGCATCGTCAGCGCCTTCCTCGGCGCGCCGCTCCTCGCGGTCCTGGCCCGGAAGGTGGCGCGATGACCGTCTTCGCCGTACGCGAGGCCGCTGCCGCGCCCACCGGCGCTCGGGTGCGGCAGCGGCGCCGCCTCGCACTGCTCGCCTGCGTCGGCCTCGCCGTCCTCTTCGTACTCGTCACGCTCGCCCTGACCACAGGTCAGATGCCGCTGCCCGCCACGGTCGCGCTGCGCGGCCTGATCGGGCTCGGCGACCCGGCGGACGTGCTGGTGGTGCAGGACTTCCGGGCGCCCCGGGTGATCGCCGCGGTCGTCGCCGGGGTCGGGCTCGGGGTCGCGGGCTCGCTGCTGCAGCGGGTCTTCCGCAATCCCCTGGCCTCACCGGACGTGATGGGCGTGACGGGCGGCGCCTCCTTCGGGGCCGTCGTCCTGCTCGCCACCGGGGCTTCCCAGACCCTGATCCCGCCGGCCGCGCTGGCCGGCGGTCTCCTGGCCGCGCTGCTGCTCGGCGTGTTCGGCTGGCGCTCGGGGCTCACCGTCACCCGGCTCGTGCTCGTCGGGCTCGCCGTCCAGGCGGGTCTTGCCGCCGCCGTGAACCTCATGGTCGTACGCTTCCCCGCCGAACTCGCGGGCTCCGCGCTCCAGTGGACCACCGGATCGCTCTACGGACGGACGTGGACCGAGGTGTGGGCCGCCGGAGGCGCGGTGGCACTCGCGCTGGTGGCCGCGTTCGCGCTCCAGCGGCGGCTCGCCGTACTGGATCTGGGCGACGAGTCGGCGGGCGGGCTCGGCCTGAATCCGTCGGCCGCGCGGCTCCAACTCCTGCTCACCGCGATCGTGTTGGCCTCGCTGGCCGCCGCGCTCACCGGACCCGTCGCGTTCGTGGCGCTCGCCGTGCCGCACCTGGTGCGGTTCGTGGCGGGTCCGCCGACTCCGGGGACGCTGGCGCTGACCGGCCTGGCCGGGGCGGTGCTGCTGCTCGCCTCCGACCTGGTGGTGCAGCACCTGCTTCCCGTGGCGGGCCTGCCCGTCGGGGTGGTCACCGCCACGCTCGGCGCCCCTTGGCTCCTTGTGCTGATGATCCGACAGAGCAGGCCCGTCAACCGGAGTGCCGCATGAGCCCCACGCCGACGTCCGCACCGACCTCCACGCCGACGCCCTCCGCCAATCAACTCTCCACGCACGGGCTCGATCTGCGGTACGGCGACAAGGTCGTGGTCGGCGGCCTCGACGTGACGCTGCCGGGCGGCGCCGTCACCGCCATCGTCGGACCGAACGCCTGCGGCAAGTCCACGCTGCTGCGCGGCCTGACGCGGCTGCTCGCGCCCGCCGGCGGCAGTGTCGCCCTGGACGGCGCGGACATCCACCGGATGTCGGCGCGGTCCCTCGCCCGGCGGATGGGGCTCCTGCCGCAGCAGCCGGTGACGCCCGAGGCCATCACCGTCGAAGCCCTCGTACGCCTGGGCCGCTACCCCCATCAGACCTTCCTCAGCCCCTGGTCCAAGGCCGACCAGGCCGCGGTGGACGAGGCGCTGGAGCGCACCGGCACCACGGAGCTTCGCGACCGATCCGTCGACCGGCTCTCCGGCGGCCAGCGTCAGCGCGCCTGGATCGCCCTCGCGCTCGCCCAGGACACCGACCTGCTGCTCCTCGACGAGCCGACCACCTTCCTGGACCTGCGGCACCAGCTCGACGTACTCGACCTGGTCGCCGATCTGCACAGCGAGGCGGACCGCACCGTGGTCATGGTGCTGCACGACCTCGGGCAGGCCGCCCGGTACGCGGACCATCTCGTCGTACTCAAGGACGGGCGGCTCGCCGCGGCCGGGGCGCCCGCCGACATCCTCGACGCGGACCTCGTGAAAGACGTCTTCGACGTCGACTGCCGGGTCATCCCCGACCCGGAGACCGGCACCCCACTGGTCGTACCGAAGGGCAGAGCCGCCCGCCGCGCCACGGGCGATCCGGCAGTCCCCGCCTGATCGTCGCCCCGTGTGTTCCGTCCCGCCCCGTCCACCTCTCTCGTCCCCGTCCCAACCTCCGCTCACAGCAAGGGATCCAGGCCTCATGACCACCAGAAGCCTTCCGCGCGGGCTCGCTGCCGTCCTGCTCTCCGTCGTCATCGGCACCGGGGCACTCGCCGCGTGCGGGGACTCCGGGGGAGACGACAAGGGCACGACCGACGCCGCCGCCGACGCCGGATTCCCGCGCACCATCAAGCACGCCATGGGCAGCACCAAGATCCCCGCACGGCCGCAGAAGGTCGTCGTCCTCGACACCGGCGAGCTGGACGACGTCACGCTGCTCGGCATCAAGCCGGTCGGCGCGGTCTCCCCGCACTTCAAGACCTCGGGCGGCTTCCCCTCGTACCTCAAGGGCAAGATCGGCGGGGTGAAGGACGTCGGCCCGATGGAGGAGCCGAACCTGGAACTCATCGCCTCGCTCAAGCCCGATCTGATCCTGTCCTCCAAGGTCCGGCACGAAAAGGTCTACGACAAGCTGGGCGGCATCGCGCCGACCGTCTTCACCGAGACCACGGGATCCCCCTGGAAGGAGAACCTGAAGGTCCACGCCAAGGCCCTGGGCATGGAGAGCAAGGCCGACACGGCGCTCAAGAGCTACGAGACGCGTGCCAAGGCCCTCGGCGACTCCATCAAGGCGAAGTACGACGGGAAGATGCCGTCGGCCTCGGTCGTCCGCTTCATCGCAGGACCGACCCGGCTCTACCAGAAGTCCTCCTACAGCGGCATCGTCCTCGACGACATCGGCCTCACGCGCCCGGCCTCGCAGAACTCGTCCGACCCCGAGAAGACGATGCTCGACGTCAGCCCCGAGCAGATCGACAAGGCCGACGCCGACCTGATCTTCGTGACGGTGGCCGACGCCCCCGACAAGACCCAGCAGAAGGACGTCACGTCCAACCCCGTCTGGAAGGACCTGGACGCCGTCAAGAAGGACAAGGTCTTCACGGTCCCGGACGAGACGTGGATGTCGGGCATCGGGGTCCAGGCCGCGGAGCACGTCCTTGAGGACGTGGCCAAGGCGACGGGCGTCGAACTCCCGGTGAAGTAAACGGCCTTCCCCCCTCCCCCCCCCACGCACCTCCGCTCGCACCCGGAAGTGGACCCACGCCATGCGGCTGTACGTCCTTGCCCGCAACCCCACCGACTCGGTCACCGAAGGCTTTCTGCCCGCCGCGCGCAGGCTCGGCCTCGACGTCACCCTCCTCACCGATCAGCCCGATGCCCACCGGCGCGGTACCGCGCAGGCGACCCTGGAGTCATCGGAGACCCCGGACAGCCTTGAGACCCCGGACAATCTGGAGACCCAGGACAACCTGGAGATCCTGGAGATCCTGGAGTGCGACGTACGCGATTTCCGCGCCGTCATCAGCCGGATCTCCGCACACCACTCCCCCGGCGCGATCTTCACCAACAGCGACCACCTGCAGACCCAGGCCGCCTTGGCCGCCGAGTACTTCGGGCTGCCCGGCAAGGACTGGCGGGCGGCGCTGCGCACCAAGGACAAGGCGCAGATGCGCCGCCATCTGGCGGCTGCGGGCGCCGACGCGGTCTGGTCGGCGGAGCTCTCCGCCGACCAGGATCCGGCCGAACTCACGGCCCTCGACGTCCCGTTCCCGTGCGTGGTCAAGCCGCGGGAGGGCGTGGCGAGCGAGGACGTGGTGCTGGCCGACGGTCCTGCGGACCTGATCCGGCGGTGCACGGAGATACAGGCGCGGCGTCCGGGGGCGGCACTGGTCGTCGAGGAGTATCTCGCCGGGGAGCTGTGCACCCTGGAGACGCTCGGCGACGGACGCGTCCGGCACATCCTGGGCGGCTTCCGTACGGAGGTGTCGCCGCCGCCGTACTTCATAGAGGAGCGGATGACGTTCGTCCCGGCGCATCCGGAGCCGGTGACGGCTCAGGTTCTTGCCCAACTGGACGTGCTGGGTGTGGGGTTCGGGGCATGCCACACGGAGTTCGTGGTGGCGCAGGGGCGGGCACGGCTCATCGAGGTCAACTACCGCGCCATCGGCGACCAGTGCGACCTGCTCCTGGCGCAGCTCCTGGACATACCGCTCTTCGAGCACATCCTCCGTACGCATCTGGGCGAGCCGCTCCCCTCGGACCTGGGCGCGCGGACGGACGGCAGGGCCCGGCTCGACTATCCGTGCGCGCAAAGCTCCGGAACGCTGACGGCCGCGCCGCGCGCGAGCGAAGTGACGGTGGGAGGCGTGCGACTGACGTACCGCCCACTGCGCGAGGTCGGCGAACGGCACGAACTCCACGGCACCAACCGCGACTTCCTCGGCGTGGTCCGCGCCACCGGCACCGAACAGGCGGCGGTGGACCGGGCCGTGGCGGACTTCCTCGCCGAGCAGCACTGGGAGATCACGCCGTGACGCGCCTGACGGACGGAACGGGCGCGGCGCGTTCAACCGCCGAGGGCGTCGAGGACGTCGACGGCGTCGATGGCGTCGCGGGCGAGCTCCTGTTACGCGTACTGAGCGCGCTCCTGCGCGAGGACGTGGTGGGGTGGCGCACCCGGAGCGAGGCGGTGCGGCATCCGGACGGCTTGTGGCTGAGGCTGCCGGTGACGCCACCCGATGACTCCGAGGCAACTGGGGTCCCGCCCAAGACCCCCACGCCACGCGCCTCCACGGAAGACACAGCCGAGCGCGGGACTACCGCGGCCGAGCACGACGTCGACGCGACCCGGAATAGAGAGGGCAACCTGCCGAGTGCGGCACCAACCCGCCCTGCGGAGGCCGAATTCGCGGTCGGTGGCGACGCCTCGCAGTCTGGTGGCGACGGCACCGGGCATCCGCGTCCGTCGGGGGCCGGGAATGCCCTCGGGGCGGTTTCCCGCGGGTCTGGGCCCGGCGACGCCCTGCTGATGCCCGTCCGCGCTGACGGCTATCAGGCGACGTACGCCGCCCGGCTCCCCCTGCTCCGACGCGAGTACGACGGAGTCGAACTCACCGACACCGGCAGCATTCTGTCCGCCCTGCGTGACCTCGCCGACCCCGTCGACCGTGGCGGGTTCGAGGCGCTCGCCGTGGAGTGCGGGCAGGCGCTCGACGCCATGCGGCTGCACGTCGCGACGAAAGGCGAGGCGAACGCCCTGCTCACCGGGCGGTACGGCAGCGAACCCGCCGACTGGACCGGCATCGCGGGCGGGCTGGGTCATGACACCCTCGCCGCGCGTGCGGATCATCCGGTGTATCCGACCTCGCGGGGCCGCTCCGGGCTCTCCGTCACCCAACTGCGCGCGTACGCGCCCGAGTTCCACCCCACCTTCGCGCTGCGTCAGCTCGCCCTGCCCCGCGAGGCCGTCACCGTCGGCGGCGGCATCGAGGCCTGGCTCTCACCCCGTGAGGCAGGCGTTCCCGAGCTCGAAGGGAGCCATCTCGTGCTCCCCGTGCATCCCTTGACCGCGGACGGAGCCCTGCGGGACGCACTGCGCGAGGCAGGGCTCGAAAAGCGGGCCCTGCTCCTCGACCGGCCCGGAGCAGACGTCGTACCGACCCTCTCGATGCGCACCGTCGCCCTCACCTCGCACCCCACGCACCACCTCAAACTGCCGCTCGCCACCGCCACCTTGGGCCTGCGCAACCGGCGCACCATCAAGCCGGGCACCCTCGTCGACGGCGCCGCGGGCCAGCGCCTGGTCGAAGCCGTCATCGCCCGCGAGCCCCGGTTCCAGGGTGTCGTCCTGCACGCGGACGAGACCCGCTTCGCGCACGCCGGGCACGAGCTCATCGCCGTGCTCCTGCGCCGCTGCCCCGCCGGTCTCGACGGCGCCGCCGTCGTGCCGATGGCCGCGCTCCTGTGCCCGGCACCCGGTGACGACCGGCTGCTCATCGACCACCTCGCCGACCGCTTCTACGGCGGCGACCCCCTCGCCCTCCTGGACGCCACGCTCACCCTCCTCTTCGACTGGCAGACCGCCCTCTTCACCTATGGGATCGCCCTGGAGTCGCACCAGCAGAACATCTCGCTGGTGTTCGACCAGGGCGCGGACCACCGGACCCGGCTGCGGCTGCTGTTCAAGGACAACGACGGGCCGCGCATCAACCTCGCCCGGCTGCGCGATGCCATGGGGCAACGAGCGGCGGAGTACGTCGCGTTCGATGACGCGCGGATCTTCGTCGACGGAGATCTGCCTGTGCTCGACGTGTTCACCACCATCACCCTCCACCTCTGCGCGGGCTCCTACGCCTTCGGTCTCGCCCGGCACGGCCACGCCCCACTGGAGCGACTGCTCCGGCTCGTGCGCGAGAGGCTCGCCGAGGCCGTGGACCGGCTCGGCACCGCTCCCGGCGAACCCGGCGCGCTGCTGCGGACGCACGTCCTGGACGCGGCGGAGCTGCCCGTCAAGGCGATGGTCACCGCGGGCACCCTGCTCTCCAAGGAGCGCTCCGGGGCGGCCGACATCAACAAGCACTACACGACAGGCCCCAACTACCTCCGGATGACGGGGACTTCATGATGGCCACCGCCTCGTCGGCGCACGCGCTTTCGGAGGGACCGTCCGTGGGCGCGGGATTCGGGCGTCGCCAGGTCCACGCCGTCGCCGCCTGCTACTTCGTCGCGTCCTTCGCCGCGCTCGGTCTGCCCCCGTACCTCACCACGATCCTCCCGGATCTCGGCGACGCGAGCGCCCGCTGGGCCGGACTCCTGTACGTCGTCCCGACCGTCTTCGGCGCGCTCGGCGCGCCCCTCTGGGGCCGGGCCGCCGACCGCTTCGGCCGAAAACGGCTCCTCCTGCGGGCCCAACTCGGCCTCGCCGTCTCCTTCTTGCTCGCAGGCTGGGCTGACTCCCTCGGCACGTTCGTCACGGCGCTCGTCCTTCAAGGGGTCCTCGGCGGCACGTTCGCCGCGTCCAACGGCTACCTCGCCGCCGCGCTGACCGGTTCGGGCCTGTCCAAAGCGCTGACCTTGATGCAGGGTGCCGCCCGGGCGGCGCTCGTCCTCGCGCCGATCCTGGTCGGCTCGCTCGCCCCCTGGGTCTCGCCGCACCGCCAGTACGCGCTGCTCGCCGTCCTGCCGCTGGCCGCGGCCGCGATGCTCGCCGCCCTCCCCGAACCCACGGCGGATCGATCCGATGCCACGCCGGCCGAAGTACCGGACGCCACCGCCCCGCTCGCTCCGCTGCGGGCGCTCTACGCCTTCGAGTTCGCCTTCGTCTTCTCCACCGTCATCTCCTTCCCCTACCTGATCGCTCTGGTCGAGGACCGAATACCCGGCGTCTCCCCTGTCGTGTCCGGCGCGCTGTTCGCCCTGCCGCACCTGTGCTATCTCCTCTTCGCACTGCGGGTGCACCAGGCCGTCGAGCGCCGCCCCCTGCAGGGGATCGCCGCCGGGTTCGGTGTGGTCGCGCTCGGTCTCGCCGGGCACGGCGCCGCCGACTCGCTCGCCGCGTTCACCGGTGTTCGGCTGCTGCTCGGCGCGGGTCTCACGCTCGGCCTCGTCAGCCTGTCCGTGCTGGCCGCCGAGTGCGCCCACGGCAGACCGCCCGGCGGAATGTTCGGCACGCTGGAGCTCGTCTCCAAAGGGGGCGCGGTCGCCGCCGGTCTCGCGGCAGCGGCCGGCAACAGCCTCATCGGCCTGCCCGCGCCCCTCCTGACCGGCACCGCGATCGCCCTGATCGCCCTGGCCGCCGCCACTCTTCCCGCCCTGTTCCGCCGCTCGCCCCGCATCCGCTGGAGCCGTTGATGTCCTTGCCGACCGGCACGTTCTCCGCCCCGTCCTGGGCGCCCGCCCAGTCCGCCGCCCTCGTCGCAGGCGCCCCCGTCGCCGGCGCCGCGCCCACCCGTCTGCCCAGCGCCGACCAAGCCGTGACGCACACCCTCCTCAACTGCCTCCTGCGCGAGGTCTCGGGGCCCGAGCACCAGACCGCCGTCGTCGACGGCGACCTCCTGCTCCGGCTGCCGCGCCGCGGGGTCCTCCTGCGCGTCGCCCTGCGCCGCGCTTCCCTCCTGGGCGCTCACCGTTTCACCGGCCCGGTGACCGAGCAGCGCGACGGCGCCTGGGTGGAGGTGGACTGGCCGCGCCTCGCCGAGTACACGCACGCCGAGCTCTCGCTGCGTACGGGCGTGCGCAACGAGGAGTTCCTGGAGCAGATCGCCTCAAGCCACCAAGGCGTCAGCGCCGCGCTCGCCGCCGACCGTCCGGTCCCCGCCACGCAGAACGCCCCGAAGTGGCGCGCGGACTACCTCGCCTCCGAGCAGTCCCTGCTGTTCGGCCACCGTTTCCATCCCACCCCCAAGGCCCGCGGCGGCGACCTCGCCGACTGGTCCGCGTACGCCCCCGAGACCGCGGCGGCCTTCCCGCTGCGCCATCTCGCCGTACGGGACCACCTCGTCGCCGAGGAGACGGCGCGGCCGGGCGCCACGGCCCCGCTCGACCGCCTCGGGACCGTGCCGGACGGCTACCGGCTGCTTCCCGTGCACCCCTGGCAGTACGACCTGCTGCGGGAACACACCGGGCTGCGTGCCGCCCTGGACCGCCGGGACGTCATCGACCTGGGCCCCTGCGGCTCACCCTTCGCGGCCACCGCCTCCGTGCGCACGCTGTACGACGGCGACACCTTCCTGAAGTTCAGCCTGAACGTCCGCATCACCAACTGCCTGCGCAAGAACGCCAGTTACGAACTTTCGGGCGCCGTCGCACTCACCCGCGTACTCGAAGGAGCCCTGGACGACCTGGCCGCCCGCTTCCCGGGCAGCGCCGTGCTCCGCGAGCCCGCCTACCGCAGCCTGGCACTCACAGAGCCGGATGGCACTCCCGACCTGGCCCTCCTGGAGGGCTTCGGCGTCATCGTCCGCGAAGGCCTGTCCGGACGGCTCCTTCCCGGTACGACGCCGCTGCTCGCCGCGGCCGTCGCCGACGAGTACCCGACGGGCCCCGGCCACATCTCCCGCCTGCTCGAAGGCGCGGGCCCGCAGCGGGCCCTCGAGTGGTGGCGGACCTATCTGCGGCTCCTGCTGCCACCGGTGCTCGCCGCGTACTTCGACCACGGCCTGGTGCTCGAACCGCATCTGCAGAACGTCCTCGTCTGCGTCGACGACGACGGCATGCCCGCCCAGGTGCTCTTCCGCGACCTGGAAGGCACCAAGCTGCTCCCCGAGCGGCACGCCAGGACCCTAGCCGCGCTCCCGCCCGAGGTCGCGGCCCCGATGACGTACGACGCGCAGCGCGGCTGGGACCGCGTCGTCTACTGCCTCCTGGTCAACCACGTCGCCGAGCTGCTCGCGGCCCTCGCCGACCTCCACCCGCACACCGAGCCCGCACTGTGGTCCCAAGTGCGCGCCACCGTGCAGGAGTTCGCCGACGCGCACGGCTGCCCGCCCCGGCTCAGCGCCCTGCTCGCCGGAGTGCCGCTGCCCGCCAAGGCCAATCTGCTCACCCGCTGGGAGCGCAAGGCCGACCGGGACGCGGGGTACGTCCGCCTCACCTCACCCTTTCCGCTCGCCGAGCACGTACGGGACCTGGGTTCCCGCACCGACGCACCTTGGAGCACCGCCGAATGACCGCCCCCACTCCCGCCGTACGTGACCGTGCCCTCGGCCTCGCTCCGCAGGAACTGCCCGCCTACCTGTACGACCTGTCGGCGCTGGACGCGCACGCGGCCGCCGTGCGCGCCGCGCTCCCGCGGCAGGTCGAGCTCTACTACGCAGCCAAGGCCAATCCGGAGCCGGAGATCCTCACCGCGCTCGGGCCGCACGTCGACGGCTACGAGGTCTCGTCCGGCGGCGAACTCTCCCATGTGGCCAAGGCCGTGACGGGGCGTCCGCTGGCCTTCGGCGGGCCCGGCAAGACACCCGACGAGATCACGGCCGCGCTCGAACTCGGCGTGGAGCGCTTCCATGTGGAGAGCGCGTACGAGCTGCGGATGCTGGACGCGATCGCCGCCCGCGTCGTGCCGCACGCCCGCGTCGGCGTCCTGCTCCGGTTCAACCTCGGCCTCAACGCCGCCGCCCTGGAGGGGAGTTCACTCGCCATGGGCGGGCGACCCACTCCGTTCGGCATCGACCCGGCCGAGGCGGACTCCGTGGTCGCGCCGTTCACCGACGGCAGCCTCCCGCAGGTGCGCCTGCTCGGCGTGCACGCCCATCTGGCCAGCGGACTGGACGCACCACGGCAGCTGGCGGTCGCCGGGTCCATCGTGACCTGGTCACAGGCGCTCGCCCGACGGCACGGCGTCCGCTTCACGGAGGTGAACGTCGGCGGCGGCATGGGCGTGGACTACACGCGGCCCGGTGCGCACTTCGACTGGGCCGCCTACGGAGACGGCCTCGCCGATCTCTGCGCCGCGCACCCCGACCTGACGCTCCGCATCGAGCCGGGGCGCTCGCTGACCGCGTACTGCGGCTGGTACGCGACCGAGGTCCTGGACGTGAAGCAGAGCCACGGCGAGGAGTTCGCGGTGGTGCGCGGCGGCACCCACCATCTGCGCACCCCCGCGGCCAAGGGCCACGAACAGCCCTGCACCGTGCTCCCCGCCCGCGAGCCGTGGCCGCATCCCTGGCCGCGGTCGAAGGCGCTGCAGGACCGGGTGACCTTCGCGGGGCAGCTGTGCACCCCGAAGGACGTCCTGGCCCGGCAGGTTCCGGTGACGGGGCTGCGGGCCGGGGACAGGGTGGTGTTCGCGATGGCGGGTGCGTACGCGTGGAACATCTCGCACCACGACTTCCTGATGCACCCGAGGCCGGGCTTCCACTTCCTCCCCTAGTAACCCTGTGACCATCGCACGACGTTGCGCAGCGGCTCTCCGTCGGCGAGCCGCTGCCAGTTGTCGGCGAACAGGTCGATGACGCGCTCCGTCTCGTCGCGCGAACCGCCCGCGGTGTGCTGGGTGAGGATGACGTTCGGGCAGCTCCACAGGGGGTGCCCGGCGGGCAGCGGCTCCTCGCGGGTGACGTCGAGGACCGCGCCGCCGAGACGGCCGGAGGCGAGGGCGGCGACCAGGGCGTCCTCGTCCGCGAGGGTGCCGCGACCGGCGTTCACGAAGACCGCGCCGGGGCGCAGCAGGCCGACGCGCCGCCGGTCGAAGAGGTCGGCGGTCCCGGCCGTTCCCGGAAGTAGCCCCACGACGATGTCGAACTCGGGGAGCCTGGAATCGAGTTCCTGCCGGGTGCGGATGTCGCCGTCACCCCGTGCGAAGTGCGACACGGAGCAGCCGAAGGGCGCGAGCAGTTCGGCGAGGCGCAGAGCGATGGACCCTTTGCCCAGGATGAGGACGCTCGCGCCGCCCAGGAGCCTCAGTCCGGGCCGGACGTCGAGCTTCGACCAGGACTCCGTGGTGCGGAGTCCCGCCAGCACGTCGACGCCGCGGTAGAGCGCGAGGATGCCCGCGAGGCAGGTCTCCGCGACCGGGTCGGCGAAGAGCCCGCCGAGGTTGGTGACGGTGAGGCGCTGCCCCAGGGCCGGCCAGTCGAGGCCGACGTAACGGTCGATGCCGACGGACGCGAGTTGCAGCCAGCGCAGCTGGGGCGCCTTCTCCACCCGGTCCGGCCTCGGGTTGCCGAGGGCGATGTGGGATTCGGCGAGGACACGCGCGTCGTCGGTGGATCCGGAGTCCGGTTCGGCGAACCAGACCGGACCCGGCGCGACGGCGCGCAGCCGCTCCTGTTCGGCTTCGTCGAGCGCCAGCTCCACATACAGGCCGGCGTCCGGTGGCAGGGCGGCCCGTTCAAAGGCCTGCGGAGCATGTGGTGCACGGACCATTCCTGATACCCCCGTGGTAAGGAAAGCGCTGGTGAACGCACGTTCACCGAACTTAGGGGTTTCGCTCCACGGGGGTCAACAGCGATCTGTCCGGAGCTGAACCGGTCGGCCGAGGAAGGGCCCAGGAGGGGCCAGGAGGGGGCCAGGAGGGGGTCAGGAGGGATCAAGCCCCGGTCGTGGAGCCCGGCCTGATGATCATGAGGATGGTGACGGTGGCCCAGAGGAGGTTGAACACGCCCGTGTACATGGCCAGTTGGGGCCCGGTGCGCTCCCCCACGGCCACCACGCCCGCCCCACCGGCAGGTTGAGCACCCATGCCGTCGCCGCCCTCCCCGGTCACGGCGTCGAGCGCGGCCTCCTGGCGTGGCAGGACGAGGATGATGAGCACGACGGCCGCGGCCATCGTGAGGATGATCGAGGCGATCAGCCAGGCGCTGCCGAGCACGCCCAGGCTGCCCGCGGTGGCGAACCCGGTGATGGGGACGGCGACGCCGACGAACGCGTACACCGAGCAGATGCGCTGCAGCAGCCGCATCGAGGCGACGGCTGCCATGTCCTGCGGGTCGGCCTGGGCGCGGCGCAGGGCCGAGGGGAACATGCTGGCGGCGACGGTGACCGGGCCTACGGCGAGAATGGCGGCCAGCACGTGGAGCGTCAGGAAGAACTTGGTCACAGCGGGAGCCCTCGGGATTCGGAGAACGGCAGAGCACGGCGGAGAACTGCGGAGAACGGCCGAGAACGGCGGAGAACGGCGGAGGTCTGGCGGCTCCCGAAAGGGACCCGGCCGCCGAGATTAGTCAGCGCCTCGGGCCACCGACAGTGGCATTAATGACACGCTTCGCAGAGATACCGCCATCGGCTCCCTAGCCCGCTCTTCTCGACCTTCTCGACGTTCTCGACCTCCTCATCAGGGAGGAGAAGGGCATGAGAGAGCCACACCCCCTGCGCACGAGCTTGGCGGGATGGCGACTCTGCCGTACGTTGCCGCCATGCACACCGTGGCCGTCCTGGCGCCGGACAACGTCATCCCGTTCGACCTGTCCACCCCCATCGAGGTCTTCAGCCGTACCCGGCTGCCGGGCGGGCGGGCCGGCTACCGGGTGCGGGTGTGCGCCGCCGCGCCGCAGATCGACGCCGGTCTGTTCACGCTGCGGGCGCCGTGGGGCCTGGAGGGGCTCGCGGACGCGGACACGATCATCGTGCCGGGCATCGCCGACGTGTCACGGCCGGTCCCCGAAGCGGTGCTCGACGCGCTGCGGGACGCGGCGGCCGACGGCACGCGGATCGCCTCCATCTGCGCGGGCACCTTCACGCTCGCCGCGGCCGGTCTCCTGTCCGGGCTCCGCGCCACCACGCACTGGGCGGCCGCGGCCAGGCTCGCCGAGCACCATCCCGACATCGACGTCGACCCCGACGTGCTCTACGTCGACAACGGACAGATCCTGACGTCCGCGGGCGCGGCCGCCGGGCTCGACCTGTGTCTGCACCTGATCCGCCGGGACTACGGCTCCGCCGTCGCCGCGGACGCGGCCCGCCTCTCGGTGATGCCGCTGGAACGCGAGGGCGGCCAGGCCCAGTTCATCGTCTCCGAGGCGCCGCCCACACCGCAGAGATCGGAGCTCGAACCGCTGCTGCGCTGGCTGGAGGAGAACGCCAGGCGCGAGCTCACCCTGGAGGACATCGCGGGCCACGCGGGCATGAGCACCCGCACCCTGCTGCGGCGCTTCCGGGAGCAGACGGGCAGTACGCCGCTGCAGTGGCTGCACCGCACGCGCATCCGGCAGGCCCAGCACCTGCTCGAAACGACGGGCCATACCGTCGAGCGCATCGCCGTCCAGGTCGGCTTCGGCTCGCCCACCGCCTTCCGCGACCGCTTCAAGCGCGTGGCAGGTGTCAGCCCGCAGGCCTACCGCAAGGCGTTCCAGTGAGCCACGGGCACGAGCCGGAGCACAGGGAGAAGCAGGGGCCGGAGAAGGAGCAGGGGCCGGAGCCCGCGGTGGCGCTCAGGCCTTCCGTGCCTCGACGAGGCACCAGTGCGGGCTGCCGTCGGCCCGGCGGCCGAACTCCTCCAGCGTGTGCAGCCGCACCGTGAACCCGGCCCGGCGCAGGTCATCGAGCACGCCCCGCAGCGGGAACGTCCGGTAGTACATGACGAACGGCGGACGCCACAGCAGGTTCCGCACCCGCATCACCCCGTCGAAGCCGAGCAGCGCCCAGTACAGCGGCGAGGTCATCGGCTGCGGCGCGCCGACCGGAAAGGCGAAGACGCCGCCGGGCTTCAGCGCTCCGTGGACCTGCGCGAAGAGCCGTGGTCTCTCGGCGGGCAGGAAGTGTCCGAACGCCCCGAAGCTCACCGCCAGATCGAAGGCCGCGGCGAAGGGCAGGGCACGCGCGTCGGCCCGCACCCACTCCACCGCGGGCCCACCGCCCCCACCAGCGACCGCGGCGTGCGCCCTGGCCAGCATCCCGGCGCTGAAGTCGACACCGGTGACCCGCTCACGACAGAGCGGCAGCAGCGTCTCGACGCCCGCGCCGGTCCCGCAGCAGACATCGAGCCCCGCGTCGAACGGCCCGAGACCACGCAGCGTGTCCGCGACCGCGTCGAGCATCCGGTCGGGAGTACGGAACGGGGTGTGGTCGAACTTGGGGGCCAGCAGGTCGTAGCCGTCCTCGATGGAGGAGAGAGCCTGCACGGTCAGTTCGCGGAGCGTGGGTCCCTGAGAGGTGAACACCGTCCCCACCCTAGTCAGCGGAGGGGCGGGGTCAGCGGTGGGCAGGACGGTCAGCGGTGGGGAGCACAAGGGGCTCGACCCCGGACAAACCTGGGCATATCTTTGTAATGACGGGCGACTCGGAAGATAGGGGGGTCGTCATGGTCGAAGAGCTGCTCACAGCAGGGGCCGCGGTCGCGGCTGCCGGATTTGTGTACGTGGTGTCGGCGGCCCGTGTGGTCAAGCAGTACGAGCGGGGCGTGGTGCTCCGCCTGGGCCGGCTGCGGGAGAACATCCGCGAGCCGGGTTTCACCATGGTGGTCCCCGGCATGGATCGGCTGCACAAGGTGAACATGCAGATCGTGACGATGCCGGTGCCCGCTCAGGACGGCATCACCCGGGACAACGTCACGGTGCGCGTCGACGCGGTCATCTACTTCAAGGTCATCGACGCCGCCGACGCGGTGATCAAGGTCGAGGACTACCGCTTCGCGGTCTCCCAGATGGCCCAGACCTCGCTCCGGTCGATCATCGGCAAGAGCGATCTCGACGACCTGCTCTCCAACCGCGAGAAGCTCAATCAAGGCCTGGAGCTGATGATCGACTCGCCCGCCCTCGGCTGGGGCGTGCAGATCGACCGGGTCGAGATCAAGGACGTGTCGCTCCCGGAGACGATGAAACGCTCCATGGCCCGGCAGGCCGAGGCCGACCGTGAGCGGCGGGCCCGCGTGATCAACGCGGACGCCGAACTGCAGGCCTCCAAGAAGCTGGCCCAAGCCGCGCACGAGATGGCGGACGAGCCCGCGGCGCTCCAACTGAGGCTTCTGCAGACGGTGGTTGCCGTGGCCGCCGAGAAGAACTCGACGCTCGTTCTGCCCTTCCCCGTGGAGCTGTTGCGCTTCCTGGAGAAGGCCCAGCAGGCGCAGCCGCCTTCGCCCGCACCACCCGCCCCCGCGGCGAAGCCGATCCCGGGACGACCGTCCGCGGCATAGGCCTGGTCCCAGCCGTTCGGGCTTGAACCAGCTTCGGAGGCGTTCTTCGACAACAGCGGAGCATCGGGCTTTGACCAGCGTGCACGGAGGACGGGCCGGGGTGGCGCCAGGGACTCGTAGCCACCGTCATGGCCGGTTACCGCCGGGAGGTCTATCGGGTTGAGCCATGGGTCAGGTAGACGTATCGCGGCCGTAGACCCGCCACTCAGCACGAGGAGGCATGCCTCATGACCGGTGCCCGAACCACCACCGCGGCAGGCAAGACCCGGTTCGACGACATCTACAACCAGCCTGACCCCCGCGCCTACTTCCGTACGCTGGCCCCTTTGCAGTACGAGATACCGCACCAGGCTCAGGACGTCTTCCGGCACACGCTCGCCCAGCGGTCCGCGGTGCGCGGCACCCACCTCCCGGTCACGGTCCTCGACCTCTGCTGCTCGTACGGGATCAACGCGGCGCTGCTCAACCACGACCTCACGCTGGAGGATCTGTACGCGCACTACACCAGCGCCGAGACCGCGGCGCTCACCCGGGGTGAGCTCATCGAGTCCGACAAGGAGTTCTACGCCTCGCGGCGGCGTGCGGAAGCGGTACCGGTCATCGGGCTCGATACGGCCGAGAACGCGACCCGCTACGCCCTGGAGGTGGGCCTGCTCGACGAGGCCTATGCGGAGAACCTCGAGCGTCACCCGCCCAGCGACGAGCTGCGCCGCGCGGTGGGGAGCGTCGGCCTGATCACGGTCACCGGAGGCATCGGCTACATCACCCACCACACTTTCGGCGCGCTCCTCGACGCGACGCGCGTACCGGTGTGGGTGAGCGCGTTCGTCCTGCGCACGGTGCCCTTCCAGGAGATCCTGACCGTCCTGGACTCCCATGGCCTCGCCACCGAGACCGATCCCGGACGGAGCTATCCGCAGCGGCTGTTCAGCGATCCCAACGAGCAGAGCAGCGCGGTGGACCAGGTGCTCAAGGCCGGTGACGACCCCACGGGCCTGGAGGCGGAGGGCCGCTACTACACCCGCCTCTACCAGTCACGGCCCCGCCCGGCGTAACCCCCGGCGGAGGTGGTGCGGGACGTGGTCGGACCACGCCCCGCACCCTTGGCCCAGCTCGGCTGGGCCCAGCTCGGCTCAGTTCGGCCCTGCTCAGTTCGACTCGGCTCGGCTCAGCTGGTGAAGAACTCGCTGACCTGCTCCGCGAACTGCTGCGGGCTCGCCTCGTGCACCGAGTGCCCGACCGGGATGGTGATCAGCCGGCAGTCGGGGATCTCCGACGCCATGTCGGGGATGCGCCCCTGCGGCATGCTGCTGTCCGGTCCGCCCGCCACGATCAGCGTCGGCGCGACGATCTCGCCGAGCCGCTCGCCCCACTCCGGGTCGGGGTCGAAGATCTGGGCGCGGACCGCGGGGGACACGGGCCAGTCGAAGTCGAGGGCCCCTTCGGGGCGCGGAGCCTCGACCATGTCGCGCGGGTAGGGCGGCGGGGTCTCCTCCAGGACGAGGCGCTCGACGCGGTCCGGGTGCTCCTGGGCGAGCAGGTACGCCACGACCCCGCCCATGGAGTGGCCCACGACGCCTACGCGGTCGAGGCCGAGCTCGTCGAGGAAGCCGAGCACGTCGTCCCGCATCAGCTCGACCGAGTACTCGTACGGCCAGTCGCTCTCCCCGTGCCCGCGCAGATCGAGCGCGTACACGCGCCACTCCTGGCCGAGCACCTGCCCGACCTTCTCCCAGGTCGCCGAGGAACCGCCGAGCCCGTGCAGCAGCACGACGGGCGCTCCGTACGAGTCGCCCCAGGTCCGATAGGCCAGGCGTACGTCGCCCACATCCACCACTGCGTGATCGTTCATACCCCTGACGCTACAGCGCGTTGCGCGACCCATTGAGCAGTGGCCTGGACCCATGCTAGAAAGCGCTTACTCCGCTCGCCCCCCGCGCACACCTTCACCCCCCTCTCCCCTCCCCTCCCCTCCCTCACCATCGGAGACCCCATGCACTCTCCCTGGTCCCGCCGCGCCTTCCTGCTCACCACCGGCGGCTCCGCGCTCGCCCTGACGACCTCGGGGCTGCTGCCCTCGGACCAGGCGGAGGCAGCGGTGGCCGCGGACGCGTACGAAGCACTGCGCACCAAGTGGCGCACCTTGATACTCGGCGAGGGCTTCTCCCCCGCGGCCGAGCCCTTCAAGAGCCGCCTGGCCGAACTCGGCACCACAGCACGGGAGTTGCGCGACACCATGACCCCCGCCACGGGTTCCCTGTGGCCGGACGCCTCGTACGCCGACCCCGATCCGGACACCGACCAGGAGTCGTACGGATACTCGGCGAACGTCGTAACCGGTTACAGCAGACTCAGCACCATGGCGCAGGCCTACCGGCAGGAAGGCACGGGCCTGACCGGCGACGCGGACCTCAAGGCCGACATCCTCACCGGCCTCGACCACCTCTACACGCAGGTCTACAACGAGAACCAGGCGCGCTTCGGCAACTGGTACAGCTGGCAGATAGGCGCCCCGCAGAACCTCCTCGACATCTGCGTGCTGATGTACGACCAGCTGTCGGCCACCCAGGTGGCCAACTACTGCAAGGCCGTTGACCACTTCGTGCCCGACTCGGCGGTGGGCAGCTACACCGGGACGAGCACCGGCGCGAACCGCGTCGACCTGTGCCGCGTGCTCGCGCTGCGCGGGGTCGTCGGAGCGAGCTCCGCGAAGATCGCGCTGGCCAGGGACGCACTGTCCCCCGTCTTCCCGTACGTGACGACCGGCGACGGCCTCTACACCGACGGCTCGTTCATCCAGCACACCACCGTGCCCTACACGGGGTCGTACGGATCGGTGATGCTCGGCGGCCTCGGCATGCTCTTCTCCCTGCTGCGCGGCTCCAGTTGGGAGGTCACGGACGCCAAGAAGCAGATCGTCTTCGACGCCGTGGAGAAGGCGTGGGCTCCCTTCATCTACAACGGCCTGGTCATGGACGGCGTGGCGGGCCGTGCCATCAGCCGTGGCCTGGCCACGTCCGACGCCAAGAAGATCCAGGCCGACGACCACCGCCGCGGCCACCCCATCATGTCCGCCGTCGTACTCCTCGGTCAGGGCGCGAGCGCGGCCGAGAACGCGCGCTGGCGCGGCCTGGTCAAGGGCTGGATGCGGCGCGACTACTACAGCCCGCCGCTGGGCGACACCTCGCTCGGCCTGACAAGCCTGGCCCGTCTGCACGGGGTCGAGAACGACACATCAGTGACCGCGATCGCCGAGCCGACCGGCCACCGGCTCTTTCCGAACATGGCGCGCGCGACGCACCGGCGCCCCGGCTGGGCCGCTTCGATCAGCATGGCCGATCCCCGCATCACGTACTACGAGACGGGCAACGGCGAGAATCTGCGCGGCTGGCACACCGGCTCCGGAATGCTCTACTGGTGGGGCGACACCTACGCCAACGGGCAGTACAGCGACGCCTTCTGGCCCACGGTCGACCCGTACCGGCTGCCCGGCATCACGGCCTCGCGCAAAGCGCTCGCGGACGCGGCGGGTGGCGACTGGGGTGCGTCGATGCCTGACGTGAAGTGGGTGGGCGGGGCGAGTGACGGCCAACGCGCCTCCATCGGGCAGTACTTGAAGGGCCTGCAGAGCACCCTGCGCGCGAAGAAGTCGTGGTTCTGCCTGGACGACGCGATCGTCTGTCTGGGCGCGGGCATCGTCTGCACGGACGGCGCGGCGGTCGAGACGACCGTCGAGAACCGCAATCTCGGCCCGACGGGCACCACTTCGTTCCAGGTGGACGGCGCGGCCAAGCCGACCGGCACCCCCTGGTCCGCGACCCTCACCGGCGCCAAGTGGGCGCACATCGGGGGCCACGGCGGCTATGTCTTCCCCGGCGGGGCGACGGTCAAGGCGCTGCGCGAGGAGCGCACCGGCAAGTGGAGCGACATCAACAAGGGCGGCGCGACGACGGCGATCGCCCGCAAGTACCTCACGATGTACGTCGACCACGGCACCGCACCGACGAATGGGACGTACGCCTATGCCCTGATGCCGGGCGCGAGCGCGGCGCAGACAGCGGCCCGGTCGGCGGACACCGGATGGCTGCAGATCCTCGCCAACTCCGACAGCCGGCAAGGCGTTTCGGTCCCCTCGCTCGGCTTCACCGGGGTCAACTTCTGGCTCGGCGGCGCGGTGGGCAAGCTGACCGCGAGCGCGCCCTGTTCCGTGCAGATCAGCGAGAAGAGCGACGGCACCGCGGTCATCTGCGTCAGCGACCCGATGCGCGCGCAGACCTCCCTGACCCTCACCTGGAACCGCGCCGTGTCCGCGGTGACGGCCAAGCCCGCCACGGTCACGTCGGCGGTCACCGGCTCCTCCCTGAAGCTGACGTTCGGGGATCTCAGCGGCACGAAGGGCGCCGGCCAGCGGATCAGCGTCACGCTCGGCTGAGGCGCGACTCAGGCGCGGCTGCCGCGGCGCGCCGCCTTGCGCTGCGGCGGCCCGCTTTGCGTTGCGGCAGCCCGACCTGCCCCCTAGCACCGATGCTTTCCGGTCGACCGTCGATTCCGGTAGAAAATAAAATCAACTGTTCCCGCAGGTCAGACAGTTGTTCCGCCTTGCACCATCGCTTCCGGTCCACATGTTGGACACTCTTCGCGCGACTTTCCGTGCCCCCCGCGCCCGTCCTGAGCTGCCCGAACGGTCATTCGGCGACCGCTCAGCGGACACTTGCATCCGGAAATCGACCATGCGTTTGGAACTCACTCTCCGCACCGGCAAGACTCCCGTCTGCAACCAGCAACACACCCGCATCAAAGGAGAGTTGACGTGCGTTTCTTCCTCAAGACGGTGGGCGCCACCGCTGTCGTGGCCGCCTGCGTGATGTCCGGAACCTCTGGCACGGCGCAGGCCCAGCCCAAGGCTGCCGCCGCCGGCCTCTACGCGCCCTCGTCGCTGGTCCTCGCCGTCGGCCAGGGCGAAGAGGCGGACACCGCGATCATGCAACGCGCCGTGACCCTGACCTGTCTGCCCAAGGCCTCGGGAACCCACCCCTCGCCGTCCGCCGCCTGCGCCGAACTCCGTTCGGTCGACGGTCAGTTCGCCCAGCTGGTCAGCAGGTCGCCCGGCATGGCCTGCACGAAGGAGTGGAAGCCCGTCGTGGTCTCCGTCGACGGCGTGTGGCAGGGCAGACGAGTCGCGTGGTCGCAGACGTTCGGCAACGACTGCGAGATGCGGGCGAGCCTCGCGGAGGGCGCTGCCCTCGCGTTCTGAGCTCCGCCCTCCGTGCGGCTCTGAGCTCCACGACTGCGCCTTGGACGACGCCCTGAGCGACGTCCAAGGCGCTGTTCATGCCGTGAGCCGCACATGACAGGAGACGAGCTCGCCTCCCCCCCCGTCGATCAATCCCGATCTCTCGACCCGGATGTCGTTCCAGGTGTCGATCCGGCCGGTCGCCGTTCGTATAGACAGTGAACGGACAGTGAGAGGACGGCACCGGGCCGGCCCAGGCACGATCCGCCAAGGAGCGACGACCATGAACCAGTACTTGCTCAGCATCTACCAGCCCGACGGCGGCGTGCCGGATCCGGAGTTCCTCGAACCCGTCATGCGCGACGTCGAAGCGGTGAACGCCGAGCTCAGGGAGGCGGGCGCCTGGGTGTTCGCCGGGGGCCTCTTCCCGCCGAGCACGGCCACCGTGGTGCGCCTCAAGGACAGCGAGGTGCTCACGACCGACGGCCCGTACGTCGAGGGCAAGGAACATCTCGGCGGCTTCACCGTCATCCGGGCGGCCGATCTGGACGAGGCGCTCGCATGGGGCCGCAAGCTGGCCCGCGCCATCACCCTGCCCATCGAGGTCAGGCCGCTGCAGCACGGATCCTGCTAGTGGCATCGGGTCCCCCGGAGGTCACGGTCACGGCGGGGATCATCGAGCGGGTCTTCCGTGCGGAGTACGGGCGCGCGGTGTCCGTCCTGGTCCGCGTCCTCGGCGACATCGACATCGCCGAGGAGGCGGTCCAGGAGGCGTTCACCACGGCGGTGCAGCGGTGGCCCTCCACCGGTCTGCCGCCGAGCCCCGCGGGCTGGATCATCACCACCGCCCGCAACCGCGCGATCGACCGCCTCCGCAGGGAGGCGTCCCGCGAGGACCGGCATGCGCAGGCCGCGCTGCTGCAGGCCGAGGATCCACCGGCCGTGGAGGGACCCGTGCACGACGACCGGCTGCGTCTGATCTTCACCTGCTGCCATCCGGCGCTCGCCCCCGCGGCTCGGGTGGCCCTCACCCTGCGCCTCCTGGGCGGACTGACCACCACGGAGATCGCCCGCGCCTTCCTGGTGCCGGAGCCGACGATGGCGCAGCGGATCGTGCGGGCCAAGGGGAAGATCCGCGACGCGCACATCCCGTACCGGATCCCCGGCGACGCCGATCTGCCGGAACGGCTTCGCGCGGTCCTCGCCGTCGTCTATCTCGTCTTCAACGAGGGGCACACGGCCAGCGCGGGTGACGCGCTCGTGCGCGACGACCTCTGCGCGGAGGCCATCCGCCTGGGCCGACTCCTGACGGAGCTGATGCCCGACGAGCCGGAGGCCCTGGGCCTGCTCGCGCTCATGCTGCTCTCCGAGTCGCGGCGGGCCGCCAGGACCACCGCGGACGGTGGGCTCGTCCTCCTCGCCGACCAGGACCGTGACCGGTGGGACCGCGCGCTGATCGACGAGGGCCAGGCGCTCGTCCGCCGCTGCCTGCGCCGCGCCAGCCCGGGGCCGTACCAGATCCAGGCCGCGATCAACGCCGTGCACAGTGACGCGCCGACCGCGTCGGCCACGGACTGGGGCCAGATCCTCCAGCTGTACGACCAGCTCCTCGCGGTGGCCCCGAGCCCGGTCGCGGCCCTCAACCGTGCGGTCGCGGTGGCCGAGGTCGAGGGACCCGCAGCGGCGTTGCCGCTGGTCGACGAGCTCGCTCTCGACAGCTACCACGTGTTCCACGCCATCCGCGCTGACCTGCTGCGACGCCTCGGCCGCACCGATGAGGCGGCACGCGCGTACGAGTCCGCACTGGCCCGCACCGAGAACGCCGCCGAGCGGGCCTTCCTGCTCGGCCGCCGTCAGGAGGGACCGGCGCGGTGACGCCGCACCGGCCGCGGGCAGACTGGTGCCGTCGCCTCAGCAGATGAGGGGATGAGTTGGCAAGAGAGATGAGGAGGGTTTCGTCCTTGACCGCGATCCACGCCCAGGAGATCCGCACCGCCCGCCTCGTCCTCGTACCGCTCCAGGTCGAGCACGCGGACGAGATGGCCGATGTGCTCGCCGACCCCGCTCTGCACACCTTCATCGGCGGTTCTCCGGACGGTCCCCAGGCCTTGCGCGCCCGCTACCTGCGAATGACAGCGGGCTCCCCCGACCCGGCGGTCTCCTGGTGCAACTGGGTGCTGCGGCTGCGCGACGAGGACCGCCTGGCCGGGACGGTGCAGGCCACGGTCGGCCCCTCCGACGACGGCAGCGAGGGCGGCAGCGGCGCGCTGGTCGCGGAGATCGCCTGGGTCGTGGGAACTCCCTGGCAGGGGCGGGGCATCGCGGCGGAGGCTGCCCGCGGCCTCGTCGGCTGGCTCGCGGGACAGCGGGCCGTGCGCCGCATCGTCGCCCATGTCCACCCGGACCACCTGGCTTCGGCCGCCGTCGCCGCCGCCGCGGGTCTTTCCCGCACGGACGAGCGGCAGGACGGCGAGGTCAAGTGGCAGCGGATGCTGGAGCGTTGAGCGCAGCCGCCCGGTGTCGCCTCGCTCAGCATCGGCCGCGGAACGTACGGCGCAGGTCGCCCACCCAGCCGTCGGGGATCTCCCACGGGATGAAGTGACCGCCGCTCTCGTGCGCGGCGAGGTTCACGTGGTGGTACCAGTCGGCACGGTCACCGGCGAGCCAGCTCTGGATCCGCTGCTCGGTGGTGGTGACTCCGGGCGGGTTCTCGTGGCCGACGAACGTGAGTCCGGTGGGGGCCTCGATGGCAGGCCGGCGGTCGTGGGAGGGCGTCCAGGGGTAGCGGTTGGCGTTCGCGTAGTAGCGCACCGACGTTCCGATGGCGTTGTTCACCCAGAAGATCATGGCGTGCGTGAGCAGATCGTCCTTGGAGAAGACGCTCTCCACATCACCCCGGTTGTCGCTCCACTTGTCCCAGCGCTCCAGGATCCAGGCGAGCAGCCCGACCGGTGAGTCGCTGAGACCGTAGGACAGGGTGCTGGGACCGAGGACGTGCACGGCCAGGTGAGCGGCGAACCGCCGTTCCAGGGAGAGCAGTTGGCGGTGGGCGGGCTCGGGCAGGCCCTCCGGGATCGGCTGTCCGCCGCTGAGGTCCCAGCCCCGGTCGCCGTTGAACATCGTGAGCTTCTGGCCGGAGCCGATGTGGATGCCGTACAGCTCGTCGGCGTACTTGTGGCCGAGCTGACCCGTGACGAGGGCGCCGATGTCACATCCCGCCGCGGCGTACTTCTCGTGGCCGAGCGTGTCGGTCATCAAGGTGTGCCAGAGGTCGGCGACCTTCCAGAAGTTCATGTCGGGGTGGTCCGGCAGCGGCGTGGAGAACCCGAAGCCCGGCAGGGAGGGGACGATGACGTCGAAGGCGTCCGCCGGGTCGCCGCCGAACGCGGCGGGGTCGGCGAGCGGATCGACGACCTTGGACCAGTGCCAGAAGGTCCAGGGCCAGCCGTGCGTGAGGACGAGCGGGGTGGGGGCGGGGCCGACACCGGGCCTGCGCATGAAGTGCACGGGCACGCCGTCGACGCTCACCCGGTAGTGCTCATAGGAGTTGATGGCCGCTTCGGCCTTGCGCCAGTCGTAGTGATGGAGCCAGTACTCGGCCAGTTCCTGGAGGTAGCCGCGGCGGACGCCGTAGTACCCGTCGTCATTGCCCACGTCGTCGGGCCACCGCGTCAGCCGCAGCCGCTGCCTGAGGTCGTCGAGCACCGCGTCGGGGACGTGGATGGGCTCGGGAGTCAACGGGAAGCGCGCTGCGGCTGACATCAGGAATCGGGTTCCTTCCGAGGACGGGGGTCAGTACGGGCGGTCGCCCGCGATCGCGACACGTTCGGCCACGCGACGGTGCGGGGCGTAGTCGTCGACCGCGTAGTGCTGGGTGGAGCGGTTGTCCCAGAAGGCGACGTCACCGGCCTGCCAGTGGAACCGCACCTGGTACTCGGGGATCTGCGCCTGCCGCACCAGATAGCTCAGCAGCCTGTCGCTCTCCGCGCGCTCCATGCCCACGATGTGCGTGGTGAAGGAGGTGTTCACGAAGAGCATCCGCCGCCCGGTCTCCGGGTGCCTGCGCACCACGGGGTGCGTGACCGGCGGGAACTGCTCCTGGAGCGGGATCAGCTTCTCGGGTCCGTAGAAACGGGCGAAGCCGGGGATGAAGTCGTGCACCGCCCGGGCCCCTTCGATACGTTCCTTCACCTCGTCGGGGAGGTTGTCGTACGCGGCCGCCATGTCCGCCCACATGGTGTCGCCGCCCACCGGCGGGACCTCACGCAGCTGCAGGACGGCGCCGAGCGCCGGACGCTCCCGGAAGGTGACGTCGGCGTGCCAGACGTTCTCGTACGTGGGGGTGGCGCTGCCGCCCTTGTCGAACCGGACGACGTCGTCGGCCGAGCCGCGCGCGAGCAGCGGATTGGTCTCGAGGTCGCCCCAGTTGAGGGCGAAGGCGCGCTGCTGTTCGGAGGTGATCCCCGCGCCCCGGAAGAAGAGCACCTTCCACTCCAGGAGAGCGCGGTTGAGCTCCTCGCGCAGGGCGGCGGTGAGCGGCTCCGCGAGGTCGACGCCGCGGATCTCGGCGCCGATGAGGCGGCCCTGGGGGACGACGTCGATCAGGTCGTAGGGGCGCTCTTCCCAGCCTTCGGGTACGCGGCGCAGGGTGCGGCGGCCTTCGTACATGCCGTCGGCGGGGACGCGGGCGTCACGGAGCGCGGGCGGGGCGGCGGGAGCAGCGGAGGAGACGGCAGGGGAAACCACAGCCATGGTGATCCTTCAGTGGTGAGTGAGCGGGTGGCGGCAGGGAGACGGATCCCCGGGCAGCTAGCGACCCGATCGCTCGCACCCGCGCCGCCACGGGACCCCGAAGGTCCTCACGGCGGCGGTCAGGTGCTGGATCATGCACGCCATTGTGTATGGCTATGCCTTGCGGAGCAAACCCCCGTACTCGTAGATCCCCTTGCTCTGCTCGGTGGCGCCCAGGTAGGGGGCCAGATCCTCGTGGACCGGGGCGAGCGGGGGCTGGTCGGCGTCCGGGCGCCAGTCGGCCAGGTTCACCAGTCCTGGCTCGACCGGCTCCAGGCCGCCCAGGAGCGCGTCGAGCTCGGCGGGGGTGCGGGTCCGCCAGGGGACGCCGCCGCCGGAGATGTGCGCGCTCATCGCGGCGCCGCGCTCCGGGTCGTCGGCGACGACCTGCGAGAGGCCCAGGTAGCTGCCGGGGGCCGCGCGGTCGATGATGGTGCGCAGCACGCGGCGGGGGTTGTCGGCGTCGGTGAGGTGGTGCACCACCGACAGGAAGAGCACCGCGACCGGCTCGTCGAAGTCGATGAGGCGCCGCACGTCCGGGTGGCCGATGACGGCGTCCTGGTCGCGCATGTCACCGTGGATGACGGTGGTGGTGGCGTCGTCGGCGAGCAGCGCCCTGCCGTGTGCGAGGACGATCGGGTCGATGTCCACGTAGACGACGCGGGTGTCGGGCGCGAAGCGCTTGGCGACCTGGTGGACGTTGTCGTCGGTGGGCAGGCCGCAGCCCATGTCGATGAACTGGCGGATCCCGGCCTGGGTCAGATGGCGCACGACGCGGAAGAGGAACTCGCGGTTCTGCCGGGCGATGTCGACGCACTCGGGGAAGTCGGGCAGCGTCCGCAGCAGGAAGTCGCGGTCGACCGCGTAGTTGTCCTTGCCGCCGAGCATCCAGCCGTAGGCGCGTGCCGACGTCGGCACGTCGAAGGGTATGGATGTGATCCCGGACTGGTCGTCTGCGGCCACAGCGCGTTCTCCACCTCTCCCAGAGGGACATGGGTTTCTGCTCCGTCGCGGCGACACTATCCCGTGACCTTCGGCCGGGTGAACCCGGTACCGGATCACCAACAGGCTTGCCCGCAAAGCCGGTTGGCGGCTTCACACCATCCCTTGCATACGGCGCGCGATCCGGGCGTGGTCCCGCAGCGCGTCCGCGAGGCCGGGCAGATCGGGCTCGCCCCGGTCCACCAGGACGCGGCCCGCGACGACCGTGGTCCACGCCCGCGCGGGTCCGCAGCGCAGCCAGGCCTCGACGGGATCGCTCAACGCCCCTGCGAGCGCGACCTCGTGGAGATCCCAGACGACCAGGTCGGCGCAGGCTCCCGGGCGCAGGTGCCCCAACTCGTCCGCGCGGCCCAGGCATTGGGCGGAGCCCCGGGTCGCCATGTCCAGCGCGTCGCGTGCGGTCATCGCGGCGGGTCCTCCTCGGTAGCGGCCGAGGAGCAGGGCGGCGCGGGTCTCCATCCACAGCGAGGCGTGGTCGGTCGACGCGGAGCCGTCGCAGCCGATGCCGACGGGCAGGCCGAGTTCGCGCATCTCGCGTACGCGGGCGGTGCCGCCGCCGATGAGCATGTTGGAGCTGGGGCAGTGCGCGACGCCCACTCCGGTGGCCGCGAGGCGCCGCAGTTCGGCGTCGTCGGGGTGGATGCAGTGGGCGACCCAGGTGCGGTCGCTCATCCAGCCGGCGTCCTCGAAGTACTCGACGGGACGGCAGCCGTAGACCTCCTGGCAGTAGGTGTCCTCGTCGGGGTCCTCCGCGAGGTGGGTGTGGAGGCGTACGTCGTGGCGCTCGGCGAGTTCGGCGGTCGCCGTCATCAGCTCCTTGGTGACGGAGAAGGGTGAGCAGGGCGCGAGCGCGACACGTACGAGCGCGCCGGGACGCGGATCATGGTGGGCAGCGATCAGGCGTTCGCTGTCGGCGAGTACGTCCTCCTCGGTCTGGGTCACACCGCGCGGCGGCAGGCCTCCGTCGTCCACGGAGCGCGTCATGGAGCCGCGGGTGGCGTGGAAGCGGAAGCCGATGTCCTGGGCGGCCCTGATCTCGGCGTCGACCAGGCGTGCGCGGGGATGGACGTAGAGGTGGTCCATCGAGGTCGTACAGCCGCCCATGAGGAGTTCGGCCATGCCGACGTACGCCGAGACGTGGACGGCCTCTTCGTCGAGCGCGGCCCACAGCGGGTACAGGGTGGTCAGCCAGTCGAAGAGCGAGCCGTTGACGGCGGGCGCGTAGGAGCGGGTGAGGTTCTGGTAGATGTGATGGTGCGTGTTGACCAGGCCGGGGGTGACGAGCCGTCCGCCCGCGGACACGGTCCGCCGGGCCGCGGGCTCGCTGCCCGGTGCGCCGACCGCGCTCACCCGGCCGCCGGTGAGCGCGACCCAGCCGCCGGGCAGTTCGCGCTCGCCGTCCACGACGAGCAGTGAGGCGTCCTTCACAAGGAGATCAGGAAGAGCGGAGCCGTCGTCCGGGTTGTGCGGGACATGGGGAAGCGGATCGTGGGGCACGGTGAACCTCCGGCAGAGGAGCGCTACTTGACCGACCTGCTGCGTGGCCCTCTCGTGCGCCGCGCCACCGGGGCACCCGCCCGCCGCCGAGGCGGCCACATGACGCATGATCGTGGCATCGGGCCGTCCGCACCAGCGGCCGCGTCCCACCAGCGGAACCACCACCCGTACGCAAGATACGTACCACCAGAGAGGACCTCCCCATGGAAGACCGCTTCGACGTCGTCGTGCTCGGAGCAGGACCCGGCGGCTATGTGGCCGCCATCCGCGCCGCCCAGCTGGGCAAGCGGGTAGCGGTCGTCGAGGAGAAGTACTGGGGAGGTGTCTGCCTCAACGTCGGCTGTATCCCGACCAAGGCACTGCTGCGCAACGCCGAGCTGGCCCACCTGTTCACGCACGAGCAGAAGACGTACGGCATCAAGGTCGACGGGAACGTGTCCTTCGACTACGGCGAGGCGTTCAACCGCAGCCGCACCGTCGCGGACGGCCGCGTCAAGGGCGTCCACTTCCTGATGAAGAAGAACAAGATCACCGAGTTCGACGGCCGGGGCACGTTCCTCGACGCGAACACGCTCCAGGTCGCCAAGTCGGACGGCACCACGGACACGATCACGTTCGAGAACTGCATCATCGCCACGGGCGCGACGCCGAAGCTGCTGCCCGGCACGCGGCGCTCCGAGCGCGTCGTGACGTACGAGGAGCAGATCCTCGCCGACAGCGTGCCGGAGTCGATCGTGATCGCGGGCGCCGGCGCCATCGGCATCGAGTTCGCCTACGTCCTGCACAACTACGGCGTGAAGGTCACGATCGTCGAGTTCCTCGACCGCATCGCGCCCCTGGAGGACGCGGACGTCTCGACGGAGCTGGCCAAGCAGTACCGCAAGCTCGGCATCGACGTGAAGACCTCGACCCGCGTCGAGTCGATCGACGAGTCCGGCGCCAAGGTCAAGGTCACGGTGACGGGCAAGGACGGCAAGCAGGAGGTCCTGGAAGCGGACAAGGTCCTGCAGGCCATCGGCTTCGCGCCGAACGTCACGGGCTTCGGCCTGGAGGCGACGGGCGTGGCGGTGACCGAGCGCGGCGCCATCGACATCGACGGGCACGGGCGGACGAACGTGCCGCACATCTACGCCATCGGTGACGTCACCGCGAAGCTGATGCTCGCGCACACCGCCGAGTCCATGGGGGTCGTGGCCGCCGAGACGATCGCGGGCGCCGAGACGATGGAGCTCGACTACCCGATGATCCCGCGGGCCACCTACTCCCAGCCGCAGATCGCCAGCTTCGGCTGGACGGAGGCGCAGGCGAAGGAGAAGGGCTTCGACGTCAAGGTCGCCAAGTTCCCGTTCATGGCGAACGGCAAGGCGCACGGCCTCGGCGACACCGTCGGCTTCGTGAAGATCATCAGCGACGCGCGGTACGGCGAGATCATCGGCGCCCACCTGATCGGCCCGGACGTCACGGAGCTGCTTCCCGAGCTGACCCTGGCCCAGCAGTGGGACCTGACGGTGCACGAGGTCGCGCGCAACGTACACGCGCACCCCACGCTCGGCGAGGCGGTCAAGGAAGCGGTGCACGGACTGGCCGGACACATGATCAACTTCTGACCGCACCCGGGCCCCGAGGCCCCGGGCCCTCCGGGTGCGCCCCGCCGTTGCGCCGAACGGCTCAAGTGGCGGGGCCACCCGGTCCGGAAGATCCTTGGTCAGAACGCATCGTTACGCCTCGGGGGCGAGGGAGAGGCAGCAGCATGTTCTCTGGCCTGGGCCGATTCGTGGTCCGTCGCCCCTGGTGGATCATCCTGGCGTGGGTCGTGGCGGCCGGTGCCGTGATCTCCCTGGCGCCGAAACTCACCTCCAGCAGCGACGAGGCGAGCTTCCTTCCCGACCATTACGAGTCCATCCGCGCGGCGGACGTGCAGGAAGCGGAGTTCCCCAAGCAGCAGAACGTCGGCGCGATCATCGTCTTCCAGCGCTCGGACGGCGGGAAGCTGACGGCGGCCGACTCCGTGGACGTCGTCCGCATCTCCAAGGATCTGCAGGCCAGGAAGATCCCCGAGGTGCAGGCGGTCGTGCCCGGCGCGGTCTCGCCGAACAAGCTGGTGCAGACGTCGGTCGTCGCGATGCCCAAGATCACCAACCCCGAGGACACCGCCCAGCAGGACGCGGTCGAAGACCTGCGGTCCGACCTCAAGCCCGAGCTGAAGGGCACGGACCTCTCGGCCGGGATCACCGGCTCCGCCGCGCAGGCGCTCGACGAGAGCGACGCCTCGGAGCGGGCCGGAATCCTCGTCGGGGTCGGCACGATCGTGATCATCATCGTGCTGCTCCTGGTGATCTTCCGGAGCCCGATCATCGCGCTGCTCCCCGTGGTCCTGATCGGCCTCATCTCACCGATGGCGACCGGTCTGATCGCCTCCGCGAACAAGGCCTTCGACATGAAGGCCGACTCCTCGATCCAGGAACTCCTCACGGTCGTCCTGTTCGGTGTCGGCACGGACTACATCCTGTTCCTGCTCTTCCGCTACCGAGAGGCGCTGCGGGCGGGCGAGGATCCCAAGGGCGCCATGGTGCATGCCGTCGAACGGGTCGGCGAGGCCATCACCTCGGCGGCGGGCGCCGTCATCGTCGCGTTCGCCGCGCTCACGCTCTCCTCGCTCGGGATGCTGCGGTCGATGGGCCCGGCCCTGGCGATCGCGGTCTTCGTGACGCTGCTCGCCGGGCTCACACTGGTCCCCGCCGTCGTCTCGCTGCTCGGCACGAAGGTGTTCTGGCCCTCCAAGTCGTGGCAGCGGGAGCCGCAGGGCACCGGATTCGCGCGGCTCGGCAAGGCCATCGCCCGCAAGCCCGCCGTCTGGGCGCTGGTGTCGGCGCTGTTCATGGGCGCGCTCACGCTCGGCGCCCTCGGGTACAAGGCCAACTTCGACCTGGCGGGCTCCTCGCTGCCCAAGGACAAGGAGTCGATGGTCGCCCTGAAGAACCTCCAGAAGGGCTTCCCCGCGGGCACCACCGACCCGACCTTCGTCTACCTCACGTCGACGGACGACGGACCGCTCCCCGCGGCGCGCACGGCCGCCTTCCGGGGACAGCTGGACGCCATCCAGGGCGTGGGCGAGGTCTCCGCTCCCCGGCTGAGCACCGACCGCTCCACGGCGTCGTTCTCCGTGGTGCTCTCGGACCCACCCGCCTCCGACAAGGCCCTGGAGACCGTCAAGGACCGCCTGCGCCCGACCGCCCACGAGGACGCACCGCCCGGCACCGAGGCACTCGTCGGCGGGACGACGGCGGTGTACGTCGACATCAACAAGGCCGTGGACCGCGACTACTCGGTGGTCTTCCCGGTGGCGGCGCTGGCCATCATGGTCATCCTCGGCCTGTTGCTGCGCAGCCTGGTGGCGCCCTGGTACCTGATGCTGTCCGTGGCACTCGGCTTCGGCGCGACCCTGGGCGCGACCTCGCTGCTGTTCCAGCAGATCGGCAGCCAGCCGGGGTTGATGTTCATGCTGCCGGTGATCATGTATCTGTTCGTGGTCGCCCTCGGCACGGACTACAACATCCTGATGGTGTCGCGGCTGCGCGAGGAGGCCCGCGAGGGCCGCACCCCGCACGACGCGGCCGGCACGGCGGTGCGCCACTCGGGCCCGACGATCGGCTCGGCGGGCGTGATCCTTGCGGGCACGTTCGCGACCCTGATGCTCGCGGGCAACTCGACGCTCTCCCAGATGGGCTTCTCCCTCTCCTTCGGCATCCTCATCGCCGCCTTCGTCATGGCGATGATCTTCACGCCCGCGCTGACGGCCCTCATCGGGCACGCGGCGTGGTGGCCGGGCCACGGGGACGAGAAGCGCAACGGCGGCGGCACACCACACAGCGAAGACGAAGGGCCGGACGCGGACGGAGTGCGCCCCTAGTCCCCCTGGTCCCCTTAGTTCCCCTGGTCCCCCTTGCCGTACGCCGCGGAAAGCGCCTGGGCGTCCGCGTACGAGGGCATGCCGTCCGGCACGGCGAGGCCCCCGGCGATCGAGCGCGCCGCCTCGACGGCTCCGTGCAGGGCTGCGCGGAAGAGCAGCGAGCCGCTGCTCACGCGGCGCACGCCGAGCTCCGCCAGCCGCCGGTAGCCGAGGGCGCCGGGCGCGAAGAGGATGTTCAGCGGGACACCGGCCATCCCCTCGACAAGACCCGCGATGACCTTCTCGTCCTGGAGCCCGGGGACGAACAGACCGTCGGCGCCCGCCTGTCGGTAGGCGTCGGCCCGGCGCTCGGTCTCTCCCTCTCCCCCGGCGTGCAGCCAGTAGGTGTCCGTGCGCGCGTTGACGAAGAGTTCGGGGGCCGTCTCCTTGACGGCACGGATCAGCTCGCACTGCGAGGCGGTGTCGGCCAGTGTCCCGTCCGGGCGCCCGTCCTCGATGTTCACGCCCACGACACCCGCCAGGGCAAGTTCCGCCGCGAGGGCCGCGACCTCCTGAGGCCGCTCGCTGAAGCCGCCCTCGATGTCCACGGTGATCAGCGCGGGCAGCCGGGCCAGGCCGCGGGCCAGGCGCAGCGTCTCCTCCCGAGTGCCGCCCATGGCGTCCGCCTTTCCGGCGGCTGCCGCGACGCCGAGGCTGGTGGTGCCGATCGCCGGGAAGCCGCCGTGGGCGAGGGCGGCGGCGGAGGCGTGGTCCCAGGCGTTGGGCAGCAGCAGGGGTTCGCCGGTGCGGTGCAGGGCGCGGAACTGGTCGGCTCGCTGTGCGTACGTCATGCCCGGACCGTAGCCGCGCGTCGATGCGGCGACCACCGAAACGTCTTGGTGGACGGGGTCCTGTCCCGCCGCCGGGCAGACCCTTCCGACAGGGCACGAAAAATGTTCCGGCGTAATGTCGAGAACGGGTCGTCCGCTCCGACGTCCCCTGTGAGAGTTGCCCACAAGGGGTGACCACCGCACAGCGGAGGAGCGACATCATGAAGTATCTGGTGATGGTTCAGGGAACGCAGGCGGACTACGAGGCGCAGAGCGGCAAGGGGAACGCGACCAGCCCGGCCTGGAGCGAGAAGGACCTGCAGGCGATGTTCGCCTTCATGGGCGCACTCAACGACGATCTGGCCGAGTCCGGCGAGATCGTCGACGGTCAGGGCCTGGCCGAGCCCGCGCAGACCCGCCTGGTCGACGTGGACAAGGAGGGCCGCCCGGTCATCACGGACGGTCCCTACGGCGAGACGAAGGAAGTCCTCGCCGGGTACTGGGTCCTCGACTGCGCGAGCCTCGACCGGGTCACGGAGATCGCCAATCGCATCCAGCAGTGCCCGATTCCCGAGGGCGCGCCCAACTACCCCGTGGTGATCCGCCCCATCATGGGCGGCCCCGACGACGCGTCCTGAACAGCGAAGCCTTGATCGAGGACCTGCTGCGCCTGCACGCGCCGCAGGTCCTCGGCGCGCTCGTGCGCCGGTACGGACATTTTGGCGAGGCCGAGGACGCCGCGCAGGAGGCGCTGCTCGCCGCGGCCCGGCAGTGGCCCGAGCAGGGCGTTCCCGAGAACCCGCGCGGCTGGCTGATCAGGGTCGCCTCGCGGCGGCTGACGGATCAGCTGCGCAGTGACGAGGCGCGGCGCAGACGCGAGGAGGAGGCAGCCCAGCTGTCGCCCCGGGACACGTTCACGGCGCCCGCGCCCGGCGAGAGCCGCGCGCCCTCCGACGACGACACGCTGACCCTGCTCTTCCTGTGCTGCCATCCGGGGCTGAGCCCGGCCGCTCAGGTCGCGCTGACGCTGCGCGCGGTCGGCGGTCTGACCACGGCCGAGATCGCCCGCGCCCATCTCGTGCCCGAGGCGACGATGGCGCAGCGGATCAGCAGGGCGAAGGCCAAGGTCAAGGGGGTGCCCTTCCGGCAGCCGGGCCCCGAGGACCGTGATCAGCGGCTCGCGGTCGTCCTGCAGGTGCTCTACCTCATCTTCAACGAGGGCTACACGGCGACGTCGGGCAGCTCCCTGCACCGCGCTGATCTGGCGCGCGAGGCGATCCGGCTCACCCGGTCCGTGCGCACCCTGCTGCCCGAGGACGGCGCGGTGACCGGCCTCCTCGCGCTCATGCTGCTCACCGAGGCCCGCAGCTCGGCCCGCACCGGCCCCCACGGTGAGCTCATCCCGCTCGACGAACAGGACCGCTCACGCTGGGACCGGCGCGCGATCGAGGAGGGCTGCGCGCTGGTCGAGAAGGCCCTGTCCCAAGGCTCCGCGGGCGCCTACCAGTTGCAGGCGGCGATCGCCGCGCTGCACGACGAGGCGGTGCACGCCGACGACACCGACTGGCCGCAGATCCTCGCCCTGTACGACATCCTCGTACGCCGCACTCGCGACCCCATGGCCGAACTCAGCCGGGCGGTTGCCTTCGCGATGGTGCACGGGCCGCGGGCCGGGCTCGCCGAAGTCGCGGCCCTGGAGGACCGGTTGACGGGCCATCACCGGCTCGACGCCGTGCGCGCCCATCTCCTGGAGCGGGCGGGCGACACCGAGGAGGCCCGCGCCGCGTACCAGTCGGCGGCCAAGCGTACGCTGAGCATCCCCGAGACCCGCTACCTGAAGATGCGTGCGGCTCGCCTGTCGTCGACATGAGCACGGAGCACAAGATGATCAGCGTCCCGGCCGGTCAGGTGACGTTGTCGGACCGGCGGACACAACGCAGTTGGCCGGTGGAGGTCGCGGCCCACGAACTCGCGGCGTTCCCCGTCACCCAGGAGCTGTACGCGCAGGTCACCGGCGAGCGGCCGAGCACCGCGCACGGCGACCGGCTGCCCGTCGAGGGGGTTTCCTGGCTGGACGCGGTCCGGTTCTGCAACGCCCTGTCCCTGCGCGAGGGGCTGGCACCCGCCTACCGTCTCCCCGCCGATGGCGAAGGTGCCGAGTGGGACGCGTCCGCCGACGGTTACCGGCTGCCGACCGAGGCCGAGTGGGAGCACGCGTGCCGGGCCGGTACGGCCGGTGCGCGGTACGGGCCGCTCGACGAGATCGCCTGGCACGGCGGCAACGGCTCCGGACGGATCCACGACGTGGGCGGCAAGCAGCCCAACGCGTGGGGCCTGCACGACATGCTGGGCAATGTGTGGGAATGGTGCTGGGACCTCTACGACCCCGAGGTGTACGGCACTTATCGGGTGCTCCGTGGCGGTGGCTGGTTCGACGAGCACTGGAGCTGCCGGGCCTCCGTGCGGCGCCGCAGCCACCCGACGTTCCGGATCGACGACGTGGGGTTCCGCGTCGCGCGCTCCCCCGCCGGCTGAACCGGAGCCGTCACGCGGCCAGGGTCACCGCTTCCACCGCCGGGGTGCGCAGCGTCCGGCGCGCCGTGCCGATGCTGGTGACCATCGTGGCCGCGGTGGCGACGGCGACGATCCCGAGCCAGATGCCGATTCCCTGGTCGGGCAGGAGCGCGTCGGCCCGCACCGAGCTGAAGGGCAGGATGCCGGCGAGCCCGGCCACCGTCCCGAGGAACACGCCGGTCGCGGTGAGGACCAGGCCCTCGACGCCGACCAGTGCGAGCACCTGGCGGGGAGTTGCCCCGGCAAGGCGCTGCTGGCCGAACTCGCGACTGCGGTAGGAGGTCGCGGCGTACAGGCTGTTGATCAGCATGATGCAGGAGAAGACCACGATGATGCCGACGACGGTGAAGTTCAGTGTCTCCAGGTTCTTGTCCTCGACGGACTTGGTGAGACCCGACGCCTTGATCGCGTCGCTCTCGACGGCCTGGATGTAGAGCGTCGCGGTCGCCATCCCCGTGAAGAGCACGAGCGGCATCAGCACGCCGGCGAGCTCGTCGGCCCGCCGCCGCATGGTGCGCACGGTCAGATAGCCGCTCGGCCCGGCGATCGCCTCCAGCGGTCCGGCAAGGACGTCGAGCAGCGCCCGCAGCAGCCTGGGCGAGAGCAGCGCGAAGCCGACGGAGAGCAGGATGGCGCCGTAGGCGGGGGTCGCCATCAGCGCGGGGGCCGTCGCGTCGAAGGCGAAGGTGGAGAGCACGGACGCAGCACCGGCCGACATGGCGGCGTAGGCGGCCATGTTCCGCAGCTTTCCCCGACGGCGGGGCGCGCCTGCGGCCGCCCTGGTCGCGCGGCGCACCGCGAGGAACGCGGCGCCCACCGATGCGAGCAGGGTGATGCCGATCCCCGACATGAGGGCGATCGGCCCGAAGGAGAAGTCCACGCCGTGGGCGACCTGCCCGCCGTCCTTGAACAGCCCGAGCAGCGCCCGGCCGCCGAGCATCCCGGGGCCGACGGCGAGCAGCGCCCCGGTCAGGGCGACCACCGCGGCCTCGCCGACGACCATCCGCTTGATCTGTGCCGGAGTGGCGCCGGTGCTGCGCAGCAGGCTGATCTCCTCGCCGCGCTGGCGGACGTTCACGGTCAGGGTGGAGGCGATGGCGAAGAACACCAGGAGTGCTCCGTAGCCGCCGACCACGCTCGCCGCCGTGGTGAGGGTGTCCGCGCTGACGTCGTCGACGCCCTTGGCACCCGCGGTGTCGTGCATCGAGTGGAACGTCATGATGATGGCCGCGCCGAGGAAGGCCGAGAGCAGGGTGGCGACGAAGCGCCCTGGGCGCTGCCGGACGGAGCGCAGGGCGAGTGTGAACATGGCTCAGACCCCCAGGGGCATCGTGTCGGAGCGCGCGCCGGCCGCGGCGTCACCCAGGTGCGCCAGGCGCTCGGCGACGGCGTCGACGGTCGGGGACTCCAGGTGTCCTGCGAGGCGGCCGTCCGCGACGAACAGCACGGAGTCGGCGTACGAGGCGGCGACCGGGTCGTGGGTCACCATCACCACCGTCCCGCCGTGCACGCGCACGGTCTCCTGGAGCAGCCGCAGGACGTCCCGCGCGCTGCGGGTGTCCAGGGCGCCGGTCGGCTCGTCGGCGAAGATCACGCTCGGCTCGGTGACCAGGGCACGCGCGATGGCCACCCGCTGGCGCTGGCCGCCGGAGAGCTGGTCGGGGCGGTGCCCGAGGCGGTCGCCGAGGCCGACCTGGGTGAGGACGGCGCGGGCCTTTTCCCGGTCGATCCTGCGGCGCGCGAGCTTGAGGGGCAGCGTCGTGTTCTGGGCGACGGTGAGGGTGGGCAGCAGGTTGTACTGCTGGAAGACGAAGCCGATGCGCTGTCGCCGGAACTTGGTCAGCTCGGCCTCGCTGCCGCCCGTCATCTCCTCGCCGTCCACCACGACGATGCCGGAGTCGGGCCTGTCGAGTCCCGCCGCGCACTGCAGCAGGGTCGACTTTCCGGACCCGGAGGGCCCCATCACCGCGGTGAAGCTCCCCGCGGGCAGGCTCAGCGTCACGCCGTCGAGCGCGGTCACGGCACTCTCGTCGGCTCCGTAGGTCTTGCTGACCTTGACCAGCCGCAGGGCCTCGGCGCTCCTGGCGGATCCGGCTCCGCTCGTTCGACGAAACATGGCCACGTCCCTTCCGTGCGGGCGCCTGGTGCGCCATGCCTCAGAAGTTACGGACGGCGGGGGCCCGGCACATTGGGCGTACGACCCGAGATCGAGGTGGCGGTAAGTACACCCCCCGACACCGACCGGCACGTAATGCAGCTCACAGGAACAGGGGTCCGACCTGGGAACACAGGCTATTGGTTCACCGTTGAACAGTACGTAGGTCCCGATCGCGATTCCCCCGTCCGGTCGGGGCCTACCTCTATTTCCGACCGGACATGTCCATCCCGTTCCGTTTCACGCCTTCGAGCGCGAATATGCCAACCGCACCGCGCGGCGCACCCCCCGGACGGCATCATGCGTTCATGGACGGTGCCAAGCCTGTGCAGGTCTTGTTCACACCCGACGAGTACGAAGCGGTCCAGCGCAACGCGGACCAACTCGGCCTGCCGGTCGACGAGTTCATACGCCGGGCCGCGACCGTCGACGCCACGGAACTCCCCTGCCTCACCCCCGGCTCCCGGCGCGGCTCCGGCACACCGGCGGCCGTGCCGCCCGTCCGCAGGAGCCTGGGCCCCGGTGGCGCACCCGCGCTCCAGCGCTTCCTTGACACACTCGCGGCCACGGTGGAGCCCGCCCCGGACGAGGAGCGGGTCCCACCGCAGCCGACGGTCCGCAGCTGCTCGGGGCAGTGACGCTCAGGTCAAGGTGATCTCCGGCTCGTACAGGTCGAGCCAGAGCGCAAGGTCCAGCGTGCGTTCGAGGCCACGCCGGGACGCCTGCGTGATCTGCGGTACGTCGCGTCCCGCGGCCCGCGCCACCCGGTCACGGTCGACCAGGTCGAAGACCGGGTGGTCGGGCTTGGCGAGCAGGTCCTTGACGTGCTCCTGGAGGGCGGTCGCGTACTTCGGGTCCTGTGTGGAGGGATAGGGGCTCTTCACGCGGTCGTACACGGAGCGCGGCAGGACGTCCGCCGTCGCCTCCCGCAGGAGGCTCTTCTCCCTGCCGTCGAAGGACTTCAGGGACCACGGCGCGTTGTAGACGTACTCGACAAGGCGGTGGTCGCAGAACGGCACCCGCACCTCGAGCCCGACGGCCATGCTCGCGCGGTCCTTGCGGTCGAGCAGGACGCGCACGAACCGGGTCAGGTGCAGATGAGAGATCTTCCGCATCCGGAACTCGAAGTCGCTCTCGCCGTCGAGGCGTCGGATGCCCGCGACGGCCGTGTCGTAGCTCCGCTGGATGTACGAGGGAAGGTCGAGGGCCGCGGTCAGGTCCGGGCGCAGGACGTCCGCGTCGTCACCGAAGTGCTCGGCGAACTTCACCAGCCAGGGAAAGGTGTCGGCGTTGCGGGCCTCTTCGTCGAAGAACTGGAGGTAGCCGCCGAAGACTTCGTCCGCGGACTCCCCGGAGAGCGCGACCGTCGAGTGCTCCCGGATGGCCCGGAAGAGGAGGTAGAGCGAGGCGTCCATGTCACCGAAGCCCATGGGCAGGTCGCGGGCGCGGATCATCTTGGCCCTGACCTCGGGGTCGGCGAGGGCGTGCGAGTCGAGGACGATGTCGCGGTGATCGGTGCCGGAGGCCTTGGCCACGTCGTGCACATAGGGCGTGTCCGGGGTGGAGCGCAGCGCGTCGGCGACGAAGTTCTCACTCTGGCCGACGAAGTCGACGGCGAAGCTGCGTACGGTCTCGCCCGCTTCGCCGAGTTGACGTGCGGCGATGGCGGTCATCGCCGAGGAGTCGAGGCCGCCGGAGAGCAGCGTGCAGCGCGGCACGTCCGAGACGAGCTGGCGGCGCACGATGTCGTCGAGGAGTTCGCGCACCTTGGCGACGGACTCCTCACGGCCGTCGGGGTGCGGCCTGGTCTCGAGGCGCCAGTAGACGTGCCGGCGCAGACCGGAGCGGTCGACGGTCACGACGGTCCCGGGCTCGACCTCGTGCATGCCGTCCCACACGGCGTGGCCGGGCGTCTTGACGAAGGTGAAGAGCTCCCGCAGACCGTCGGCGGTCACCCGGGCGCGGGCCAGCGGGTTGGCGAGGATCGCCTTGGGCTCGGAGCCGAAGAGGACGCCGTCCGGGGTCTCGTAGTAGTAGAAGGGCTTGATGCCCATCCGGTCGCGGATCATGACGAGCTTGTCGTCGCGGCCGTCCCACACCGCGAACGCGTACATGCCGTTGAGGCGTTCGGCGACCGCCTCGCCCCACTCCAGATAGCCGCGCAGGACGACTTCGGTGTCGGAGTCGGTGGTGAACCGGTGGCCGCGGCCGGTCAGTTCGCGGCGCAGTTCCGTGTAGTTGTAGGTCTCCCCCGAGTAGACGAGGGCGACGGTGCCGCGCGGCGTGCGCGCGGTCATGGGCTGGCGCCCGCCGGGCAGGTCGATGATGGCGAGCCTGCGGTGCCCGAGTCCGGCGGGGCCCTCGATCCAGGTGCCGCGGTCGTCGGGGCCGCGGCAGGACATCGTCTCGGTCATCGTGTCCAAGGTGCCGGAGACGGACCGCAGGTCACGGTCGAAGGAGACCCAGCCAGTAATGCCACACATGCGCTACCTCCTGCTTCACGCTGCCTCTGCGCTTCCACCCGGCGAACTAGGTGTAGATAGCAGCTATATGGTCAGCGTGCGCCTTACGACTGCGTACGGTCAATGAGCCGGTAACACGGAACGGCGCATTCCGGCCAACGGCAAAGAGTTCCCCAAGGGGGCTCCCACCTGCGGTTCTACTCGGCGGCGCGGGCAGCGCGGGGAGCGTCACGCAGCAGCGCCGCCGCGTCGTCGCGGGCCCGGCCGATCGCGTCCGGGAAGATGCGCAGACCGTGCGCGACCAGGGCGCCCTCGTGCAGCAGCATGAGCGTCCGGCCGAGCCTCGCCGCCCGCCGGGGAGCGACATCGCGGGCCAGGCCGGTGAACAGGGCGAGCATCCAGGCCTTCTGGCCGGTGATGACCTGATAGGCGGGGTGCGCGGGGTCGCTGATCTCGGCGTGCGCGTTGACCATGCTGCACCCCTTCACGCTGTTCGTGTCGGCCCAGTCTCGCGAGGCGTCGAAAACGGCCAGGATCCTGGCCCGCGGGGTGGTCGCGGCCTCGACGTACGGAGCGAGGAAGGCCTGCCACCGCTCGTCACGGGCCGCCAGGTACTCGACGACGATCTGCTCCTTGGAGCCGAACCTGTCGTACAGCGTCTTCTTGGTGACCCCGGCCTCGGCGGCGATGAGGTCCACACCGACGGCATGGATGCCGCGGTCGTAGAACAGCGCGCTCGCGGCGTCCAGGGCACGCCGCGCACCCGGCGTCATGGCGATCCTCCGCGGCGCGCTCCCGGAACCCGTGGCGGCCTTCGCGATCTCACTCACTCTGTCACCCATGCCTCCATAGTAAACCGATCTGTATACTCAGGAGCGAGTAGACAGATCGGTTTACTTCTGCTTGCTTCACCGTCCGCTCCTGACGGCCCTGTCGGGACCGCAGCCGCCATCGGAGGATCGCCATGAACGTCCTGCTCTCGATCGCGTTCGTACTGACCTGGAGCTCGGGTTTCATCGGGGCCAAACTGGGCGCCGGGAGCGCGTCAGCGGTGACGGTCCTGATGTGGCGGTTCCTGCCGCTGGCCCTCGCGCTCGCCGTCGTCGCCCTCACCGTGGCGCGGGCGTCCTGGCGCGGGCTCACGGCACGCGACGCGCTGCGGCAGGCGGCGGTCGGCGCACTGTCGCAGAGCGGCTATCTGCTCACCGTGTACTACGCGATACAGCTCGGCGTCTCCAGCGGCACCACCGCCCTGATCGACGGCACCCAGCCGCTGGTGGCCGGCGCCCTGGCCGGACCGCTGCTCGGCCAGTACGTCTCGCGCACGCAGTGGGTGGGTCTCGGGCTCGGCGTGACCGGGGTCGTCATCGTGACAGCGGCGGACGCCACGGGCGGCACGGACGCTCCCTGGTGGGCCTATCTGGTGCCGTTCCTCGGGATGTTCTCACTGGTCGCGGCGACCTTCCTGGACCGCCGCTCCCCCCGCCCGGTCGCCCCGGCGGTCTCCATGACGGTCCACTGCGTGACCAGCGCCGTCATCTTCACAGCGCTGGCCGTGGGCGCGGGCGCCGCGGTGCCGCCGGCAGAGGCGTCGTTCTGGGTGGCGATCAGCTGGCTGGTGACGCTCTCCACCTTCGGCGGGTACGGGCTCTACTGGCTGATCCTGCGGCGCTCCGGGGTCACGCAGGTCAACACGCTCATGTTCCTGATGGCTCCGGTGACGGCCCTGTGGGGCGCCCTGATGTTCGGCGAACCCTTCGGCGTACAGACGGCGTTGGGCCTCGCGGTCGGGCTCGCGGCGGTCGCCGTCGTGCACCGGGGGAAGGAACCGGCGGCCACGGTGGCGTGCTCGCCGCGGGACGCGTCCACGGCCGCGCGGTCCGCGCCCGCCGCGCCGCGTCAGTCCGCCAGCCGGAAGTCCGCGTAGTCGAAGCCGGGCGCGACGACGCAGCTCACCAGGACGGGATCGTCACCGGCCGGGCGCGCCGCCTGCCACACACCGCCCGGCACCAGGATCTGCGGGCGCTCGCCGTGCTCGACTCCCGGGCCGAGCCGCATCGGCGCCGCGCCCTCCTTGGGGAGTTCGCCGTCACCTCCAAGACGCAGGTCCAGCGGACCGCCGCGGTGCCAGAGCCAGATCTCGTCGGAGCGCACCACGTGCCAGCGGGACTCCTCTCCCGGGCAGAGCAGGAAGTAGATGGCGGTGGCCGCGGCCCGCGCGCCGGGGTAGCCCGGGGGCGTGAAGGAGTGGTCCGAGGCCCAGGTCTCGACGAACCAGCCGCCTTCGGGGTGCGGCTCCATACCCAACTCGCTTGCCAGGGCGGGGCGTTCGCTCGCGTTACTCATGCGTGCTCTCCATTCCGGAAGTCGACGGCTCGGTCGACGATACGCAGCTGGGGAAGCGGTCGGGCACGGGCTCGCGGCGCTCGCCGTCCCGTGCCCCTCACGGCGGGGTGAGGAAGGCCTGCACGGTGGGCGCGTACCGCTCGGTGATCTCGTCGATCGGCGTGCCGCGCACATGCGGTCCGCGGGCAATTCCGTACATCACGCCCAGACCGAGCAGCGTGCCCACCGCGAGCTCCGCGCGCACGCCCGCGTCCGGCCCTTCGAGGCGCTCGCGGAGCCGCTCCACCACCTGCGTACGGAAGTTGGTGCGCAGAGTGTCGCCCTGTTCACGGTGGAGCGGGGCGAAGACGATCCGCAGGATGGGGTCGGCGCCGTGCTCCGCCTGGCCGGTCAGCAGGTGGTGGACCATGTGGCGGCCCAGCGCGGCCAGGGGCGCGTCGAGCAGGGCATCGGCGTCGGCCTCGAAGGACATGATGCGGGCGAAGAGCGCTTCCTTGTTGCCGAAGTACTTGAGGATCAACGGCGGGCTCACACCGGCCCGTTCGGCCACCGCCCTGAGCGTGATGTCGGCGTGGGCGTGCCGGGCCAGAAGATAGCGGGCGGCGCGGATGATGGCGGCCTTCGTCGCCTCGGCGTCGCGGCGGGCGGGTCCGGTGGCGCACGCCCCGGGTTCCGGTGCCGCTCCGGGTTCCCGTGCCGCGCCGGGTTCCGGCACCTCGCCGGAGGCCGCTGCGGTCATGGCGTCAGAGGTGTTCAAGGCGTCAGCTTCTTCCTTCCAGGGCCGTCTCCTGCAGGGGTCCTGGCCGGCCGGCGGTCCGCTGCGGGCCGTCCGGCGATGGGTCCGAGGGTATGGCGATGGCCGCGACGCAGGCGATAAGTGCGACGGATCCGGCCATGACGAAGGCCAGCCGGTAGCCGGGCAGGGTCGGCACCTGCACCCCGTCGAGCACGGTGGTGTGCCGCACGAGCACGGCGGCGACCGCCGCGCTGCACACGCTCTGCCCGATGGTGCGCATCAGGACGTTCACACCGTTCGCCGACGCGGTCTGCGCGAGGGGCACCGCCCGCAGGATCAGGGTGGGCAGGGCCGAGTACGCGAACGTCGTGCCCACCGAGACCACGGCCGCCCCCAGGACGATCACCCACAGGTGGCGGCTGTCGACGATGCGCACGACATAGCCGAGCGCGATGACGCCCGCCCCGATGGCCAGCGTCACGCGGGCGCCGTACGCGGTGGACACACGGGCCGACACGGGCGAGAGCACCAGCATGATCACGCCGTTGGGCAGCAGACAGAGCCCCGTCGCCACGATCGAAAGGCCTAGGCCGTAGCCGCTGGCGACCGGCGCCTGCACCAGCTGGGCGGTGACCAGCGAGTTGGCGTAGAAGGCGAACCCGGCGAGCAGCGCCGCCACGTGGGGCAGTGCCACGCGCCGCCCCGTGGCCAGACGCAGGTCCACCAGGGGCTGCTTCGACCGGAGTTGCTGTCTGCACCACACGGGCAGGGCGACGAGGGCACCGGCGAACAGGCCGAGCACGGGCGCACTGCCCCACCCCCACTGACCGCCCTGCGACACCGCGAGCAGCAAACAGACCAGCACGGCGGCGAGACCCAGCGCACCCCACGTGTCGAAGCGTCCGGGTGAGCGGACGGGCGACTCGCGCACGGTCCACCAGGCGAGGGCGAGTCCGATGGCGCCCAGCGCGCTCGTGGCCCAGAACATGGCGTGCCAGTCCGCGTACTGCACGATCAGCGCGGCGAGCGGCAGGCCGAGTGCCGCCCCGATCCCGACCGTCGAGCTCATCAGCGCCACCGCCGAACCGGTGCGCTCCGGCGGGAGTTCGTCCCGCAGGATGCTGATCGACAGCGGTACGACGGCCGCCGCGGCGCCCTGCAGCGCGCGGGCCGCGATCAGCAGCCGGATGTCGGAGGTGAGCGCACACAGCGTCGAGCCCACGGTCATCAGGCCGAGCGCGGCGAGCAGCACCCGGCGCTTGCCGTACATGTCGCCCGCCCGGCCCAGTACGGGCGTGAGAACGGCGCCCGCCAGGAGGGTGGCGGTGACCAGCCAGGACACCGCGCCCGGTGAACTGCCCGTCAGGCGGGGCAGATCGGGGAGCAACGGCACGACCACCGTCTGCGTGATCGCCATGAGAATGCCGCCGAAGGCCAGGACCGGGACCGTCAGGCGGGCGCATATGCCTGCGCTATCTGCGGAAGAAATCGGGACGAGCTTCATGATCACTCCAGCGCGGACACGAAGTGCAGAGAAGTGAATGGGGGACGAAACGAAGTGAATGAGAATTCACCATAGCGGGTGAATGGGCTTTCACTACCGGCGAGTTCGTATACGAGATCAAGCCATCCGCGACTTGGGCACAACAGCGAAGAGCGGCCAACCGCCTTGTGAGCACGGGCCGTCGCCACCCACGACAGTATGGAGTCAGCCATAATGCGGCCCATGAAGATGTTGCGAATTGGACTGGTCGGCACGGGTCCCTGGGCCTCGTCCACGCACGCTCCTGCGCTCGCCGCGCACCCGGAAGTGGAGTTCAGCGGCGCATGGGGTCGCCGGCCCGACGCGGCGGCCGCGCTGGCGTCGGCGCACGCGACCACGGCATACGCGGACGTGGACGAGCTGTTCGCCGCGAGCGACGCCGTGGCGTTCGCCGTGCCGCCGGACGTGCAGGCACCGCTGGCCGCACGGGCCGCGGCGGCGGGCTGCCATCTGCTCCTTGACAAGCCGGTGGCGACGACGGTGGCCGCGGCACATGACCTCGCGGCGGCGGCCGAAGCGGCCCGGGTCGCGTCGGTGGTCTTCTTCACGCTGCGCTTCGCGGGGCCGACGTCGGCCTGGGTGTCGGAGCAGGCGGCGACGGAGGGCTGGTTCACGGGGCGCGCCGACTGGTACGGCTCGTTCTACTCACCGGACGGGACCAGCCCGTTCTCCTCGCCGTGGCGGGCGCAGCGGGGCGGCCTGTGGGACGTCGGCCCGCACGCCCTGTCCGTCCTGATGCCGGTGCTCGGCGATGTCACGGAGGTGACGGCGGCGGCGGGCCAGGCGGACCTGGTCCATCTGATCCTGCGTCACGACGGCGGGGCTTCGAGCACGGCGACACTGAGCCTGACCACGCCGACGAAGGCTTCGGGGGTGACGGTGGAGCTGCGCGGCGAGGCGGGAACGGCGCTCATGCCGTCGGGGGGCGGGGCGCTCGACGCGTTCGGCTCGGCGGTCGACGCGCTCGTCGATTCGGTGCGGTCGGGACGGCCGCACGCCTGCGACGTGCGATTCGGACTGCGCGTGACGGAGGTCCTGGCCCAGGCCGAGGAACAGCTTCCCGCCGGACGAGCCGATGGCCCGCCGGCTCACTGAACCGCCCGGGACAACCGCGGGCGGCCGGTACCGTGGCCGCTACGTAATGGCGAGTGACGGCACCGGCCGCAGCCAGTGGGCCCAGGAACCGATGCGGGAAGTCATGCGTCGTACGTCCCGAGTGCGACGTTTCCGACCACACGCATCGGAATACGAACAACCGATCCATACTCTTCCCACAGCGACCCAATGGGCCTAGGGGGTACCCAACGCCGAGGAATTTCAGCCAATTTCAAGCTCCCCGGTCAAGATGCCCCACACTTGTGTCCGCGTGCCCACCGACGATGGAACTCGCAGGTCGGTGGTCCCGCTCCGTCCATGATGCAGCATCGACTGATCGTTTTTCTTCGGGCAATCTTTACTACCAAAGCTGGTGAGAATATTTAGACTGCTGATGCTCAACTCGGCGTGTACCAAGAGGGATTACCCACCATGAACAAGACGGCGCTCCGCGCTCTGCTCCGCGAACGACGCGCCCTCATTGCCCCCGAATCGCACGGCTTCAGCCGCCCCACGGGCCAGGGGCGACGGGCCCGCGGCCTCTCCCAGCACCAGGTCGACCAGCTGCTGCACCGGGCCATCGGGACGTATCACCGCCTGGAGTCGGGCAGTTACCCCAATCCGCCGACCGCGTTCCTGCGGGACGTGGCGCGGCTGTTCGGCTTGAACGAGCAGGAGTGGGCTTCTCTGTGCCGGTACGCGTTGGCTCAGGAGCCACCCGGCCCCCTGTATTCGTCATCCGGCAAGGAGATAGCCGGCGTGTGGCAGGAGGCCGTGGACGGCATCAGCCACATGGCCTATGTCACCGACGCGTCCTGGGAGTTGCTCGCGTACAACGACGCCTTCGCCGCCCTGTTCGCCCAGGGCAACGTTCCGAGCAACACCATGCGATGGATGCTCCTCGACCGCAACGGCCGTGAATCACTGACGGACTGGCGCAACTCGTGGGCGCCCATGGTTCTGCCGCAGCTGCGCGCCGCGCTCACGGCCCGGCCCGACGACGAGATCCTCCGCCAGATCGAGAAAGAGGTCCTCACCGACCCCGAGATGGCCACCCTGTACGAGGTCGACGGCGCCCTGATCCACCCTGACGGGCACGAGCGCCCGCTGAGGCACGCGGAACAAGGACCGGGCTGGGTGTCCATCTGCGCGGCACAACCCATGGCGGCGCCCGGTTCGAGGTTGTTCATCCTGATATTCAAGGCGGGCGTTCAACGCAACCACACACGGGCGCCGGTACTGCGGGCCAACTGAAGGTGGGGCAGCAGGGCCGTCTCTCGGCGAGGCAAGAGGGGTGCGGATTCACCCCCGTCGAGTACGTTGAACGGCACCCAGCCTGCCCTAGCCTCGTGGGAGCAACCGTGCCTGCCTTCGTCTCCAGTCCTAGAACTGTGTTCGGTTCGCACAAAGTCACCACCGACGAGATAGTCGACGACATACGCTCCCACCACAACGAGCACCCGCGGCTCACCGCGATCCTGCGTGTCGTGGGCAACTGCGGTGTACGCACCCGCCATTTCACCCGCCCCCTCGCCTCCCCCACCGTCTCCGGAACGGCCGATGTCCACGAGCGCACACAGGCCGCATTCGACGATGCCGTCGCGATGTCCGAGCAGGCTGCCACCGCAGCCCTCGATGCGGCCGGGCTGACGGCGCAAGACATCGACGCAATCGTCACCACGCACTCCACCGGGTGGGCCGTCCCCAACCTCGACGTGCACCTCATCGCCCGGCTCGGCCTGCGCCCCACGGTGCGCCGCGTCGCGCTGACGACCATTGCCTGTGCCGGGGGCGTCCAGAGCCTCATCCGAGCGTCGGACCTCGTCGCCGCTCGTCCGGACAGCAAGGTCCTGGTCGTGGCGGCAGAAGTCCTCTCCACCTCGTACAACCACTCCGCCACCACCATGGAATCGATGATCTACAAGGCGCTGTTCGCGGACGCCGCGGGCGCCGTCGTCGTCACCGGTGCTCCGCTGACCTCCGGCTTGGCCATCGAGGACAGTTTTGAGTACACGCTGCCCGACAGCCTCGATCGGTACCGGGGCCGACTCGACGCCTCCGGGATGCATTTCGATTCCACCAAGCAGGCGCCGTCCACGGCTGCCGCCACCCTCCCGTCCCTCGTGGACTGGCTCGGGCCGCAGGCGGTCGACTTCGCAGTGATTCACCCTGGAAGCCATCGCATCATCTCTGACACCGCGCAGGCACTCGGCCTCGATGCCGACGGAACTCGCCACTCCGTGGACACGCTTACTGATGAGGGCAACATGGGCGCTGCCAGCATCTTCCGCGTGCTCGAACGCACTCACGCCGCCCCGCCTGCCGACGGTTCGCACGGCGCCGCCGTGGCCTTCGGCCCGGGCTTCGTCACCGCAGGGCTCCGCTGCCACTGGCAGGTATGACCGGCAGCACGCCGCCGCCCTCGCTAATTCGCTTGCCGCACCCCACCGCCCCTGCTGAAGTGCCCGCATGGACCATGAAGCGGTACTCGCGGCGTACGACCGGCAGCTCCGGCGTGATGCCCGCACGGACAGCCCCGGCGCGCGCATCGAACGAGCCGGAGTCGTCGTCCGGCAGACCGGGGCAGAGCACGACTGGAACGGCGTCCACTGGGCGGACGTCGACGCGACCACGGCGGATGCCGTCATCGCCGAGCAGGTGCGCCACTTCACCTCTCTCGGCCGCGAGTTCGAGTGGAAGCTGCACTCCCACGACCGCCCCGCCGACCTCGCCGACCGGCTGCGGGCGGCGGGCTTCGTCCCCGAGCCGCCGGAGACCGTGATGGTGGCCGAGGTCGCCGACCTGCCCACACAGCCCGAACTGCCCGAACTGCCCGAAGGAGTACGCCTGCTCCCGGTGACGGACGCGTCCGGCGTGCGACTGATGGCGGACGCCCACGATGTGGCGTTCGGCGAGGACGGCTCGGGACTCGGCGAACGCCTCGCCAAGCGGGTCCTGACCCAGCTGACCGAGACCCCGGACGCCATCGTCGCGGTGGTCGCGATGGCGGGCGACGAGCCGGTCAGCTCGGCGCGGATGGAGTTCTGTCCGGGCACCGACTTCGCCGGCCTCTGGGGCGGCGGCACCGCGCCGCAGTGGCGGGGCAAGGGCATCTACCGGGCCCTGATCGCCCACCGCGCCCGCATCGCCGCCGAACGCGGCTACCGCTACCTCCAGGTGGACGCCTCCGCCGACAGCCGCCCGATCCTCCAGCGCCTCGGGTTCGTGCCGCTGAGTGTGACGACGCCGTACGTATACGCGCCGTAGGGACGTGCAACGCCGTGGAGACGTGTACGCGCCGTAGAGACGTGTACACGCTGTACAGCCGCCTACAGCAGCTTCGCGATCGCCTCCGCCGTGTCCGTCTCGCCGAGCCTCGGGAAGATCTTCTCGACGCTGTTGACGTGCGCGTCGGCGTCCATGTCGGTCACCGCGTCGACGGCGACCGTGACGTGGTAGCCGTGCTCGTGTGCCGCGCGGGCCGTCGACTCGACACCGATGCTCGTCGCGATGCCGGCGACCACGACCTGGGTGACACCGCGGCGGCGCAGCTGGAGGTCGAGGTCGGTGCCGTAGAAGGCGCCCCACTGCTGCTTGGTGACGACGATGTCGCTGTCCTGGCGGCCGAGTTCGGGGACCAGGTCCGCCCAGTCCGCGGGCACCTCGCCGCTGCGGGCGGGGCCTTCGGTGCGGCCGGGTGCGCCGCCGGTGACCCGGACGAGGACGACGGGCAGACCGCGCTCGCGGAAGGCGTCGGCGAGGCGGGCGGACCGTTCGACGATCTCCGCGGCGGGGTGGGCCGTGGGCAGGGCAGTGATGCCCTTCTGGAGGTCGACGAGGACGAGGGCCGTGGTGGGGTCCAGGGCGGTGGCAGTCATGGTTCGGTTCTCTCTTTCTTGCGTGGGTGGGGGGGGGCTGGAGAGTCGGGAGTGGGGCAGGTACGGCGGGTGCGAGACCCGGTCCGTGAGTTGGTCAGGGGCGGGCGCGCAGGGCCCGGTCCGTGAGGGTCAGGGCGACCAGGGCGAGCGCGAGGACGGTGCCCACGGCGGCCATCAGGTGCAGTCCGGCGTCGTCGGCCCGCTGCCCGTAGGCGAGGCCGATCAGGCCGGACGCGGCGATGGCGCCGATGTACTGGGCCGTGCGCTGGAGCCCGGCGGCGGAGCCGATCGCGTCGGCCGGGGCGAAGCTCTGCACGGCTGCTTGGTTGCTGGTGCCCATCAGGCCCTGCGGGATGCCGAAGCAGGCGCCGGCCAGGAGGAGCACGGCGAGCGGCGTGCCGCCCGAGGTGAAGAAGAGCAGCGCGCCGCCCACGACCAGGAGGACGGAGGCGATGCCCAGCGGGGCACGGAGGCCCTTCGTGCGGGCGCCGAGCAGTGAACAGGCCAGCGCGGCAAGGGACATGGGGAGCATGACGAGCCCGGTGTGGAGGGACGAGAGGCCGCGCGCCTCCTCCAGCCACTGGGTGAAGCCGTACATCACGCAGTACACGACGAGGTAGCTCAGGCCGTGCCGCAGATAGGTGCGGGCGAGCGCGTGGTTGCGGCCGAGCATGCGCAGGTCGATGAAGGGGTGCGGATGGCGCAGCTGCCACCAGGTGAGCACGGCGCTCAGCGCCGCCACGGGAGCGAGCAGCCACCACAGGGGGTGCGCCAGGTCGAGCAGGAAGACGACGAGGCAGGTCAGCGCACCGCTGAAGAGCAGGGTGCCGAGCGGGTCGAGGCCGCCCGCCGCGCCCTTGCCCGGCCGTTCCCCGCGCGGCGGGTCCTTGGGTATCCAGCGGAGCGCGGCGCCGTACGCGAGAAGTGCGACGGGGACGTTGACGGCGAAGATGGCGCGCCATCCGGCGGTCGCGACGAGGAGTCCGCCGAGTGTCGGTCCGATCGCCGCGCTGCCGAGCGCGGCGAAGGAGAGCCTGCCGAGCACGGTGCGCGGGGTCGGGCTGCCGAGCCTGCGTGATTCGTCGCGCAGGACGGCCATGGCGGCGGGGTAGGCGGCGGAGGTGCCGATGCCCAGGAGCAGCCGGGAGACGAGCAGCCAGCCGAAGCCCGGGGCGAGCGTGCCGACGAGTCCGGAGGCGACGACGACCACGAGCCCGCCGAGGAATACCCGGCGCGGCCCGATGGTGTCGGCGAGTTTGCCGAGCACCGGCTGGGAGACGGCGCTCGCGAGGTAGAGCACGGACACGAGCCAGACGGTGTCGGCGGCACCGATCCCGAAGTCGTGCCCGATCGCCACCAGGGCGGTGGAGATCATCGTGGTGTTGAGCGGGTTGAGCAGCGAGCCGAGCAGGAGGGGTGCCGTGAGCCGTGCCCCGAAGGCGGGACGCCCGCCCGCCGCCGGGCGGGCCGGGGCGTCCTGCTCCGTCCTCACTTCTGCACCAACCGCTCCAACAGCACGATGGCATCGGCCAGTTGGCGTCGCTCGGCCGGGTCGAGTCCGTCGGCAAGGGCCGTCGAAAGCCAGTCGTGCTTGGCGGCCCGCATCTCCGTGAGGGTGCGATGCCCCTGATCGGTCACGGAGACGACGGACTGCCGCCCGTCGTCGGGATCGGGGGCCCGCGCGACGAGCCCCATCTCCTCCAGCGCGCCCACGGTCAGGCGCATGGACTGGGGCCGCACGAGCTCCTCGCGGGCCAGGCCCGCGGTGGTGGCCGGGCCCGCGTGGTCGAGGCGGGCGAGCACGGAACGCTGCGTGGGGCTGAGTCCGGTCGCCGGTGTCACGGCGCGCAGGCGCCGCACGAGCCGCCGGACGACGTTCGACAGATCGGCGGCGATCCGCTCGGGATCCGAGTCGTCAGAGGGTGCGCTCATGTACGCCACCGTACGAGATAGACAGGTAACCTTGCAAGTCTGCCTACCTATCTCCCCGGGGAGGGCGAGAGCCGTCGGCAGGGGCCGCACATGAAAACCGCCCCTGCCGCGGGAGCGACAGGGGCGGTGCGTCACGGGCGACACGCGTTACTAGCGGATCGGCATCCCCGACAACGTACGCGCGATCACCAGACGCTGGATCTCGCTCGTACCCTCGAAGATCGTGTAGATCGCGGCGTCACGGTGCATGCGCTCCACCGGGTACTCGCGCGTGAAGCCGTTGCCGCCGAGGATCTGCACCGCCTGCGCGGTGACCTTCTTGGCGACCTCGCTCGCGTAGAGCTTCGACATGGAGCCCTCGGCCGACTCGAACTTCTTGCCGGTGCTTGCCATCCACGAGGCGCGCCAGACGAGCAGACGGGCCGCGTCGATCTGCGTACGCATGTCGGCGAGCTGGAAGGCGATGCCCTGGTTGTCGATGATCGGGCGACCGAACTGCGTACGCGTCTTGGCGTACTCCAGGGCCTCTTCGTACGCGGCGCGCGCCGTGCCCACGGCCATGGCGCCGACGGCCGGGCGGGACGCCTCGAAGGTGGCCATCGCGGCGTTCTTCACGCGCTCGCCGCCGGTCTTGGCGCGCTCCCGGGCGCGGGCGAGGCGCTCGTCGAGCTTCTCCTTGCCGCCCAGCAGGCAGTGACCGGGAACGCGCACGTCCTCCAGGACGACCTCGGCGGTGTGCGAGGCGCGGATGCCGTGCTTCTTGAACTTCTGGCCCTGGGAGAGGCCGGGGGTGTTCGGCGGGACGATGAAGGAGGCGTGGCCCTTGGAACCGAGCTCCGCGTCGACGACCGCGACGACGACGTGGACGTTGGCTATGCCGCCGTTGGTCGCCCAGGTCTTCGTGCCGTTGAGGACCCACTCGTCCTTGGCCGCGTCGTAGACGGCGCGGGTGCGCATCGCCGCCACGTCCGAGCCCGCGTCGGGCTCGGAGGAACAGAAAGCGGCGACCTTGACGTCGTTCACGTCGCCGTACATCTGGGGGATCCAGGTGCCGATCTGCTCCTCGGTGCCGTTGGCGAGGACGCCGACGGCGGCCAGGCCCGTGCCCATGATGGACAGGCCGATGCCCGCGTCACCCCAGAAGATCTCCTCGGTCGCCATCGGGATGCCGAGGCCGGTGGGGTCGAAGAACTGCTGGGCGTAGAAGTCCAGGGAGTAGATCCCGAGCTTCGAGGCCTCCTGGATGATCGGCCACGGGGTCTCCTCGCGCTCGTCCCACTCGGCGGCCGCCGGACGGATCACATCAGCGGCGAACCCGTGGAGCCAGTCCCGGACCTCCTTCTGTTCGTCGTTGAGCTCCATGGTGAACTCGGCCATGACCCCTCCAGGACCTGCGGTGAAGACGTACGTTACTTGCGGTAACTGGAGTCTGTTACCGGCCGGTAGCCGATGTCAACTCCCGGCCGCCCGTTCGATGGGCGCACCGCGCGGGGTGTTACGTTGCGCGTGCGGGGCGCAATCGCACGGGCGGGGAGAGAAACGCTATGGAGACCACCACACAGCAGACCGATCAGCAGCGGTCCGCCGAGCGTCGGCGGCGCGAGCTGCTCGAGGCCGCGGACCGGGTGGTGCTTCGTGACGGGCCCGGCGCCTCGATGAACGCCATCGCCGCCGAGGCGGGCATCACCAAGCCGATCCTCTACCGGCACTTCGGCGACAAGGGCGGACTGTACGCCGCGCTCGCCAAGCGGCACACCGACGCGCTCCTGGAATCGCTGCGCGCCGCCCTGGACGCCCCGGCCGAGCGCAGGGAGCGCGTCGAGCGGACCCTTGACACCTACCTCGCGGCGATCGAGGCCCGCCCGCAGGTCTACCGCTTCCTCATGCACCCCTCGGACGGCGCCGCACCCGGTGAGGGCGGCTTCGACGTGGGGCTGCACTCCGCCCCCGTCCTCCGCCGCATGGGCGAGGAGCTCGCGCAGGTCATCGAGGAGCGGATCGACCTCGGTCCCGGCAGCGCGCAGCTCGCACGCGTGTGGGGGCACGGCATCGTCGGCATGATGCACGCGGCCGGCGACTGGTGGCTCGGCGAACGGCCGTGCTCGCGCGCGGATTTGGTGAGCAGCCTGGCCGATCTGCTGTGGGGACGGCTCGCCGCGGCGGGTGACCGCGTCGGCGGCCCCGGCTTCTGAACCGCCCCTCCGGAAAACCGCTCCCGGAACCTTGAAAGTCAGCTGTTCCAGGGCGCCTTGGCGGCGGCCCGCAGGACCCTGCGCCGCCGCCAGCCCGTGACGTGATCGGTGTAGACGCCGCCCTCCAGGTGGTCGCACTCGTGCTGCAGACAGCGCGCGAACCAGCCGGTCCCGTGCACCCGCACCGGCTCACCGTGCGCGTCGACCCCCTGCACCACGGCGTGGTCGAAGCGCGGCGTGCTCGCCTCGAGGCCCGGCAGCGAGAGACAGCCCTCCGGGCCGCGCACGCTGATGCCGTCCGCCTCCACGAGGCGCGGGTTCACCACGTACCCGAGATGGCGCACATCGTCGTCGTCCGGGCAGTCGTACACGAAGACCCGCCGGTTCACGCCGATCTGGTTGGCCGCCAGGCCCACGCCCTGGGCCGCGTACATCGTGGCGTACATGTCCTCGATGAGCCGGGCCAGTTCGGGGCCGAAGTCGGTGACCTCCTCACAGGCCTTGTGCAGCACGGGATCACCGAGCAGGGTCAGGGGTCGTACGCGCCCTGAGGCGCCCGGGATCAAGCCGCTTCGCATGGCCGCAAGGGTACGGTCCTTGGAAAGCCCCGGGGTCGGGGTGGTGCCGCGGTTCGGCCTTGACAATGGATCTCGATAGGCTGAGGTTCATCGCGTTGCCGGGGGCAGACGCGGCGCCGTACGCAAGGAGGATCCAGAACTGATGGCAGGCAACACGGACCCGCTGTCGCCGCGGGCCAAGCTGGCCGTGACGGCGGGCAAGGCGGCCGCGGCGGTGTCGCGCGCGGCGGGCCGCGGCAGCGGATCGGTGATCGGCGGCCGCGTCTCACTCAAGCTCGACCCCGACCTGCTCGGGCGACTCGCCACGCACCTGGACGTGGTGCTCGTCTCCGCCACGAACGGCAAGACGACCACGACCCGGCTGCTCGCGGAGGCGCTGCGCGCCAGCGGGCCCGTGGTGTCGAACGCGCTGGGCGCGAACATGCCGGCGGGAATCACCTCGGCCCTCGCGGGCGGTTCGGACGCCAGATTCGGCGTGATCGAGGTCGACGAGAAGTACCTCGCCGGTGTCGCCCGTGACGTGGAGCCGAAGGCGATCGCGCTGCTCAACCTCTCGCGCGACCAGCTGGACCGCGCCGCGGAGACCCGCATGATGGCGGAGGCCTGGCGCGAGGGCCTGGCGGGCTCCAAGGCGGTCGTGATCGCCAACGCGGACGACCCGCTGGTCGTCTGGGCCGCTTCCTCGTCGCCGAACGTGGTGTGGGTGGCCGCGGGCCAGGAGTGGAAGGACGACGCCTGGTCGTGCCCCTCCTGCGGCGGTGTGATGCAGCGTCCCGGGGACGACTGGTTCTGCGGCGAGTGCGGCTTCCGCCGCCCCGCGCCCAGCTGGGTGCTCTCCGGTGACCACGTCCTCGACCCGCACGGCTCGGCCTGGCCGATCCATCTGCAGCTGCCGGGCCGGGCGAACAAGGCGAACGCGACCACGTCGGCCGCCGTCGCCGCCGTCTTCGGCGTGCCGCCGCAGGTCGCCCTGGAGCGGATGTACCAGGTGCAGGCCGTCGCCGGGCGCTATGACGTCGTGCAGTTCCAGGGCCGCGATCTGCGGCTGCTGCTCGCGAAGAACCCCGCGGGCTGGCTCGAGACGTTCTCGCTGATCGACCCGCCGCCCACCCCGGTGGTGCTCTCCGTGAACGCCCGTGGCGCCGACGGCACCGACACCTCCTGGCTGTGGGACGTCGACTACACCCGGCTCGCCGGTCACCCGATCTTCGTGCTCGGCGACCGCAAGCTGGACCTCGCCGTGCGTCTTGAGGTCGCGGGCCTGGACTTCCGGGTCTGCGAGTCCCTCGACGAGGCCGTGCAGCTGGCGCCGCCCGGACGGATCGAGACGATCGCGAACTACACCGCGTTCCAGGACCTGCGCCGCCGCGTCGGCAACTGACCCCACCGGACCCTCTAGACCCTCGTAGGGACGAATGAGCATGAGCGACAACAGCCTGCGGCTGGTGTGGGTCTACCCCGACCTGCTCAGCACGTACGGAGACCAGGGCAACGCCCTGGTCGTGGAGCGCCGCGCCCACCAGCGCGGCCTCCAGGTCGAGCGCTACGACGTGCGCAGCGACCAGCCGGTGCCCACCTCCGGCGACATCTACCTGATCGGCGGCGGCGAGGACCGCCCGCAGCGCCTGGCGGCCGAGCGGCTGCGCCGCGACGGCGGTCTGCAGCGGGCCGTCGGCAACGGCGCGATCGTCTTCTCGGTGTGCGCGGGCTACCAGATCCTGGGCCAGGAGTTCATCAACGACCTCGGCCAGCGCGAGCCGGGCCTCGGCCTGCTCGACGTGATCTCCACCCGCGGCGAGGGCGACCGGTGCGTCGGCGACGTCCTGGGCGACATCGACCCGCAGCTGGGCCTGCCCCCGCTGACCGGCTTCGAGAACCACCAGGGCATCACGCACATCGGCCCGTCCGCCCGCCCGTTCGCCCGCGTCTCGCTGGGCCGGGGCAACGGCACGGGTGACGGCACCGAGGGCGCGTACAACGGCACCGTCTTCGGCACGTACATGCACGGTCCCGTCCTCGCCCGCAACCCGCTGATCGCGGACCTGCTCCTGAAGCTGGCCCTCGACGTGAACGCGCTGCCGCCGACGGACGACCGCTGGTACGAGGCGCTGCGCGCCGAGCGCATGAACGCGGCGCAGCAGCCCGCCTGAAGCCTTTGCCGCACAGGTGAGCGGCACCGTCCAGCAGTCGGACGCCCGGTGCGGCCCCGCCCCCTGACGCCTATAGGGTGGCGGGGTTCCAGCCGGACGACGTGGTCCGGACTTCGGCCCACGTTGCAAAGGTTTCCCGGGCTATGCGCATTGGTGTCCTCACCTCCGGCGGCGACTGCCCCGGTCTGAATGCCGTCATCCGTTCGGTCGTGCACCGCGCCGTCGTCGACCACGGCGACGAGGTCATCGGCTTCCACGACGGCTGGCGTGGCCTGCTCGAATGCGACTACCGCAAGCTCGACCTGGACGCGGTGGGCGGCATTCTGGCGCGTGGCGGAACGATTCTGGGCTCGTCCCGGGTCCAGCCCGCGCATCTGCGCGACGGCGTCGAGCGGGCCAAGGGCCACCTCGCCGACCTGGGCCTCGACGCGGTCATCCCGATCGGCGGCGAAGGCACCCTGAAGGCCGCCCGGCTCCTGTCGGACGCGGGTCTGCCGATCGTCGGGGTGCCCAAGACGATCGACAACGACATCGCGGTCACCGACGTCACCTTCGGCTTCGACACCGCGGTCGGCGTGGCGACCGAAGCCCTCGACCGCCTCAAGACGACCGCCGAGTCGCACCAGCGGGTCCTGATCGTCGAGGTCATGGGCCGGCACACCGGATGGATCGCGCTGCACTCGGGCATGGCCGCGGGCGCGCACGCGATCGTCGTTCCGGAGCGGCCCTTCGACATCGAGGAGCTGACGCGGAAGGTCGGCGAACGCTTCTCCGCGGGCAAGAAGTTCGCGATCGTCGTGGCCGCCGAGGGCGCCAAGCCCCGTGAGGGCTCGATGGAGTTCGCCGAGGGCGTCAAGGACATGTACGGCCACGAGCGGTTCGCCGGCATCGCACGCCAGCTCTCCATCGAACTGGAGGAGCGCCTGGGCAAGGAGGCGCGCCCGGTGATCCTCGGGCACGTCCAGCGCGGCGGCACCCCCACCGCGTACGACCGCGTGCTCGCCACCCGCTTCGGCTGGCACGCCGTGGAGGCCGTGCACCGCGGCGAGTTCGGCAAGATGACGGCGCTGCACGGCACGGACATCACCATGGTGCCGCTCGCCGAGGCCGTCGAGACGCTGAAGACGGTGCCGGACGAGCGCTACGCCGAGGCGGAGTGCGTGCTCTAGAGCCAGGCCCTGTTTCAAGGCTGAACGAACGGCCCCCGGACGCGTCGGCGTCCGGGGGCCGTTCTAGTCTGGTGCGGACACACAGCGCACAACCGCACGAATCAGGAGCCACTGGATGGATCACAGCGGGCACGGCATGAACATGGATCTGCCGCCGTTCACGCTGGGGCGCGGGCTCGAACTCTCGGCCGACCCCTTCTTCCTCATCGGCTGCCTGGTGGCCCTCGCGCTCTACGGCTGGGGCGTGGTCCGGCTCCTGCGGCGCGGTGACAAGTGGCCGGTCGGCCGCACGATCTCCTTCGTGGCGGGCGTCCTGACCATCCTGCTCGTGATGTGCACCAAGCTGAACGACTACGGCATGGTCATGTTCAGCGTGCACATGGTGCAGCACATGGTCATCAGCATGCTCTCGCCGATCCTGATCCTGATGGGCGCCCCCATCACCCTGGCCCTGCGCGCGCTGCCGGTCGCGGCCCGCGGCCACAAGGGCCCGCGCGAGTGGCTGCTGTGGGTCCTGCAGAGCCGCTACATGCGGATCATCACGCACCCCGCGTTCACCATCCCGCTGTTCATCGCGAGTCTGTACGCGCTGTACTTCACCCCGATCTTCGACACCCTGATGGGGTCCAAGGTGGGCCACATCGGGATGATGGTGCACTTCCTGGCGGTCGGCCTGGTCTTCTTCTGGCCGATCATGGGCGTCGACCCGGGTCCGCACCGGCCCGGCTACATCATGCGGATGCTGGAGCTGTTCGCGGGCATGCCCTTCCACGCGTTCTTCGGCATCGCGCTGATGATGGCCTCCGAGCCGATGGTCGGCACGTACAAGAACCCGCCCGGCTCCCTGAACATCGACGCACTCGCCGATCAGACCGCCGCGGGCGGCATCGCCTGGGCGTTCAGCGAGGTGCCCTCGGTGCTGGTGCTGCTCGCGCTGCTCTTCCAGTGGTACCGCTCCGAACAGCGCCAGGCACGGCGTACGGACCGGGCCGCGGACCGTGACGGTGACAAGGAGCTGGAGGCGTACAACGCCTATCTGGCATCACTGGCCGCGCGCGGCCGCTAGCGGCGAAGGGTCTTCGCGGGTCAGGATGGTCTCAGGCCGCGGTTTCGGCGTCGAGGCGCCGGGGCTGCCGGGAGGAGGCAGGGCGATGCCTGATTCTACGAAGACGATGGGTGTATTCACCATCGGAGGCTTGGTCGCGGTGACCGCGTACTCGGTCGCACTCGGAAGCAACGGCTGGCTGTGGTTCGGCTGGGTCGTCATCGGGATGCTCACACTGGCGATGGTGCTCTCGCGCAGCACCCCCTGAGGGGCGCCGCGCGATGGCACCGGGGACCGCGTCGGGCCTGTCAGAAGCGGAAGACGGCGCCCGTCGCGTACCCCATCTCGCAGGCGTTGCCGTACGTCTTGTTCCAGCTCACCGGCTTGCCGCGGTGGACCCCCGTCGCGCTCACGGTGACCGGCGCGTACTGCTTGGTGCAGATCCCCGACTTCGCGGGCAGGGCGTCGAAGTCACCGCGCGCCTTGTCGATCGCCGCGCAGGCCTCGGCCGCGTGCGGGTGGTGTCCGGGCTGCCGGGTCACGCAGTCCAGGAGCACGCCGCGGACCCAGGCGTTGTCCTGACCGGTGACGGTGAGGAAGACGCCGCTCGACCGCTTAGGGGGCGCCGTCCCTTCTGCCGCGTGGGCGGGCGCGGCCGCGGCCAGGGAGATCAGCGCGACGGCGGTGGCCGCGACCGGGCGCAGGCGGGACGTGGGACGAGACCTCATGAGGACCTCCTGGGACGGTGACGTGCTGCGTCGGAGAGCTGCGTCGGAGAGACGCCAGGCCACCCCCGCACGCGCCGCCCACCCGGGTGACACGCCGGGCGCTCACCCGTACGAGGCCCGAGCGGGGCCCGGATGGCGTCCTGACTGCCGTTCCTGCGGTTCCTTTCGGCCCGGGGACCGGGTCCACCCGGCTTCGCTCCCTTCTCCCGTACGGATGTCGCACCTAAACTGACCGCTGCGCGAGGACCCGTGACCTGCGACGACGCAGCACCCAGGCCGGTCCACCTACGTCAAGGAGCAACGGGTGTTCTACTACCTGCTCAAGTACGTCGTCCTGGGGCCGCTGCTGCGGCTCATGTTCCGGCCGCGCATCGAGGGGCTCGAGCACATACCGGAATCCGGCGCGGCGATCGTGGCGGGCAACCACCTCTCGTTCTCGGACCACTTCCTGATGCCCGCCATCATCAAGCGGCGGATCACCTTCCTCGCGAAGGCCGAGTACTTCACGGGCCCCGGCGTCAGGGGCCGCCTCACGGCCGCGTTCTTCCACAGCGCCGGGCAGATCCCGGTGGACCGCACCGGCAAGGAGGCGGGCCAGGCCGCGATCCGCGAGGGGCTCGGCGTGCTGCGCAAGGGGGAGCTGCTCGGCATCTATCCGGAGGGCACGCGCTCGCACGACGGCCGCCTCTACAAGGGCAAGGTCGGCGTCGCCGCGATGGCGCTCAAGGCACAGGTGCCGGTGATCCCGTGCGCGATGATCGGCACGTTCGAGGCGCAGCCGCCGGGACAGAAGATGCCGAACTTCCAGAAGGTGTCCATCCGCTTCGGCGCACCGCTGGACTTCTCGCGCTACGCGGGCATGGAGAACGAGAAGGCGGTCCTGCGCGCGGTCACGGACGAGATCATGTACGCGATCCTCGGGCTCTCGGGGCAGGAGTACGTCGACAAGTACGCCGCGGTCGTGAAGGCGGAGGAGGCCGAGCGGGCCGCCGCCGCGAGCAGGCGGAAATTCCCCCGGATGCCGCTCAGTTGACGTCCTGACGTACGGTCCTGCACATGAGCGAACACAACCTGTACACCAAGCTGATCGGGCTGCTCGAGGAGCGCGGCGCGACGTACCGCGTCATCGAGCACGCGGAGGAGGGGGCCACGGAGGCGGTGAGCGCGCTGCGGGGCAACACCCTCCAGCAGGCCGCCAAGTGCATCGTGGTGATGGTGAAGATCGGCAAGAAGACGAAGCGGTACGTCCTCGCGGTGGTGCCCGGTGACCGCCGCGTCGACCTGAACGCGGTCAAGCAGCTCCTGGGCGGCACGTATGCGGGGTTCGCCACGCAGGAGGCGGCCGAGCGGCTCGCGGGCAGCGTGAGCGGCACGATCCTGCCGTTCTCCTTCGACCCCGAGCTCGAACTGGTCGTGGATCCGGCGCTGCTCGCCCACGACGAGCTGTTCTTCAACGCGGCGCGCCTTGACCGTTCGCTGGCGCTGCGGACCGCGGACTACGAGGCGATCGCCGAGCCGCGCAGGGCCGCGATCGCGCAGGAAGCGGCATAGCGAAGGGGCGACCGGGAGGCCCCGGTCGCCCCTTGCTCAGCTGCCTGGTTGCCTGGCTACCTAGCTGCCTAGCTGCCTAGCTGCCTAGCTGCCTAGCTGCCGAAGGCTACGGCTTGGGCGTGGCGTGCGGCGCGCACGTCACGTCCTTGCTGTCCAGCTTGCCGGTCAGCAGGTAGGCCTCGACACGGTCGTTGAGGCACGGGTTGACCAGGTTCGTGATGCCGTGCGAGCCGGCGTCCTTCTCCGTGATCAGACGCGAGCCCTTGAACCGCTTGTGCAGCTCGACGGCACCCTCGTACGGGGTGGCCGCGTCGCGGGTCGACTGCGCGATGAGGACGGGCGGCAGGCCCTTGCCGGTCTTGACCTCGACCGGCTCGTGCTGCTTGCTCTTCCAGGTGGCGCAGGGCAGGTTCATCCAGGCGTTGGACCACGTCATGAACGGGTTGTCGCGGTGGATGCGGGTGTTGTCGCGGTCCCACTTCTTCCAGCTGGTGGGCCACTTGGCGTCCGCGCACTCGACGGCCGTGTAGACGGCGTTGCCGTTCTCCGACGCGATGTTGCCCGCGGTGTCCGACAGGTCGGGGCTGGCTGCCTCGATCAGCGGCTTGGCGTCACCGGCGACGTACTTGCTGAAGTTCGTCGCGATCTCCACCCAGGCGGAGTCGTAGTACGGAGCGCTCTGGAAGTAGGCGATGAGCTCGGCGGGGCCGACCACTCCGCCCAGGGGCTCCTTCTTCGCGGCGGCGCGGAGCTTGTCCCAGTTCTTGGCGACCTTCCCCGCGGTGTCCCCGAGGTGGAAGGTGGCGTCGTACTTGGCGACCCACTTCATCCAGTCCTTGAGACGGATCTCGAAGGCGACGTCCTGGTCGAGGTTGGCCTCGTACCAGATCTTCTTCTTCGACGGGTTGACCACCGAGTCGACGACCATCCGGCGCACGTGCGACGGGAACAGCGTCCCGTAGACCGCGCCGAGGTAGGTGCCGTAGGAGACGCCGAGGAAGTTCAGCTTCTTCTCGCCGAGCGCGGCCCGGATGACGTCCAGGTCGCGTGCGGTGTTCGGCGTCGTCATGTGCGGCAGCATCTCGCCGCTGCGCTCGGCGCAGCCGTCCGCGTACTCGGCGGCGAGCTTGCGCTGGGCGCGCTTGTCCGCCTCGGAGTCCGGCACCGGGTCGAGCTTGGGTGCCTTGACGAACTCCTGCGGGTCCACACAGGAGATGGGCGCCGAGTGACCGACACCGCGCGGCTCGAAGCCGACGAAGTCGTACGCCTTCGCCGTCTTCTCCCAGAGTGGTGCCTTGGTGACCACGCGGTTGGGGAAGCGGAGGCCGGAGGCGCCGGGGCCGCCCGGGTTGTAGAGAAGAGCGCCCTGGCGCTCCTTCTTCGTCCCGGTGTTGCCGATGCGGTCCACGGCGAGCTTGATCTTCTTGCCGTTGGGCTTGGCGTAGTCGAGCGGGACGGTGACCCAGCCGCACTTGATCGCCTTGTCCAGGCCCCAGTCGGCAGGGCATGCCTGCCAGTCGATGCCGGCCTTGGCGGCGCGCTGCGCCGCGAGCGCGACACCGCGTGCCTCGGCGCTGGTGCGCTGACGGGCGTCAGCGCTGCCGCCGCTCCGGCGGGCATCGGCACTGGCGACGGGCGCCAAGATCGCGCCCGCTATGAGCGAGCCCGTGATCAGCGTGCCGGCTGCGCCGAATGCTGTGGTGCGTCTCAACTGGTTCCTCCCCCTGTCGATTTACCTGTCGATTTTCGAACAGTAGGAGGATCCTGTCGGTCGGAGGGTTCAGTGCGACAGACGGAGCAGGGGTTTCTTTACCAATCCGATAGACGGTGCACGGAACTCCGCTGAGCGGTTATGCCCCTGTTCAGGTGAGAGTGCGCAACGCCTCGTCGAGGACGCGGCGCACCCGCAGCGCGTCGGGGGCGACGGCGGTGACCAGTACGGCGGGTCCGGCGAGCGGGGTGAGGGCGGCCGCATCGCCGAGCACTGCGGGCTCCGGGCGGTGCTGCTCGAATTGCGGGCGTACGACGACCAGTTGCCCGATCGCGCGATGCCCGGCGAGGACTGCGGGACCGTCCCACCCGCCGGGCGCTCCGGGCCCGCAGGAGAGCTCCTGGTCGAGGAGGAGCCGGCCCGCGCGGCGCACGGTGAGGCGGCTGGTGAGGCGCCCCGGGGCTTCGCCCGTCCGGCCGAGCACCTGCTCCTCCCGCAGCACCAGGCTCGCGCTCGCGGCGAGCTCGGCCCGCGTGGTGACCCGCAGATCGCTGTCGCGTACGGAGATCAACTGCTCGGGCAGCCAGCGCAGTTCCGCGTCGTCACCGACCGTGAGGCGCACGTCGTAGCGCGCCGCCTCCTTCGACTGCCCCGGCAGGGCGAGCGTGGCGGCGGCCGAACCGATCTGCAGCCGGGCCCCGTCGTGGGCGGCGGCCTCGACGGTGAGGTGATCACCCCCGAGGGGGCCGCTCATCGCGCCGACGAGGGTGACCTGGGCGCCCGCTCCGGCCGCCCGGGTGCGCCGCGGGGCGAGCGGCCCCTCCCCGTCGAGCACGGGCAGGACGGTGCCGCCCCGCCCGTTCCCTCGCGCGGTGATACGGGCGATGCCGCGCACCCCGGATGCCGCGACGGCGTGCACGGTCATGCGGACGCGGTCCAGGCGGCGTACTGGGCACGCACCCAGGCGGCGACGGGGCCGACGCCCTCGTCCGACCTCAACGACTGGAAGACGACCGGGAGTTCGGCACGCTGGGCCTTGGCGTCCGCGGCCATGCCCGCGAGGTCGGAGCCGACGTACGGGGCGAGGTCGGTCTTGTTGACGACGAGCAGATCGGCGGTGGTGACGCCGGGGCCGCCCTTGCGCGGGATGTCGTCGCCGCCCGCGACGTCGATGACGAAGATCTGCGCGTCGACGAGTCCCTTGGAGAAGGTGGCGGTGAGGTTGTCCCCGCCGGACTCGACGAGGATCAGGTCCAGCGGCCCGACCTCGTCCTCCAGGTCCTCGACGGCCTCCAGGTTGGCGGAGATGTCGTCACGGATCGCGGTGTGCGGGCAGGCGCCGGTCTCCACCGCGGTGATCCGCTCGGGCGGCAGGACGGCCTCGCGCAGCAGGAACTCGGCGTCCTCGCGGGTGTAGATGTCGTTCGTGACGACGGCGAGGGACAACTCGGCCCGCAGTTCCTTGCAGAGCGCGGCGACGGTGGCCGTCTTGCCGGATCCGACGGGCCCGCCGAGCCCGATCCGCAGCGCGCGACGGCGGCCGTCGGGACGGTGGGCGTCGGCGCTCACCGCGGCGGATTCGTCGTGGGAGTGATCGAGGTGCATGGTGCGACTCCTATGGTTCAGCAGTTCTTCAGTGCTTCAGCGCTTCAGTTCTTTCAGCCCGTGCGGCGGGCTCTGTGGGCGGCTCGTTCGGGGTGGCTCGCGCGGGGGCGGCTCGTGCGGGCGGCGGCTCGTGCGGGCGGTGGTGCCCTCTACGAGGCGAACAACCGCGCGGGCCAGGCGGCATGCGCCTCGGCACCCACCTCGAGCAGCGGCGCGGACGCCGCGGGCAGCGCGTCGACCCCGTCGGTCAGCGCATCGCGCGCCGCGCCCGCCGCGGCCCGCGCGACGAGGTCGAGCTCGGGTGCGAGCCGGGCCAGGACACCCGTCGCGTCGAAGGGGTCCAGGCTCAGCAACCGCACGGTCGCCGTCGCGGGCCCGCTGACGCACTCGTACGCGGAGCAGTACGCGGCGTCCTGCGCCCCCAGACCCGCCGCGCGTGCGGCGAGGCCGAGGACGACCGGCTGGTGTGCCCCCTTGGGCCGGGCGGCGGCCAGCTGGTCCAGCGAGGGATTGGGCCACGCCGACCGCGCGGCCCGCATCATCTGCCGCCCGAGCCGCCGTCCGGCGACCCGCAGCGCGGCCGAGGGTGTCCGCGCGTCGGCGGCCTCGTCCAGCTCCAGCGGGTCGATGCCGAGCGCGGCGGCCGCGGCCAACGCGGCGGACACGAGCCCCGTGGTGTGCAGCCGCCCCCGGCAGAACTCCGCCAGGTCGGCTCCACCGGTGATGCGCCCCGCCTTGACGGCTTCCTCGGCCCCGCCGGAGTGCGCGTGCCCTCCGGCGGGAAAGCGGCCGTCGGCCAGGACGAGTAGTGCGGCACTGGACATGACGGCGCCCGTCAGAACAGGAAGTACCGCTGCGCGAGCGGCAGTTCGGCGGCGGGTGACGGTTCGACGAGCTCCCCGTCGATGGTGACGGCGAAGCTGTCGGGCGCGACCTCCACCCTGGGCAGGGCGTCGTTCTCGTACATGTCCGCCTTCGTGCGCCCGCGCGTCGAGCGGATCGCGGTGAACTCCTTGGCCAGCCCGAGCCGTTCGGGCAGCCCGTCGTCAAGCGCCGACTGCGTCACGAAGTTGAAGGAGTTGAGGCTCGGCGCGGTGCCGTGCGCACCGAACATGGGCCGCGGAAGCACCGGCTGCGGCGTGGGGATGGAGGCGTTGGCGTCGCCCATCTGCGCGTACGCGATCTGACCGCCCTTGATGACGAGCAAGGGCTTCACACCGAAGAACTTCGGGTCCCACAGCACCAGGTCGGCGAGCTTGCCGGTCTCGACGGAGCCGATCTCGTGGTCGACGCCCTGCGCGACCGCCGGGTTGATCGTGTACTTGGCGACATAGCGACGCGCGCGGCGGTTGTCCGCCCGGGTGTCCCCCGGCAGGAAGCCGCGCCGCCGCTTCATCACGTGCGCGGTCTGCCAGGTCCGCATGACGACCTCGCCGATGCGCCCCATGGCCTGCGAGTCCGACGACATGATCGAGATGGCGCCGAGGTCGTGCAGGATGTCCTCGGCCCCGATGGTGGTGGGCCGGATCCGCGACTCGGCGAAGGCGAGGTCCTCGGGGACCGCCGGGTTGAGGTGGTGACAGACCATCAGCATGTCGAGGTGTTCCTCGATGGTGTTGACGGTGTGCGGCCGGGTCGGGTTGGTGGAGCTCGGCAGCATGTTGGGCAGGGACACCGCCGTGATCATGTCCGGTGCGTGCCCACCGCCCGCGCCCTCGACGTGGAAGGCGTGCAGGGTGCGGCCCGCGACGGCGTCGAACGTGTCGCCGACGAAGCCCGCCTCATTGAGGGTGTCGGTGTGGACGGCGAGCTGGGCGCCGGTGTCCTCGCAGACGTTCAGGCACGCGTCGATGGTGGCGGGCGTCGCGCCCCAGTCCTCATGGATCTTGAAGCTGACGGCTCCGGCCCGCAGTTGGGCGTGCATGGACTCGCTGGAGACCGTGTTGCCCTTGCCGAGGAAGCCGATGTTGACCGGGCTCGACTCCATCGCCGCGAACATCCGGGCCAGGTGCCACGAGCCGGGGGTGATCGTGGTCGCCTTGCTGCCCTCGGCCGGGCCGGTGCCGCCCCCGATGAGGGTGGTGACGCCGGAGGCAAGCGCCTCGTCGACGATGGTCGGCGAGATGAAGTGGATGTGGGTGTCGATGCCGCCGGCGGTGAGGATCTTGCCGTTGCCCGAGAGGATCTCGGTCTCCGGGCCGATCACGAGATCGGGGTGTACGCCGTCCATCGTGTCCGGGTTGCCGGACTTGCCGATGCCGGTGATGCGGCCGTCGCGGATGCCGATGTCGGCCTTGACGATGCCCCAGTGGTCGATGATCACGGCGCCGGTGACAACGGTGTCGGGGGCGCCTTCGGCGCGCGTGGTGCGCGACTGCCCCATCGACTCGCGGATGACCTTGCCGCCGCCGAACACCGACTCGTCGCCGGAGAGTCCGGGGCCGCCGGAGCGGTCCTCCTCGATCTCGACGAGGAGGTCGGTGTCGGCGAGCCGGATCCGGTCACCGGTGGTGGGGCCGAACAGGTCGGCGTATGCGGCGCGGGACAGTTCAGGCATCGAGGGCACCTCCGGTCTCGCCGCGCAGTCCGGGCACGATGCGCAGTCCGGCCAGGGGGACGAGTTCGACGTCGACGGGGATTCCGGGCTCGAAGCGCACGGCGGTGCCGGCGGCGATGTTGAGCCGCTTGCCGTGCGCGGCGGCACGGTCGAAGTCGAGGCCGGGGTTGGCCTCGGCGAAGTGGTAGTGGGAGCCGACCTGGACGGGACGGTCGGCGGCGTTGAGGACGGTGAGGGCGGTGACCTCGCGGCCCGCGTTGTAGGCGACGGGCTCGTCGGCGAAGAGGATCTCGCCGGGGATCACGGGCTGCGTGGGACTCATCTGGCCGGCCCCCGTCAGACGATCGGGTCGTGGACGGTGACGAGCTTGGTGCCGTCCGGGAAGGTGGCCTCGACCTGGACGTCGTGGATCATCTCCGGGATGCCGCTCATGACGTCGTCGCGCGTGAGCACCTTGCGCCCCGACGACATGAGTTCGGCGACGGTGCGGCCGTCGCGGGCCCCTTCGAGGATGTGGGACGTGATCAGGGCTATCGCCTCGGGGTGGTTGAGCAGCAGCCCCCGCGCCCTTCGCTTCTCGGCCACGTCCGCGGCCACATGGATGAGCAGTCTCTCCTGCTCGTGCGGGGTCAGTTGCACGCGTCCCACCTCACAGTCCTCGCTCCGGACCGTGCGGGGTCCGGCTGCCGCGGCCACCGCGACGGATATAGATGTAACACACAGACAGTGCGCTTGATCTTGCGCACCCCGGTTACGAAATCCCCTGGTGACGTGGCATCGCAGGCTAGTTGGGAGGAGTTTCAACGAGGTTAACCAGCGCTTGACCGCCCCATGACCATCAGCTGGGCTTCCCCATACTCATCAGACCGCGCAGCCCGTCCTGCAGCGCCTCGACCGGAACCTCGTCGAACAGCGCGAGCTGCGCGGCGAATCCCTGAGCCGTGGCGACCATGACCCGCGCGACATGGTCGGCCGGGACGTCGTCACGCATCATGCCCGCCGCCTGATACCCCTCGACGATCTTCACCCAGGCCACTCGCACCTTGGCGTACCCCTGCTTCATCAGGTCGGCGAGCTCTTCGTTGCGGAGGGTCTCCGCCCACACCTGGACGATCAGACGCGGGAAGTACGGGGTCTCCCCCTCGCCGCCGCCCTGCTTCTGGGCGAGCACCTGCCTCAGCGCGCGGCCGACCAGCACATCCGGCGGTGGCGGCGGGGTCTCCTGGGCGGCCGCCTCGAAGGTCGCCCGAAGCCACTCGAGGACCTCGCCGACGATCGCCCCGATCAGCTCCTCCTTGCCCCGGAAGTAGCGGTAGACCGCCCCGGCCGAGAGGCCGACCTCCTTGAGTACGTCCTGCATGGAGGTGGCGTGGAAGCCATTGCGGGCAAAGCAGAGGGCGGCGCCGTCCATGATCTGGCGGCGGCGTGCGTCGAGGTGCTCCTGGGATACGCGGGCCATACCACCCAAATTAAAACGAACATTCATTCTTGACAAGCGGCGCGCCCGGCAGCACAGTGTGGGCATTCCGTAAAACGAACGATCCTTCTCTTTACTGTCCGCCGCTGCACCCTCCGATGCTTCGACCCTCCGCCACTTCGGCCCTCCGCCACTTCGGCCCTCTCCCGCTGCACCTTTCGACAATTCCCCCCTTCACCCCTTCGCACCTCCAGAAGGAGCTCAGCCCATGTCCACGTCGGTCGCCACCCCGCCCCCGCAGGGCCGCCGCATGGTGGCGGTGGCCATCCTGGTCTCCGCGCTCGTGGCCCTCGCCCTGTGGGCCTTCGCCTGGCCCGCCGCGAGGACCGCCCCCCGCGATCTGCCGCTCGGCGTCGCGGGACCCGCCACCGCGACGGCGCCTCTCGAGTCCCAACTGCGGGAGCAAGAGGGCGCGTTCGAGATCCATCGGTACGCCGACGAGGCCGCGGCCCGCGACGCCGTCGAGGACCGGGCCGTGTACGGAGCGGTCGTCGTCACGCCGCAGGGCATGAAACTGCTGACCGCGACCGCCGCGAGCCCGGTGGTCGCCCAGCTCCTGGAGCAGGCGGTGGCCGGTCAGGCTCCGGAGGGGGCCGCGGTGACCACCACCGATGTGGTGCCGGCGCCCGCCAACGACCCTCGGGGCTCCGCTCTGGGGGCGAGCGTGCTGCCGCTGGCGATCGCGGGCGTCGCGGCCGGTGCGGTCGTGACGCTGTTCGGCCTGCGCGGCATCCGCGCGGTGGCCTCCCTCACCCTGGCCGCCGTGCTGGTCGGCGTGGTCGCCGCCGCCGTGACACACAGCTGGCTGGGAGTGCTGACGGGCAACTGGTGGGCGGAAGCAGGGGTGTTGGGGCTCTCGACGCTCGCGGTGGGAGCCGCCGTGGCCGGGTGCGCCGCACTCATCGGTCCTGCGGGCATCGGGGTCGGCGCGCTGACCATGGTGCTGCTCGGCAACCCGTTCTCCGGAGTGACGTCCGCGCCACGGCTGCTGCCCGAACCGGTCGGATTCATCGGCCAGTTGCTGCCACCCGGCGCCGGCGGCACTCTGCTGCGCTCGGTCTCCTTCTTCGACGGCGCGCGCATCACGGGCCCCCTCGTCACCCTCGCCGTCTGGTCCCTGCTCGGCCTGATGGCCGTACTGCTCGGCGTGCTCCGCCGCCGCCCCGGCACCAGGGCGCGTGACGAGGCACCGACCGCGCCGGAAGCGGTGCGGGTCGCCTGACCCGGCAGCGCACAGAGACAGCCGTACGCCTCCGCTGTAGCGGACGGGGGCGTGCGGCGCTTGCTGCTTACGGGGCCCGTCCTGCTTGCGGACGCCGCCCTGCTCACGGGCGCCGTGCTGCCTACGGAGCCCGTTCTCCTTACGGAGCCCGCTCTGCGCTCGATCGCCGTACGGCTACGTCGCGTTGGGTCCCCGGTGTTCGGCGGCGATCCCGAAGCGCTGCCGTTCACCCGCACCCGACGACGGGGACGAGGTGGAGCGCAACGACGAGACGGAGCTGACCACCTGCTCCCCGTCCACGTCCGGCAACGCCTCGAGCCGCTCCAGGTCGGCGGCGGAGACAAGGGCCACGAGTGGCTTGCCGTGGCGGGTGACGACGACCCGTTCGCCGCCGTACACGACGCGGTTGATCAGATCGGCGAGCTCTGCTCGGGCTTGCGTCACCGGAATCTCGTAGGCCATGCCCCCAGCCTAACCGTCGTCCGGCACGGTCGTCCGGCCCCGCGCGCAACGGATACGCCGCAGGTCAGGGGGCGGTATCCGGGTCGGACGTGCGCGAAGGCGTGGCCTGCAACCGCCGGGGGGCGTCGCCGCGTTCGTCGTCGTGCTGGACGAGGAGCGTGAGGAGTTCCGCCACGGCGAGACCCGATTCGGCGGGGTGGCGCAGGATGGTCCCCGATTCGATGCGGTACGCGTTGGAGCGGCCCTGGCGCGTGTGGGAGAGGTATCCACCCCCCTCCAGATCCGCGACGATCTTCTGTACGGCACGCTCGGTGAGTCGGCAGCGCGCGGCGATGTCCCGGATACGGGTGGCGGGGTCGTCGGCGATCGCGGCCAGCACGCGGGCGTGGTTGGTGAGGAACGTCCAACCGATGTGTGGTTCAGGTACTGCACCCATCCCTCCAAGGTAGGGGGTCTGATTCACGCATTCAAAAAGGCGAACTACATTTCCGGTATCTCTTGACGGGTGAACCTCGCCGGGCCGACGCTGGGTGAGGTGACGACCCACGGAAGCCTACGGAGTGGCCGCCATGACAGATCGTGCACTTCCCGCGCAGCTCGCGGAGGGCAGCGAAGCTCCACCTGACACATCCCCCTGCCCGACGACCGGCCACATCGAGCAGGACCCGCGGGTGGAACTCGGTCAGCTGCGGCGGGCCATGCGGACGCGGCCCGTCATCGACATGGCGCGCGGAGTCCTGATGGCGTCGTTCGGGCTGAGCGCCGATGACGCGTGGGACGTCCTCGTCTCGGTCTCCCAGAACACGAACACCAAGCTGCGTCTCGTGGCCGCCGAACTCGTCGCTGCCGCAGCGGGAGGTGAGATCCCGAAGCCGTTCCGACGGCAATTGGCCGCGACGGTCGCCCAGCTCCAGGAGCCGCCGACGGCGCCCCGCACCGACGAGGGATGAGCCCGGCGGAACACGGGCCCCTCCCTCCTCCCGGCTCTCCTCCGTTATCGTCCGCGCGGCAAGGGCACCCGCGCCCCCGTCCCGGACCGGACGGAGGCGGACCCCACTCCCCGAGGGAGGCGTTGATGGAGTGGATGACCAGCGCGCTCTGCGCGCGAGAGGATCCAGAGCTGTTCTTCCCCGTCAGCGTGACAGACCCCGCGCTGCGCGAGGAGCTGGCCGCCAAGCGGATCTGCCTGCGCTGCCCCGTGCTCCGCCCCTGCCTCAGCTGGGCCATCGACACCGGTCAGGCGTACGGCGTCTGGGGCGGGACCAACGCGGAGCAGCGTGCGGTGCTGCGCCGGAAGGCCGGCAGCTCCGCACCGGCACACCTCGGTTCCGCGGAGCCTCGATTCAGTTCCGCGGAGCCGCGATTCAGTTCTGCAGAGCCGCGATCCGCAGCTCCATCGGATGCACCGTCGGCTCCGCCACCGCCTCCCGCTGACTGACCTCGGCCCACCACGCCCCGCCGTCCTCCATGTGCCGCAGCAGCACGCCTTCACGGATGGCCCAGGGGCAGATGGTGACCGTCTTGATGCCCGTCAGCTTCATCGCCGTGTGCCCCACGATCGCGCCGGCCAGGCTCTGCACGGCCCGCGGCGCCGACACCCCCGGCAGCCGGGCGCGCTCGGCCGCCGGCAGCGCGGCGAGCCGGTCACGGCACAGGCGCAGCTCCGCGCGGCTCAGCTGACGTGCCATGAACGGTCCGTGGCGGCCGGGGGCGGCACCCCCGAGCCGCGCCAGCTGCTGGAACGTCCGTGACGTCGCCACGGCGGTACGCGGCCCCTCCCAGCGGATCCGCGCGGCGACGTCACGCAGCTGATGCCGCACCTTGCGCCGCAGCGCCTTCAAGCTCTGCTCGGTCGGCGGGTCCTCGCCCTCGAAGAACTCCCGGGTCAGCCGGCGCGCGCCGAGGGGCAGCGAGGCCACGTAGTCCGGCAGCCTTCCGCGCCCGAAGGCCACCTCGAGCGAGCCACCGCCGATGTCGAACAGCGCGAGGGGACCGGCTCGCCAGCCCATCCACCGGCGGGCGCCCAGGAAGGTGAGTTCGGCCTCCACCTCTCCGGGCATGGTGCACAGCGCGACGCCGGTCTCCTCACCTATCGTCCGCAGCACGTCCAGCCGGTTGGGTGCGCTGCGTACGACGGTCGTCGCGAAGGCCAGCGGCTCCGCCGAGCCCCATCGCCGGGCGGTCCTCGCGGCCTCGGAGACCGCGGTGACGAGCTGCCCCACCGACTCTTCGGGGATCGCCCCGGTCGGCCCGACCTCTTCGGAGAGTCTCAGTCTCCACTTGGCGGTGTGAACCGGCAAAGGCACACCGTCCTCGGCGTCCACGACAACCAGCCGGACCGCATTGGAACCCACGTCCATCACACTCATTCGCATGTAACTCTGAGTACCCATCAGGCCACGGGTCAGTCACCCTGGTTGACCTTGACCGGGCCAGGGAACCGGTGATGCGTGCAACAGACCCCACCCGACGAACGGATTCCGGACGTGACCGTCCTGGGACCGGCAAGGAGAGTGAGCAGCCATGCGTATCGCGTTCTTGATGGCACCCGAGGGCGTCGAGCAGATCGAACTCACCGACCCCTGGAAGGCGGTGACCGACGCGGGCGGTGAGCCCGTCCTCGTCTCCACGCGGCCGGGCCGCATCCAGGCCTTCGACCATCTCGACAAGGCCGACACGTTCCCCGTGGACGAGGTCGTCGGCGAGGTGTCGGCCGACTCCTTCGACGGGCTCGTACTGCCGGGTGGCGTGGCCAACCCGGACGCGCTGCGCCTCGACGAAGCGGCCGTGTCCTTCGTGCGCGACTTCTTCGATCGCGGCCGTCCGGTCGCCGCGATCTGTCACGCCCCGTGGGTCCTCGTCGAGGCGGACGTCGTCTCGGGCCGGGGACTCACCTCCTTCCCCAGCATCCGCACGGACGTCCGCAACGCGGGCGGCACCTGGGTCGACGAGCAGGTGAAGATCTGCCACGACGGGCCCAACACGCTGATCACCAGCCGCAAGCCGGACGACCTGAAGGCGTTCTGCGAGGCGTTCCTGACGGAGTTCGCGAAGCCGACCGCTCCCTGATCCCTGGTGGTCCCTGATCCCTGCCCCCCTGACCCCTAAGGGGGGCTACTCCCTTGATCCCTGAGGGGGCGGGGCTACTCCCTCGGCAGCAGCGGCCCCAGCGGCCCGAGATCCAGATTCAGGTCCTCGGGCCGCAGGCCGTAGCGGTCGCGCAGTTCGGCCATCCGGTCGTCGAGGAGCATCAGCGTGAGTCCGATGCGCTCCTCCTGGTCCTCGCTCAGCTCCCCGGTGTCGAACCGGCGCACGGCCTGCCGCTCCATGAGCTGACGCAGCAGCTCCACGACGGTCAGGACGAGTTTGATCAGGTCGCGTTCCACCGTGTCCGGCTCGAGTTCGAGGCGGTTCTTTCCCGGAGTCCGCTCGCTCACAGCAACTCCTCAAAAGGGGAGGGCACTTGCTCGTTGACCGAGCTGATGAGTGCGTTCAGGTCGATACGGACGAGGTCGACGTCCGCGATGCGCAGGGTGAGGTCCCCGGTGATGACGACCCCGCCCGCGAGCAACCGGTCGAGCAGGTCGACCAGGGCGACCTCCCGGCGTTCGACGACGGTCACGATCCCGCCTCCCCCGCCACGCCGTCCACCGCGTCGCCCCCGTCGTCCTCCAGGCCGGCGAAGGAGTACGCGGCCCACGGTCCGGTGAGTTCCACGCGCAGGCCCGGCTCCTCGCCCTTCACGCGTTCCACCAGTTCGACGAAGGCCTCCGACTCCGAACGCGGCACCAGATAGGCGGCGTTGAGTACGTTGCGGCCCGGCTCCTGGGAGAGCGCGGAGTTCTGGGGTGCGTGCAGCCGGGCGTCCTCGGCGTGGCCGCAGAGCGTGTCGTGCAGCCGGCGCGCGAACTTCTCGGCGCTCTCCCACATGTCCTCATGGGCCCTGTTGCGCTGTCGGCGCTGGCGCAGGTAGTCCCGGCCCGACGCGGCCTTCTCCGGCTTCTCGGCCGCGGGGGCGGGCTCCGCCTCGGCATGGATCTTGACGCCCCATTCCACGCGGCCGTCGAGCCGGTCGAGCGTCCGCCGGAACGCCGCCTCCCGCTCCTCCATCATCGCGCGCACTCCCGCGTCGTCCCGGAACACCGTGGCGAGCCGCATCGGCAGCGGCGTGGTGACCACGGTGAGCGCGTCGATCACCGCCTGGTGGGCACGCGCGGTCGCGCTCAGCCAGTCCAGGTCCTCCAGATGGCGCCGGAGGGGCTCCTCGGCGAAGTCCCCCTCCGGCACAGTGCCGACCACGGCGATCAGGCCGTGGTGCGGCAGCTGACCGGGGGGCGCGCCCTCCACCCCGGTCACCTGCGCCTGGAGTGCCGCGTCGAAGGGCCGGCAGATGGCGTAGACGTAACGCAGTCCGCTCATGTGCTTTCCTCCGCCTTGCCTTGCGCCGCCCTGCCCTGCTCGGCCTTGCCTTGCTCCGCCTTGCGTCGCGCGGGCTTGCGCCGCTCTGTGCTGCCTTGCTCTGTCCTGCCTTGCTCTGTGCTGCCTTGCTCCGTCCTGCCCTGCTCCAGCCTGCCTTGCCCCAATTGCTCAAGCTCGGCGACCTGGGCACGCAACTCGGCGTTCTCACGCGTGAGTTCCTTGCTGTGTGCACGGGAGGACAGCTCGGGGTCGTCCTCCCACCAGTCGATTCCCATCTCCTTCGCCTTGTCGACGGAGCAGACGATGAGCCGCAGCTTGATGGTGAGCAGTTCGATGTCGAGCAGGTTGATCCTGATGTCACCCGCGATCACGATGCCCTTGTCGAGCACGCGCTCCAGGATGTCGGCCAGGTTCGCGCCGCCGCCCTGCCCGTACGGCTCCGGGATCCGACCAGGCATCGTCATCGGCGACTCCCGCTCGTCGCGGGCTCTTCGTCGTACTTGGCGTCTTCGTCCTCGTCTTCCTCGTACTCCTCGTACTTCGCCTCGTCGTCCTCGCCCGCGTCCTCCTCCTCTTCATCCGCCTCGCCGTAGGCGTCCCGCTCGTCCTCGTCCGCCTCGCCCTCGCGCTCTTCCTCGTCCTCGTAGGACTCCTCCGGCTGTTCCTCGTCGCGCTCGTACTCGTCCTCCGCGACGTCCTCGTGCTCGCCCTCTTCCTGCTCCTCCGCGAGCGCGTCCTCATGGCTGACGACGACCTCGCCGTCCTGGATCTCGCCGCGCCAGCCGTCCTCCGCCTCACCCTTGATGGTGATGAACCGGGCGAAGTTCTTCAGGTCGAGCCGCGCCCTGCGGCCCTGGGCGCGCCAGATGTTGCCGGTCTTCTCGAAGAGGCCCTTGGGGTAGTACTCCAGGACCAGCAGGACGCGCGTGAGGTTCTCGGCCAGCGTGTGGAAGGAGACGACGCCCTTGGTCGTGCCCTTCGCGCCCTCCGATGTCCAGGCGATCCGGTCGTCCGCCACCTGCTCGGTGGTGTGCGCCTTCCAACTCCGGCTCGACCAGAAGACCTTGGCCTGCCAGTCGGACGTGGTGTCGTCGGCGCGGTTCGCGCTCTTGACACCCTTGGCGAAGTTGCTGAAGTCCTGGTACTGGGTCCACTGGTCGTACGCCGTGCGCAGCGGCACACCGACGTCCACGAACTCCATGATGACCGTCGGCTTCTTGCCGGCCCCGCCCTTGCGGCGGCCCTTGCCTCCGGTCATGTTCTTGAAGGCGTCGACCACACTGTCCTTGGCCCGCCCCGCACCGACCTCGATGGCGGACCGCAGCGGCCCCTTGCCCTCGGCCATCTTGCGCCCGCCGTCGAGGGCGAGCTTGGCGAAGCCGGGGCTGTTGCCGTCGGCGATGTCGTTGAGCTTGCCCGTCGTCTCGCCGAGCTTGTGGCCCACTCCGACCAGCAGCCGCTGGGCCTGGGCGGCGAGATACTCCTGGACCTCCGCCTTGAGCCGGTCCGCCGCCTCGCTCTGCACGACGCCGGTGATGGGGTTGTCCTTCGCCTTGCCCGTCGCCGACTTCAGCGTGTCACTCATCGCGGCCACCCTCCTTCGGCAGGCGGGCCCCGGTGGCGCGGCGTGCGGAAGTCTTCGCCGCCGCCCTGGCGGGAGCCTTCTTCGCCGGCGCCTTCCTTGCGGGGCTCTTCGCCGCCGTCTTCCTCGCGGGGCTCTTCTTGGCCGCCGCCTTCTTGGGGGCGGCCTTCTTCTCGGGAGCCTTCTTCCTCGGCCGGGGCCTTTCCTCTGGCTCCTCCTCGGACTCCGCCTCCACGGGCTCGTCGTCCCGGTCGTCCCGGTCGTCGTACTCCTCGTACTCGTCGTCCGCGTCGTCCGGCTCGGCCTCGTCCTTGCTGCCGCGCCCCGGTATGTCCGGTGTCACGCCCGCGAGTTGGTCGCGCACATCCGCCGTCCGTCCGTGCAGCCGGTCGGCGAGCCCCGAGATCTGCCGCTCGACCAGCGCTCCGGTGGCGGCCTTCCCGACCCCGCGCAGATCGCCGCGCAGCTGGTCGCCTATCTCCTTGAACTGCGGGTTGTTCTGCAGCTGTTGAGACACCAGGTCACCAAGGGCCCGCGGGCTCAGATTCATCCGCTTGCCGGCCACCATGGTGCCGACCGCGAACGCGAGCTTCATCTTCTTCGTACGTCCGAGGACGTATCCGGCCCCTACGGCGAGGCCAAGTCCCAGTCGATTCATCGTGTGGTCCCGTTGTCAGTTCCCGCGCCTGTGCGCAGGCCGATTTCCAGGCGGTCGAGCAACTCGTCCTCCTGGCGGTCGAATTCGTCCTCGTCGATCTCCCCCGACTCGAGTCGCTGCTCGAGAAGGGCGAGTTCGGTCCGGACAGTGGCCGGGTCGTAGTACAGGCGCTCGGCCTCGGCGAGTACCTGGCTCACCGCCCAGAGACCGCCGCGCACGGGCGCGAACGGCAGCATCAGCACTTCGCCGATCAGTCCCATGTCCTACTCCCTGCCTGCCTGCGAGCCCGCGGACTCCGGTGCGGCTCCCGTCGGCTCGGAGGGGCCGGGCTCGACGAAGCTGTAGGGCGGCAGCGGGCCGTTGACGCGCAGCTCGACGTGCGGATGCCCCTTGCGGGCCTCCTCGACGGCGGCGAGGAACACCGCAGCCGCGTCGCGCTCCACCAGGAACGACAGGTTGGCCAGCCATCCCGTGGACTCGGGGCCCACACTGATGGCGTGCGCGGCCGGCTTCAGGATGCGGTGCAGTGCCACCGCGTCCTCGGCCTCCCGGCTCTGCAGGGCGGCCACCACCATCTCGCCGAGCTGCAGCTTCTGCTCGTAACTGCCGCCGCCCGCCTGCCGATTGGCCTCGGCGAGGGCCTGCACCTCGGAGTTGTCGGCCATCACGCGGTGCAGGGCGGCCTGTTCGTCGTGGCTGGCCTTGACGTTGTACTCGACCTTGCCCGCCAGCGTGGTGAGCCGCTCGCGGTAGTGCTCGGCACGTTCGGCGAGGACGCTCGTGACGGACGCGTCGTCCGGGGCCACGTTGCCGAACCGCATGGGAAGGACCGCACCCGCCGCGCCCGCCTCGTTCAGCACGTTCTGGTGGGCCAGCAGGTCGATGCGCTTGGGGCGCAGCCCCTCGGGCGCGTCACTGACGATCGCCGCCAGGTCGCCTTCCTTGAGGATGCGCACCTGGCGCGCCGGCTTTCCCACGCCGTTCATGCCTTCGGGGAGCGAAGGGTGCGAACTCGCGGCGATGCCATAGACGTACGTGCTCATTCCTGCTCCTCCTTCCTGCGCGCGGACGTGCTCTTACGGGCGCGCGGGCGGGACTCCGACTGGCTCTCTTCACGGGACTGCTTGAAGGCGTCCGATATGGTCTCGGCCGCACCGGACAGCGCTCCCTTGGACTTGCCGCGCGCGCCGGATTCGGTGATCTCGCCCATCAGGTCGGGGAGTCCGGGGCTCTTGTGCGGGCCCGCCTCCAGGTCCAGGCGGTTGCACGCCTCGGCGAAGCGCAGATAGGTGTCGACGCTGGCGACGACCACGCGCACGTCGATCTTCAGGATCTCGATGCCTACGATCGAGACACGCACGAAGGCGTCGATGACGAGGCCACGGTCGAGGACTAGCTCCAGGACGTCGTACAGGCCACTGGTGCCGCCCGATCCGCCTGCTTGCTGTGGGACAACGGTCATGCCGACCGGCCCTCCTTAGCTGGGAAGTTGTGGAAAATCTGCGGAAACCCGCGCGCAAAGGCGCTCTAGCGGCCGCCGCCCTTGTGGGAGTCGGCGCGCCCGCGTTCATAGCGGCGGACGCGTTTGTAGCCCAGAAGCTCGCCCTGCGGGTCGCACTCCACCTGGTAGCTCGCGAGGAGACTCATCGTGTCCGGAACCCGGCTGAGTTCCAGGACCTCGATGTCCAACGTCCAGCCGTCATCGGTCTGTTCGAAGGACGACACGGACTCGACGGCCATCCCGGTGAGTTCGGTGAGCTGGGTGCGTGCCGTGCGCAGCACCTCCATCGGGCTGGGGCCGCGCTTCGCCCTGCCGTTTTCCGCGTGTTCGGTTGAATTCCTCGAGTTCTGCGAACCCGTCTTCTTCTCTGGATCAGACTGTGTGTTCAAAATGGCCACCTCGCCTTCACGGGTGGCCCACAATCCGTTGGCCAAACATCTCTCTCAGGCGTCACGGCTCACCGGCCCCAACGGTGCGGCATCTCCGGATCCACACTCGGATCCGTCGCGTCCACACCCGGATCGGCCGCGTCCACGGTCGGCGGCGACACGGGCGGAGGGGGCACGGACGGGGTGTCCTTGGTGTCCGCGGCAGGGCGGTTCACGGCCGGGCCGTCCGGGGAAGGCCGACCCTTTGCGGGGCGGGCGGCCTCACGCAGGAAATAAGCCACGCCGGCCAGGACCACCGCGGTGATCAACGCGGCCGCCCAGTCGGGCAGCCCCAGCGCGAGCGCCAGGCCGAAGGCCAGCGCCAGCGCGGCACCCGCGTAGAGACCGAAGGCCCCCGCCCCCGCATACAGCGCGGCCGTGCGGCGCTGTTTCCGCGTCTGCTCCCGCAGTTCGTCGCGCACGGCCTCGCGGGCGGCAAGCGTCAGTTCATCGACGAGGCTCTTCTCCAGATGGTCAAGATGCTCCAAACGATTCATGGCGCCCGAGTACCCGAACATCCGTGCGCGTAACGCGGCGCTCCGGCCCGCGCTCGCCGTGCCGGGTGGCTTGTTCAAAGGCGTGACCGATCTGCAGAACCCGCAGATCGCCGCGGTGCGGTCCGACGATCTGCAGCCCCACCGGCAATCCGTCCGGGGTGAATCCGGCGGGCACGGACAGCGCCGGACTGCCCGTCGCGGACACCAGGTACGCCGAGCGCATCCAGTCCAGATAGTCCGCCATCGACACCCCGTCGACCTCGGCCGGATACTCCAACTCGACGGGGAACGGGACGACTTGACTGGTCGGCAGGATCAGGGCGTCATACCGATCGAAGAACTCCCGTACCCGGTGGAACAGTTCGGCGTGCAGCACGGTGGCCCGCTCCAGGTCGATGCCGGTGAGCGTGCTCCCCTGTCGTACGTTCCGGACCAGGCTGGGCTTCATCCGGTCGCCGTCGGTCTCCAGGAGCGCCCCGAGCCCCAGGTGGAACTGCCAGGCACGGAAGGTCCTGAACACCTCGTCGGCGCCGGACAGATCGGGGCACGCCTCCTCGACCGCGCACCCCAGGCCGGCGAAGACGGCGACGGCGGGCGTGAGCACGTCGGTGACCTCGCGGTCGACCGGCACCGCTCCGCCCAGGTCCGGCGACCAGGCGATCCGAAGGCCCGTCAGATCCCGTTCAAGTGACCCGCCGAACGCGCTCCCCGGCGTCTCCAGGGCGATCGGCGAGCGCGGGTCGGGCCCGGCGACGACGGAGAGAAGCAGCGCCGCGTCGGCGACCGTGCGCGCCATCGGCCCCTGCACGGCCATCGTCGACCACGGGGCGGTGTCCGGCCAGCTCGGCACGCGGCCCGGCGAGGGGCGCAGGCCCACCACGTTGCAGAACGACGCGGGATTGCGCAGCGAACCGCCCATGTCGCTGCCGTCGGCCAGGGGGTGCATGCCGCACGCGAGCGCGGCCGCCGCTCCCCCGCTGCTGCCGCCCGCCGACCGCCGGAGGTCGTACGGGTTGCGGGTGGCCCCGAATACCGGGTTGAAGGTGTGCGAACCGGCCGCGAACTCGGGCACGTTGGTCTTGCCGATGGTGATCGCCCCGGCGGCGCGGATGCGCTCGACGATCAGCTCGTCGTGATCCGGGACGTTGTCGGCGAGGAGCGGTGTGCCGTAGGTGGTCCGGATGCCGCGGGTGTCGTGGGTGTCCTTGTGGGCGACGGGCAGACCGTGCAGCGGGCCGAGCGGTGCGCCGCGCGCGGTTTGTTCGTCGGCGGTGCGCGCCTCGTCGAGCGCGCGCTCGGCCGCCAGGGTCACCACGGCGTTCACGGCGCCGTTGACCTGCTCGATCCGGTCCAGGTGCGCCTGGACGACCTCGCGTGCGGACAGCTCGCGGGTGCGGATTTTGGCGGCGAGTTCGCGGGCGGTGAGCCGGACGAGCTCGGCGGCTTCGGGCACTTGCTGCGCGCCCAGGTCTTCGGGGACTTGGTGGGCTCGGTGGCCTTGGTGGGCTTCAGGGCTCATACGACGCTTTCGACTCGGGGCGGCCTGCGCCTGCTCGGGGCGGTCGGCGGCTCGCGGCTGAGGCCGTGACGAGGCGGAGTATGCCCACGTCACCGCGTCGGCCATCCGGTCCCGCACGCTGCGGCCCTCGCGTTCAGCGAGCGGCTGAAACACGTCGCATCTGTTGACTCCGGCAGATCACCCGAACATGCTCCTCACGACGAGGTTACGTACGTCCTGTACATTTTTTACAGACGCCCTTGGGGAGCAGCCGGCCCCCGGCAGAGGAGAGACGCGCCATGAACCGACCCATCGCCCGCCATGTCCTGCCCGAGTTCACCGAGCGCACCAGCGCGGGGCGCCGGACCCTCGACCCGTACTCGAAGCTGCTGGAGGAACGCATCGTCTTCCTGGGCACGCCGATCGACGACACCTCGGCCAACGACGTGATGGCGCAGTTCATGCACCTCGAACACGCGGCGCCGGACCGCGACATCGCGCTCTACATCAACTCCCCCGGCGGCTCGTTCAGTGCGATGACGGCGATCTACGACACGATTCAGTTCGTCACCTGCGACGTGGAGACGACCTGCCTGGGGCAGGCGGCGTCGGCGGCGGCCGTCCTCCTTGCCGCGGGCACACCCGGCAAGCGGTTCGCGCTGCCCGGCTCCCGCGTGTTGATCCATCAGCCGTCGCTCGCCGAGCCGATCCAGGGCCAGGCGACCGACTTGGCGATCCAGGCCGACGAACTCCTGCGCACCCGCGCCGCCCTGGAGAGGCTGCTGGTCCAACACACCGGCCAGAGCCCACAACGCGTCGCGGCCGACATCGAGCGGTACAAGATCCTCAGCGCCACCGAGGCAGTCGACTACGGCCTGGTGGACAGGCTCATCACGAGCCGCAAGTCGTCCCTCCGCGCCCCGGACGCACGGTGATCAGCCGATGCTGCCACCCGAACTTCCCCCACTGCCCGCACTCACCCGCGCCGAGGGCGAGTTGATCGACCGGTATCTCGAAGTGGTCGACCTGGTGGGCCGGATCAACCCCGCCCGCGCCTCGGACACCTACGGCGGACTGCGCGCCGCCCAGGCCCTGGTCGGCAGCGCGACCGCCCTGCGGGACGCACTGACGCTCATGCACCAGCGGGGCGAGAGCGCCGTGCACGCCCCGACGTTGGCACGAGCGCTGCGTGTGCTCGACGGGGAGCGTCGCGCGGGCCGGGTCACCGTGCCACCCCCGTCGGCATCCTGAGCACCCGTCACCCCCGCTGCCAAATCCCGAAGCGCCCGGGTCCGGTCTCAAACGAACCAAACGGGCTACCTCGTTCGGCGTAGACAATCGTCATTATTTGAGACGTCTTCAGTTGCGTCAGAGGTGTACGCGATGGCCGGAATTACTCGTTCCGGTGCTGGTCGAACGATCGCCTGGTGACGCCTCCCGATCCCGAATCCGACCTTGTCCACCCGAACGGTTCAGCCGTGAGGAGCCTCACAAAACGCCGTTTCGGCTCGGAATTCCACCCCTTGACGGGTCAAGATCCCTTCCGACGACAAGCCCCCGCCACAGCGGCGGGGCGGTCCGGGCGGACGCCGAGTCCTGCCGCCGCCCGGATGACCGGTCGACATCGGTGCATCGGCAGGAGTGGAGGACCCAGGCATGACGGGTCGGTCCGGAAGGTCCGGACGCCGACCCTTGGGGTGAAGCCGCACACCGCGGCCGGGCAACTTCGCCAGCCCGAATCCGACAGGTCATCCTTCACAGGCGGTTGACGAAGGGTTGCGCATGACCGCGCTGAATCATGTTCCGTCGCTGCTCACCAGGGCCGGTTCCGTATCGGCCCTCACGCTCGCCGTCGTAGGCGGCACCCTCGTGGCCCCCGGGCTCACGTCGGAAGCAGAGGCCGCGACACACGGGACCAAGGCGCTCAAGATCGCTGCCTCCAAGAAGGGCTCTCCGTACGGCTACGGAGCCGTGGGGCCACACCGGTTCGACTGCTCGGGCCTGACGCTCTACTCGTTCAAGCGCACGGGCAAGAAGCTGCCGCGCACCGCCGCGCAGCAGTACAACAAGACCCGCCACGTCTCGGCGTCGAAGCGATCCCGCGGCGACCTGGTCTTCTTCCACTCCGGCCGGAGCGTCTACCACGTCGGCATCTACGCCGGGAAGGGCAAGATCTGGCACGCGCCCAAGAGGGGGACCGTCGTGCGCCTCGAGAAGATCTGGACGAAGAGCGTCTCGTACGGCCGGGTGCGCTGACAGCCCGCCACTGACCGTCGACCGCAGACCTGTCGGAGGGCGGCGGCGGTGGCCGCACGGCCGCTGCCGCCGCTCGACCGGCCCTCCGGTCGGCGCGCCCGACGGGCGGGGAGCGCGTCGACGCGGATACTCGGTCGCCATGTCCGAAAACAACGGTGCCCGCTCCACGGGTGAGTCCTCCGACGCCCGCAACGAGACGACGCTCGAACGCGCCGACCGGAACTTCTCCGAGATCCTCCAGGAACTGCGCGTCACGCAGGCCGGGGTGCAGATCCTCTTCGCGTTCCTGCTGACGCTCGCCTTCACCGAGCGCTTCACCTCGCTCGACACGGTGCAGCGCACCACGTACGTGACCACGCTGCTGCTCGCGGTCCTGTCCGCCGCGCTGTTCACCGCGCCGGCCGCCGTGCACAGGTCGCTGTTCGGGCAGCACTCCAAGCCGCGGATCGTGCGGGTGTCGTCCCGTCTCGCCGGCATCGGCATGGCGGTCCTGGTGTTCGCGCTCGCCGGTTCCGTACTTCTGGTCGTGGACGTGGCCGTGGGCCGCACCGGCGGGATCATCGCGAGCGCGGGCACGCTGGTGGTGTGCGCGGGCCTGTGGGGCCTGCTTCCCGTTCTGGTGCGCGGCGCGGACAAGGGCCGGGACCCGGAACCGGACACCGGCGCGTCGGACGGCGTCAGGCCATCAGGGCCTCGGTGAGGAGCACCAGGCCGAGGACGCTCAGCGCGACGCCTGTGCCGCCCTCGATCGCGCGGGCCGTACGCGGCCTGCGCAGCCGGCGGCCAAGACGGTCCACCAGGAGCGCGACGACCGGGAACCACACCAGGGCCAGGACCACGATGATCGACGCGAGCAGCAGTGTCCTGGGCATCGCGGGGCTGCCCGCGGGCACGAACTGGGGCAGGACGCTGAGGAAGGTGATCGGCGCCTTGGGGTTGAGGGCGTTGGTGAGGAACCCCTGCCGCAGGCTGCCCCCGGCCGCGGGCTGTTCCGCGCCGTCCGGCGCACCGGAACTCGCCAGGGGCCGCGCCGCCGACCGCAGCGCGCGATACCCGAGGTACAGCACATAGGCACCGCCGAGGACCTGCAGCGCCCGGAACAGCGTGGGAACCGCCGTGAGGACCGCGGCGACCCCGGCCACCGCGAGCGCCGTGTGCACCAGGAGCCCGCCCGCGACACCGATCGCGCAGGTGACCCCGGCGCGGCGGGAGGCGAGGGAGTTGCGCACCACGACGGCGAAGTCGGCCCCCGGCATGGCGACCATGCCCGCGGCGACTCCCGTGAAGGCGACCAGTTGAGCGTCCATGGCCGCCAGCCTGCCGTTCTTCTGCCTTCAGCGGGTATGTGGAATATCCTGGATCTGCCTAAAGCAGGCGTTTAGCCCCACGCCGGCGGACAGCCCCCACCGCCCGTCGGCTCCTGCACCGGGAGACACCATGTACGACCCGACGCGGCTCGCCGCACTGGTGGCGGTCTCCGAGGCCGGGTCGATCACTCGCGCCGCCGAGCGCCTCGGCTACACCGTGCCCGCCCTCTCCCAGCAGCTGGCCAAGCTCGAACGCGAGGCGGGCACCGCGCTCCTGGTCCGCCACCACCGCGGGGCGCGGCTGACCGGCGCGGGCGAGCTGCTGCTCGCGCGGGCGCGCCGGGTCCTGGACGAGATGGAGCAGGCCCGGCACGAACTGGCCCAGCTGGCGGGCCTGTCCGGCGGCAGGCTGCGCGTGGGGACCTTCGCCACCGCCGGGATCCATCTGGTGCCGCCCGCGCTGACCGCGTTCCGCCGCGCCCATCCGGACGTCGACCTGACGGTACGGGACTATGAACCGCCGCTCGGCGTCGCGGCCGTGGCTGCGGGCGAGGTCGACCTGGCCCTCACGCACACGTACGAGCCCGCGGATCCGGTGGCGCTGCCCGCGGCCGTGACCGCGGAGCCGATCCTGGTCGAGGAGCTGGTCCTGGTGACCTCGCCCGGCCACGCGCTGGCGAGCGCGTCGTCGCGGCTGCCTCTGACCGAGCTCGCCGGGCAGCCGCTGATCAGCATGGCGCCGACGCATCCGCCACGGCAGGGCGTGGAGTCCGCGCTCGTACGGGCCGGGGCCACGCCTTCGGTCCTGGTCGAGACCCCGGGGTACGCGCTGGTGTGCGCGCTGGTCAGCGCCGGGCTCGGCGTCGCCGTCGTACCGGAGATGGTGGCGAGGACGGCGGCCACCCCGGTGGGGGTCAGGCCGCTTGAGCCAGGGGATCTTCGCCGCACGATCTCGGTCGTCCACCGCACCGACGAGTCACACCCCGCGGCGGACACCTTCAGGGCCCTGCTCCGTGGGGCCTTCGGACGCTCACCGGGGTGAGGGCGAGGGGGCCGCTGTCCCGCCGCGGACGGGCGCGGTCCACGGCAGCGCGATCCAGACCGTCTTGCCGCCCTCGGGGGTGGGCGTGACCGAAAGCCTGCCGCCGCACTCCATGGTCAGCCAGCGGATGATCACCAGACCTCGGCCGTTGTCCTGCTGGACGGCGGCGGGCAGCCGCTTGGGGTAGCGGGGGTGGCTGTCGGTGACGCCGATGCGCAGCTGCTCCTCCCGGTCGAGCTCGATGTCCACCGTGAAGGTGGGCGACTGGCCCCGGGTGTGCTGGACGGCGTTCGTGGCCAGTTCGGAGACGATGAGCCGGACCGTGTCCGCCACTTCGGTATCACCTGGCAGGCCCCACTCGGTGAGGATGTTCGAGACGAATTTCCGGGCCGCGGAGACCGAGGCAGGAGCGCTCGGCAGGGTGACGGATGCTTCCTGAAGGTCTGCCATGGCGACGTGTCCCTTTCCCACCGGGGCTCGGCTCCGACTCGTAGCGGAAGGCACGAGGACAGTCCCGGAATGGTGCTTCGCGCCAGCCTGCCACTCTTGGGGTGCTCAGAGGTGGCCATCCACCAAGATGTGCATATATCTGTCGCTCGAAGCGGTGAACTCTGCTACGAGAGACCGTATTTGGGCGGCAGGTCGGCGCTTCCTCTACTGTCGCCGGGAAGAGGGCGGAGGGAGGCCGAAAAAAGAGGCTCCGTCCGAAAGGAGACGGACATGCGGTACGGTCCCGCGGTGCGCCGACGGAAACTCGGCGCCGAACTGCGTGCACTGCGCACGCACGCCGGGCTCACCAGTGGCCAGGCCGCGGACCGGGTCGGCTGGCATCAGTCGAAGGTGAGCCGGATCGAGACGGGGCGTAGCAGCGTCAAGGCGGCCGACGTACGTCTCCTGCTCGAGGCGTACGAGGTCAAGGACCCCCGACTGCGCCAGTTGCTGGTGGCGTTGGCGGGCTCGGACGACGACGGCGGGCGCCGCCACTGGTGGCACGCCTATCGCGAGCTGCTGCCGCCCGCCTACCGCGACTTCATCAGCCTGGAGTCACAGGCCTGTCGGATGCGCACCCTGGAGACCACCGTCGTGCCCGGCCTCCTGCAGACGCCGGACTACGCGCGTGCGGTGACGCGGGCCGCGCTCGACGGGCTGCCGGACGAACAGGTGGACACGCTGGTCGAGGTGCGTCTGGCGCGTCAGGACGTGCTGCGCGCGGCTCCGCCGCTGCGACTGAGCGTGATCCTGGACGAGGCGGTGCTGCACCGTCCTGTGGGCGGGAATCATGTGCTCGCGGGTCAGTTGAAACGGTTACTGGAAGCAGCACAGTTGCCCCATGTACGACTTCAGGTGTTGCCGTTCGCCGCCGGAGAGCACGTGGGCCTCATCGGATCTTTCGTTATCTTCTCCTTTCCGAACATTGCTGATCTGGATGTGGTTGTTCTAGACCACTTGACGAGTAGCCTCTACCTCGAACGGAGAGAAGACCTCCAGGCATACACGGCTGCCTTCAACTCCCTTCAAGGAAAAGCACTTTCACCCGAGGAATCAACGGATCACATCGCCGGGATAGGTGACGGCGCGTAAGGGGGCACCATGACTGCACTGCCTCGGCACGTACCCTCCAGCACATCTCTGCACGGCGCACGGTGGCATCGCAGCAGCCGCAGCAACGGCATGAACAACTGCGTGGAGACAGCCTCGCTCGCTTCAGGGCCGAAGCAGGGGCTTCTCGCCGTGCGCGATTCGAAGAACACCGCAGGGCCCGCCCTGCTCTTCTCACCCGCCACATGGGAGGCCTTCGTCCACGGCCTCCGGTGACTACCGGGGTGCGGTGCGGCTGATCACTCGTACGGCATCGGCGATCTGTGTGCCGGTGAGATCCGCACGTGCGGTCAGCCGCAGCCGCGAGATGCCGTCGGGCACCGACGGCGGACGGAAGCAGCCGACGGCGAGGCCGGAGCCCCGGCAGTCGGCGGCCCACCGCACGGCGGCTTCCGGTGACGGGGCACGCACGGAGACGACGGCGGCGTCGGGACGTACCGCCGAGAGACCTTCCGCCGTGAGGCGTTCATGCAGCTCGGCCGCGACCGCGCGGGCCCGTGCCGCGCGCTCCGGCTCCCGGACGAGCAGCCGCAGGGCGGCCAGTGCCGCACCCGCGGCGGCGGGGGCGAGCCCGGTGTCGAAGATGAAGGCGCGGGCCGCGTTGACCAGGTGGTCGATGACCTTGGCGGGGCCGAGGACCGCGCCGCCCTGACTGCCGAACGCCTTCGACAGGGTGACCGTGGCCACCGTGTGGGCGGAGCCCGCGAGCCCGGCCGCCTGCGGTGCGCCCCGTCCACCGTCGCCGAGCACACCGAGCCCATGGGCGTCGTCGACGATGAGTCCGGCGCCGAACTCACCACAAACGGAAGAGAGTTCGGGGAGTGAGGCCGCATCGCCGTCGACCGAGAAGACCGTGTCCGACACGACGACCGCGGGGCCCGTGTGAGAGTCCAGCGTCTTGCGCACCGCTTCGGGGTCGGCGTGCGGCACCACCTGCGTCGTCCCGCGCGCGAGGCGGCAGCCGTCGATCAGCGAGGCGTGGTTGCCCGCGTCCGAGACGATGAGCGAACCGTGCGGGGCGAGAGCGGTGACGGCGGCGAGGTTCGCGGCATATCCGGAGGAAAGGACCAGGGCGGCCTCGAAGCCGCAGAACTCGGCGAGCTCGCGCTCCAGTTCCGCGTGCAGCTCCGTGGAGCCCGTCACCAGGCGGGATCCGGTCGCCCCGCCACCCCAGCGGCGGGCAGCGGCCGCGGCGCCCTCGGTGATCTCGGGGTGCCTGGCCAGGCCCAGGTAGTCATTGCTCGCCAGGTCGAGGAGGCCGCCGGAGTCGGCGGGGCGGGGGCGCAGGGTGCGGACGAGTCCGGTCCGGGCGCGCAGGCTCGCCTGCTCGTCGATCCAGTCGAACGGCGCGCTCACCATGAGGGTTCCTCCGGGTCGTCATCACTGGCCGGTTTGTAGACAGTGCACAGACCCTAGCCGTCAGGCCACCGGGCCAGGATGTGGCAATACCCACACCTCTCAGCGTTTCTGTTGTGCGAAGTCTCCTTGGAAAGGGAGGCTCTCGTACGTAAGGATCAGCGCCATGGATCTGCTGAACACGCTGGTGGACAAGGGGCTTCGGCGCGAGCTGCCGACCCGTGAAGAAGCGCTGGCCGTGCTGGCCACCTCCGACGACGAGCTTCTCGACGTGGTTTCCGCCGCCGGGAAGGTACGGCGGCAGTGGTTCGGGCGGCGGGTGAAACTCAACTATCTGGTCAATCTGAAGTCGGGCCTCTGCCCGGAGGACTGCTCGTACTGTTCGCAGCGTCTGGGCTCGACGGCCGGCATCCTCAAGTACACCTGGCTGAAGCCCGACGAGGCATCGCAGGCCGCCGCGGCCGGGGTCGCGGGCGGCGCCAAGCGGGTCTGCCTGGTCGCCAGCGGGCGCGGTCCGACCGACCGCGACGTCGACCGGGTGTCGCAGACCATCGAGGCGATCAAGGACCAGAACGAGGGCGTCGAGGTGTGCGCGTGCCTCGGGCTGCTCTCCGCGGGCCAGGCGGACAAACTGCGCACAGCGGGCGCGGACGCGTACAACCACAATCTCAATACGTCCGAGGGGACGTACGGCGAGATCACCACCACCCACACGTACGCCGATCGCGTGGACACCGTGCAGCAGGCGCAGGCCGCGGGCCTCTCCGCCTGTTCCGGTCTGATCGCGGGCATGGGCGAGACGGATGAGGACCTGGTGGACGTGGTCTACGCACTGCGCGACCTCGACCCCGACTCGGTGCCGGTCAACTTCCTGATCCCCTTCGAGGGCACCCCGCTGGCCAAGGAGTGGAACCTCACCCCGCAGCGCTGCCTGCGCATCCTCGCGATGGTCCGCTTCGTCTGCCCCGACGTGGAGGTGCGGATCGCGGGCGGCCGTGAGGTGCATCTGCGCACGATGCAGCCCCTGGCGCTGCACCTGGCCAACTCCATCTTCCTCGGCGACTACCTGACCAGTGAGGGCCAGGCCGGCAAGACCGACCTGGAGATGATCGCGGATGCCGGTTTCGAGGTCGAGGGCACGGACACGGTGACACTGCCGGAGCACCGCGCGGACGCGCTCGCGGCGGCGGGGTGCGGATCGCACGGGGAGGCCGGGGGCGGCTGCGGGCCGTGCGGCTCGTCCGAACCAGCCGAGACGGCCGAACCGGCCGCCGTGCCCGAGCAGTCCGCGCCGTCGGACGCAGCGGAGCCCTCGGAGGCACGCACGGACCTGGTGGCGGTACGCCGCCGGGGCGCGGGAACGGACCTGGCACCCAATGCCTGACCTCTCCGTTCCCGAACTGCTCGACCTGGACCGGCGCCATGTGTGGCATCCGTACGGCCCCATGCCCGGCCGCCAGGAGCCCCTGGTCGTCGAGTCGGCGAGCGGCGTGCGGCTCCACCTGGCGGGCGACGGGGGCGAGTTGGTCGACGGGATGTCGTCCTGGTGGGCGGCCATCCACGGCTACAACCACCCCGTGCTCAACGACGCGGTCCGCGATCAGCTGGACCGGATGAGCCACGTCATGTTCGGCGGGCTCACCCATGAGCCCGCCGTCCGTCTGGCGAAGCGCCTTGTCGACATCTCGCCGGACGGCCTCGAGCATGTCTTCCTCGCGGACTCCGGTTCGGTGTCGGTCGAGGTCGCGGTCAAGATGTGCCTGCAGCACTGGCGCTCGCTCGGCCGGCCGGACAAACGGCGGATGCTGACCTGGCGTGGCGGCTACCACGGGGACACCTGGCAGCCCATGTCGGTGTGCGACCCCCAGGGCGGCATGCACGAGCTGTGGCAGGGGGCGCTGCCCCAGCAGGTGTTCGCGGACGCGCCGCCGGCGGGGTTCGAGGCGTACGACGACGCGTACGCCGATCATCTGCGCGAGGTGATCGGACGCCACGCCGACGAGCTGGCCGCCGTGATCGTGGAGCCGGTGGTGCAAGGTGCGGGCGGTATGCGGTTCCACTCCCCCGCCTACCTGCGGGTGCTGCGGGAGGCCTGCGACGAGCACGACGTGCTGCTGGTGTTCGACGAGATCGCCACGGGGTTCGGCCGCACGGGCGCGCTGTTCGCCGCGGACCACGCGGGTGTCACGCCCGATGTGATGTGCCTGGGCAAGGCGCTGACCGGCGGCTATCTGACGCTGGCGGCGACGTTGTGCACGGCGCGGGTCGCGGACGGCATCTCGCAGGGCGAGGTGCCGGTCCTGGCCCACGGCCCGACGTTCATGGGCAACCCGCTCGCCACCGCGGTGGCCTGTGCCTCGATCGAGCTGCTGCTCGGGCAGGACTGGCAGACCGAGGTCAAGCGCATCGAGTCGGGGCTGCGCGGCACGCTGGCCGAGGCGTCGGCGCTGCCGGGGGTGCGGGACGTACGCGTGCTCGGTGCGATCGGTGTCGTCCAGCTCGACCACGACGTGGACATGGCGGCGGCGACGCGCGCCGCGCGGCGCGAGGGGGTGTGGGTGCGGCCGTTCCGCGACCTCATCTACACGATGCCGCCGTTCATCACGAGCGACGACGACGTGGCACGGATCGGGCGCGCGGTGTGCGCGGCGGCGAAGGAGGGCTGAGATGACGGTCATCGTGGTGTCCGGTACCGGCACCGAGATCGGCAAGACGGTCACGACGGCCGCCGTGGCGGCGCTCGCGCTGGCCGCGGGGTGCAGTGTCGCGGTGCTCAAGCCCGCGCAGACGGGGGTGGCGCCCGGCGAGCCGGGTGACGCGCAGGAGGTGACGCGTCTCGCGGGCGACGAGATCACCACCCTGGAACTCGCCCGCTTCCCGGAGCCGTTGGCTCCGAACACCGCGGCGCGGCGGGCGGGCATGGCGCCGGTCCGTCCGTACGAAGTGGCCGACGCGGCAAGGAAGTTGGCGACGGAGCACGACCTGGTCCTGGTCGAGGGCGCGGGCGGCCTGCTCGTGCGCTACGACGACGAGGGCGCCTCCCTCGCCGACGCCGCCCGCCTCCTCGCGGCCCCGGTCCTGGTGGTCACGCCGGCGGGCCTGGGCACCTTGAACATGACGGCACTCACCACGGAGGCGCTGCGGGCCCGCGGCCTGACCCCCCTGGGCGTGACGATCGGCAGCTGGCCGACCGCACCGGACCTGGCAGCACGCTGCAACCTCGCTGACCTGCCGGACCAGGCAGACGCGCCACTCCTGGGCGCGGTCCCCGAGCGATCGGGCGCCCTCTCGCGCACCGACTTCCGGGCACGGGCCGGGGGCTGGCTGGGGCCGGAGCTGGGCGGCACATGGGACGCGGCGACGTTCACGGCGCGGGAGGCGGCGAGGGAGGGCTGAGGCCCCGGCGCCGAGAGGGCCTGTGACCGTTGCCCCTGACTGCGCCCCTCACACCTCCTTGACCTGGGCGGACGGGCCCGCATGGATACAGCGGGGGCTGATGGATACAGCGGGGGCTGCGTGACGCCCGGGTGGCGGGCGGATCCTGCGGCGGGCAGACGTCATGTGCGTACGGGAGCGCAGGTCGCGAGGGCATCCGGCAGCGACACGCGTGGATCCTCACGACGCAGATCGGCGTAACCCCCTGCCTGCCGGGGCCCGCATGGATACGGCGGGGGCTGCGTGACGCCGTGGCTGCACGCAGCACCTGCCACCCCACCCGTACGACGGGAGCACCGACCTCCCGGAGCACGCCCGCCACCCCAAGGTGGCCGTGCCGTCGACCCGGCGGCTGTCCGAGTGCTCGCCGCCTGGGGACCCCGGTGCCGTTCGTGTGGGGGAAAGCGGCGCTGCCGGGGCACCATTGCGGTATCCGCTCGCCCCGTCGAGGAGGGCCCCATGTCACCTCGCTCCGCCAAGGCAGCGTCCCGGGACGCCGTGCACCATCCCGTTTTCGCCCGTTTCTACGCCCGCCACAGCGTGGCCGCCGAGCGCGTGGTCGGGACGTACCGCAAAGAGCTGCTCGCCGGGCTCTCCGGCCGTGTGATCGAGGTCGGCGCGGGCAACGGTCTGAACTTCGCGCACTATCCGGCGGCGGTCTCCGAGGTCGTCGCCATCGAACCGGAGCGCACCCTGCGGCAGTTGGCGGCCTCGGCGGCCGTGCGGGCCGACGTGCCGGTCGACGTCGTGCCCGGCGCCGCCGAGGCGCTGCCCGTCAAGAGCGAGGCCTTCGACGGCGCCGTGGCCTCACTGGTCCTGTGCAGCGTGCGCGACGTGCCCCGCTCCCTCGGCGAGCTGCGGCGCGTCCTGCGGCCCGGCGGCGAGCTGCGGTTCTTCGAGCACGGCGTGGCTCCGGGCGCGGGGATGGCGACCGCGCAGCGCGCCTTGGACCGCACGGTCTGGCCCCTGCTCTTCGGCGGCTGTCACGTGGCACGGGACACGATTGGCGCCCTGCGCGCCGCGGGTTTCGAAATCGGCCCGTACCGAAGGCTGTTGGTGCCCCCGAAGGGCCCGCGGCTGCCCTCTTCGTACTGCGTGCTCGGCACGGCGCGGCGTCCGGAGAGCGACTGATCCGCCCCGCGCCGCCGCACCGGCCGATGACCGGGGTCAGATCAGCTGCGTGAGGTTGACCGCGTTGCCGTCCGGGTCCTTGATGTGCGCGACGCGCTGACCCCACGGCATGTCGTTGGCCGGACCGAGCGTCTCGCCGCCCAGGGATTCCACGCGCTCGAGGAGGTCGTCCACCGCCTCCACCGCGACGCTCAGCAGAATCCGCTGCGGCGTGCCGAGCGGCACGCTCGTGTCCGAGACGACGCCGAGCTCCGAGTCGCCGATGCGCAGGTCCACGAAGAACGCGGGCCCCTCCTCCGGAGTCCTCGACACCTCCTTGGCCCCGAGCAGTTCCTGGTAGAACCGCAGCAGGCGGTCGAGATCAGGGGTGATGATCATCGGCTGGATGGCGGCAGGCATGGGCGTCCTCCTGAAGTGCGGCTCTCTCCCACCGAACCTATCCTCGCCGCATGATCAATGGCGCGCACCTCATCATCTACAGCAACGACGCCGATGCGGACCGGGCCTTCTTCCGGGACGTGCTGAAGTACCCCCACGTGGACGCGGGCGGCGGGTGGCTGATCTTCAAGCTTCCGCCTGCCGAGGCGGCAGTCCACCCCACCCCGGGACCGGAGTCGCACGAGCTCTATCTGATGTGCGACGACGCGGAGGCGACGGTGCGTGAACTGACCGCCAAGGGCGTGCAGTTCACCCAGCCGGTCACCGACGCCGGGTGGGGTCTGCTCACCCGCTTCCGGCTGCCGGGCGGCGGCGAGGTCGGCCTGTACGAACCGCGCCACCCGCGCGCCACCGACCTCTGAGCTCCCACCCGGCGGCGGCTCCCTCGATCGTTCCCCAGGGCGGCTAGAGGCTCCACTTCCGCAGCTCGTCCGCGATGGCGCGCACGCTCGCCCCGTCCTCCTTCACCAGCCGGGCCAGTTCGCGCACCTGCTCGGGCGAGGTGACGACCTTCTGGCCGCTCGCGACCAGATAGGCGTAGGCGGCGGACGAGGCGAACAGCGCGTTGGAGCGTTCCAGGGCGGGGATGTGCAGCAGGACCTGGAGCAGGGCGGCGGCGCGGTCGTGCGGGCTTTCGTAGACGGGCACGCCGAATATCTCCGCCTCGTGCCGGCTGACGGCGGCCACCAGGGCACCCCAGTCGGTGACCTGTGGGTCTCCGGGCGTCTTGTGTTCGGCGACCATCAACAGCCAGGCAAGATCGATTCTGAGGTTCAAGGGCTTAACGACGACCCTCGCGCTCGGGACCGAACTCTTCGGCGAAGACGGATTCGTACTGCTTCATGAAATCGGCCGCGGCCTCGACGAAGGTGTGGCCGACCTCGCCGGCGTCCTGTTTGACCAGTTCCTCGATGTAGCGGTTCACGCTCATCCCGCGGGCCAGCGCGCGCTCGCGCGCGGCTCGGGCGGTGCCTTCGTCCACCCGCACGTTCAGCTGGGTCTTCGCCATGCCTTCAAGCTAGCGCCGCAGCGCTAGCACCGGCAAGAGGGCAAGGGAGGGCGCGGGGGCGCACAGGAATCCCCGGCCAGTGCCCCTTACATACGTCTCCGGTTCACGACCTTGGAGGGATACCGGCACCCGCCCCGACCCTCTACTCTCGGCAGGATTACGGGAGTTGGAACGGCCACGACCCAGGAGGCGGCCTTGTCCACACCTGCTTCGGCACCGGCGACAGGCCTTGCGGAGCCCATCAAGGTCGCCGCGCGCGCACGCGCGCTGACCAAGGCCTACGGCTCCGGCGAGACAGCTGTGCTCGCCCTCGACTCGGTCGACGTGGACATCGCACGCGGCCGGTTCACGGCGGTCATGGGTCCGTCCGGTTCGGGCAAGTCCACGCTCATGCACCTGCTCGCCGGCCTCGACACGGTCTCCGCGGGACAGGTGTGGCTCGGCGACACCGAGATCACTGGGCTCAAGGAGCGGGAGCTGACGCAGCTGCGGCGGGACCGCATCGGGTTCATGTTCCAGTCCTTCAACCTCATCCCCACCCTGAACGCCCTGGAGAACATCACGCTGCCCATGGACATCGCGGGCCAGCGCCCCGACCGCGCATGGCTGGAGTACGTCATCGACACGCTCGGCCTGCGCGACCGCCTCAAGCACCGGCCCGCCCAGCTCTCCGGCGGCCAGCAGCAGCGCGTGGCCTGTGCGCGGGCGCTCGCGTCGCGCCCCGAGCTGATCTTCGCGGACGAGCCGACCGGCAACCTCGACTCGCGTGCGGGCCTCGAAGTGCTCGGCTTCCTGCGTGAGGCCGTGGACAAGCTGGAGCAGACCGTCGTCATGGTGACGCACGACCCGGGCGCCGCCGCCCACGCCGACCTGGTGCTCTTCCTCGCGGACGGCCGCATCGTCGACGAGATGCCGCGCCCGACGGCGGAGTCGGTCCTGGAACGCCTCAAGCGGTTCGACGTGATCCACGCGCTGCCGCAGGAGAGCCGCCCCGAACAGGAGAGCCCTCCCGGGGCCGACGGCGTCCAGGGCGCCGACGCCGACAGCACGCCGGACCGGGACTGAGGCGGTCCGCGGCCATGCTGAAGGCGACGCTCAGGAGCTTCCTCGCACACAAGGGCAGGCTGCTGCTCTCCGCGCTCGCCGTGATCCTCTCGGTGGCGTTCGTCGCGGGCAGCCTCATCTTCTCGGACACGGTGGCCCGCACCTTCGACCGCCTCTTCGCCTCGACGTCCGCCGACGTGACCGTAGAGCCGAAGGAGAACCTCGACGAGGCGGTGCCGTCGGGGCAGACTCCGACGGTCCCCGCCAAGCTCGCAGGGCGCCTCGCCGAGGTCGACGGGGTCGCCAGGACCCGGGTCGACGCGGCCGTCGAGAACATCACGGTCGTCGACAGCGAGAACGACCCGGTGGGCTCCACCACCGGCGCCCCCACCATCGCCACCAACTGGTACGTCACCGACCGCAGCCCCGTCGAGCTGACCTCGGGGCACGCCCCACGCGGCAAGAACCAGGCGCTGCTCGACGCGGACACGGCCGAGAAGAAGGACGTGAAGATCGGCGAAAGCCTCACGGTGCTCGCCGCGCCCGGCTCCTTCAAGGTCGAGGTCGTCGGCATCGTCACCTTCACCACCACCAACCCCGGCGCGGCCCTGATCTTCGTGGACACCCCGACCGCCCAGCGTGAGCTCCTGGGCGACAAGGACGCGGCGACGGGCATCTCGGTGGACGCCGACCCCGGCGTGAGCGACACCGAGCTCAAGCGCCGTATCGCCGCCGACCTGGGCTCGGGCTACGACCTCAAGACAGCCGACGAACAGGCCGAGTCGGCGGCGTCCGAACTCGGCGGCTTCCTGGACGTCATCAAGTACGTGATGCTCGGCTTCGCCGGGATCGCCGTCCTGGTCGGCATCTTCCTGATCGTCAACACCTTCTCGATGCTGATCGCGCAGCGCACCCGCGAACTGGGCCTGCTGCGCGCCCTCGGCGCCGACCGCAGGCAGGTCCGCCGCTCCGTGCTCACCGAGGCGGTCCTGCTCGGCGTGGTCGGCTCCACGGTCGGCCTCGCGGCGGGCATCGGCCTCGCGGCCGGGCTCATCGAGCTGATGGGCCTGTTCGGGATGAACCTCAAGTCCACCGAGATGGTCATCGGGTGGGGAACTCCCGTCGTCTCGTACGTCGTCGGGGTCGGCGTCACGTTCGTCGCGGCCTACCTCCCGGCACGGCGTGCGGCGCACGTGTCGCCGATGGCGGCGCTCGCCGACGCGGAGATCGCGGGCGTGGGAAGGCCGTTGAGGATCCGCGCCACGGTCGGCGCGGTCGTCGCTGCGGCGGGCGTGGCCGCGCTCGTGGGCTGCGCCACCGCGGAGAAGACCTCCTCGGCCGCGTCCCTGCTCGGGCTCGGCCTCGTCCTCACCCTGATCGCCACGGTGATCGCGGGACCGCTCCTGGTCCGCCCGGTGATCCGGGTGCTCGGCGGCGCCTTCCCCGCCCTCTTCGGCTCGATCGGCAGGATGAGCCAGCGCAACGCGCTGCGCAACCCGCGCCGCACGGGCGCCACGGCCGCCGCCCTGATGGTGGGCCTCGCCCTGGTGAGCGGCATGTCGGTGGCGAGCGCCTCGATGACCAAGTCGTTCGACGAACAGATCGACAAGACGCTGGGCGCCGACTTCGTCGTACAGAACAGCAACTTCATGCCGTTCTCGCAGGAGATCACCGAGAAGGTGCGGGACACCGACGGCGCCGGGCTCGTCGTGCGCCAGCGGTTCGCGCCCGTGAAGGTGTCCATGCCGGACGGCAAGAACGTGGAGACGACCGCGGCGGGCTATGACCCGCGCCTCGACGACGTCGCCCGCGTCACGTACGTCGAAGGCGGCACCGCTCAGGCGCTCGCGCCCGGAAGCATCGCCATGCAGCGGGAGTTCGCGCGGGACCACAAGGCGCGGGTGGGCTCCAGGCTGCCGGTGGAGTTCCCCGGCGGGCGCAAGACGGAACTGACCGTGGGCGCGCTCACCGACCAGCCGGGATCCGAGGGGTTCGGCATCGAGGGCGGGCTCTTCTTCGGGATGGCGACGGTCGAGGAGTACGTGCCGGGCGGGCAGGACTCGGCGCTGTACGTGAACGCGGCCTCGGGCACGGATGCCGACACGCTGCGCGACCGGCTCGAGAAGACCCTCGACCCGTATCCGCAGGTGCAGGTCCGCGACCAGGCGGACTACAAGGAACTGATCCGCGAGCAGATCGCCGTGATGCTCTACCTCGTCTACGCGCTGCTCGGCCTGGCGATCATCATCGCGGTCCTCGGCGTGATCAACACCCTGGCCCTCTCGGTCGTCGAACGCACCCGTGAGATCGGCCTGCTGCGCGCCATCGGGCTCGCCCGACGGCAGTTGCGCCGGATGATCCGCCTTGAGTCGGTGGTGATCGCGGTGTTCGGCGCGCTCCTTGGGCTCGCGCTCGGCCTGGTGTGGGGCGTCGCGGCGCAGCAGGTGCTCGCGCTGCAGGGCATGACGGCGTTCGCGATCCCCTGGACGACGGTGATCGCGGTGCTGATCGGGTCGGTGGTCGTGGGCCTCGCCGCGGCGCTGCTGCCCGCGCTGCGTGCATCACGCATGAATGTGCTGGCGGCCATCGCGCACGAGTGATGGACTGGGGCCGATGGGCCCAACTGTCCATATCCGTGAGGAGTGTTCATGGCTCGCCCATTCCGCTTCGGGGTCAACATGGTCGCCCTTTCCACCGGCGACGCGTGGCGCGAGAAGTGCCGCAAGGCAGAGGCGCTCGGCTACGACGTCATCCTGGTCGCCGACCACCTCGGCATGCCCTCCCCGTTCCCCTCGCTCGTCGCGGCGGCCGAGGCCACCGAGCGGCCCCGCGTCGGCACGTTCGTCCTGAACACCGGGTTCTGGAACCCCACCCTGCTCGCCCGCGAGGTGGCGACCACGGACCAGCTCACGGGCGGCCGCCTCGAGCTGGGGCTCGGCACCGGATACGTCAGACCGGAGCACGACGTGGCAGGCCTGCCCTGGGGTACGCCCGGCGAACGCGTGGACCATCTCCGGCGCACCGTCGAGAAGTTGGACAGGCTCCTCGGCTCCGACGAGCACCAGCCGCAGCCTCTGCAGCGGCCCCGGCCGCCGCTCCTTGTCGGCGGCAACGGCGACCGCGTGCTGAAACTCGCGGCCGAGCACGCCGACATCGCGGCGTTCACCGGCGCCAAGGCGGCGCCGGGCGACAGCAGCGGGAAGATGAGCCACCTCACGCCCGTGGAGCTGGACGAGCGGGTCGCCAGCTACCGGCGGCTGGCCGCGGGCCGCTCCGCACCGGCGGAGCTGAACCTCCTGACCCAGTTGGTGGAGGTGACCGGCGACCGCAGGGGAGCGATCAGGCCGCTCCTCGACCACATCCCGCATCTCACCGAGGACGCGGCGCTCGAACTGCCGCTCCTGCTGGTCGGCACCGTCCGGCAGATCGCCGACCAGCTGCGCGCCCAGCGGGAGCGGTACGGCTTCTCGTACATCACCGTCCTTGAGCCGTACTTCGAGGCGTTCGGTCCGGTCATCGAGGAGCTGGCCGACGAGTGAGCACCCGGCGGGGGCCCGCCCGCTCGTGCCGCCGGACCCCGCGGGCTACTTGGCGGCGAAGCCGTACATCATGACCGTTTCCTTGCTCTTGGAGTACTGGGCGAGCAGGTCGGAGCTGACGAACAGCTTGTTGTGGGTGAAGACGAGTTCGGACCGCAGGGGCGACAGCGTGCTGGGCCGCGTCGTGGCGTCCAGCAGCACCTTCTCCTGCTTCAGCGTCCTGCCGTCGAGGGAGACCACCTGCGTGACCGGGCTGCTCTTGTAGACGAGGAGGTTCCCGCCGTCCATGCGGAGCGGGAAGATCGGCGAGTGGTCGCCCGCAGAGACCCGCTCCCCCGTGGTCTTCCCGGTGGCCAGGGAGAAGACCACGATGTCGTTCGTCGAGGAGTACTCCTTGGTCCCGTCGCGCTGCTCGGTGGGGGCGTACAGCTTGCCGTTGCCCACCGCGATGCCCCGGCAGTCCTGGACGATGGACGCGGTGCCGCACTCGTGCAGGTACTTGTCGTCGGGCAGCGAGATCCTCGTACGCCGATCGCTGTGCTCGTCGAAGGCGAAGACGTCCGTCGCACCCGATCCGCTGATCTTTCCGGAGTCCACGGCGACGACCACCGGCTGGACGGAGATCACGCTGGGAGAGGTGACGCCGTCGGGGAGCTTGTGGCTCCCCTTCGACGCGCCCGTCCGCGGGTCCAGGACCTCGACCCGGTAGCGCTCCGAGCCGAACTCACCGCAGGAGTTGACCGCCACGAGCCGCTCGCCGCCGCCGTAGCCGACGTCGTGGCACTTCTCCCCCTGCTTCGGCTCCCACAGGACCTTCCCGCTGCGCAGGTCGAACGCCGCGCCGCCGTACAGACCGCCGACCGCCGCCGTGTCACCGCTGATGGTGACCTGGTTGAACGCCGTCTTCTCCTTCTGGTAGCCGACGGTGATCGACTTCGTCCAGAGCTTCTCGCCGGTGTCCACGTCGAAGGCGGTGACCTCGGTGCACGCGTCCTTGAAGCCCTTGTCGTCGTGCACGGCGGCCCCGGTGACGACGACGGCGATGTTGCCCTTGCCCAGGTCCGGGGAGCCCGCGCACGACTCACCGGGCTTCGGCAGGCGCCAGAGCCCCTTCCCCGACGCGGCGTCGACGCCGACGATCGCCTCGACCGAGGCCTTCGCGTACACCTTGTCGGTGAGCCAGGACCCCTTCGCCTTCCAAGTCGTCTCCCCCTTGGGCAACTTGGGCTGCAGGGCCTTGGTCGTGAAGAAGGCCTTGGGATCCTTCGGCACCTTCTCCTTGGGCTTCTCGTACGTGGGAGCCGCACCGTCACCGCCCGGCTTGGCCGCGGTCTTGTCCTTCGAGCCGTCGCCCGTCGAAGCGGCGTACCAGACTCCGCCGCCGACGATCAGGGCTATCGCGGCGACGACGGAGACGACGATCGCGGTGCGGCGCCCCGGCCGTCCACCTCCGCCGCCGCCCGGTGGCGGGGTGGGCAGCGGTGTCGGCTGGTAGGGGTGAGGCGGGCCGAAGCCACCGGGCGGCGGGGCCACGGGCGGACCGAAGGCGCCCGGCGGGGGCGGACCGAAGGCACCCTGCGCGGGCGGGCCCTGCGGGTACTGCGGGGACTGCGGGGACTGCTCAGGTGGCGGGGCGGGCTGCGTCATCGTGGCTCCACTGCTGGTACGGGTACGGGTACGGGTACGGATACGGCTACGGGTGTCTGCTGCGAGGCCGGGGCCTCACCGGCGGGGGCACCGGGGCGCCCGGCGACGGGCCTCACCGGGCGAAGGCGAGCATGCGGGCGTTGCCCTCCTCGCCCTTGCCGCCGTGGTCCTTGCCCGACAGGAGCGAGGGGGTCACGAAGAACCGGCCGTCGGCGTACAGGGTGTTGCCGGCGTACATCCCGGCTTCCATGCCCTGGGCCGACGAGGTGTGCCGCAGCAGCACGTCCGGCTTGCCGCCGCGGGGGCCGAACCGCACGGTCTGCCCGTTCTTGCCGTCCTGCGCCCGCGCGTAGCCGATCACCCCTGGCCGTGCCTCTCCTGCCACCGGCACCGGCGTGATCTGCCGCCCGCCCTCGACGGCGCCGGTCCACAAGGACTTCCCCGTACCGAGGTCGAAGGCGACGATCTTGTTCGGGCCGAGGACGCCGTCCTTGGGCTCGGTCGCCAGGTAGAGCGTTTCCCCATCGACGGCGGCCCCCGGACAGTTCTGCACGCCCTCGCCGGAGTCTCCCGCCCCGGCGCACATCTCGAACGCGTGCGGTCCCTTGTCGACGCCGATCCAGGAGCGCTGCTCCCCCTTGTCGTCGACGGCGACGACGGCCCACTTCTCCATGTCCTCGCGGTTCTGGACGACGGCCACGGCGGGATCGACGGAGTAGACCTTCTGGACGGTCCAGCCCTTCTTCGTCCGGTAGGTCCACTTGACGTCGCCCGTGCGGGGGTCGAGCCTCTTGAGCCGGCCGTGGGTGCCGGGACTGCCCGGCGCGCAGGACTCCACCTGGAGCAGCCGCGAGCCGCCCGCGACGCCGTCGAGGGAGCAACCGCCCTTGCGCTCCCGCTCGGTCGTGAACAGCCGCTTGCCGTCCCCGATCCGGTAGGCGCGCATGGTGGCGCTCTGGTCGACCATCACGGTGTCGCCGGTGATGGAGACGTGGGTCATGCTGGTGTCGTCCCAGAAGCCGTGGTCGACGAGCTCCTTGTGCCAGCCCTTCTCACCGGTCTTCAGATCGATCTTCCGCAGCTGGTCGCACGCCGTGTTCCGCTCGGACTTCCGCTTCGTGTACGCGACCACGACCTCGCCGTCCGGTGTGGGGTTCACCGGGGTGTCGCACACCGTGCCGGGCAGCGACACCGTCCATGCCTTCGAGCCGTCCGAGGTCCGGTAGCCGCTGACCTCGTCGTACTCGGCCTGGGCCACGATGCCGGGCACGTGCCAGAGGTCCTGGAGCTGGGCACCCTTGCCCGGCAGCTCGACGTCGTTCATGGCGACCCAGGCCTTGGCCTCACCGGGCTTGCGCCCCGCGTTGACATCGATCACGGAGGCCGACCCGTCGTCCTTCGCGTCGCCCTCCGCGCCGGCGTCCCGATCCGGACCGGCCGACTCGCGCCCGTCGTCCGGCGACTCCCGCGTCTGTCCCGCCACGGGCTCACGGGAACCGTTCCCGCTCCCGCCCCCATCCTTGTGCGTGACGGCGTAGAAGCCCACGCCGATCAGGACCAGGGCGACGGCGCCGGCACCGATGGCGACGCCGATTCTGCGCGGCCTGCCGGTGGGCGGCACCGGCTGGACGTAGGGGTTGCCGGGGACCGGCTGATGCACCGGCTCGGACTCACGATTGACCATGACCGAGATTCTCGCCCAATCATCACCCTTTCTAGAGCCATTTTCTAGAAAAAGTTTTCAACGCAGGTTTCTGCCCTGGACCGGAGGGGACCGGCCGGGCCGTCGGAAACCGCTCGCCAGGCAGGCGGTCGCACTGCTTTCATCTCTCCATGAGTGATCTCCACATCCGCTGCGCGACCCCTGCGGACATCGACACCGTGCTGCGGTTCTGGCGCGAGGCCGCAGAGGGGACGAGCATCAGCGACGACCGCGACGGAGTGGCCCGCCTCGTCGCACGGGACCCCGAGGCCCTGCTGCTCGCGGAGCGCGACGGCCACATCGCGGGGACCGCGATAGCCGGCTTCGACGGCTGGCGCTGCCACCTCTACCGCCTCGCCGTGCACCCGGACCACCGCCGCCAGGGCATCGGCTCGGCGCTGCTCGCCGCGGCCGAGGAGCGCTTCCTTGGCCTCGGCGGGCGCAGGGGCGACGCCATGGTCCTCGACCGCAACGAACTGGCCCATCACACGTGGCATGCCGCGGGCTACGCGCCCCAGCCGCAGTGGAGCCGCTGGGTCAAGCACCTCACCGACTGAGCGGCCGACCAGCGGGTACCCGCGAACAGTCCGCAGGAGTGGACTTTGCTGGTCCTTTAATATGGACGGACCACTCGAACGTCAACGAAAGGTGTGAGCGTCCGCCCATGGGCGAGCCTCCCAGTACCCGACATCGCGCATTCCCCCGGTCCCTGCCCGATCATGGGACGGAGGTGACCCGATGACCGAAGTGCTCCTGCTCCTCGTGGCGGTGCTGCTCTCGCTGGCCTGCGGCGTCTTCGTCGCGGCCGAGTTCTCCCTCACGACGGTCGAGCGCAGCGAGCTGGAGCGAGCCTCCGAACGGGGCGAGCGCGGCGCCGCGGGCGCCCTCAAGGCGGTCAAGAACCTCACCTTCCAGCTCTCCGGGGCCCAGCTGGGCATCACCGTCACCAATCTGGTCGTCGGCATGCTCTCCGAGTCCTCCATCGCCAAGCTGATCGCGGGCCCGCTGCGTTCCCTGGGCATCCCCTCGTCGGCGGCCTCCTCGGTGGCCCTGGTCATCGGCACGGCCCTCTCGACGGTCTTCCTGATGGTCGTCGGCGAGCTGGTCCCCAAGAACTGGGCGATCTCCTCGCCACTGGCCGTCGCCAAACGGGTGGCGACACCCCAGCGCCTGTTCAGCTCCCTGTTCCGCCCCTTCATCGCGCACCTGAACAACACCGCGAACCGCTCCGTGCGCCGCTTCGGCATCCAGCCCACCGAGGAGCTGGCCTCCGCGCGCAGCCCCAAGGAGCTGGTGGCGCTCGCCCGGCATTCCGCCAAGCAGGGCTCCCTGGAGGCGGACACCGCCGAACTGTTCGTCCGCACCCTGAACCTCGCCGACCTCACCGCGGAGAACGTGATGACGCCGCGCGTCCAGGTCATGGCCCTCGACGTGATGGCCACCTGCGAGGACGTCGCGAACGCCACCCGGGCGACGGGCCTGTCCCGCTTCCCCGTGTACCGCGGCAACCTCGACTCGGTCGTCGGCGTCGCGCACATCAAGGACGTCCTCGCGGTACCGGCCGAGCGCAGGGCCCGCTTCCCCGTCGCCGAGCTGATGCGCGAGCCCCTCCTCGTACCGGAGTCGCTGACCGTCGACCGCCTGCTCGACCGGCTCTCCGGCAAGCGCACGATGGCCGTGGTCATCGACGAGTACGGCGGCACGGCCGGCGTCGCGACCCTGGAGGACATCGTCGAGGAGGTCGTCGGCGAGGTGCGGGACGAGCACGACCCGCACGAGACGCCCGACATCGCCGCCGACGGCACGGACGACGACGGCCGCACGCGGTACTCCGCCGACGGCTCGGCCCGCACCGACCAGCTGGCCCGCGTGGGCCTGCGCACGCCGGACGGGCCGTACGAAACGCTCGCCGGGCTCGTCGCGACCGAGCTCGGCCGCATCCCCGCCGAGGGCGACAGCGTCCAGGTGGGCGGCTGGCGGCTCGACGTCGTGGACGCCCGCGGCCGCCGCGCGGCCCGCGTCCTGCTGCACGCACCCCTGCACGACGACCACAAGGAGGAGGAGCGATGATCGCCGTCCAGTTGCTGATCGGCCTGGCGACCCTCGTCGTCAACGCCTTCTTCGTGGGCGCCGAGTTCGCCCTCATCTCCGTACGAAGGAGCCAGATCGAGCCGTACGCCGAGGACGGCGACCGGCGCGCCAAGAGCGTGCTGTGGGGTCTGCAGCACGTCTCCGCGCTGCTCGCCGCGGCGCAGCTCGGCATCACGCTGTGCACGCTGGTGCTCGGCATCGTCGCCGAGCCCGCGATCGCGCATCTCCTGGAGCCGATGTTCGACGGCGTCGGGGTGCCGCACGGCCTGGTCCACCCGATCTCGTTCGTCATCGCCCTGACGGTGGCGACCTATCTGCACATGCTGCTCGGCGAGATGATCCCCAAGAACATCTCGCTGGCCGAGCCGGTGCGCACGGCGCTGCTGCTCGGCCCGCCGCTGGTCGCGATCGCGCGGGCGCTGCGCCCGGTCATCTTCGCGATCAACGCGTTCGCCAACGGCCTGTTGAAACTGCTCAGGGTCGAGGCGAAGGACGAGGTGAGCGCGTCCTTCTCGGACGACGAGCTGGCCCGGATGGTCAAGGACTCCAGTGACGCAGGCCTGATCGACGACCGCGCCCAGGAGCGGCTGCACGACGCCCTGGAGCTGGGCCGCCGCCCGGTGAGGGATGTGGTGCTCCCGCTGGAGAGCGTGGTCTACGCCCGTGTGGGCGTGACGCCCGAGGAGCTGGAGCGGCTTTCGGCGGAGTCCGGTTTCTCGCGCTTCCCCGTCGTGGACGACGGCCGTCGCATCGTCGGCTATCTGCACGTCAAGGACGCGCTCGACCGGATGCCGCGCGATCTGCCGTTCCGGGTGCCGGACATGCGCAAGATCGCCCAGGTACGCGAGACCACGCCGCTGGACGACGTGCTGACCGCGATGCGCGGCAGCCGGACGCATGTGGCGGCGGTGCTCGGCTCGGACGGCAGGCTCGCGGGCATGGTCACGATGGAGGACGTACTGCGGGAGCTGTTCGGTCAGCCCGTCTGAAGCCGTGGCTCTGAAGCACGGCAGCCCTGAAGCACGGAAGCTCTGAAGCGAGGGGGATGCGCACCGTGAGTCAACTCGTCCTGCGCGACGTGTCGTACGGATATCCACAGCGCCCTGTGCTCGAACGGGTCTCCCTGTCGGTGCGGCCCGGCGAGAAGGCGTGTGTCATCGGTGAGAACGGCTCGGGCAAGTCGACGCTCCTGCGCCTGATGGCGGGCGAGTTCGCGCCCGCCGACGGCGAGGTGGCCGTCGTCTCGGACGGCGGCACCGGCTATCTCGCGCAGACCCTGCTCCTTCCGCCGCACTCCACCGTGCAGGACGCGGTGGACGACGCGCTCGCCGAACTGCGGGATCTGGAGCGGCGGATCAGGGAGGCGGAGGCCGCGCTCGGCGCGGCGGGCCCGGCCGAACTCGCCGCGTACGGAGACCTCGTCGCCGCCTTCGAGGCGCGTGACGGCTACCGCGCCGACGCGCGCCTCGACGCGGCACTGCACGGTCTCGGCGTCCCGCATCTGGAGCGCTCCCGCACGCTGGGGTCGCTCTCCGGCGGCGAGGCCGCACGCCTGGCACTCGCCTGCGTCCTGGCCCCGCAACCGGAACTGCTTCTTCTGGACGAGCCGACGAACCATCTGGACGACCAGGCGCTCGGCTGGCTCGAGGAGCGGCTGCGCGCCCACCGGGGCACGGTCGTCGCCGTCACCCACGACCGGGTCTTCCTCGACCGGGTCGCCGATGTGATCGTCGAGGTCGACGGCGACCGCAGATCCGTGGCCCGCTTCGGGGGCGGCTGGCACGGCTATCTGGAGCAGCGCGCCACGGCCCGCCGTCGCTGGGAGGAGCGCTTCCGGGAGTGGAGCGACGAGGTCGCGCGCCAGGAGCGGCTCGCGAAGGGCGGCTCCGACCGCCTCGCGACGGGCTGGCGGATGAGCGACAGTCCTCGCTTCGCTGGCCACCAGCGGTCGGTGGAGGGCCAGCTCTCCGGCCTCGTGCGCAACGCGCGCGAGCGGCTGCGCAGGCTGCACGCGGATCCGGTGCCGCGCCCGCCCGACCCACTGCACTTCACGGCCGGTGAGGGCATCGAGGGCGGCGACCACCCCTTCGTACGCCCGGTCGTTCTGACCGGCATCACCGTGGGCGAGCGCCTGGCCGTCGACCACCTGCTGCTCGAACCGGGTTCGCGCACGCTGGTGACGGGGGTGAACGGCGCGGGCAAGTCGACGCTGCTCGGTGTCCTGGCCGGAGTGCTGACCCCGGACCAGGGGGATGCCCAACTCCCGTCCCGTATCGGCTACTTGCCGCAGGAGATCGAGTACATCACTGACGAGGACACGGCGATGCCGCTCCTTGACGCCTTCACGGCGGGCCTCCCCGGGCTGCCCGAGGACCACGCGCAGGCACTCCTGTCCCTCGGCCTCTTCCGCGAGGATGACCTGGTGGTGCCGGTGAAGGGGCTCTCCGTGGGACAGCGCCGCCGCCTGGCGCTCGCACGCCTGGTGACGCGCCCTGCCGACCTCCTCCTGCTCGACGAACCGACGAACCACCTCTCCCCCGCCCTGGTCGAGGAGCTCGACGAGGCGCTTGCGGGATACCGGGGCACGCTGGTGGTGGTGTCGCACGACCGGCGGCTGCGGGAGCGGTTCCGGGGCGATCGGGTCTCGGTGGAGGCGGGGCGGGTGGTCCGGCCCGATCCGAACGAGAGGCCCTAGGTGGCGTCGGGGCGTGCGGTGGGCGTCTCCGTGATGCCGGGCCCGCGCGCCCCGACGTTCGCGGCCCCGACCGCCGTGAGGACGGCGAGGAGCGTCGCCATCCCCGCGGTGGCGAGCGCCGCCTTCCAGTCGACGTCCAGGAGGGTCGTCGCCCCGGCGACCAGGACGGCGGCGAGCGACTGCGCGAAGGTACGGAGCGCGCGCTCCGCGGTGGCCTTCCAGAATCCAGCGGTCCACATGTCTGACCCCACCTCTCGTGGTTGACGGGTCAACACCTGGCATACCGCTGTGGCGTGCCGCTGCCCAGAAGGTCGACGGGTCGTACTCTGATGCGCCGCAAGACGGGGCTGGCTCCCTCCGCCTGCCGGCGCCGGTTCGGGCCCGCGCCGGGCTGAACCCTCAGCGCCGGTGCGCGCCCCGCCCGCGGGCCACGGCCTTCGCGTCCTTCTTGAACGCCCACTCCATGTCGGGTTCCATCGCGAACCGGAAGAGGCGCTGCACCGGTGGTGTGCAGAGCACGGTGATGAGGGTCGCGGCGCCGAGCGTGACCGTGATCTCGCCGAGCGGCGTGTGCAGCCAGTCGAGTTCGTACCAGTCCCAGAAGCGTGAGCCCTTGGCGATGAAGCCGTGCAGCAGGTAGCCGTAGAGCGTGCCCGCGCCGAGCGCGGTGAACCAGAGCCTGCGGCCGGGCACCCAGGCGAAGAAGCACGCGACGAGGACCACCGAGCAGCCGAACATCCCGAGGGTCATCACGGCACCGGACCAGCCGGGCGCGGCCAACTCCTGTGCGCTGTCCCTGCGGTAGAACCAGGCGGCGTTCATGCGCGGCGCCGCCCAGTACGCGAACAGCAGGGCCGCCCCGAAGACGGGCAGCGCCAGGATGCGGGCCTCCCGGCGGCGCACGATCTGGAAGTGCTCGGGCTTCAGGCACAGGCCGAGGACGAAGAACGGCAGGAACTGCAGCACCCGTTGCAGGTCCAGGTCGTCGCCGATGTCCGGCGAGACGGAGGCGAGCACCGCGATGGCGAGCGCGATCGGCAGGGGCCAGCGCACGACCTTCCACAGCGGGGTGGTGAGGCGCCAGACGAAGAGCGCCACCAGGAACCAGGTGAGGTACCAGGGGTCGAGCAGGCTGATCGGATACGTCGGGTCGTCGCCCGCCCAGCGCTTGAAGAAGGTGTAGGCGACCTCGAAGATGACGTACGGCACCGCGATGCCCGTCACCAGGCGCTTGAGGCGGCCCGGACTCGCGTCGAAACTCCGCGAGAAGTAGCCGGAGATGACGATGAACGCCGGCATGTGGAAGGTGTAGACGGTGATGTAGAGCGCGGCCGCCGCCCGGCTGTCGCCGCGCAGCGGCTCCCACGCGTGCCCCATCGCGACCAGCACGATCGCCAGGTACTTGGCGTTGTCGAAGAACGAGTCGCGGCGCTTGACCGGTGGCTTCGGCGCCACGGTGGGCGCCGAGGGCGCCGCCGGAGGGGCACTGCGCGCGGCGGGCAGCGGCGCCCGCAGTGCCCCGGTCCGATGCATCGAGCGGACAGGCTCACTCACGGGACCTCCCGGGGGAACCCGGGCCCGCGGTCTCGCGTCTTACGTTAAATGCGGGTGCTACACCTGTGTAGAACATCACCGGCACCCTAGCCACCGAAGCCCCCGCGCGTACAGTCGCGCCACCTGAGAATCCGCTGAGTGCCGCCGATGCGTCAGCTGAGCGCCGCCGGTGCGGGACCGACCAGCTCGGACAGGACGTCCTCCATGGTGACGAACCCGAGCACCGTGCCGCTCTCGCCGGTGACCGCGGCCAGATGGCTGCCCGCGGCCCGCAGCGCGGTGAGGGTGTCGTCGAGCGGGGTGTCGATGTGCACCCGCGTGACCACGTGCAGGACGCCGCGCGGGAAGGGCCGGTCCCGCTCGGCGATGCCCAGGGTGTCCTTGATGTGGAGGTAGCCGAGCAGGGTGCCGTCGGGTCCGGTCACCGGGAAGCGGGAGAAGCCCGCGTCGGCGGCCACCCGCTCCAGGCGCGCCGGGGTGATCGAGTGCTCGACCGTACGCATCTTGGCCGTCGGCACGAGGATCTCGCCGACCGGCCGGGTGCCCAGCTCGAGCGCGTCGCGCAGCCGCTCGCCGTCGGCCGCCGAAAGGAGCCCGGCCGCGCTGGAGTCGACGACCATGCGGGCGAGCTGGTCGTCCGTGTAGACGGACTCGACCTCGTCCTTCGGTTCGACCCTCATCAGCTTCAGGAGGGTGTTGGCGAAGGCGTTGATGCCGAAGACGACCGGCTTGAGGGCGCGGGTGAGGGCCACCAGCGGCGGGCCGAGCAGCAGGGCGGTCCTTGCGGGCGCGGCGAGCGCGATGTTCTTGGGGATCATCTCGCCGATCAGCATGTGCAGATACGTCGCCACGGTCAGGGCGATGACGAAGGCGATCGGGTGCACGAGCGCGTGCGGGATGTGGACCGCCTCGAAGGCGGGCTCCAGGAGGTGCGCGATGGCGGGTTCCGCGACCGCGCCGAGCACCAGCGAGGAGACGGTGATGCCGAGTTGGGCGGTGGCCATCATCGCGGAGATGTGCTGCAGGCCCCACAGGGTGATGCGGGCGCGCTTGTCGCCCGCCTGGGCGCGGGGTTCGATCTGGCTGCGGCGTACGGAGATCAGGGCGAACTCGGCGCCGACGAAGAAGGCGTTGGTGAGCAGGGTCAGTGCGCCGATGGCGAGCTGGAGCGTGGTCATCGCGCCTCCTCCACGGCCTGTCGGGGCACTTGGAGTGCCGGTTCGGTGATGCGGATCCGGTCGGCGCGGTGGTGCTCGACGGTCAGGACGTCCAACTGCCAGCCGTCGAGTTCGACGGCGTCGCCCTTGGCGGGGATGCGGGTCAGCCGGGTGGCGATCAGGCCCGCCACGGTCTCGTACGGTCCTTCGGGCGCGGTGAGCCCTATCGCGGCGAGCTGGTCGATGCGGACGCCGCCGTCGGCCTCCCACGCGGTGCGGCCGTCCGGGGCCGCCTGCGCGGGCAGCAGGTCGGGGACCTCGACGGGGTCGTGCTCGTCGCGGACCTCGCCGACGACCTCCTCGACGATGTCCTCGACCGTCGCCACACCGGCCGTACCGCCGTACTCGTCGATGACCACGGCCATCGTGCGGGTCTCGCGCATCCGCTCCAGGAGCCGGTCGGCGGGCAGGCTGTCGGGCACGAGCAGGGGCTCGGTGGCCAGGTCGGTGACCGGGGTGAGCTGCCGCTCCTCGGGGGCGAGGGCGAGCACGTCACGGATGTGCACGGTGCCGATGACCTCGTCCAGGCTGTCGCGGAAGACGGGGAAGCGGGACAGGCCCGTGGCGTGCGTCAGGTTCGCGGCGTCTGCGGCCGTGGCGTGCGCTTCGAGGGCGCGTACGTCCACGCGCGGGGTCATCACGTTCTCCGCGGTCAGCTCGCTCAAGTGCAGGGTGCGGACGAACAGTTCGGCGGAGTCCGCCTCCAGGGCGCCCTCGGCGGCCGAGCGCCGGGCCAGGGCGACCAGTTCCTCGGGGGTGCGCGCGGAGGCCAGCTCCTCGGCGGGTTCGAGGCCGAAGCGGCGTACGACGTGGTTCGCGGTGTTGTTCAGGTGCCGGATGAACGGCCCGAAGGCGGCGGTGAAGCCGCGCTGGGGCGTTGCCACCACCTTGGCGACCGCGAGGGGCCGGGAGATCGCCCAGTTCTTCGGCACCAGCTCGCCGACGACCATGAGGATCACGGTGGAGAGGGCCACGCCGAGCAGGGTGGCCGTGGTCGGGGCGGCGCCACCGAGTCCTGCCGCCTCCAGCGGGCCGGTCAGGAGCGCCGCGAGGGACGGTTCGGCGAGCATGCCGATCACCAGCGACGTGACGGTGATGCCGAGCTGGGCGCCGGACAGCTGGAGGGTCAGCCGCCGGACCGCTTTCAGGGCGCCTTCGGCACCCCGCTCCCCCGCCTGCGCGGCGCGCTCCAGGTCACCGCGCTCGACGGTGGTCAGGGAGAACTCGGCCGCGACGAACAGCGCGCAGGCGAGCGTGAGGAGCAGGGCGAGCAGCAGAAGCAGGATCTCGGTCACCGTGCCACCCCCGTTCCCTCGCGCTCGGGCAGCGGGCGGGAAATGGCACGGTTCGTACTGGGAGGCTCACCCATTGCGGGTCCGTGGCTCCTTCTCGTACTCGTACGAAGTGTCGTACGAGGGCGGTGGCATGGAAGCGGTGGTGCTTCTACAGCCACTGTAAAGGAACGGCAAACCGGAGTGCCTAGAGCGGGGTGGCCGCGTGCAGGATGAGGACCATCGTCACGGCGGAGTTCGCCGACGACATGGCGGAGGCCGCGGCCCCGGCCGCCGCCGCCCACGCCGCGAGCCCCACCGCGGTGAACAGGGACGGCCAGCTGCGCGCCGCGGGAGCCGGGCCCAGGAGGGCGGCGACCCGGCGTGGCACGGGCCCCGGCGCCGCGAGTCCGGCGAGGGTCGGGGCCGGGGCGCCCCGGGAGTGCAGGGCCGCCTTGCCGATCGCGCGGGCCACGGTTCTGCGGTCGCCGACGGCGTGGGCCGCGTCCTCGTCCGCCCAGCGCTCGGTCGTGTAGGACACGGCCGTACGCAGCGGGCGCAGGAACGGGTTGGCGCGCGCGGCCAGTTGTACGGCAAGGAGGTAGCGGTGGTGGCGCGTGGCGAGGTGGGCGCGCTCATGGGCGAACAGGGCGCGGCGCTCGCCGGGTGCGAGGCAGTCGAGCAGGGCGGTGGTGACCACAACCCGGTCGCGGGCGCCGCCGGGCAGCGCGTACGCGTAGGGCACGTCGTCGGGCAGGACGGCGACGGCGGTGCCGGGCAGGCCCGCCAGCGCGCGGTGGGCGCGGCGGCGCACCTGGCGGTGGCGCCACAGGGTCCTGCCGCAGGCCACGGCCACGGCGAGCAGACCGGGGATGGCCAGGCGTCCGGCCACCTCGTCGTACGGGACGGCGGCGCGCACCTCCGGGTCCGACCAGCCGTCCGGCAGGGGGTTGCCGGGCAGCTGGGCCGTACCGACGACCATCAGGAGGCCCAGGCACAGGGTGCTGGCGAGCGCCATGATCACGGCGACCGTCGTGAGCAGCCGGGTGGCGGTCCGCGGATGCAGGCGCTGCTCGGCGAGCCGGGCGACCGGCCAGGCCGTCAGCGGTAGCACCAGCGGCAGTAGGACGAACATCCCCATGACGGTTCAGACGTCCTTCTCCGTCTCGGCCTGGCCCAGAAGCTCTCGCAGCAGCCGCTCGTCGCCCGGCGGGAGGGCGGTGAGGAAGCTGGCGAGGACCGCCTCCCGGTCGCGCTCGCCGTCGAGCACCTTGCGCATCTTGCGCGCCGCGAGCCCCGCCTCGTCGGACGACGGTGTCCACGCGAAGGAGCGCCCCGCGCGCTCGCGGGTCACCGCTCCCTTGTCCAGGAGCCGGGTCAGGATCGTCACGACGGTCGTGTACGCGAGGTCGGCGCCGAGCCGCTCCTGCACCCAGCCCGCGGTCGCGGGACCTTCCGCCTCGCGCAGGGCGACAAGGACCTGCGCCTCCAGCTCACCCTGCCCCCGTCGCCGGGAACGCCCCCGCTGCTCCGCCACGCCCGTCTCCCTTCCACTGCCTCGTCGTCCTGGACGAGGCTAACGCGCGCCCGCCGGCGGTGTGCCGCAGGTCAGGCGCGGCCCAGGTCCATGACCATCACCGAGTACGCCCCTGAGGCCATCCCGGCGGGCACCTGGCCTTCCGGGATCACGTTGTCCATCCGCATCCGCAGCCGCTCCCCGGTGGCATCGACCACGACCCGCCAGCCCCAGTCACCGCCGTAGGCACCGTCGAACTCCGCCACCGCGTCCCCTGTCCTGCGCCCCGGCAGTGACATCGGCGCCGGCTGCTGATGCCACGAGTCACCCCACAGGGCGACGAGGGAGCCGTCCTCCTCACCGGCGCCGAGGACGAGCAGCCCGTCCTGCGGGCCGTCGTCCGGGTGCTGCCAGGAGTACGCGAGGGAGGCGAGGTGGCCGCCCGCGGCGACGGTCACGAGCGCCGTCGCGGGGAACTCCGCGAACGCGTCACCGGGCATCAGCCGGAACCCGTTGTCGCCCGCCCACGCGCCTGCCGCTTCGGAGAGGATCGTCATGTACCCACCATGCCAGCGCGGGCGCGGCCGAAACGGCATTGCCCCGCCCCGTAGCGCGCATTAAGGTCACTCGGGTGACTGCCGGGTCGGCCATGGGCCACGTACGAGTGAGGCGCCCGGCCTCGGCGTGAGCGCGAGGCGGGCCAGAGCCCCGCCGTCCCCTCTTCCGTCTTTCCTCCCCGCGCCCCGTGCGGCGCGCCTCCAGTGGAACCCAAGACCCGGAAGAGACACCACACATGCCGCAAGCCCAGCACCCGCACGAGACCACTTCGCCTGTCACCACCGCCCAGTTGAACCACACCGCCGTCTACGCCAAAGACCGGCAGCTGTCGGCCGAGTTCCTCGCCGTGATCCTGGGCCTGCGGGTCGGCGCCCCGTTCGGGCCGTTCCTGCCCGTCGATCTCGGCAACGGCGTGACGCTCGACTACTACGAGCTGAGCGACGAGCCGATCCAGTCGCAGCACTACGCGTTCCTCGTGCCCGACGAACAGTTCGACGCCATGATCACCCGCCTGGAGACGGTCGGGGTCACCTACTACGCCGATCCCAGCCACACCGAACCCGGCCAGATCAACCGCCTGTTCGGCGGCCGGGGCGCGTACTTCGACGACCCCGACGGCCACAACATGGAGATCATGACCCGGCCCTACGCCCGCCCCTAACGCTCTTCGGGCGGAACCGCCCCCTCCCTGGGGGCTGCCCACGTGTTCGAGACGTGATTGAGGCATCGCGCCCCGCCCGCTCCCGCTGCGGGCGGGGCCCGGGTGCCCGGCCGTGGCTGCGGGGACCCGAACCGGAACCGTTCGCCGTGAGGCGGCGGGGCGAGCGGACGTCCCGCGCGCCGTATGGGCCGCGGGAGCCGGGCAGTTGACGCACGCGGCATCCGGAGCCCCAGGACGTGCGCCCGCGCGACGGTCGGCGCAAAAGGCTCATTGCCGCACTTGTCCGACGGCAGTAAGAAGGGGATTCGACCCAGAAAACGTTGCGGCCGCGGCGTCCTGCAAGGCATCACATCGCAGCTCTGAGAGAAGCCGGGTGATCCAGAATGGCGCAAGATCCACACACCGCAGTGACGAACGAGCCGGACGACGGAGCGATAACCCTGGCCGCCGAGCAGGAGGCGGTTCTGCAGCCGCCCTCCGAGGGTACGGAGGGCCAGGCCCAGCACTCGACGGGCGAGGGCCTTGAGCACGTCGAGGGCTACCGCCGCCCGGAGCACTTCGCGCCGGAGGCCTGGACGGCCCCGACCGCCACGCTTCCCGACATCGGTGAGGCTTCGTACGGCCCCCCGCCCCTGGCTCCGGAGACCGTGCACGGCCCCGATGACCGCATCCAGATCACCAACACCAGCGTGTATCCGTGGCGCGTGCACTGCTACCTGCTCATCACCGCCCGCGACAACGCCCTCTACCAGGGCACCGGCTGGCTCCTCGGACCGCACACCCTCGCCACCGCGGGCCACTGCGTCTACATCAAGGGCAGCGGTGTGGCGGGCCGCGACGGCTGGGTCAAGAGCATCCAGGTCATGCCGGGCCGCAACGGCGCCTCGCTGCCCTATGGCAGCATCACCTGCACGAGCTTCCGCTCCGTGACCGGCTGGACGACCAACGGCGACGAGAACTTCGACTACGGCGCCATCATCACGCCCTCCAACATCGGCTCCACCACAGGCTGGTTCGGCTTCGGCGTCTGGTCGGACTCGGACCTGCTCAAGACCACCGGCAACATCTCCGGCTATCCGGGCGACAAGCCGTCCGGGACGCAGTGGTACGCGGCGCGCGGGATCGACTCCGTCGCCCCCCGCAAGGTGTACTACGACATCGACACCGCGGGCGGACAGAGCGGCAGCTCCGTCTACCGCATCGACAGCACCGGTCGCTACGGCTTCGGCATACACGCCTACGGCGGAGCCCGGGTGAACTCGGGAACCCGGTTCACCACACCCGTCTTCAACAACTACGTGGCATGGAAAGCGTGAGCGAACCCCGATGAACGGCAGCAGGTCCGCAGTGGAGATCACCGGCGTCGTCCGCGACACATCGGGCACCCCGGTGACGGGCGCCCACGTCCTGTTCACCAAGGGGCCGCAGCCCCTGCCGGACATCGCTGCCCTGACGGACGCCGAGGGGCGTTTCTCCCTCGTCGCCCCGACAGCGGGCGAGTACACGCTCATCTGCCGGGCGGACCCTCTCATGGGCCCGTCCGGCACGGCCGAGGCCACCGTCCGCGTCGAACCGCCGGCCCAGGCCGTCCCCCAGGGGCGGCTGCGGGTCGAGCTGACGCTCGGCTAGCGCGATGTGCGGCGCCGACCGGCAGCGGTGGACGTGCGTGGGGCGCGAGTCCTGTCTAGCGTCACGTGCATGAACACTGTCCCGCAGCGTTTCGAGATCCTGCTGGTTCCCTCGTTCTCGGGGGACGGCGCGAGTACGACCGACGCCCGCGACGCCCTGCGCTCGGCCGTCGTGGTGGCCACCGGCGAGACCGGCTCCTCCGGGTTTCCCCGGTACGCGGGCGACGGAATGGAGGCCGACATCGACCCCGGGACCCGCACCGTGGAGGCGCTCCTGGTCGACGGGTCCGAGCTGGACTACGGACTCTCGGTGAGGGTCGCGGACGTGTAGCCGGGCCGGGTCCGGCGCGGCCGGGGCACCAGTCCTGTCACAGCGGCGGGGCCACGTCGCCGGCGAGGCGCGCGAGCTCGTGCGCAAGGCCCGGCGGTACACCCGCCGGTGCGGTTCCGACCGCGCCGGCGGGCGACACGGTCCCCACCACGGAGTCGCCCGAGTGGACCAGGATGTGGCTGGGCGGCCGGAGTTGGCGCGCCTGGTCGATGACCGTGGCGGCGTCGCCCGCGAAGCGGGCACTGAGGTCGATGACCAGGACGTCGGGCAGCAGGGCGCGGGCCCGCGCCAGGGCGAGGAAGCTGTCGTCCGTCTGGGAGATGACGTACACGCCGGGGACGGTCTCGATCTGCGGGATCAGGTCCCTGGCCCGGTGATCGGCGGCAAGCACCAGCACGGTCAGCACGTCGCGGTTGTCCTTCGCGTGGTCCAGATGTCACCGGCACTCGCCGTACTGCCCTCTCCACTTCACTGATCGTTTCAGCTTGTCATCCGATGCGGCGGATCCGGCGACCGACGCGCCACAGGCGTGTCGCCCGTCCCGCGGGGCCTCCAATGTGGAGCGAATTTCTAGATACTTGTTTTAGTTCTGTGGGATAGGGTCCGACCATGACGCACAGGGGCAGAGCGGGCCCGGCACGCCATGGCGGCTAAGCAGCGGCGCGGCGAGGCCACCGTCGACCGGCTCCTGACCGCGGCGCTCGACGTGTACGCCACGTCGGGCCAGCCGGGGTTCACCGTCAGCACGGTCACCGCCGCCGCCGGCGTCAGTCTCGGCAGCCTCTATCACCACTTCGGCAGCATCGAGGGTCTCGCCGCCGCGCTGTACACCCGCTGCATGGAGCAGCTCTTCGACGAGATGATCGCCGCGCTGAGCCGTGCGCGCACCGCACGCACCGGGGTCCGCGCCCTGGTCGTCGCCCATCTCCGCTTCACCGAGGAGCACCCGGACGCCGCGCTCTTCCTGCACGCCTCCGCCTACTCCGGCTACCTCGCGGCGCACGCGGACCGGATCCGCACGGCCAAGGCCGCCAAGCTGGCGGTCATCGCGGAGTGGATGCTCCCGCGGGTCGCGGCGGGCGAGATCGCTCCCGTGCCCGCACCTGTTCTCGAGGTCCTGCTCATGGGGCCGGTCGCCGAGGCCGCGCACCGCTGGCTCTCCGGCACGCACGACATGGATCTCGCCGAGGCCGCGCGGTTCCTGCCCGACCGGATCTGGTGCTCGCTGCGGCCTGACTAGACCGGCGGCTCGAACCGGGCCGACTGTTTGCCGAACGTGGGGGTACTCGGTCGCCATGCGCATCCACAACCAGCCGTTCGACCGCTGACCGCAGACGCCCCGACCGGTGCCCATGTCGCGTGGGTGCCCATCGGCCGGCCTCAGCGCCGAACGGACCACGAGATCAAGGGAGGCAGCCATGATCACCGCCGTCATCATCGCCGTGGTCGTCATCGCGGCAGCCGCTGTCCTGTTCGTCGGACTGCGGCGAGCCCGGGGCGGCGGAGGCGGCCTGAAGCACCGCTTCGGGCCCGAGTACGACCACACCGTCGCCCGTCACGACGGGGATGTCCGGGCAGCCGAACAGGAACTCCGCGAGCGCGTACGGCTCCACGGCTCCGTCAAGGCCGAGCCCCTGCCGCCCGGTGCGCGCGAGCGCTATGTGGCCCAGTGGGCCGGCGTCCAGGAGCAGTTCGTCGAATCGCCGCAGCAGGCCGTCATCGAGGCCGACGCGCTCCTCGCCCGCCTGGCCAGGGACCGGGGCTTCCCCGACGGCGAGCACTTCGACGAGCAGGTCGCCGCACTATCCGTCCACCACGCCCACTCCGTCCACGGCTACCGCAGGGTGCACACAGCCACCCGCGGGCAGGGCGGTACCGAGGAAATGCGGGAGGCCATGGTCGAGGCCCGGCGTCTCTTCGACGCCCTGGTCGCCGAGCACGCGGCCGACTCGGCCCGGAACGGCCGGCCGGCCTCCGCCGGCCGCGGCAACACGTCGTGGGCACTGCCCCGGCGTCATGCGAAGGGAAGTGGCACGTGATGACCGATGCCCAGCACCTGACACCGCGCGAGCAGCCGGCCACCGGCAGCGCCGCTCCTGTACCGCCCCAGGCCGCTGTACCGCCCCCGGCTGCGGTACCGCCCCCCGCCCCTGCCCCCGCACCCCTCCACGCCACCGACTCCGTACTGATTCCGCAGGACGAACGGGACAAGCTCGGCCTGCGGCTCCAACAGGCCCTCAGCACCTTCGTCGAGAGCCCGCGTCAGGCGGTCGAAGAGGCCGACAGCCTCTTCGACGACGCCGTCAGGCACCTGACCGAGACGCTCACGGAGCGCCGGCGCACCCTGCGCGCGAGCTGGCAGGGCCGCCAGGACACCGGTGCGCACTCGGAGACGCACACGGAGACGCAGACGGAGGAACTGCGCCTCGCGCTGCGGGAGTACCGGGAATCCATGGAACAGCTGCTGCGCATCTAGGCGGGCCGGCTCCACGTGGGGACGGCGAAGCGCAGGATGCGTCCCCACGTGGAGCCGTACTGCCGCCACAACGGGCCGGTGACGTACGGGATGTCGTACTTCTCGCACAGTTCACGCACGCGAGGGGCGATCTCGGCATAGCGGTTGCTGGGCAGATCGGGGAAGGCGTGGTGCTCGATCTGGTGACCGAGGTTGCCGCTGAGGACGTGGAAGAGCCGGCCGCCGTCGATGTTGGCGGAGCCCTGGATCTGCCGCAGATACCACTCACCCCGCGTCTCGTCCTCGACGTGTTCCTCCGTGAACGTCTGGACGTCACCGGGGAAATGGCCGCAGAAGATGATGGTGTGCGACCACAGATTGCGCACGGTGTTGGCCGTGAGGTTCCCCATCAGGCACGGCAGCGCCGACGGCCCGGCGAGCAGCGGGAAGAGCACGTAGTCCTTGGCGAGTTGGCGGGTGGCCTTGGTGAGGAACCCGGTCAGGTCCGTCACGAACGAACGCCATGACCTGGAGCCCGAGGTGACCGCCTCGGGCTCCAGGTCGTACAGCGCGATGCCCCACTCGAAGAGGGGCGCGAGCACGAAGTTGTAGAGCGGCTGGGCGAGATGGCGCGGATACCAGGGCTGGTCGGCGCTCATCCGGAAGACGACATATCCGAGGTCCCTGTCGCGGTCGACGACGTTGGTCCAGGTGTGGTGCAGGTGGTTGTGGGTGTGCTTCCAGGCCTCGGCCGGGGTCAGGAAGTCCCACTCCCAGGTGGACGAGTGGATCGCGGGATCACCCATCCAGTCCCACTGGCCGTGCAGGATGTTGTGGCCGAGCTCCATGTTCTCCAGGATCTTGGCGACGGAGAGCATGGCGGTGCCCGCCGCCCACGCGGGCGGGAACAGGGAGACGGCGAGGGCCGCCCGGCCGCCTGCCTCCAGGCCGCGCTGGGTGGCGATCACGGTGCGGATGTAGCGGGCGTCGCCGGCGCCGCGCGCGGCGATGATCTCGGAGCGGATCCGGTCGAGCTCATGGCCCAGCTCCTTGCCCAGTTCCTTGCGGGATTCCTTGCCGGGTTCCTTGCCGGGTTCCACATCGGTGGAGGCGATGGTGGGGGCGAGAGGGGTCACGGTCACGGGGACTCCTTGTGTGGCTAGGCGTCGAGGGAAACCGGTCCGGCCGCGGCCGAGACACACGTCTGGATCAACTGGCCGGTCCGGTCGTGCACTTCACCGGTACGCAGATCGCGCACGCGCCCGTACGTCAGAGGGACGAGGCAGCCGAAACAGATGCCCCGCCGGCATCCGTACGGCATCGGCACCCCCGCCGACTCGCCGACGGCCAGGAGCGGGGTCGACGCGTCCGCGGCGGTCCCGGTCCCGGTGCGGGTGAACAGCGCCCGGCCGCCGGGGGCGGCGTCGGGGTCCGGCGGCGGCACCGGGGCGAGCCGGAAGCGCTCCACGTGGAGCCGTTCCCGCAGACCCGCCCCGCTCCAGTGGTCCTCCATCGCGTCGAGCAGCCCGGCCGGACCACAGGCCCAGGTCTCGCGCTCGCGCCAGTCGGGACAGAGCCGTCCCAGGGCGTCCGGGGTGAGCCTGCCGTGCGACCGGGTGTGGTGTTCCTCGTAGGAGAGCCAGCCCAACCGCCGCCCGGCCGCGTGCAGTTCGTCGCTGAAGATGCCGGCCTCGGCGCAGGGCGCACTGTGCAGCAGGACGACATCGGGGGGCGGGGTCCGACGCCGCATGAGGGTGCGGATCATGCCCATGGCCGGGGTGATGCCGCTGCCCGCGGTCACGAGCAGGATGCGGTGTCGCAGCCGGTCCGGGAGCACGAACTCCCCTTGCGCCGGGCCGATTCGGAGCACCGTGCCCGGTGGCGTCCGGTGGGCCAGGCTCGGTGACACCCTGCCGCCGGGAGCGGCCTTGACGGTGATGGCCAGGAGCCCGTCCGCCCGGTCGGGCGCGGAGGAGAGGGAGTAGGTGCGCCAATGCCGTACGCCGTCGATCTCGACGCCGACGGGCAGGTACTGCCCCGCACGGTGTCCGGTCCAGCCCCGGCCGGGCCTGAGGGTGAGCGTGGTGGCGTCCGGGGTCTCCGGTCTCACCGCTGTCACCCGGCCCGCGGGGAGGCGCGCGTCGAGCAGGGGGTCGATCAGTCCGAGGTAGTCGTCCGGGGCGAGCGGGCTCGTCAGCCAGGAAGCGGCGGTCAGGAGCCTGCCCATGAGGGCCGGTAACGCAGGCATGGCGCGGAATCCTCTCGTCACGCGGCACGAGGGGTGTCGCGTACGTCGAGTCGTCCCGGGCCCGGCTGAGGCCACGTAACCACGCCGGTGCGAACGGGCGCACGAACGGGAGGCCGCATCCCGCCATGCGTGATCTGCGGCGCCTCGCGGGCGGATCTCCCCGCGGCGCGGTGGTCTGCGGGGACAAGTTCTGGCGAACCGGTCGGGAATGGCCGGATGGTGACGTCCATTCCCGACGTCGTCGCTCGGCGGGCCGGGGATCAGCCGTTGGGGAGGATGACCGCCCTGCCGTTGATCCGGCCGTCATGCAGGTGCTCGTACGCCTTGGGGGCGTCGTCCAGTGCGTATGTCTCCACGTGGACGTCGATCGCGCCGGAGCGTGCCAGGTCGAGGACCTCGATCAGCTCGGCCCTGCTGCCCCAGTAAGGGGCGCGGACCGCTGCGTCGTAGGGGGTCGTGCCGAACCCGACGGACGCGGTTCCGCCGCCGATTCCGACGATGGTGACGTCCGCCTCCACCGCGGCGCAGGCGGTCGCCGTGGCGACGGTGGGCGGCGCGCCGACGAAGTCGAACACCGCCTGGGCGCCCAGGCCGCCGGTCAGCTCACGGACCTTCGCCGCCGCGTGCTCGTCCGAGAGGACGGTCTCGTGGGCGCCGACCTGGTGGGCGAGGCGCAGCTTCCCGTCGGTGACGTCCAGGGCGATCACCCGTGCCGGGGTCAGCGCGCGCAGCAGCTGGATGGCGACATGCCCCAGACCGCCGGTGCCGATGACCACGGCGGTGCTGCCGGGGGTCAGCTTGGGCAGGGAGGTCTTGATGGCGTGGTACGGGGTCAGGCCCGCGTCGGTGAGCGGCACCGCGGTCACCGGGTCGAGGCCGTCCAGCGGGACCAGGTGGCGCGCGTCGTCCACGATCATGTACTCGGCGATGGCGCCGGGCGCCCCGAGTCCGGGCGGGCGGATGCCGAGGTCGGCGGCGCGCGTGCAGTAGTTCTCCTTGCCCTGCGCGCACATCGCGCAGGCGCCGCAGCCCCAGGGGCCGTAGACGGCCACGGAGTCGCCGACCTCGAAGCCGGTGACGCCCTCGCCGAGCGCGGCGACGGTCCCCGCGCCCTCATGGCCGAGGGTGAGCGGCAGCGGGAAGGTGAGCTCCTCCTCGGACCAGCTCATCACCGCGATGTCGGAGTGGCAGACGCCCGCGGCGGTGACCTTCAGGAGCACCTGGCCGGGGGCCGGGTCCGGGCGCGGGACGGTGACCACCTCGGGGGCCGCGCCGACGCTGCGGTACTGGACGGCCTTCATCATCTCGACGGGCGACGCGGGGCGTTCTTGCGCTGACATCCGGGATGCCTCTTCTCGTTCTTCGTGCTGTGCGCTGGTGTCCCCCTTGGGCATCTATCCCCGTGCCGACGCGGTGCGTAGCCGCCGTCGATCGGGTGGTAGGTGCTCATGTCTCCGACTGTACTCCTCGTGATGTCCCAGTGAGACATGTGACCCGTTGAGACATGTGAAGCGCGCCCGGGAAATGGTTCGGCAGGACTCAACAGGCCACTGAGACACCTGAGTTGAGGGGTACTATCAAAAATCTAAGTGCCTGCTATCAAGTGAGAAGGCGAATCCACCCGCATGACACGCAGCTATGACCAGTCCTGTCCGGCGGCACGGGCCCTGGACGTCGTCGGCGGCCGATGGTCCCTGCTGATCGTGCGCGAGCTGCTGCTCGGCCCCCGGCGCTACACCGACCTCGTCGCGGGGCTGCCCGGCATCGGCCCCAACGTCCTCGCCGAGCGGCTGCGCGCGCTGCGCGATGCGGGCATCCTCAGCCAGGCCAAGCTGCCGCCCCCCGCGCCGTCCGCGGTCTACGAACTGACCGAGCTCGGCGCCTCCATGCGCCCGGTGATCGACGAGCTCACCCGCTGGGGCATGCGCCTTCCGGCCTCTTCGCGGCCCGGCGACACCTTCCGGCTCAGCTGGGTGCTCGGCTGTCTGCGCGCCAGCTTCCGGCCCGAAGAGGCCATCGGCGTGCGGGAGACGTACGAGTTCCGGGTGGACGGCGACGCCTTCCACCTCCGTGTGGACAACGGGGCGCTCGACATCCGGAACGGCGCCGCGACGGACCCCGCCTGCGTCATCACGACCGACCTCGGGACCTTCATGGCCGTCGGCGCACGGCTCGTGGACATCGAGGACGCCACCGCACGCGGCCTCGCCGAGCTGGAGGGCGAACTCCCGGCCGCCGCACGGGCGATCGCCATCGTCGGCGCGCACCCCGAGGCCACCGGCGGCCGCCACGGCATCGTCGGAGCCGTCGGGGCGACCTTCCGCCCCGAGCACGCGCTCGGCGTACGCGAGACCTACGAGTTCGTGATCGGCGGGCTCGTCTTCCACGCCCGCGTCGACGACGGCACCGTCGAGATGGGTCTTGGCCCCGCGGCGGACGCGGTCACGACACTCGTCACCGACCTGGGCACCTTTCTCCAGCTGGGAGTGGGCTCTCTGCCGCTCGAAGACGCGGTCAGCGCGGAGGTCATCAGCGTCAACGGCGATCTGGAGGCGGCGCTGCGGATGGCGGACGCCTTCGGCGTGGTCCGCGCCGATGGGCCGGATTCCGTTCGCTGACGGGAACGGCAGCGGGCCCCGGCGGATCGAAGTCCGCCGGGGCCCGCTGGTGGTCAGGTGCTCGTGACCGGTGAGCGATCAGTCCGTGCCGGACTCCATCGCGGCGCGGTCCAGCATCGTCTCCTCGTCCGTGGCGGCACCGCGCGAGGCGATCGCCTCGGCGCCACCGCCGTCCATGGCGCCGATCAGACCGGTCGAAGCCGCCTGCGCGGCGCCGATCGGCGTCGGGTGGCCGCCGCCGACCAGGCCGAGGGCCGCGTACTGCTCGAGCCTCGCGCGGGAGTCGGCGATGTCGAGGTTGCGCATGGTGAGCTGGCCGATCCGGTCCACCGGGCCGAACGCCGAGTCCTCGGTCCGCTCCATGGAGAGCTTGTCCGGGTGGTAGCTGAACGCCGGGCCCGTGGTGTCGAGGATCGAGTAGTCCTCGCCGCGCCGCAGCCGCAGCGTCACCTCACCGGTGATCGCCGCGCCGACCCAGCGCTGCAGCGACTCCCGGATCATCAGCGCCTGCGGGTCGAGCCAGCGGCCCTCGTACATCAGTCGGCCGAGACGCCGGCCCTCGTTGTGGTACGAGGCCACGACGTCCTCGTTGTGGATCGCGTTGACCAGGCGCTCGTAGGCGATGTGCAGGAGCGCCATGCCGGGGGCCTCGTAGATGCCGCGGCTCTTGGCCTCGATGATCCGGTTCTCGATCTGGTCGGACATGCCGAGCCCGTGCCGGCCACCGATCGCGTTGACCTCCATGACGAGGTCGACCGCGGAGGCGAACTCCTTGCCGTTGACGGTGACCGGGCGGCCCTGGTCGAAGCCGATCGTCACGTCCTCGGTGTCGATCTCCACCGAGGGGTCCCAGAACTTCACGCCCATGATCGGGTCGACCGTCTCGAGCCCGGTGTCGAGGTGCTCCAGGGTCTTGGCCTCGTGCGTGGCGCCCCAGATGTTGGCGTCCGTGGAGTACGCCTTCTCCGTCGAGTCCCGGTAAGGCAGCTCGTGGGCGAGCAGCCACTCCGACATCTCCTTGCGGCCGCCGAGCTCCGTGACGAAGTCCGCGTCCAGCCAGGGCTTGTAGATCCGCAGGTGCGGGTTGGCGAGCAGCCCGTACCGGTAGAACCGCTCGATGTCGTTGCCCTTGAACGTGGAGCCGTCGCCCCAGATCTGCACCCCGTCCTCGAGCATGGCCCGCACCAGGAGCGTGCCGGTCACGGCGCGGCCCAGCGGCGTGGTGTTGAAGTACGCGCGCCCGCCCGACCTGATGTGGAAGGCACCGCACGCGAGCGCGGCGAGTCCTTCCTCGACCAGCGCTTCACGGCAGTCGACGAGCCGGGTGATCTCGGCGCCGTACGCGGAGGCACGGCCGGGCACGGAGGCGATGTCGGGCTCGTCGTACTGGCCAATGTCGGCGGTGTACGTGCACGGGACGGCGCCCTTGTCGCGCATCCAGGCGACGGCCACCGAGGTGTCGAGACCGCCGGAGAAGGCAATGCCGACGCGCTCGCCGGTGGGGAGGGAGGTGAGGACCTTGGACATAGGAAGAGTATGCATCACTTCGCATGACCATGCAACGTCGATCGCTCATCCACGGTCGAAAGCCCGCCAAAGCGCTGGCCGCGGGCCGAATCGACCGGTGACCGGCGCCGAGGGCTTCTGGCGGCCGCTGGGCAAGGTGGTGCACGACGAGCGCGAGGAGTCCGGCGCATCGCGCGTCATGCATGTCGAAGTACCCATGCGGCCGTAGCCCCAGCCGGTGGCTGCCGCCGCACCACCGGCCCCACTCCCGGGAGCGGATCCGCGTACGAGGAGGCGTGGGCGAGCTGCTGCGCAACCGCCGCTTCCTCGCGGTGTGCTGTGCCTACGGCGCCTACCTCCTGGCGTACAACCAGCTCTATCTCGCCCTCCCGCAGGAGGTGGAGCGCACGGCCGGGTCACAGGCGCCGCTTGCCTGGCTCTTCGCCCTGTCCTCGCTGCTCGTGGTGGCCACGCAGCTTCCGGTCACGCACTGGGCCGCGGGCCGGCTCGACGAGCGGCGCTCCATGGCGGCAGGGCTCGTGCTCATCTCCGCCGGGTTCGCCGCCGTGGCCCTCGCTCGCCCGGCCGCCTGGACCGGCGCCGCCGGGCTGCTGCCCGCCGCCGCCTTCGTCGTCCTGCTCACGCTCGGCCAGATGCCGGTCGCCCCGGCGACGCGCGCCTGGGTCCCCGATCTGACGCGTGACGGCAGGCTGGGCCTCTACACCGGCGCCCTGTCCTCGGCCTCCGGCCTGATCGTCCTTGCGGGCAGCTCCGCGACCGGCTCGCTGCTCGACGCGGGGCTCCCGCCCTCGGTGCCGTGGCTCGTGCTCGCCGCGGTCCCGCTCCTTGCCGTCGCGCTCCTGCCCACCCGCGCCAAGGCCCCGTCAGCCGGCTGACGCACCGGGCATCGCGGGGGCCGTGAGGGCCGCCAACTCCTCGGGCGTGCGCGGCCCTTCACCCGCGCCGTCCAGCAGCCCCTTGGTCCGCAGCAGCTCCGAGACGGCGATCCCCCAGGGCAGGCGAAGGCCCGCCTGCGCCAGGAGGTCGCGGTGGGCCAGCATCGTCGCGACCGGACCTGTGCGCACCCCCGAGGGCGTGAGCAGCGCCGCGTCGTCGGCCCAGCGCAGGGCGAGATCGACGTCGTGGGTGGCCATGACCACGGTCGTCCCGGCGTCCCGCAGTCCCTGCAGGGTGGCCAGGAGGCGTTCCTGGCCGTCGGGGTCGAGCCCCGCGGTCGGCTCGTCGAGGATCAGTACGCGCGGGCGCATCGCCACGGCGCCGGCGATGGCCGTCCGCTTCCGCTGGCCGTAGGAGAGCAGATGCGTGGGCCGGTCCGCCAGGGCGCTGATGTCGAGCGCGGCGAGCGCCTCGGCGACCCGCACCCGGACCTCGGTGTCGGACAGCCCCAGGTTCAGCGGCCCGAAGGACACGTCCTGCTCGACCGAGGCCGCGAACAGCTGGTCGTCCGGGTCCTGGACGACCAGCTGCACGGTGGTGCGCAGCCGGGTCAGACCCTTGCGGTCGTACGCCACGGGGGTGCCCCCGAGCGTCAGTCCGCCCTGGTCCGGGCGGAGTCCGCCGCTCAGCAGCCGCATGAGGGTGGTCTTGCCGCTGCCGTTGCGTCCGAGGAGCGCGAGGGCGCGTCCCTCGGTGACGTCGAAGTCCAGGCCGCTGAGCACGGTGGGCCCTTCTTCGTACGCGTAGGAAGCGGCGCGCAGAGCGACCAGGGACTCGCTCGCCTCTCGCTCGCGAGGAGCGCTCGGCTCGCTCATGGAAGAAGCCTTTCCAGTACGAGGGTGAGGGCCACCAGGGCCGTGAGAAGTACCGCGCTGACGGCCACGAAGCCCCGGGAGACCCTGGCGTCGGGCACGAGCACCCGAAGGGTTCCGTCGTAGCCGCGCCCGGCGAGCCCGGCCTGCAGCCGGGTCGCCCGGCCGAAGGCCCGCACGAACGCGGTGGCGCCGAGGCCGCCCAGCGAGCGCCAGGTGGCGGCCCGGGTGGTGTGGCCGAGGCGTGCGGCCTGCGCCTGCCGGATCCTGCTCATGGAGTCAAGGAGCAGGAAGCTCATCCGGTACATGACCAGGGCGACGTCCACGACCGGCGCCGGTACGCCCGCCTTCACCAGGCGGGGCAGCAGATCCGACATCGGTGTGGTGAAGGCGAAGAGCAGCACGCCGAGCGAGGCCGCCGACGTGCGCAGGAGCAGGCCGCCGGCCCGCGCGGGTCCGCCGTCGGCGAGCGTGACGAACCCTTCGGGCCCGCCGAGTTGCACGATCAGGGTCAGGGCGCCGGTGACGCAGAAGCCGAGCGGCACGCGGTAGGCGCGCCACAGTTTGCGCGGCGGCACACCGGCGGGTCCGAGCAGTACGGCGAGCGCGGCGACCAGGACCAGGGCGGCACCCGGCCAGGGCGGCAGGGAGACGGCAAGGACGGTGAGACCGAGCCCGAGCACAGCCTTGTCCACGGGATGGCGGCGGCGCCAGCGACTGCTGTGCGCCGCCGCGTCGATGGGGAGCACGCCGGGTCAGACCTGCTCGGTCTCGGGCCGGGCGCCCTCCGCATCGGCTGTCGGCTCCGTGGGGGCGGGTGCGGGTGCGGGTACGGGTGCAGGTGCGGGTGCCTCCTGCGATCGTGTGATCTCCGCACCCTGCTTGCGTCCCTTGCGCAGACCGAAGTAGTACGCGAGGACGCCTGCGCCCAGTGCGGCCTGCAGGGCGAAGAGCGCCGACTCGACCTCCCCGGAGGGGGGTTCGTACAGCGGCGAGAACCACGGTTCGTAGTCCGGCTTGATCTCGGTGATCGCGGTCTCGGCCTGGGCGTCGGCCCCGGCGAACGGCTCCTTCTCGTCGTCGCCGAGGCCCAGCGCCAACGGCAGCACCGCGAGCGCGGCGACGATGAGGAGGAGCAGGGTGTTGATCTTCGCGTTCCGGCTCATCAGGCGCTGGCCCCCGTCTCCGTCGTCGTCTTCTCCGCCTTCTCCGTCTGCTCCGTCTGCTCCGTCGTCGTGGCCTTCGTGGCCTTCGCGGCCGACTGCTTGCCCTGCAGCAGCACGCCGAGCCGCGTCAGCTCACCCTTGCTGGACTGCACGAGCAGCCGCATCACGATGACGGTGAGCAGTCCCTCACTGACGGCCAGGGGGATCTGCGTGACGGCGAAGATGCCGCCGAACTTGCCCAGGGCGCCGATGAATCCGCTGCTGGGGTCGGGAAACGCCATCGCCAGCTGGACGCTGGTGACGCAGTACGTGGACAGGTCGGCGACGAACGCGCCGAAGAACACGGCGACCATGAGCGGCACGTCGTACCGCTTCAGGAGCCGGTAGACGGCGTATCCGGCCCATGGCCCGACGATCGCCATGGAGAACACGTTGGCGCCGAGCGTGGTGAGCCCGCCGTGGGCGAGCAGCAGGGCCTGGAACAGCAGGGTGATGGTGCCGAGCACCGTCATGATCGGCGGCCGGAACAGGATCGCGCCGAGCCCTGTGCCCGTCGGGTGCGAGCAACTTCCCGTCACGGAGGGGATTTTCAGGGCGGAAAGGACAAATGTGAAGGCACCGGAGGCGCCCAGGAGCAGGGTGCTCTCCGGGTGCTCCTTGACCTCACGGGTCAGGGAGCGGACTCCGTGGACGACGAACGGCGCGGACGCTACGCCCCAGGCGATCGCGTGCGCCGGTGGGAGGAAACCCTCGGCTATGTGCATGGCTAAGCAGACCCTCTCCAGCACCTCGTGGATGGACAACGTGCCTTGGCCGGTCTCCTGGCTGACGGGTCGTACCGACCGGACTCCGCCTTCCCGGGTGCGTGAGCACCCAGTGGCTGCCGCGAGGGCTGGAGCCGGACTTCCCGATCACAGTGGCGAGGGCCGCACCGGCATCACACCGGATTTCCCGTTCACCAAGGCGTGGTGACCTTAGTGCTCAACCGAGATTCCTGACAACTTGCGGGACCACCGCAGCTGTGGCACGCGCGAGCGCACACGACCAGGGCGTACGCCCCTGGTCAGCCCCTGTGCCCGGCGTGTGCACACCTGGCGCGCGCCACACCTTCCTCTGGCGTCGGGAGCGGGTGGGGCGTCAGGAGTGCGTGAAGCCGGGCGGTCGCTTCTCGACGAAGGCGGCCATCCCCTCCTTCTGGTCCGTGGTCGCGAACACGGCATGGAAGAGGCGGCGTTCGAAGCGGACGCCCTCTGCGAGGGTCGTCTCGAAGGCGCGTGACACCGCCTCCTTCGCCATCATCGCGACGGGCAGGGACATGCCCGCGACGGTCTCGGCGACGGCCAGTGCTTCGTCCACGAGTTCACCGGCGGGCACCACCCGCGAGACGAGCCCGGCCCGCTCCGCCTCATCGGCGTCCATGGTCCGGCCGGTCAGACACATCTCCATGGCCTTGGCCTTCCCCACCGCGCGGGTCAGCCGCTGAGAGCCGCCGATGCCGGGGATGACGCCCAGTTTGATCTCGGGCTGTCCGAACACGGCGGTGTCGGCGGCCAGGAGGATGTCGCACAGCATGGCCAGCTCGCAGCCTCCGCCGAGCGCGTACCCGGAGACGGCCGCGACCGTCGGCGTGCGCAGCGCCCCGAGCCGGTCCCAGGCGGTGAACCAGTCGCTGAGATACATGTCCATGTAGCTCTGGGGCCGCATCTCCTTGATGTCGGCCCCGGCGGCGAACGCCTTCGGCGATCCGGTGAGGACGATGCAGCCGATGTCCGGGTCCCGGTCCAGGTCCGCCGTCGCGGCGACGATCTCGTTCATCACCTGGAGGTTGAGCGCGTTCAGGGCCTTGGGTCGGTCGAGCGTGAGCAGTGCGGTGCGGCCTTTGCGTTCGATGCGGATCGTCTCGTACGGCTCCGGGGTCGTCGTGGTATTCGTGCTCTCCGTGGCCTTCGTGGTCATGCGCTGTTCCCGTCCCCTGCCTTGTGGTGCCTGATGGTGTTGACGATCCCGGAGAAGTCCTGGTCCGCTCCGGCGCCCTCCGCGTAGGCGGCGTACAACTCGGCTGCTTTCAGGCCGAGTTGAGCCTGGATCCCACTGGCATGCAGGGCGTTGGCCGCAAGGCCCAGGTCCTTGGCCATCAGCGGGGCGGCGAAGCCGGGCCGGTAGTCGCGGTTGGCGGGGCTGCCCGGGACGGGGCCCGGCACCGGGCAGTTGACGGTCAGGGCCCAGCACTGGCCGGACGCGGTGGACGCCACGTCGAAGAGGGCCTGAGGGGACAGGCCGAGGCTCTCGCCGAGTACGAACGCCTCGCTCACCGCGATCATCGAGACCCCGAGGATCATGTTGTTGCAGATCTTCGCGGCCTGCCCCGCGCCGGGCCCGCCGCAGTGCACCCCCTTCCTACCCATGACCGTCAACAGCGGCTCGGCATCGGCGAACTCGGCTTCGCCGCCGCCCGCCATGAAGGTGAGCGTGCCGGCCTCGGCGCCCACCACTCCCCCGGATACCGGGGCGTCAAGGGCCCGCATCCCTGCCTCGACGGCGGCCTCGTGCGCGCTGCGCGCGTCGGCCACGTCGATGGTCGAGCAGTCGATGAACAGCGTGCCGGGCCGCGCGGCGGCCAGGAGCCCCTCCTCGCGGTAGAGGCCGAGCACGTGCCGTCCCGCGGGCAGCATGGTGATCACCACGTCCGCCGCCGCCGCTGCCTCCGCCGATGATCCGGCTGCCTCCACGCCGTTCCCGACGGCCGCGGCGAGCAGGTCGGGCATCAGGTCGTGGCCCAGGACGCGGTGTCCCGCCCCGGCGAGGTTGGCGGCCATGGGGCCGCCCATGTGGCCGAGGCCGATGAAGCCGATCGTGCGCCTGCCGTTCACCACGCCACCTCCTGCGGGACCCAGGCCAGGTCGAGTTCGCCTCCGGCGGGCGGGGCGAAGTAGCGCTCCACGTCCGCGCGTTCGACCTCGCCCAGCGAGGCAGGCGCCCAGCGGGGGCTTCGGTCCTTGTCGATGACCTGGGCTCGGATCCCCTCGGCCAGGTCGTGCGAGGTGAGCGCGGCGCAGGAGATCCGGTACTCCTGCTCCAGGACGCGCTCCAACGGGCCGAGCCGCCGCGCTCGGCGCAGTGCGGCGAGCGTCACTTTCAGGGCGGTGGGCGACTTGGCGGCGAGGGTGTCGGCCGCCTCCGCGGCGGCGCGCGTTCCATGGCCGCGCAGCCGGGCGAGGATCTCCTCCACCGTGTCGGCGGCGTAGCAGTCGTCGATCCAGGAGCGATGACCGGCCGCCTCGCCGGGCGGCACCTGGCGCACGTAGTGCTGGAGCGCGTCCCACACCGGTTGCGTGGCGAGGTCGTCGAGCAGCCGGGGCAGGTACTCGCTGGGCACGAAATGGTCGGCGAGCCCGCACAGCAGGGCGTCGCCCGCGCCGATCCGTGCGCCGGTGAGCGCCAGATGGGTGCCGAGTTCACCGGGCGCGAGGGCCAGCAGATAGGTGCCGCCCACATCGGGCACGAAGCCGATGCCGGTCTCCGGCATGGCGATGCGGGAGCGCTCGGTGACGATGCGGACGTCGCCGTGCGCGGAGACGCCGACGCCGCCGCCCATCACGATCCCGTCCATCAGGGCGACGTACGGCTTGGGGTAGCGGGCGATGCGGGCGTTGAGCCGGTACTCGTCGCGCCAGAAGTCGGCGGAGGCGGTCGTCCCGGCGCGCGCGTCCTCGTAGATGGAGCGGATGTCGCCGCCCGCGCACAGACCGCGCCCGCCCGCGCCTTGGATGATCACGGTCTGTACGTCCGGGTCGTTCTCCCAGGCGGTGAGCGCCTCGTCGATGCGCCGCACCATGGCGTGGGTGAGGGCGTTGAGGGCCTGGGGCCGGTTGAGCGTGAGGTGGGCCGCGCGGCCCTCGGTACGGAGCAGGACGAAGTCCTCGGCCGCGGTCACCGCTGCGCCTCCGTCAGGCCTCGGGCCACGATGACGCGCATGATCTCGTTGGTTCCTTCCAGGATCTGGTGGACGCGGAGGTCGCGGACGATCTTCTCGATGCCGTACTCGTTCAAGTAGCCGTAGCCTCCGTGGAGTTGAAGGGCGCGATCGGCGACGGAGTAGCCGGTGTCGGTGGCGAAGCGTTTGGCCATCGCGCACAGCTGCGGCGCCTGTGGGTCCCTGCGGTCAAGGGCCTGGGCGGCCTGGTGGACCAGGGCGCGGGCGGCGGCGAGTTCGGTCGCCATGTCGGCGAGGCGGAACTGCAGGCCCTGCGCGTCGAGGAGCCGGGCGCCGAAGGCCTCCCGGTCGGCGAGGTACGACAGGCTCTTGTTGAGGGCGCTGCGGGCGCCACCCAGGGAGCAGGCGGCGATGCCGAGCCTGCCGCCGTTCAGGCCGCTCATGGCGATGCGGAAGCCGTCGCCTGCGGGGCCGATGAGCCGGTCGGCCGGCAGTCGCACGCCGTCCAGGATCACCTGCCGGGTGGGCTGGGCGTTCCAGCCCATCTTCTTCTCGTTGGGGCCGAACGAGAGCCCGGGATCGTCTCGTTCGACGACGAACGCGGAGATCCCACGGGGCCCTTCGCCGTCGGTGCGCGCCATGACGACGTACACCTGCGCGGCTCCCGCACCGGAGATGAACTGCTTGACCCCGCTCAGGACGTAGTCGTCGCCGTCGCGAACGGCCCGGGTGCGCAGGGAACCGGCATCCGATCCGGCGCCCGGTTCCGTGAGGCAGTAGCTGCCGAGATCGTCCATGGAGCACAGGCGGGGCAGCCACCGCGCCCGTTGCTCCTGGTCGCCGTAGGTGTCGATCATCCAGGCGACCATGTTGTGGATGGAGAGGTAGCCCGCGATGGACGGGCAGCCGGAGGCGAGCGCCTCGAAGACGAGGACACCGTCGGCCCGGGTCAGACCGCTGCCGCCCGCGTCCTCCCGTACGTACACGCCGCCGAGCCCGAGCCCGGCCGCCTTGCGCAGTACGTCGAGGGGGAAGTGCTTGTCCTGGTCCCACTGCACGGCGCGGGGGGCCAGATGATCCTCGGCGAAGTCGAGCGTGGTCTCGACGAGGGCCTGCTGGTCCTGTGTGAGCGAGGTGGTGGTCATGGCGCTCATCCCATGGTGGGCAGGGTGAAGCTCGCGCCTTCCCTGGCCCCTGAGGGCCAGCGCGAGGTGACGGTCTTGGTGCGGGTGTAGAAGCGGATGGCGTCCGGGCCGTGCTGGTTGAGGTCGCCGAAGCCGGAGCGCTTCCAGCCCCCGAAGGTGTGGTAGGCGACGGGGACCGGAATGGGGACGTTGACGCCGACCATTCCGGTGTCGACCCGGCGGGTGAAGTCGCGGGCGGTGTCGCCGTCCCTGGTGAAGATCGCGACCCCGTTTCCGTACGGGTGCTCGCTGGGCAGGCGCAGGGCCTGCTCGTAGTCGGCGGCCCGTACGACGCACAGGACGGGGCCGAAGATCTCCTCGCGGTAGACCCGCATCCGGGGACTTACCCGGTCGAAGAGCGACGCGCCCGCGAAGAAGCCGTTCTCGTGGTCCGCCAGGGTGAATTGCCGCCCGTCGACGACGAGTTCGGCGCCTTCGTTGACGCCGATGTCCACGTAGCGACGGACCCGGTCGAGTGCGTCCCTGCTCACCAGCGGGCCGAAGTCGGCTTCGGGGTCGTCGCTGCGGCCGATGCGGAGCGTGCCGATGCGTTCCTTGAGCGCGGCGACCAGCCGGTCGGCGGTCTCCGCGCCGACCGGCACGGCCACCGAGATGGCCATGCAGCGTTCGCCCGCCGAGCCGTATCCGGCGCCGATGAGCGCGTCGACGGCCTGGTCGAGGTCGGCGTCCGGCATGACGATCATGTGGTTCTTGGCACCGCCGAAGCACTGGGCGCGCTTTCCGTGCGCGGCGGCGGTGGCGTAGATGTGCGCGGCGATCGGTGTGGAGCCGACGAAGCCGAGCGCGCCGACCCGGGGGTCCTCCAGGAGGGTGTCGACTGCCTCCTTGCCGCCGTTGACGACGTTCAGGACACCGGGCGGCAGACCGGCCTCAAGGAACAGTTCGGCAAGGCGCAGGGGCACGGACGGGTCGCGTTCGGACGGCTTCAGGATGAACGCGTTGCCGCAGGCGAGAGCGGGCGCGGCCTTCCACAGCGGGATCATCGCGGGGAAGTTGAACGGGGTGATGCCTGCGACCACGCCGATCGGGGAACGCAGCGAGTGCACGTCGATCCCGGTGCCCGCGTTGTCAGTGAACTCGCCCTTGAGCAGATGGGGGATCCCCGCGGCGAACTCCACTACTTCCAGGCCGCGTTGGAGGTCGCCGTGCGCGTCGGCCACGGTCTTGCCGTGCTCGGCGGACAGCATCCGGGCCAGGGAGTCGCGTTCCGCATCGACGAGCTGGAGGAAGCGCAGCAGGACGCGGGCGCGCCGCTGCGGGTTCCAACTGCCCCACTCCCGCTGGGCGGTGACCGCGTCGGCGATCGCCGTCTCGGTGTCGGCGCGGCCCGCGAGCGGTACGCGGGCCTGGACGGTGCCGGTGTTGGGGTCGTACACGTCGCCGAAGAGGCCCGACGTGCCGGCGGTGTGCTTGCCGCCGATGAAGTGGGTGAGTTCACGGACCATGGGTGCCTGCTCTCGTCAGGTGAGATCCGGGGACGGCACGGCGAGCCGCCGGCGGGGCGCACGGGTGGGTGCGCTGCCGGTGCGAGCCGCGGGACAGCGGACGTCGGGACCGTCAGGCGTGGATCGGGACCGCCCGGGGCCGCGAAGTCCTATGAGCGCGTGCCGAGTCGAGTGCGCTCCGCCGGATCACCAGGGTCGTGGGTACGGACCGGTGCCATGCGTGTCTGCTCCATCCTCGTGGACAACACGGAACATTCCGCGGCCGGTATCCTGACTCCCGGATCTGCGCGCGCCGCCCGCCTTCCCGGCAGACCTCGCCAGTGGCGTGTGGATGACAGCACACTCCCCGGTCACAGTGGCGGGACCGTGCCGGATTCACACCGGCTTCCCTGCACCGCGGACCTTGTGCCACGAACATATAGTTGGACGTCCTAGTAAGTCCACCCCCCTAGGCTCACCCACTCGGCCCGCCCCTCGGCACGGCAATCGGTGCGGCCCTCAGCGCGGCCCACCCTTCAGTCGACGCGCGCCGACTCCCCGGCCACGGGGTAGGGCACGAAGGTGCTGCTGTTCTCGTCGATCGCGAGGCGCCGGTCCAGCGGGGGAACCGCCCGCTGGGGGCAGTCGGTGCGCTCGCACAGGCGGCAGCCCATGCCGATGGGCACGGCGGACGAGGCGCTGTCGAGGTCGAGGCCGTCGGAGTAGACGAGCCGTGCGGCGTGCCGGATCTCGCAGCCGAGGCCGATGGCGAACGTCTTGCCGGGCTCGCCCCAGCCGCCGCGGTGCCGGGTGACCGCACGTGCGGTCCACAGGAAACGCTGGCCGTCCGGCATGGAGGCGACCTGGACGTGGATGCGGCCCGGCGCGGCGAACGCCTCGTACACGTTCCACAGCGGGCAGGTGCCGCCCGCGCGGGAGAAGTGGAACGCGGTGGCGGACTGACGCTTCGACATGTTGCCCGCCCGGTCGACCCGGACGAAGGAGAAGGGCACGCCGCGCAGCCGGGAGCGCTGCAGGGTGCTGAGCCGGTGGCAGATCGTCTCGTAGCCGAGGCCGAAGTGGTCGGTCAGCCGCTCGATGTCGTAGCGGAAATCCTCCGCGGCCGCGTGGAAGCGGCGGTAGGGCAGGATCAGCGCGGCCGCGAAGTAGTTGGCGATCCCGATGCGGGCAAGCGGCCAGGCCGCGGTCTCCTGGCCGAAGTCCTCCGATGCGAGGGCGGAGACCTCGTCCGCGTACTCCAGGAGCGCGAGCTGGGTGGCCATCCGGAACGCCTGCTGGCCGGGGCGCAGCCGGTTGGAGAGGTGCAGAACCCGGGCCGTCGGGTCGTAGTGGTGCAGAAGTCGGTCGGCGTCCGCGGCCAGGCGCACCCCATGGCGCTCGGCGAGGCGCGCGGACAGGGCGCGCACGACCTCGCCGGGGCGCACACCGATCTCGGCGGCGAACTGTTCGGCGGCGAGATCGATGTCGTGCAGGTAGTTCTGGCGCCGGTAGAAGAACTCGCGGATCTCCTCGTGCGCGGAACGGGGCTGTGCCGCCGCTGCCGGACCGCGCCCCTCCGCGGCCTCGGAGAGCTGTTCGGTCAGGTGCTGGTTCCGGCGGCCGAGGTCCACCAGGACCGTCGCCACGGCGGGCATGCGCGATGCCAGGTCCGAGAGGTCGGACGCGGACACCCGGCCCGCCGAGACCTCTCCGGTGAGGGCGTCCCGCAGGTCGGCCACCAGACGGCTGGTGTCACGCGCGGAGAAGAAGCCCGGGTCGACGCCGAACGCCTCCGTGAGCCGCAGCAGCACGGGCACGGTCAGCGGCCGGGAGTCGTGTTCCATCTGGTTCAGATAGCTCGGCGAGATGGCCAGGGCACGAGCCAGGTCGGCCTGGCTCATGCGGCGCTCCTCCCGCAGCCGTCGCAGCCGCGCTCCCGCGTACGTCTTGCTCACCCGTGGCTCCTGCCCGTCCGGTCACGATCGTCGGCACTGCCCGTGATGGTAGCCACGCGGACGAGGTCTGCGGGCTTAACAAGATTGGCAGAACGGCGGAGAAAGATGCGCAGAACTTGGCATCTTTCCCTGCTTGATGGCACTGAGTGCCGGTGTCAGAGTCGTACCGCGGCCCGCCGGACTCCGTCGGGCGGATCGGAAACGGGTACGACTCAATGCCCTGACGTCGGTGATCCCGACCCTTCCGCCCGGCTCGGCGACATTGCTCGGATTGCTCAGCACGGAGCCGACGGGCCGCACCCGGGATCTTCCCGGCACTGAGTGCCAGAGCTTCGCACAGTTCACGAGTTCCCCAGTTCACCAGTTCACCAGTTCACGATTCCCCCAGTTCACGAGTTCCCAGGAGACGGTCATGGCACAGGCAGGGACGACGACGGCAACGGCCCAGGAGCTTGCTCAGCGGTGGGCGACCGACGCCCGCTGGAACGGGATCGAGCGCACCTACACCGCCGATGACGTGGTCAGGCTCTCCGGCAGCGTCCGCGAGGAGCACACCCTCGCCCGGCGCGGCGCCGAGCGGTTGTGGCGCCAGCTGCACGAGCAGGACTACATCCACGCGCTCGGCGCGCTGACCGGCGGCCAGGCGGTCCAGCAGGTCAAGGCCGGTCTGCAGGCGATCTACCTGTCCGGCTGGCAGGTGGCCGCCGACGCCAACCAGGCCGGACACACCTACCCCGATCAGTCGCTCTACCCGGCCAACTCGGTGCCGCAGGTGGTCCGTCGGATCAACAACGCGCTGCTGCGCGCCGACCAGATCGCCACCGCCGAGGGCGGCGAGGACACCACCGACTGGCTCGCGCCGATCGTCGCCGACGCCGAGGCGGGCTTCGGCGGACCCCTTAACGCCTTCGAGCTGACCAAGGCGATGATCGCCGCGGGCGCCGCCGGCATCCACTACGAGGACCAGCTGGCCTCCGAGAAGAAGTGCGGTCACCTGAGCGGAAAGGTGCTCGTGCCCACCGGCCAGCACATCCGCACCCTCAACGCGGCCCGCCTGGCCGCCGACATCGCCGATGTGCCGACGCTGATCGTGGCCCGCACCGACGCCCTCGCGGCGAACCTGCTGACCAGCGACGTCGACGAGCGCGACGCGCGGTTCGTCACGGGCGAGCGCACCGCCGAGGGCTTCTACCGGGTGCACAACGGCATGGCGCCCGTCATCGCCCGCGGCCTCGCCTACGCCCCGTACGCGGACCTCATCTGGGTCGAGACCGGCACCCCTGACCTCGCGCAGGCCCGTGAGTTCGCCGAGGCCATCCACGCCGAGCACCCCGACCAGATGCTCGCCTACAACTGCTCGCCCTCCTTCAACTGGCGTGCCGCCCTGGACGACGACCAGATCGCCAAGTTCCAGCGCGAGCTGGGCGCCATGGGCTACCGCTTCCAGTTCATCACCCTGGCCGGCTTCCACTCCCTCAACCACGGCATGTTCGACCTGGCCCGCGGCTACGCCGAGCACGGCATGACCGCCTATGTCGACCTCCAGGAGCGGGAGTTCGCCGCGCAGGCGCAGGGCTTCACCGCCGTCAAGCACCAGCGCGAGGTCGGCACCGGCTACTTCGACCAGGTGTCCACCGCCGTCAACCCCGCATCCTCCACGACGGCGCTGTCCGGCTCCACCGAGGAGGAGCAGTTCCACTAGGGCACTTCGCCGGACCGCTACGGCGCTTCGCCAGACCGCTACGGCGCTTCGCCGGACCGCCGCGCTGTCGTCCGCGGGTCGGTGGGGGTGAGCGCGCAGTTCCCCGCGCCCCTCAAGGGGCGCCCCCACCGTCCCGTCAGTCCTAGTCCACACCCCCTGCTGAGGAGACCCGCATGCCCATCTCCGCTCCCCCAAGCCGTGCCCAGGTCCTCGGCACGGTGACCGACCGGCACGACGAGATCCTCACCCCTGAGGCCCTGGAGTTCGTCGGCCGCCTCGTCGACGCGTTCGCCGAACGCCGTCAGGAGATCCTCAAGGAGCGCATGCGGGTGGGGGCCCGCCTCGCCTCCGGCTCCCCGCTCGACTTCTCCATCGCCACCGCCCGCATACGGGCGGACGACTCCTGGCGGGTGGCAGCCCCCGCGCCCGGCCTGACCGACCGCCGCGTGGAGATCACGGGGCCGCCGGAGCGCGCGATGACGGTCAACGCCCTCAACTCCGGTGCGCAGGTGTGGATGGCGGACTTCGAGGGCGCCACCTCGCCCACCTGGGACAACATCGTCGGCGGTCAGCTGAACCTGCTCGACGCCATCGAGCGCAGGATCGACTTCAGCACGCCGGAGGGCAAGCGGTACCGGCTCGGCGAGCAGGTCGCGACCATCGTCGTCCGCCCGCGCGGCTGGCACCTGACCGAGGAGCACCTGCTGATCGGCGGGCGGCCCGCGCCCGCGTCGCTCGTGGACTTCGGGCTCTACTTCTTCCATTGCGCCCAGCGGCAGATCGACGCCGGGCACGGCCCGTACTTCTACCTGCCGAAGCTGGAGAACCGCGACGAGGCCCGGCTGTGGAACGACGTGTTCGTCCTGGCTCAGGATCTCCTCGGCATCCCCCGCGGCACGATCCGGGCCACCGTCCTGATCGAGACCATCACGGCGGCCGTCCAGATGGAGGAGATCCTCTACGAGCTCCGGGAGCACAGCTCCGGCCTCAACGCGGGCCGCTGGGACTACCTGTTCAGCCTCATCAAGACCTTCGGTCACCGCACCGACTTCCTGCTTCCCGACCGGGCGAAGGTCACCATGACCGCCCCCTTCATGCGCGCGTACACCGAACTCCTCGTACGCACCTGCCACAAGCGCGGCGCCCACGCCATCGGCGGCATGGCCGCCCACATGCCGGGCAAGGACCCGGACGCCCACCAGGCGGCCCTCGCCACGGTGCGGCTCGACAAGGAACGCGAGGCCGAGGACGGCTTCGACGGCTCCTGGGTCGCCCACCCCGCCCTTGTACCCGTCTGCCGCGCGGTGTTCGACGGGGTGCTCGACACCCGCCCGCATCAGATCGACCGCACCCGCGACGACGTCGAGGTGACGGCGGCCCGGCTGCTCTCCGTGCGCCGCATCAGCGCGCCACCCACCTCCGATGGCGTACGCACCAACATCGCCGTCGCCCTGCGCTACTTCGCCGCATGGCTGCACGGGCAGGGGGCCGTCGCCCTGTACGGGCTCATGGAGGACGCCGCCACCGCCGAGATCGCCCGGGTGCAGATCTGGCAGTGGCTGCGCCACCAGGTCGTCGATCGAGCGACCGTCCTTGAACTGGTGGGGGACGAGCTCGCCGCCCTGGGCGCGGAGTACCCGTGGGCCCCTCTCGACGAAGTCCGCGGACTCTTCGAACGGACCGCCCTGGCACGGGAGTTGCCCGCCTTCTTCACCACGGACGCCTACAGCCGTCACCTCGTGCGCCGCCCGGAGGGACGGTCATGACCGCGGCCATCCGCCGGGTCGGCGTGGTGGGCGGGGGCCAGATGGGCGCCGGGATCGCCGAGGTGTGCGCCCGCGCCGACCTGGACACCGTGGTCTGCGAGGCCGACGCACTCGCCGCACGCGCCGCCGCCGAGCGAGTCGCCGTGTCGCTCGAACGAGCTGTCCAGCGAGGCAAGTTGGACCGCATCGGCGCCGAGGACGCACTCGCCCGCATGGTCTTCACCGGCAGCCTCGACGACCTGGCCGACCGCCAGCTCGTCGTCGAGGCCGTCGTCGAGGACACCGCCGCGAAGACGGAGATCTTCGCCACCCTGGACAAGGTCGTCGAGGACCCCGACGCGATCCTGGCCACCAACACCTCCTCCATCCCGGTCATGCGTCTGGGGATGGCCACCCGGCGTGCCGACCGTGTTCTCGGGCTGCACTTCTTCAACCCCGCCCCCGTGCTTCCCCTGGTCGAGGTCGTGTCCTCACTGCACACGGCCGCACGGACCGTCGCCGCCGTAGAGGACTTCGCCACGCACACCCTGGGCAAGACGGTCGTCCGCTCCCAGGACAGAGCGGGCTTCGTCGTGAACGCGCTGCTCGTCCCCTACCTCCTCTCCGCGATCCGGATGACCGAGTCCGGCTTCGCCACGCCCGCCGACGTGGACGCGGGCATGGAGCTGGGCTGCGCGCACCCTATGGGGCCGCTGAAGCTGGCGGACCTGATCGGCCTCGACACGGTCGCCTCCATCGCGGCATCGCTCTACGAAGAGTTCAAGGAACCCCTGTACGCCCCGCCGCCGCTGCTCCAGCGCATGGTGGAGGCGGGGCTGCTCGGCCGCAAGAGCGGCCGCGGGTTCCACACCTACGACCGGGGCTGAGGGGCCCGGGTCCGCCGCCGGGCTGAGGGGCCCGCGGCTGCTGTGAGCGGGGCGCGGAACGGACTGGTGATCCGTTCCGCGCGCCCGCATGTGCCGATACGGGCGGGGTCCGTGTCTCACCTCACGGTCCGGAATGTGATCAGTACTGCCCAGGAGGCCGATCACCCTCTAGCCTGACCTGTGCAGCTGGTTCGCCCTGTCCGCCAGGCAGACGCGTCGTAAGAGGGAACCCGGTGGGAATCCGGGACTGCCCCGCAGCGGTGAGTGGGAACGACCGCCGTCATACGCACTGGGTCCGAGCGCGGATCCGGGAAGCGACGGCCAGTAGGAACCTGCCTCGGCAGGTGTGCCCGCGAGTCCGAAGACCTGCCCGTTGCCCGTACGTGACCCCTCACGTGCGGACATCCCGGTGACCTCGTGGGCGGGTCGGCGTCAGATCAGGTGGAGCACCGCGCCGGTGGCGCGCGTCCGGTCCGCCCGGTTCGTCACCCCTTCGCGTCCGCGTCCCGTCCCGGGATGCTCAGGAGTCATCTCGCGAAGGAGATTTCCGTGACAACGAAGCCCGCAGCCGCGGCAGCACAGGCCACTGTGTACGGCTACCCCCGCCAGGGCCCCAACCGGGAACTGAAGAAGGCCGTCGAGGGCTACTGGAAGGGCCGCGTCACCGCCGACGCCCTCCGGGACACCGCGGCGCAGCTGCGCCGGTCCACCTGGCAGCACCTGGCCGACGCAGGCATCCACGAGGTGCCGACCGGCGACTTCTCGTACTACGACCATGTCCTGGACACCAGCGTCATGGTCGGCGCCGTCCCCCAGCGGCACCGTGAGGCCGTCGACGCCGACGCGCTCGACGGCTATTTCGCGATGGCCCGCGGCACGCAGGATGTGGCCCCTCTCGAGATGACCAAGTGGTTCGACACCAACTACCACTACCTCGTGCCGGAGCTCGGCCCCGACACCGTCTTCACCGCCGACTCCGCCAAGCAGGTCGCCGAGCTGAAGGAGGCCGTCGCGCTCGGCCTCGCGGCCCGCCCCGTGCTTGTCGGCCCGGTCACCTATCTGCTGCTCGCCAAGCCCGCGCCCGGCGTGGCCGCCGATTTCGAGCCGCTCACCCTCCTGGACCGTCTGCTGCCCGTGTACGCCGAGGTCCTCGCCGACCTGCGCGCCGCGGGCGCCGAGTGGGTGCAGCTCGACGAGCCCGCCCTGGTCCAGGACCGCACCCCGGCCGAACTCAACGCCGCCGCCCGCGCCTACCGCGATCTCGGTGCGCTCACCGACCGTCCTCAGCTCCTTGTCGGCTCGTACTTCGGCAGGCTCGGCGACGCGCTGCCGGTGCTCGCCAAGGCTCCGGTCGAGGGCCTCGCCCTGGACTTCACCGAGGCCGCCGCGAGCCAGCTGGAGGACCTCGCCGCCGTCGGCGGTCTTCCCGGCAAGCGTCTGGTCGCGGGCGTCGTCAACGGCCGCAACATCTGGATCAACGACCTGGAGAAGTCCCTCGCCACCCTGGGCACGCTCCTGGGCCTCGCCGACCGGGTCGACGTCTCCGCGTCCTGCTCCCTGCTGCACGTCCCGCTGGACGCCACCGCCGAACGGGACATCGACCCGCAGATCGCCCGCTGGCTGGCCTTCGCCCACCAGAAGACCGCCGAGATCGCCACGCTGGCCCGCGGCCTGGCCCAGGGCACGGGCGCCATCGCGGCCGAACTGTCCGCCAACCGCGCCGGCCTGGCGTCCCGCTCGGGCTCGGCCCTCACCCACGACCCGGCCGTACGCTCCCGCGTCGCCGCGATCACCGGCGCCGACGCCCGCCGCGCCCACGCCTACCCGGAGCGTGCGGCGGCCCAGCGGACCCGGCTCGGTCTTCCGCAACTGCCCACGACCACCATCGGCTCGTTCCCGCAGACCACCGAACTGCGCACGGCACGCGCCGACTTGCGCGCGGGCCGTATCGACACGGCGGGCTACGAGGAGCGCATCAAGAACGAGATCCGCGAGGTCCTCGCCTTCCAGGAGAAGGTGGGCATCGACGTGCTGGTGCACGGCGAGCCCGAACGCAACGACATGGTGCAGTACTTCGCCGAGCAGCTCACCGGCTACCTCGCCACGCAGCACGGCTGGGTCCAGTCGTACGGCACCCGCTATGTGCGCCCGCCGGTCCTGGCCGGCGACATCTCCCGGCCCGAGCCGATGACGGTGCGCTGGACCTCGTACGCCAACTCCCTGACCGACCGCCCCGTCAAGGGCATGCTCACCGGTCCCGTCACCATGCTCGCCTGGTCCTTCGTCCGCGACGACCAGCCGCTCGGCGACACGGCACGCCAGGTCGCGCTCGCCCTGCGCGACGAGGTCAACGACCTGGAGGAGGCGGGCACTTCGGTCATCCAGGTCGACGAGCCCGCGCTGCGCGAGACGCTGCCGCTGCGCGCCGCCGACCACCCGGCCTACCTGGACTGGGCCACGGAGTCCTTCCGCCTCACCACCAGCGGCGTACGCCCGGACACGCAGATCCACACGCACATGTGCTACGCGGAGTTCGGCGACATCGTCCAGGCCATCGACGACCTCGACGCCGACGTCATCAGCCTGGAAGCCGCCCGCTCGCACATGCAGGTGGCCCGCGAACTGGCCGAGCACGGCTATCCGCGCGAGGCGGGTCCCGGCGTCTACGACATCCACTCCCCCCGCGTACCGAGCACCGAGGAGGCAGCAGCCCTGCTGCGCAAGGGACTTGAGGCCATCCCCGCCGAACGCCTCTGGGTGAACCCCGACTGCGGCCTGAAGACCCGCGGCTGGCCCGAGACCAAGGCCTCCCTGGAGAACCTGGTGGCCGCGGCGCGCGAGGTGAGGGCGGAGCTGCCCACGGGTTCCTGACCCGAACGCTCCTGCCGGGGCGGCCATGTGAGGACGAATGGCCGCCCCGTGTCCTCGTCCGGCTGACCGGCGGGGCACTCCTGGTGGCCACCGGTGGCGGTTCTGTCTCCGAACCGGGGAGGCAGTGCGGCGCGATGCTCACCGTGGTGCGATGCAGCTCCGAAGGCTGATCCGGGCAGACCATGGCCATCGTCCGTACCAACCCCAGCCCGTATCCCCGTCAGGGATTGTTCAGATAGGTGAGGACGGCGAGGACACGACGGTTGTTGCTGTCGTCATCGGTGATGCCGAGTTTGCCGAAGAGCGAGGTGGTGTACTTGCTGATGGCGCTTTCGCTCAGGAACAGCCGCCCGGCGATGGCCTGGTTGGACAGCCCCTCGGCCATGAGGGCGAGCACGGAGTGTTCGCGTTCGGTGAGCCGTTCAAGTCTCCGGTTGGATGACCCGCTGGACAGCAGCTTCGCGATGACGACGGGGTCCATCGCGGTGCCACCGGCGGCGACGCGTTCCAGGGCGTCGATGAACTGGTCGGCGTCGAACACGCTCTCCTTGAGGAAGTAGCCGATGCCGCCGGTGCCGTCGGCCAACAGCTCGCGGGCATAGAGCTGTTCGACGTACTGGGAGAGGATCAGGACCGGCAGGCCGGGCAGTTCACGACGTGCGGCCAGAGCCGCCCGCAGGCCCTCGTCCGTCTGGGTCGGCGGCAGGCGGACGTCGACGACGGCGACGTCCGGGCGCCACTTCAGGAGCGCGTCGAGCGTCTCGGGTCCGGTGGCCGCCGTGCCCACCACCTCATGTCCGCACGCCTCGATGAGGCGGACCATTCCGTCACGCAGGAGGTAGAGATCTTCGGCTACGACGATTCGCATGGCACCACTATTCTCACGCGGGTCGGGCCGCCTGCCGGGCTGGTGATCTCCAGGGTGCCGTCGAAGGCGGCGAGGCGGCGGCGCAGCCCCGCCAGTCCACCGTCGGCGCGCACGCTCGCCCCTCCCCGGCCGTCGTCCTCGACGTCCACGACGAGACCGGTGTCGTCCCGCGCGACGGAGATCCGCGCCCGGGTCGCGTGGGCGTGCTTGACCGCGTTGGTCAGCAGTTCGGCGATTCCGAAGTACGCGGCGGATTCGATCGGCGGGTCGAGGCGCAGCGACACATCGGCACTGACAGCGGCTTCGAGCGGGCTGTCCAGGGCGAGAGCGCGTACGGCATCGATGAGCCCTCGGTCGTTGAGCACCGGCGGGCTGATCCCCTTGACCAGTTCGCGCAGCTCGGTCAGTGAGGTGGTGGCGCCCGCTCGCGCCTCCCGCATCAGCGCCCTGGCCTGGTCGGGATCGGTCTCCATCAACTTCTCGGCCGTCGCCAGGGAGAGCCCGAGCCCGACAAGCCGCGCCTGCGCCCCGTCGTGCAGGTCGCGTTCGATCCGGCGGATCTCGGCGGCCTGTGCGACGGTCGTGTCCGCGCGCTGGGCCGTCAACTCGTCCACGCGGGCGGCGAGGACCATCGCGGGAGACGCACGCAGGAAGCGGGCGGCCACCGGCTCGACGACCCGCCAGGCGTACGGAGCACTCGCGATGGCGGCGACGAACCCGAACCCTCCGACCACGCGCGCGGAGAGCGAGGACTGACCGAACCCGAGAACCGCCACCGCGACGCCGGACGGCGGGACGGCCGCGACCACGCCCGCGGTGAGCGGCGCGATCCCCGTGAAGCGCAGGTCACGCCGGACGGCCGGGTCGCCGCACCAGATCCGCCACCGCTGGTCCATCAAGGCGTCGCGGCGGGTGCGCTCGTACGAGAAGCCGTTCCACCAGTAGCCGGTGGACATCCGCACCACGGGCCCGGCCTGCCGGTACCCGTCGGGAATGACGGTGGCCGTCCACCGCGCAACGAGGAAGCGGAACATCCGGCAGATCGGGCGGGACAGGCCGAACGTGCCGACACACACCAGCACGACCGGCGCGACCCACGACCACGGGTTGCCCGCACCCCACCAGATCCCCAGCGCAACAGCAGCGGCCCACACGGCCGGAACCAACATGCTCACGACCACCACCAGACACGCCCGGGCGAACCCCACGCAGGCGCTCCCCACCCACGACACGACCTGTCGCATGACTCTTCCTTCTGCTCCACCGACCCCGGCCGACCCGGCTCGGTGTCTCCACTGTGCACGGCACGGAGCCTGATTCCCCCCCCTGGTCGGCCCAGGAGTGGGCCCAGCCCCACCCACTACTGGGTCCAGGCGCATACCGCTCCGCTCCCCCGCTTCCTAGCGTCGACACCACAAAGACAGCGCGCAGAAAGCACGCAGACGGCACGCAGCAAACGCGAGGGCGGACAGACACATGGAAACCATCAGCCACACCACGGCCAAGGTCACGACCAAGGCCGCTCACTTCAACCACCCATCCGTCCAACGGGACTTCGGCAAGGCGAAGATCCTCGCCGCGGCCTACGGCGTACTGAGCGCCGCCGTCCTCATCACGGTCGCCGTCCTGGCGATCACCGGAAGGACGGCCACGCCGTTCATGTGGGGCCGCTCAGCCGGAGTGCTCGCCGGTGCGGCGGTGACGTACTGGCTGATCGTCCTCGCCTCGCGGGGAGCCCGATGGGCCTATCTGCGCCTGCGCATCATCTCCGTCGTCCTGCCGGTCACGATCATCTCCATCGATCTGATCCCCGGTGCTCTCCCGCCGTGGTTCGTCGCGCTGCAGGTCGTCTGCGCGCTCACCATCGGCGCGAGTGCCTTCCTCGTCAACGGATCCGGGTTGCGCGCCGCTTTCCCCAAGGGTTCCTAGGGGCTCAGCCGGGGGCGGAGGGGTGGGCTCAGCTCTCGACGGGGTTGAGCACCACGAACTCCGCGTTCGACGGGTCGCGGCAGACGGCCAACCGGCCGACGCCCTCCGCGTCGTCGGGCCCCATGTGCACGCTGCCGCCGTTCCCGGTGACCTGGGCGACCGCGGCGTCGCAGTCGGTGACGGCGAAGACCGGGTGCCAGTACGGCCGACCGTCCGTCAGCGTGAGGTCCTCCTTGCGGAGCTCCATCAGGCCACCCTGCATGCGCTCCTCGGGAAGGCCGGCGGGGGTCACGAGGGTGTACGTGCCGGCGCCGCCCGGCAGCTCCATGTTGCTGAACTGCCAGCCGAGGACGCCGCCGTAGAACTCCTTCGCGGCGGCCACGTCGGTCGTGAACAGCTCGGCCCAGGACAGTGAGCCCGGGTCGTCCGCCAGCTCGAAGCCGGAGTTCTTGTCCGGCTGCCAGACGGCGAACTGGCCCCCCAGCGGGTCGGTGTACTGCGCCATCCGTCCCCAGTCGTCGAGGTCCCTGGGCGCCACCCGCACCGTGCCGCCCGCGCGCTCCACGGCCTGAGTCGTGGCGTCCGCGTCGGTGACCGTGTAATAGATCATCCAGGCCGGGCGCGCGCCCTCCTCGGTGAGCTTGCCGAGCCCGGCGACGGTCTTGCCGTCCTTCTGGAACATGCCGCCTTCCCCGTCGGCCTCGCCCATGGACTCGTACTCCCAGCCGAGCACCGCGCCGTAGAAGGCAGCGGTGGCCGGGACGTCGGGGGTGCCGAGGTCGAGCCAACAGGGGGATCCGGGAGTGTTGTCAGTGGTGATCACGACGATTCCCTTCGCAGGTCCTTGTGACACCAGCCTGGCACCCGGCACTGACAGACGCGCGTCGGCCACATGGCCGATCTCCCCGAGGTGGACGGTGACTCACTTCGAGCTGACAGGCTTTGACCGCCCCGCATTCGATATCAATAGGGCCAGCTCGGCTCAGGCGACGCTCATACGCCGCATTAAACCGCAGAATCCTTTCACCTCCATGTGCCGGATGTATTGGCGTGGCACCGCGACCATGAAACCACACCTGACCTGCGTGGGAATAATCCCCTATCCAGACCATTAGTTATTTCTATGCGTTTTGCGATCCGCTCGCCAATTTCAGTGAAGATACCCGAATCAAGCATTACTGAATTCCTTTTCTGCGTAATATGCCAGCGACAGAAGCAGGCGATTCTGTACGACGGAGAACCGCCGAGAAGGCACCACCCCCTCACAGGAGTTGGCCCCTCGATGACGCTGAACATTCCTGACGTACCACCACTGCGGCGCACCATGTCGGCCTGGATCGCTGCGGTAACGGCCGTGGTGATCGCCGCTGTCGTAATCGCGGTGACGCCGACACGCGCAAACGCCGTCGCCACCCCAGTGCCTCTTGGCACTGCGGCCGGTTTCGGAGTCCTGGCCGGCGCGACGGTCACCAACACCGGTCCCACGGTGGTCAACGGTCTCGACGTCGGCGTGAGCCCCGGGACGGCCATCACCGGGTTCGCCGAGTCCGACGGAGGGCCCGGCACCGTGACCCCGCCCGGGACTCTGCACTCCGCGGATGCCGTCGCGGGCCAGGCCAAGATCGACCTGACCACCGCGTACAACCAGGCCGCCGGGCAGACCCTGACCGACGCGGTGTACAACGACGCTCCCCACGAGTTCGGTGGTCAGACGCTGACGCCGGGCCTCTACAGGGCGAACAGCTCCGCGCAGATCACCGACACGCTCACCCTGGACGCCCAGGGCAACTCCAGTGCGGTCTGGGTCTTCCAGATCGGTTCGGCGCTGACGACGGCATCCGCCAGCTCGGTGAGCTTCATCAATGGCGCCTCGCCGTGCAATGTCTACTGGCAGGTCGGCAGCTCGGCCACGCTCGGTACCAACTCCACGTTCGTGGGCACCATCCTGGCCGACACCTCGATCACCGCCACCACGGGGGCGACCATCAACGGCCGGCTGCTGGCTGATGCGGGCGCACGCGGTGACGGTGCCGTGACACTGGACTCCAACAGGATCTTCCAGGGGCAGTGCGGGACCGGTGGTACCACTGGCGGGCTGATCTCGGGCGGTGTGATCGCCGGCGCTACGAGCGGTGGCACCACGGGCAGCACCACAGCGGGTACCTCGGGCAGCACCACCGTCGGCGTCATCGGTGGCGTGCCGACGGGCGGCGGCACCACCGGCGGCGTCCTGGGCGGCCTCATCGCGGGTGCCACCACGGGCGGCACCACCGGCGGTTCCACAGGTGGCGCCCCGGGTGGCTCCACAGGCGGTGGCCCGGGCGGCGGCCACGGTGGCACGACCGGTGGAAACGGCCACGACCATCCCGGCAAGCCCGGTCACCACGACCACCCCGGCAAGCCCGGTCACCACGACCACGGCGGGAAGCCGGACGATCACGGCGGCAAGCCCGGCGGTCACCACAAGCCCGGCCACCACGAGGGACATCCCGACGGTCACAAGGATCACCACAAGAAGCCTGCCTAGTTCCATGTGAGCAAGCAGAACGGGCGGCACGCGGCGAGGGCGTCATCGCCTCCGTCGCGTGCCGCCGTCGGCAGTTCAGGGAGAAGCGGAGAAGCCGGGATGAAGAGGCCGGGTGGGGCCGTGCAAGGCGGCGTTGAAACGGTGGATGTCGACGAAGCGGAACGGCCCGTCTCCGGGTCGGCCCCACCCGGAGACGGGAGATGCGGTGCGTCCCGAGAAGCTTCGGGCCGTCCGTCCCGCCCCGTGCGGGTCCTGAAGGCGGGAACGGGAGCCGCCGTGGCTCTGTGCCTCGCGACGGCCCTGGTCCACGTGATCCTGGTGTTTCTGCACGTGGCACCCCCCAACCCCCTCTCCCAGCAGTACAGCCGCCAGGTCAACGCGTGGGTTCTCCCGCTGTTCGAACAGAACTGGCGGCTCTTCGCACCGGATCCGGAATCGGTCAACCAGCAGATCTCCGCCAGGACCCTGCACACCGCCCCGGACGGCAGTGTGCAGGTGAGCGGCTGGTTCGATCTGACGGCCGTGGACAACTCCGCCGTGAGGCACCACGCCTTCCCCAGTCATACGGCGCAGAACATGCTGCGGCGCTCCTGGAGCTCGTACGTCGAAACCCACGGCGGCGATGACCGGCCGCGCTCGCCGCGGGCGCTGATGATGCAGCGCTACCTGACCAACATCGCGGCGGATCGCATCGTCGCCCACCGTGAGGGCACCTTCGAGTCCATCCAGCTGCGGGTGATCACCGTGCCCATCGCCGCTCCCGCCGCAGCGGTCGGCACCGGCCCGTCAACCGCCGCGCCCAAGCCTGCCGATACGCGGTATCTGCCCTGGTGGAAGGCGGAATCCCATGGAAACTGAGCAGACACTCCCGCCGCACCGGCGCACTCCCGAAGGGAAGGAGGCAGGCGTGTCGCGCCGCGCACCGGAGCGGATCGGTGCGTTTCTCACTCTCCTGACCGAGCGGCCGATCTCCCTCTACGCCGCAGCAGTTCTGCGCATCGGCTACGGCCTTCTCTACCTCGTCTTCCTGCTGCGCGAGTTTCCGCACCGCGACGAGATCTGGGGCCCCGGATCTCCGTGGACCCCCGAGCTGGCCAGGCAACTGTTCGACCAGACCGGGTGGGTCAGCATCCTCACCCTGTCCGACAGCCGACCGTACTTCGAGGCCTGTTACACGGCAGCCCTCGTCACGTCCGCACTGTTCATGCTGGGCTGGCGGACCAGACTGATGTCCGTACTCTTCGCGGTCGTGGTCGCGTCCTTCCACTCCAGGGCCATCTTCATGACCGACGGAGGAGACAACCTCATCCTCCTCATGGCCGTGTACCTCGTCTTCACCGCGTGCGGTCGCCGCTGGTCCCTGGATGCGCGCAGGGCCCGACTGCGGGCCTCTTCGGGGGCGGCGAAGAGCAGCTCGGCGGGCATGGCCGCAGGCGAATTTCGGATTCAACTGGGCGCCATGCGCCAGATGTTGACGACCGTGCTCCATCACTGCGGCATGTTCGTCATCGCCGTCCAGGTCTGCTTTCTCTACGGCTCCGCCGGGCTCTACAAGGTGCAGGGCGGCACCTGGGGCAACGGGACGGCCCTCCACTACGTCCTGAACCTCGACCTGTTCCGGCCCTGGCCCGAGCTCTCTCTCCTGGCGGACGAGCACGACGTACTGATCACCATCGCCTGCTACCTGACGGTTCTGTTGCAGGTCGCGTTCCCGTTCGTCCTGTTCGGACGGCTCAAGTACCCGGTCCTGAGCCTGCTGTTGGGCATGCACCTGGGGATCGCCGTGCTCATGGGACTTCCGCTTTTCTCCGGCGCGATGATCGTGGCGGACGCCGTGTTCCTGCCGGACCGCTTCTACCGGCACCTGGGACAGCTGTTGCGGCGCGTCGGTCGGTGGGCCCACGTCAGGCAGGCGGACGCTTCGCCCCACGGCGAGACGGCACTCGTGCCGCAGCAGCCCGCACCGTCGAGCCGATGAGGGCGGCTACTTCTCGCAGGTCAGGTCGTGCGCGGGGAGCCGTCCCGTCCGCAGGTAGGCGTTGACGCGCTCGTTGACGCAGGTGTTGCCGTACTCGCCGTACAGGCCGTGCTGACGGGCGCCCTTGACGGTGAGCAGCCGGGAGCTGGGCCACTGCTCGCGCATGGCCTTGGCGTCGGTGTAGAGGGTGCGGGGGTCGCCGGTGGCGTTGACGAGCAGGGCCGGGACGTCGTTGTCGAGCACGGTCGGCGCTTCGGCGGGCTGGTCCCAGAACTCGCAGGGGGTGATGTTGTTGGCCAGCGGTCCGGTGAGGGGGAACTGCTCACGGGACTTCTCGACCGCGCGCCAGTAGCCGGCGACGCCTCGCCGCTCGGCCACGTCGCCGCAGATGATCGCCGTCATCTGGCTGGCGGGGGCCGAGCCTGCCCCGGTCAGCAGGAACTCCAGCTGACCGGCAAGCCTTTCGGACGGCTCGACCGGTTCCCGGTCGGCGGCGCGTGCCAGCAGACGTACGGTCGTGGCCAGGGCGGCACGCTCCTCGTCGAGATCGCTGGCGAGGCCGCCGATGAAGAAGAAGGGGAGCGCGTGCTCGTCCAGCAGGTACGCGTCCCCGATCCGCAGCGGCTTCTGTGCGGCGGCGTCGAGGATGTGTTCCACCGTCGCCAGGACCTCGGCGCGCGTGGTGCCAAGACCGTAGGTGGCGTGGCGTGCGGCGGCCCACGACGCCCACGCGCGCAGGGCCGCTTCGTTGGCCGCCTCGGAACCGCGCAGCAGGGTGTGGCTGTAGCGCTTCGGGGAATTGACGCCGTCGAGCACCATGCGGTCGGTGCGACCGGGGAAGAGCTGTGTGTAGACCTCTCCGAGGTAACTGCCGTAGGAGTAGCCGAGGTAGGAGAGGGTGTCCTCGCCGAGGGCGGCGCGGATGATGTCCATGTCGCGGGCGGTGTTGCGGGTGGTGACGTACGGCAGTACATCGCCGTGGGCGCGTTTGCACCGCCGGGCCAGCTCGCGCGCGACGGAGACCTCCTCGCGGTAGGCCGCCAGGTCGGCGCCCGCGGAGCGCAGGGGCGCTGAGCCGAGGTCCCAGCCGCAGTCCAGCGGGGTGCTCCGGCCGACGAAGCGCGGGTCCATGCCGATCAGGTCGTAGCGGCCGGCGACCTCGCCCATCACCTTCGACTTGGTCACCGGCATACGGAGGCTGGGGCCGGCCGGTCCTCCGTCGTTGAGCAGCATCGGGCCGACGCGGTGGGCGGTGTCGGTGGCCTTCAGCCGGGATATGGCGACGGTGATGGTGCGGCCGCCGGGGTCGGCGTAGTCGAGCGGCACGTCGATGTCCGCACACTCGGCGCCTGCGGCGTCCAGTTCCTGGCCCTCCTTGTCGTCGGCGCCGAGGGCGCAGGCGTGCCAGTCGACGCGCTGGTCGTGAAAGCGGGCCAACGGGCCCGGGGTGGCGGGGGCGGCGGTGGTCGTCGCCGTGGCGGGGGCGGCGGTGGTCGTCGCCGTGGCGGGGGCTGCAGTGGTCGTCGCCGTGGCGGCGGCAACCACCGCCACGCACGCCGCAAAGACCTTGATGCGTCCTGAAGTTGGCATGCCCACACGCTAGGAGGGCGGACATCCCGGCACACTCCGGGAGAACCCCGAACCCAGGTGGGGTTGTCCCCCGGCTCCTTGCGGAGCGGCGGCACGAAGGCATGGGCGGCGGTGGTGAGCTGTGCCAGTCCTCCGGCGGGCCACTGCATCTCGCCGAGCGACACCAACTCCTGCCTGGTGCCTGGACGTCACAACTGGACGTCACAACTGGTCAGGGCTTACGGGCCACCGCCCCGTACATGGCGATGGCCCGGTCGTCGATGCCGTCCTGCTCGGGGCCCGGCCGCCACTTGTGAACCTGGGTGACGCCGGGGTCGACCAGGTCCATTCCGTCGAAGAGGGAGGTGGCGGTCGACAGGTCGCGCAGCGCCATGGGCATGCCCTGCTGGGTGTACTCCTCGGCCACCCGGCCGACTTCCTCGGGCGCGAAGTCGGCGGTGCCGATGGTCATCGCCAGGAAGCTGCCCGACGGCAGCGGTTCGAGCAGTCGCTGTACCAGACGCCGGTCGTCCGGCGGCAGGATGAAGTGCAGTATTCCGATGACCATCAAGCCGACCGGCTCGTTCACGTCGATCAGCGCACGGAATTCGGGACTGTCCAGGATGGCGTCCGGGTCGTGCATGTCAGCGTCGATGTAGGCGGTCGCCCCCTCGGACGAACCCTGCAGGAGGGCGCGGGCGTGAGCCAGGACGATGGGGTCGTTGTCGACATAGACCACACGGGACTCCGGTGCCACCTCCTGCACCACCTCATGCAGGTTGGGAGCTGTGGGCAGGCCGGTGCCGATGTCGAGGAACTGCCGGACACCGTGCTCCTGGGCGAGGAAGCGCCCGGCGCGGTGCATGAACCGCCGGTTCTCCAGCATGTGCACGGGCAGCGCCGGCCAGTGCTGACACATGGCATCGCCCGCCTCGGCGTCGACAAGGTAGTGGTCCTTGCCTCCCAGGATGTAGTCGTACACCCGCGCCGAATGCGCGGTCGAGGTGTCTATCCGATCGCCTGCACTGTGCATGGGCCCGCTCCGCTCGTCACCGCTGACAATGGTCTTCAACGCTACAGCTGGTCGAACCGTGGCTCGACCGGCACGACGCCCATCACGGGCACCGTCACGGCACCACCACGGCGCCACCACGGCGCCACCAACGGCCGTTCCCCATTTGGTCGGAGGCTGACGAAGTGGGGTCTGCCAGTGAGCCTGATGCCGATCCGGGAGTCAGTTGCCGGCGGTGGCAACCGGGTCCACGAGGAGGACATGGAGGTGCTCGTCGTGGAGCTGCCCGTCTCCGAACCGCTTGGCCATGGGCATGGTGCACGCGAGGTCGAATCCTGCCTTCTGGGCCACTCTGCAGGAGGCAGGGTTCTCCACACCGTGGGTCAGAGTGAGGCGGGTGAGTCCCAGATCGCTCAGGGCCCAGCTGACGACGCTGCGCACGGCAGCCGTGGCCACTCCCTGCCCGCGTGTCCACGGGGCGATGCGGTAGCCCACTTTGGCTTGCGCGTGCGGGCGGTCGATGCCGTGCAGGGCGATGTTGCCGGCATAGCGTCCGCTGCTGTGGTCGATGATCGAGAAGGTCGCGTGAGTACCGTCCGACCAGTCCGCTCCGGCGAGACAGTCCCTGACGGCTGACGCCTCGTCGGTGATCTGGCAGCGAGGATTCCACAGCCGGACATCCGGGTCGACGCCGAGCGCGAGAACCTCCATGTGCTCGTCCACGCTCGGAGGACGGAGCCGGAAGTCGCCGGCGGTCAGGGTGAGAGGCTCCAGTCGATCAGCAGGCACCGGTTGATCATGCCAGGCAGCCGGAGAACCGGTGATGCCACCCTGCGCACGGCGGTCAGGGCAGCGTCGGCCCAGCAAGGTACTCCCCAACCGGCGGAAACACCCCACCAGGAATCCGCTCCGCCAGCTCGTCCAACGGCACCCACGCGGCCTCCGCGACCTCCCGCGCAGACGCCACACGAGCCTCGCCCGACAGCCACCGGCACGCCACGTACACGACCCGCCGACCGGTCATCGGATGCACCCGCTCCGCGATCACTGTCAGCGGCTCGACGACGGCGCCTGCCTCCTCCAAAGCCTCACGGGCCGCAGCCTGCTCGGCGGACTCCCCGAGGTCGACCTTCCCCGCCGGGAACTGCCACACCAGATCACCCTCCGGAACCCGGCGGCGGATGAGGAGCACCGTGCCCTGGTACGTGACCACCGCACCCGCGATCACCGGATCCACCGGCAACTGCAACTCCCTCTCCGAGAAGCGCCGTTCACGGCATGGCGCCGCCCGCACACGGACATCATGCCGCCATGAGCGGCAACGGAAACGGCGCGAAGAAGCTCCCCGTCAAAGCCTGGGTGGGGGGCGGGCTCGGCACCGCCACTTTCGTCGCGCTCCTCATCTGGGGCCCCTGGTGGATCGAAGGGCACCACCTGAAGGACAGCGAAGGCGAGTTGGTCTCCAGCGCGGGAATCATCGTCACCGGATTCCGCACCATGCTCATCGCCGTCGCCGCCGGCGGCTTCACCGCTGCGGGGCTCTACTACACCCGTGAGAGGCACCGGCTTGAGCGCAACCAGTTCGAGCACGCCCAAGAGCAGTTCGCCGAGAGCCAGCAGCAATTCCGGACAACACTTCGCGAGACGCAGAAGCGCGACGAAGAACAGGCCAAGCTCACTCGCGAAGGGCAGGTCACCGGCCGCTACGTCGAAGCGATCAAACTGCTCAGCTCGCAGGATGACACGCAGCGGCTCGGTGCCATCTACAGCCTCGAACGCATCATGCGGGACAGCGAAGACGACCACGACACGGTCGTCACCGTCCTGGCGGCCTTCATCCGCCAACACGCGGGCCTGGGCCTCGGCATACCGCGACCCGACGAAGCCGTACAAGCCGCCGTCACAGTGATCGGGCGCCGCCCCGACCGGAGTGAAGCATCGCGGCTCGACCTGAGACGTACCGACCTGACAGGGCTCGACTTCGAGCGCGGCAACTTCCGGCGCGCACGCCTGAGCGGAGCCGACCTACGGGCCGCCAACCTGCGCCGCACCGACTTTTCCGGCGCCTGGGCGCCCGAGGCGGATTTCCGACAGAGCTACGCCATCTCGACGACCTTCGACGGCGCCAACCTGCGCCACGCTCAATTCTCGATGGAACAAATCCCGGCGGGGATGCGCGAGTTCGATCAAGTCGTCGTTGACCCAGAGGCTGGAACCAACACTGCTCCCGAGGAAGAGCAGTCCTGAGAGCAGAGTCCTGAGAGCAGATGGATCACACCGCCCCCGGCGCTCTGCGTTCCGCGTCGGCCTGCGGCAGCCGTCACTGCGACGAGCTTCGCTGACTGAAGACGGGCGGCGGCGTGATCTGTGTGTGTAGCGGTCCGGAGCGGTCCGGTGCGCATCCCCTCCCGCTCCCCCGCAGTTTGGTACCTTTCACTGGACACGCAAATCGATCGGATGTTCGTTTACTGGGATCTCCGAGACGTCCGTAGTCGGCAGTAGACGCTCACGTCCTCCGACGTGCGGCGTGCCACACCATCGGACCGGGTGAAAGCTCATGGCAGGAACCGATCACGAAAAGGCGCTGGACACCGCGCTCGCACAGATCGAGCGGAAATTCGGCAGGGGTGCGGTCATGCGCCTCGGCGAGCGGCCCAATGAGCCCATCGAGGTGATCCCCACCGGATCGACCGCGCTGGACGTGGCGCTCGGCGTGGGCGGTCTGCCCCGCGGCCGTGTGGTGGAGGTGTACGGGCCGGAGTCCTCCGGCAAGACGACGCTGACGTTGCACGCGGTGGCGAACGCACAGAAGGCCGGCGGCTCGGTCGCGTTCATCGACGCCGAGCACGCCCTGGACCCGGAGTACGCCAAGAAGCTCGGTGTCGACACCGACAACCTCATCCTGTCCCAGCCGGACAACGGTGAACAGGCGCTTGAGATCGCCGACATCCTGATCCGCTCCGGGGCGATCGACTTGATCGTGGTCGACTCCGTCGCGGCCCTGGTGCCGCGTGCGGAGATCGAGGGCGAGATGGGCGACTCGCACATGGGCCTGCAGGCCCGTCTGATGAGCCAGGCCCTCCGCAAGATCACCAGCGCGCTCAGCCAGACGAGGACGACGGTCATCTTCATCAATCAGCTGCGCGAGAAGATCGGCGTGATGTTCGGCTCCCCGGAGACCACGACCGGTGGCCGCGCGCTGAAGTTCTACGCCTCGGTGCGGCTCGACATCCGCCGGATCGAGACCCTCAAGGACGGCACGGACGCGGTCGGCAACCGCACCCGCGTCAAGGTCGTCAAGAACAAGGTCGCCCCGCCCTTCAAGCAGGCCGAGTTCGACATCCTCTACGGCCAGGGCATCAGCCGCGAAGGCGGCCTGATCGACATGGGCGTGGACAACGGCTTCGTCCGCAAGGCCGGCGCCTGGTACACGTACGAGGGCGACCAGCTCGGCCAGGGCAAGGAGAACGCCCGCAACTTCCTGAAGGACAACCCCGACCTCGCCGACGAGATCGAGAAGAAGATCCTCGAGAAGCTCGGAATCGGGGTACCGGCCAAGACCGCGGTCGCCGAGGACACGGTGGCCGTCCCTGTCCCTGATGCCAGCCGGACCTCGGCGGGAAACGCCGCCTGACAGGCGCAGGGCGTCGGCGACGAGCTCCGATCCCCGCGCCTGCCCCCGTCGGCACCGAGGTCGATTACCTCACTGTCGAACACGCGGAAATCTATGTCGGCCGGAGTAGACATTGGGTGGTGGTGTGGTTATGGTTTCTCTCGTAGCCAGAAAGACAGCAGGGCCCGGCAGAGATGAACTGCCGGGCGGCAGTACCCGCAAGTGCAGTACGCAGGACGGTGCGGTGGTGGAGTTCCGAAGCCAGGGTTGATGCAGGACGGTGACGGGACTGGCGACCGGACCGGGTGGCCCGCAGTGATCAGGGGCCGCCACGAGCAGGACCGCAGTTCAAGCAAGTGCAGCACCGGTAAGTGCAGTTCGCAGTACCCAGCAGTGCAGGCAAGTGAGCAGCACCTCGGTGAAGGCGTCGGCTGCGGGCGCGCGCACCGGGAGGTTCGGCAGTGGGGTTCCAAGCCAGAGCAGACGCAGGAGAGGCGACGGGGCTGGCTGCCGAAGAGTGGCGCTGTCGCAGGCCACGAGCAGTTCGTACCACCGGCAGTACGCAGTAGGGCAGTACCAGCAGTACGCAGTCCCCCTTCGGTAAGTGCTGTTCAAGAGGGAAGAACGGAGGAGCTTCGCGCCATCAGGATCGCCCGGGCCGAATGGCAGAGCCCGGGTACCGCAGGACATCGATAGTGAGGTGGTCTCCGGTCAAGCAACCGCGATCCCCGCACTCCCCCGCTCCCAGGTGGCTGTGCGGAAACAGAAGGCCGGCGCAGTATCAGGGCCGGCAGATGGTGTAGCAGTTTCCTTCGGGGCCCGGGTGCCGGTACGGCACCCGGCCCCCTCCACGCGTTCCACAGGGAGATGCACAGTGACAGCACCACACAAGGCTTCCTCCGCGCCGTCGGTGAAGCCCGCCTGATCACCTCGCTGCGCTCCCCGGTACGCCACCACCGACGACGCCTGCGCAGGACGCGAAGCACCCCCGGCGTGACCGGCGACGGCTCCCCGCAGACCATGCGCCGGTAGTGGGCGATGGCGGCGCGGGAGAACTCGCCCGGGGCCGGTTCGATGCGGGCCCGTTCGATGCTGAACCGGTAGTCGGTGAAGCGGTAGTCGGTGAAGCGGAGTTCGGCAAGGAGGTCGTGCCGAAGTAGGCGAAGAGTGCGAAGGCGAACTGGGCCGCCTGAAGGATCGTGACCAGGCCGTGGCGGGGGCTGCGCCGGGTGGCCCGGTCCGCCGCGAAGCCGCCCAGGAGTGTGGCGAGGAAGTAGCCGACACCGAAGGGCAGCAGCACGATCGACGCCTTCTGCGTGCTGAAGCCGTACACGTCCACCAGGTAGACGACGCCGCAGGTGCCCATCAGGAGATGTCCCGACAGGAGGCGGGAGACCAGGAGGACGACCAGGCTGCGGATCTTGAGGAGCGAGAGTGCCTTGGTCCAGGTGAGCTTCGAGTGGGCGTTGCGCGTGGCGCGGTCGAGGTCGGCGAGCTGTTCCTCGGCCGCGCCCCGTCCCGGGTCGCGGAACCACAGCCAGATGGCGAGGCCGAGCAGGATGTTGAAGGTGCCGACGCCCCGCAGGCCCCAGCGCCAGCCCTGCTCGACGCCCGCGAGTTGGCCCTTGAGCGGGCCGATGACTGCGCTTACGAGCGAGACGGCGCCGTGGACAACCCCGATCGCGCGGCCGCGGCCGACCGCGCCGTCTCAATCAACTCCCGCACGTCGTCGAAGCCGAGGGGCACGATCGGGAGCTGAGCGAGCGGACGCCGCCTCATCGCGCGCGTAGCGCCTCAGAAACGATCGACCACGTTTGTCGCTGAGCGCTTGGGAGGAGGGCCGCCCCGGGCGGCAGCCCTCACGACAGCAACCTCCCCCTCAGCGCACCCGCCCCCGCGGCTTCAGCGGCACGGGCGGCAAGTCCGGCGCCGGGATCCGGTCGCCGTCGTAGCCCTTCACCTCACCGAAGCGGGTGCTTTCCATCCAGTCCGCGCGCGCCCGTGCGATCTCCTCGTTCGAGCGCCCGATGAAGTTCCACCACATGATCAGTTCCTCGTCGAACGGCTCGCCGCCCAGCAGCATCAGACTCGCGTCCGACTCCGCGTGCAGCGGCAGTTCGGTGCGGCCGCAGCCCAGGTAGAGCATCGAGCCGGGCACGACGGGGACGCCGTCCACCCTCGTCTCGCCGGACATGCACAGGACGGCGTACTCGAAGTCGGGGTTCAGCGGGAGGCGTACGTCCGCGTCGCGGGTGAGGGTGAGGTCCGCGCCGACGATCGGGGTGTAGGTGGTGCCGGGTGACGTGGTGCCGTCGACCGTGCCCAGGACGAGGGTCGCCGTCAGGCCGGGGGCGGTGACCAGGGGCAGTTCCGCGTGGTGCTCGAAGCGCGGGTCGGTGTTGCGGTGGACGTCGGGCAGCGCCACCCACAACTGGGCGCCGTGCAGGAGGCGGGCGTGTGACCTGGGGCTCTCCTCGGAGTGCGAGATCGCCCGGCCCGAGGTCATCAGGCCGAGCTCGCGGGGGCGGATCGTCTGGAGGCTGCCCGTGGAGTCGCGGTGCAGGACCTCGCCGTCGTGCAGCCAGCTGACCGTCTGCAGGCCCATGTGCGGGTGGGGGCCGACCTGCATGCCGGGCTCGTCGGCGATGTCGTCGGGGCCGTAGTGATCCACGAAGCACCAGGCGCCGACCATGCGGCGCCCCAGGTTGGGCAGCAGGCGGCGGACCTCGGTGGACTCGCCGAGCTTGACCTTGCGGGGGCTGAGGAGTTCACGGACCGGTTCGGCGACGACGAACCCGCGCCCGCCGCACAGGGCCGGGACCGCCTCGCGATCAAGATTGCTCATGCCGCACAACCTAGACCCGTGGAGCACCGGACGTCAGGCACGCGCTCCGGTCATTCCGGAGGAACCGCCGTCCCAGTGGAATTACCACGGAGCTACGCGGGACAACGCGGAACAACTTAGTGGAATATTCAATCACCTGCGCCCGTTGGACGGCTCGAAGGAGGCAACAGTGGACATGACGTACTACGACCACGGAACCGCGGCGGAGCGCTGGGAGCGCGCGCGGCAGTTCTTCGACGCCAAGGAGTACGCCACGGCGGCGCGCATCCTCGGCACCCTGGCCGACGAGGTACCGGAGCAGGTCGCCCCGCGTCTGCTGCTCGCCCGCGCCTACTACCACTCGGCGCAACTGCGGCGCGCGGAGACCGAGTTGCGTACGGTCATCGAGCTCGACCCCGTCGAGCAGTACGCCCGGCTGCTCCTCGGCCGCACCCTGGAGCGGCAGGGCCGGGACACGGACGCGGCACCGCACCTTCGGATGGCCGCCGCCCTCTCCGGGGACTTCTCGGAGGCCTGATCCCGGGGTCCTGATCCTGGCGTCCGGCGTCCGGCGTCGGGGTTCTTGTCGATCCCCCGATCGACAAGAACCCCGCCGCCGCGACCCGTCACGCCCACAGCGTCTCCGCCAGCGCGACACCCACGAAGACCGCGCCCAGCGCCGCGACCACACTGGCCACGACGTTGACCACCGCATGGAACCGGGCACCGCCCTCGGCCAGCCGCAGCGTCTCGTACGAGAAGGTCGAATACGTCGTCAGGGCGCCGCACAGGCCTGTACCGAGGAAGAGTTGAGTGTGGGAGGAGGCGGCGCCCGCGACGGTCGCGCCGGTGAGCACGCCGAGGATCAGGCTGCCCGCCACGTTGACCGTGAACGTCCCCCACGGGAAGGCCGTGTCGTGCCTGGCCTGCACGGCGCGGTCGGTGAGGAACCGCAGCGGGGCGCCGATCATCGCGCCCGCCACCACGCAGAGCCAGTTGGCCAGTTGACTCATGGCCGCCTCCACTGACTCATGGCCGCCCCCACGCCACGACGCGGCGCGTCGCCCACGACGCGCTCCACACCGCCGCGAGGGCCGCGAGCACCGTCAGTCCGAGATAGGCGAGGCCCGTGCGCGCATGGCCGCCCTCCACCAGGCGCTCGATGTCCACCGCGTAGGTGGAGAAGGTGGTGAAGCCGCCCAGCACGCCGGTGCCGAAGAAGGGCCGCAGCAGGCGGTGCGGCTTCCTGACGGCGCTCCGCACCTCGGTGAGGAGCACCATCAGGACACCCATCAGCGCGCAACCGACGACGTTCACCAGGAGCGTCGTCGCGGGGAAGGTGCCGGGGGCGGTGGGCCAGATCAGGGACGCGCCGTAGCGGGCCGACGCGCCGATCGCGCCGCCGGCGGCCACGACCGCCACCACGGGCCACACGCCGCTCTCGCGCTCCCTCACCTGTGCGGAACTCCCTCAACCGTGCGGAATCAAGAGATCACTCTCGAAGATCAGGTTAGCCGCCCGCCGGCGTGTCCCGCAGACCGAGGCGCAGGTGCTCGACGTGGAAGAGCGCCTGGTCGAGGAGTTCGGCGACGTGGTGGTCGTAGAGGGCGTAGATCACGGAGCGGCCGTGCCGTTCACCGGTGATCAGGCCGAGGTTGCGCAGCAGACGCAGCTGGTGGGAGCAGGCCGACTGCTCCATGCCGACCGCATCGGCCAGATCGCCCGCCGCGCAGGGCCCCTCCTGCAGACGGGCGAGGATCAGCAGTCTTGAGGGCGTCGCCAGGGCCTGGAGGGTGGCGGCGACGTCGGCGGCCCCCACGCTGTCCAGGCGTTCACGCGTGGTGGCGGTGCTCTTGTCGTCGACTCCGTGGCCCATGGCGTCATCCTAGCGATGACACATGAAAAACTGTTCATTCGTTCCTGTACGGTGTGGGCGTTGCCGTTCCCCAGCCCGTGAAGGGTTCCTTCGCCATGCCCCCTGCCCTGCTCACCCGCTCCGACCACGGGGTTCCCGACGATCGCGCGGCGGCTCCGCGCCGCCGCACCCGTGTCCTCGCGCTCGCGGAGGCGCGCTGGGCGGCGGCCGCCACGGCCGCGTTCCTGATCGCGCTGCCGCTCCAGCTGGCGGGGGCCGCCGCGTGGACGTGGGGTGCGCTGTACGCCGTCGCGTACGTCGCCGGGGGCTGGGAGCCCGCGCTCGCCGGGCTGCGTGCGCTGCGCGAGAAGACCCTGGACGTGGACCTGCTGATGATCGTCGCGGCCCTCGGCGCGGCGTCGATCGGGCAGGTGATGGACGGGGCGCTGCTCGTCGTCATCTTCGCCACGTCCGGCGCCCTTGAGGCCCTTGCCACCGCCCGCACCGCCGACTCGGTGCGCAGCCTGCTCGACCTCGCGCCCGCCACGGCCACGCGGCTGGCCGACGGAGGTGGCGAAGAGCCGGTCGGCACGGCCGAGTTGAGGGTCGGTGACGTCATCCTCGTACGCCCCGGTGAGCGGGTCGGCGCGGACGGCGAGGTGCTCGACGGTGCCAGTGATGTCGATCAGGCGACGATCACCGGGGAGCCGCTTCCGGTCGCCAAGGAGGCCGGGGACGACGTGTTCGCGGGGACGCTGAACGGGGCGGGCGCCCTGCGGGTGCGGGTCGGGCGTGACGCGTCGGACTCGGTGATCGCGCGGATCGTGGCGATGGTCGAGGAGGCGTCGGAGACCAAGGCGCCCACGCAGCTGTTCATCGAGAAGGTCGAGCAGCGGTACTCGCTCGGCATGGTCGTCGCCACGCTCGCCGTCTTCGCGGTGCCGCTGGCGCTCGGCGACGACCTGACCGGGGCCCTGCTGCGGGCGATGACGTTCATGATCGTGGCCTCGCCGTGCGCGGTGGTCCTCGCCACGATGCCGCCGCTGCTCTCGGCGATCGCGAACGCGGGACGGCACGGCGTCCTGGTCAAGTCCGCCGTCGTGATGGAGCGTCTGGGACAGGTCGACGCGGTCGCCTTCGACAAGACGGGCACCCTGACCGAGGGCACTCCCCGGGTGACCGCCGTCCACGTGCTGCCCGGCAGCGACCTGACCGCCGACACCCTCCTCGCACTCGCGGCAGCCGCCGAGCACCGCAGCGAACACCCCTTGGCCCGCGCCGTCGTGAGCGCCGCCCGCGCTCGCGGCCTTGACCTTCCCGCGGTGGCGGACTTCGCGTCGGCGCCGGGCGTCGGGGTGCGTGCCACCGTCGACGGCGCGACCGTCGAGGTGGGGGCTCCGGCGCGACTGCTCGGCACGCGGCCGTGTGCCGACGCCCAGCTCACGGCGACCACCGAAGCGGCAACGTACACACGGGAGTTGGGTGAGAGCGGCCAGACCGCCGTGCTGGTGCTGCGCGACGGCATCCCCGTGGGCGTCCTCGGCATCGCCGACCGCCTCCGCCCGGACGCCGCGACGACCGTCACCGCCCTGGAGTCCCTGACCGGCACGGCTCCGATGCTGCTCACCGGCGACAACGCGCAGGCCGCCGCCCGGCTCGCGGCTGAGGTCGGCATCGGTGACGTACGGGCCGGGCTGCTGCCGCAGGACAAGGTCGCGGCGGTACGCGAGGCCGAGGGTGCGGGGCGCAAGGTCCTGGTCGTCGGAGACGGTGTCAACGACGCGCCCGCCCTTGCCGCGGCCCACACCGGCATCGCGATGGGCCGGGCCGGTTCCGACCTCGCCCTGGAGACCGCCGACGCCGTCATCGTGCGGGACGAGCTCGCCACCGTGCCGAGGGTGATCGCCCTGTCCCGGCGCGCACGCGGGCTCGTGGTGCAGAACCTGGTGATCGCCGGGGCCTTCATCGCCGTCCTGGTCACCTGGGACCTCGTCGGCAGTCTGCCCCTCCCCCTGGGCGTGCTCGGCCACGAGGGCTCCACCGTGATCGTGGGGCTCAACGGGCTGCGGCTGCTGCGGGACGCGGCGTGGCGGGAGGCGGGCGACTGAGAGGGTCGTGGTCGTGCGCGGCTGAGCGGACAGCCCGTCGGCGACGGCCTCAGCGCGAGAGAGCGTCGCCCACGCCCAAGCGCGCCGCTTCGGCGGTCCCGAGTCCCGGCCTCCTGCTCGAAGAACTCCGCAGCCCTCGGTCACATCCGGGGTGAGGACGGCGGCGCGCACCGCATCCCGTACGCGCCGTGACTCGCCCCGGTAGGCGAACGCCGCCCCGCCTATCCGCGATAGGTCTCCAGCAGCCGCAGCCACACCTCGCTGACCGTCGGATAGGCCGGCACCGCATGCCACAGCCGGTCGATCGGCACCTCCCCCGCGATCGCCACCGTCGCCGAGTGGATGAGCTCTCCGACGCCGGGGCCCACGAAGGTCACGCCGAGCAGGACCTCGCGGTCGAGGTCGACGATCATGCGGGCCCGGCCTTCGTAGCCGTCCGCGTAGAGGCCCGCTCCCGCCACGCCCGCCATGTCGTAGTCCACGGCCCGCACGCGGTGGCCCGCGGATTCCGCCTCCGCGAGGGTGAGGCCCGCCGACGCCGCCTCGGGGTCGGTGAAGACCACCTGGGGTACGGCGGCGTGGTCGGCGGTGGCGGAGTGCGCGCCCCAGGCGTCGGTCTCCAGGAGCGGGACGCCCTGGGCGCGGGCGGTGATCGCGGCGCCGGCGATGCGGGCCTGGTACTTGCCCTGGTGGGTGAGGAGCGCGCGGTGGTTGGCGTCGCCCACCGCGTACAGCCAGGTGCTGCCCTGCACCCGCAGGCTCTCGTCGACCGGCAGCCAGGAGCCGGGGTCCAGGCCGATCGTCTCCATGCCGAGGTCGTCGGTGCGCGGGGCGCGGCCCGTGGCGAAGAGGATCTCGTCGGCCTCGACGGTGTCACCGCCGTCCAGGGTCGCCGTGACCGTCCCGTTCTCCCTCCGCACGGCCGTGACGGAGACGCCGGTGCGGACCTCGGCGCCCGCCTCCGTCAGCGCCTTGGCGACCAGCTCCCCGGCGAACGGCTCCATGCGGGGCAGCAGCCCTTCACCGCGCACAAGCAGCGTGACCTGCGAGCCGAGCGCCTGCCAGGCGGTGGCCATCTCCACGGCGACGACGCCACCGCCGACCACCGCGAGGCGCCCCGGCACATGATCGGCGCTGGTGGCCTCGCGGCTCGTCCACGGCTTCACGTCGGCGATGCCCGGCAGGTCGGGCAGCGCGGCGCGGGTGCCGGTGCAGACCGCCACCGCGTGGCGGGCGGTGAGGGTCAGCTCGGATCCGTCCGAGGCCGTGACGGTCACCTGGCGCGTCCCTGCGATGCGGCCGTGCCCGCGGTGGAGGTCCACGCCGATCGAGTCCAGCCAGCCGACCTGGCCGTCGTCCTTCCAGTGCGAGGTGTAGTCGTCACGGTGCGCGAGGACCGCCGCCGCGTCCAGTGGCCCCTGCACCGACTGGCGCAGTCCGGGCACCTTGCGGGCATCCGCGCGGGCGATGACCGGGCGAAGGAGCGCCTTGCTCGGCATGCACGCCCAGTACGAACATTCGCCCCCGACGAGTTCGCTCTCCACGATCGCCACGCTCAGGCCGCCCGCACGGGCCCGGTCCGCGACGTTCTCCCCCACGGGACCGGCACCCAGGACCACTACGTCGTACGTCTTCGAATCCGTCATGGAAGCCAGTGTGGTCGCAGGTGTGCGACGTGGCCACATGGGTACGCGCGCGAAAGCGAGCACGGGTGAGCGCGTGGAATACGTCTGCCGCCCGGGCCGTTGTGCACAACGGCTTCGACCGACAGCAGGAAGAGGGAAACACCATGAGCAGCACGACTGTGGAGCTCACCAAGGAGAACTTCGACCAGACGGTCACGGACAACGAATTCGTCCTGATCGACTTCTGGGCCGAGTGGTGCGGTCCGTGCAAGTCGTTCGCGCCTGTCTACGACAAGGCCGCCGAAGCCAACCCCGACATGGTCTTCGGCAAGGTGGACACGGAGGCGCAGCCTGAGCTCGCTCAGGCCTTCGGCATCCAGTCGATCCCGACGCTCATGATCGTCCGTGATCAGGTGGCCGTGTTCGCACAGCCCGGCGCGCTGCCGGAGGCCGCCCTGGAGGACGTCATCGGGCAGGCCAGGAAGCTGGACATGGACGAGGTCCGCAAGTCCGTCGCCGAGGAGCAGGCCAAGGCCCAGGCGCAGGAGCAGTAAGGAAGACCCCCGGACAGATGGGTCAGCTGGACTCGCGGCGCACTGCCGTCGCACCGAGCACGTCGTGCACCTCGGGCTCCATGCCCGGGTCGCGCACGACCCGGTCGACGAGCTCCGCGAGCTTCTGACCCGAAGGCAGCTCGATGCGGACCGTGCTGAGGCGCGGCCGCAGGAGCCTGCCGAGCATCAAGTCGTCGGCGCCGATCATCGCCGTCTCCTCGGGGACGGCGATGCCTTCGTCCTGCAGCGCCCGCATCAGGAGCATCGCGAACTCGTCGTTGTACGTGAACACCCCGTCGACGCCGAGCGTGCGCCAGCGGGCCGCGAGCCGGGCCGCCGACTCCTCGTCGTAGGCGAGGGGCAGCTCCGTCATCGTGGCGTCCGGGCCGTGCTTGGCCAGCGTGCGGCGGATGCCCTCGGCGCGCGGGCGCGCGAAGGGTTCCAGGCCGACTTCCTCGGGGATCACGACGCCGATGTGCCTGCTGCCGCGCTCCAGGAGGTGTGTGGCGGCGCACCGGCCGATCAGCCGCTGGTCCATGAGCAGGGCGTGGGCGCCCTCGGCCCGCTGCGGGCCGATCGTGAAGACGGCCTTGGCGCCCGATCGCTTCAGGACGCTCACACCGCGTGCGCCGAGCCCCGACGCGTCGGGCGCGAGGACCGCCACCGGGCGCAGCTCGGCCCAGGCACGGGCGGCCTCCTCGCCGGTCAGGCCGAGGCTGCCGTACTGCACGACGGTGTAGTCGAAGCGGCTGAGCGCCCACTGCAGCTCGTTGAAGAACTCGCTGAAGAGCGGGCCCGCCGGGATCTGCGGCGTGGGCATCAGGACCACCCGGGTGTGCCCGGCGCGCAGGCTCCGGGCCGCGGCGTGCGGGACGTACCCCAGTTCCTTGGCCGCCTCGTGGACGCGACGGCGGGTGGGCTCGCTGATGCGGACAGCGCTCGTGTTGTTCAGGACGTACGAGACGGTCGCGCGCGAGACTCCCGCCAGACGCGCCACGTCGGCGCTCGTCGGCACGGAGTACTGCGCGGGCTGCTGTGCGGTCTTGTTCGGTATCTGCACCATGGCGAGGCTCATCCTTCCAGACGGCGCGGGGGCGCTCCCAGGCGGGCGGCGGAGCGCTCCTGGCCTGCGTCGGGGTGCTTTCGGCGGGTGGTGCGCGGCGTGAACTGCCCTGTCCTCATACCGCGTTCCCTCCTGGCCCGTTAGCGTGCGTGCACCTGTCCGTCGATCAAAGGTGCCCCCACATGACTGCCGACCGTGCCGAGGGTCTCGCGCGCACCGCCCGCGCGCTGGCCGCCGGAGAAGTGTCCTCACGTGCGCTGACGGAGCGGACGCTGGCGCGGATCGAGGCCTCGCAGCCCGAACTCAACGCCTTCAAGCTGGTGCGGGCCGAGGCCGCGCTCGCCGAAGCGGACGCCGCCGACCGGGAGTTGGCGGCCGGTGGGACGGGGAAGCCGCTGCTCGGTGTGCCGCTCGCCGTGAAGGACGACACCGACATAGCGGGTGAACCGACCGCTTTCGGCTGCCGTGGCGACTTCCCGCCGAAGAAGGAGGACGCCGAGTCCGTACGCCGGCTGCGAGCGGCCGGAGCCGTGATCGTCGGCAAGACCAACACGTGCGAGCTGGGCCAGTGGCCCTTCACGGAGGGGCCCGGCTTCGGGGACACCCGCAACCCCTGGCACACCGGGCACACCCCGGGCGGCTCGTCCGGCGGCTCGGCGGCGGCGGTCGCCGCGGGCCTGGTCCCCGCGGCGCTCGGCTCGGACGGCGCGGGCTCGGTGCGCATCCCCGCGGCCTGGACCCATCTCGTCGGGATCAAGCCACAGCGCGGCCGCATCTCGACCTGGCCCTGGCCCGAGGCCTTCAACGGCATCACCGTCAACGGCCCGCTCGCACGGACCGTCGCCGACGCGGCCCTGCTGCTCGACGCGGCGAGCGGCAACCACAGCGGTGACCTGCACAAACCGCCCGCCATCAGCGCCGCCGACGCGGCCACCCGCGAACCGGGACGGCTGCGGATCGCCCTCTCCCTGCGCATGCCGTTCACCGCGACCCCCAAGCGCCTGCACCCCGTGGTGCGCCGCAAGGTCATGGTCCTCGCGGACCGCCTCGCCGAGCTCGGGCACGACGTCGAGGAGGCCGACCCGCGCTACGGCCAGATCGGCCTCGACTTCGTGCCGCGCGCCACGGCCGGCATCACCGACTGGGCCCGCGAGGTCCCCTCACCGCACCTGCTCGACCCGCGGACCAAGGAGGCGGCCCGCCTTGGCCGACTGCTCGGCGGCGCCCCGCTGCGCCTGGCCCGTCGCGCCGAGGCCGCCCTGCACCGCCGGGTCGGCGCGATCTTCTCGACGTACGACGTCGTCCTGACGCCCACCACGGCCACTCCCCCGCCCCGGATCGGCACCCTGGCCGAGCTCAGCGGCTGGCGCACCGACCAGGCGATGATCGCCGCCTGCCCCTACGCGTGGACGTGGAACGTCCTGGGCTGGCCCGGCGTCAACGTGCCCGCGGGCCGGGTGGGGGACGGCCTTCCGGTCGGCGCCCAGCTGCTCGGGCCCGACGGCAGCGAGCCGCTCCTGGTGTCGCTCGCGGCTCAGTTGGAGGCGGACCAGCGCTGGTACGAGCAGTGGCCCGCGCATCCGACGTACCCCGCGCGTCCCGCACATCCCGCGCCGTCGTCATGAGCCCTTGGCGAGGGTGCCCCACAGCGCCGGGTCCTCGAAGCCGATGGCCCACAGGACGGTGTGCCGCACGCCGTACTTCCGCAGGACCGGCAGGTGCGCCGCCGTCCCGCGCGCGTCCTGGTACCAGACCGTGCGGCGCTTGCCGCCTTCGTTGTAGGTGAAGTGGGGCGTGCTCGACTTGGGGTCGATGCGGTAGGGCGCGCCGACCCGGCGGCGCAGCGCCTCCGCCTCCTTCCACGTGACGTGCTTGGCGCGGGCGCCGCTGCCGACCGTCCAGTCCCAGCCGTAGCCGGGCAGGCCCATCTCCAGCTTCGCGGCCGGGACTTCGGCGGTGGCGTTGCCCAGGATCTCCTCGTACCAGGCGGGTGACGACAGGGGGCCCGGGGAGCCCTCGGCCCAGTGCTGGTCGTAGGCCATGATGCGCAACCGGTCGGCGGCGGCGCCCAGTCGGCGGTAGTCCCAGACGCGTCCGCTGATGCGTGTCTTCGGCGAGACCGTGATCACGCACTGCTTGCGCAGCGCGCGCAGCCGCGCGCACAGGTCGGCGACCATCGTCGCGTAGCCCGCTCGCACCTGCTTGTAGGCGGAGTCGCCGGTGGGCGCGATGGACTCGTAGTCGAGGTCGATGCCGTCGTAACTGCGGCTGCGGACGACCCGCAGGAGTGTGTCGATGTGCTGCGCGCGGCGGGCCTTGTCGGTGACGACGGCCGCGAGCGCTCCGGGCCGCATCCGTTCCATGACGGTCGGCACGACCTTGATGCCCGCCTTGTGGAGCCCGTCGATGACGCGGCGTGAGCCGGCGCCGGTGTGGCCCGCGATGTGTCCGGCCGATTTCGCCTCGTACCAGAAGGGGCTGACGGTGTGCAGTTGGTCGGCGTGGCGCAGGGCGTTCTGGTACGCGGCTTCCTGGTCCCAGTAGGGAAGCCACCCCGAGACGGTGCGGGGCGGCGGTGCGGAGCGGTCGGTGGGCTGGGGCAGAGTGGGGGCAAGTGCCGTGCCACAGAGGGCGAGGACTGCGATGACCCGGGCTCGGCTGAGGTGTCGTCGTGGCGCCATGGACCCGAGCCTGCGGCGCATCGGGCGGCCCCGCCCTGCGGGTTGGGCCAGACAGGTTCTACGGTGTCCCGCGTGACTGCCAACACCGATGACCAGCAGATGTCCGAGCACCCCGGCCGCGCGGGCCGCACCGCGACCACCGAGGCCGAGCCGCGCGAGGTCGGCCAGGTCCGGACGACGTACGCGCCCGCCCACGACGGCGATCCCGACCCCGGCGAGATCGTCTGGACGTGGGTTCCCTACGAGGAGAACGACGGCCGTGGCAAGGACCGTCCCGTCCTGGTCGTCGCCCGTGAGGCGCGCGGCACGCTGCTCGCCGTGCAGCTCTCCAGCAAGCAGCACGCGAACGACCGGGAGTGGGTGCCGATCGGCAGCGGTCCCTGGGACCGCGAGGGCCGAGAATCCTGGGTCGACATCGACCGGGTGCTGCGGGTGCACGACGCGGGTATGCGGCGCGAGGCGTGCGCGCTTGACCGGATGCGGTTCAATCTGGTCGTGCGGCGGCTCCAGGAGCGCTACGGCTGGCGCTGACCGCAGCTACGGCCGGGGCCTGACCGTGCCCCGGGATCCCGCGCCGAACGCCTCCTCGAAGGCGGCCCGCGTCACCGCGCCGCGCGTGCGGTCGAGCACCCCGAAGACGACGTGCTCGAAGTACCCGTGGAACCGGCCGCCTTCCGCGAGCAGCGCACGGAACGCCTCCGCCACCTGCGCGGGGTCGTTCTGGAAGACCCCGCAGCCCCACGCGCCGAGCACGAGCCGCCGGTATCCGCAGGCTGCGGCGGTCTCCAGGACCCGTTCCGCGCGCGAGGCCAGGGCGGACGGCAGCTCGGCGGCGCGCTCGGGGGTCTGGCGCAGGACGACGCCCGCGTTCGGCGCCGCCGAGGTCAGGAAGCCGACCCCGTACGCCTCGTCGAGCAGCCGTCCCCGGTCGTTGCGGAAGACCGGCACGGCCGGGGAGTGGATCACGCGGTCGCTGTAGAAAGGGTCGCGGTGGGCGCGGTGATGGTCGTAGAACTCCCGGGCCGAGCGCACGCACGTGTACAGCGCCGAGGCCCGGCACAGCGCCTCCTCCTGCGCCTGCGCGCCGTTCAGATAGCCGCCGCCGGGATTGCGCGCCGATGAGAAGTTCAAGGCCGCCACCGGGCCGCCGTCCCCGCCCGTCAGGCGGTGCGCGGCCTCCAAGCTGCTCTCACCCGTGACCTCGACTACCGTGGAGATCAGCTCGGGCGGCGTCACGGGAGTCGTGGGAGTCATGGGAGTCATGGGAGTCATGTCTATGGCCGCCGGACCGAACATCCGCGTGCCGGAGCGCGCGGCGTCCACCGCATCCGCGATCACCACCTCGCGGCCGCCCGGAGCGACGTACCGCCCCGCGGCCACGATTTCCTCGGTCTGCTGCGCGATGCCACGCAGTCGCGCGCTCATGTCCGCTCTCCCGTTCCGACCTCTGTCGTCCTGTCCCCCGAATCACACATGAACGCATCGTGAGCTCTTCCCGACGCCCGCCGCAACAGAATTCCCTCGCACCGGATTGGCCCGAGGGGCACTCTTGTGCGAACGGCCGACAAGGTCTTGGGTGGGACGAGCGCTGCCAACTCGGTCACACCCACATCGAGTTGACCGGGTGGTCCGCAACCGCTGGACCAGGCAGAACTTGAACAGGAGGACCTCTGCATGCCCGAGGGCGACTGTACGACGTACCGCGCGAAGTACGGCACCGCGGTCTCCGAGTCCGAGGCGGAGGCGCTGGTCACCGGCATCTGCTTCAAGACCGGGCCACCGCGCATCACCGGTGTCGAACTGGAATGGCTGATCCACGAGCCGCACCGGCTCCATCTGCCCGTGTCCCCCGCCCGCCTCGAAGCGGCCTACGCCGCACTGCGGGCCCTGCCCCTGCACTCCCTGATCACCGTCGAACCAGGCGGCCAGCTGGAGCTCAGCTCGCTCCCCGCCGCCTCGCTCATGGAGTGCGTGTCCGCCGTATCGGCCGACCTCTCCCTGGTACGCGACCGACTCGCCACCCTGGATCTGACGCTCACCGGACTCGGTGCCGATCCCTGGCGCCCGCCGTCCCGCATCCTGCACCGGCCGCGCTATGACGCGATGGAGTGCTATCTCGACCGCACGGGCCCCGCGGGCCGCCGCATGATGTGCTCGACGGCCTCCGTGCAGATCTGCCTGGACGCGGGCCACGAGGAGCCGGGCCCGCTCGGCTACGGCAGGCGCTGGCGGCTCGCGCACCTCCTTGGTCCCGTGCTGGTGGCCGCGTTCGCCAACTCGCCGGTCCAGGACGGGCGCTCCACCGGCTGGCGCTCCACGCGGCAGGCCGTGTGGGCGTCGATCGATCCGGGCACGTCCGGCGCCCCGTCGATGGAAGCGGAGCCGCGTGCGGCCTGGGCGCGGCACGCCCTGGACGCGCCGGTGATGTTCATCAGGGGCGAGGACGACGGACACGACGCGCCCTGGACCGTGCCGGAGGGTCTGACCTTCCGCACCTGGGCCCGCTCGGGCGGGCCGCGTCCGCCGACCCGCGACGACCTCGACTACCACCTGACCACGCTCTTCCCGCCCGTACGCCCGCGCGGCCATCTGGAGCTGCGGATGGTCGACGCGCAGCCGGGTGCGGACGGCTGGGTCGTGCCGCTCGCGGTGACGAGCGCGCTCTTCGACGATCCGCAGGCCGCCGAGACCGCCTACCGCACCGTGAAGCCGCTGGCCGAGCGCGCGTGCCCGCCCGGCGCGCCCGCGGCGCCGCGCAGCCCGCTGTGGCTGGACGCGGCGCGGCACGGGCTCGCCGACCCGGAGCTGCGCGAGGCCGCGACCGCCTGTTTCGCCGCGGCGGCCGACGCGCTGCCCCGGATGGGCGCGAGCGCCGAGGTGTGCGATGCCGTCGGCGCGTACGCCGAGCGGTATGTCGCGCGGGGCCGGTGCCCGGCGGACGACCTGCTCGACGGGCACCGGGACGGCCACCACTACGACCACGAGCACGAGAAGGGCATCCTCCGATGACCGGAACCGTCAGCGACCCCGATGCGCTTCGACAGCGCGCCCTGACGGCGCTCCTGACCGCCAGGGACCGCACCTCGCTCCTCACCACGTGCGTCGAGGAACCCGAACTGACCGCACAGCACTCGCCGTTGATGTCGCCGCTGGTCTGGGACCTGGCGCACATCGGCAACCAGGAAGAGCTGTGGCTGCTGCGGGCGGTGGCGGGCCGTGACGCCATGCGGCCCGAGATCGACGGCCTCTACGACGCGTTCGAGCACCCCCGTTCCGAGCGGCCCAGCCTGCCACTGCTCGCACCCGTCGAAGCCCGCCGTTACGCGGCCGAGGTGCGGGGGCGCGCACTGGACGTACTGGAGAGCACGCCCTTCCGCGGCTCACCGCTGACCGATTCGGGTTTCGCGTTCGGCATGATCGCGCAGCACGAACAGCAGCACGACGAGACGATGCTGATCACCCATCAGCTGCGCTCGGGACCCACGGCACTGACGGCGTCGGATCCGGCGCCCGCACCGCCGTTCAAGGGACCCGCCGAAGTCCTCGTGTCCGGCGGCCCGTTCACGATGGGCACGTCCACCGAGCCATGGGCGCTCGACAACGAACGTCCGGCGCACCACCGTCTGGTCCCACCGTTCTACATCGACACTACGCCGGTGACCAACGCCGACTATCAGCGTTTCATCGCCGACGGCGGCTATCGGGAACAGCGGTGGTGGACCCCGTCGGGGTGGGACATGGTCCGCGGCAACGACCTCTCGGCGCCGCTGTTCTGGCGCCACGAGGGCGGCCGGTGGCTGCGCCGGCACTTCGGGACAGTCGAGGCCGTCCCGCCCGACGAGCCCGTGCTGCACGTCAGTTGGTACGAGGCGGACGCGTACGCCCGCTGGGCGGGCAGGCGCCTTCCCCGCGAGGAGGAGTGGGAGAAGGCCGCCCGGCACGACCCGGCGTCCGACCGCTCGATGCGCTACCCGTGGGGCGACGCGGACCCCACACCCGAGCGCGCGAACCTGGGCCAGCGCCATCTGCGTCCGGCCCCCGCGGGCAGCTATCCCGCCGGTGAATCCCCGCTCGGCGTACGCCAGTTGATCGGCGACGTGTGGGAGTGGACGTCGAGCGACTTCCTGCCCTATCCCGGGTTCGCCGCCTTCCCCTACCCCGAGTACTCGGACGTCTTCTTCGGCGGCGACTACAAGGTGCTGCGGGGCGGGGCGTTCTCCGTGGACGAGGTGGCGTGCCGGGGCACGTTCCGCAACTGGGACCACCCGGTGCGGCGGCAGATCTTCTCCGGGTTCCGCACCGCCCGCGACGCGGACCCGACGGAGAGCGTCTGATGTGCCGTCACCTGGCCTACCTCGGCCCCCAGGAGCCGCTCGGCAAGCTCCTCGTGGACCCCGCGCACAGCCTGTTCCGCCAGTCCTGGGCACCGCGACAGCAGCGCTACGGCACGGTCAACGCCGACGGCTTCGGCATCGGCTGGTACGCCGGCGGCGACCCCGTGCCCGCCCGCTACCGCCGCTCCGGGCCGGTCTGGGGCGACCAGTCCTTCGCGGACCTCGCCCGCGTGGTGCGGTCCGGCGCGATGCTCGCCGCGGTGCGCGACGCGACCGAGGCGGGCGCGGACGGGGAAGCCGCGGCGGCGCCGTTCGCCGCCGGGACCTGGCTGTTCAGCCACAACGGCGCGGTCACCGGCTGGCCGCGCTCGCTCGCCCCGCTGGCCCGCCTGCTGCCGCCCGAGAACCTCCTCTCCCTGGAGGCGCGGTGCGACTCCGCGCTGGTGTGGGCGCTCGTCCTGCACCGGCTGCGCAGCGGCGACGACGAGAGCCAGGCCCTCGCTGACACCGTGACCGAGGTCGCCGAGGCGGCACCCGGATCGCGCCTCAACCTCCTGCTCACCAACGGCGAGACGATCGCCGCGACGGCCTGGGGCGACACCCTCTGGTATCTCGGCGAACCGGGCCGCCGCACCGTCGTGGCCTCCGAGCCCTACGACGACGATCCGCACTGGCGCCAGGTGCCCGACCGCACGCTGCTGGCCGCCAGCCGTAACGATGTCCTGCTGACCCCGCTCAAGGAGCCCACCGCGTGAGCCCGTTCCAGCTGACCCGCACCCTGCCCGTGGACGCCACCGATGCCGCTCTGCGCGCCGATGTCCTGCACGGCCTCACCCACACCCCCAAAACGCTGCCGCCCAAGTGGTTCTACGACGCGCGGGGCAGCGCCCTCTTCGACGAGATCACCACACTGCCCGAGTACTACCCGACGCGCGCCGAGCGCGAGATCCTGCAGAACCGCGCCACGGAGATCGCCGGGGCGACAGGCGCGCGCACGCTGATCGAGCTGGGCTCGGGCTCCTCGGAGAAGACCCGCCACCTGATCGACGCGCTGCCGGGCCTGCACACGTACGTACCCGTGGACGTGAGCGAGAGCGCGCTCACCGGCGCCGCGAACACCCTGATCGCCTCGCGCCCCTCCCTGAACGTGCACGCCCTGATCGCCGACTTCACCCGCGGCCTCGCCCTGCCGGGCACACCGGGCCCGCGTCTGGTCGCCTTCCTGGGCGGCACGATCGGCAATCTGCTGCCCACCGAGCGCTCGGCGTTCCTGGCGTCGGTGCGCACCCTGCTCTCCCCCGGTGACGCGCTGCTGCTCGGCACCGACCTGGTGAAGGAGGAGTCGGTGCTCGTCTCGGCGTACGACGACGGGTCGGGCGTCACGGCCTCCTTCAACAAGAACGTCCTGACCGTGATCAACCGCGAGCTGGGCGCGGACTTCGACCCCGACGCGTTCTCGCACGTGGCCGTCTGGGACCGCGAGCACGAGTGGATCGAGATGCGCCTGCGCTCCCTGGCCGCCCAGACGGTGAAGATCCCGGCGCTCGACCTGGCGGTCGACTTCGACCGCCACGAGGAGATGCGCACCGAGATCTCGGCGAAGTTCCGTGAGGACGGCGTGCGGGCCGAGCTGTCCGCGGCGGACCTGAAGCTGACCCACTGGTGGACGGACGAAAGGGCGCGGTTCGCGCTGTCGCTGAGTGTGGCGCGCTAGCGCTGTCCCGTGACCGTCACGGCCCGCTGACGTCGAGCTCCCGGGTGATCCGGCGCGAGGCCGCCTTCGCCTCCGTCGCCGGGTCACCCCCGCCGAGCACCTTCGACATGTACGCCTTGATCGGGTTGTCCGCCTCCACGGCCGCCCACTTGGGCGAGGCCGGCGTCGCTCGCCCCCTGGCCGCCCCCGCGGCCATCGCGGCGACCCCCTCCTCGCCCGCGACGAGGGAGGCGAGCGTCGTCTTGTTCGGCACGTAGTTCATGGTCCTGGCCAGGTCCTTCTGCCACTTCTTGCCCGCGAGGGCCTCGATCACGGCCACCGCGCCCTTGCGGTCGTCCGTCCTCCCGCGCACGACGAGGTCGGACCCGCCGGTGAAGACCGCTCCCGGCTTCGCCGCCGTCTTGCCCGGGATGGGGAAGTAGCCGAGTTTCCCCTTCAGTTCGGGGTTCTCCTCCTCGATGGCCCGTGCCGTCCCCGGCACGGCGACGATCTGCGCCACATCGCCCTTGGCGAACACCCCCGCCTGCGGCGGATGCTCCTCGTCCGCGTCCCGGGGGCCATCGCCCAGCGCCTGCAACTGCTGGTAGAACTCCATGCCCCGCAGCGCCGCGGGCGTGTGCAGGCTGCCCTCCCACACGCCTCGCGACCCCTTGGCCTCCGTGGCGAGCTCGCCGCCCTCGTCCCAGATGAATCCGGCCAGCGTGTACCAGTCCTGGCCCGCCAGATAGATCCCCTGGTCGCCTCCGGAGTCGAGCCGCCGCGTGTCGGAGATCCACTGCGCGCGGGTCTTCGGCGGCTGTTCGATCCCGGCCCGCGCGAACAGGTCCTTGTTGTAGATGACGACGCGGTTGGCGGCGTACCAAGGGATGCCGTACTGGCTGCCGTTGTACTGGCCGGGCTCGGCGAGACCCGGCAGCCAGTCCTTCATGCCGAAGTCGCGCGCGGACTCCAGGGTGAGGTCGTAGAGCCCGCCCTCGTCGACGTACTGGGCGACCTGGGTGTTGCCGACCTCGATGACATCGGGCCCGTCCTCCGCCTTGAGCGTGGCCTTGACCTTGCCGCCGATGCCGGTCCACTCCTGGAGGCGTATCTCCAGGTCGATGTCGCCGTTCCGCTTCTCGAAGTCGGTCGTGAACCGCTTGATGAACTCCTCCGACGCACTGCCCCGCATGAGCCACACGGTGACGGTCCGCTTCTCCTCCCCGCCGCCCGGCAGGACGCCGCATCCGGCGAGCAGCGTGGTCGTGGCGAGGGTGAGGGACAGGGACATGGCGACACGGCGGTGCGGTTTCACGTGGGTCACTTTCTTCCTGCGGACAGGGGAAGGTCGGCCCGACGTGGGGGTGAGCTGGTGGCTCGAACGGGTACGGCTGGATTTTGGTCTGTACCAATGGGTCGGTCAAGGGGGAACGGCACCGGGATCGGATATTCCGGTGCCGTTCGCAGGTGGGACCGGGTGCGGGATCGCAGGTGGGATCGCGGTGGGATCAGCTGCCGGGAACGGTGTCCTCGAATGCGGTGCCCGTGCTGCGGTAGGCGCTGACCTGTGCCTTCACCTGGTCCGGGGTGAGAACCTGGTCCTTGATGTGCAGGACGTAGTCGACCTGCTGGTCGTAGGCGCGCGGGGTCGTGCTCGACTGCCCTGCCAGGTCGATGAGCCACTGGTTGAAGTTGATCGACATGGGCCGCTCCGGGAGGTACTTGGCGTCGTGCGCGGCGAACAGCTGCCCGTCGACGTAGTACTTGACAGCGCTGTCGTCGATGGTGAAGACCACGTCGTGCCAGCCCGCGTAGCTCTGCCGCACCTCGGTGTGCTGGTTGACGGCCTCCCACGGCTCGGGGTTGAAGGTCTCCCAGGACGTGGTGTAGAGGATGTTGGCCGGCTCGCCCCAGCCTCCGTTGGGCAGATACTCGAAGTCGTACTCGGAGTAGTCGTCCGCCATCGGGGCCTTGAGGTCGTTGATGGAGAAGAACGCCTGCACGAGGTGGTCCCCGTCGGGGCCGCCCGCCTTGGGTGCGTCGGCGTACTTCACGCGGGCCGCGTAGGTGCCGTTCTTGAACTTGACCGTCTTGGTGAGGATCTCGGTCTGCTCCGTCGACCCGCCCGTGCCCGCGGTCGACGTCTCCAGGTTCATGACGGAGTTGCCGTCGACCTCGGGGAAGGTGATGTTCTCGGGCACCCAGGAGGCTCCGGGGACGCCGGGGCCGCCCGCGTTGGAGCGGATGCTCCAGCCGTGCTGGGCGATCCTCGGGTCGGTGTGGCCGGTGTAGCTGAAGTCGTCGAAGAGCGCGGGGGCGTCGACGGTCGCCGTGCCGCCTGCGTCGGGCGCGGCGGAGGCGGGCAGTGCGGCCAGACCGGCGAGGCCAAGGCCGGCGGCCGCCGCGATCGCGACGGCCGTTCGGACCCGGAACTTCACGCTGGAGCGGTGTCGGTTCATCGACCTGATTCCTTTCGGAATGCCGGGAGCGCTCACCGCTCCCGGCGTGGGGGGAGGTGCGGTACAACGACACACCGTGGCTTTACCTATTGGTAAGGTGACCACTCGCGAGCACTGAAGGTGGCATGGACCAATAGGGGCGTCAAGTCCCCTTGCGTGATGGTGACTTGCTCGTCGTGGATGGCTCAGAAGGGGCGGTGGCAGCAATGGACCAGCAGGGCACACCCGGCGGCGTACTCAAGCGCGAGCGCGTGCGCCAGGTCCTGCTCGATCTGATCGAGACCCGGCGCCCTGGCGACGCGATCCCTTCCGAGCGCACGCTCTGCACCGAACTCGGCGTCTCCCGACCGACGTTGCGCGCCGCCGTCGACACGCTGGTGGCCTCGGGACTGCTGGTGCGCGAGCACGGCCGTGGCATGTTCGTGGCCCGCGCCAAGGTCACCCAGGAGCTGGCGCCGGGCAGCCGCCCGCTCACCGCCCCGCGGGCCGCGGGCGACTGGTCGAGCCGCGTCCTGGAATTCAGCACGGTCCGGGCCGGGGCCCGGGTCGGCCGCCGACTCCGGATCTCCCCCGCCGCCGAGCTCGTGTACGTGGTGCGGCTGCGCCTGGTCGACGGTGAGCCCATCGCCCTGGAGCACCTGCACATCCCGGCCGCCCTCGCCCCGGGGCTCACCCCCGCCCAGGTGGAGTCCGGGTTCTACGCCCATCTCCGCGAGGCCCGCCGCATCCGCCCCGCGCACGCCGCGCAGTCCATCGAGCCCACGGTCCTGACCGAGGACGAGGCGGCGCTGCTCGGCGTGCCCGTGCTCTCCCCCGCCCTGCTCTTCGACCGGCTCACCACGGACACCGAGGACCGCCCCGTCGAGTACGTGCGCTCCCTCTACCGCGGCGACCGCTACCGCATCGTCTCGCGGCTCGAACTGGACGGTGCCGACGAGCACCCCGCGCCCACCGCCTCGCGCACGGCCGCGTGGTGGGGCACGGTGGAGTGACCTCACCCCACAGCTGTGAGGTCACCACACGGCGGAGAGGAACACTCTGATGTCCGACCACACCTACCGGGTCACCGAGATCGTCGGCACCTCGCACGAGGGCGTCGACCAGGCGATTCGCAACGGCGTCGCCCGCGCCTCGCAGACGCTGCGCTCGCTCGACTGGTTCGAGGTCACCCAGGTGCGCGGCCACATCGAGAACGGCGAGATCGAGCACTACCAGGTGGGCCTGAAGGTCGGCTTCCGCCTGGAGGACGGCAACAGCGCCTGACACCGGCGCCGGGCGGTCACGTCCTGACACCGGCGCCGGGCGGTCACGTCCGCCCCTCACGCTCCTGAGCGTCCTTCAGCGCGGCGGACGTGCTCGCCCAGCGCGCCCGTACGACCTTGAAGCCCGCCCGCTCCGCCTCGTCGCACACCAGCTCGTCGTCGTCCACCAGCATCCGGACCTCGCGGGACCCGGCGATCTTCTGGAGGATCTCCAGCTTGGTGCGGCGGGCGGGCCGCCGGTCGTCGTTGCGGCGCATCCAGATCCGCCCCTCGGGAAGCCCCTGCGCCGCGAGCCACGCCACGGTGTCCTTGCGGCAGCGCTCGGGCCTGCCCGTGAGGTAGACGACCTCGCACTCCCCCGCGCTCTCCAGGGCGAGAGCCACGCCCTGATCCAGCGGCGGGTCGTCCGGGGCCGCCGCGAAGAAGGCGGACCAGTCGCGCGGCCTGCCCTCCAGGAAGCGCTGGCGGTGCGCGGTGTCCGCGAGCGTGCCGTCCAGGTCGAATACGGCCAGTGGCCTGCTGTCTTCCGTCACGCGCCCAGCGTAGGCAATCCCCGTGTCGGCCACGCCGGGCCCGCGGGGTCCGGTCCAGGTCTACCGCCGCGGCCCCCGGTAGGTTCTGCCCCCGCGGCGTGGCAACGCGGCCTGCGCGTCGCCAGGAGTCGCGAGGGTCTCGGCGGCCAGGTGCAACTCCGCCCGGACCGTCACGGACGACAGGTCCAGGCCCAGGACGTGGCCGCACTTGTTCAGCCAGGCGGTGAGGGTGGCCCGGTGCAACCCCAGCTCCGCGGCGGCGGGAGCGGTCCGGCCACGCTGCCCGAGCCAGCAACGGAGTGCGGTGCGCAGTCGCGTGTCCAACGGCGCGAGCAGGGCGGAGGCCCAGCGCTCGGCCTGGCCGGAACCGAGCAGTTCAGGGGGCAGTGGCGTGGCGGGAAGGCGTACGTACGAGGCGGGTGGTTCGGGTGGTGCCGGGGCGCGCAGGGCCAGGAGCAGCTGTGCCTGGACGGTGGGGCTTTCCAGGTCGGCGGCGAGCAGGGCGCCGATGCCGCGCAGCCGTGAGCGGACCGTGCCCTCGGACACGTCGAGGGCCGGTGCCGCGGCCTGGGCCGAGCCCGACCGCAGCCAGGCCTCCAGGGTCCGTCGCCGGTCACGGTCCAAGGGCTGAAGGACGGCCCCGGACCACGCGGCGAGTCGATCAGTGGGCAGGACGCGGAGCAGCCCGTGTGCCCCGAGGCCGGCCGCGGGGACGAGGCAGCCGACGGCCGCGCTGTTGCGCGCGACCCCGGCCTCGGCCCACGCGGTGGGCACCATGTCCAGGGGCGCGGGGTCCGCCGCTCCCCCGGACAGCTGGTGACGCTCGGCGATCCGGGCCAGGAGCGGGAGCGTCGCACTCTGGTCGCCCTGGGCGCCATGGAGGGCGACGACCACCAGCTCCCTCGCGGCCAGGCTGACCAGCATCCGGGTGCTGGTGCTGCCGAGCGGCGCACCGGGCCGCGCCGCGCGCCACAGGGCCTGGTGCGCGGTGTGTGCGTTGCTCCCGGCGAGCCGGTACACCGTGGCGTGCGTGACGTGCGTGGCGTGCGTGGCGTGCGTGGCATGCGTGATGTGCGGGTCGTACGTGATGTGCGGGGCGTGCGCGGCCGTGCCGCCTCCGAGCAAGTCGGCGGCCAGACGGTGCTGGCCGCTCAGGAGCAGGTGCAGCGCGGCGCCGTGCAGCCGCTGCTCGGCGCCTCGCGTCTCGTCCGCCTGGCGGGCGAGCACCAGCAGCAGGTCGACGGTGATCTGTGCGACCAGGGCGACGCGGGGAGCGGGCGTCGCCTTGCCGGGGCCGAGGACGAGGACGGCATCGGCCGCAGGCCGGATGGTGAGGTGCGGATGGGACCGGGGGTGCGCGGCGGCACGCACACCGGCGGGCCCGGCGCTGTGCGGGTGGCTGTGGACGGCGCCCGCCGCGGGGTTCACCAAGGCGGCCCAGCCGTCGGTCAGGGCGGCGGCCTCGGCGATCAGCGCGGCTTCGGAGCGGCCCGCCGCCTGCGTGAGCCGTCGCGCCGCCCTGCAGGGCGTGTCCTCGTCGGCAGGGGCGGGCGCGGGCCCCGCGCCGTGCTGCGCGCGGCCCGCCCTGCTCACCGTCACGGAATCCGTGCGACGGCGCCCCACCCCGCGCGCACGGTGGTGCGGTCCGTGGTGGAGTCGGGCCGCCAGTTCGGCCAGGAGACGAAGCCGGGTTCGACCAGCTCAAGTCCCTCGAAGAACGCGACCGTCACCTCCGGCTCACGGAAAATGTAGGGAATCGCGCCGGAGTTGTTGTACTCCTCCTGCACCTTCCGGTGTTCCTCGTCCGAGGCGGTGGAGTGGCTCAGGGCCAGATAGCTCCCCGAGGGAAGTTTCTCCACCAGGCGACGCACGAGGGACAGGGCGTCGTCCCAGTCCACGATGTGCCCGAGGACGTCATTGATCACCAGAGCGACGGGCCGGGTCAGGTCCAGGGTCTTGGCCGCACCTTCCAGGACCGTGTCCGTGTCACGCATGTCCGCGAGCACATAGGCGGTGGCGCCCTCAGGGGTGCTGGTGCGCATCGCGTGCACATGCAGCAGGACGAGCGGGTCGTGGTCCACGTAGACCACCCGGGATTCGGGGGCGATGCGCTGGGCGACCTCGTGGGTGTTGTTCGCCGTCGGTAATCCGGCGCCCAGGTCGAGGAACTGGCGAATCTTGGCGTCCCGTGCCAGGTGACTGACCGTGCGCCGCAGGAAGTCCCGTGACTCACGGGCGAATTGCTCGATCAGCGGATACTTGTCGCGGTAGGCGTCACCGGCCTGCTGGTCGGCGGGGAAGTTGTCCTTGCCGCCGAGCCAGTAGTTCCAGACACGCGCGCTGTGGGCGACGGACGTGTCTATCTCCGGGGGCAGTTTCGTCGGTTCGGTCACGCCAGTTCCTCTTTCGACTTGTGGGGGTGGGACGCGGCGGTGCAGGAGTAGTCAAGGAGCATGAGGTAGGCCGTCACGGTCTCGTGCGCGTCCCAGACGTCGGCCGTGCCGGGCAGACCTCCCTCCCGGACCACGTGGTCGGAGATCTCCGGCACCTCGACCCGGTACACGGTCAGCGGTGGCTTGCCCGTCATGGCGTGCGCGGGCCCGTCCAGCGGGTGGATCTGCAAGGTCACTTCGGGTCGCTCGGCGGCAGACCCGAGCGACTCCTTCTGCCCGGCCATGGTCCGTGCGTCCCCTACACGCGTGTGCAGGGCCGCGGCCGACATCAGCGCCCAGATGCGCGTCTGCTGCGCGCGCAACCGGTCTTGACGCTGCATCAGGAATTCCGTCCGACGGTCCTTGTCCGCGGGCGACAGGTCCGGACGCAGGACGTCGTCGACGGCGCGGGCGTAGGCCGGGGTACGCAGCAGGGCGGGGACGAGCGAGGGGTGCCAGGTCCTGATGATGCTGGCCGCGGACTCCACGCTCATCAGGTCCAGCTGCCACGCGTCCATGACGGCACGCCACGGATGCCACCAGCCGGGGCGGTTGGCCGCCGCCAGCTTCCCGAGGAATTCCTCGGTCTCCGCCGGGCCCGCCCCGTACACCGAGAGGAGGGTGGAGACCTGGCCCGCGTCCAGAGATGTCTGGGCCTGCTCGATGCGGCGGACGGTGGCCGGGTGGGCGCCGAGCGCCTCTGCCGCCTGCCGGAAACTCAGCCCCGCCGATTCACGCAGCGTTTTCAGCCGAGTGGCCAGAACGAGATGTGCGACGGTCCGCCCGGATCGTTCACGGGCCACGAACACCTCCCCCCTTCCCGCACTTACCGCAACTTGTGGATCGTGCACACTCTGTACCTTGCAATCGATGCGCGCAACCCTTTGTATGTCCATATTCCCCATGGCGAGAGAACTGGATCGAACCAAGAGAAGGGATGATCAACTATCCGTGAGAGCACGTAAGTTGAAATCCAAAATAAACGGAACGACTCCGAATCGCGCGGGCCTCCCACCGAGCGACGAGCGATATCTGCAGCGAATCCACGACTTTTTCCACTTGTTGAACGGCGAATGGCATTGGGACGTGCTCGTGGCCCTGAATGACGGACCACTGAAGTACACGGAACTATTGAATACGGTTCGCGTGCGGACCCCCGTCAGCAACTGGCCCGGAAATGCCCACCATTACCTCCAGGAGGGCATGCTGAGCCGGACCCTGCAACGCCTCACACAGGGAGAACTCATCGAACGCGAACGCGCGATGGACTTCCCGTACGCCACGACGTACCACCTCGCGCCTCCGGCCAGGGAGCTCCTGACGGTCATGGCGCCCGCCGCCGAGTGGACGGAGGCGCACTCCGCCCTCGTGGCCCGCGTCCAGGGGCTGCGGCAGAGGGTGCCCGAGGAGTAGCGGGACCCGGCCTCCACGGCGATCGAAATCACTTTGCCCGCTCCGCGCGCGTGACGGATCATGGAGAGCACAGAGGAGATCAGTACGCGATCCCCACCGGCGAAGGGATCTCGAGTGGCAGCGACCCGGTTCTCCGTGCTCGACCGTTCCCGCACGCGCGAGGGGCACGACGCCCCCGAGGCCCTGCGCGACACCGTCCGCCTGGCCAAGGAGCTCGAAGAGCTCGGCTATCACCGCTTCTGGGTGTCCGAACATCACGCGGTGCCGGGAGTCGCGGGCTCCGCGCCGACCGTCCTCGCCTCCGCCGTCGCCGCCGCGACGCGCACCATCCGGGTCGGCACGGGCGGCGTGATGCTGCCGAACCATCAACCCCTCATCGTCGCCGAGCAGTTCGGGGTCCTCGAAGCGCTCTTCCCCGGGCGCATCGACATGGGGCTCGGCCGCTCCGTGGGCTTCACCGACGGGGTGCGCAAGGCGCTCGGCCGGGACAAGCACGACGCGGAGGACTTCGCGGCGCAGCTCACCGAGCTCCTGGGCTGGTTCCGCGGCACGTCGGACACCGGAGCGCACGCGCGGCCCGCCGAAGGCCTGACCGTCCCGCCGTTCGTCCTGGCCATCGGCGAGGGCGCCACCGTCGCGGCGCGGGCCGGGCTCCCGATGGTCATCGGCGACATCAAGAGCCGCGAGAAGATGCTCCGCGGCATCGAGCACTACCGCACGTCCTTCCGGCCCTCGGAGTGGTCCAGCGAGCCGTACGTGGTCGTCTCGGGCACCATCGCCGTCGCCGGGACCCCCGAGGAAGCCCGCCGCCTGCTGATACCGGAGGCCTGGTCGATGGCCTACTCACGCACCCACGGCACGTTCCCGCCCCTGCCCCCGGCCGAGCGCATCGAGTCACCGGCGATGACGATGACCGAGAAGGAGCGCGGTTTCTACGAATCCGGTCTCGCCGGCCACATCCACGGCACGGAGGAGCAGGTGGCCGACGAGCTCGAAACGCTGATCAAGGAGAGCGGGGCGCAAGAAGTGCTGGTCACGACCAGTACGTACGACCGTGAAGGCCTCCTGGACTCCTTCCGGCGCCTGGCCCGGGTCGCGGGTCTGGCCACGACCTAGAATCGTGGGGTTTGCCCCCGAGCCGCGTACGGAGTCCCCATGCACAGCCCCCACGATCCGTTCGTACGCGTCCGGGGTGCCCGCGAGCACAATCTGCGGGACGTCGACGTGGACATCCCGCGCGACGTCCTCGCCGTCTTCACCGGCGTCTCCGGCTCGGGGAAGTCCTCGCTCGCCTTCGGGACGATCTACGCGGAGGCCCAGCGCCGCTACTTCGAGTCCGTCGCCCCGTACGCCCGGCGGCTGATCCACCAGGTGGGCGCGCCGAAGGTCGGTGAGATCACCGGCCTGCCGCCCGCGGTCTCGCTCCAGCAGCGGCGCTCGGCGCCCACGTCCCGCTCCTCGGTGGGCACGGTCACCAACCTCTCGAACTCGCTGCGGATGCTCTTCTCCCGCGCGGGCACCTACCCCGAGGGCGCCGAGCGGCTCGACTCGGACGCCTTCTCTCCGAACACGGCCGCCGGGGCCTGCCCGCAGTGCCATGGTCTGGGCCGCGTCCACCGCACGAGCGAGGAGCTCCTGGTCCCCGATCCGTCCCTCTCCATCCGCGAGGGCGCGATCGCTGCCTGGCCCGGCGCCTGGCAGGGCAAGAACCTCCGGGACGTGCTCGACGCCCTCGGCCACGACGTCGACCGCCCCTGGCGCGAGCTGCCGCAGGCGGACCGGGAGTGGATCCTGTTCACGGACGAGCAGCCGGTGGTGACGGTGCATCCGGTGCGGGACGCGGACCGTATCCAACGCCCGTACCAGGGCACGTACATGAGCGCCCGGCGCTATGTGATGAAGACGTTCTCGGACTCCAAGAGCCAGACCCTGCGGACCAAGGCCGAACGGTTCCTGGAAAGCGCCGACTGCCCGGCGTGCGGTGGCAGCAGGCTGCGCCCGGAGGCGATGGCGGTCACGTTCGCGGGCCGCACGATCGCCGACCTGGCCGCGCTGCCCCTGTCGGAACTGGCCAAGTCCCTGCGGAGCGGCACGGGTTCGGAGGCCGCGCGGGTCCTGTCCGAGGACCTCCTTGCCCGCATCGCCACGATCACCGAGCTGGGCCTCGGCTATCTCAGCCCGGACCGCGCCACGCCCACCCTCTCCACGGGCGAGCTCCAACGGCTGCGCCTGGCGACCCAGTTGCGCTCCGGGCTCTTCGGTGTCGTGTACGTCCTGGACGAGCCGTCGGCCGGTCTGCACCCGGCGGACACGGAGTCCCTGCTCACGGTCCTCGACCGGCTCAAGGCCGCGGGCAACTCGGTCTTCGTCGTGGAGCACCATCTCGATGTCATGCGCCACGCGGACTGGCTGGTCGATGTGGGTCCGGACGCCGGTGAGCACGGCGGCCAGGTGCTGCACAGCGGCTCGGTGGCCGACCTGGAGAGCGTCACGGGGTCCGCGACGGCCCGCTTCCTCTTCGGCCGCGAGCCCGCTCCGATGCGCCCGGTGCGCACCCCGCGGGGCTGGCTGAAGGTCGGCCCCGTGAGCCGGCACAACCTGCGCGACGTGACGGCCGAGTTCCCGCTCGGCGCCTTCACCGCGGTCACCGGCGTCTCCGGTTCGGGCAAGTCCACGCTCATCGGCGAGGTCACCGAGGACCTTGAGGGCGTGGGGCGCCTGGTGTGCGTCGACCAGAAGCCGATCGGCCGCACGCCCCGCTCCAATCTGGCCACCTACACAGGCCTCTTCGACGTGGTGCGCAAGGTCTTCGCTGCCACGGACGCGGCGCGGACACGCGGCTACGGCGTGGGGCGCTTCTCGTTCAACGTCGCGGGCGGGCGCTGCGAGACCTGCCAGGGCGAGGGGTTCGTGAGCGTGGAGCTGCTGTTCCTGCCCAGTACGTACGCCCCGTGCCCCGACTGCGGGGGTGCGCGCTACAACCCCGAGACCCTCGAAGTGACGTACCACGGACGGAACATCGCGGAGGTGCTCGACCTGACGGTGGAGGCGGCCGCGGAGTTCTTCGCGGACACCCCGGCCGTCGCGCGCAGCCTCAGGACCCTCCTCGACGTCGGTCTCGGCTATCTGCGCCTCGGCCAGCCCGCGACGGAGCTCTCGGGCGGCGAGGCCCAACGCATCAAGCTGGCCAGCGAGTTGCAGCGCGTCCGGCGCGGTCACACGCTCTACCTCCTGGACGAACCGACGACCGGACTCCACCCGGCCGACGTCGAGGTCCTGATGCGCCAGCTGCACGGACTGGTCGACGCGGGCCACTCGGTGGTGGTCGTCGAGCACGACATGGCGGTGGTGGCGGGCGCGGACTGGGTGATCGACCTGGGCCCCGGCGGCGGTGACGCGGGCGGCCGCGTGGTCGCCTCGGGGCCGCCCGCGGTGGTGGCGGGTGCCGAGGGGAGCCGGACCGCGCCGTATCTGGCGCGGGCCACGGCCGAGCGCCGGTGATGTTGGTACGCACCAACTCCTTGACGGCACCCGGGAGTCTGCCTTAAATCAAGTACTGAACAAAGCGTCGGGGTTGATCGCCCGCCGCGTTCAGTTCTCGATGTCGAATTGTCATGCGCATGCCCCAGCACTCCCCCACCCCCCTCGCCACCCCCACGTGAAGCGATGTGATGACAGTGCACACCTCTTGGCGCCGCCGTGCGGCGCTCTCCACGGTCGCCCTGGCCTGCTGCGCCTCGGCCCTGGCCGGACTGCCCGCCGGAGCGTCGGCGGCCCCCTCCCCCACCGGATCCGCCGCGGCCGCGGCCACCTTCACCGACGACTTCAACGGCGCCGCGGGCTCCGCGGTCGACGGCAGCAAGTGGCAGGTCGAGACCGGCGACAACGTCAACAACCACGAGCGGCAGTACTACACCTCGGGCAACAACAACGCCGCCCTCGACGGCCAGGGCAATCTGGTCATCACCGCCCGCAAGGAGAATCCCGGCAACTACCAGTGCTGGTACGGCCGTTGCGAGTACACGTCGGCCCGCCTGAACACCTCGGGCAAGTTCACGCAGACGTACGGCCACGTCGAGGCCCGCATGAAGGTGCCGCGCGGCCAGGGCATGTGGCCCGCGTTCTGGATGCTGGGCGCCGACATCGGCAACGTGGGCTGGCCCCAGAGCGGTGAGATCGACGTGATGGAGAACGTCGGCTTCGAACCGGGCACCGTCCACGGCACATTGCACGGCCCCGGCTACTCGGGCTCGGGCGGCATCGGCGCGGGCTACACGCTGCCCGGCGGCGAGGCGTTCGCGGACAAGTTCCACACCTTCGCGGTCGACTGGTCACCGAACAAGGTCACATGGTCCGTGGACGGCAACGTCTACCAGACCCGCACCCCGGCCGACCTGGGCGGCAAGCAGTGGGTCTTCGACAAGCCGTTCTTCCTGATCCTGAACCTCGCGGTCGGCGGCTACTGGCCGGGCGACCCGGACGGCAACACGAGCTTCCCGCAACAGCTCGTCGTCGACTACGTCCACGTGACCACCAACAACTAGGCCAGACAGGCTAGTTGAGGCGCGCCAGCGTGTGCGCGGCCTCGCGGGTCGCCGGATACAGGTCCAGGTAGAGCCCGTAGAGCTGGTCATAGACGGCCGAGGTGGTGGTATCGGGGGCGACCACCTCGACCGTCGGGTTCCAGTGCGCGATGTCGCCCGGTCCGGCGAGCCCGGCACCGACCGCCGCGAGGAACGCGTCGCCGTACGCGGCGCCGATGGTGTGGCGCGGCAGTTGCTGCTCGCGCCCTGTCACGTCGGAGACGATCCGGGTCCACAGCGCGCGGGCGCCCCCGCCCACCGCGACCAGACGTTCGGCGCAGGCGCCCGCATCGGCCATCGCGGCGAGATTGTGCCGGACTCCGTACGCGGTGGCCTCCAGGGCGGCCCGATAGAGGTGGCCGCGGCCGTGCCGCAGCGTCAGTCCGTGGACCAGACCCCGCGCGTCGGGGTCGAAGAGCGGGGTGCGCTCCCCCGCGAAGTACGGCAGCATCAGCAGGCCCTCGGCGCCGGGCGGCAACGCCCCTGCCTCCGCGGTCAGTTGCTCGTACGAGGCGCCGGTGAGGTCACGCAGCCACCCGGTGACCGCACCCGACGTCGCCATCCCGGCGGCCAGGCAGTACGTGCCGGGGAACGCGCCCGCCGTGCCCCACAGGTGCGGGCTGGTCAGCGGCTGGGGCTGGATGCCGACCAGGAACATCGTCGTGCCGTACATGAGCATCAGGTCGCCGGGGGCCGCGACACCGACACCGGCCGCCTCCGCCCAGGCGTCGACCGTGCCCGCGACGACCGGGGTGCCCGCGGGCAGGCCGGTCAGGGCCTCGGCCTCCCGGGTCACGGTCCCGACGACGTCGGAGGGCCAGACCAGTTCGGGCCACTGGAGGCCCGGGGCGATCTCCTCGCAGCGCTCGTCGATCCAGGACCGGGCGGCCAGGTCGTACAGCGGAGTGCACTGGCTCGCCGAGTGGTGGTCGAGGACGTACCGATCGGTGAGGCGGTGCACTAGGTACGAACTGGCCATGTACCAGCGGCGGGTGGCCTGGTAGGCCGCCGGTTCGTGGCGGCGCAGCCACGCGAGCTTCGGGCCGATCGCCTGGCTCGTCAGGGGCGAGCCGCAGCGGCGGATGATCTCGTCGGGGCCGTAGCGCTCGCTCTGCTCGGCGATCTCGGCTCCGGCGCGAGTGTCGACGCCGTACAGGATGGCCGGGCGGACCGGCGTGCCCTTCTCGTCGACGGGGAGCAGACAGGGCCCGATGCCGCTGACACCGACCGCGGCGAGCGACTCGCCCGCGGGCACAGCGGCCAGCAACTCCCGTGCCAGGGAACGGAAATCGGTCCACCACACGCCGTCCGCGTCGTGCTCGAACCAGCCGGGGTGCGGCGTGGACGTCGTGTGCTCGCGCTGTGCCTGGGCGACGAGTGTGCCGTCGGGGCGGACGAGGACGCCCTTGGAGGAGGACGTCCCGATGTCGACTCCGAGCAGGAGACCGGTGCGGGGCGCGGTGGCGGAGTTCGTGGCTGTCGAGGTCACTCCTGACGGGGTCCCGGCTGTCGGGGGCATGCCGGTCGGGGGCATGGCTGTCGGGGGCATGCCTGGCGGGGTCATGGCTACGGAATGATCGAGTCGACGTAGCCGCCGTCGACCCGGATCGCCCCGCCCGTCGTGGCGGAGGCCAGCGGGGAGCTGAGATAGACCACCATGTGCGCGATCTCCTCCGGCTCGATGAGCCGCTGGATCAGGGACTGGGGGCGGTGCTTGACCATGAACTCCCGCTGCGCCTCGTCCCAGGGCAGTGCGGAGTCGACCAGCTCGTACACGAAGTCCTCCACGCCGCCGGTGTGCGTGGGGCCCGCGATCACGGAGTTGACGGTCACGCCGGACCCGGCGGCCTCCTTCGCGAAGCCCCGGGAGACCGCGAGGAGCGCGGTCTTCGACGTGCCGTAGTGGATCATCTCGGCGGGGATGACGATCGCCGAGTCGCTGGCGATGTTCTGGATCCGCCCCCAGGCGCGGTCCTTCATCCCGGGCAGATAGTGCCGGATCATGCGGACGGCGGTCAGTACGTTGACCTCGAAGTAGCGGCGCCATTCGTCGTCGCTGATGTCGAGGGCGGGCTCCGCGCCGAAGATGCCTAGGTTGTTGATGAGGATGTCCACCTGGGGAACGGCCGCGAAGACCTGCGCGGCGCCTTCGTCGGTGGAGATGTCGCCGGGCGCCGGGAGGAATTCGGCACCGCCGTGCTCCTCCTTCAGCCGCTCGACGGCCTTGCCGACGGAAGCGGCGGACCGCCCGTTGACGGCCACACGAGCACCCGCCCTGGCCAGGCCGACCGCGATGGCCGACCCGATTCCCTGGGTCGATCCGGTGACGAGGGCGGTCTTGCCGGAGAGATCGACGAGCATGCTGCGTACCTCCTGCTGCGGTGCGACGGGATGGGCCATCGGGGTGCGGCCCTGCCTTGTCCCCCACGGTTCAGTAGATCACCCCGCTGCTGGGCCATGCAGCTTCCGGTAGGCGGTCGGGGTCACTCCCACCTCTCTGCGGAAGATCGTCCGGAAGTTCGCGGCCGAGCCGAACCCCGTCGCTGCGGCGATCTTCTCGACGGACCAGTCGGAGGTCTCGAGAAGCCGGCGCGCGCCGAGAATCCTCTGCAGGGCGACCCACTGCATCGGCGGCATCCCCGTCTCACGCGCGAAACGCCGGATCAGGGTCCTGCGCGACAGGAGGCTGTGATCGGCCAGCTGCTGCACGGTGATCGGTGAGCCGATGTTCTCCATCACCCACTCCCGTGTCGCCCGCAGGCTGTCGCGGGAAGGTGCGGGCGCCTCTGTGTACTGCGGCTCGTTCGCGCCACGGACGGACGAGAAGACGACGTCCTTCGCCACGGCATCCGCGACCGCGGCGCCGAAATCGCTCTGCACGACATGGAGACACGCGTCGATCGCCGCGCCCCCGCCCGCCGACGTCAGGATCGGCCCGTCCTCGACGAACAGCCGGTTCTCGACGACATCGACGCGCGGGTGGGCCAGGCGGAGTTCATCGGTGTGGCGCCAGTGCGTCGTGGCCGACCTGCCGTCCAGGATGCCGCCGGCCGCGAGCGCGAACACACCTGTGCAGACGGCCACCACCCGCGCGCCCCGGTCGACCGCGCTCCGCAGCGCTCCGAGGTAGTCCTCCGGGACCGGCAGGTGCGGATCTGCGTAACCCGGGACCACGACGACATCGGCGCGCTCCACGTCGGCGAGCGACGACGATCCGTCGCCGGCGTCCCCGCACACCAGGACGCGATATCCCAGATGCCGTCCGAAGACATGCTCCGGGATGCTGACGTCCAGCGCGTAGAAACGCGGCATCGCCAGAACCGCGACAACCGTCTCGCCCTGTGTGGATCGCAATTGCGCCCCCCTCTCATACCTTCGCGCACCTGTGCCCGGCCCTGGCACGATCCTTGCCCTAAGTGGCACAGCCGAGCCTGGCCCACCCCTGAACAGGCCCCATAGCGTCAACGCCATGAGCAGCACACAGCAAGTAGAACGTTTCGGAGTCCCGTGGGAAGAGACCTACGGGTACGTGCAGGCGGTCAGACGCGGCGACACCATCTACCTCTCCGGCCAAGTGGCCCACAGCGGGACGGACGTCGTGGCACCCGCTCCCGTCAATGATGCCGGAGTGGTCACGGACTTCTCCCTCATGGGCGAGCAGCTGCGCCAGTGCTATGCCAACGCGGCGGAACTCCTGCGGCGTTTCGGCGCATCGCTGGACGACGTCGTCGAAGAAGTCATCTACGCGCTCGATGTCGACGCGGCCGACGCCGCGGCGGGCCCGGTGCGCAAGGAAGCCTACGGTCGGCCCGACCCCCAGGTGGCGAGCACCATGATCGGCACCTCCCGGCTGGCCTTCCCCGAACTCCTTGTCGAGGTCAAGTTCGTCGCCCGGGTCTGACCATCAGCAATGCGGGCCCCGGGGAGACACGGCCCCGGGGCCCTTGGGTCCTCAAACGGCGAGGGTCTGCTTCAGGGCGGCGAGACCGTCGCTGAAGATGCCGTGGAACAGCGCGACGACCTCGTCGTCGCCTACTCCCACCGGTGTGAAGACGCCCGACCACTCCACGCGGGACGCGTCCTGTCCGGGCACCTCGTGCACCGTGAGGGTGGCGACGTAGTCGGTGGCGGGGAAGGGGGCCTTCAGGATCGAGTAGCTGTAGGTGCGCGCCCTGTCGTCGAAGGTCAGGAGGCGCTCGATGATGACGCCGCCGTCCTCGCTCGTCAGGCTGCGCACACGGCCGCCCTCGCTGGATTCGCTGACAGGGATGTACGGAAGCCAGTCGGGCAGCGAGTCGAAGCCGCCGATGAGCTGCCAGACGCGGTCGGCCGGTACGGGGATCTCGATGGACGCGGAGGTGGAAGCCACGGATTCTCCTTGAGACGTGAGGGATGTACGGGTTTACGGGCAGCGGGAGTTGGCAGGTTCGAGCAGGTCAGGCCGTCGGCACCGGGGCGTCAGCGGCGATCAGCCGCTCCGCGCGCAGGTCCGCCCAGAACGCGGCAGGGACCGTCTCGCCGAGCGCGGCGACGTCCTCGGCTATGCGGCTCGGCTTGGTCGCCCCGGGGATCGCCGCCACGGTCGCCGGGTGGGCGAGGGAGAACTGCAGGGCGGCGGCCTTGATGCCGACGCCGTGCCGCTCGGCGAGCGCCTTGATGCGCTCGACCTTGGCGATGATCTCCGCGGGCGCCTTCTGGTACTCGAAGTGCTGACCGCCCGCGAGGATGCCGGAGCTGTAGGGGCCGCCCACGACGATGTCGACGTTCTGGGCCTCGGCCGCAGGCAGCAGGCGCTGCAGGGCGCGGTCGTGGTCGAGGAGGGTGTAGCGGCCCGCGAGGAGGAACGCGTCGGGCTTCGGCTCGTCCAGGTCGAGGGTGAGCTCCAGCGGCTCCACGCGGTTGACGCCCAGGCCCCAGGCCTTGATGACGCCCTCGTCCCGCAGCCGGTCCAGGGTGCGGAAGGCACCCGTGCGGGCTGTCTCATAGGCGGCCAGCCATTCGTCGCCGTAGAAGTCCTGCGCGACATCATGCACCCACACGATGTCGAGCCGGTCCGTCCTGAGCCGCTTCAGGCTGTCCTCGATGGAGCGGAGGGTGGCGTCGGCCGTGTAGTCGTTGACCATCTTGTTCGGGCGGCCGTGCTCGAAGAGGCCGCCCTTCTCGCCGAGGTCGCGTGCGGCGGGGTCCTCGACCTCGTCGAGGATGACGCGGCCGACCTTCGTGCTCAGGACGTAGTCGTCACGGGGGTGGCCCGCGAGGACGTCGCCGAGCCGGATCTCGGAGAGGCCCGCGCCGTAGAAGGGGGCGGTGTCGAAGTAGCGGATGCCCTGGTCCCAGGCGGCCTCGACGGTGGCCGCGGCCTCCTCGTCGGGGATGGCGCGGAACATGTTGCCGAGCGGGGCGGTGCCGAAGCCGAGCGCTCCGGGGAGGAGGGACGTGATGCTCATGGGGAGTCCTCGCGGTGGTGGATTTCCGACGGTTTCGGTGGTGACCGGTTGATCCGTCGGCCTTGCGAGTTCGAGGTTAGGATCGATGCTTGAGACTGTCCAAGACTCGCTTGGACACACTTGAGTCCTCTGAGGTCTTACATGCTTGACCTGCGACAACTCCGCTATTTCGTGGCCGTCGCCGAGACGGAACACGTCGGCCGCGCGGCGGAAGCCCTGCACATCTCCCAGTCGCCGCTCAGCCGCCAGATCGCCCAGCTGGAGAAACAGCTCGGCCTCGTCCTCTTCGAGCGCAGCCAGCAGCGCATCCGCCTCACCTCGGACGGCAAGGTCTTCCTGAGCGAGGCCCGCGCCCTGCTGCGGCACGCGGACCGTCTGGAGAATCTCGGCCGTCGGCTCGGGCGCGGCGAGGAGGGCGGCCTGTGCATCGGATACGTGGGCGACGCCATGCACACCGGCGTCCTGCCGGGCGCGCTGCGCACCCTGCAGGGGGAGCGCCCCGGAATCCACGTCGCCCTCTACAGCCTCTCCACGGCGGAACAGTTCGAGGGCCTGCGGCAGCGCAGTCTCGACATCGCCCTGGTCCAGGAGCCACCGGCACGGGACGACCCGGACCTGCTTGCCGCGCCGCTCCTCGAAGACCCGCTCCTGCTCGCGCTGCCCGCGTCCCATCCGCTCGCCGCGCAGGCGGAGTTGACGCCGGGCGACCTGGACGGCCAGGCGTGGATCGCGGTCGAGAACTCCCAGGACCCGGCCTGGCGTGACGCCTTCCTCGCCTCGTGCGTGGCATCCGGCTTCACCCCGGACATCCGCCTGGATGCCGCCGAGCCGCTCACCGCGCTCGGCCTCGTCGCCTCCGGCCTGGGCCTCGCGCTCATCCAGAAGAGCATGGTGCGCGGCACGACGGACGGCGTCGCCGTACGCGAACTGCCCTGGCACGAGGCGTCCGTTCACCTCTGGGCGGCCTGGCACGCTATCGATCTGCGGCCGGTGGTGGCGTCCTTCCGCGAGACGGTCCTCGCGAACGGCGAGATCGGCGAGATCGGCGACGAGGCCGGCTGATCCGGCCCGCTCACGGCCAGTACGACCTGCGCAGCGAGGACTTGGCCAGCTTCCCGGTGGGCGTCCGCGGCAGCGAATCCGCGAAGTCGACCGAACGTGGCGCCTTGTAGTGGGCGATGCGCTCCCGGACGAACTCGACCAGCTCACGCTCCAGTTCGGGTCCGGGGGACGCGCCGTCGGCCGGCTGCACCACCGCCTTGACCGCCTCCCCCATCTCCGCGTCCGGCACCCCGATCACCGCGACGTCCGCGACCGCCGGATGCAGTACGAGGCAGTCCTCGGCCTCCTGCGGATAGACGTTCACGCCACCCGAAATGATCATGAACGCCTTGCGGTCGGTGAGGAAGAGATAGCCGTCCTCGTCGACGTGCCCGATGTCCCCCGTCGTGGTCCAGCTGGGGTGTTCGGGGTGCTGGGCCTCGCGGGTGCGGGTGTCGTCGTTGTGGTAGCGGAAGGGCGTCTCCTCGCGCTCGAAGTAGACGGTGCCGGTCTCACCGCTCGGCAGCAGCTCGCCCGCCTCGCCGCAGATCCGCAACTCCCCGAGGAGTCCGTCCTTGCCCACGGAGCCGGGCTTGCGCAGCCATTCCTCGGGCGAGATGAACGTGATGCCGTTGCCCTCGGTCGAGGAGTAGTACTCGTACAGGATGGGCCCCCACCACTCCAGCATCCGCTGCTTGACCTCGACGGCGCAGGGCGCGGCCGCGTGGATGGCGGTCGTCATCGAGGACAGGTCGTAGCGCTCGCGCTCCTCGGGGGGCAGCTTCAGCATCCGTACGAACATGGTCGGCACCCACTGGCTGTGCGTGACGCGATGGCGTTCGATCGCCGCCAGGGCGCCCTCCGCGTCGAAGGCGCCCATGAGCACGACCGTGCCGCCGAGCGCCGTGACGACCCCGCAGAAGCGCAGGGGCGCCGCGTGGTAGATCGGCGCGGGCGAGAGATAGACGGTGTCCTCCCCGAAGCCGTACATGGCCTGGAAGATGAGCACATAGGCGCTCGGCTCCTCGCGCACATCGCCCTCGGGCAGCGCGGGCTTGATGCCCTTGGGGCGGCCCGTGGTGCCCGAGGAGTAGAGCATGTCCGTGCCGCGCGGCTGGCTGGCGGGCGGTTCGGCGGACGCGGACTCCAGGGCCTTCTCGTACGTTCCGTCGTCGAGGCCGAGCACGATCGGCGGGCCGCCCGCCAACTCCCTGACCGTCGCGCCCAGTTCGGCGAGCGAGCCGGAGACGATCAGCACCTTCGCCCCGCAGTCGCGCACGATGTACGCGGCCTCGTCCGTGGAGAGGTGGTGGTTGACGGCGGTGAGATAGAGGCCCGAGCGCAGCGCCGCCCAGTAGACCTCCAGGGCGCGCGGGTCGTTGTCGCTGAGCAGGGCGAAGTGGTCGCCCCGGCGCAAGCCCGCGGCCCGCAGATGATCCGCGAGCCGCAGGGAGCGTTCTTCGAGTTGTCCGTAGGTGAGGGTCTTGGTGCCGTCGGCGGTGACGACGGCCGGCCTGGCGGGGTCGTACGCTCCCGGGTGCATGCGGCGAAGGTACAACAGCGCCTTGACGGAACGTCAGACCCCGTACAGCAACCGGCGGTCGGCTAGCGGCTCACCTTCCTCGTGGCCCGCAGCCACTCCTTGTTCATCGCCGAGATGGAGGGCAACGGAATGCCCTTCGGACAGGCGGTGGCGCACTCGCCGGTGAGCGTGCAGCCGCCGAAGCCTTCCTCGTCCATCTGCGCCACCATGTCCAGGACACGCGTCTCGCGCTCGGGGGCGCCCTGCGGCAGGACGCCCAGGTGGTTCACCTTGGCGGAGGTGAACAGCATCGCCGAGCCGTTGGGGCAGGCGGCGACGCACGCACCGCAGCCGATGCACTCCGCGTGCTCGAACGCGAAGTCCGCGTCCGGCTTCGGCACGGGAGCCGCGTGCGCCTCGGGGGCCGCGCCGGTCGGCGCGCTGATGTAGCCGCCGGACTGGATGATCCGGTCGAACGACGAGCGGTCCACGACCAGATCCTTGACGACCGGGAAGGCCGAGGCGCGCCACGGCTCGATGTCGATCGTGTCGCCGTCGTCGAAGGACCGCATGTGCAGCTGGCAGGTGGTGGTGCGCTCGGGTCCGTGCGCGTCGCCGTTGATGACGAGCGAGCACGCGCCGCAGATGCCCTCGCGGCAGTCGTGGTCGAAGGCGACGGGGTCGTCGCCCTTGACGATGAGCTCTTCGTTGAGGGTGTCCAGCATCTCCAGGAAGGACATGTCGGACGAGATGCCGTCCACCTCGTAGGTGGACATGGCGCCTTCGGCGTCGGCGTTCTGCTGACGCCAGACGCGCAGGGTGAGCTTCATGCGTAGCTCCGCTGGGTGGGGTGGACGTACTCGAAGACGAGGTCTTCCTTGTGCAGGGTGGGAGCCTCACCCGTGGCCGTGAACTCCCAGGCGGCGGCGTACGAGAACTCCTCGTCCACGCGCGCCGCTTCGCCGTCCGGCGTCTGCGACTCCTCACGGAAGTGACCGCCGCAGGACTCGGCGCGGTGCAGGGCGTCGAGGCACATCAGCTCGGCGAGCTCCAGATAGTCGACGATACGGTTCGCCTTCTCCAGGGACTGGTTGAACTCCTCGCCGGTGCCGGGGACCTTGAGGCGGCGCCAGAACTCCTCGCGGATCTGCGGGATGCGCTCAAGGGCCTTGCGCAGCCCCGTCTCCGTACGGGCCATGCCGCAGAACTCCCACATCAGCTCGCCGAGTTCGCGGTGGAAGGAGTCGGGGGTGCGGTCGCCGTCGACGGCCAGGAGCCGGGTGATGCGGGCCTCGGTCTCGTCCAGCACCTCCCGCACGGCGGGGTGTTCGTCGGACACCTCGTCGTGGTGCGGATTGCGCGCGAGGTAGTCGTTGATCGTGGACGGCAGCACGAAGTAGCCGTCGGCGAGGCCCTGCATCAGGGCCGACGCGCCGAGCCGGTTCGCGCCGTGGTCGGAGAAGTTGGCCTCGCCGATGGCGAACAGGCCAGGGACGGTGGTCTGCAGGTCGTAGTCGACCCAGAGTCCGCCCATCGTGTAGTGCACGGCGGGGTAGATCCGCATCGGCGTCTTGTACGGGTCCTCGTCGGTGATCCGCGCGTACATGTCGAAGAGGTTGCCGTACTTGGCCTCGACCGCCTTCTTGCCCATGCGCTTGATGGCGTCGGCGAAGTCGAGGTAGACGCCCTGGCCGCCGGGGCCCACTCCCCTGCCCTCGTCGCACACGTTCTTGGCGGCGCGCGACGCGATGTCGCGGGGCACGAGGTTGCCGAAGGCCGGGTAGATGCGCTCCAGGTAGTAGTCGCGCTCGTCCTCGGGGATCTTGTTCGCCGGGCGGTCGTCGCCCTGGGCCTTGGGGACCCAGATCCGGCCGTCGTTGCGCAGCGACTCACTCATCAGCGTCAGCTTCGACTGGTGGTCGCCGGTGCGCGGGATGCAGGTGGGGTGGATCTGCGTGAAGCAGGGGTTGGCGAAGTAGGCGCCGCGCCGGTGGGCCCGCCACACGGCCGTGGCGTTGGAGTTCATGGCGTTCGTCGAGAGGTAGAAGACGTTGCCGTAGCCGCCGGAGGCGAGGACCACCGCGTCGGCGTAGTACGTCTCGATCTTGCCGGTGATCAGGTCGCGGGCGACGATGCCACGGGCCCGCCCGTCCACCACGATGACGTCCAGCATCTCCGTGCGCGGGTGCATCTCGACGTTCCCGGCGGCGATCTGCCGCGAGAGCGCCTGGTACGCGCCGAGGAGCAGCTGCTGTCCCGTCTGGCCGCGCGCGTAGAACGTGCGCGAGACCTGTACGCCGCCGAAGGAGCGGGTGTCGAGCAGACCACCGTACTCGCGCGCGAAGGGCACGCCCTGCGCGACGCACTGGTCGATGATCTCCACCGAGATCTGCGCGAGGCGGTGGACGTTGGACTCGCGGGCGCGGAAGTCGCCGCCCTTGACGGTGTCGTAGAAGAGGCGGTGGACGGAGTCGCCGTCGTTGCGGTAGTTCTTCGCGGCGTTGATGCCGCCCTGCGCGGCGATCGAGTGGGCGCGGCGCGGCGAGTCCTGGTAGCAGAACTGCACGACGTGGTAGCCCTGTTCGGCGAGCGTGGCGCCCGCGGAGCCGCCCGCGAGGCCGGTGCCGACGACGATCACGGTGTGCTTGCGGCGGTTGGCGGGGTTGACCAGCTTGGCCTCGAAGCGGCGGGTGTCCCAGCGTTCGGCGACGGGGCCGGCCGGGGCCTTGGTGTCGACGACCGGCTCCCCGGTCGCGTACTCGGCGTACTCACGGGAGCCGTACTCACGGGAGGAATTCATCTGCTAGCTCACCACTCCGGTCATGACGGCCACGGGTACGACGACGAAGCCCGCCGTCAGGACCAGCGCGAGGCCATTGGCGATGATCTTGAGGGCGCGGTCGCGGGTCGCCCTGCCCGCGCCGAGGGTCTGCGCGGCGCTCCAGAGCCCGTGGCGGACGTGGAAGCCGAGGGCGACCACGGCGACGATGTAGATGACGTTGCCGTACCACGTGGAGAACGTGTCGATGATGTTCTGGTACGGGTGCAGGTGCTCGTAGCCGCCGGGGTGCACGGTGCCGGTCGTCAGGTCGAGGATGTGCCAGACGATGAACAGGCCGAGGATGATCCCGCCCCAGCGCATCGTGCGCGTGGCGAAGCTCTTGCCCGCCTTCTTGTTCACGTACTTGGTGGGGCGTGCCTTGATGTCGCGGCGGCTCAGCTGGTAGGCGGAGGTGGCGTGCGCGACGACGGCGACGACGAGCACGACGCGGATCAGCCAGAGCGTCCACTCGTAGTGCATGAAGGGCTCGCCGACCGTGCGCAGCCAGTGGGCGTAGTGATTGAGCTCCGCGGGCCCGAAGAAGATCTTCAGGTTCCCGATCATGTGGGCGATCAGGTAGAGCAGCATGATCAGGCCGCTCACCGCCATCACTGTCTTCTTGCCGACGGACGAGTCCCAGATCGTGCGCGTCATCGACGGCCGTTTTCGGTCCGTCCGTGTTGCCAGAGCCATGGGACCGACGCTAAGGCCGAAGGTCCCGATCGGTCCAAGAGATGGATCAGCTCATCTCGATAGCGAATGGCTATCATCGGCCGTATCCTGCCGTATATGCAGTTCCAGCAGCTCCTCTACTTCGTCGCGGTGGCCGAGACCAGGCATTTCACCCGGGCCGCGGAGCAGGTGCACGTCTCACAGCCCTCGCTCTCCCAGCAGGTCCGCGCCCTGGAGAAGGAACTGGGCGCCGAGCTGTTCAGCAGGGCCCGGGGGAACATCGCGCTGACGGACGCGGGCGAGGCGCTGCTCCCGCTGGCCCGCCGGATCCTCGCGGACGCCGACACCGCGCGGATCGAGGTCCAGGAGCTGGCCCAGCTGCGCCGCGGCCGGATCCGCCTGGGCGCGACCCCCAGCGTCTGCACCGGCCTGCTGCCCGAGGTCCTGCGCGCCTTCCACGACCGGCACCCCGGCATCCAGCTCCTCCTGGAGGAGAGCGGCTCCCACGACCTCGTACGCGAACTGGCGCGCGGCGCCCTGGACCTGGCCGTCGTCGTGCTCCCGCTGCCTTCGCCGTCCCCCGCATTGACGACCGTGGAGCTGCTCCGCGAGGACCTGGTCGTGGTGTCGTCGCCGGACGCGCGGAAGTTCGGCGGCAAGTCGGTACGGGTCGCCGATCTGGAGCGGGAGCGCCTCGTGATGTTCCGGCACGGCTACGACCTGCGGGAGCTGACGGTCGCCGCCTGCCGCGCCGAGGGGTTCGAGCCGGAGTTCGCGGTGGAGGGCGGCGAGATGGACGCGGTGCTCGGCTTCGTGCAGGCGGGTCTCGGGGTCGCGGTCGTGCCCCGCATGGTGGCCGAGCGCGCCGGGCGCGGCCTGCGCATGACTCCCCTCGCCCCGCCTGCCCTGCACCGCACGATCGCGCTCGCCCACCGCAGCGATGTGGCTCCGCCACGGGCTGCGCGGGAGCTGCAGCGGATGCTGTTGGAGCGGTGAGCTGTTGACTGCCGGCCCGGCGGGGGCTGAGCGCGCCCGCGCCCCTGACGGGGCGCCGGGAACCCAGTGACAGCAGGCTGAGCGCCCTTAGGGGCGCGGGGAACTGCGCGACCAGCCCCCACCGGGCCCGCAGGTGCTAGCGGGCGCCGGCCCCGGGCAAGCCGCCGGTCGCGGGATCGCGGATCGTCAGGCAGTACGTGCCGCCCGCAGGGTCCCGCATCACGATCCAATGCGGGCCCCACCGCAAGGCTTCGGCTCCAAGCCGCTCGTGCCGGGCGCGGACCGCTTCGGGGTCCGAGCAGGAGAAGTCCAGATGCGCCCCCGCAGGTCCCGCGGGCCCCGCGTCCAGGCGCTGCAGCAGGATCCGGATCGGCAGCTGCGAGGACGGCTCGACGAGGTGGAACTCCGGGCGCGAGCCCGGACGCGCGGACCAGCCCGTGAACGCGGGCCAGAACGCCTCCTCCGCCTCCCACACCGCCGGCGGCACGTCCAGGCACACCTGGTCGAGGCGGCTTGTGGTCCCGTCCGGCGCGACGAGCGGCTCGGGTCGGACCCGCTCCCCCTCCCACGTCACCACGCAGAACAGCTGCCCGCCCGGGGAGCGCAGGACCTCCAGGCCCTCCTCCGCGAAGACCGGGGTCGCCCCGAGCGCGCGGGCCTCGCGTGCCTTGGCGGGTACGTCCTCCACGGCGAAGTCGAGGTGCGCGCCACCGGGGCCGCCGTCGACCGCCTGCGCCTTCACGAAGGCGTCGGCTCCCTCCGCAAGCAGCGTCACGAACTGGTCGTCCTCGCCCCGGAACGCGGAGAGCCGCGTCCCGGTGACCGCCGTCCAGAAGGCGTGCGCCTGCGCGAACCGGTCCTTGGGCCGGTCCACGAAGGCGTACACCCACTGGATCTCTCCGGAGGACATCCGTACTCCTCAGCTCGTCGCGTCGGCCAGCGCCAGCTCGTGCAGCTGGTCCGGCGGACCGGGCCGTGCGTAGTACCAGCCCTGCGCCGTGTCGCAGCCCAACTCTCGCAGCTGGTCCGCCTGGGCGCCCGTCTCGACGCCCTCGACCGTGACCGCGAGGTCCAGGCTGTGGGCGAGCGCGACGATCCCCTCGACGATCTTCAGGTCGACGGGGTCGGCCGGGAAGTGCTGCATGCCCTGCGTGAAGGAGCGGTCGAGCTTGAGGATGCTCACCGGCAGGCGGCGCAGGTTGGCGAGGTTCGAGTAGCCCGTGCCGAAGTCGTCGAGCGCGATGTCCACGCCCATCTCGGCGAGCCGCCGCAGCGGCTTGAGCAGGTCGTCGTCGGCCCCGATGAGCGCGGACTCGGTCACTTCCAGGCACAGGGCGCTCGGTTCGAGCCCGACGCGCTCCAGGATCTCCACCGTGTCCGAGACCAGGCCGGGGTGGGTCAGCTGCATGGGCGAGAGGTTCACGTTCACGCGCAGCGGCCCCGCGTCCTTGTGCCGCGCCTCCCAGGTGCGGGCCTGGCGTACCGATTCCTCGAGGACCCAGCGGCCGAGCGGCACGATCAGACCGGTGTGCTCGGCGAGCGGGATGAAGCGGTCCGGGCCGATGACGCCGTGCTGCGGGTGCAGCCACCGCACCAGCGCCTCGGCGCCGCGCACGCTGCCGTCGCCGAGGTGCACGAGGGGCTGGTACTCGATGAAGAACTCGCCGCGCTCCAGGGCGGCGGGCAGCGCGGTGGTCAGTCCGTGCCGGGTGATGGCGCGGGCATCGGCCTCGGGGTCGGCGAGTTCGAAGCGGTTGCCGCCCGCGGACTTCGCGCGGTACATCGTGATGTCCGCGCTGCGCAGCACCTCCGCGGCGTTGCGCTCCCCTGCCGGGCCCTCGACGATGCCGATGCTGCCGCGCACGGTCAGCTCGCGGCCCTCGACGCGGATGGGCGTGGAGAGCGCGTGCATGATGCGTCCTGCGAGGTCGTCCACCTCGGCCTCGGTGTCGCGGCCCGTGGTCAGCGCCACGAACTCGTCGCCGCCGAGCCTCGCGACCATCTCGCCGGGCGCCGTGGCGCAGGACTGGAGACGGTCGGCGACCTCGACGAGGAGCCGGTCGCCCGCCGCGTGCCCGAGGCTGTCGTTGACGGTCTTGAAGCCGTCGAGGTCGAGATAGCAGAGCCCGAACCGCGCGCCGTCGCCCGATGCGAGGGCCTTCTCCAGGCGCTCGAAGAACAGCGTGCGGTTCGGCAGGCCGGTGAGCGCGTCGTGCGTGGCCTCGTAGCGAAGGCGCAGATTGAGCAGCCGGCGCTCGGTGGTGTCCTCCATCAACGCCAGTTGGTACTGCGGCACTCCGTCCGCGTCACGCAGCAGCGAGACGGTCAGATTGGTCCACAGGACGGTTCCGTCGGGGCGGTAGAAGGCCTTCTCCACGCGGTAGTGCTCGCGCTCCCCGCGCACCAGCTCGTCGTAGAGCTTCCATACGTGGGGCGAGTCGTCGGGGTGCGTCCACTCCGCGACGTTGCGCCCGCGCAGCTGGTTCTCCAGGCCGCCGAACATGCGGATCAGCGCGTCGTTCACCTCCAGGACCGTGCCCGTGAGGTCGGCGATGCCGATGCCGATCGCCGCGCCGTGGAAGACGGCGCGGAAGCGTGCCTCGCTCGCGTGCAGGGCTTCGGCGACGGCGCTGCGGGCGTCCAGTGCGGCGCGGGATATCGCTTCCTGCTCGGCGAGGGTCCGCTCCCGCAGGGCGGCGGCGAAGCCCGCGGCCACGGCGTGCTGCAGGCGCGCGGACCGGGCCCGCAGCTCCTCCCGGGGGCCGTCGTCGCCGCAGTACAGGACGAGATAGGCGTCCACGCAGTCGAGCGTGCGGCTCAGCGCCTCCGGGTCGGTGCAGTGCGTGCCCACGAGCGCGGCGCCGATCGCCTGGCCCTCGGCCGCGTCGAAGATGCGCTCGTGCAGTGCGGCACGCAACCGCCGTGCCAGCGGCACCAGTTGCTGCTCGAACTCGGGACGGGTCAGCGACGTCGCCGTCACCGGGAAGATGGCACGGCTCCAGATGGTGGCGAACCTGCGCACTCTGTCCTCGGGGCCGTCCGGTTCCCCGCTCATGCCCTGCGCCCCACGCCGGCGAACCCGGAGAAGGTATACGGATCCTCCTCCTCGGGCGCGGTGTCGGGCCGCCAGCGCGGCATCGGCACGAGGCCGGGTTCCACCATGTCGTATCCCTCGAAGAACCGCGCGATCTCTTCGCGCGAGCGCATGATCAGTGGATTGCGGATGTCCTTGTAGACGCCGACGACCTGACCGGCCTGCTCGGCGGGGATCGGCATCCCTTCGTACGAGGCGTGCGTGAGGGCGATCACGCTGCCGGGCGCGAGTGCGTCCCGCAGTTCGGCGACCGCTGTGTAGGGATCGTACGCGTCCTCCACGAAATGCAGGACGGCCACAAGGAGAAGGGCCACCGGCCGGTCGAGGTCGAGGAGTCCGTTGACCTCCGAACTGCCCAGAATGTCCCGTGGTTTGCGCAGATCCCCGGCGACGGCCACCGCCTTCTCGTCGCCTTCGAGCACGGCCCTGCCGTGCGCGACGGCCACGGCGTCGTGGTCGACGTACGCCACGCGGGCGTCGGGGTGCGCCTGCTGCGCGATCTCGTGGACGTTGCCGAAGGTGGGGATGCCCGAACCGATGTCCAGGAACTGGGTGATGCCCTCGTCCACGGCGAAACGCACTGCTCGGCGCATGAAGGCACGATTCGCCTGCATGATCTTGGGCAGCCCCGGCATGAACTCCATGGCCCGGCGGGCTGCGTCCCGGTCGACCTCGAAGTTGTGCGAACCGCCCAGGTAATAGTCGTAGATGCGGGACACGCTGGGCATCGTGATGTCGATGCCCTGCGGGGCCCAGGCGGGACGCTCCATCAGGACTCCAAGGCGTAGGCGAGGCGAGCCGGTGTTCGAAGTGAGGCTACTGATCGTCCGCCAAGGGAGCGAGTCAAAACGGAAATTGGCCGTCCGTTCTCGGTCACTGCCTGTGGCAAGTGCCGAATATCAACCCAAAGAACCGGTCCGTTCCTTCCCTCGGGAGGGGAAAAGAACGGACCGGTAGACCGTACGCGAGGTAGTTCTGACAGGACCCCCTTCTTGGCCGGACTTCTTCTTCGGTACTTTCCTTCGGCGCGGTTGCTTCTGTGCGTCTATTTCCCGTACGTCTGCTTCCGGTACGTCTACTTCGGAGCGCCGACAGGCTTTCCGTCGGGCCCGGCGGCGTACCAAGTGCCGCCCACGCCCTGACCGTTGGTGTCACCGGGCTTCTTGTCACCGGAGAACGTGTACATCGGCCAGCAGTCGATCGTCTGCTGCTGCTGTCCGTCAGGGCGGTCGAAGACGACGAAGCCCTTCTTGAGGATTCCCTTGGTGTCGTTCTTCTCGACGGGCGGAACGACCGGCCACTTCTCCAGGCAGGCGCCGGTGCAGGCGGACTTCATCGGCCAGGCGGAGTCCTTCGTGAAGCGGTAGACGGTCATGCCGTTCTTGTCGACGACGATCTCCCCGAGCTTGGGATCCTTGCGGGTGGAGAGACCTGCCGGGTCGACGGGGGCCGTCTCGGCGGGGGGCTCGGCCTCGGCGGCGGGCGCGGCCTTCTTGCCGTCGGGGGCGGCCGCGTACCAAGTGCCGCCCACACCCTGGCCCTTGGCGTCACCGGCCTTGGCGTCCTTGGCGTACCGGTACATCGGCCAGCCGTCGATGGTCAGCTGCTTGCTGCCGTCGGTCCGGGTGACCTCGCCGAGCAGGGACTTGTCGACGCCGGGAGGGGCCTGCGCGCCCTCGGGCGAGGCGACGGGCCAGGTCGTGGCGCAGGCGCCGTCACAGTTCGACTTGGGGGGCTCGGCCGTGTCCTTGTCGAAGCGGTAGAGCGTGCGGCCCTCGCTGTCGGTCACGACCTTGCCGAGCTTCTTGCTGTCCCAGACGGCGAGTTGACCGGCGGCCTTCGCCTTCCCCGCGCCCTCCTTCGCGTCGCCCGTGTCGGCGCCGTACCCGTCGTCCCCCGCCCCGTAGCCGTCTCCCTTGGCGGGGGCCTGGTTGCCGACGTTCTGTCCGTTCGGCGACTGGTCCCCCTTTTCCTGACCGCACGCCGTCGTCAGCGCCAGCATGGCCGCAGCTGTCGCTACGAGCGAGGCGCTCCGCCAGGTCTTCATTGTTGACTCCCGCTGTCGCTTGGGGTGTCGTGCCGCTGAGTGCGTCACGCATGGCCCTAGGTACGGGTGGGAACGGCTGATGCGTTCAACCTGCGTTCAAGATTCTTTTGTTCGTCAACCTCGCGCCCGCCGTCTCCTCCCTTCGGGTACCAGGAGGGCGACAGCGGCGTGGCAGGGGGACATACTGCCCATGATCCCTGTCGTGCATGGATCATCTAGGGCCTCATCCGGCCTGGTCACACGCTTAGTTACGCTTCTGGTGCTGACCTGGCTGCTCGGTTCGCCGGCGGCTGCCGCGGCATCGGTCGCCGCACCCGCCGACAACTGCGCCTATGCCTCGATCGGTGACGCCCCCGGCGGCGACGCGGTGGCCGTCGCGGGCGACGGGGTGGTCTGCAGGGCGGGTCCCACACACCGCCCCAAGCCCAAGCCTCCGCCGCCACCCCCGCCACCGCCGCCCGCTCCGGCTCCACCGCCACGCCCGGAGCCACGGGCGCCGGAGCCGCCTCCCCCGCCGCCACCGCCGCCACCGCCCGCGCGCCCGGCTCCCGTCACGCCCGCGCCGCCCCCACCACCACCGCCGCCACCGCCGCCGAGCCCCGAGCCGAAGCCGAAGCCGACCCCCACCATCGCCCCCAAGATCGCGCCGTCCCCGGTGAGTTACCCCTCGTACCGCGCCGCGCCCCGCAAAGCTCCGCCCCGCAGCGGCCCGTCCCTGGTCTCGCTCACCCTGCTCGTCACCGCGCCCGCGGTGCTCGCCGTCGCCGCGCTGCGACCGCGCTGACCGTCGGAGGTCTCATGTCGGAATGGCTTGTTCTCACCCTCGCGATGGCCGCCGCGTGCGGCGTCGTCCTGATCGTCACCGTCCTGCGGCACCGCAGGACGAGCCCGGATTACGACGCTTCGGAGACCCCGGACGTCATCGAGTACATGACGATGATGATCGGCGTGGTGTACGCCATCGTCCTCGGTCTGGCCATCGCAGGAGTCTGGGAGGCCCGCAGCGTCGCCCAGGACCATGTGCACGCCGAGGCCCAGGCGTTGCACGAGGTGTCCGAGCGGGCGCGGGTGTACCCGACCGACGTCCGTGAGCGCATTCGTACGGACGTACGCGCCTATGTCAGCCATGTCGTCACCACCGAGTGGGACTACATGGCCGACCGCGGCGAACTCACCGACCGCGGCGCCCAACTCCTGGCCCGCGTACGCCACGACGTCACCGACTATCAGCCCAAGTCCGACTTCGAGGCCCAGGCCTACCAGCCGCTCGTCGACGAGGTCGCGGCCGCATCGGACGCGCGCAACTCCCGTGGGGAGAGCGCCGGGGCCACCATGCCCGGCGTCGTCTGGTTCGGTCTGATCACCGGCGGCCTCGTCACCGTCGGCATGATCTTCGCCCTGCAGATCCGCCGCACCCCGCGCGAACTCATCCTCGCGGGGCTGTTCTCGGCCCTGTTCGCCTTCCTGCTCTTCCTCATCTGGGACTTCGACGCCCCCTACAGCCGTGGTGTCGCGGCCACCCCGGACCCGTTCCGCGCGCTCTTCGACAACCTCGGCAAATGACGAAAGGAGCTGCCGCACCCTCAACAGCAGGGGGTGGCAGCTCCTCTGACGTTCACTCAGCGATGATCGAAGCGACCTGGGTGAGGGAGTCGATCCGCCAGTCCGCGGCCTCGACGACGGTCGGATCATCCGCCCACCAGTGCCCCCAGGGCCCGCGCCGGATGTGCGCCACCCTCAGCCCGGCCGCCTTCGCCGGGTAGATGTCGTTCGCGGGATGGTCGCCGACGTACAGCGTCTGCTCGGGCTCCGCCTGGGCCACCTCGATCACCCGGGCGAAGAACGACGGATCCGGCTTCGCCACACCCCACTCGCCCGAGGTGACGACGAGATCGGCGGGCAGATCCAGGCCACGCAGCAGCTCACCCACGCGAGACGTCTGGTTCCCCGCGATGACGACACGCACCCCCTGCTTGCGCAGCCCACCGAGGGCTGGACGCACATCGGGGTAGAGGTCGGTCTCGGCCAGGTGCTCACCGCGCCCCGCGACCTCGCGGGCGTGATGGGCGGCGGCGACATCTATGTCCGGGCTCAGCAGCCGCAGCGCCTCGGCATTGTCGCGGCCCCGCGTGACGACACCTCCCACGAGCGCGGAGACGGTGTGCCGGGGCACGCCGAGCCAATCGGCCCACGAAGCCCAGTAGCGGTCATCTTTGGTGAGGGTCTCCCCCACGTCGAACACGACGGTCTCAATCATCGAGCTCAGCCTATGGCCCCACCAGGCAAAACAGGCCGCCTGACCCGCGCCCCGCAGGGGGGTTCACATGTACGCCACGATGCGCTGAGGCACAGTTGGGTCGTGGACATCGTGGAACCCACCCGGGTCGCACAGGAGTTGGTCGAGGCGTGGCACCCCGACGCCGTGGCGGCGCTGCTCTGCGGGAGCGTGGTGACATCGCGGCGCACGCCCTACTCGGATCTGGACATCGTGATGGTGTTCGCCGGTGAGCGGGAGCCGTCGCGGAGCAGTCTGCGGTTCGGCGCGTGGCCGGTGGAGCTGTTCGTGCACACCGAGGCCAGCTGGCGGTGGTTCGTCGAGCGGGAGATCCCACAGCGGAAGTCGTCGCTGCTGTCGATGTGCGCCCACGGGGTGCTGCTCGTGGACCGGGACGGGACAGGCGCCCGCCTGCGGGACGAGGCGCGGCAGTTGCTGGCGGCCGGACCTCCCGACGCGGCCCCGGCCGAGACCGAGGACCAGCGCTACGTCCTCACCGACCTTCTCGACGACCTCGCCGGGTGCTCGACGGCCGGCGAGCGGCTGTTCATCGTCACCGAGATCGCCGGGCGGGCCGCCGAGTTCGTCCTCCTGCGTACGGGGTCCTGGGTGGGCGGCGGGAAATGGACGGCCCGACGCGTGGACGCGGTGTGGCCAGGGTTCTCCGAGAAGCTGGAGGGCCTGGTACGGGAGGCGCTGGAGGGCAGGGACACCGGGCTTGTCGCGCTCGTGGACGAGGTGCTCGCGCCGTCCGGTGGGCGCCTGTGGGAGGGGTACCGGCGCAGCGGCTATCCCGGCATCTGAGCAACGGCTTCGCACACGGGTCCGTAAACCGTGCTGCGCGGCGGCCCCGCGCGGCGCACTCTGGTGGCATGACCTGGCAGACACCCATCATCGTCCACCCGCCCACTCCCGACGGCGGGCGGCGGGTCACCGTGCGCGGGCAGGCCGTCGGCGTCGCACGCGACGACCGTGACCTGGTGGAGTTCCTGCGCCGCGCGGGCCTCGGCGACGCAGACATGGCCCTCGACGACCCGCACCTCGTGGAGTGGCGGGGCAGCGGGGCGCATGTGTGGGTGACGGGGGGCTGAGTCGCCGGGGATGGACTGAGTGTGGGGGTGGGGCGCGGGGCGCGGGCACTGGCGCGGGCTCGGGCACAGGGCACAGGGCGCAGGGGCGGGCACAGAGACAGGGCACAGGCGCGCCCACAGGGCACAGGCATGGCGCTAGGGCATGGCCGCCCGTGGCCGGTTGAGCTGACGGCCGTCTCGCTGCGCGGTTCCGCGCGCCGTCTGTCGCCGGGGGTTGCGAGCGCCGCCCCGGTGCACTGAGGCCTGGGTCCGGAAGCCCTCGCCGCCGCCGTCACCCCGTACGGCGAGCGCCAGCACGGTCCCTCGCCGGGGGCGATCGCAAGCACCACCCCGATACACCGAGGCCCCGGTCCAAAAACCCTCACCCTCACCGATCACCTCGCACGGCGAGCGCCAGCACGGTCCCACGCACCGACTCCCACCGGGGGCGATTGCAAGCACCACCCCGATACACCGAGACCCAGGTCCAGAAGCCCTCACCCTCGCCGCCGCCGATCACCTCGTAGGCGAGGGCCTCGGGAAAGCAGTCGCCCGTCCCGATGCCGGGCCGCCCGGCAGCCTGCCGGGCGGCGGCGACCCGAGCCCCACGGTGCCGACCGGCTGCCCCCCGCACCAAGCCCGCCCGTGCACGTGACGACGGTGGTCCCACCCCTCTACACGCCCCACCTCCTGAACCCCCGTCACCGCCCCGCGACACCCCGCCCCGTTCCCCTGTCCGGCCCACACCGTTGCCCCGTTCGCGCGGCTGAGATCGCGGTCGCCCGGCTCCCTGCCTAGCGTTTCCCGCATCGAGGTGCATAACAGGTGAAAGCGGAAGAAGGTCCGCGGCTGCTCCTCGGAGACCCGGAGGAATGATCATGCGCGCGATACGCGTCGCCTCGGCCACTCTGCTCGCCGCCACCGCCCTGACCCTCACCGCCCCGACCGCTTCCGCAGCCGTCGCGGGCGACACCGACACGAACAACAACATCACCTCGTTCGGCTTCCGCGTCACCCCCTCGACGATCGCCGCGGGCGGCCAGGTCACGCTCAGCGTGGACGGGTGCGAGGGGAACACGACGGTCACCTCCGGTGTCTTCGACGACGCCCAGATCCCCAAGGGGCAGCAGTCGACCACCGCGACGGTCTTCGAGGACGCCAAACCCGGCGCGATGTACGAGGTGACCTTCGACTGCAAGGGCGAGAAGGGGACCACTGACCTCACGATCGCCACGGGCCGCCCCACCCATCACCCCACCCACCACCCCACAGCCCCGGTCCGCCACGGAGTGCGGGCCGGTGTCGGCGGCAGCCTCGGCGGGCTCGACCTGCATGAGATCGCCCTCGGCAGCGCCCTGATCGTGGGCACACTCGGCACCGCGTACTACTGGACGCGTCGCCGCACCGGGGACAGCAACTCCTGACCCGCCCACCGCACGGCTCCCGACACACCATCGCCCGGTCGCCCGCTGAGTTCAGCGGGCGACCGGGCGGCGGCATGCGGGTGGGCACGAACCGCCCCGTGACCGGCGCGGAAGGGGGGACGCGCCGGTCAGGAGAGCGGAACGGTTCACACCCGACGTACGGATACCGGCGTACGCATGCCCGACGTGCGAGTGACGGGCCTGCCCGTGCCTGGTGCCGAACCTGCCAGCGCCTGGCGTACCGGCGCCGGACGTACCGGTGCGGGGCGTGCGCTTCTTAGATGCCGCGCCCTGCGTTCTCCGCGCGGCGACGCATCCAGAACACCCCGCCACCGACCACGGCGGCCGCCACGAGCACACCGCCGATCGCCATGTCGGTGCTGGTCGCCCCCGTGTCGGTGCTGCCGCCGAGACCACCACGGACACCGCCGTGGATGACGGTGAACGCGTCGGGCTTGGTGATGGTCTTGCCGCCGCAGTGGACGGTGATGCTGTGGGCCCCGGGGGTGGCGTGGTGGTAGATCATCGGGTTCGCGCTGGCCGTGCCGCCGCCCATGGACTTCAGCTTCGTGTCCGGGAAGGCGTCCGACGTGACCTTGCTGCCGTACTGCTTGCAGGAATCGCCGTCGACCGTGACCGTCAGCTGTCCCCCACGGGGGATCACACTCGGCATGGCGACGATGTTGGACGGGTCGGCCCAGGCCGATGCCGTCGGGGCGGCGAGGCCGACGACGGCACCCGCGGTGACTGCGACCGCGAGGGCACGAGTGGTGCGCATACGAGAAGTACGCATGTGAATCCTCCGCGGAAGACGCCCCGGGGTAACCGTCCCCGGTCGATCGGCGAGAGCGCCTCCCAGACTGACCCTCAGATGCCGTGCACGGACCCGCATTTCGACGATCGGCCGTCCTGGTGAGGCGACACGCCGAAGCGCGAACGCACAAGCCGATATTGCCGCAGGTCACGGACCGTCAGAAAATTCCTGCCGACCGCGACTCGGATGGCTCATACCCGGTATGGGCGCCACCCGTTCGCTCCCGCTCTGTCGCCCGTCGCGCGCACCCCGCTTAGCGTTCTCGTAAGCGCAACGGACGCGGTTCGAATGCCGCGTTGAGAGGGGATCAGAGAATGTCTTCGTCTCAGCCGGCCGATGAGGAGGAACAGCAGAAGAAGCGCGCGCCGTGGGGCGTGATGGCGCTTGTTCTGCTGACCGGCCTCGCGCTGATCCGGAATGGCTCAGGGGAATTCGACGTGGGTCCGCCACAGCCGGCGTCCGCCGCGGCGGCGGACCAGGCCCCCGACGGGGCGGGGCAGGGTGTCGCACCGCTGACCTTCTCCCCCGCCGCGCGCGTGGGGATCAAGGGGATCCGGGTGGACGCGCCGGTCATGCCCGTCGGGCTCGACGCGGAGGGCTGGGTGGACGCACCGCCCCCGGAGGACCCGAACCTCGCGGGCTGGTTCACCGGGGCCGTATCGCCGGGCCAGAAGGGCACGTCCGTGATCGTCGGCCACGTGGACAATCAGCAGGGCCCTGCCGTCTTCTACGGCCTGGGCTCGCTGAAGAAGGGAAATCACGTCGAGGTCCAGCGCAGGGACCGCAAGACCGCGGTATTCGAGATCTACGGGATCGAAGTGTTCGAGAAGAACAATTTCCCGGGAAGCCGCGTCTACAGCGACAAGGGAGCTCCGGAACTCCGCGTGATCACCTGCGGCGGCGGATTCTCCAAGCAGGCCGGATACGACGGGAACGTCGTCGTTTTCGCCCGCCTGGTGGATGTGCGCTGACGGCGAATGCGTCGGCGGAACACGGCACCCGGCGGGCGAAATTCCCGTTCTGAATTCCCGCTACATCTCGTGGCGGCTCGGCACGGTGATGCGGTAACCCGATTCGATGAGCTCCGGGAGGTACGTCCGCAGTGCTTCGACGCTCTGGGAACGGTTGCCGCCCGCGTCGTGCGAGAGCACGACGACTCCTGGGGCCGCCCCCGCCCGTACGCGCCGGATGATCGTCCCGGTGCCCGGCTCGGTCCAGTCAAGGGTGTCGACGGTCCAGGCGAGCGGCTCCATGCCCAGGTCGGCGCCCAGCTGGAAGGCGTTGCGGTTCCAGGCTCCGTAGGGGGCGCGGAACCAGGCCGGGGGTTCGCCCACGGCGTCCTCGACGACGTCGCAGGTGCGCTCGATCTCCTCGCGCATCGCGCTCCGGGTCATCTTCGGGAGCAGCGGATGCGTCCAGGTGTGGTTGCCGATCAGATGCCCGTCGTCGGCCATCTCGCGCAGCAGGTCCTTGTTGTCGACGGCCATCTCCCCGCAGACGAAGAACATCGCGCGGACGTCGTACCGGCGCAGGGTGCGCAGGATGCCCGGCGTGTAGCGGGGGTCGGGTCCGTCGTCGAAGGTCAGCACCATGGTGCGGCCCTCTCCGTCCATGCGCAGGATCGGCTTGTTGCGGACGCGGGGCAGGGCGCGCGCGGCACGCGGCGGGCCATGGCCTGTCATGGGCTGCAGGCGGTACGCCGAGGGCTTGAGTGCACGTGCGGCGGGCGGGCCACCGGCCGCCGCACCGCCGGGAGCCGTGGGCCCTGGCGTGCTCGGCCGCTCCGTGCCCGCGCAGCCGGCGGTCGCGGCCAGACCGAAGACAGCGGCGCCGCGCAGGAGTGCGCGACGCCCTGGAGTCATCTGATCTTTTTTCATGACTAATCCGTCGCATGGCCGAAGGCCGGGGCGGACCACCAACACCAGGGCGGGCTGCGAAAGCACCCGATGGGACCAGCAGAAGCGAGGGCGGGATCGAGAACCGGCGGTCAGCGGCGGCGTACGAGCGGGAAGGGCAGCGTCTCCCGGATCGTGAGACCGGTGAGGAACATGACGAGCCGGTCGACGCCGATGCCGAGCCCGCCGGTGGGCGGCATGGCGTACTCCAGGGCGTCGAGGAAGTCCTCGTCCAGTTCCATGGCCTCCGGGTCTCCCCCGGCGGCGAGCAGCGACTGGGCGGTGAGGCGGCGGCGCTGCTCGACGGGGTCGGTCAACTCCGAGTAGGCGGTGCCCAGTTCGGTGCCGAAGGCGACCAGGTCCCAGCGCTCGGCGAGGCGCGGGTCGGTGCGGTGCTGCCGGGTCAGCGGGGAGACGTCGGTCGGGAAGTCCTTGTAGAAGGTGGGCAGCTTCGTCTTCTCCTCGACGAGCCGCTCGTACATCTCCAGTACGACGTCACCGCGGCCGTCGTCCGGCCGGTACGGGACGTCGGCGCGGTCGCAGAGCCGGTGCAGCCCCGGCAGTGGGGTGTCCGCGTCGACCTCGTCGCCGAGCGCCTCGGAGATCGCGCCGTAGACCGTCTTGACCGGCCAGGAGCCGGAGATGTCGTGCTCGGTGAGCCGTCCGTCCTCGTCGGCCTTGCGGGCGACGGGTGAGCCGAAGGCCGCGGTGGCGGCACCCTGGATGAGTTCGCGGGTGAGGTCGAGCATCACGTCGTAGTCGGCGAAGGCCTGGTAGGCCTCCAGCATCGTGAACTCGGGGTTGTGCTTGTAGCTCACGCCCTCGTTGCGGAAGGTGCGGCCCATCTCGAAGACCTTCTCCATGCCGCCGACGCACAGTCGCTTGAGATACAGCTCGGGTGCGATGCGCAGATACAGATCGAGGTCGTAGGCGTTGATGTGGGTGGTGAAGGGGCGGGCGTTGGCGCCCCCGTGGATCTGTTGGAGCATCGGGGTCTCGACCTCCAGATAGCCGCGGTCCAACAGCCCCTGGCGCAGCGCCTGTACGGCGGTGGAGCGGGCCCGGACGACGTCGCGTGCGCCGGGGCTCGCGACCAGGTCGAGGTAGCGGCGGCGGACCTTGGCCTCGGGGTCGGCGAGCCCGCGGCGCTTGTCGGGCAGCGGGCGCAGGCACTTGCCGGTGAGCTGCCAGCCGGTCACGAAGACGGTGAGCTCGCCCTTGTCGCTGGTGCCGACCGTGCCGGTTGCCGTGACGTGGTCGCCGATGTCGGTCCCGGAGGTGAAGCGGTCCAGGACGTCGGGGCCCGACCGGTCGCGGGTCAGGGCGAGTTGGCGGTCGCCGGACCAGTCGCGCAGGACGGCGAAGACGACCCCGCCGAAGTCGCGTACGAGCATGACGCGGCCCGCGACCGTGACCTGCTCCCCCCTCAGGGCGGGCGTCACATCGGCGAGGGTGTGGGTGCGCGGCGGGAGACCCACGGGGTACGGGTCGACGCCGTCGGCGCGCAGCCGCTCCAGCTTGCGGTGGCGGATGCGGACCTGGTCGGGGAGTGCTGCCAGCGGGTCGGCGTCGGCCGCGCCCTCCTGGCCCGTGAGACCGAGCGCGGAGATCGGCGGGAGGCCCGCCGTGCTGGTGGGCTTGGTGACTCCCCTGGCCCGGTGTCCCTTGCCCCAGAGCTTGCGCAGCGAGGGCACGGAGACGAAGCCCTCCGCGATGCCCGATGCGAGGCTGATCCGGGCGAGGGCTCCGGCGTCGCCGTAACAGATGAAGCGGGGATACCACTCGGGGTGGTACTTGGCGTTGGAGCGGTAGAGCGCTTCGAGCTGCCACCACTTGGAGAAGAAGAGGAGCAGCTTGCGCCACAGCCGCAGGACGGGACCGGCTCCGATGCGGGCGCCCTCCTCGAAGACCGAGCGGAAGACGGCGAAGTTCAGGGAGATGCGGCGCACCCCGAACTTGCCGGCGCCCGCGCAGAGTTCGGCCACCATGAACTCCATGACGCCGTTGGGCGCGGTCGCGCGGTCGCGGCGCATCAGGTCGAGGGAGATGCCGTCCTTGCCCCAGGGGACGAGGGAGAGCAGGGCGATGAGCCTGCCGTCGGCGTCCAGGGCCTCCACGAGCAGGCAGTCGCCGTCCTCGGGGTCGCCGAGCCGGTCGAGGGCCATCGAGAAGCCGCGCTCGGTCTCGGTGTCCCGCCAGGCGTCCGCCTTGTCGATGGTCTCCTCCATCTCCTCGTCGGTGAGGGTGGAGTGGCGGCGGATGCGGGTGGTGGCGCCGGTGCGGCGGACGCGGTTCACCGCCTGCCGTGTGACCCGCATGTCGCGGCCGTCCAGGTCGAAGTCCGCGACCTGGAGGATCGCCTCGTCACCGAGCTGGAGCGCGCCGAGCCCGGAGCGTGCGTACGCGGTGGCGCCCTCCTCGGAGGCGCCCATCACGGCGGGCGCCCAGGCGTACTGCCGGGCCACGTCCAGCCAGGCGCCGATCGCGTGCGGCCAGGCCTCGCGGTCGCCGACGGGGTCGCCGCTGGCCAGGCAGACGCCCGCCTCGACGCGGTAGGTGACGGCGGCCTTGCCGCTGGGCGAGAAGACGACGGCCTTGTCGCGCCGGGTGGCGAAGTAGCCGAGGGAGTCCTGGGCGCCGTACGTGCCGAGGAGAGCGCGGATGCGGGGTTCCTCGTCGCCGTGCAGGGCGGCTTCCATGCGCTGGGAGCGGAAGAGGGCCGCGGCGGCGTTCAGGAGGGCGAGGGCGCCGAAGAGGCCGAGCCAGAAGTGCAGGGCCCGCGGGGGCGTGCCGTCGAAGTAGTCGTGGCCGGTGAAGAGCCCGCCGCAGACGCGGTTCGCCGCCCAGGGCAGGGCCTCGCCGCGCGGGAGCGTACCCGGGAAGAGGGCGACGAGACCCCAGCCGACGAGGATCGCCACGGCGAGGCCCGCCACGAGCACCAGGACGGCCCGCCGGACGGCGCCGCGGCGGGAGTCCGCGGAGAACTCCTTGCGGGCCAGGACCAGGAGGACGAAGGCGATGGCGCAGACGACGAGAGAGGGGAGCGAGTCCGCCCAGAAGCCGAGGGCGATGCCGAGCACGTCGAAGGCGAGGAGGAGGCCCAGGTAGACGATGACGAGCCACCAGGCGACCTTCTTGCGGGCCGCTGTCGCCGCCGCGAGGAGGAAGAGGAAGACGGCGTACGCCAGGTTGGGGCTCACCGGGACCGTGAGGAGGTCGAGGAAGCGGATCACCGGGCGCAGGAGGTGGCGCAGCGGGGCGATGATCGCGAGGATCGCGCAGAAGAGACCCAGGGCGCCGAAGAAGGCGGCGAATCCCTCCGGCACGCGTTTCAGGAAGCGGTTGCGTCCGCGCTGCGGCTCGGTGCCCGGCCTTTCCACGCTGGTGCTCATGGATCGACCCTAGGAAGGGTCGGCGCGGGCCGCTCGTCGAGCGCGGGCCCCGCTCGCCCCATGGGACAGCTGCCCGCGACGAGGGCCGCCGACGGGCTCCGATAGCCTCTCGGCGTGACTGCAGACCACTCCCACCAGTTCGAACGCGGTACCGACGGCCCGAAGGTGATCGTCGTCGGTGTCGACGGGTCGGACTCCTCCCTCCGGGCCGCGGCATATGCCGGAGGCCTGGCGCGTCGGCAGCACGCGTTGCTCGCCGTCGTCTACGTCCAGCCGGTGATGGCCGCGGGCGCCGCCCTCGGGGCCCCGGTGGCCGACACGACCGACGAGATCGCCGAGTCCCTCATCACCGAGATCAGGGACGCGGCCGAGCGGGTGAAGGACATATTCGACGTGCGCTGGGAGTTCCACACCTTCCGCGGCGACCCCTTCAGCGGTCTGGTCACCGCGGCGGACGACCTCAAGGCCGACGCCGTGGTCGTCGGCGCCTCCGAGCAGGCGGGCCACCGGATCGTCGGCTCGGTCGCCGTACGCCTCGTCAAGGCGGGCCGCTGGCCCGTCACCGTGGTGCCGTAACCCGCACCCGCCAGAGTGCTGAACCCTCACAGGTGTGAGGGGTGTGGCGTCTTCCGTCATGCGCACGCCTGGGCCATCATGATCCGCCATCAGCCGACTGCCGTCTGCGAAAAGGTGGAGCTCATGGCGGGACTCCGGATGGGGCACGGCGTACTTCGCCGCAAGCCCATCGAACACATCGATGAGACCGAAGGCGGGGCAGGTGGTGGGCTCTCCCGCTCCCTTGGCCTCTGGCAGCTCACCGCGATCGGCGTCGGCGGCATCATCGGCGCCGGCATCTTCACCCTCGCCGGGACGGTGGCCAACGGCACGGCCGGACCCGCCGTCCTCATCTCCTTCCTCATCGCCGGTGTCGCGAGCGCGGCGGCGGCCTTCTCGTACGCCGAGTTCGCGGGCCTCATCCCGAAGGCGGGATCGGCGTACACCTACGGCTATGTCGTGCTCGGCGAGCTCACCGGCTGGTTCATCGGCTGGGACCTGCTGCTCGAGTACACGGCGATCGTGGCAGTGGTCGCGATCGGCATCTCGGGCTACTTCAACTTCCTTCTCAACGACATGGGCGCCCAGCTGCCCAACTGGATGCTGGGCGCGCCCGGCACCGGCGACGGTCACAAGGTCGACCTGTTCGCCGCGGTCCTTTGCCTGCTCATCGCCTATCTGCTGACCCTCGGCATCAAGAACGCGGCACGCTTCGAGATGGTCGTGGTCGTCCTCAAGGTCATCGTCGTGATCGTGGTGATCGCGGTCGGCTTCTTCCACATCAACACCGGGAACTACGAGCCGTTCTTCCCGTTCGGTGTCAGCGGAGCGTTCACGGGTGCGGCCACCGTCTTCTTCGCGGTGTTCGGCTACGACGCGATGAGCACCGCCGCCGAGGAGTCCAAGGACGCGCAGCGCCACATGCCGAAGGCGATCCTCTACTCGCTCGCGATCTCGATGGTCCTGTACGTGCTCGCCTGCCTCGTCCTCACCGGCATGCAGAACTACAAGGACATCGACCCGGAGAGCGGATTCTCCACCGCCTTCAAGTCGGTGGGCCTGGGCGGTCTCGCCGATGTCATCGCGGTCGGCGCGATCATCGGCATCCTGACCGTGATGTTCACCTTCATGCTCGGCGTCACCCGCGTGTGGTTCAGCATGTCGCGCGACGGGCTGCTGCCGAAGTGGTTCGCCAAGACCCACAAGACCCGGCACGTGCCGACGCGCGTGACGTGGATCGTCGGGTTCGCCTCGGCCGCCATCGCCGGGTTCCTGCCGATCGGTGAGGCGGCCGAACTGACCAACATCGGCATCCTGCTGGCGTTCATCGTGGTCTGCATCGCGGTGATCGTGCTGCGCTACAAGCAGCCCGACCTGCCGCGCACGTTCCGCTGCCCCGGGATGCCGGTCGTGCCCGCCATCGGGGTCGTCTTCTCCATCTGGCTGATCACGTTCCTGCAGTGGCAGACGTGGGTGCGGTTCGCGGTGTGGTTCGCGGTCGGCCTCGTCATCTACTTCGCGTACTCGTACCGGAAGTCGGAGCTGGCGAAGACCGACCGCGTTCCCTAGTCCCCGTGGGGGCGCTCAGGCGTTCTCGATGGACTTCTGGAACTCCCGTGCCATCTGCTCCAGGCCCTTGTTCTTCCACTCCGCCCAGAACGGCTTCCACTCACTCAGCTTCTTGCGGCCGCTGACGATGTCGTTGACCAGGTCGGTCGCCTCGGTCGACATGCGGCCGTAGTGCTGGGTGTACGCGTCCGAGTAGTGGCCGACGACCGGGTTCTGGATGGCGGTCTCGATGAGCTTCTGCTCGGCCGCGTACACGTCCTTGACGTCCTGGGCACGCTCCGTGCCCGGGAAGGTCGAGGCGACGAGCGCGAAGGGCGATGTGGTCGCCGTGGTCAGACCGCTGAAGAGGCCCTCGACCTGCTGCTTGCCCTGCTTCGAGCGCTCCGGGAAGCCGTTCTTGTCGTACGTGAAGTCCGCGCCCTCGGTGCCGAATTCGAGGAACTCGCGCTCGGTGGTTCCGAAGGGTGCGGCCAGGTAGTTGAGCACGCCGAGCAGCATGCGCACCCGCTTCTCGTCGCCCTTCTTGATGGCCGTGTAGCCGATCGTGCCGAGGTGGTAGTGGTGCTTGGGCTTGTTGCCGCCCACGCCGAAGGGGATCAGGATCTCGGCGGCCTGCTCGGGGTCCTGGACGCGGGAGTCCTTCCGCGCGTTGAACGGATTCGCGAACACACAGGCCCCGATCGCCCCCTGCGCCATCTTGGTGTACGCGTCGGCCATCTTGGGGTTGCCCGGGTAGAAGACCCCGGCCTTCTTCAACTTCAGGACGAAATTCAGTGCTTCGGTGTACTCGTCGGTCTCCTGGAACCAGGTGAGCGAACCGTCCTTGTTCTGCCGCCACTTGTTGGGGGCACCGAAACACTGGCTCATCACGCTGGCCGCGTTGACGTAGATCGGCTCAAGGGCCCAGGTCTTGCCGCCCGTGACCTCCTTGCACTTGGCGAGGAACTCCTCGGGGCTGCTCGCCGAGAGACCGTCCGCCTTCTCCCAGACCTTCGGGTTGCCGCCGTAGACCTGGCCGAAGGCGGGATACGGGCTCGGCGCGCCCCAGATCTTGCCGTTGACGACGGCGGTCTTCCAGTGGGCGGGGGTCATCGCGGCGAGGTTCGGATAGTCCTTCACCGCGTCCCCGGACACGTACTCCGTGATGTCCGCGCACTTGGCCTCGAGGAGTTCGGCGATGTGCTGGATTCCCTGGTTCGGCGGTATCCACATGAGGTCGGGAAGGTCGCCGCCCGCGATGACCGCGGAGAACTTCTCTTCGTAGCCGGGGTCGGTGCCAAGGATCGCTTCCAGGTCCACGCCGAGTTCCTTGTTCACCCTCTTCCAGTGGGCGTTGGAGCCCGCAGGGGCCGGCGGCTGCGTCCAGATCTCGGTCAGGAGCGTGATCTTCGACCCGTCGCCGGGGGTCTTGGGGACGCTGCGCACCAGCTCCTTGGGGTACGAGAGGAACCCGGCCGAGAGGCCCTTCGCGTTCGGCGGCAGATCGGGCTTGACCTTGCCGAAGGGAACGTACGAAGGCAGCTTCACCTTGGACGACGCCGCCTCGCCCGTCTTCTTCGCACCCGAGCCGCAGCCCGTCAGCGAGGTGGCGGCCGCGCCCGCCGCGACGGCCGTGGAGAGGCTGAGGAAGGTGCGTCGGGACATGCCTGTCATGGGAATCTCCGCAAAGGGTGTCAGGGGGCAGGAGGTTTCTGGGGAGGGAGGTTCAGCCCTTGATGGCGCCGGTGAGCACGCCCTTGGTGAAGTACTTCTGCAGGAACGGGAAGAGCAGCAGGATCGGGACGAGGGCGATCATGACGACGGCCATGGAGATCGACTGCTGGGGCGGCATGTGGCTGACGCCGAGCTGGTCGCCCGAGATGGACTTGCCCTGGACCACGTAGGTGCGCAGGACCAGCTGGATGGGCCACTTGCCCGAGTCGTTCAGATAGAGCATCGCGTTGAAGAAGGCGTTCCAGTACGTCACCGCGTAGAAGAGGCCGACGACGGCGACGACTCCCTTGGAGAGCGGAAGCACGATGCGGGTCAGGATCCGCCAGTCGCCCGCGCCGTCGATCCGCGCCGCTTGGTACAGCTCCTCGGGGATGTTCATGAAGAAGGCCCGGAGCACGACGAGGTTGAAGGCGTTGATCATGACGGGCAGGATCAACGACCAGTAGGAATCGAGGAGTCCGAGCTCCTTGACCACCACGTACATCGGCACCATGCCCGGCACGAAGAGCAGCGTGAAGAGCACCAGCAGGAGGATCGGCTTGCTGCCGGGGACTCCGCGCTTGCTGAGGCCGTAGGCGAGCGCGATCGTCGTCAGGAGGGAGAGCGCCGTGCCGACGAGTGTGATCAGGACGCTGACGACGACGGCGCGGGAGACGATGCCTCCGGAGAGGATCGTGCGGTACGCCTCCAGGGTCGGGTCCGTGGGGAAGAGGACGAAGCCGCCCGCTTCGGTGATCTCTTCGCGGGAGGCCAGGCTGGTGGAGAGGACCGTGAGGAAGGGCAGGATCATCACGGCGCAGATGACCGTGATGACGACGGCCTTGGCCGCCGAGCCGATCTTCGTCGGCGGCTCTTCCCAGGCGGGCCGCTCCTCGCGCGTCCGCGGCGTGCGCAGGGGGAATCCGAAGCTGCTCATTTGCTGTACACCCCGTGCTCTCCGAAGGCGTGGGCGACCTTGTTGGCGCCATAAATCATCAAGGCCCCGACGACGCCCTTGACCAGACCGGCCGCGGCGCCGACGCCCCAGTCGCCGTAGACGACGCCGTGGTAGTAGATGTACGTGTCGAGGACTTCCGACGCGCGGGCGCCGACCGCGTCGCGCTGGAGCAGGAACTGCTCGAAGCCGACGGACAGGACGTCACCGAGGCGCAGCACGAGCAGCATGATCGTGACGCCGCGCACGGCGGGCAGCGTGACGTGCCACATGCGGCGCCAGCGTCCGGCGCCGTCGACGGCGGCCGACTCGTACAGGCTCTGGTCCACGCTCGCGAGCGCCGCCAGGTAGATGATCATGCCCCAGCCGATGTCCTTCCAGATCACCTGGCCGGTGATGAGGAGGGAGAAGGTGTCGGGGTCGGTCATCACGTCCAGGGCGGACATGCCGTGGTCGCGCAGGTAGTTGCTGAAGAGGCCCGCGCCGCCGAGGACTTGCTGGAAGAGCGCGACGACCAGGACCCAGGATATGAAGTGCGGCAGATAGACGACGCTCTGCACGAACTTCTTGATGCGCGGGCTGACCAGGCTGTTGATGAGCAGGGCGAGGGCGAGCGGCGCCGGGAAGAAGAAGATCAGCTGGAGCGCGGCGAATGCCAGGGTGTTGCGGACCGCCTCCCAGAACGCCGGGTCGGCGAAGAGCTCCTGGAAGTTGGCGAGGCCCACCAGAGGGCTGTCCTTGAAGCCGATGAAGGGCTGGTAGTCCTGGAAGGCGATGACGTTGCCGAGCATCGGCACGTAGAAGAAGAACAGGAAGAAGAGCAGGCCCGGGGCCATCAGGGCGAGCATCACCCAGTTGTTCCGCAGTCGGACGCGGAGCGGGACGCGGCGGATGCGCGGCGGGTTCGGGGACTTCGGATCCGACACGGACGGTGGTGGCGGCGACGCGGCTCGTGGCCTGCGCTGCGTTGCTGGGGATGTCACACGTACTCCCTGGCCTGGCGGCACGACGGAACAGAAAACGGCAGCCGACAGCCGGGGCGACCGTCGGGAGTCGGCCAATTAAGAAGCCAACTTGCCGAAAGAGAGCCACATCATCGAAGCGTGACTCCCGCCCGTCAACCACCTTCCGGCCCTAGAGAGTTGGACTTTTCTGCGCGGCGTGATCGATGTGTTCCAGTGCGAGGCGAGCTGCCCCGATTGCGGTGGATTCCTCGCCGAGTACGGAGGTTTGCACCGTCGGCCGGTAGGGGCAGAGCGCGCCGAGCCGCGCCGCGAAGGGCTCGCTGAGCAGGGCGCCCGCCCGGGAGATGCCGCCGCCGAGCACCACGGACTGCGGGTCGAGTACGGCGACGTGGCGGGCCAGGCTGTCGGCGAGCGCCTCGGCGAAGGCACGCAGGGTGTACCTGGCCCCGCCGTCGCCCGCGGCCGCCGCGGTCACCACCGCGCGCGCCGCGTTCTCGCGGGTGGGCCTGTCGGCACCCTCGTGCCCCGCGAACCAGTCCAGGAGCCGCTGGTAGCACCGCTCCCAGCCGTCCCCCGCGACCATCTCGCCCGCCGCGCCACGGTGTCCGCGGTGCAGCTCGCCACGGAGCCACAGGCCGATGCCGAGCCGGTTTCCGACGTACAGGTACACGCAGTCGCCTGCGCCCACCGATACTCCCCCGGTGCACTCGGCGAGGGTCGCGAGCTGGATGTCGTTGCCCACGACGACGGGTCCGTGGGCCGGGTCGGCGAGTTCGCGGGTGAGGTCGAGGCCCGTCCACTGGGGCAGCGAGTCGCTCTCCACCACGCGGCCCGCCGCGTCCACCATGCCGCTGGTGCCGACGCCGGTCGCCAGCGGGCGCACGTGCGCCGCGGCGGGCTGGGCCAGGCAGCCCGCGATCGCCTCGCGGACGGCGTCCAGGCGCTGGGCCGCCGGGAGTTCGGGCGTGACGGCGACGCGCTGGGTGGCCACGGTGCGGCCGAGCAGGTCGGCGGCGTGCACCAGGATCTTGTGCGCGCCGATGTCGACGCCCAGGACGTGCGCGGCCTCGGCACGGAAGCGGAACCTGCGGGCGGGCCTGCCCACACTGCCGCTGCCCGGCGTCAGCTCCACCAGGCGGCCCTCGCGCAGGAGCTGGGCCGTGAGGTCCTGGGCGGTGGGCCGCGACACGCCGATGAGCGTGGCCAGTTCGGGCACGGTGATCTCGTCCCGCTCGCGCAGCACACGCAGCGCGGCGGCCGCGTTGAGGCGGCGCAGCAGCGACGGATCCCCGCTCATGGGGCTCACGGCGCTCACGGCACTCACGGAATTCACGGGTTCCTTCTTCATGGACTCCCCCTCCCGGTCTCCCCGATTCAAGGCGCCCCCTTGACAGCGTGATCGGTTGATCTCCAGGGTGACCCGGAGCGATTGAGAAACTTACCTAATAAATAGCGCCCTTGGGGGAGCACAGATGGGTGAGACTGGTCATCCGGAGCTGGCATGCGGGATCGGCTCCTGGGACAGCGACGTCTACGGTAACCACCGGATTCTCGTACGCGCCGCCACCACCGACAGCACGGCCCCGGCCGTCGCGGCCGAACTGCCGTGGCGCCGCCAGGATCCGGACCCCGGCGCGGTCGACGTGATCGTCATCGGTCCTTCCGGGGAACGCGTGCGCAACACCGCGGCCGTGGAGGTGACCGACGAGGCCGGACGCATCGCCTTCGAGCCGACGGACGGTCCCGGCACCTACGCCGTGCACTACCTCCCGTACGCGCACACGGGCAAGCCCTACTACCCGCAGGCCGCCTACCGGCCCCCGACGCGGACGGCCGACCCCGGCTGGGTGCACCGCTGCGGACTGCACGACGCGACCGGATGGGAGAAACTGCCGCGCGCCGAGGCCGTCGCGTACGAGGCGGCGAGCGCGGTCGACTCCTTCGCGCCGCTCGGGTTCGCGGCCACGGATGACGAGCGCGCCCGACTCCAACAGGCCCACGCGGACGCCCAGTTCCTCCTCTTCGGCGAGGACCGCGCCCATCCGCTCGGCCGCTACGCACGGCTTCCCGCGCGCTGGGCCCTGGCCACACCCTTCGCACCGCTCGACGTCACGGCGGACCGCGGGGAGTTCCACGCGGTGCAGGTCGGCGTCTACGCGCTCCAGGAGCTCACCGAGGTGCGCGCCGAGATCCGCGGGCTTCCGTTCTCCGTACGGTGCCTCAGCACGGGCGGCATCGACGCGCGCGGCAAGGCCTTCGAGCGGCGCGTGACGGTGGGCGCGGGGTGCGCGGGGGCCCTGTGGTTCGGCGTGGAGATTCCCGAGGACGCTCAACCCGGCCTCCACGAAGGGGAGATAACCGTCGGCGCGCCCGGTGTCCCGGAGCGCGTCCTGCCGCTGCGCCTCACCGTCGGCCGGGACGTCGTCGCCGACGGCGGTGCCGGTGAGCCGTGGCGGCTCGCGCGGCTCGGATGGCTGGACTCGGCGCTCGCGCAGGACGACGAGCCGGTCGCGCCGTTCACCCCGATCGAGGCGACGGCCGAGGCGGACGGACAGCGCCTGTCGCTGCTCGGCCGCACGGTCGAGCTCGGCCCGCAGGGACTCCCCCGGCGGATCGTCTCCACCTTCACGCCGAGCGTCACGCGCGCCGACGGACCGCCGCGCGACCTGCTCGCCGCGCCCGTCACGCTGGACGTCGGACGCCCCCTGGAGCATGGACCGCTCAGCCTCGACCGCCTTGGCCCTGCACGGGTCGGCTGGTCGGCGCGGGCCGCGGGACGGGACGTACTCCTGCGCACCGAGGGCGAGTTGGAGGCCGACGGCTTCCTCGTGGTGCGGGCCACGGTCGAGGCCACCGCCGACACCGAGCTCGACGTGACGCTGGACGTGCCGGTCCACGAGGAGGTCGCGCGGTACGCGATGGGGCTCGGCCTGACCGGCCGGGCGTGTCCGGCGACGTACGACTGGAGCTGGGACACGCCCACCCGCAACCAGGACGCGTTCTGGCTCGGCGACCCGGCCGCCGGGCTCCAGCTCAGCCTGCGCGACGAGCACTACGCACGGCCGCTCAACACCAACTACTACCGCGAGAAGCCGCTGCGCACACCGCGCTCCTGGGCGGGCGACGGGGCGGGCGGGGTGCGGCTGCGCACGAGCGAGGGGGTGCGCAGCCTCGCCGCCTTCAGCGGGCCGCTCGCGCTGCGCGCGGGCGAGAGCCGGTGCTTCGAGTTCCGGCTGCTCCTGACCCCCTTCAAGCCGCTCGAACCGGCACGGCAGCTCTCCGAGCGCTACTTCCACGCGTACGCGTCCCCCACGGAGATCGCCGAGTACGGCGCGAACGTCGCCAATCTGCACCATGCGACGCCGCCCAATCCGTACATCAACGACCCGCTCCTGGGCGCGGACGCCCTGCACTCCTACACCGAGGAGGCGCACCGGCTCGGGATCCAGGTCAAGGTGTACGACACGGTGCGCGAACTGACGCGCCACACACCGGAGTTGCCGGTGCTCGCTTCGCTTGGCGACGAGATCTTCGCGCCGGGGCCCGGGGGCGGGCACGCCTGGCTGCGGGAACATCTGGGCGGGGACTACGTGCCCGGGTGGGTGGCGCCCGATGTGGGGGACGTCGCCGTCGTCACGTCCGGGGACTCGCGGTGGCACAACTCCTATGTGAGCGGGATCGAGCGGCTGCGGCGGGTCGTCGGGATCGACGGGCTCTATCTCGACGACGTGGCGTACGACCGGACGACCATGAAGCGGGTCAGGAAGGTCCTTGCCGCGTCCGGCGAGACACCGCCGCTGGTCGACCTGCACTCCTGCAACCAGTTCCGCGCGCCGGACGGGTTCGCCTCCAGCGCCAATCTGTACGCGGAACTGCTGCCGTACGTCGACCGGCTCTGGCTGGGAGAGCTCTTCGACTACGAGGGCTCCGACGGCCCGGACGGCCCCGCCGGGGGCGATCCCGCGTACTGGCTCGTCGAGATCTCGGGCATTCCCTTCGGTCTGATGGGCGAGATGCTGGAGGGCGGCGGCAATCCCTGGCGCGGGCTCGTCTTCGGGATGACGGCGCGGGCGCCCATGACGGACGTACGGCCCTTGTGGCGGGCCTTCGACCAACTCCGGCTCCCAGAGGCGGAGATGACGGGGTGGTGGGCCACCGGTGCGGGTGCGCATCCGGTGCGGACCGGGCGGGACGATGTGCTCGCCACGACGTGGCAGGGGCCCGGAGGGACCGTGACGGCGCTCGCCTCGTGGGCCGGGGAGCCGGTGGACATCGTTCTCGACACGGCTTCGGGGCCCGTCGCCGCTTACGCTCCCGCCATCGAGGGGTTCCAGCCGGAGCGGAGGTTCGCCGCGGGCGAGGCGCTGCGGGTGGAGCCGGGGCGGGGCTGGCTGGTGCGGCTCGGGTGAGGACGTGCCTGTGTGCGGGCCGAAGGTTCGGCCCGCACACAGGGCGGGAGAGTCCTGCTGACCGTGGTCGCGGTCAGCTCTTCCGGCCGGTCAGCTCTTCCGGCCGGTCAGCTCTTCCGGCCGGTCTGTCGGTCGGCCGGTCGGTCTGGCGGCCGGTCGGTGGCCTGCGGGCGGAAGGCGTCGCCCTGCTACTGACCCATCACCAGGCCGTCCTTCGCCGCACCACGGCTCAGGGCGATCCGGCGGATCCGGTCGCGGACGTCGGCGACGTCCGCGCCGCGGGCCAGCGCCGCGTTCAGGTTGGTCACCCGCCCCGTTCCCGTGTCGAACCACTGGGGGATGAACTCGGCCTTCTTGACCTCCCAGCGGCCGCCGGGGGCCGCGGGCGGGGCGAACGTGAAGCGGCCGAGGGTGCCCTGGTTGCCGCGCGGGTCGTTCGCGCCCTCGTGGTTGATCATGTCGCCGGCGATCTGGTCGCCCATGCCGTAGATGACCCAGGTCTTGTTGACCTTCTCGTAGGCCTGCGGGACGTGCGCGTGGGTGCCCAGGATCAGGTCGATGTCGGGGCGGCCCTTGGTGCTGGACGCGGTGAGCTGCTTGCCCAGGCTCAGCTGGCGGCGGTCCGGGGCGTCCTGCCACTCCGTGCCCCAGTGGACCGAGACGACGACCACGTCCGCGCCCGCCTTCCGCGCGGCGCGCGCGTCCGCGACGATCCGGTCGCGCTCCATGAGGTTGACCGTCCAGGGCTTGCCCTTGGGGAGCGGATAGCCGTTCGTGCCGTACGTGTACGCGAGCTGGGCCACCTTCGCGCCGCCCGCCCGCATCCAGGCGGGGGACTTGCCCTCGGCGGCCGTGCGGCCCGAGCCCGCATGCTTGACGCCTGCCTTGTCGAGCGCGCCGAGCGTCCTCGCCACCCCCGCGGCGCCGTCGTCGAGCGTGTGGTTGGAGGCCGTGGAGCAGGCGTCGTAGCCGGTGGCCTTCAGGGCGTGGGCGATCTGGGGCGGGGACTTGAAGCTGGGGTAGCCGGTGTAGTCGCCGTTCTCGCCGTAGACCGTCTCCATGTGACAGATCGCCAGATCGGCCTTGGACACGACGGGTTTGACACCCCTCAGCATCGGCACGAAGTCGTAGCCGTCGCCGCCCGCGTCGGCGTTGGCCCTGCTGATGATCGAGGAGTGCGGGAGCACGTCTCCGGAGGCGACGAGCGTGAAGGCGCGCGGTGCGTCCGGGCCGCCGCCGGCCGCCGACGGCGCGGGAGGCGGGGCGTCCCGATTTCCGTCCCGGGCGCCGTCCGGTTGCTTTTCGCTCTGCTGCTTCGGATTCCGCTCCTGCGCGGGCCCTTCATTTGCCGTGCAGGCGGCGGTCGCGGCGAGAGTGGCTCCGATCATTGCCGCTGCCAGAACAGCTGTGCCCTGCGGTGTGCGCTGCGTCATCGACCAGGCTCCGTGAATGGGGGATATTCGCCGAAACGAATCCACATTCGGACACATGGCCGAGTCAAGCAGCAATGCCGTCATAGTCCCCGAAACGGACTTAAATCATCCGGCCATGTGACACGAAGAACACATGGCCTCCGACCTGCGACGAAACCGGGGCCTGAGTCAAAGCTCCGTAAAGCGCCTTGCTCAGAGCCCCCTTCGGGTAATCGGCTGTCCTCATCCGTGTTCCGGATTGGGGGCCAGAGGCCGGCGACGCGCACGGATCGGAGGAAGGCGAGACGGGATGCTGCACGAGAGCCGAGGAAACACGGAGGGCCCGAGTGACGGCGAACTGGCCGTGCCGATGGCGTGGTTGTACGCCGAGTACATCGCGGACGAATTACTGCGTACCGGCGATTTGATGCCGCCGACATCTTTCGAATACCGCGCAGGGCGTGATGCTCTGGCCCTGACTATTTTCCTGTCGGACACGAATGGCGAACTGTCGGGCATCCGCGTGGTCTCGCAGTTGGAGACCTGGCTGTCCCTGACGGCGTACGACCAACCGTGGCTCGACTGGGTCGGCGAGCGGATGGCCGTGCTCACGGCGGACGCGCTCACGTCCGGTGAGCCCGCGCCCGATCTGGAGCTCGCCGACCTGGCGTGGCGCTGGCTGGAGGAGACGGAGCTGCTCGCGCCCGACCTGGACGCGGTGCCGGGTGGCGGGTCGCCCGGCAGCGAGGACGACGGGCCCAAGGTGTGGACGGCGGCGTGGCGCCTGGGGCTGCCCCTCGGGCATCTGGCGATCCATCTGTTCTGACGCCACGACAGAGGCGCCCTGGCGGCGCGGCAGAGAGGTTCTGACGGCACGACAGGGAGGTTCTGACGCCACGGCAGAGAGGTTCTGGCCCTCGCGCGAGTGTTCTCGTCGCGTGTCTTGAGTGATTCGTCGGTCCCCTGCGTACGGGAGGGCAGAACGCACCCCCTGCCCGACTCGTCACGCAAGGAACGCCATGAGGCCCCTGGAGCGGCATCGCGACGCCGGCGCCTACGCGCTCGGCGTCCTCGACGCGGCGGACACCTTCCGCTTCGACGACCACCTCATGGACTGCCCCGCGTGCCGGGCCCTGGTCGAGGAACTCGGCCCGGCAGCACAGCAGTTGGCCGCCTATGACCGCATCACACCACCGCACGTCGAACCGCTGGCCGTGCCCGACCCCGGCCTCGTCGACCGGCTGCTCGCCGAGGCCGGGCGGCTGCGCAGGGCCGGGCGCAGACGGTGGCTGTGCGCGGTCGCGGCGAGCGTCGTGCTGGCCCTCGCGGCCCCCGCGACGGCGATCCTCAGATCCGACGGGCCGGGACCGGAGCAGATCACGGCCCGCGACGGGCGCACCGGCGTATCGGCGACCCTGACGGCGCGGGGCCGCGACTGGGGCACGGACATCGGGCTCCGCATCCGCGATGTGCACGGCGGTGCCCGTGTCTGCGAACTCGTCGCCGTCGGCACCGACGGCTCCGAGCAGACGGTGACGACGTGGAAGGTGCCCGCCTCCGAGCCCGCCGCCGAGCACGCGGCCGGACCCGCGGGTGAGCCACCGGCCGCTCTCTCGACACGAGGCGGCGCGGCCATGCCCCGCGAGGACATCGCCCGCTACGAAGTGCGCACGACGGCCGGACAGCGTCTGCTGACGCTGCGGCGCCCCTGAACCGCCCCTCGCGAACGGCTACTTCAGGAGCCGCGACATCCTCCGGTCCGCCAGCGGCTTCCCGCCCGTCTGGCACGTGGGGCAGTACTGCAGCGAGGAGTCGCTGAAGGAGACCTCGCGGATGGTGTCGCCGCACACGGGGCACGGCTCGCCGGTGCGGCCGTGGACGCGCAGGCCGCTCTTCTTCTCCGCCTTGAGGCGGCCCGCCGCGACGCCGCGCGAGCGCTCCACCGCCTCGGTCAGCGTGGTCCGCAGCGCCACATGCAGCCCATGGACTTCCTCCTTCGTGAGGCTCGACGTGAGCTTGAACGGGGACATGCGGGCCACGTGCAGGATCTCGTCGCTGTACGCGTTCCCGACGCCCGCGATCAGGGTCTGGTCCCTCAACGCGCCCTTGATCTGGCGGCGTTCGCCCGCCAGGAGACCGGCGAAGCGCTCCTCGTCGAAGTCCGGTGCCAGCGGGTCGGGGCCGAGCCTGGCGATGCCCGGGATGGCCGAGGGGTCGTCGGTCACGTACACCGCGAGGCGTTTTTGCGTGCCCGCCTCCGTCAGGTCGAAGCCCTCCCCCGTCTCCAGCGCGACGCGCAGCGCGAGGGGGCCCTTGCCGGGGCGCGGCGGGCCGTCGGGGAGGCGGTCCTTCCAGTGCAGCCAGCCCGCGCGGGCGAGGTGGGTGACCAAATGCAGGCCGTCCGCGTCGAGGTCGAGGAACTTGCCGTGGCGCGCGACGGCCGTGACGGTGCGGCCCTCCAGGGCGGTGAGCGGCGGGTCGTACGTCTTGAGAACGCTGACCGCCACCGGCAGCACCCGGATGATCTCGTGGCCGACGAGGTGTTCGGTGAGGAAGGCGCGCAGCGCCTCGACCTCGGGGAGTTCCGGCATCCGTTCACTCCTGACCCTGTTGCGGCGGCGCCGTCCGCCCGCCCTGCCCGTTGCTCTCCCGCACCGGAACGACGAACTCGCACCAGACGCACTTGCCGCTGCCGCGCGATTCGACGCCCCACTCGTCCGTGAGCATGTCCACCAGGAGCAACCCCCGGCCCGACACGCCCGATTCCCCCGCCTCCCGGCGGCGCGGCAGCGCGCTCGAGGAGTCCTCGACCTCGACACGCAGGCGCCGTTCGGTGCCGCTGACGACCCGCAGGGTCACGATCGCCGCGCCGTCGGTGTGCATCAGGGCGTTGGTGATCACCTCGTCGGCCACCAGTTCGATCTCGTCGGCGCCCTCCCGGGCGCCCCAGGCACGCACCGCGGCGCGGATCATGTGCCGGGCCTCGGCCAGCGCCTCCGGATCGCCGGGGCCGACATGCTGCTGGAGGCGTCCGCCGGACCGGGGCGCGTCGATCATCCGGCGGCGCAGGAGCAGCAGCGCCGCGTCGTCCTCACCGCCCCGGTCGTCGACGATCCCGCAGAGCCGGTCGGCGAGGGGCTGGAGGTCGCGCGGGCCCGAGCAGGCGAGCTCGCCCAGGGCCCGCAGCCCGTCGTCGAGGTCGGAGCCCGGCTCCTCGATGAGGCCGTCGGTGAAGAGGATCAGGGTCTGGCCCGCGTCGAGTTCGAAGGTGGTGACCGGGTATTCGAGGCCGCCGAACTCGGCAGAGAGACCCAGCGGGAGACCGCCGTCGACCGGCACCCGGCGGCAGCTCCCGTCGGTCTGCTGGACGAGCGGGTCGATGTGGCCGGCCCGCACCAGCTGGACGACGCCCGTCGACAGGTCGGCCTCCGCGTAGAGGCAGGTGGCGAAGCGCTCGGTGTCCAGCTCATGCAGGAAGCCCGAGGCACGGGCCATGACGGTGGCGGGCGGATGCCCCTCGGCGGCGTAGGCGCGCAGCACGATGCGCAGCTGGCCCATGACGGCAGCCGCGTGCGTGTCGTGGCCCTGTACGTCACCGATGACCGCCCCGACACGGCCACCGGGCAGCGGGATCACGTCGTACCAGTCGCCGCCGATGTCCCGGCCGAGCGCCGCCGAGCGGTAGCGGACCGCGACGTCGGCGCCGGGCACCCCGGGGATGGTGCGCGGCAGCATCGCCTGCTGGAGGCCCTGGGCGAGGTCCTTCTCCTGCTCGTAGAACATCGCGCGCTGGAGGCTCTGCGCGATGCCGCTGCTCAGCGCGACCAGGACGTTGCGCTCCTCCTCGGTGAAGCCGGTCTTGTCCTGGTAGAGCAGCCCGAGCACCCCGATCGGCTTGGCCTGCGCGATCAGCGGCAGATACGCGGCCGATGTGATGCCCAGCTTGTCTATGTGCGGCCACAGATCCGGGTACGAGGCCGCGAACTCCGCGGCCGTCTCGATGAAGCGCGGCGAGAGTGTGCGCACGGCGTCGCTCATCGGATACCGCTCGTCGATCCGCGTGAACTTGGTGCCCGGCACGAAGCTGCCCGCGGGCCCCTCCGCGACCAGCCGGATCCGCCCCGCCTCGACCAGGGCCATGACCAGGTTCGACGCACCCAGGTGCGCGAGGCCGTGGGTGTCCTTGAGCACGTCGATGACGTCGCGGACGGTACGGGCGTGCGCGAGGGCGGCCGTGGTGCCCTGCACGATGCTCGTGCGGCGGCGCCGGTCCTCCTCCTCGTCGGCGCGCTGGTGCCGGGCCGTGGTGTCGCCGAGCTCCTGCGTGGCGTCGCGGACGATGCCCACGATCCGGCGCGGGCGGCCCGTCTCGTCACGCTGGATGAACCCCTGGGTATGGGTCCAGCGCAGGCCCCCCGAGCGCAGCCGGATGCGGAAGTAGATGCCATAAGTCCGGCTGCCGTCCTTGAGCGCGTGCGACACGTAGGCGTCGAGGCGGTGCGCCTCGACCGGCGGAACCCGGAAACCGAGGCTCGTCGGATGTCCGTCGTACTCGTCGGCCCGTACGTCGAAGACCTCGTGGCCCGCGGCGTCCAGATGCATCAGGCCGCTGTCGAGGTCCCAGTCGAAGCAGCCTGTGCGGTTGAACGCCAGGATCGACCGTGGATCCGCTGGCCAGTCGTCCGGCAGTGGCGTGGGCTTCATGACACTTCATGATTCTTCGCTGTCGGGCCCGAGCGCGCACGCTCAGCTCTGGAAAGTGCCGGGATCGCTGGTCAGCGGGGAGTCGCCGAGGGAGGGGTCGTCCGGGACCAGACCGCTGTCTTCGGGCTGGGCAGGGGTGTCGGGAACGCTCTCGGGGCCGGTCTCGTCGCCGGGGTCCTCCTCGGACGGGGGCTGCACCGTGTCGTCGTCCGGCGTGCTCGGCTCGTCCGGGGGCGAGGTCGGCGCGCTGGAGGTGGGCGTGGGGCAGCCGGGAGGGATCTCGGAGGGGGTGCCGGTGGGCGGCTCCGTGCCCGCGTCGGGGGCGGGCGTCGGGCAGTCCGTGGAGGTGGTGCCCGACTCGCTGGGGGTGCTGCTCTCGTCGTCCGATTCGCTCGGACTGGGGCTCGTGGGCGTGGGGGTGGGGGTCGGCGTGGGGGTCGGGGGCGGCGGCGGCACCACACGGTCCTTTTCGCCGTGGTGGTCGCCCGTCTTCCGCTCGATCCACGTGTTGTTGGTGATGTTCACGATGGTGATGTTCACGATGATCTTCGGCGCCGGTGTCACGACGATCACCTGCGCCGGGCGGTAGCCGGACCACGGCTTGCCCTGGTGGCTCGGGGTGCCCTTGAAGGCGACCGGCGGCTTCAGCGGGTTCCCGCAGGCGCACCGCACGCGCGGCAGCCCCCGGTTGTCGACGAGGACCGCGGTGCCCGTCTGCAGCACGGACTGGAAGCTGGTGGCACCGCCGTCGCGGTAGCCGTGGTTGGTGACGCGGGTGTCGGCCCGCAGCACGACCGGCGTCAGGCCGCGCAGGAAGCTCGGGATGTCGGCCTGGGAGATGCCCTCCGCCTGGGCGAAGGCCCGCGCCTTGCCCTGGTCGGCGGTGAGGAAGCGGACCTGGGCGTCGACGTCGCAGCTGCCCACGGACTGCGTGCCGCCGTACAGACCCGGCGTACCGCCCGACAGGGAGCGCACGCCCTGGGCCGTGGGCGATGAGGTTCCGGTCGGCGATGGCTGCGGCGAACGGGTGACGGGCGAGGGGGTCGCCGTGGACGTCGCGGTGGAGTCGGTGAACGGATCGGGGCCCTGGGCGGCGACCGGCTGCATGAACAGCTCGGGGCCGCCGTCGGTGGAGTTCTTGTCGCCTCCGCCGGAGCATCCTGCGACGACGATGGCCGTGGATATCGCGAAGGCCATCACATGGGTCCTGGTGGGCCTGGTGGGCACACGCACCGTGCTCTCCCGCCTGTTATCGGGCACTTTGCCCCCATTCTCTGGGGCAGCCGAAGTCGGTGCGCAAGCGGGAACGTGTCCGCGGGCCGGGAGGGAGCCGGGCAGCTTTGAGCGCAAGATGGCCTTGTGGAGTGGTTCACCGCAGATCAGTACTGGATCGGCCGCCTCGTGTTCCAGCGGGCGCTCGCCGCCGTCTACCTCGTCGCGTTCCTGGGCGCCGCGCTGCAGTTCCGGGCGCTGATCGGGGAACGCGGCATGCTGCCGGTGCCGCGCCACGTGGAGGGTGTGCCGTTCCGCCGGGCGCCGAGCCTCTTCCAGCTCCACTACTCGGACCACTTCTTCGCCCTCGTCGCGTGGACGGGCTGCGCCTGCTCCCTCGCGCTGCTCGCGGGGGCCGACGGCCTCCTCCCCCTGTGGGGCGGCATGCTGTTGTGGGTCGTGCCGTGGGCCCTGTACCTCTCGATCGTGAACGTGGGGCAGACCTGGTACGGCTTCGGCTGGGAGTCGCTGCTCCTGGAGGTGGGCTTCCTCGCCGTCTTCCTCGGCAACGACGAGACGGCGCCGCCGGTCCTCGTGCTCCTCCTGCTGCGCTGGGTGCTGTTCCGCGTCGAGTTCGGGGCCGGGCTGATCAAAATGCGCGGCGACGCGTGCTGGCGCAAGCTGACCTGTCTGGACTTCCACCACGAGACCCAGCCGATGCCGGGGCCGCTGAGCTGGTTCTTCCACCATCTGCCGGGGCCCGTCCACCGGGTGGAGGTCGCGGCGAACCACTTCACCCAACTCGTCGTTCCCGTCCTGCTGTTCACTCCCCAGCCGATCGCGACGGCCGCGGCCTGCCTGATGATCGCCACCCAGCTGTGGCTGGTCCTGTCGGGGAACTTCTCCTGGCTCAACTGGCTGACGATCGTGCTCGCCGTGTCCGTCGTGGACTTCGGCGGCACGGGAGCGCCGTCGTATTCCCCCGCTCCCCCGCTCTGGTACGAAGTGGTGGTCATCGCGGTGGCGGCGCTGCTCCTCGGCCTGAGTTACCGTCCCGCGCGCAATCTGTTCTCGCGCCGGCAGATCATGAACTACTCCTTCGACCCGCTCCATCTAGTCAACGCCTACGGGGCGTTCGGCAGCGTCAGCCGCGTCCGCCTGGAGGTGGTCATCGAGGGCACGTCGGATACGACACCCCGTCAGGAATCCGAGTGGCGGGAGTACGAGTTCAAGGGCAAGCCCGGCGATGTGCGCCGCTGGCCGCGGCAGTTCGCGCCGTACCATCTGCGGCTCGACTGGATGATGTGGTTCGCCGCGCTCTCCCCCGCGTACGCGAGACCGTGGTTCGGCCCGCTCGTGGAGCGCCTCCTGGACGGCGACCGGGACACGCTGCGGCTGCTGCGCCACGTCCCGTTCCCACCGGAGGCCCCGCCCGCGTACATCCGCGCCCGCCTCTACCGCTACCGCTACACGACGTGGAGTGAGCTGCGCGAGACGGGCGCCTGCTGGGAGCGGACGTACGTGCGGGAGTTCCTGCCGCCGACGCGGGTGGATCAGAGACGGTAGACACGGGTCGCGGTCCCCGCGAAGAGGGCGGCGCGCTCGCTGTCGCTCAGCGACGCGGTCAACTGCCGTGCCGCGTCGACGACTTCGCCGTACGTGGCGGCCAGGGTGCAGACGGGCCAGTCCGACCCGAACATCAGCCGGTCAGGACCGAAGGCGTCCAGGACCGTGTCCGCGTACGGGCGCAGGTCGTCGACAGTCCAGGCCTTCGGGTCGGCCTCGGTCACCAGGCCGGAGAGTTTGCAGACGGTGTTGGGCAGCGCGGCGAGCGCGCGGACCGCCGCCGCCCAGGGTTCGAGGGCGCCGGAGGCGATGGGCGGCTTGCCCAAGTGATCGAGCACGAAGGTGAGTTCGGGGTGCTCCTGGGCGGCCCTGACGCAGGCGGGGAGCTGGTGGGGCAGGACGACGAGGTCGTAGGCCAGACCCGCCGCGCCGACCGCGGCCAGGCCGCGGCGCACGTCGGGCCGCAGCAGCCACTGCGGGTCGGGCTCGCCCTGGACCTGGTGACGGATACCCACGAGGCTTTGCCCGCCCGGCAGTTCGCGCAGCTCGGCGAGCGCGTCCGCGGCATCCGGGCGGGTGAGGTCGGTCCACCCGACGACGCCCGCCACCAGGTCGCCGTCCGCCGCAAGGGCGAGGAACTCGGGGGTCTCGTCGGCGACGGTGACCGTCTGGACCAGGACGGTCGCGGTGACACCGGCGGCGCGCGCCTCGGGCAGGAGGTCGGCAAGGGAGAAGTTCCGGCGGATCGGGGCGAGCGCATCGCCGCTGATCCACTCCTGGTCGCGTACGGAGAGGTCCCACACGTGGTGGTGGGAGTCGACGATGCGCGGTGTCACAGCGGCTCCCAGCGGTGTCGCCGCAGCGCCCGGCGGCGTCACGGCAGCTCCCACACGACGGGCAGCCCGGCGTCCGAGCCCTCTGCCGAGTAGTCGTGGACGACGTCCAGGAGCTCGGCCATGCGGGCCTGCCAGGCGATGTTGACCGGCAGCTTTTCCAGCTCCGCGAGCATACGGGCGTAGTCCTCGCACTCCAGGACGTGGAAGAGATCGGTGCCGCTGCGCCAGATCGTCCAGGAGGTGGCGCCCGCCGCGCGGATCGCGGCGACGAGCTCGGCGGGCACCTCGCGGTGCGCCGCGTCGTACTGGGCGACGCGGTCGGCGCGGACCTTGGTGTGCAGGGCGATTCTCACGCGGGGTCCTCTCGGTCCTCTCCGGGGACGGGTACACCGGCGGGCAGCAGCCCTTCGGCGCGTACTTCCTTCCAGAAGCCGGCGGGCACGGCGGAGGCGAACTGCGCCGCCGCGTCCCGGACTTCGTGCGGCGAGCGGGCGCCGACCAGAACGGTGGCGACCGCCGGGTGGGCCAGGGGGAAGGCCAGGGCCGCAGCGCGCAGCGTGGTGCCGTGCCGCTCCGCCATCGCCTTCAACTGGAGCGCGCGGTCCACGAGGGCGCGGGGTGCGGTCGTGTAGTCGTAGGTCGCGCCGGGCCTGGGGTCGGCCAGGAGGCCCGAGTTGAAGACGCCGCCGATGACCACGGCCTTGCCGCGCTCCCGCGCCGACGGCAGCAGCTCGGCCAGCGCGCTCTGGTCAAGGAGCGTGTAGCGGCCCGCGCACAGCACGGCGTCGACGTCCGTGTCACGGACGAAGCGGGTGAGCATCCGCGTCTGGTTCATGCCCGCGCCGATCGCGCCGACGACGCCTTCGGAGCGCAGCCGCTCCAGGGCCGGATACCCCTCGCGGAAGGCCTGTTCGGCGTGGTCGTCCGGGTCGTGGAGGTAGACGGTGTCGACGCGGTCCAGACCGAGGCGGGTCAGACTCGCCTCCAGGGAGCGGCGGACGCCGTCCGCGCTGAAGTCCCAGACACGGCGGTGCGTGGCGGGCACGGCGAAGCCGTGGGCGAGGTCGTCGCCCACGGGCCGCTCCACCGCTTCGATGAGGCGGCCCGCCTTGGTCGAGAGCGTGTACGCCTCGCGGGGGCGCGCCCGCAGCGCCTGGCCCACCCTGCGTTCGGACAGGCCGATGCCGTAGTGCGGCGCCGTGTCGAAGGAGCGGATGCCCGCGTCCCATGCCGCGTCGATCGCCCCGGCCGCCTCCTCGTCGCTGATCGGCGTGTAGAGGTTGCCGAGGCCGGCGGCGCCGAAGGACAGCGCGGTCACCTCGACGCCGCCGGGGCCTATGGTGCGCCGGGACAGGCCGTTCACCGGCCCGCCGGCCTCAGCCGCAGCCCCTGCATTCCGCCGTCGACGGCGAGCGCGGTGCCGGTGGTGGCACCGGAGAGGGGGCTCGCCAAGTAGGCGACGGCGCCCGCGACTTCGTCCGCGGTGACGAGGCGCCCTGTGGGCTGGCGGGCCGCGAGCGCGGCACGCTCGGCCGCCGGGTCCGGTGCGGCGTCCAGGAGGCGGCCGACCCACGGGGTGTCGACGGTGCCGGGGTTGACGCAGTTGACACGCACCCCTTCGCGTACATGGTCCGCGGCCATGGCGAGCGTCAGGGAGAGCACCGCGCCCTTCGACGCCGAGTACAGGGCGCGCTGCGGGAGGCCCGCGGTAGCGGCTATGGAGCAGGTGTTGACGATCGCCGCCCGGGTGGAGAGGCGCAGGTGAGGCAGGGCGGCTCGGGTGGTGCGCACGATGCCGAGGACGTTCACGTCGATCACCTTGTGCCACTGGGCGTCGTCGTTGTCCTCGACGGTGCCCTGCGCGCCGATGCCCGCATTGTTGATCAGTACGTCGAGTCCGCCGAGGTCGGCCACCGCGGCGGCGACGGCTTCGCGCACCGATGCGTCGTCCGAGACGTCGGCGCGGTAGCCGGTGAGCGGCTTCTCGACGTCGTCCGGGTTCAGGTCGAGCACGGCGACCCGGGCGCCGCGCGCGGCGAGCAGTTCGGCCGTGGCCCGCCCGATGCCGGAGGCTCCGCCGGTGACCAGGGCCTTCAGGCCCTCGAAGTCCTGGACGTCCGTCATGCGGCTGCTCCTTTGCCCTGAGCGAGGTCGGCGGCCCAGAAGGCGCCGTCCGGATAGGTGAATTCGGCGAGCGACTCGGCCCGCATCGCGGCCGAGAAGCCCGGCGCCGCGGGGGCCATGTAGTGGCCGTCGCGCAGCACGACCGGGTCGATGAAGTGGTCGTGGAGATGGTCGACGTACTCGATGACGCGGTTCTCGGTGGTCCCGGACAGTGCCACGTAGTCGAACATCGACAGGTGCTGGACGAGTTCGCACAGGCCCACGCCGCCGGCGTGCGGGCAGACCGGGACGCCGAACTTGGCGGCGAGCAGCAGGATCGCGAGGTTCTCGTTGACGCCGCCGACGCGGGCCGCGTCGATCTGCAGTACGTCGATGGCGCCCGCCTGGAGGAGCTGCTTGAAGACGATGCGGTTCTGCACGTGCTCGCCGGTGGCGACCTTGACCGGGGCGACCGCCTCGCGGATCGCCGCGTGGCCGAGGACGTCGTCGGGGCTTGTGGGCTCCTCGACCCAGTACGGGTCGAACTCCGCGAGCGCGCGCGTCCACTCGACGGCTTCGCCGACGTTCCAGCGCTGGTTGGCGTCGATCGCCATCCGGATGTCGGGTCCGATCGCCTCACGGGCGGTACGGCAGCGGCGTACGTCGTCCGCCAGATCCGCGCCGACCTTCAGCTTGATCTGGGTGAAGCCGTCGGCCACGGCCTGGCGCGCGAGGCGGGTCAGCTTCTCGTCGCTGTAGCCGAGCCAGCCCGGTGACGTCGTGTAGCCGGGGTAGCCGCGCTTTCGCAGCGCGACTTCGCGCTCGGCGGCGCCTTGCCTGCCCAACTGGAGTATCTCCAGGGCTTGTTGAGGGGTGAGGGCATCGACGATGTAGCGGAAATCGACCTGGGAGACCAGCCACTGGGGCTCGGCGTCCGCCAGGAACCGCCACAGGGGCTTGCGTGCCCGCTTGGCCGCCAGGTCCCACAGCGCGTTGACGACGGCGCCGATGGCCATGTGCATCACGCCCTTCTCGGGCCCGAGCCAGCGCAGCTGGCTGTCCCCGATCAGGTCGCGGTTCAACGTCCCCGGATCGGCGCAGAGTTCCTCGACGGACCGCCCGAGCACATGGTGGCGCAGCGCCTCGATCGCGGCGACCTGGACGTCGTTGCCGCGCCCGATGGTGAACGTGAAGCCGTGCCCCTCCAGGCCGTCGTCCGCGTCGGTGCGCAGGACCACATAGGCGGCGGAGTAGTCGGGGTCCGGGTTCATCGCGTCGGATCCGTCCAGCTCCCGTGAGGTCGGGAACCGTACGTCGAAGGTGTCGACCGCGGTGATGCGGGCTGAAGTCGGGGACACAGGAGGCCTTTCCGGAAAGGGGCAGCGAGGCGGGGAACCCGGTGCGGGGTCAGTCCTGTGCACGGCCGGTGGTGACGCGCGCGATCATCAGGGCGACCAGGATGATTCCGCCGTAGATGGCCTGGATCCAGAAGGAAGGCACCTGGGCGAGGGTGAGCAGGTTCTGTACGACGCCGAGCAGCAGGACGCCGGTGAGGGCGCCGAACATGGTGCCCTTGCCGCCGTCGAGGCTGATGCCGCCGATGACCGCGGCCGCGAACACGGTGAAGATCATGTTCTGGCCCTGGTTGGCGTTGATCGCGCCGACGTAGCCGGTCTGCATGAGTCCGCCGACGGCGGCGAGGACACCGGCGACGACGAACACGCCGAGCATCACGCGTTCGACGCGGATACCGGCGGCGCGTGCCGCGTCCGGGTTGCCGCCGATCGCGTACAGGGCGCGCCCCACGCGGTGGTACTTGAGGACGAAGCCCGCGATGCCGAAGGCGAGGGCGGCGAGCCACACGGAGAGCGGGATGGTCAGGAACGTCGAGGTGGCCAGGGTGTAGAAGGCGTCGGGCATCCCGAAGAGCGTCTTGCCCTCGGTCGCGCCGACGAGCAGTCCGCGCAGCACGATCAGCATGGCGAGCGTGACGATGAACGCGTTCAGCTTGAGCTTGACCACGAGGATGCCGTTGAAGGCGCCGATGACAGCGCCGACGACGAGGATCGCGAGCAGCGCCACCACGGCGGGCATCTCGGTGCCGAATCCGGCCTGCGCGGCGGGCAGCACGAGCAGCGCGCCGACGGCGGGCGCGATGCCGACGACCGATTCGAGGGACAGGTCGAACTTGCCGGTGATCAGGACGAGCGACTCGGCGAGCACGACCATCGCGAGAGCCGCGGATGCGCCGAGGATGGAGATGAGGTTGCGTTCGGTGAGGAACGAGTCGTTCACCAGGGCGCCGAGCAGCATGAGCAGCAACAGGGCGGGGACCAGGGCGAGTTCGCGGGCGCGCCGTAGCAGCACGGAGCGTGCCTGGGCGCGGGCGTTGTCGGTCTTCGCGGTCAGGTCCGGTGCGGTCGAGGCCGACGGGGCCTTCGTGTCAGCCACGGTCATTCACTCCTTGCACTCCTTCGGTTTCTTCCACGCCCTCGATCGAGGCGATCAGCTCGTGGTCGTGCCAGCCCGCCGCGTGCTCGGCGACGATCCGGCCGCGGAAGAGGACCAGGACGCGGTCACAGCGCCGCAGGTCGTCCAGCTCGTCGGAGACGACGAGTACGGCGGTGCCGTCCTCGCGGGCGTTGTCCATCCGCGCGAGCAGCGACTCCTTGGACTTCACGTCCACCCCCGCGGTGGGGTTGATCAGGACGAGGAGCCGTGGGTCGGAGGCGAGCGCTCGCGCCATGACGACCTTCTGCGCGTTGCCGCCGGAGAGGTCGGACACGGGCTGGTCGGGCCCCTCGGCGTGGATGTCGAGGCGGTCGATCAGCTCGTCGGCGAAGGCGCGCTTGCGCTCGGTGCCGACGAAGCCGTACTTCCCGAGCCGGTCGAGCACGGTCATCGTGGCGTTGTCGCCGATCGTCATCCCGAAGACCAGGCCCTGGTCGTGCCGGTCGCGCGGGACGCAGCCGACACCGGCCCGCAGCGTGGCGCTCACGTCGCCGAACGGGAGCTGCTTGCCGTCGAGCCGGGCACTTCCGCCGGTCGGCGTGTGCAGCCCCGCGAAGGTCTCGGCGAGGTTGATCTTGCCGCTGCCGCTGGATCCGGCGAGGCCGACGACCTCGCCCTTGCGGACGGTCAGGTCGATGTCCGCGTACGACTCACCGGCCAGGCCCGTGACGTCGAGCATCACCGGGGCGTCGGCCGGGACCTCGGTCCTGGCGACGGACTCCTCGGCGGCTTCCTTCTCCCGCAGGGCCTCGCCCGCCATCGCCTCGACGAGGGCGGCGCGCGGCAGATCGGCCACGGGGGCCGTGGTGATCCAGCGGGCGTCGCGCAGGACGGTGACGGTCTGGCACACCTCGTACACCTCCTGGAGGTGGTGCGAGATGAAGAGGAAGGTGACCCCGGACTCCTGGAGCGCCCGCATGCGTGTGAAGAGGCGCTCGATCTCACGGTTGTCGAGCTGCGCGGTGGGCTCGTCCAGTACGATGAACCGCGCGCCGAAGCTCAACGCCCTTGCGATCTCGACCATTTGGCGGTCCTCGACCTTGAGGTCGGCGGTGCGCGCTTCCGGGTCGACCCGCACGTCCCAGGTGTCGAGCACATCGGCGGCCTGCGTGCGCAGTCTGCGCCAGCTGATGAAGCCGCCGCGGCCTTCGGGCTGCCGGTTGATGAAGAGGTTCTCCGCGACGGTCAGATCGGGCACGACCGTCGGCTTCTGATAGACGCAGGCCACCTTGCGGCGCCAGGCGTCGCGGTCGGTGAGCGGCGGCGCCGGCTCGCCGTCGAAGAGGACGGTGCCCGCGTCCGGGGCCTGCAGGCCGGTGAGGATGGTGACGAGGGTGGACTTGCCCGCGCCGTTGCGGCCGACGAGGGCGTGGGACTCACCGGGCAGGACGGTCAGCTGTCCGTCCTGCAGCGCGACGGTGGGTCCGTACCGCTTGGCTATGCCGGTCGCTTCGACGAGCGCCGTCGGCCCCGGAGCCGGGGACTTGGTCATCGGCGTACTCATTTGACCGTGTTGCCCCACAGCTTGGAGTCGTCCACGTTCTGCTTGGTGACCAGCGGGGCGGGCAGCTGGTCCTCGAGAATGCCGCTGGGCAGCTTCACGATGGTGGAGTCGTGGTCCGTCGGTCCTGGCTTGAACTTCTTCCCGTTCATCGCGGCCTTGATGTAGTACATCCCGTACTTGGCGTACGCGTCGGCGGGCTGCGAGACGGTCGCGTCGATCTGGCCCTTGCGGATGGCGTCGAACTCCTGCGGGATGCCGTCGTTCGAGATGACGGTGATGTGCCCCTTCTCGCCCGTCTTCTTCAGCATTCCCTTGGACTTCAGGGTCTGCAGGGTGGGCGCGAGATAGACGCCGCCCGCCTGCATGTAGATGCCCTTGATGTCGGGGTTGGAGTTGAGCAGCGTGTCGAGCTTGGACGCGGCCGTGTCGGACTCCCACTTGGCGGGGATCTCCAGGACCTTGAGCTTGGGGAACTTCTTCTTCACGCAGGTGCGGAACGCCTCGGAGCGCTCACGGCCGTTGACGGATGCGAGGTCTCCCATGATCTGGACGACCTTGCCGGTCTTGACCTGCTTGCCGAGGTAGTCACAGGCCTTCTCGCCGTACGCGACGTTGTTGGCCCGCACGACCATCGCGACCTTGCCCTTTTCGGGGGCGACGTCGACGGCGACCACGGGGACGCCCTTGCGTTCGGCCTGGTCGAGGCCCGCGGAGATCGCCGCACTGTCGAGGGGGGCGACGACGAGCCCCTTCACGCCCTGGTTGAGCTGGTTGTTGATGTCGGTGATCTGCTGCGAGGGGTCGCTGTTGGAGTTGACCGTCTTGAGCGCGTCGACGTCCTCGGACTTCGCCATCTTCGGCACGTAGTCGTTGTACGACTGCCAGAAGGGCGAGGTCAGCAGGGGCAGGATCACCCCGACCTTGCCCTCTCCGCCGCCCTCGCCGCCCGCGGGCGCCGCGCTGTCCTTCGTACTGCCACATGCCGTGAGCACGAGGGACGCGCAGGCCGCCGCGGCGGCGATCCGCGCCGCCCGCGAAATCCCCACCCTGCTGGACCTGTTGCGCACTGTTCTGCCGGCCATCTGACGGCTCCTCATCGAGCGTGAAATCGAGCGTGGATCAACCGTGGATCGAGCGTGATCGGACGAAGTTCTGGCGATTCCCAGCGGTTCCTAGCGACTGATGGGCGAATATTTATCAGACCACTTGGCGCTCACAACACCCCTCGTCGCCAATTTTTCCTTGTTTTGAGCCGTAGTGGTCCGACCACATCTCTGGTTAGACTGCGGCGCACTCGGCTATTGGAGGAGCACCACGTGGACCAGACCGCCCCGCAGAAGGGCACCGTGACCGGGCGGGCCATCGAGCAGATCAAGGCGATGATCGGCGAGGGCCGTCTGGAACCGGGCGAACGGCTGCCGACGGAGCGGGACTTGGCGACGCAGCTGGGCATCTCGCGCAGTTCCATGCGGGAGGCGATCCGCGCGCTCACGGTGATGGGTGTCCTGGAGGCCCGGCACGGTTCGGGCATCTACGTCACGCAGTTGGAGGCCGGTGACCTCCTGGAGACCTTCGGCGTCGTGGCCGACCTGTCACGCGGACCACGGCTCGTGGAACTCCTGGAGGTGCGCAGGGTCCTGGAATCCACGGCGACGGCACTGGCCGCGGCGCGCATCTCGGCGGACCAACTGGCGGACGTGGAAAAGCACTTGGAGGCGATGAACGCCACGGAGGACCCGGAGGAGATCCTCTCCCACGACCTGGCGTTCCACCGCACGATCGCCTTCGCGGCGGGCAACGACACGATGGCGGCGATCCTGGAGGGCCTGTCCTCGCGCACGTTCCGCGCACGGGTGTGGCGCGGCTACCAGGAGGAGGGCGCCTTCGAACGCACCCGCCGCGAGCACGCGCGCATCCACCGGGCCCTGGTGGCCAGGGACCCGGAGGCGGCGAGGGCCGCGGCGGCGGCGCATGTGGGTGAGGTGGAGGAGTGGCTGCGGGCGCAGCTGGACGGCTAACTGCTAGCCGCTAGCTGCTAGGCGATGAGGGTGCCCTTCGGGCGGACCACGCAGAACTCGTTCCCCTCCGGATCGGCCAGGACGGTCCACGACTCCGCACCGCTCTGCCCCACCTCCGCCCTGCGGGCGCCGAGTGCGAGCAGGCGCTCGATCTCGGCGTCCCGGTCGTCGGCCGACGTCGTCAGATCGAGGTGCAGCCGGTTCTTGACGACCTTGCGATCGGTCACCGGCATGAAGCAGATGCCCACCGGCGCGGTCTCGTCCGGGCCGATCACCACCTCCCGCTCGCGCTCGGACAGGATCCGCCAGCGCAGCGCCTCGGCCCAGAACCGGGCCAGGGCGGGAAGGTCATGGGCGTCGACGACGATGTGATGCAGGGAGACGGGCATGTCGGCCAGTCTGCACCGCAGTTGGCGTCACCGCGTGGCCCCGGACGACGCCGGACGGACGGGCCGATGGGCCCGCCCGTCCGGCGTCCGGGCAGCTGCTCGATGCCCCTCGACGTGCGCTCAGCGAACCGTCACGCCCGCGTGAACCTCAGAGTCACCAGCTCGAACGGCCGCAGCGTCAGCGCCACGTCGTCGCCCGAGCGCTCCGGCGCCGTCGCGTCGGTGAGGGGCCGCTCCAGGAGATCCGTCACCTCGACGGAGCCGACCGGGAAGCCCGCGGTCAGCGTTGCCTTCGCACGGCCGCCGCGCGACTCGTGGAAGCGGACGACCACGTCACCGCTGCCGTCGTCGGCGAGCTTGACCGCCGTGACGACGACGGCGTCGTTGTCGACCGTCACCAGCGGGGTCACATCGGCGCCGCCCGTGATCCGCCGCTCGGGAAGGTTGATCCGGTACCCCTCCCGCACCGCGTCACCGATCGCGGCCCCCGGGACAAGCGCGTGCCGGAAGCGGTGGATGCCCTGGTCCGTCTCGGGGTCGGGGAAGCGCGGGGCGCGAAGGAGCGAGGCGCGCACCGTCGTGGTCGTACCGGCGTCCGATGCGCGCACCGTGCGTGTCACGTCATGGCCGTACGTCGAGTCGTTGACCAGGGCGACACCCCACCCCGGCTCCTCCATGTGCACGAAGCGGTGGTTGCACGCCTCGAACTTGGCGGCCTCCCAGCTCGTGTTGGTGTGCGTGGCCCGGTAGAAGTGGCCGAACTGCGTCTCCGACGCGTACCGCTCCGCGTGGATGTCCAGCGGGAACGCCAGCTTCAGGAACTTCTCCGTCTCGTGCCAGTCGACCTCCGTGTCGATGTCCAGGCGCGTGGATCCGGGCGCCAGGGACAGCACCTGGGTGAGCCGCGAGTCACCGAAGCTGCGTACGACACGGACCGAGGCACCGCCTTCGCCTTCCACGGGCTCGACCGCGTCCGCCTCCGTGAGATCGGTGACCGTGTTCCGGTAGAACTCGTCGACGTCCCACGCGTCCCACATGTTCGGGAAGTCCGCGTGGATCTGCGGCAGGTTCGCCGCATGGCCGGGCGCGACGGTCTCCCGGTCGGCCACGATGTCGTACGCGGACACGACGAGACCGCGCGCGTCGATCTCGACCCGCAGCAGGCCGTTGTCGAGGACGTACCCGCCGTCGGCGCGCGAGGCGATCGCCGACTGGCCGTCGATGGCGGCGTGGCGGGCGCCGCCCGCCGGGACGCCGTCCCGGGTGTGCGGGGTGGAGTTGAAGACGAGGGTGCCCGTGCCGCCGTCGCCCGCGAGCGCGCGCTGGGCCGCGTCGATGATGCCGTTCAGCTCCTCGGCGACCGCCGCGTATGTCGCGCGCGCCTCCCGGTGCACCCAGGCGATGGACGAGCCGGGCAGGATGTCATGGAACTGGTGGAGCAGGACCGTCTTCCAGACGCGGTCCAACTCCTCGTAGGGGTACGCGAATTCAGCCGACCGCACGGCAGCCGTGGCCGCCCACAGCTCCGCCTCACGGAGCAGATGCTCGCTGCGGCGGTTGCCCTGCTTGGTCCCCGCCTGGCTCGTGAGCGTGGCGCGGTGGAGCTCCAGGTACAACTCACCCACCCAGACAGGGGCGTTCGGGTACTCCGCCTCGGCCTTCTCGAAGAAGGCGGAGGGAGTCTCCCACTCGACGGTCGCCGAGCCCTCCAGGTTCCGCAGGCGTCCCGCCTTCGCGATCATCTCGCGGGTGGTGCCGCCGCCTCCGTCGCCCCAGCCGGTCGGTGCGAGGGAGTGCCGGGCGACTCCCTTGTCCTTGAAGTTCTTCGCCGCGTGGGCGATCTCGCTGCCCTTCATCGAGCAGTTGTAGGTGTCGACGGGCGGGAAGTGCGTGAAGATGCGGGTGCCGTCGATGCCTTCCCAGTTGAAGGTGTGGTGCGGGAAGCGGTTGGTCTGCGACCAGGAGATCTTCTGCGTGAGCAGCCACTTGGAGCCCGCCGCCTTGATGATCTGCGGCAGACCGGCGGCGAACCCGAAGGTGTCGGGCAGCCAGGCCTCGTCGTTCTCGACACCGAATTCATCAAGGAAGAACCGCTTGCCGTGCACGAACTGACGGGCCATCGCCTCCGAGCCCGGCATGTTCGTGTCCGACTCGACCCACATGCCGCCCGCGGGCACGAACCGCCCGTCGGCGACCGCCTTCTTGACCTTCGCCCACACCTCGGGCCGGTGCTCCTTGACCCACGCCCACTGCTGCGCCTGGGACATGGCGAAGACGAAGTCCGGCTCGTCCTCGATGAGCGCGGTCATGTTCGACGTCGTACGCGCGACCTTGCGCACCGTCTCGCGCAGCGGCCACAGCCACGCCGAGTCGATGTGCGCGTGGCCGACGGCGCTGATGCGGTGGGCCGAGGGCTCGGCGGGGGTGGTGAGCACGCCTTCGAGCTCGGCACGGGCCGCGGGCGCCGAACCGTTCACGTCCTGGAGGTCGACGGCGTCCAGGGCGCGGCCGATGGCTCGCACGACGGCGTAACGCCGCCCGGAGTCCTCGGGGAGTTCCTGCATCAGCTCGCCGAGCACCTCGAGGTCGATGACGAGCTGCCACACGGTCTCGTCGAAGACGGCGAGATCCATGCGGGCGAGCTTGTACTGGGGCTCGCTGCCGGCCGTCTCCTTGTCACCGAGCTGGGTGGGCAGGAAGGGGTGGTAGTCGAGGATGACGGGGTTGGACGCGGCCTCGATGTGCAGGTGGACGTCTTCGCCGCCGGTTGCCGGGGCGGCGATCCTCACCCACTGGTTGCGGGGGTTGAGGCCCTTCACGGGGGTGCCGTCGGGGCGGTAGACCAGGCCCTCGCACTGGAAGCCGGGCATGTTCTCGTCGAAGCCGAGGTCGAGGATGGCCTCGACGGTCTTCCCCGCCCATTCCGTGGGCACGGTGCCGGTCACCTGGAACCAGCTGGTGGCCCAGGGGGCGCCCCACGCGGCGCCGACCTCGGTCGGCTCGGGGGTCGCGGCGAGGCCTTCCGCCACGGGGACGGGCTCACCCGGGGCGGTCCATACGGCGACGTCCAGGGGGACGGACTCCGGGTAGACGGCGGGGCGGATGCGCTCGTCGAGGACGCGCTTGAGGCGGGCTTCTACGAGGGTGCGGTCGTCGTGCATGGTGTTACTCCGTTTGCGTGTCGGGTGCGGAGGGGTTGACGGGTTTCCATTTCCCCAACCCCACCCCTTCCTGAAGTCCCGCTCGGCGCGGGGGCCTGCCTGGGGCTCCGCGCTGGATAGTTCCAGCCCGTCCGGCGATTGAGGACGAACTCGGCGAAGCCGGTGATGACGTTCGCCAAGGCCCCCGCGCCGAGCGGGTTTTCGGGAGGCGGCGGGGTGGGGAGCCATCTTCGGCCTAACCGACCTCCCCCGGCCGCACCACCTCCGTGATGCCCCGCGCAGTCAAGTGCTCCAACTCACCGGCCCGGCTGTCCAGCACGGTGGTGGGCCGGACCCCGTCCGCCACGAGGCGGGCGAACGCCTCGAACACCGGCCCCCCGGGCCCACACGCGGACCGCTCCGAGGTCGAGTCGTCAACCACCACGGCAGTGGTCCGCACCGCAGGCGCGTACTTCCGCCCCCGCCACTCCTTCGCGAGCCGGGCCAGCACCTCACCCCCCGGTTTGACCCGGCCGTCGTTCGTCAACAGGCCCAGGCTGTACTCAAGTTCAGGGAAGTCCGACAGCGAGCGCGACACATCGTGCGAGCACCACCACGTCACCCCCCACACATCCGCGCAGTCCAGCGCCGCCGCCACCGTCGCCTCGGTGAAGGACGCCGCATGCTCCGCGGGGATGAGGGGAGCGGGCGCGCCCACCTCCTGGAGCCAGACCGGGCGGTGCGGGTCGTCCGCCCAGGCCTTGGACAGCTCGATCATGTACGCCGCGTGGTGCTCGGTGGCGACCGCCTCCCTCCCGTGCCGCTGTGCCGTGCCGTTGAACACCCAGGAGTGCACGGCGGTCGCGCCGCCGAGCCGCGCGGCCTGGGCCGGGGTGAAGGGCTGGTCGTCCTGGTACCAGGCGGCGTCGTACTCGGCGTGCAGATGCAGCTTGCCCGGCGCCCCCTCCTCGCACGCGGCGAGCACCCGGCGCAGCCACTCCCCCGCCTGCTCCTGCGTGATGCGGTCCGGATCGGGATGCGGGCCCGCCGAGAACTGGTTGACCTCGTTGCCGATGGTCATGCCGATGAAGTTCGGCCGGTCGGCGAGCGCGGATGCGAGCGTCCGCAGGTAGGCGACCTCACCCTCCACCACGTCGGGGTCGGTGAAGATGTTCCGCCGGTGCCAGGTCTGCGTCCACGCGGGCAGGAAGTCGAAGCTCGACAGGTGCCCCTGCAGTCCATCGACGTTGACGTCGAGCCCCCGCTCGGCCGCCGCGTCCGCGAGGGCGACGAGCTGCTCCACGGCGCGCGGCCGGATGAGGGTGCGGTTGGGCTGGAAGTAGGGCCATATCGGGAAGACCCGGATGTGGTCGAGGCCGAGCCCGGCGATCGCGTCGAGGTCGGCGCGCACGGCGTCGATGTCGAAGTCGAGCCAGTGGTGGAACCACCCCTGACTGGGGGTGTAGTTCGCGCCGAAGCGCGGTGCTTCGGAAAACGCAGAAGGCTCGGAAGGATCAGAAAGCACAGAAGGCATGCGAGTCCTGGTTCTTGGGGGGGTGCAGGGGTGTACCGGGGCGGCGGGCCACAGGCAACAGGGAACGGAACGCGGAAGACGGAACGCGGAAGGCGGAAGGCGGAAGGCGGGCTTCAGCCCTTCACCGCCCCCTCGCCCACCCCACGGAAGAAGTACCGCTGGAGACAGGCGAAGAGCACGATCAGCGGAAGCACGGCGATGACCGTGCCCGCGGCGACGAGCCGTTCGTCGTTGGCGAAGGTGCCGTGCAGATAGTTCAGGCCGATGGTCAGGGTGAACCTGTCCGGGTCGCTCAGCACGATCAGCGGCCACAGGAAGTCGTCCCAGGCGCCCATGAAGGCGAAGATCGCCACCACGGCGAGCGTGCCCTTGACCGCGGGCAGGGCGATCCGCAGGAATCGCTGCCAGACGTTCGCGCCGTCGACGAACGCGGCTTCCTCGATCTCGTACGGCAGGTTCAGGAAGGCGTTGCGCATCAGCAGGACGTTCAGGGCCGAGACGCAGCCGGGCAGCAGCACACCGATGAGGGTGTTGTTGAGACCCAGCTCCCGCATGGTCGTGAACTGGGCGATGATGATGCCCTCGACGGGCACCAGCATGGCGAGGATGAAGACGACCGTGGCGGCCCTGCGGCCCCGGTAGCGCAGGCGCGCGAGGGCGTAGCCGGCGAGCGTGGCGCCCACGCAGTTGGTCACCACGTTGGCGGCGGCCACCTTCAGGGAGTTCAGCGCGTAGTCCCAGACGGGGATGGTGTCGGCGACCCGCTCGTAGTTGTGGAGTGTCGGGCTGCCCGGCAGGAACTTGGGCGGGGAGCTGAAGATGTTCTCGTGCGGGCCCTTCAGGGAGGTGGACAACTGCCACAGGAAGGGGCCGATCATCAGCGCCAGTACGCCGAGCAGGAGTGCGTAGCGCAGGACGATCTCCCACACGGGCATCCGGCGGCCGTTCTCGTCGGTGATCCGCCCTCGCCTGCGGGCCCCGGCCTTGCGGACCTTGCCCTCCGCCTTCGCTTGCGCCTTGGCCCTCGCCTTCGCCGCCTGCTCGGTCTTGTGCGTGTCATCCGTCGCGGTGCTCACGCCTCCTCCTTCCGGTCCGCGCGCAGCACGAGCAGCATCAGCGCGACGGTGACGACGAAGACGACGACCGAGATGGCCGACGCGTACCCGACGCGGCCGGTCAGGCCGGTGCCGACGCGCTGCACCAGCATCACGAGCGTGGTGTCCTCGCCGGCCGGACCGCCGTTGGGTCCGGCCATCAGGTAGACCTCGGAGAACACCTTGAAGGCGGCGACCGAGGAGAGTGCGGCGACCAGGACCATCGTGGAGCGCACGGCGGGGACGGTGACCGTGAAGAAGCGGCGCACCGCGCCCGCGCCGTCCACCGAGGCGGCCTCGTGCAGTTCGCGCGGCACGTTGGCCAGGGCCGCCAGATAAATGATCATGTAGTAGCCGAGGCCTTTCCAGACCGTGACGGCCATGGCGCTCAGGAGGAGCAGCCACTGGTCGCTGAGGAAGCCGACCGAGCCGACACCCACCGTCTCCAGCACCGCGTTGACCAGGCCCCGTTCATCCAGCATCCACACCCAGATCAGGCCCACCACGACGATGGACGCGACCACCGGCGTGTAGAAGGCGGACCGGAAGAAGGTGATGCCGGGGATGTGCTTCTGGACGAGCATCGCGAGCAGCAGCGGCAGCAGGACGAGCGCGGGGACGACCCCGACGACGTACAGCGTCGAGTTGCGGAGCCCGATCCAGAACATGTCGTCGTGCAGCAGCTCGCGGAAGTTGTCCAGGCCGACGTACTCCCCCGGCATCAGGGTCCGTTTGTCGGTGAAGGAGTTGATGAGCGTGCTGACGAACGGATAGAGGATGAAGATGCCGACGATCAGCAGCCCGGGGGCGGCGAACAGCCAGGGACTGGAGGGCAGTTGACGCCTGATGCGACTGCGACTGCGTCTACGAGGGCTGCGGTCGTCATCGTCGGCGGCGGCACCTGGAACGGTGGCGGCGCTTGAGCTTTTCATGGTGGTGGTCCCGTGTCGTCTTCTCAGCTCTGCTTCAGGAGCCGGTCGCAGTTCTTGACAGCGTTGTCAAGCGCTTCCTTGGGGCTCTCCTTGCCCTGCAGAGCCCGCGCGACGCCGTTGCGCAGCTCGATCTTCATCTGCTCGCTGAACAGCACGGGCGTGTAATTCACCGCGGTCTTGATGGACTTGGCTGCGGCGACACGCACACGCGTGTCATCGGTGCCGTCCTGCTTGGTGAAGTACGGGTCGTCGAGCGAGCCCTGCGTGCTGGGGAAGATCGCCACCTTCTTGGCGAAGGACATCTGGTGCTGCGCGTCCGTCACGTAGTGGGCGAAGGCCACGGCGGCGGGCGTCTGCTTGGTGCGGGTGTTCACCATCACCCCCATCACGTACATGTTGTCCTTGCCGGTGTTGGTGATCTGCGGGGTGATCCCGATGTTCTTGTAGAGACCGGGCGCGTCCTTCTTGAACTTGCCGAGGTCCAGGGCGCTTCCGGGGTTCATGGCGACGGCCTCGGTGAGGAACTTCTTCCCCGTCGACTCGGGCGTCGCAGTGAGGGCCTGCCGGTCCAGGGCCTTCGCGTCGTACAACTTCTTGTACTTGGTGAGGAGTTCGACGCCCTTGGCTCCGTTGAACGTGAACCTGGTCCCGTCCTTGTCCATCAGCGGGACGCCGTAGCGGCCGAAGTCCTCGATGGTGGGGACGTTCGCGAGCGTGGCGGTCTTGCCCTTGCTCTCCTTCGACAACGTCAGCGCGTCGTCGAAGAGTTCGTCGTACGTCGTCGGGGGCTTGTCGGCGTCGAGCCCCGCGTCCTTGAAGATCCGCTTGTTGTAGAAGAGCGGCCCGGTGTTCAGGTACCAGGGGAAGGCGTACGTCCCCTCCGTGCCCGGTATCTGGTGGCTCTTCCACGCCCCCGGCAGGTACTCCTTCTCGTACTTGCCCGCCGCCTTGTCGAGGTCGAGCGCGAGCCCGGCCTTGGCGAGTGGGGCCACCAGGTCGGGCGAGACGTTCACGACGTCGGGCAGGGTGCCGGCCGCGGCGTCGGCACTGATCTTGTCGGCGTAGCCCTCGCCGGGCTGGTCGACCCAGTTCACCTTCGTGCCCGGGTACTTCTTCTCGAAGCCGTCGACGACGTCCTCGAAGTACGACTTGAAGTTGGCCTTCAGGTTCCAGGTCTGGAAGGTGATCTCGCCCTCGATCTTGCCTGAGGCGTCGGTCGAGCCGCCGCCGTCACCTCCGTCGCCGCAGGCGCTCAGCGGCAGGAGCACGGCGAGGACGGCGGCAGCGGCGGCTGCCCTGCGGGGGATGCGGGGGTGGTGGGAGATGCGCACGGTGAAACGGCTCCTTTGCTCGGCCCAGCGTGAGGCAGACCCTGCATGGAACTCCGGTAAAAAGTCAATGGATTCGTTGAACAATCTCTATCGACTCCATCAACTGCGCAGGTCAGAGCAGTGCGTTGAACTTCTTGCGGCGATCGACTAATGCGCTTTAGAGTAGTCGGGCTCAAGCGCATTAGTATGCGCACCACAGGAAAGGGGCAACACCGGTGCAAGGCAAGCGGTCCCCGGCACGCAGGCCGACCATGAAGGACATCGCACGCCGCGCCGGAGTCTCCGAGAGCGCCGTGTCCTTCGCGCTCAACGACCGGCCCGGAGTCTCCGACGTCACCCGCGACCGGGTCCGCAGGGTCGCCGAGCAGCTGGGCTGGCACCCGAGCACGGCGGCGCGCGCACTGTCCGGTGAGGGCTCGGCGACGGTGGGCCTGGTGCTGGCACGGCCCGCCGGGACGCTGGGCGTCGATTCCTTCTTCCTGCAGCTGATCTCGGGCATCCAGGAGGTCCTGGCGGAGCGTCAACTGGGCCTGCTCCTCCAGGTGGTGGAGGACGTGGCCGCCGAGTGCGCGGTCTACCAGCGGTGGTGGGCCGAGCACCGGGTGGACGGCGTCCTGGTCGTGGACCCGCGCACGGACGACCCCCGCCCTGCGCTCCTCGACGAGCTCGGCCTGCCCGCGGTGGTGACGGGCGGCGTGCCGGATCCGGAGGCGCACCACCCCGCCCTCTCCACCGTCTGGGCGGACGACGCGGGCGCGATGGCGTCGATCGTGGACCATCTGCACGCACTCGGGCACCGCCGCATCGTGCACATCGCGGGGCTCCCCGGCCTCGCCCACACGGAGCGGCGGATCCGGACGCTGCGGGCCGAGGCCCAGCGCCGCGACCTGTCCGAGGTCCGCTCGGTGACCACGGACTACTCGGACGCGGAGGGCGCCGCGGTGACACGGCGGGTGCTCTCCGCCGCGTCACCGCCGACGGCTCTCGTGTACGACAACGACGTGATGGCCGTCGCCGGGGTCGCCGCGGCGGCCTCGCTCGGATTCACCGTGCCGGCGGACGTATCGGTGATCGCATGGGAGGACTCGGCGCTGTGCCGGATGGTGCACCCATGGCTGACGGCGCTCTCACGCGACACGACGTCCTTCGGCCGGACCGCGGCCCGCGAGCTCCTGTCCCTCCTGGACGACGGCCCCGCGGCCACGGTCCAGGTGCCGCTGCCCAGGCTCATCGAGCGGGAGAGCACCGGGCGGGTGGCCGAGAGCTGAGCGGCGGTATCAGGGCGCGTCGTGCCAGGAGAACGCCGCGATCCGCCAGCCCTGCGGAGTGCGGACGAACTGGATGGTCTTGGTTCCGCCGCCCTCGAACGGCTTGCCGTCCAGGATCCCGGACTTGCTGTACGTGCCGAACCGCGAGGCGATGCCCTCCTCGATCTCGGTCCTCTCTGAGGTCTCCCACTCGGAGAACTCCACCAACCGACCCTCGGTCAGGAGCCGTTGGCGGGGCTCGATGAACTCGTCCACCGTGTAGACCGTGAACTGCGGGCCGGTCGTGACGATCACACCGCCCGGGAGCATCAGGCGGCGCAGACGGGTCACGTCGGCGGCCTTGCCGCCCAGGTTGGTGAAGGCGCCGAAGAACTCGGCGGTCAGCGCGTCGATCTCGTTCTTGGACATGGCCGCGACGGTAACACCGCTGTGGGGCAAGGGACTTCGAATGGCGGAGAGCCGGGGCCGTGCGGACGGACAGCGTCGTTCGTTCGTCCGCACGTCCGCACAGCCCCGGACGTGGCCCCCTACACCCGCGACCGGTACAGACCGAACTCCGCGAGGCGTACCGCCCCGCGTGACCCCGTCACCCGAAGCCGCCACTCCCGTGCCCGTACCGGCGTGGCCAGCGTCAGGACCCGGCTCGCCCCCACCGTGTCCACCTCGGTCACGGGGGACCATCCGGCCCCTGCGGTCACCCGCGCCTCGATCACCGCGTGCTCCAGCTGCTGCCCCCGCCGGATGTCCTCCCCGAGCCGGATCCGGTCGACATCGCGCGCCCGGCCCAGGTCGACGGTGAGCGTCCCGCGGGAAGGCGCGGGGCAGGCCCATGCCGTGTCCGGGTCGCCGTCGACCGCGTACGACGGACGGCGGCCGTCACCGCGGGCGCGGGCGTCGCGCGCGAAGTCCTCCGGCAGCTCACGCCCGATCCGCTCACGGAACTCCCGCAGCCGCGCGACGTCCGCATCCGGGAGCAGCCCCCTCTTGTCCGGCGGGATGTTCAGGAGCAGCACGGAGTTGCGGCCCACCGAGCGGAACCAGATGTCCGTCAACTGCCCGACGGACTTGGGCTGTTCGTCCTCGTGAAAGAACCACCCGGGCCTGATCGAGACGTCGCACTCCGCCGGCCACCACTGCACGTACTGGGCGACCGCTCTCGCGTCGGCGAGCGCATCGCGGCTTCCCTGGTCGGGTGCGTCGTACTTCAGGGCGTAGTCGATGCTCCCGTTCCCCGAGTCCTTGACGGGGACGACGCTCCACTCGTTCTCACGCGCGAGTCCGCCCTCGTTGCCGACCCACCGCACGTCGGGCCCGCGCACGGCGACCGTCGCGTTCGGCGCCAGGGCGCGGATGACCGCGTACCAGCTGTCCCAGTCGTACGTCTCGACCTTCTCCGGCGGGATGCGCCCCTGCGCCCCGTCGAACCAGACCTCGTCGACGGGCCCGTACTCGGTGAGCACTTCGTAGAGCTGGTTGAGCATGTGCGCACCGTAGTCGGTCGCGTCGAGCGTGAAGGAGCGCACGGCGGCGGCGTCCGCCCGGTCGTCGCCCTCCACCGGCGTGGGGATGGTGCGCCGCGAGCGCGCGCTGCCGTTGGCGTAGACGCCGTGCAGGTACTGGTTCTCGTCGGCGGGCGAGATGTAGACGCCCACCTTGATGCCGTGCCGGCGCAGCGAGTCGGCGAACGAGCGCAGTACGTCGCCCTTCCCCTCCTGCCAACTGCTGCTCACCACACTGTGCTTGGTGTAGCGCGAGGGATAGAGCACGAAGCCGTCGTGGTGCTTGACCGTGAGGATGGCGAGCTTGAAGCCGCCGTCGCGCAGGGCCCGCGCCCACTGGTCGGTGTCGAGTCCTGACGGCTGGAAGACGTCGGGGTCCTCGTCACCCGTGCCCCATTCGAGGCCGGTGAAGGTGTTGACCCCGAAGTGCAGGAACGCGGTCTGCTCAAGGCGCTGCCAGGCGATCTGCCGTTCCGTCGGCCGGACTTGGGACGCCTTGGCGACGACCTCGTCCGGGGAGTCCTTGGAGCTGATCGGGATGCGGTAGGGCGGTTCGGGAGCGGCCACGGCGGCCCCGCCCCCGGAGCCGGGCGCCGCGAGCGCGAGGGAACTGCTCGACGCGGCGACCGCCGTGGTGACGGCGGCGGTCACGAAGAGACGTCTGCTGACAGTCATGGGGGTGCGGGTCTCCCTGTCGATTCTCTGGGCGATCTCTGGGCGATGGGATCTGATCCGGCCTGCTCTCTGGGCGCCGGGATCTGATCAGCCGGTGGTCAAGGTCCATGTCGCCGGCGTCCGTTGATCCGCCGGATACTGCTGAAGCCGCCCGTCATCGGCGACGTGCACGGACATCCGCGTGATCGCGTTCGTCAGCCGGTAGCCGCCCGCCGCCTTGTCCAGCTGCCACCGCTGCAGGGTGTTGGCCGCGTCGCACGTCTCCTGCGTGACCGAACTTCCGGGCTCCAGCGGCACGTTGAGCGTGATCTTGCCGCTGCGGGTCTCCAGGCAGGTGCCGTCCGCCGCGGACTTCAGCGTGACGTAGCCGTCCGCGGTGCGCTTGACCTCATAGGCGGCGGGCTCCGCATGCCCCTTGGTGTCCCGCAGGGTGTACGTTCCGTCCGCCACCGGCGCCTTCGTCAGGTCCCGCCAACCAGGCGCGTGTTCCACGGACTTGGCGCGTGCGGTGAAGTCGGCGTACGTCGGGTCCGGGTGCGCCGAACCCCAGGTGACCTGGGCGACATGGCTGAGCGGCATCGCCATGGAGGCCGCGACCTCGTTCTCGGTCTCGCCCTTGCCGTTGTCCGGCCACAGGCTGATCTTCGCCCCGGTGATGCCGTCCCGCGAAGCGAGCTTCTCGCCCTCGAAGCTGCGCGGGTCCCACGCCTTGTCGTACAGCGCCTTGGTGTCGGTGTGGAAGCCGCCGCGGACGAGGTAGAGGGAGTAGGCGGCGTTCTGCAACGGGTATCCCTGGCGGATGAGTTGGCTCGGCTTCGTCTTCACGTCGAGCCAGTGCTCCACGCTCGTACCCGCAGCGACCGGCACGGTGTTCGCGCCGGTCAGGCCGTCGTTCCAGATGCGCAGCTGCTTTCCCTTGCCCGCCGCGTAGGCGTGCACCCGGTTGATGAAGTCGACGAAGGCGTCCTGCGGGGTCGCCTTCTCGCCGTACTTCTTCTTCGCGTAGGCGAGGACGTGGGGGTACTTGGCGAAGTCGGAACCGAGCATGTACTCGTCGGCGCCCATGTGCCAGGACTTCGCGGGGAACACCTCGGCGTACTCGTCGATGAGGCTCGTGTAGTACGCGAAGGCCTCGTCCTTGGTGACGTCGAGGCGCGAGGGCTGCGGCTTGCCGTCGGAGTCGGTGAGCTGGAGGTCGGTGCGCTTCTCCAGCCAAGGGTCCATGTGGCCCGGCGAGTTGATCTCCGGGATGATCGTGACGTGGTACTTCTCGCCGAGCGCGACGAGACGGCGTATCTCGCTCTTGGTGTAGTAGCCCCAGGTGTTGGCCTCGGGGTGCTTCTCGCTCTTCACCTTGAGTTCGAGGAGCAGCTGGTTCTGTTTGTTGTACGCCATGTCGCGTACGAGGTTCTCGAGCCAGGGCGTCGAGACGTGGATGTAGCAGGCGCAGACGCCCACCCCGCGCTCCTTGTACTGCGGCACGTCGACCGTGTGTCCGGCCGGTACGCGGTCGCTGCGGGCGAGGAGCTGGAGGAGGGTGCGGGTCCCGTAGAAGGCTCCGGTCTCCGTCGCGCCGGTGATCTCCAGGCGTTCGCCGGCGCGCAGTTCGTACCCTTCGGCGCCGAGGGGCTTTCGTGCGGGAGCGACGTCGATCACGATGTCGCCGTCGCGCGGGGCGCCGCCGGTGACCGGCACCCTGCCCTCGCCCGCGGCGCGCAGATCGTCGGCGAGGGTGCGGGCGACCTCGCGCGCCGCCTGCCCGTGTGCGACGAGCCGGGTGCCGGGCCCGTACGTGTAACTCCCCTTGCCCGGCGTCCAGTCGGCGAGGGCGGGAACGGTGCGGGGCGGCTCCGACGCGGGCTGCGGTGTCCCGGCGGCCTGGGCCGCCGGGACGGGCGCCGCGAGCAGCAGCAGGGCCACTGCGGCGCCTCTCAGCCTGCGGAGCCGCGCACGGGGCGCGAGCATCATGCGCATGTCAGTCATGACATCCGATGATTCAAGCGCCCCGTGAGGGTGTCAATGCATTGTGCGCGGCAGGGACTTGGACATTTGCGCTGCCGCGCACCGACCCATCGGATGAATTCCGGGCCGCTTGTTCAGCCGGGCCAGACGTCTTCAGCCCGGCCAGATACCCGTCAACCGCCGTGTGGCTACAGCGCCGCCGCGGTCGACGGCCGCCTTGACCACGGCGAAGATCGCGCCCTGCAGAGTGGCCGCGAGTAGGATCTCGCCCCAGCCGCGGTCCTCATCGGTGGCATCGGGCGCGTCCTCGTCGTGTCCCGCCACCTTCCACGCCTGTTTGAACAGCCCGCCCGCGGCCACACCGGCCAGCGCACCGAGCGCCATGCCGACCGGCTTGTAGGCGATCTTCGAAGCCTTCACGCCGCGCTCCCGTGCTTGCGCCTGCGCCGCACCAGTACGTACGCGACCACCAGCGTCGCGCCACCCGCGAGGAAGGCGGTGCGGCGGCTGCGGACCTGCTCCGGCGCCTTGTCGTGCCACACCTCCGTCGCCTGTCCTGCCGCGGCCTTCACCTGCCCGGTGGCAGCGGCCGCCTTGTCCTTGACCTGGTCGGGCACCTTGTCCTGCAGCGCATGGGCGGCCTCGGTGGCCTTCGCCATCGCCTGACCGCTCAGCTCCGCGGCCTTCGTGGCCGTCTGGCCCTTGATCGCGACCGCCTTGTCCTGCGCGCGGGCCTTGACGTCAGCCTTGGCCGCCAGCGCCTCGACCGTCTCCCCCAGGTCCTGGCGGGTCTGCTCGACCTTGGCGCGCAGTTCCCCGGGGCCGGCCGTGTGCTTGTCGGGCTGGTTCATCGCTGTGCACTCTCCTTGATCTCTGCGACATCGGCCTTCACGCCGTCGATGGCCTGCTCGGGGATCGGCGGGGCGGCCCGGCCGACTTCCTTCTTGCCTGTCATGGCAAGCACCGCGGCGATCAGACCGAGGACGGCGGTGACGATCAGCCCCGCCGCCCACACCGGAAGCGGCACGGCGAGCGCCGCGATCGCGGTGGCGACGAGGGCCTGCAGGGTGAGGAAGCCGATGAGACCGGCTCCGCCGAACAACCCGCTGCCCTTGCCGTAGCGCCTGGTCTTCTCCTTCATCTCCGCCTGCGCCAGACGCATCTCGCCGCGCACCAGCTCCGTCAGCTGCTGCGACGCGCGCTGCACGAGATCACCCACCGGCTCATTGGCGGGGGCGGTCCGTCCGCCGCTGTCGCGGCCTGTGGTGTGCGGGCCTGTCTGGGCCATCGTCATCAACCTCCTGTCTGTTCTGCGGCCGAGTACCCCGATCCCCGGGATCGGCACATGGTCGAGGGCCGCGGTCCTGCCGGACGGCGGGGGCAGCCGGTGTCGGACGGTGTTCACTCCTCCATGCGCCGCCGGTCCTGCTCGTCCCACGCGCTGGTGTCGCGGGGCGGTACGTAGGGCTCCTCCTCAGGGGGAAGACCACCGGCGATGGCGCGCTGACGCGACAGCTCCGCGTCGAACTCCAGGCCGAGCAGGATCGCGATGTTGCTGATCCACAGCCACACGAGGAAGACGATCACGCCGGCCAGCGCGCCGTAGGTCTTGTTGTAGGAACCGAAGTTGCCCACGTAGAAGGCGAATCCGGCCGATGCGATCAGCCAGATCACCAGGGCGATCACGCTGCCAGGGGTGATCCACTTGAATCCGCGGCCCTTCACGTTCGGCGTCGCCCAGAACAGCAGCGCGATCATGGAGGTCACCAGCACGACGAGCACCGGCCACTTCGCGATCGACCACGCCGTCAGCGCCTGGTCCCCTACGCCCAGGGCCGACCCCACGGTCTCGGCGATGCCGCCCGTGAACACCACGATGAGCGCGCTGACGACCGCCAGCGCCAGGAGCACCACCGTCACGCCCACCCGGACCGGGAGCACCTTCCACACCGGCCGCCCCTCGGGCATGTCGTACACGGCGTTGGCGGTGCGGATGAACGCCCCCACGTACCCGGAGGACGCCCACACCGCGAGGACGATGCCGAGCACCGCCATCAGGGAGCCGACACCGCCCCGGCCCTCCAGCTGCCGCACGGCGTCGCCGATGATGTCCCGCGCCGAACCCGGCGCGAGCTCATCGAGCGTCTTGAGGAGCCAGTCGATGGCGGACTTCCCCACGACGCCGAGGAGGGAGACCACCACCAGAAGCATCGGAAACAGCGACAGGACCCCGTAGTAGGTCAGGGCCGCCGCCCGGTCGGTCAGCTCATCGTCCTGGAACTCCCGGATCACGCCGGTGAGCACTGCCCGCCATGACCGCTTCGACAACTGCGTCAGTTCATCCGGCGCGCGGTCCGCGCTGCGCTCGGCATCCGATGTCCCATTCATACTCCCCGGGGTAACCCGCATCCGCCCGGCCATGCGTTCGGGCCGGCGCCACTCCCCGCGGGGCCGCAAAACGCCGCGTGCCCCCAGCCGTGGTCGGCGGGGGCACGCGGCGAAGCGGAGGGATCAGTCGATACCGGGGAGGATGTGCGGCTCCGCGAGGTCGTCCTCGTAGCCGGCGAGGCGGATCGGTGCCGCCTTCGCCCACGAGTCCAGGTTGCTGAGCTTGCGTGGCCTGCCGGCCCGCTCGCCGCCTCGTTCCGCCGGTCGCTTTTCCTGCTTCGTCAAATCTGGTGTCACCGCGCACTCCTTTGTGTCGCGTAACGGAAGGACAAGGGCACTTCGGTCGCGGTGGCGCCGTTGTTCGGGCGGGATCGCGGCCACGGTTGCAAGCCTGTCCCAGGGCGGCATAGGGGTGCTTGTGGATCCCCTGAAGGCCGTCCGTTCGCCTCAGATTAACCAAATGAGCAGGCCCGCGCTCTATGGGTTCCGCCGAAGGGGTGGATTTCAGACAGTTGATGCCGGTGTGGGGGTGGCCGACGGGCCGGAATCTCCTCAACGGGTCGGGCCCATGGGCCTTTCCAGGCCTCCATGGGACCGTACGGAGATGACTTCTGCGCAGGCACGGGAGGGCGCGGTGGCTCTGGTGACCGGAGCCTCGCGAGGGATCGGGCTCGCCGTCGCGCGGGCCCTCGCGGAGTCCGGACATCGCCTTGTCATCACCGCCCGCGACCCGGACGCCCTCCAGGACGCGGTGGCCGCACTGCGCGCGGACGGCGCCGAGGCCCTCGGATGCGCGGGCGGCGTGGCTGATTCCGGTCAGGCGGAGGCGAGTGTGGCCCTCGCGATGCGCACCTTCGGGCGGCTCGACGTACTGGTGAACAACGCCGCCACGAACGCCCCTTACGGCGCGCTGATGGACGTCGACCTCGCCCGGTGGCGCGCCGCCTTCACCGTGAACGTCGAGGCCGCGCTGCGCCTGACGCAGCTCGCCTGGCGGGCCTGGATGGGCGAACACGGCGGCGCGGTGGTGAACATCTGCACCGAGGGCGCCTCCCATGTGGGCCCGAACGTGGGCGCGTACGGCACCAGCAAGGCGGCGCTCCTGCACCTGACCGCCCAACTGGCGGGCGAACTCGCACCCTTGGTGCGGGTCAACTCCGTGTCCCCCGGCCTCGTCCGCACCGAGATGGCCCGCTTCGTGTGGGACGGCGCCGAGGAGCAGCTCGCCGCGAGCCTGCCGCTCGGCCGCATCGGCGCACCGGAGGACGTCGCGCGGGCCGTCACGTGGCTGGTCTCGGATGCGGCCGAATGGGTGACGGGTGCCGATCTCCTGGTCGACGGCGGGACCAGGGTGCGCGCGGCGGCCGGCACCGCCGCGTACGCCGTGCACGACCAGCTGCGGTCGTCTGCGCCCGGCGAGGCCTGACGCCTACCACTTGCCGGGTGCGTAGTCCTTCATGAAGACGCCGTACAGGTCCTCGCCCGCCTCGCCGCACACGACCGGGTCGTAGACGCGGGCCGCGCCGTCGATCAGGTCGAGCGGGGCGTGGAAGCCCTCCTCGGCGAGGCGCAGCTTGTCGTAGTGCGGGCGCTCGTCGGTGATCCAGCCGGTGTCGACCGAGGTCATGAGGATGCCGTCGGTCTGGAACATCTCCTGGGCGCTGGTCCGCGTCACCATGTTGATCGCGGCCTTCGCCGCGTTCGTGTTCGGGTGGCCCGCGCCCTTGTAGCCGCGGCCGAAGACGCCCTCCATCGCCGAGACGTTGACGACGTAGGCGCGGCCGCTCGCCGCCTTCTTCGCGGCGTCGGCCATCGCCGAGCGCAGCGCGCTGATCAGGATGAACGGCGAGGTGTAGTTGCACAGCTGCGTCTCGAGGAGCTCCACCGGCGAGATCTGCTCGATGGTCTGCACCCAGGTGTTGCTGTCGACGACGTCCGGGACCAGGCCGCCCGCGTCGATGGCGGTGCCGTCCAGGTGCCGGGCGACGCTGGCGTTGCCCGCGACCAGGGCCAGGTCGGCGACCTGCTGCGCGTCCAGGCCGCTGGTGCCCGCGGGCAGCGCGGCGCTCTCGCCGAGGACACCCACCGCTCCCGAGTTGAAGTCGCCGATGACGGCGTGCGCGGGCAGCTCCCCGGCCGGCAGCGGCGCGCTCTCGCCCTCGACCAGGGCGGCGTACGCGGAGGGCAGGCGGCGCACGGTCTGCGTCGCGTTGTTGATCAGGATGTCGAGCGGCCCCGCGGCGGCGACCTGCTCGGCCAGCGCGACGGACTGGGCCGGGTCGCGCAGGTCGATGCCGATGACCTCGAGGCGGTGCAGCCAGTCCGCCGAGTCGTCCATCGCCTTGAAGCGGCGGATGGCGTCCTTGGGGAACCGGGTCGTGATGGTGGTGTGGGCGCCGTCGCGCAGGAGCCGCAGCGCGATGTACATGCCGATCTTGGCGCGGCCGCCGGTGAGCAGCGCGCGCTTGCCGGTGAGGTCGGCGCGAGCGTCGCGCTTGGACCGGTTCAGGCGGGCGCAGTCCGGACAGAGCTGGTGGTAGAAGTAGTCGACTTCCACGTACCGGGTCTTGCAGGTGTAGCAGGAGCGCGGGCGCTGGAGTATCCCCGCGAGCCGGCCCTCGTCGGTCTGCGACGAGGGCAGCAGGCCCTCGGTCTCGTCGTCGATCCGCTCGGCGGAGCCGGTGGCGGTGGCTTCCGTGACGGCCTTGTCGTGCGCGGTCTTGGCCGCCCGGCGCTCCTGACGGCGACGCTGCTTCACCGTCCGGTAGATCCCGGCCGTGGCCCGGCGCACCGCGATCGCGTCGGGGTGGTCGACGTCGAGCTTGTCCAGTTCGTCGAGCACGCTGAGGCAGACGGCGAGCCGGTCGGGGTCGATGCCGGGGCCATACTCGGCAGAACCGGCAGCCTCCAGGCTGTCCTCTGTCACCGTCATCGCCGCTGTCCTCGCGTCACTCATGCCGCGGCTGTCTGGGTGACCGCGGAAGCTCCAAAGAAGAGAACTTTACGTAGCGACGGCCCCCTCCACCAAACGCGGACGGTTCACGCACGCTTCGACGAGCCCCGCGAGCTCCTCCCGCACGCTGCGCGCGAGCACCTCCAGATCGGGCACGGCGGCCGCGTCCGCGACCAGACCGAAGTGCACCCGCCCCCGGTACGTCGACACCGCGACGGCGAGCGCCTGCCCCTGGGCGAGCGGCGCGAAGGGGTACACGGCGGCGAGCGGGCAGCCGCCGAGCCGCAGGCCGAGGCTGGGCAGCGGGACGCTGGTGACGAGGATGTCGAAGAGCAGCCGGGCGGCCTGCGCGACGACGGGGCCTCCGATGCGGTGGCCCAGCGACGGCACGTGATCGGCGAGCAGGGCGACCGCGCCCGCGCCGCGGCTGGGGCCCGCGTCCTTGTTGCGGTCCATGGCGGCCCGCACCGTCCGCAGCCGCGCGACCGGATCGGGCTCGCCGACGGGCAGCCGGACCAGATATCCGGAGAGCCGGTTGCCCGGGGGCTGTGCGCCGCGCGGCCTGCGCCGGGACACGGGGACCAGGGCGCGCGGCTCCACGCCCTCGCTGCCGTCGCCCCGCTCGTCGAGCCAGCGGCGCAGGGCTCCGGCGACCACGGCGATCAGAACGTCGTTGACGGTGCCGCCCACGGTCTTGCGCACGCGGTGCACGTCGTCCAGGTCGAGCAGTACCCCGGCGGTGCGCCGCGTGCCGGTGGCCCGGGACGTGAGGGCGGCGGACGACCGCACGCCCAGGGTGGCGCGGGCCACCGACGAGCCGATGTCCAGGGCCCGCCCCACGTCGCTGACGGTGTCGCGGACGAGGCCCGGCAGCTTGCGCGGATCGGGCAGCCAGGACCACCCCGAGGCCTCGGGCCCCACGGGCACCGGACGCGGGGCGGGCAGGTCCATGGGGTCCATGACCGCCGCCGCGAGCATCAGGGCGCGCAGCCCGTCCGCGAGGGCATGGTGGAACTTGAACAGCACGGCGAAGGAGGTGCCGTCGTCGCCCGGCAGCACATGCGCCTCCCAGGGCGGCCTGCCGCGCTCCAGAGGACGCTGCATGAGCGCGCCGGCCGCCGCGTGGAAGTCCCCCGCGGGCTCGGCGAGGCGGACGTGGTCCAGCGCGTCGAAGGCGGGCGCGGCCGTGCGGACGGCCCCGCCGACCGGCAGCCAGACCGAGCGGATCCGCAGCCGCAGGCCGGGCACGGCGGCCGCACGTGCGGCGAGGAGCTGGGCGGCGCGCTCGGCCGCGCCGGGCGATTCGGCGTCGAAGACGCCGAGGGCCCCCAGGTGCATGGGGTGTTCGGCGGACTCGATGTTCCAGAAGGCGAGGTCGAGAGGTGCGAGCAGGTCGGAGGACTCGGGGTTAGGCGTTTTCAACGGTCTGCTCTCGCGTCGAGGACGATGCGGGGGGGCGTGAACGTGCAGTCAATCGCCGTTGCGCGACTACGGTCAAGTACGATCAAGCTACGCACAGTTAACAACAGATTAAGGCCCGCCCCTCTGAGAAGGGCGGGCCTTGTGGTGCGCAAGTGGCGTATGTCCTACGTCACTTCACCAGCGGTCGGCGTACGTCACTTGAGCGCGGGCGGCGCCGCCTGCTCCGAGGTGCCCCACTCCGATGGCTTGTCGCCCACCGTGAAGGAGAGCTCGCGGGTGTCGCGGATGTCGTCGGTCGTCAGATACGTCTTGCCGTAGTCGGCGCCGTCCGTGCGCGCCGACTGGATGTACCGGGCGGTGTCCGACGTACCCGGCGCCTTCACCGTGAGGCGCCCCTTCGGGTAGTAGCGGCGGTCGAGGGTGAGGTCGACGCGCTCGAAGACGGGCGTCGACAGACCCCATGTGTCCGTGCCGGGCTGGACGGGGAAGACGCCGATCGAGGACAGGACGTTCCAGGCGGACATGGTGCCGAGGTCGTCGTTCCCCGTCATGCCGGTCGGGGTGTCCGTGAAGAGGGTGAGCGCGGCGTGCACCACGTCGGTGGTCTTCCACGGCTGCCCAGTCGACAGGTAGGTGTACGGGGCGATGAGGTCCGGCTCGTTCTGCGGGTTGTACTTGTCCGCGTTGTAGTAGTCGTAGGGACCGTTGACCCACACCTCGCGCGCGGTCTTCGCCGGGTCCTTCAGGAGCTGCTCGTACGCGAAGAAGGAGTCGAGGCGGTCGTTGGTGGCCTGCTTGCCGCCGATGAGGCCGACCATGCCGGGCAGGTCCTGCGGGACGAGCCACTGGTACTGCCAGGACGTGCCCTCGTGGAAGCCCTCACTCTTGGCCGGGTCGGCGGGCCCGGTGAAGGCACCCTCCGCGTCCCGGGCACGGAAGAACCCGGTCGATGCGTCGAAGATCTTCCGGTAGTTCTGCGCACGCTCCGCGTACCGCTTGGCGTCGGCGTCGTGACCGAGCTCGCCGGCCATCTCACCGAGCATCGCGTCCGAGAGGGCGTACTCGAGCGTCGCGGACGCACCATGGTCGTAGTCCGAGTCGCCGGGCTTGGCGTGCGGGCGGCCCTTGATGTACGGCGCGAAACCGTCGCTCAGATACTCCTTGTTGGCCTCGCGCCCTACGGGCGCCGAGTCGGCGGGCGGCACACCGTCGGCGTTCTTCTTCAGCGCGCGGTACGCCTCCTCCTCATGCCCCTTGAGCAGACCCTGCTGGTAGGCGTTGGTGAGGAAGGGGGTGACCGGGTCGCCGGTCATGATGTTCGTCTCGACCGTGCCGTAGCCCCACTTGGGCAGCCAGCCGCTCTCCTCGTCGATCTTCAGGACGGAGAGGGCCATGTCGCGGGACTCGTGCGGCGCGAGCAGGGAGAGGAGCTGCGCCTGGGTGCGGTAGGTGTCCCACAGGGACCAGTTCTGGTAGTACGTGAATCCCTTGGCGCGGTGGACCTTCTGGTCCCAGCCCGTGTACCGGCCGTCGACGTCACTGCCGATGTTCGGCGCGAGGAACGAACGGTAGAGGGACGAATAGAAGGTGCGGCGCACGGTCTCGCTGCCGCCCTGCGCCTTCACGTCGTCGAGCCGGTCTTCCCAGGCCCGCTGCGCCGCCTTCGCCACGTGGTCGTACGAACGCCCGCCCTCCGCGCGGAGATTGAGCGAGGCGCCCATGGCGTCGACGTACGAAAGAGCGGTGGTCGCCTCGACGGTGCGGTCCTTGGAGGTGTCGAACCGGACGTAGGCGCCGTTGCGCTCCTCGCCCGCCGACGACTTCTTGGAGCCCGCGGTGACGGTGTCGCCCTTCCAGGTGCCCGATGTCGTGAAGGGGCGGTCGAAGCGGGTGATCGTGTAGACCGTGTACGGCTTGGTGTCCTGGCAGAAGCCGCTGCCGGTGATCGCCGTGCGGACCGTACGGCTGTCGAGGATCTCGACCTTGGTGCTGCCCGTCTTGTGCAGCGACTGGCCCGCGTTGAGCAGGACGTTGGCCTTGTCCGTGGCGGGGAAGGTGTAACGCTGCACGCCGGTGCGCCTGGTGGCGGTCAGCTCGGCATCGATGCCGGACTTGAGGCCCACCTTGTATACACCGGGGCTCGCCTTCTCGTCGTCGTGGCTGAACTCCGCCGCGTACTTGGCGTAGTCCGTCTCCTTGACGTCGCCCGTGGTGGGAAGCACCGGCAGATCGCCGCCCAACCCGCAGCCCACCCCCGAGAGATGGACGGTCGAGAAGCCGCGGATGTGGGTGTCGGAGTGGTCGTAGCCGGTGTTGTGCCCGGTGTCGGGCGAGAACTGGACCATGCCGAAGGGCACGGCAGCTCCGGGGTAGGTGTTGCCCTCGTTCTCGGTGCCGATGAACGGGTTGACCAGGTCGGTCAGTCGACCGTCGCCTGCCGGGGCGGCCTGGGCCGCCGGTATGGCGAGGGCTCCCCCGAGGAGCGCGGCCGCGGCCACCGCCACCCCCGTACCGCGTAGCCGTTGGGTCCATCTCATAGGTGGGAACGCCTCCTTGGACAACGTTGTCAAAGCGCGGAACGCGATCATTCTTCGGGGGCGGCCTCGCATGCGTCAAGAGGTCGGAGGCCGCCGGCGCGGGGAGGACGCCCGTATATCAGCTTGATTTTATATAAGCCCCACGTGATACTCGACCCATGGACGTGTTCGAAGCTGTGGCCGAGCCCAGCCGCAGAGCCCTGCTCGACGCGCTCGCAGAGGGCGAACGGTCCGCGGGCGAGCTGGTCGAGCTGCTCCCGGAGCTGACGCAGCCCGCCGTCTCCCGGCATCTGCGGGTGCTGCGGGAGGTCGGCCTGGTCGAGGTGCGCGCGGACGCGCAGCGCAGGATCTACACGCTGCGCCCCGGCGGCCTCGCCGAGGTCGACGAGTGGATCGGCCGCTACCGCCGCTACTGGGCGGACCATCTCGGCGCCCTGGAACAGCACTTGGCGCGCACGCACAAGAAATCGGAGGGCCCCTCGTGAGCGATCGTCTCGGGGAACCGACAGGGGAACTTGCACTCGACGGAGGGCAGGCCGTCCTCACCTTCGTCCGACATCTGCCGTATCCGGTCGAGGCCGTCTGGTCCGCCATCGCCGACCCGGAGCAGCGGGCCGCCTGGTTCGGCAAGACACTCATCGAGGGCCGCGCGGGCGGTGTCATCGACATGGTGCCCACGGGTCCGGCCCACCCCGTCCAGGACAAGCGGATGACCGGCCGGATCCTCGTCTGGGATCCGCCGCATGTGCTGGAGCACGAGTGGAAGCAGGCCCTCGCCGAGGACGGCGTGGTCCGTTACGAGCTGACGCCCGACGGCCAAGGCACGGTGCTCACCTTCACCCACCGCGGCCTGAGCGTGCCCAACGCCAAGGAGTACGGGCCCGGCACGCACGCGTTCCTGGACCGCCTCGCCGCGCACCTGGCAGGGACGCGCGTCCCGGCATGGCACGAGCGCTATGCGGAAGTCGCCCCCGACTACCCGGCCTGACCCGGCCCAAGCCGACCCGACCCTGCCTGCTCTCACCCCACCGGACCCGGGACACACGAGGAGTCACACCATGCCTGACATAGACATCAACCGGCCCGGCGTCGTCGTCGCCCACCACTCGGGATGGGGGCACACCGCGGCCCTCGCCGATGCGGTGGCCGAGGGCGCTCGCCTGGCCGGCGCCACGGTCACCACGCTGGCCGTCGACCACATCACCGAGGAACAGTGGACCGTCCTCGACGAGGCGGACGCCATCGTCTTCGGCAGCCCCACCTACATGGGCAACGTCTCGGCGGGCTTCCAGACCTTCGCCGAGCTCTCCTCGCGCCGCTGCATGACCGGCGCGTGGCGGGACAAGGTCGCCGCGGGGTTCGTCAACTCCGGCTCCAAGAGCGGCGACAAGCTGAACGCGCTGATGTCCCTGGCCGTGCTCGCCGCCCAGCACCACATGCACTGGGTCAACCTCGGCCTCGTCCCTGGCTGGAACAGCTCCACCAGCAGCGAGCAGGACCTGAACCGGCTCGGGTTCTTCCTCGGGGCCGGAGCGCAGACCGACACCGACGTGTCGGCGGAGCACGTCCACAAGTCCGACGTGCTCACCTGCCGGCATCTGGGCGGCCGGGTGGCCGAGGTGACAGCGCAGCTCATCGCGGGGCGGGTCGCAGCGGCCTGAGAGCCCGCGTCAGCCGGTGTGCAGCCACACCCGCAGCGGTCCGATCGGCGTGAACCCCTGGCTCACCGCGGCGTCCAGGCTCTCGCCGCTCTCGTAACCGACGACGGGCAGGTCAGGCCAGAGCCGGGCGACCTCCGCCAGGCAGCCCGCCCAGGCCGACTCCTCGTCGGCCGATGTGAACAGGTTGGAGACACCGACCACCGACGTGCCGGGGCTCGCGATGGCGCCCGCCACGATCCGTCCCTCGGCGTAGGCAGCGAGGAAGGTCGTGCCGCCGGACAGCAGCCCCGGACGGAAGAGGCCCGTGCCCTCTTCGCCGTCGTTCCACGCCCTCTCCCACGCGGGCAGGGAATCGGGGCTCTTGATCGGCTCCCAATTGAGGCTAGTGGCAACGGGAGTTGGTCCCGCTTCCCGGCGGATCCACTGAGCCTCGAACAGCACCTCGAAGCCCCATGGCTCCAGATCGAGGCAGGCGAAGCTGTCCTTGACGGAGCAGCCCCGTGACGCCGTGTCGATCCGGGCCACCAGGTCGGCCGCCGACGCGTCGGGGGTGAGCGACACGGCATCGGGATACAGCGGCGGAGTCCGGCGCGCGCTGCTCCACGTCCCTGCGCCGAACTCCCCCCGCAGCCCGTGCGCGCGGCAGACCGCGTCGCACCACTCGGCGTTGTTGCGGGCCGCGGCCCCTGCCCACTCGCTGTCGATGATCACGGCGTGATCGTGTCAAGCGGGCAGGCCCGCGTCCACGGGTTACGTGCTCCGGCCCACCGGGCCGGAGCACATAACGCCTCGTCAGGAGCCGGAGCACCCTGCCGGGTCCGGCCGCGACGCGTCGCCGATCAGGGCCTCATGTGCTGCCTTGAGCCGCTTCACGTCGGGCTTGACGACCCTGCGGTCGTACGTCACCAGGCCGTTCAACTCGCCCTCCACATCGGAGATCTGCGTGTAGACCGCGCCGTTGCCGCCCTTGCAGGCCAGCTTGTGCACCTCGTCGAGCTTCGTGAGGTAGTCGTCCGTGTACGTCGCCGGGTCCACGTCGACGTAGCTCTGCTGGACCGACCAGGCATGGCCCGGTACCGCGAGTCCCAGACCGCCGTACTCCCCGTTGATCAGGGCCCGTTCACCGTCGGGCTTGGGTGGGAGTGCCGGGCTCGGGTAGCCGTGCTCGTCCATGATGTCGCCGGTTCCGCCGTCGGCACCGAGGTTGAGGCCCGACATGCCGTTGACCAGGCGGGTCGGGTCCCAGGACTTGGCCTGGGTGGCGATGCGGCCCTGGTCGTACTGGCCCCAGCCCTCGTTGAAGGTGACCCACATGACGATCGACGGGTGGTTCGCGTGCTCGTCGATCATCTGCTTCATCTCGCTCTCGTACTGAGCGCGAGCGGCCGTGCTCGGGTTGCGGTCCGAGCGCATCGAGGGCATGTCCTGCCAGACCATCAGGCCCAGCTTGTCCGCCCAGTAGAACCAGCGGTCCGGCTCCACCTTGATGTGCTTGCGCACCGAGTTGAAGCCCATCTCCTTGTGCATCTTGAGGTCGTACGCGAGTGCCTCGTCGGTCGGCGCCGTGTGCAGGCCGTCGGGCCAGAAGCCCTGGTCGAGCGTGGCCATCAGGAACTGCGGCTTGCCGTTGAGCATCGTGCGCGGGGTGCCGTTCACCTTCTCCACGGCGATGGTCCGCATCCCGAAGTAGCTCTTGACCTGGTCTCGGCCGACGGTCACCTTCAGGTCGTAGAGGAAGGGATCGTCCGGCGACCAGAGGCGCGGATCGGCGATCTTCAGCTTGAGCGGTGTGCCCGTGCGTCCGCTCGCCTCGGCGACCTTCTTCTTGCCTTCGTACGCGACCGCCTTGACCGGCACTCCGTCGCGTACGCCCTTCGGCTCGACGGTGACCTGCTTGGTGGCCACGTCGGGCGTGATCTTGAGCGAGTCGGCGTGGTCGGCTGCCACCGGCTCCATCCACACCGTCTGCCAGATGCCGGACGACGGGGTGTACCAGATGCCGCTGGGGTCCAGGCGCTGCTTGCCGACGGGCGGGTTCTCGCCGTCCTTGGAATCGGTCGGGTCGTAGACGCCGACGATCAGCTCCTGGGTCCTGCCCGGCTTCAGGGCGTCGGTGATGTCGGCGCTGAACTTGTCGTAGCCACCCTTGTGTTCGGCGACCTTCTTGCCGTTCACGAACACCTCGGACTGCCAGTCGACCGCGCCGAAGTTGAGCTTGAGGCGCTTGCCGTCGCCGACCTTCCAGCCCTCGGGGACGGTGAAGGTCCTGCGGTACCACATGCGGTCCTCGTGCCGTTCCAGGCCGGAGAGCTGGGACTCCACGGGGTAGGGCACGAGGATCTTCTCGGCGAGCTTCTTGCCGACCGGGGGCTTCTCGCCGGCCTTGGCGGAGGCGAACTGCCAGGAGCCGTTGAGGTTGCGCCAGGCGTCACGGGTCAGCTGGGGGCGCGGGTACTCGGGGAGCGCGTTGTCCGGGCCCACCTTGTCGGCCCACTTGGTGCGCAGCTGGTGCTCGGAGTGGTTGGGGCCGCTGCTCCAGAACGCGGCGACCGCTTTGCCGTCGTCGCCGCTCAGGCCGCCCTTGCCGTCGTAGCGCAGGTCGGCGGTGCCCTTCGCGGTGCCCGTCTTGTTGCCGACGACGGGTTCCTTCAGTCCCACGAGGAGCGCGCGCGGGTCCTTCGGGTCGGGCTTGACCGTGCTGATGGGCCACTTGGCGCCGCCGATGACCGCCTCGATGTGGGTGGCGAGATCACTCGGGGGCGCGGCCAGCTCCTGTGCGAAGTCGAGCTTCAGGGTCCGGCCGTCCTTGAGGACGGTGGCGGAGGTGGCTCCGTCGTACTCGAAGCCGTCGGGGAGGCGGAAGGCCGACTGCGGGACGGCCTCCTTGGTGCCGCCGGGCTCGGTCCAGCGCAGGTGGAGGTTGGAGCCGCCGTAGTGCTCGAAGTACTCGACCTTGATGTCGTAGGCCTTGCCCGCGGTCAACTCGACCGGCTTCGCGGTCTGTTCCTTGTCCCAGTCGTCGACCCAGTGGTCGATGGCGAGCTCGCCGTCGATCCAGAGCCGGAAGCCGTTGTCGCCGATCATGGAGAAGGTGTGGGATCCGGTCTTCTCCGGGACGACCTTGCCGGTCCAGCGGACGGTGGCGTCGTCGGCCTTCCCGGTGGCGAAGGTCAGGCGCGGGTCGAGATTGTCGAAGTCGATGCGCTGGTCGAAGCCGGTGGCCTTGAGCTCGTGGAAGTCGAAGGCTCCGGGGGCGGACTGCGTGTAGTACTCGCCCTTCAGGCCGTGGACCTCGGGGGGTTCGTCGGCGGCGGTCGCGGTCGGCACGGCGGTGAGTCCGGCGAAGGCGAGGGCGACGGTGAGCAGCAGTATCAGCTGCCTGCGGAGTCGTCTGTGACGGATGGGGCGCACGGATCCTCCTTTGCTTGAAGCGGTGCTCGAAGGCTGAGGAAGGGTGGCGGCTCGCCGCTCCAGTCGGTACAACGAGTCTGTACAACGTTGGAAGGAACGGCAGTTGGCATGACAGCACGCCCCTCGGCGCGCTGTCCAGGGCCATGACAAACACCCCAGCACCAGGGGTCCACGTCGACGCAGGGAGCTGCACGTGCGGGTTAGCCTCAAAGACGTCGCGGAGCACGCGGGCGTCTCCATCAAGACCGTCTCGAACGTGGTGAACAAGTATCAGCACGTCACCCCGGCGATGCGGGCGCGAGTCCAGGAGGCGATCGACGAGCTGGGCTACCGGCCGAACTTGACGGCGCGTCACTTGCGAAAGGGCCGTACGGGAATCATCGCGCTCGCCGTCCCCGAGCTCGGCAACCCGTACTTCGCCGAGCTGGCAGGCGCGGTCATCGACGCGGCGGCCGAGCACGATTTCACCGTCCTGCTCGACCACACCCGCGGCGAACGCGAGCAGGAGGTGCTGGTCAGCCAGGGTTTCCGGGCCCGGGTGATCGACGGTCTGATCCTGAGCCCCCTCGAACTGGAGGCGGCCGACCTGCTCGGCCGCGAGGACGACGTACCGCTGGTGCTGCTCGGCGAGCGCCAGTACGACCTGCCGTACGACCACATCGCGATCGACAACGTGGCCGCGGCCCGCATGGCGGTGCGCCACCTCATCGGCCGCGGCCGCTCCCGCATCGCGTATCTCGGAGCCCGCACGGACTCCGCGAACCGTCCCGCGAACCTCCGGCTCCAGGGCTGGCGCGAGGAGTTGACGCAGGCGGGGATAGCGGCGCCGGACAATCTGGTGGGCCCGGTCGGCGGCTGGAACCGCTGGGACGGTGCGAAGGCGATGGCGCGGATGCTGGACGCGGGAGTGCGGCCCGACGCGGTCTTCGCGTACAACGACCTGGTGGCGATCGGCGCCATGCGGGTGCTGCACGAGCGCGGTCTGCGCGTGCCGTGGGACGTGGCGGTGGTCGGCTTCGACGACATCGCCGAGGGCCAGTTCGGGGCGGTCACGCTGACCACGGTCTCGCCGGACAAGCAGGCCATCGCCCGTCTCGCGGTGGCCTCGCTGCTGCGCAGCCTGGAGGGCGCGGGCGAGCCCGAGGGCCGTGAACTCACCGCGGAATTCCGCCTGGTGGAGCGCGAGAGCACGCTGGGCCGACGCTGAGCACTCGGCGGTCTTCGCTTGCGCGGAGGGTTTACAGCCCCCTTCCAACGATGTAAAAAGCTCCCCGTACCGCCGAGTTGACCGTAAGTGCCGATCCTCCCGTGAGCGCTCTCAGCGCCGGGGCCGTGCCGTTTTGGGGACTCCATGAAGCCGACCACACGCCTTAGCCGCACCTCAGCCAGGACCCTCCTCGCCGCCGGTCTCGCCGCGAGCCTCGCGCTCGCCACCGGATGCGCCAAGTCCGAGGACGACGGCGACAAGAGCTCCGCGTCACAGGACCAGGGCGACTCGGGCCAGGTCGTCTCGGAGCCGAGCGAGGGCAGCGGCCCGACCTGCGCGATAGACGCCTACGGAGGCAAGAAGCTGGACCTCAAGTCCGCCACCGTCGGCTTCTCCCAGTCGGAGAAGGAGGCCAACCCCTTCCGCATCGCGGAGACGGCGTCCATCAAGGCCGAGGCGAAGAAGCGCGGCGTCAAGCTCCTCACCGCCAACGCCCAGTCGCAGTTCTCCAAGCAGATCAGCGACGTCCAGGACCTCATCGCCAAGGGCGCCGACCTCCTGGTCATCGCACCGCTGAACTCCGACGGCTGGGAGCCGGTCCTTCGCGCGGCCTCCGCCAAGCACATCCCGATCGTCACCATTGACCGCAAGATCAACGCCAAGGCCTGCAAGGACTACGTCAGCTTCATCGGCTCGGACTTCGTCGAGCAGGGCAAGCGCGCGGCCGACCAGATGATCAAGTCGACGGGCGGCAAGGGCAAGGTCGCGATCCTGCTCGGAGCGGCGGGCAACAACGTCACCACCGAGCGCACCAAGGGCTTCCAGGACCGCATCAAGGAGAAGGCCCCCGACCTGAAGGTCGTCTTCAAGCAGACCGGCGAGTTCGCCCGTGAGAAGGGCCAGCAGGTCACCGAGCAGCTCATCCAGTCCAAGCCGGACATCACCGGGATCTACGCCGAGAACGACGAGATGGGCCTCGGCGCCGTCAACGCCCTCAAGGGCGCAGGCAAGAAGGCCGGTGACGTGAAGATCGTGACGGTCGACGGCACGCGCAACGCCGTGCAGGGCATCGTCGACGGCTGGATCGACGGCGTCATCGAGTCGAACCCGCGCTTCGGCCCGCTCGCCTTCCAGACCCTGGACACCTTCACCAAGGGCACCAAGGTCTCGCAGGACATCGTGATCAAGGACAGCGCGTACACGAAGACCAACGCCAAGGCGGACCTCGGCAAGGCCTACTGAAATGCCTGACGTCCTCTCAGTGAGCCGTCTCACCAAGACATTTCCGGGAGTACGAGCCCTCGACGCGGTCGACTTCACCGCTCGCGCCGGTGAGGTGCACGCCCTGATCGGCGAGAACGGCGCGGGCAAGTCCACCCTGATCAAAGTACTCACAGGCGTCTACGCACCGGACACCGGCGACCTGACCTACAACAACCGCCAAGTCGCCTTCGCCACACCCCTGGAGGCCCAGCACGCGGGCATCTCCACCATCTACCAGGAGGTCAACCTCGTCCCCCTGATGAGCGTGGCCCGCAACCTCTTCCTCGGCCGCGAGCCGCGCGGCCGCCTGGGCCTCATCGACTTCCGCCGCATGCACCGCGAGGCCGACGAGGCCCTGCAACGCCTCGGCATATCCGTCGACGTACGCCGCCCCCTGCGCGAACTCGGGGTGGGAACCCAGCAGATGGTGGCCCTGGCACGCGCCGTCTCGGTCGACGCCCAGGTCGTCATCATGGACGAGCCGACGTCGTCCCTCGAACCGCGCGAGGTCCAGACCCTGTTCGGCGTCATCCGCATGCTGCGGGACCGCGGCATCGCGGTGATCTACGTCAGCCACCGCCTGGAAGAGCTGTACGAGGTGTGCGACACGGTCACGGTGCTCCGCGACGGCAAGCTGGTGCACACGGGCCCGATAGCAGAGCTCGACCGACTCCACCTCGTCTCCCTCATGCTGGGCCGCGAGGTGGGAGAGGTCCGCGAAGAGGGCGCGACCAAGTTCTCAGGAGACCACGCCCCGGACACCCGGCCCATCCTCCAGGCAGACAACCTCACCATGCGCCACCACCTCCACGACGTCTCGGTCGAGATCCGCCCCGGCGAAGTGGTGGGCCTGGGCGGCCTGCTCGGCTCGGGCCGCAGCGAGACGGCGAAGGCGATCGCAGGCGCGCTGACCCCCGACTCCGGCAACGTACTGATCGCCGGAGCCCCGATCCGCACCGGCTCACCCCCGGCGGCCATCCGTGCCGGGATCAGCCTCCTCCCCGAGGACCGCAAGGCGGAGGGCATAGTCCCCGGCCTCTCGGTCCGCGAGAACATCGCACTGGCCGCACTCCCCCGCCTCTCCCGCTTCGGCCTGGTGAACGAGGCAGCCATCGACTCGATCGTCGACACCTTCATGAAGCGCCTGCGCATCAAGGCCTCGGGCCCCCACCAGAAGGTGGGCGAACTGTCGGGCGGCAACCAGCAGAAGGTCCTCCTGGCCCGCTGGCTGGCCATGAACCCCAAGGTCCTCCTCCTCGACGAGCCCACCCGAGGCATAGACATCGGCGCGAAGGCCGAAGTCCAGAAGCTGATCGACGAGTTGGCCAACGACGGCCTGGCGGTGCTCCTCATCTCCTCCGACATGGAGGAACTCATCGAGGGCTCCGACCGAGTCATAGTCCTCAAGGACGGCACGGTGATCGAAGAACTGACGGGCCCCCAGGTCACAGAGGACGCCTTGATGCGAGCGATAGCAACAACGGGGAGCCCCAGTGACTAGCCCCCAACTCGCCTGCGGCCGCCGAGCCGACCGGAGGGGACGTGCCGGTATGTCCGCCCGGAGCACGGTTCGCGGCACTCCAGCAGCGAAGCAGCTACGCGGCCACCGGACGATGGCGAGGACGGACATACCGGCACGGCCCCGCCCCACAGACACGCCAAGGCGCACCCGACGCCCCGCCGCCGGCAGGCCCCCGCTCCCCCGGAGTACCCATGACTGACCTCGCCCTGGGAGGCAAAACAGCCGACCGCGAGCGCATCCTCCACTACCTCCAGTCCTACGGCGTCTACCTGGGCGTAGCCGTCCTCCTGCTCCTCAACATCGCCGTGACCCCCCACTTCCTCTCGGCCGAGAACTTCCGCACCCAAGCGGTCCAGGTGGCCCCGGTCCTCATCGTCGCCCTCGGCATGGCGCTCGCCATCGGCAGCGAAGGCGTGGACCTCTCCGTCGGCTCGGTCATGGCGCTCTCCACGTCCCTCCTCTCCCTCTACCTCGGCTACGGCACATGGATCGCGCTCATCGTCGCGATCATCGGCGGCGCGGCCATCGGCGTCGCGAACGGCTCCCTCATCGCGTTCATCGGCGTCCAACCCATCGTCGCCACTCTGGCGTTGATGGTCGCGGGCCGCGGCCTCGCCCTCGTGCTGCTCCCCCAGCTCAAGGACGTACGCGACCCGACCATGGCGTCCCTCGGCTCCGGCGACGTCCTGGGCATCCCCTACCTCGTCCTGATCGCGGCGGCACTCGCACTCCTCGTCGCCTTCGTCGTCCGCCGCACCACCTTCGGCCGCCAGCTCCTCGCCATCGGCGACAGCCGCCCGGCAGCCCGCCTCGCCGGACTCCCCGTACGACGTGTCCTGATCCTGGTCTACGTCTGCTCAGGCGCGCTCGCCGCCATCGCGGGCGTCCTGGCGACGGCCCGCCTCACCGCCAGCGACCCGACATCCCTCGGCAACCTGATGGAACTGTCCGCGATCACCGCGGTCGTGGTCGGCGGCACACCGCTCAGCGGCGGACGCGTACGGATCGGCGGGACCGTCGCGGGCGCCGTACTGATCCAGCTGCTCACCGCCACGCTCATCAAGCACGATCTGCCGCCCTCATGGACACAGATCGCCCAGGCCATAGTGATCATTCTGGCCGTCTACGCGGCACGGGAGAGGGGCAAGCGGTGACAGGCACCGTCCTATCCGAGGCGAACCCCATGAAGACGAGCGGCGACGACGAACCGACAGGCGCGACCCGCTCCGAGCGCATCAGCGCACTCGCCCAGCAGCACGGCGCCCTGGTCACCCTGGTGGTCGCCGTCATCGCGGCGTCGCTCAGCTTCGACACGTTCATGACCACCGACAACCTGGAGAACATGGCGGTCTCCTCCGCGTTCCTCGCGGTCGTCGCGCTCGGCATGACGTTCGTGATCATCACCGGCGGAATCGACCTCTCCGTGGGCTCGCTCTTCGCACTCGGCGGGGTACTCGCGGCGTGGGGCTCCCAGTACGGGACGGCGGTGGCCCTCCTCCTGCCCCTGGCCGTCTGCGGTCTCATCGGCCTCGTCAACGGCCTCCTCATCGCCCGCTCCCGCCTGGCCCCCTTCATCGTGACGCTGGCCGCGATGCTGGGCGCGCGCGGCATCCTCCTGTCCATCACCGACGAGGGCTCCAAGACCTACCTGGTCGACAAGGACTCCTTCTTCGCGACACTCGGCCAGGGAAAGCTCCTGGGCATCGGAGCCCCGGTCTGGATCACCCTCGCCCTGTTCGTCGCGGGCGCCGTGGTCCTGCGCCGCAGCCGCTTCGGCCAGTACGTGTACGCGGTCGGCGGCAACGAGGACGCGGCGGCCCTCATGGGCGCCCCCGTGGCCCGCACCAAGGTCACCGTCTACACCCTCTCCGGCCTCTGCGCGGGCCTCGCGGGCGCGCTCAACGCGGCCTGGCTGGTCTCGGGCGTCACCATCCTCGGCTCGGGCATGGAACTGGAGGCGATCTCCGCGGTCGTCATCGGGGGCACCCTGCTGACCGGAGGATTCGGCTTCATCAGCGGTTCACTCGTCGGCGTACTGCTCCTGAAGGTCATCCAGAACGTCATCAACCAGATCGGCTCGCTCGACTCCGCCTACCAACAGGTGGTCAGCGGCGCCTTCTTGGCGCTCGTCGTGATCGCCCAGACGTGGCTGGGCCGCAGACGCAGGGTCCTGTAGCGGACGGAGCCGCCGACGAAGGGCCGCAGACGAAGGGCTACATCGGAACGGCCTGCCCCTTCCCCAGCGCGATCACGCCGCCCTTCGACACCGTGTAGAGCTCTTCGTCCCGCTCCGGGTTGACCCCGATGGTCGCCCCGGGCGGGACGTCCACGTTCTTGTCCAGCACGGCACCCCGCACCACCGCGCCCCTGCCCACGCGTACGTTGTCGTGCAGCACCGAACCCTGCACGACCGCCCCGTCCTCGATCGTCACACCGGGAGACAGCACGGAGCGCGTGACCTGCCCCCGGATGACACACCCCGGGCTGACGACGGACTCGCTCGCGATGCCGGCCGCGCAGAACTTGGCGGGCGGCAGGCCGCCGGAGTTGGTGTAGATGGGCCAGCGCCGGTTGTCCAGGTTGAAGACCGGCTGGTCGGAGATCAGGTCCATGTGCGCTTCGTAGTACGCGTCGAGCGAGCCGACGTCACGCCAGTAGCCGTGATCGCGCGCGGTCTCCCCAGGCACGTGGTTGTCGTCGAAGTCGTACACCTGGGCCAGGCCCCGCTCGGTGAGCATGGGCAGGATCGAACCGCCCATGTCGTGCACGGAGTCGTCGTCCTCGGCGTCCTGCTGGATCGCGTCGACGAGGGTCTTCGTCGTGAAGACGTAGTTGCCCATCGAGGCGAACACCTCGTTCGGCGATCCGGGAAGACCCGGAGGGTCGGTGGGCTTCTCCAGGAAGCGGTCGACGCGTGTGCCGTCCCGCGCGGGCGTGATGATCCCGAAGGACGCCGCGTCCGCGCGCGGCACCTTGATCCCCGCGACCGTGACCCCGGCACCGCTCTCGAAGTGCTGGTTGAGCATCTGCCGGGGGTCCATGCGGTAGACGTGGTCGGCGCCGAACACCGCGATGTAGTCGGGCTGTTCGTCGTGCACCAGGTTGAGGGACTGCAGGATCGCGTCCGCGCTGCCCAAGTACCAGCGCGGGCCGAGGCGTTGCTGCGCGGGGACCGGGGTGACGTAGTTGCCGAGGAGGCTGGACATGCGCCAGGTGGTGGTGACGTGCCGGTCGAGGGAGTGCGACTTGTACTGGGTCAGTACGCAGATCCGCAGGATGTCGCCGTTGACGAGGTTGGAGAGCACGAAGTCGACGAGGCGGTACGTGCCGCCGAACGTGACCGCTGGTTTGGCCCGGTCGGCCGTGAGGGGCATCAGGCGCTTCCCCTCACCGCCCGCCAGGACGATTCCGAGCACCGAAGGTCCACCGCGCATCGCGCCGCCCCCTTAACTGGGATCACTTGGACTCGAGTAACTCCTCGTACAGGCCGGTCGTGCGTCGCGCGACCGCGTCCCAGCCGAACTCCCCGACGGCGCGGTCGCGCCCGGCCGCGCCCATGCGGGTCGCGGCGCGCGGATCGGCGGCCAGTTCGTTCAGGGCCTGCGCGAGCTGTGCCTCGAAGGCCGCCGGCTCCTTCTCCTCGTACGGGACCAGGAGCCCCGTGCTTCCGTGGTCGACGACCTCGGGGATGCCCCCGACGTCCGATGCCACGACAGGGGTGCCGCACGCCATGGCCTCTAGGTTGACGATGCCGAGCGGCTCGTACACCGAGGGGCAGACGAACACCCGCGCATGCGTGAGGAGTTGCACGATATGGGGGCGCGGAAGCATCTCCGGGATCCAGTGGACTCCCCCGCGGGACCGGCTCAGCTCCTCGAAGAGGGTGCGGAACTCGGCGTCGATCTGCGGGGTGTCGGGGGCTCCGGCGCAGAGCACGAGCTGGGTCGCCGGGTCCAACTCCTTGGCGGCGCGCAGCAGATGGGGCACGCCCTTCTGCCGGGTGATGCGTCCGACGAACAGGACATAGGGCCGCCCGGGGTCGATTCCCAGGTGTTCGAGGACGTCCGTGCCAGGGTCGGGGCGGTACAGGGCGGTGTCGATGCCGTTGTGGACGACGTGCACCTTCGCCGGGTCGATGGCGGGGTAGCAGGCGAGGATGTCGGCCCGCATGCCGCGCGAGACGGCGATCACGGCGTCCGCGGCCTCGACGGCGGTGCGCTCGGCCCAGCCGGAGAGGGCGTACCCGCCACCGAGCTGCTCGGCCTTCCAGGGGCGCAGGGGCTCCAGGGAGTGTGCGGTCATGACGTGCGGGATGCCGTGCAGGAGCTTGCCGAAGTGGCCCGCGAGGTTGGCGTACCAGGTGTGGGAGTGGACGAGATCGCACCCCGTGAGAGCGGCCGCCATGGAGAGGTCCACGGAGAAGGTGCGCAGGGCGTCGTTGGCGCCGTCCAGGGCGTCCCAGGCCCGGTGGCGCACGGTTCCGTCGGCGGCGGCGCCGTTTCCCCAGCAGTGCACGTCGACGTCGACGAGGGCCTCTAACTCCCGTGCGAGGAACTCGACATGGACTCCTGCGCCGCCGTAGACATCCGGCGGATACTCCCGGGTGAGCAGTCCCACTCGCACGCAGCACCCCCCGTCCGTCCGCCCCAGCCGCCGGTCGCCCGCCCCCTCATGGTCACCCAGAAGCGCCCGGTGGGGAAGAGCCACGCACCGACCTCTGGGGCGGCCGGTCGAAGCAGCAGTCCCCGCACACACCGCCGTCGGGACAGCGGTAGAAGAGGCAGCAGCTGCGGCGCCGGAACGCGGTGCCGCGCAGGGTTCCGGTGGAACGCAGGTCGGGATGGTCGAAGAGTTCGACCGCAAGGGCCCGTGCGCGCTCTCCCACGTCGGTACGTCCGTTGCGCCGCGCCCAGGTGTCCAGTTCGCGGGCCGCGCCGGCGAGCGCGGAGCCCGCGTTGCCCCACAGCAGTGCCGCGGAGATCCGGAACCGCGTGCGCAGGGCGTCGGCCAGGGGCGCCAGATGGGCGTTCTGCACGACGTCCCGGATGCTCGCGGCGTCGGCGGGCCGCGTCGTCAGCTCCGTCAGCCACAGGTCGTCGGGCGATGTGCCGTCCGCGTCCCAGTGCAGCAGCTCCGGGGCGAGGTCCGGCACTTCTCCGTGCAGCACGGCCGAGCCGAGCGTCACGGACCACAGCCGCGCCGCGAGCCCGAGCTGCGCCACGGACACGGCGATGCGCGTGTCGGGCGCTCCCAGCCGGGCGGCGACCTTGTCGACGCGGAACGCGAGGGGCCCGCCGTCCCCGGCGTACACCCGCGCCAGGGGCGCCACTTGGGCACCGCCCGGCGGCGCTCCCGTGCGCAGGGCGAAGAATCCGCCGACGGAACCGACTTCTGTCAGGTCGAGAGGGGCTTTCACGAGAGCAGAGCCTAGGCGTCCGGGCAGAGCCTGGGCGTCCCGGCGTATGAGCGGGCGAGGGTCGAGGGTCGAGAATGCGATCGGAAATCACAAAAGACCAGGTCAGACGGCATGGATGGACGTCCGCATGCGCGCGTTCGCGGAGACTGGAGCACACTGGAGGTGCAGCACCTCGTACGAGGCGCGCGCAGGCGCGTCCTCGCCGCGCCCAGTGGCCTGGACGGGGGCGTTCCGACGGGCCTTCACGTACGAATTTTCGAGACTCTGGATGATCCACCGAACCGCGGCGTAACCCACCCGGGGGAGGACATCTCCCGCGTCGTACTCCATCGGTAGTAGGACCCAATGCCTGCTGAGGTACGACGACGTGGAGCGAAATCCGCGAGATCGTAGTGAGTATGGAAGCCGACCGTTCGCCGCACCGGCCGCCCCGGGCCCGCCCGGGGGCGCAGCGCCAGCCGTGGAGCACCTCATGAGTGCCCTCACGCTGGCCGTGGTGCTCTCGATCATCTCCGCCGTGGCGTATGCGGGCGGGGCCATTCTGCAGGAGCGCGTCGCCGTCAGCACGCCGGAGCGGCGGTACGCCCCGCTGCGCCGCGGCGTCTGGTGGGTCGCGATCGGGCTCAACGGCCTGGGTGCGCTGCTTCACGTGGTGGCGCTCGCCTACGGACCGCTGAGCCTCGTGCAGCCCCTCGGCGCGCTCACCATCGTCTTCGCCCTGCCGATGGCCGCTCTCTTCGTGCGCCGCAAGGCAGGCGCCACCGCGTGGCGCGGCGCGATCATGGCGACGGTGGGCCTTGCCGGTCTGCTCTCGCTGACGCAGTCGGCCGACGCGCAGTCCCTGAACAACGCCGAGCGGGTCATGGTGGCGCTGGTGACCGCGGGCGCCGTGGTGACGCTCATGGTCGTGGCGCACGCGGTGCACCGGCACCCGGTGGTGCGCAGCGTGCTGCTCGCCAGCGCGGCGGGCGTCGCCTTCGGCATCGCCTCGGTCTTCACCAAGACGGTGGCGGTGGACTGGGAGGCGAACGAACCTCTGACGCACCAGGCGCCCAGCCTCGCCGTGATCGCGGTCCTGGCGGCGGCCGGTGTGCTGATCTCGCAGGCCTCGTACCGCGGCGCGGGCCTGGCGGCGCCGCTGTCGACGGTGACGGTCGTGAATCCGGTCGTGGCGGCCGCGGTGGGCCTCACGCTCTTCGGCGAATCGTTCCGCTACGGCTCGGCGGGCACCGCCGTGGCCCTGGGCTTCGGCGTCGTCGCGGCGGGCGGTCTGATCCTGCTGACCACGGAGCGCATCGGCGCGGCGCAGGGCGTTGCGACGCCGACGGTGACGGTGGCCAAGGGCGGCCCTGTGGCGGCGGACGCCGTGGCCCCCGAGGCGCGGCCGGACGAGCTGCCCGCGGTGCCCTCTCAGCCCCAGGCCGCGACCGGACCGCACCGGCGGGTGCTGTTCCGCCACGGCCACGGCCGCGAGCGCATCGGCTCCTGAAGCGCTCTGGAGCGAGCCGAGCACGTCCTGCTGAAGCCCCCGGGGAATCCCCAGGGGCTTCAGTCGTTCCCGAAGCGCTTCGTCCGCGTCAGATCCGGACGCCGCCGGCCCGCAGATACGCGAGCGGATCGACGTCGGAGCCGAACCCCGGCCCCGTCCGCACCTCGAAGTGCAGATGCGGGCCCGTGCTGTTGCCCGTGGACCCCGAGCGCGCGATGCGCTGCCCCGCGCCCACCTTCTGCCCGGTCTTCACGGTGAGCGCCGAGAGGTGGCCGTACTGGGAGTACTTTCCGTCGGCGTGCCGGATCACCACTTCGTAGCCGTACGAGCCGCCCCAGCCCGCCGACACGACCGTGCCCGCGGCGACCGACTTGACCGAAGTGCCGGTGGCCACGGGGAAGTCGACGCCCGTGTGGTAGCCCTTCGACCAGGATCCGCCCGCGGCGCGGTAGGGGGTGCTCGGCGATGCGGCCACCGGTGCGGAGAAGCCCTGCGCGGCCTGGGCGGGCTTCGCCTTCTTCGGCTCGGCCTTCTGCTGCGGCTTCGGCTTCGCCTGCTGCTTCGGCTCGGTCCGCTGCTTGGGCTCGGCCCGCTGCTTGGACTCCGTGCGCGGCTTGGGCGTGGCCTGCGGCTTCCCTGCCTTCTTCTGCGAGGCCTGCAGCGCGAGCCGCTGGCCCGGCGTGATCAGGTCGGGGTCGCCGCCGATCGCCTCGCGGTTGGCCTCGTACAGCTTCTGCCAGCCGCCGCTGACCCGGCGCTCGTCGGCGATCCCGGAGAGCGTGTCGCCGCGGACGACGGTGTACATCTGGCCGCGGCCCGCGGTGGACTGCGGGGTCACTTCCGGCTTGACGTCCTTGACGTCGCGCTGGGGGGCCTTCGGCGCCGCCTTCTTGGCCGCGCTCATCGGTGTGACGTCGGGGGCGTCGCCGCCCCGCGTCAGGCCCGCCCGCTCCGAGCAGACCGGCCAGGCCTGCGGGCCCTGTGCGTCGAGGACCTTCTCGGCGACGGCTATCTGCTGGTCCTTGGTCGCGCGGTCGGCGCGCGGTGCGTAGGCGGTGCCGCCGTACGCCTCCCAGGTGGACTGCTTGAACTGGAGCCCGCCGTAGAAGCCGTTGCCGGTGTTGATGCTCCAGTTGCTGGTCGACTCGCAGGCCGCCACCTTGTTCCAGGTGTCGACGTCGGCCGCCTCTGCCGTGCCGGTGCCGATCAGTGGCAGCGCCATCCCGGCGCCGCCCGCCGTGACGGTCAGCGACGCACGGTTGATCCGGTTCGGCTGATACCGGCGGTGCCGACCGCGTAAGGCCATGGGAGCCCCCTCCGTCACACACTTCACAGTCACGTCAGAACAGTCACGTCAGACACACGACAAGGCGGCAAGTTAGCCGCTCTGACCAGACCGTGACAAGAGTGCGTGACCGAGGGGGCTCCCGTTCGGTCAGCCCTTCAAGTGCTCCGGGATCCACCGGAGTTGGACACTCTGCTGGTAGGGGCCACCGCCCTCGTGATCGTTGAAGGAGTACACCTCCATCGAACGCTCCGACCCGGCATAGGAATTGTGGGCCGCGAACACGGTGGACGGCGGGCACGTCATGTCCTCGAGAGCCGCCGAGAAGAGCGCGGGCGCCGAGCCACGCGCCGCGAAGTGCACGCCGTCGAAGTAGGAGAGCGTACGGAAGACGCGCTCCTCGCAGCCGCGCTTCGCCTTCATGTAGAGCGCGATCTCCCGATAGGGCGGCCGGTCGGTGAGCGCCGCCGCGCGCGGGAAGTCGCACAGGAACGGCACGTCGGGCGCGATCGCCGCCAGGTCGTGGACGAGTCCGCCCACGGCGAGCGTGATCCCGCCGCCCTGGCTGCCGCCGACCGCGGCGACGCGCGAGGAGTCCACCAGCGGATGCGCGCGGGCCGCCTCCACGGCGCGTACGCCGTCGGTGAAGACGCGCCGGTAGTAGTACTCGTGCGGGTCCTCGATGCCGCGCGTCATGTAGCCGGGGTAGGCGGGCCCACTGCCGACCGGGTCGGGGGTGTCGCCCGCCGAACCGCCGCTGCCCTGCCCCCGGGTGTCCATCACGAAGTGCGCGAAGCCCGCCGCCGACCACAGCAGGTGCTCGTGCGGCAGTCCGCGGCCACCGCCGTACCCGATGTACTGCACGACGGCGGGCAGCGGCTCGGTCGTCCCCGCGGGCAATATCAGCCAACCTTTGACCGGATGGCCGCCGAACCCAGCGAAGGTCACGTCGAAGACGTCGACCGTGCTCAGGTGCGCGTCGACGGGAACGAAGCAGGCATCCAGATCGTGCTCACGTGCGGCCGAAAGGGTCTTCTCCCAGAAAGCGTCGAAATCCTCGGGCTCGGGCGCTTCGGGCCGGTAGCGGCGCAGTTCGTCCAGCGGCATGTCGAAATGAGGCACGGGCGGCTCCTCCGTCGGACACAGTGTCGGAATGTCACGCTACGCCGCGGGGCAATACTGGCGAACACCACCGGCACTTCCACTTCCAGGAGCCACGGCATGAGCAGCACGTCAGCCCAGATCGGTGTCACGGGCCTCGCGGTCATGGGGCGCAATCTGGCCCGCAACTTCGCACGCAACGGCTACACCGTCGCCCTGCACAACCGCACGGCGGCCAAGACGCAGGCATTGGTCGAGGAGTTCGGTCACGAGGGCGAGTTCATCGCCACCGAGACCGCCAAGGAGTTCGTCGCGGCCCTGGAGCGCCCGCGCCGCCTGGTCATCATGGTGAAGGCGGGCGAACCCACGGACGCCGTCATCAAGGAGTTCGCGCCGCTCATGGAGCCGGGCGACATGATCATCGACGGCGGCAACGCGCACTTCGCGGACACACGGCGCCGCGAGCGCGAACTGCGCGAGCAGGACATCCACTTCGTCGGCACGGGCGTCTCCGGCGGCGAGGAGGGCGCGCTGCTCGGTCCGAGCATCATGCCGGGCGGCTCGCAGGAGTCGTACGCCTCGCTCGGCCCGATGCTGGAGAAGATCTCCGCGAAGGCGAAGGACGGCTCCCCGTGCGTCACCCACGTGGGTCCGGACGGCGCGGGGCACTTCGTGAAGATGGTGCACAACGGCATCGAGTATGCGGACATGCAGCTGATCGCGGAGGCGTATCAGCTGCTTCGTGACGTGGCGGGCTACTCCCCCGCTCAGATCGCGGACATCTTCCGCACCTGGAACACCGGCCGCCTCGACTCCTATCTGATCGAGATCACGGCCGAGGTCCTGAAGCACGTGGACGCCGCGACGGGCAAGCCGTTCGTGGACGTGGTCCAGGACCAGGCCGAGCAGAAGGGCACCGGTCGCTGGACCGTGCAGATCGCCCTCGACCTGGGTGTTCCGGTGTCGGGCATCGCGGAGGCGGTGTTCGCACGCTCCCTGTCGGGCCACACCGAACTGCGGGCGGCGTCAAAGGAGTTGGCGGGCCCGACGGCGCGCGCGCTGAGCGAGGCCGAGGCCGGGGCATTCGCCGACCAGGTCGAGCAGGCGCTGTACGCCTCGAAGATCGTGTCGTACACGCAGGGCTTCCACGAGGTCGCCGCGGGCAGCGAGGAGTACGGCTGGGACATCGACCTGGGCTCGGTCGCCGCCATCTGGCGCGGCGGCTGCATCATCCGCGCCGCCTTCCTGGACCGCATCCGCGCCGCGTACGACACGCGCGCGGACCTGCCGAGCCTGCTCTCGGACAAGACGTTCGCGCAGGAGATCGGTGCGGCCCAGGACGACTGGCGCGCGGTCCTGGTCGCGGCCACCCAGCAGGGTGTCCCGACGCCGGGCTTCTCGGCGGCCCTCGCCTACTACGACGCACTGCGCGCGGACCGCCTGCCGGCCGCGCTCACGCAGGGGCAGCGGGACTTCTTCGGGGCGCACACCTATCGGCGTACGGACCGCGAGGGGTCGTTCCACACCCTGTGGGGCGCGGACCGCTCGGAAGTGCAGGCCTAGCAAGGACTGGCAAGGCCTGGCAAGGCCTGGCGAGGCCTGGCGCCTGTCTGCCTCTCCCGCCGTCAGACCGGCTTCGGCTCGGTCTCGGGTTCAGGTCCCGGCGGCGGGAGCGGGGACGGCGGCGGGGTCGGCGTGGGAGGACGCGGCACGGGGCCGGGGCCGGGACCCGGCACGGGACGCTCGGGGTCGGGCACCGGGCTCGGCCCGCCCGGGTCGGGGATCGGGCTGGGCGGCGTGGGTTCGGGGTACGGGACGGTCATGTCTCCTCCATCGAGTCGGAGATGGTCGTGACCACTCTCTCCCGCCTCGCGTGCCCACGCCTGCCGAGTCGACACGTCCCCGAGCCGTCCGGCTCAGTCCCGGGTGCGGCTGAGCCGCATGACGGGGATGTCGCGATCCGTCTTGGCCTGATAGTCCGCGTAGGGGGCGAACAACTCGACGAGGCCCGGCCAGACCCTGGCCTTGTCCTCGGCCGACAGGGTCTCGGCGCGGGCGTCGAACCGCTCCTCGGTGCCCACGCGGAGCCGTACGTCGGGGTTCGCGACGAGGTTGCGATACCACAGGGGGTGCTCGTCGGCGCCGCCGTTCGAGGCCACGATGAGGTAGTCGTCGCCGTCGCGGCCGTAGATGAGTACGGTGCGGCGCAGCTGCCCCGTACTCCGTCCGCGGTAGTCGAGCAGCAGGCAGGGGACACCTTGCACCCCGGTGCCCTTCGTGCCGCCCGACTCCTCGTAGAGCCGGGCCTGGTCGGCCACCCAGCCGGTGGGGCTGATGACGGCCTCTTCGTCCTGCTGCGCCATGTCCGCTCCTGTGGAGTCGAAGGGGTACGCGGGAGGTGAGCGATCACTCATCTCCCGCGCTCAGCCTACGACTTGACGTCCGCGCCGAACCGGAGAACGGCGGCGCGCAGCCCGGGGCGCGGGCTGGAGACGACCGGCACGGGCAGAGTGGTGCGGTCCGCGGCCCCGGCCATGGAGGCCTGGGCGAGGACCACGGAGTCGACGCCGTCCAGGGCGTCGACGGCGTCCGCGATCAGGCGTACGTGCCCTTCCCCGTCACCGGCCTCGAAGCGCTCCCAGGCGCCCTCCACCAGGACTGTCGTGACGTCGACGGTCCGCCCGGCACGGGCGGCCTCCTCCTCGACCAGGGCGCGGGTCGGTCCCAGGGTGCTCTCCAGGGTGGCGACGACGGCCACGGACCGCCCAGCGGCCACGGCGGCGGCCGCCATGGGCCGGTCCACCCGCACCAGGGGGATGCCGACGGCCGCGGCGCGGGCCTCGGTGACGGCGCCGATCGTCGAGCAGGTGCAGAGCACGACGCCCGCCCCCTCGGTGACGGCCGCCACCAGCAGCTCCTGGATGTCGTCGGCCACCGCCTCGGGCCCCTCGGCACGGGCCCGCGCGAGCAGGTCCTCGTGGACGAGGTGGCGCAGGGCGAGCCCCGGGTGGTCCTGGTCCCGCAGCCCCTCGAAGACGGGGACGTGCACGGGCGAGGTGTGCAGCAGGGCGAGCGTCGGGCTCACCATGCGGCCGGGTCCGACTTCACCTTGTCCAGGGCGGCGGCGACCAGCTCTCCGGAGGGGACGGGCGCCTCGTCCGGGTGCCGCTCGGCCCACTTCACGACGTACGGACACAGGGGCGCGACGGCGATGCCTTCCCGCGCCGCCATCGCGTACAGCTCCCTGGCCAGCGAACCCGCGATGCCCTCGCCCTCGTGCGCGGGCACGACTTCGGTGTGCACCGGGACGAGGGCGGGCTCGGGCCGGTCGAGCATGAAGTAGACGATCTGCCCGACGACCTCCCTGTCCGCCAGGGCTTCGAGGACGTGGCGCGCCCGGTCGTCACGGATCTCGATCCCACTGCTCATCGGCTCTCCTCAAGGGCTGGCACGGCCTGCGGGCTGCGCGCCATGTCATCGGCGCCCGGCACCGGCGCGGCCGCGTCGTCACCGAGGGCCACGATGCGATTGTCCGCGCCGTCGACGTGCACGACCTTGGGCCGCAGGGTGCGCGCCTCGGCGTCGTCGACCTGGGCGTAGCTGATGATGATCACCTTATCGCCGGGGTGGACGAGGTGCGCGGCCGCGCCGTTGATGCCGATGACGCCGCTGCCGCGTTCGCCCTCGATGGTGTAGGTCTCCAGGCGGGCGCCGTTGGTGACGTCGACGATGTGCACGAGCTCGCCGGGCAGCAGGTCGGCCGCGTCGAGGAGGTCGGCGTCGATGGTCACCGAGCCCACGTAGTGCAGGTCCGCCTGGGTGACCGTAGCGCGGTGGATCTTGGACTTGAACAGAGTACGCAGCATTTGGACTCCTGAAAGACGGCTCCCTGCCAGCTTTCTGCAGGTCAGGGGCGCCTTTCAATGTACATCGGCCAGCCTTCGAATCGAGGGCTTCCCGCAACATCGTGCGCCGCAGCGAACAGGCAGCACCCGAAAGCTCTCCTCAGCGGTCCACGCGCTTCTCGTGCGGTCCTGTGTCCGGGACCTCGCCCACCTCCGCCGCCGCAGGATCGAGTACGCGCGCCAGGAACGTCCGGGTCCGCTCGTGCTGCGGGTCGCCCACCACACGTTCGGGCGTGCCCTCCTCGACGATCACTCCGTCGTCCATGAAGACCACCCGGTCGGCGACCTCGCGCGCGAAGCTCATCTCATGGGTGACCACCAGCATCGTCATCCCCTCCTGGGCGAGCGAGCGCATCACCGCGAGTACGTCCCCGACCAGTTCGGGGTCGAGCGCGGAGGTCGGCTCGTCGAAGAGCATCAACTCGGGGTCCATGGACAGCGCCCGAGCGATCGCGACCCGCTGCTGCTGGCCGCCGGAGAGCTGCGCCGGATAGGACTGCTCCTTGCCGACGAGGCCCACCCGCGCGAGGTTGGTCCGCGCGATGCGCTGCGCCTCCTCCTTGCCGCGCCGCAGCACACGGCGCTGCGCGATGGTCAGGTTCTCCAGCGCCGTGAGGTGCGGGAAGAGGTTGAAGGACTGGAAGACCATGCCGATCCGACGGCGTACGCGATCGATGTCCACATCAGGGTCGGTGACTTCCGTTCCGGCCACCGTCACCGTGCCCGACGTGGGCTCTTCCAGGAGATTGACGCAGCGCAGCAGGGTCGACTTGCCGGAGCCCGAAGGGCCGATGACACAGACCACGTCACCGCGCCCGACCGTGAGGTCGATGCCCTTGAGCACCTCCAGATCGCCGAACGACTTGCGCAGCTCGCGCACCTCGATCGCCTGGCCCGAAGGCGCGGGCGCGTCGGGTGCCTTGTCCTGCTTCATGGCGCTCACCTGGCTTTCGCCGTACGGGCCTCGAGCCGCCGCACCAGATGGCCGAGCGGGAGGGTGATGACGAGATACAGCAGTCCGGCGATCAGGATCGGGGTCAGGCTCTTGTGTTCGTTCAGCGCGTCCCGGCCGAAGTTGGCCAGCTCGAACTGGCCGAGCGAGAGGCCGAGCAGATACACCAGCGAGGAGTCCTTGGTGAGCAGGATCAGCTCGTTGGTCAGCGGCGGCAGCACGATCCGGAATGCCTGCGGCATCACGATCGACACCATCGCACGCCCCGGTGACATGCCGAGCGAACGGGCCGCCTCCGTCTGCCCCTTGGGCACCGCCAGAATGCCCGCGCGGATCGTCTCGGCCATATAGGCGGCGCCCACCAGGCCCAGGGACAGCATCACGGTGATGTCCATGTCGAGCGCGACCTCGAAGGCCAGCGGCACACCGAAGCCGAGCGCGATGAACACCAGCAGGGAGGGAATGCCGCGGAAGAACTCGATATAGGCGATCGCGATCCAGCGGTACGGAGGCACCGTGGACAGCCGCATCAGCGCAAGCACGATGCCGAGCCCCAGGCCGAAGCCGAAGCCGAGCAGTGTGTAGTAGGCGGTGTTGACCAGCGCGGTGGTGATCACCTCGGGAAACAGCGCCTTGGCGATCTCCACGTCGAAGAACGCCTGGCGCAGTGTCCCCCAGTCGGCCACCAGCGCGAACACGGCTATGGCGACGATCAGCACGGCGTACTGGACGCCGCGGAACAGCCGTGCACGCCGCCGTCGGGACATGGACATACGTGCAGAACTCCTCTGGTCAGCCGTTTGAATGCTTGAGGTCAGCTCTGCGGAGTGGTGCCGAACCACTTCTTGTAGATCTTGTCGTAACTGCCGTCGGTCCGGGCTTCCTCGAGGACCTTGTTGACCTTCGTGCGCAGTGAGTCGTTGCCCGTGCGGAAGCCGATTCCGTACTTCTCACCGGTGTCGAACTCCGCGGTCACCTCGGTGTCCGGGTTGTCCTTGATGTATTCGAAGAGCACGCCGTTGTCGTTGATGCCCGCGTCGACTTTGCCGGCCTTGACCGCCGTGAGCAGCAAGCCGACGTCCTCGTACTCCACGAGCTCCATGTCGAGGCCCTTGCTCTCCTTCTTGGCGTAGATGCCGCCGGTGGTGGCCTTCTGATAGCCGAGCTTCTTTCCCTTGAGATCCTCGAAGGTCTTGTAGGGCTGCCCCTTCTTGGTGATCAGCGCCTGGGTGGCGTTGAAGTAGGGGTCCGAGAAGTCCATGACCTTGTCGCGCTCGTCGGTGATCGTCATGCCCGCGGCGGCCAGGTCGCACTTGCGGATGTTGAAGTCCTGGCCGGTTTCGATGCCCTCGAAGGGCGTGTTGACGATCTCCTGCTCGACCCCCAGCTCCTTGGCGACCAGGTCGACCAGATCCACGTCGAAGCCGACGATCTTGCCGTCCTTCTTCGACTGGAACGGCGGATAGGGCAGATGCGTGCAGGTCTTGATCTTGCCGGACGAGACGAGCTTGATCCCCGAGGCGCCCTTGTCGCCGTCGCTGTCGGACTTGGTGCTGGTGCAGCCCGCCATCAGCAGGCCGGCGACTGCTGTCAGGGCTATGACAGCCACCGGGGAACGAACGGACTTCTGGGGACGAGCGGACACAGGACCTCCAGGGCAGGCTCGAACCAGGGCGCAAGCGAGATCAACAGCGCTGTGTGCTGCGCAAGTTGCGGTGCATCCTGCCACCGGCCAGGGCTCTTGTCCTGCCCTCGGGATTGCGTATGGGTAACACACTCGATCTCCACTGCATCAAATCCCCTATGTGAACGGTCACTTGCTGTGCGTCAGCTTCCGAATCGACGCCGAGGGGCGGCCGGGGCGCCGAGAGGCCGCGCCCCCGCAGCGCCCGGCACGACGAGCCCCGAACATCCGGCTGACATGGGTCTTCACCGTCTCCTCGGTGACATGCGGCCGGTCGGCGATCTCCGGGTTGGTGAGACCTCGGCGATCAGTTGCAGTACCTGGCGCCGGAAGCCCGTCCACTTTGCGTGGAGGGCAGAGCGCCCTCTACGCTTTTCGGGTTCTGTCGGCTCCGCCTCTTCTGGACCCGGCCTTTCACATGTCGAGGAGAATCCGATCCGCCAGGCCCTGTAGCCGCTCGTCTTGAGGCTCTTTCCCAGTCGTCCGCCACGGCGGACCTCTGACGCATGCCTCGACAGCGGTGCCCTTCATGGCCTGGGCCCGTTGCACCCTCACCTGCTTCGACCTGTCGCGCTGCTCGCGGTCAGGGGCCTGCCCAGGCCCGCCTCTGTCCCGACCCTCCGCACGCGAACAGGAACCCTCCGTGTTCACCCATCGCCACACTCAGGTCGACCCGCGCCCCGCGAGGGCCGACCGCAGCACCACGGTCATTCTGGCCGTGGTGCTGATCGCCGAGCTGATGAACGCGCTCGACGCCTCCATCGTCTACACCGCATTGCCACTGATCCAGGCGGACACCGGCGCCTCCAGCGCCGCGATGCAGTGGATCCCCGCCGCTTACGCACTCACCTTCGCCCTCGGCCTGATCACCGGTGGACGCCTCGGCGACCTCTACGGACGCAAACGCGTCTTCCTCGCCGGGACCGCCGCCTTCACCCTGGCCTCCCTGCTGTGCGGGATCGCCACCGGGCCGGGCTTCCTGGTGTCGGCCCGCGCCCTGCAGGGCGTGGGGGCGGCGGTGATGGTGCCGCAGGTCCTGGCCACCATCGCGGTCACCTTCCAAGGGCCCACCCGTGCCCGCGCGTTCGGCCTGTACGGCATGGTCATGTCCCTCGGTGGAATCCTCGGCCCGGCCCTGGGAGCCGTACTCACCGCCGCCGACATCGCAGGACTGGGCTGGCAGATGATCTTCGCAGGAAGCATCTGGTACGGCATCGCCGCCCTGAGCGTGATGTGGGCCCTCATGTTCGCGCTGCCCAAACCGGCCAAGGCAACCTGACCAACCCACCCAACCTGCCCACCAAAGCCGGCCCGGGAGCGACGGATGCGGCACCCGGCCTACCAGGGAGGGGGAATTCGCCGGACCGCATCGGCCGGGTGGAGCCCCCGGGTCCGGCTGACTTGCGTGGTGCACATACGGGGCGGCGCGCCGGTAATTCACCGGCCCCGCCTGAGCGTTCTGCCCGTCCCGACCCCTCCAGCCGGGCCGGGGCGGGCAGCAGCCGACGGACCGACCGAGGTCTGCCGGGCTTCAGCCATCAGGATCAGGCGTCCTCGACGCCCACTACTCGCCGCACCGCCTGCTGGGCAGCGTAGAAGTCGGTGTCAGAGACTCCGGGGTCGTCCTCGACCTGGTCGAGCCATTCCGAGATCTCCTCAGCCGTCCAGAGGTCGAAACCCTTTGGAATGTCGAGCGTCGTCGTACTCCCCCGCAGTTCCTCGGCAACGGCCGCTTCCGTGACGCTGCGTGTGCTCACTTCGATCATCGTGACTCTCCCTTCGGAACGTGTGGGGCACCGGACGGGCGACCCTGCCAGAGGCCCGCCACCGATGTCCAACGCGTCGCTGTTGCGTTCGCACATCGCCGTACTGCACGACGGGGGACGACCGGACGATCCCGCGGTCCGCTACCACCCCGCCTCGGCATCTCCGGCGGCTGCCCCCCACGTCGACGAGACCGGCATCCCCAGCGATGCGCTCGGGTTCATCCACGCCACGCCGAGCGGTTGGTCCGTCATCGTCGCGCAGCCAACGCGACCAGTGGCGCGAACTCAACGTCCGCGCACGCGGCGTGTTCGCGGTGGCCGACTCCGGCGAATGGTCCGACGAGGCGTCCTCCGGCCGCAGACCGCGAAGGTCCTCGTCTTCTTCTGGGTGATCGACAGATTCCAGCTCCACGCTTCCTGAGGCGGTTGAAGGTGCGCCCTCTGTGCCGCAGGTCAACCGGCCGCTGAACTGGGCGAGCACGGAGCGCAGCCGCCGCGACCGCAAGATTGCGATCTGCGGAATCCGCAGATTTTTCCTCGATCTCGACGAAATCAGTTATTCAAAGGCTTCTCTTCTACTGGATACCATGCCGATCAGCGATTCCGCTTCTGAATCCGCATCCACTCGTGGGGGTTGGGCATGTCCAGATTCAGCGATCGAGAACTCGGTATGGGCGCGAGAATCACGCGGCGGGACTTCCTGGACGGTGTGGCGGTGGGTACCGCGGCAGTGGCTGCGGCGACCGCGCTGCCCGCAGCGGCACACGCGGCCGGCGGTCCTTCCACGCACCGAGGGCAGGCGGGCGCCCACCACGACACCACGGCCTACCCGCCCACCGAAACGGGCCTTCGGGGCCAGCAGCCGGGGGCCTACGACGTGGCGCACGCGGTGCGCGACGGTGAGTTCGACCCGGGCAGGATCAAGGACACGCGGGAGAGCTACGACCTGGTCGTGGTGGGCGGCGGACTCAGCGGCCTGGCTTCGGCCTACCTTTACCGCAAGGCCGCAGGGCCGCGCGCCCGCGTCCTGGTCCTGGACGCCCTGGACGACTTCGGCGGTCATGCCCGGCGCAACGAGTTCCACGTCGGCAGGACCCTCTTGCTCTCCAACGGCGGCACCGTCAACATCGACACCCCGAGCACCTGGTCCCGCCAGGCCCACGACCTGCTGACCAAAGACCTCGGCGTGAACCTGAAGGCGCTGGAAGCCACCGTCAAGGACGACGCGTACGCGCCCTACGGACTGCGCAGCGCCACGCTCTTCGACGCCGAACGCTGGGGCGAGGACCGGCTGGTGGTGCGGGAGCCCGGTGAGTCATGGGCTTCCTACGCCGCCAAGCTGCCGATGGGTGAGGCCAGCCGGGCCGCGCTGGTCCGCCTGTACACGACATCGGAGGACTTCTACCCCGGGCTGACGGACGCCCAGAAGAAGGAGATCCTCGCGCGGACTCCGTACGAGACGTATCTGCGCGAGAAGCTCGGCCTGGACGACGACGCACTGGAGGTCGTCAAGCGGGGCACCAACGGGCTGTGGGGTGTGAACGTGGACCGGGTCGCATCGGCCGACGCGTGGGCCACGGGCCAGCCGGGCTTCGACGGTCTGGGGCTGGCCTCGACCTCGTGGCCCGGCGCCGGACTCACCCCGCTCATGCACCTCAACGAGACAGAGGAAGACGGCAACTTCTACTTCCCCGAAGGCAACGCCTCCCTCGCCCGGCTCCTGGTCGCCCGGCTCATCCCGGACGTCTTCGACGGCCGACGGCCCGACTGGCGTGAGATCGTCACCGCGAAGGCCGACTACTCCCGTCTCGACGACCCCGACAACCGCGTCCGGATCCGCCTGTCGAGCAGCGCCGTCGACGTGCGCAACGAGGGACGGCACGGCGCCTTGGTGACCTACTCCAAGGGCGGACGGACCTACCGGGTGCGCGCCAAGGGTGTCGTCATGGCCTGCTGGAACTCGGTGTCCTCCTACGTCATGCCCGAACTTCCGCCGGAACAGGCCACGGCGATGCGGTACGGCGTGAAGGTGCCCCTGGTGTACGCGCGGGTGGCTCTCAAGAACTGGCGGTCCTTCGCCTCGGCCCGTGTGTCACGCGTGAGCACGCCCTCGGGATTCTTCAGCAGCTTCGGACTGCCGACCGTCACGGAGATCGGTGACTTCACGATGCCGCGCCGTCCCGAGCTGCCCACCGTGATCTCCCTGTCCGCGACGCCCAATCAGCCCGGTCTGATCTGCCGCGAACAGCACAAGGCCGGCCGTCGCACACTGATCAAGATGCCGTTCGAAGACTTCGAGCGGGAGATCCGGGACTCCATGGCCCGCTCGCTCGGCGACCACGGCTTCGACCCCGCACGCGACATCACCGCACTCACCGTGAACCGATGGGCGCACGGCTACGCCTACGAGTACAACTCACTCGACGATCCCGCCCTGTTCCAGCCGGAGTCCCAGCGGCCCTACAGCAAGGCCCGGCGTCCGGTCGGCCGGATCGCCATCGCCAACTCGGACACCGAGGCCTTCGGCTACACCCACGCGGCTTTCGACGCGGCCCACCGCGCCGTGGCACACCTGACCTGACACACCCGAACGCGCGGGCCCGGCCGCATGGGACGGCCGGGCCCGAGGGGAATGCGTGAAAGCGATCAGGATTCAAGAAGCGCCGGTCACCGGACCGCGGCTAGCGTCGACGACATGACCTCCATCGATTGCATCACCCTTGAAGTGGCGGACCCCGCGGCCGCCGAGCGCTTCTACTCGGACGCCTTCGGGCTTGACAAGCAGGTACGCCTGCGGGCCTCCGAGGCGGAGACGTCCGGCTTCCGCGGGTTCACCGTCTCGCTCGTGGTCTCCCAGCCCTCGATCGTCGACGGCCTGGCGGGCGCCGCACTGGACGCGGGGGCCACGGAGCTGAAGCCCGCCAAGAAGTCCATGTGGGGCTACGGCGGCGTCGTACAGGCTCCTGACGGGACGATCTGGCAGCTCGCGAGCTCGTCGAAGAAGGACACAGGGCCGGACAGCCGGCAGATCGACGAGATCGTCCTGCTCCTCGGCGTCTCGGACATGGCCGCGACCAAGCGGTTCTACGTCGACCGCGGCCTGACCGTCGCGAAGAGCTTCGGCAGCAAGTACGTCGAGTTCGACGGTTCGTCGAGTCGCGTGAAGCTGTCGCTGTACGGGCGTCGCGGGCTCGCCAAGGTCGCCGGTGTCTCGCCGGAGGGCGGCGGCTCGCACCGGCTCACGGTCTGCGGCGGCTCCGAGGCCTTCACCGACCCGGACGGATTCGCGTGGGAGCCCGCGGCATGAAGTTCCGGACGTACGTCGAGCCCCCCGAGCCCATGAAGGGCTTGGAGGTGCCTCCCGAGGTCGTGGAGGCTCTCGGTGGCGGGAAGCGGCCGCCGGTGATCATCACGGTCAACGGGCACACGTGGAAGAGCAGGGTCGCCATCATGCGCGGCCGCTGTCTGCTCGGCCTCAGCAAGGCCAACCGCCTTGCGGCGGGCGTCGGCCCCGGCGAGGAGGTCGAGGTCGACCTTCAGCTCGACACCGAGCCCCGCGTCGTCACCGAACCCGAGGACTTCAGCCGCGCGCTGGACGCCGACCCGGCTGCCCGCGCGGCCTACGACCGCCTGCCCCAGGGCCGGAAGCGGCAGCACGTGCTCGCCGTCGACGGCGCGAAGAGGCCCGAGACGCGAGCGCGGCGCATCGAGAGCGCCCTGGCCTCGCTCCGGGACGAAGCGGACCGTTAGCCGCGGGTCTCCCGCGGCACCCACCCGTTCGTGCTGTTCACCGCACGGTCAGTCGCTGTGCAGCGCCCCCCGCAGCTCGTCCTCTGCGGACCGCTTCGCCGCCTTGCCCGCCACCCGTGCGGCGGTGGTGTCGACGACCACCTCGTGCACGGTCCCCCGCCAGGGGAACGGGGGCCGGTAGTGCCCCGCATCGACCGGCAGCCCCCGGTCCTGGCCGACGCACAGCCCCGTGCCCCCGTGCTGGAAGGTGTACGGGAACGGGCCGCCGAGCGGGACCGTCGCCACGTCCTCGCCGTCCACCCTGAGGCTGAAGGTCCCGCTGCCACCCTCTCGATGCTCCGCGTCGAACCGCACGCCCACCTGGTGCCGCCCCGCGGTGAGCGGCTCGCTCGCCACCACGCGGTCCAGGTCCCCTGCCCGTGAGCAGGCGAAGGTGAGGCGGCCCTCCCGCGCGTACAGGACGAACCCGCCGTTGAGGTCGCCGAGCGCGCACAGCACCCCGGATGCCGCCGTGCCGTCCGGCACCTCGGCGTCGGCCGTCAGCGTGAATCCGCCGAAGAGCAGCGGCAGCGCCTCGTCGTGGACGGGTGTGCCGCCCGGCACATAGGCCGCGCGGGCGGGCGGCGGCCAGGCGGGCGGGATCATCGCGGTGAGGCGTTCCTGCATGCGGTCGTCCAGGGGCAGCACGCCGTTGCGTACGGCCTCCTCGTCCCACAGCGCGGCCAGCTTCCGTACGACGTCGGGGTGCTGATCCGCCACGTCGCGCGCCTCGGCGAAGTCGTCCGCGAGGCGGAAGAGCGACCAGCGGTCCGCCGCGAAGTCGCGGCTGCCGGGCAGGAGGCGTTCCTCGTCCGCGACTCCGCGGGAGACGTGGTCGGTGGTCGCCTTCCACTCGCCGTGCACGAGCGAGCGGGAGCCCAGCATCTCGAAGTACTGGGTGGGGCTCGGCGGTTGATGACCGGGGTCGTCCATGGCGGGCAGCAGGCTGCGGCCGTCCACCGGCTGCTGGGGCACGCCGTCGACCTCCGTGGGCACCCGGACCCCGCACGCGTCGAGGATCGTCGGCATGAGGTCGACGGCGTGCGCGAACCCGGAGCGGACGGCTCCCGGGTCCTGGACGCGGCGCGGCCAGTGGGCGATGAGCGGGGCACGGGTGCCGCCGAGCCAGGTGTAGCGCTTCCACAGCCGCAGCGGGGTGTTGCCCGCCCAGGCCCAGCCCCAGGCGTAGTGCGGGTAGGTCGCGGGGCCTCCCCAGTCGTCGAGCGCGGCGAGGTTGCGGGCGGCACTGTCGCCCGAACGGGCCGTGAAGCGGTGTTCGTTGAGGGTGCCGAGGCTGCCGCCCTCCGCGCTCGCCCCGTTGTCGGAGAGGACGAGGACGAGGGTGCTGTCGAGGCGCCCGGTGCGGCGCAGGAAGTCGGTCAGGCGCCCTATCTGGGCGTCGGTGTGGGTGAGGAACCCGGCGAACACCTCCTGCATGCGGGCGAAGACCCGCCGCTCGTCCCCGTCGAGCCCGCGCCAGTCCTGGATCCAGGGCGGGCGGGGCGAGAGCTCCGTGCCCTCCGGTACGACGCCGAGCGCGGTCTGCCGTGCGAACGTCTCCTCGCGCCAGCGCTCCCAGCCCTGGTCGTACCGGCCCCGGTAGCTCTCGCTCCAGGCGCGGGGCACATGGTGCGGTGCGTGTGTCGCGCCGAGCGGGAAGTAGAGGAAGTACGGCTTGTCGGGGGTGGCCTGCTTCTGGTCGAGGATCGTGCGGATCGCCGAGTCGGCCAGGTCCTCGCTGAGGTGGTAGCCGTCGTCGGGGCCCGCCGGGGGCTCGGTGTAGTGGTTGTCGCGCACGAGCTGCGGGGCGTAGTGGTTGGTGTCGCCCTGCAGGAATCCGTAGAAGCGCTCGAAGCCGTAGCCGAGCGGCCAACGGTCGAACGGCCCCGATGCCGTGCGCTCCCAGCGCGGGGTGAGGTGCCATTTGCCGACGGCGAGTGTGGAGTAGCCCGCGTCGCGCAGCAGTCGTGGCAGCGGCGCCGCGGACTTCGGCAGGCGCGCGGTGTAGCCGGGGTACGCGATCGGCAGGTCGACGAGGAAGCCCATGCCGACGGCGTGGTGGTTGCGGCCCGTCAGGACACTGGCGCGGGTCGGGGAGCACATCGCGGTGACGTGGAAGCGGTTGAAGCGCAGCCCGTCGGTGGCGAGGCGGTCCATGTGCGGGGTGGCCATGTCGGAGCCGTAGCAGCCGAGTTGGGCGAATCCCAGGTCGTCGAGGACGATGACGACGACGTCCGGGGAGCCCGGGGCGGGGCGGGGGGCGGCCGGGGGGACGGGGCCGAGCCTCGACGTACAGGGCCTGCGCGACGAAGTCACGTCGGCAAGTGTGGGCACCTTGCCCCGTCGACGCAAGTGCGCCGAAGACTGAACTCACGCTATTTCAAAGCGACTTGATGGACCGTCACTTGAGACAACGATGCGCTGGCTGAATGGGGCAGGGAACGGGACACGAAAGCGTCCTGCCCCGTCGTGGACCGACGGGGCAGGACCGGAGGAGCCGGAGATGAACCCGCGCGCCTACGCCGCCACCCCCGCCTTCTCCGCGACCGCGTTCACCGTCTTCTCCGCCTTCTCCGTCTCCTCCGTCTTCTCCGCCTTCCCCGCGAACTGCGTCCGGTACAGCTCCGCGTACCGGCCCTCCTCCGCGAGCAGTTCGTCGTGCGTCCCGCGCTCCACGATCCGCCCGGCCTCGACGACGAGGATCTGGTCGGCGGACCGCACCGTCGAGAGCCGGTGCGCGATGACGATCGCGGTGCGGCCCTCAAGGGCCTCGGCGAGCGCCTCCTGCACCGCTGCCTCCGAGGTGTTGTCCAGGTGCGCCGTGGCCTCGTCGAGGATGACCACCCGCTGCTGGGCGAGCAGCAGCCGGGCGATGGTCATCCGCTGGCGCTCGCCGCCGGAGAGGCGGTAGCCGCGCTCGCCGACCACCGTGTCCAGGCCGTCGGGCAGGGAGCGTACGAGGACTTCGAGGCGGGCCCTGCGCAGGACGTCCCACAGGTCGTCCTCGGTGGCATCGGGCCGGGCGAGCAGCAGGTTGGCGCGGACCGACTCGTGGAAGAGGTGGCCGTCCTGGGTGACCATGCCGAGCGTCTGTCGCATGGATGCCGCCGAGAGGTCGCGGACGTCGATGCCCCCGATGCGTACGGCCCCGCCGTCCGTGTCGTACAGCCGGGGAAGCAGTTGCGCGATCGTCGACTTGCCCGCGCCGGACGATCCGACGAGCGCCACGGTCTGGCCGGGCTCGGCGCGGAAGGAGAGGCCGTGCAGGACTTCGTCGCCGCCTCGGGTGTCGAGGGAGGCGACCTCTTCGAGGGAGGCCAGGGAGACCTTGTCGGCGGACGGGTAGCCGAAGCGGACGTCGTCGAACTCCACCGTCACCGGGCCCGAGGGAACCTCACGTGCGTCCGGCTTCTCGTCGATCAGGGGCTTCAGGTCGAGGACCTCGAAGACCCGCTCGAAGCTGACGAGCGCGCTCATGACCTCGACCCGGGCTCCGGCCAGGGAGGTCAGCGGCGCGTAGAGGCGGGTCAGGAGCAGGGCGAGGGAGACGATCGCGCCCGCTTCCAGGGTGCCGTTGAGTGCGAAGTAGCCGCCGAGGCCGTAGACGAGCGCCAGGGCGAGGGCCGACACCAGGGTCAGCGCGGTGATGAAGGTGGACTGCGCCATGGCCGTGCGGACGCCGATGTCCCGCACCCGGCGGGCCCGCGTCGCGAACTCCTCGGACTCGGCGCCGGGACGCCCGAAGAGCTTGATGAGCGTGGCGCCCGGAGCGGAGAAGCGCTCGGTCATGCGCGTGCCCATCGCCGCGTTGTGGTGCGCGGCCTCGCGCTGGAGCTTCGCCATCCGCGAGCCCATGCGGCGGGCGGGCACGATGAACACGGGCAGCAGGACGAGCGCGAGGAGCGTGATCTGCCAGGAGAGCGTCAGCATCACGGCCAGGGTCAGGAGCAGCGTCACCACGTTGCCGACGACGCCGGAGAGCGTGTTGCTGAACGCGCGCTGTGCGCCGATCACGTCGTTGTTGAGGCGGCTGACCAGGGCGCCGGTGCGGGTCCGGGTGAAGAAGGCGACGGGCATGCGCTGTACGTGGTCGAAGACGGCCGTGCGCAGGTCGAGGATGAGCCCCTCCCCCAGGTTCGCCGACAGCCACCGCCCCAGGAGGCCGAAGCCCGCCTCGGCGAGGGCGATGGCGGCGATGAGCAGGGCGTACCGGACGACGAGGGAGGACTCGCCGTCCGAGACGATCGTGTCCACGACGCTGCCCGCGAGGACGGGGGTCGCCACGGCGAGCAGTGCGGTGACGATGCTCAGGAGCACGAAGTGGACGATGCGGCGTTTGTGCGGGCGGGCGAAGGTGCCGATGCGGCGCAAGGTGGCGCGGGCGAAGGGGCGGCGGTCCTGCTCGGCGTGCATGACGCTCTGCAGCTGGGTCCAGGCTGTCGTTTCCATGCTCATGAGAAGAACGTAGAACCTCAAGTTTCCTTGAGGTCAAGCATCCGGGGAAAGACAGGCGCATGTTCGGAACAAGCGCCCCGCGCGTCCCTGCCGCATCCCTTGACCTGCATGTAACAGGAACGTACTTTCGCTTCAACTCTTGTGGCCATCACAGAGGTTGTCGACTTCCTGATGCGAGAAGGCGAACACATGCGAGAGCTACGAAGGCGTACTCTGCTGTCCGCGATCGGCGGCACTGCCGTCGCGGGAGGCGGCTTCACGGCCGCCGGCACCGGAATCGCCCAGGCCGCGCCGCAGCGCCCGAGCGCCCCGAACCCCCCGAGCCCTCTTGACCCGAAGATCAAGAAGCTGCTCGACCGTATGACTGTCGAAGAGAAACTGGGGCAGCTGCAGCAGCTCCCCTGGGCCGTCAGCACGGGTCCCGGCGGCAGCGAGACGAAGGACGTCGAGGACGCGGCGCGCGCCGGACGGCTCGGTTCGGTCCTGAACATCTTCGGCGCCAAGAGCAGCAACGCCCTGCAGCGCATGGCCGTGGAGGAGTCCCGGCTCGGCATTCCGCTGCTCTTCGGCCTCGACGTGATCCATGGCCTGTGGACGACGTTCCCGATTCCCCTCGCCCAGGCGTCGAGCTTCGACCCGGAGGTCACCAGGCTGGACGCCGAGGTGTCGGCGAAGGAGTCCCGCTCGAACGGCGTGCACTGGACGTTCTCGCCGATGATGGACGTCACGCACGAGCCGCGCTGGGGCCGCATCGCCGAGGGCTGCGGCGAGGACCCGTACCTCACGACGGCGTTCGCCGTGGCCAAGGTGGAGGGCTATCAGGGCGCGAAGGGTTCGGGTCTCGAAGCCAAGGACCGCATCGCCGCCTGCGCCAAGCACTTCGTCGCGTACGGCGGGGCCGAGGGCGGCCGGGACTACAACACGGTCGACGTCTCGGAGTCGCGCCTGCGCAACCACTATCTGCCGCCGTTCAAGGCCGCGCTGGACGCGGGCGTGGCCACGGTGATGGCCTCCTTCAACACCATCAGCGGCGTCCCGGCCCACGGCAACTCCCACACGCTGACCGACATCCTGTACAAGGAGTGGGGCTTCGACGGCTTCGTCGTCAGCGACTGGAACGGCGTCGACGAGCTGATCGCGCACGGCTTCGCCGAGGACGGCGCCGACGCGGCCCGCCTCGCCCTGAACGCCGGCGTCGACATGGAGATGGCCAGCACGGACCTGGCCAAGCACGGCAAGAAGCTGCTGAGCGGCGGCCGGATCAGCGAGAAGCGCCTCGACGAGGCCGTCGCACGCATCCTGCGCCTGAAGTTCGAGCTCGGCCTCTTCGAGCATCCGTACGTCGACGAGGACACCGCCATCGACAAGCCGTCCGCGGAGGCCCGCAAGGCCGCACGCGAGACCGCCGCCCGCTCGATGGTGCTCCTGAAGAACGACGGCAAGGCGCTTCCGCTCAAGAAGTCGGCCGGGTCGATCGCGGTCGTCGGCCCGTTCGGCGACTCCGAGGACCTCCTTGGCACATGGGCGTTCCCCGGCGCGGCGAAGAGCTTCCCCTCGGGCAAGGTCCTCGCCGCGGTGAAGGCGGCGGCTCCGCGGGCGAAGGTGACGTACGCGAAGGGCGTCGACCCCGAGGGCACGGACACCAGCGGTATCCCGGCCGCTGTCTCCGCGGCCAAGAGCGCGGACGTCACCGTCGTCGTGGTCGGCGAGCCCCCGGCGATGAGCGGCGAGGCGGCGGCGCGCAGCGACATCGGCCTGCCGGGCGCACAGGAGAAGCTGATCGAGGCGATCGCAGGGACGGGCAAGCCGTTCGTGGTGGTCCTGGTCAACGGGCGCCCGCTGACCGTCGGCGGCTGGCTGAAGTCGGCGCCCGCCGTACTGGAGGCCTGGCACCCGGGTCTCGAGGCGGGCAACGCGATCGCCGACGTGCTGTTCGGCAAGGTCAATCCGGGCGGCAAGCTGCCCGTGTCGTTCCCGCGCACGGTCGGCCAGATCCCCGTCCACTACAACCACGAGTCGACGGGCCGCCCCTACAACGCGGACAACAAGTACACGTCCAAGTACCTCGACCTGCCCCCGGACCCGCAGTTCGCCTTCGGCCACGGGCTCTCCTACACGGACTTCGAGATCGGCGAGCCGAAGCTGAGCCGCGACCGCGTGTCGGCGCGGGAGCTGCGCAAGGGCGACACCCTGGAGGTCTCGGTCACCGTCCGCAACACGGGCGGGCGCGCGGGCGACGAGGTCGTCCAGCTGTACGTCCACGACATCGCGGCGAGCATCGCCCAGCCGGTGCGCAAGCTGCGCGGGTTCCGCCGGGTGACCCTTGAGCCCGGCAGGTCGCGAACCGTCCGCTTCCGGCTCGGCGCCGACGACTTCGGGTTCTGGACGAACGCGGAGAACGGTGAGTTCCGTGTCGAGGAGGGGGCCGTGGACATCTACGTGGGCAACAGCTCCGAGGCCAAGGACAAGAAGAGGCTGACGATCACGTGACGACCGGAGACACCGGAGGCAGCTGAACGGGAGGGCCGGGTCCCGGTGGGGCCCGGCCCTCGCCTCCCTCAGCAGCGTTCGATCCTCAACCGCGTTCGATCCTCAGCCGCGTTCGGTCCTCAGCCGAGTTCGAGCGTGGTCACACCGAAGATCCGCTCCTGGGCCAGCTCCCGCACCGGGCCGGTGTACATACGGGCGGTCTCGAACGTGGGCTTCATGCCGCGCGTCTCGGCCAGGGCGACGGCGTGCGGCTGGGACTCGGGGACGTCGATGACGACGGGTACGCCGTCCGCATCCGCCGTCAGCGCGTCGAAGAGCTCCTCCGCGTCGGCGCGCGTATCGGCGAACAGGGGTCCGATGCGCAGGGCGCCGTGGGCCGGACGCAGCACGCCGTATCCGGTGATGCGGCCGTCGACGATACGGGCGAGCGCGCGGTGCCCGGGAGCGGTGAGCCAGGACTCCAGGAAGCGCGGGCGGTCGGCGGGATAGCTCTCGGCGTCGTACGCGGTGATCGCCCGCAGGCCCGCGGCCTCGACCGGCAGGATCTGCGGGGGGCGTGAGGCGCCTTCGGGCACGGTGCCCGCGTAGCGGATGGTGCGGTGGGCGAACTCGAAGCCCGAGCGGCGGTAGTTGTCCTGCTGGGCGACCACGCCGTCCAGGCCGACGGTACGGTTCCCCGCGTGGGCGAGCGCGGTCCGCCAGGTGGCGAGGCCGTGGCCGTGGCCGCGCAGGTCGGGGCGGACGAGATAGAAGCCGAGGAAGGCGTACAGCTCGCCGTAGTTCACGACCGAGATCGCGGAGACCGGCTCGCCCTCGATGCGGCCCAGGAAGAAGCCTTCGGGGTCCTGCGCGAAGAAGGACGGGCCGTCCCGCAGGCCCGGGTTCCAGCCCTCGTCCGCCGCCCATCCGCTGACGACCCGCCATTCGTCGGGCGTCGCCCGCGAGACGGTGAGCTCCCCAGGGACCGAATCTGTCATCGCTGCACCCTTCGTACGCCGGAGGGGACCGTCCCTCGCGCCGGAACCATCCTTCCCGACTCCTGTCCCCGCCACTCGAGACATAAGCGCTCCTTTCAGGGGTGCTTGGCTCCGGTATTGGGATGATTTGAGCCCGATTTCTGTTGTGGAGGCAATTCCCGGAACAGGCCTGGGACGGTGGTCCCAGGGTGCGGGGGCCCGTGTTCGTCCACTTCCGGCCTTTTCTCAACTTCCCTTGAAAAACGATGACTTGCGGTCATGGAACAACGCGAAGACGATCGGCGCCGAATGCCATCGCGGCAGCCACGAAAGACCGTTCTTCCAGGAGGTTCCAGTGAACGACCGGCTCGCACTCGGCCCGGATGCCGCACGGCAACTGGCGACGACCACCAAGACCACTCCGCAGATGCGCGGCATCACGCCGCGGTATCTGCTGCGCGCCCTGCCCTGGGTGGACGTCGAGTCGGGCACCTACCGGGTGAACCGCCGCCGGACGTTCGTGCTCGGCGACGACCGCATCACCACGTACGAGGAGAGCGGCTCGCAGCGGGTCGTGCCGGGCGACTTACGCGAGGTGCCCTACCTCCGCGACGCCGACGACGCGCTGCTCGCGGAGCTGGCCGGTGCCTTCACCGAGGTCACCTTCGAGGCCGGGCAGGTCCTCGCCCAGGAGGGCGACCCCGCCGACCGGCTGTGGGTGATCGTGCAGGGCAAGGCCGAGAAGCGGGTGACCGGGCGGTACGGCGAGGACGCACTGCTCGAAGTCGTCGGCGACGGCCAGTTCTTCGACCTCGGCGCGTGGACGCGGACCGCCGCGATGCCGTACCGCGTCAAGGCGCTCACCCCGGGTGTGGCACTCTGCGCCGACCGCAGCGCGCTCGCGGGGCTCGCCGACCGGGACGAGGCGCTGGGGGGTGCGATCACCGCGTACTGCGACGGGGACGGCATGACACCCGGTGCCGAGGTGCCGGTGGACCTGAGCGCCGGGCACGTGGGTGAGCCCGATCTGCCGGGGACGTTCGTCGACTACGAGGACGCGCCGCGTGAGTACCACATGACGCTCGCGCAGACGGTGCTCCGCGTGCACACCCGGGTCGCCGACCTCTACAACGGGCCCATCGACCAGACGCGCGCGCAGTCCAACCTGACCATCGCGGCGCTGCGGGAGCGGCAGGAGTCCTCGCTCCTCAACCACCCGGAGTACGGCCTGTTCCACAACGTCTCGGCCGGGCAGCGGGTCCAGGCGCGCACCGGCGCCCCCACCCCCGACGACATGGACGAGCTGCTGACCCGGGTCTGGAAGCAGCCCGGCTTCTTCCTGGCCCACCCGAGGGCGATCGCCGCCTTCGGCCGTGAATGTACGCGTCGGGGCGTGCCCCCGGTGACGGACAACCGCTTCGGCAGTCCGCTCCTGACCTGGCGCGGCGTTCCGCTGATCCCTTCGGACAAGGTGCGGTTCTCGAACGGCATGGGCGCCGGCGTCGGCACCACCGAGATCCTGCTGATGCGGACGGGCGAGGCCGAGCAGGGTGTCGTGGGTCTGCGTCCCGCGGGCGTCGCGGACGAGGTCGAGCCGGGCCTGTCCATGCGGAACATGGGCGTCGACCAGAAGGGCATCACGTCGTACCTGATGACGGCGTACTTCAACACGGCGGTCCTGGTCGAGGACGCCATCGCCGTCCTGCAGAACGTCGAGGTGTCGAACTACCATGACTACTCCTGACGTCACGGCGCGCGGGCTCGGCGTTCCGGGGCTTTCGGGTGTGACGGGGGTGCCAGGGGTGCCGGGTGTGCCGGGTGTGCCGGGTGTGCCGGGACCGTCCGGCATGGGTGCGGGTGCGGCTCCGACGGGGCTGCCGGGGTCGACGGGGTCGACGGCGGTGCTGCCGACGGCCCCCGCGGAACCCGCTTCCCCGGCCGCGGCCCCCGGTCCGGGCGCGCTCCCGCAGCTCCAACCCCCGGGGTTCTCGCCCGAGTCGGCGCGCCAGGACATCCCGATCCTGCACCGCACCGTGAACGGCCACCCCCTCGTCTGGCTCGACAACGGCGCCACCACGCAGAAGCCGCGCCAGGTCATCGAGGCGCTCGGCGCCTACTACGGCGCCGCGAACTCCAACATCCACCGGGGCGCGCACACCATGGCGCGCGAGGCGACGGAGATGTACGAGGCGGGGCGTTCGGCGGTCGCCCAGTTCCTGGGGGCCGGGTCGCCGGACGACATCGTCTTCGTACGCGGCACGACCGAGGCCATCAACCTGGTCGCCCAGAGCTGGGGGCGGGGCAACCTCGGTCCCGGGGACGACATTCTGGTGGCCACCCTCGAACACCACTCCGACATCGTTCCCTGGCAGTTGATCGCGAAGGAGACCCGCGCCAGGGTCGTCCCGATCCCCCTCACACCCGAGGGAGCGATCGACCAGGACGCCTACGCCGACCTCCTCTCGTCCCGCACCCAGCTCGTCGCCGTCAGCCACGCGTCGAACGTCCTCGGCACCGTCCCGCCCGTGAAGGAGATGACGGCCCTCGCCCACCGGTACGGCGCCAAGGTCCTGGTGGACGGGGCGCAGGCCGTCGCGCACTTCCCGGTCGACGTGCAGGATCTGGACGCCGATTTCTACGCCTTCTCGGGGCACAAGCTCTTCGCACCGACCGGCATCGGCGCGCTCTACGCGAAGCCGGAGATCCTGCAGGCCATGCGGCCCTGGCAGGGCGGCGGCAACATGATCGAGTCGGTCGACTTCACGCGGACCACGTTCGCGCCGGTCCCGCACCGCCTGGAGGCGGGGACGGGTCACATCTCGGGCGTGGTCGGCCTGCTGGCCGCGCTGAACTGGTTCACGTCCTTCGACCGGGACGCCGTCGCCGCGTACGAGACCGCGCTCATGACGTACGCCCAACAGGCGCTGGCCACGGTGCCGGGCCTTGAGGTCCTCGGTTCGGCGCCCGAGCGGATCGCGGTCCTCACGTTCACGCTCGCGGGCCACGACCCGGCCGGTGTCGCCGACTGGCTCGACCGCGACGGCATCGCCATCCGCGCGGGCCACCACTGCGCCCAGCCTGCGCTGGCCCACTACGGCCTGGAGTCGGCGGCCCGCGCGTCGCTCGCGCTCTACAACACGTCGGAGGAGGTGGATCAGCTGGTGGCGTCCTTGCGGCGGCTCCAGGAGGCGCCCGAGGCCGAGCAGCCTCAACGGCCCTAGCCGCGACGCCAGTCGCCGCGCACCATACAGGACGGGCCGGATGTTCCGGCCCGTCCTGCACGTCCGTCCCGTCCGGCACGCGCGGACCGGGGTGTCGGGGGCAGGGTTCATCGGGGTGTCCAGTTTCCGGGGAGCATGGTCGGATAGGCGACGTACATCGACTGAGCTTCAGGAGGCCGGATGTTCGTCCCGTTCGGGGCCCTTGATTTTCTGGACCGCGCCACGGCCGTGTACGGCGACCGGGTCGGCATCGTCGACGAGCCCGACCAGCCTGCCGAGCCCTGGACAGGTCTCACCTACCGGCGCGTGGGTGAGCTGGCGCGGGCACAGGCCGCCGGTCTCGACGCGCTCGGGGTGTCGCACGGCGCCCGGGTGGCCGTGGTCTCGCACAACAGCGCGCGGCTGCTGACCTCGTTCTTCGGCGTCAGCGGCCACGGCCGGGTCCTCGTGCCGGTCAACTTCCGCCTCTCGCCCGACGAGGTGAGCTACATCGTCGCCCGGTCGGGGGCGAGCGTGCTCCTTGTCGACCCCGAGCTGGAGGACCGCCTCTCGGAGGTGGCCTGCAAGCACCGCTTCACGCTCGGAGCGGAGGCCGACGCGGAGCTGTACCGGTTCGACACCGAGCCCGAGCCCTGGGAGCACGACGAGAACGCCACCGCGACCATCAACTTCACCAGCGGTACGACCGCGCGCCCCAAGGGCGTACAGATCACGCACCGCAACATCTGGGTGAACGCCCTGACGTTCGCGCTGCACGCCGGGGTCACGGACCGGGACGTCTATCTGCACACCCTGCCGATGTTCCACGCGAACGGCTGGGGCATGCCGTTCGCGATGTCCGGCATGGGCGCGCGCCAGATCGTGCTGCGCAAGGTGGACGGCGCGGAGATCCTGCGCCGCGTGGCCGAGCACGGGGTCACGGTGATGTGCGCGGCGCCCGCGGTGGTCAACGCGGTGCTCGCCGCCGCGCGTTCGTGGGAGGGGGAGATCCCGGGCCGGGACCGGGTGCGCATCATCGTCGCCGGGGCTCCGCCGCCCACCAAGACGGTCGAGCAGGTCGAGTCCGAGCTGGGCTGGGAGTTCATCCAGATCTACGGCCTCACCGAGACCTCTCCCCTGCTCACCATCAACCGCACCCGCGCCGAGTGGGACGACCTCACCTCGCAGCAGCGCGCGGAGAAGCTGGTCCAGGCCGGTGCCCCGGCCCTGGGCGTGACGCTGCGCACGTCGGACGAGGGCGAGGTGCTCGCCCGGTCGAACGTGATCCTGGAGGGGTACTGGGAGCAGCCCGAGGAGAGCGCGCAGGCCCTGGAGGGCGGCTGGTTCCACACGGGCGACGGCGGGTCGATCGGCGCGGACGGACATCTGACGATCAGTGACCGCAAGAAGGACGTCATCATCACCGGCGGTGAGAACGTCTCCTCGATCGAGGTGGAGGACGTGTTGTTCAGCCACCCCGCTGTCGCCGAGGTCGCGGTCATCGGAGTGCCGGACGAGAAGTGGGGCGAGACCATCAAGGCCCTGGTCGTCCTCGCCTCGGGCGCGCACGCCACGGAGGAGGAGCTCATCCGGCACTGCAAGGAGCATCTCGCCGGCTTCAAGGCGCCGACCTCGGTGGAGTTCCGCGCGGAACTGGCCCGCACGGCCACCGGGAAACTCCAGAAGTACAAGCTGCGCGGGCCCTACTGGGAAGGGCACGAGCGGGGCGTCAACTGATCGGCGGCACCACCACCTGCCGGAAGCGCTACCAGTCGACGCTCGTGTGCGTCTCGCAGAGCTCGAAGACGGCCTCCCCGGTCTCCGGATCGGACCCGGCCACGGGCCGCACACGCGCGCCGACCCACACCAGATGCGGTGAGGCGCCCACGACGCGGCAGCGGAACACGAACCCTTCGGGGAAGCGGACGAGGGACTCGTTGCGTGCGGTCCCCGTGTAGCGGTTGACCACGCTGGACTGGACGACGACGCCTTCGCCGTCGCTCTGCTCGGCCGCCAGATCGCTGGACGCGCACACCGGACACAGCATGCGCCGGAAGGACGCGGTGCCGCACCATCGGCAGCGCTGGTAGATCATGCCGGTTCGCTCGTGCTCTGTCGGAGCGATGCTCAATTCCTGCTGGGACATGACTCGACCCCCTGCATTGACCTGCACTCGGCTCGGATGCGCCGCGCTCGGCGTCGACGCATCCGCACCATATGGCACTGAGTGCCAGAAGGTAAAGGTACTGAGTGCTGCTTTGCTCAGTCCTGGCCGAGGGCCGACTCGACGCGCTGCACCACGCGCCACATGGGGGCGCGCTTCGAGACCACCATGACGACGACCTCGTCAGCGGCGTCGGCGTCCGCTCCCCCGCTGGTGGCGGCGCTCCCCCACCCGTCCCGCACGAGCCCGAGCGCGTGGTCCACCGCGGCCTCCGCGTCGCCGTCGCCGCCCGAACGCAGCCAGGAGCGCAGGGCGTTGTTGTGCGCGGCGACCACGGCGGCGGCGATCACCTCGGCGCGCAGGGAGCCGTCATCGGCGTCGGCGTAGCGAGCGCGGAGGTAGCCGGCCATGGTGCGTTCGTAGCGGCGCACCACGGAGAGTTCGTACGTACGCAGGCCGGGGACCTCCTGTGTGAGGCGGTAGCGCTGCACGGAGAACTCGGGGTTCGTGGCGTACATCCGGAGCACGATCCGGGCCGCGTCGCACACGGCGTCCACGGGATCGGCGCCGTCGGCCGCTTCCAGGAACGCCGTCATGTCGGCCAGGCAGCTCTCGTGGTCGGGGAAGACCGCGTCCTCTTTCGACGGGAAGTACCGGAAGAAGGAGCGGCGCCCCACACCGGCCCGCGCCACGATGTCGTCCACGGTGGTCTGCTCGAAGCCGCGCTCCAGGAACAGCTGGAACGCCGCCTTGGCGAGCACCTCCCGCATGGGGGCCTTCTTCGCTGCTCCGCGTGCCTCAGTCATGCGGGGAACGTAGCATCGTGAAGGCCTATCTGGCACTACGTACCTTTACAGGGGGTACTGAGTGCCATACCGTCGTCATAACGAACCGCACCAGGTAGGAGAGCCGGCGTGAGCTTGAGGATCGTTGTCACCGTGAAGTACGTGCCCGACGCCACCGGCGACCGGCACTTCGCCGATGACCTGACCGTC